>NZ_PDUD01000013.1 GCF_002646595.1 Flavilitoribacter nigricans DSM 23189 = NBRC 102662
TGGCTGATCAGGGCTTACCAATCTCTATGGAGCTTGGCAATCCTTTGGCTGATGAGGGCTTACCAATCTCTATGGAGCTTGGCAATCCTTTGGCTGATGAGGGCTTACCAATCTCTATGGAGCTTGGCAATCCTTTGGCTGATCAGGGCTTACCAATCGCTAGGAGCTTGGCAATCCTTTGGCTGATCAGGGCTTACCAATCGCTAGGAGCTTGGCAATCCTTTGGCTGATGAGGGCTTACCAATCTCTATGGAGCTTGGCAATCCTTTGGCTGATGAGGGCTTACCAATCTCTATGGAGCTTGGCAATCCTTTGGCTGATGAGGGCTTACCAATCTCTATGGAGTTTGGCAATCCTTTGGCTGATGAGGGCTTACCAATCTCTATGGAGCTTGGCAATCTTTTTGGCTTATCAGGGCTTACCGATCTCTATGGAGCAGCGCAATCTTTTTGGCTGATCAGGGCTTACCAATCTCTAGGAGCTTGGCAATCCTTTGGCTGATCAGGGCTTACCGATCTCTATGGAGCAGCGCAATCTTTTTGGCTATCAGGGCTTACCAATCTCTAGGAGCTTGGCAATCCTTTAGCTTGGCAATCCTTTGGCTTAGCAATCTACAACCGATCAAATTACCCTCACTCCAAAGGCACCGTATTATTGATCAGCACCGGATCACCGAAGCCCAGCGCCTGCAGGCGATCCAGTTGGGTATTGGCATCGCCGACCACCAGCCAGATCATTTTATCCGGATCGAGGTATTCCTGCACCAGCGTGCGGATGCGGTCGGTCGTCATGTTTCTGACAATGCTTTCCCGGTTCTTTACATAATCGTATTCCCAATCGTAGGCGCTGATATCTTCCAGCATGCCCAGTTTGGCCCGGGCGGTCTCGAAGGCACGGGCGTTACTTTTGATCAGGAAGCCTTTGGTCGTTTCGAGGTCCTTTTCGGTATAGCCGGTCCCGTAGTTCTCCAGGATCTCCTTGATCAGTTCGAGGGATTCCAGCGTAACATTACTGCGCACGCCACTGGAAATGGTGAAGGGGCCGACCGCATCCGTACCGCTGAATCCCGACCGGATGCCGTAGGTATAACCTTTGCCCTCGCGGAGTTGCTGGGTAAGCTGGGAAGCAAAACCGCCACCACCCAGAATGTAGTTCATCACGGTTGCTTCGTAGTAACTGGAATCGGTAGCGGCCAGGGCGGGATAACCCACTCGCAGTACGGACTGTTTGGCGTCCGGTACATCGTAAAAATAGACCTGGGATGCTTCCGGCTGATCGGGAATTTCCGCGTCCGGAATAGCGACCGGTTTGGCCGCCCATTTGTCGGCCAGGTCCTGCAACGAACGGATGGCATCCGCCTGGCTGATATCTCCGACAATGTGCATGCGCGCAACGGAAGGGGAGAGGTACTGCTCGTAGTATTGACGAAGGTCCGCTATGGTAATGGCGTGCACCGTGCCCATCGTACCGAGAATATTTTTGGCTCGGACGTTGTCATTGCCGTAGATCAGGCGATCGTAGGCAATCGCGGCAATAGCGTTGGGATTCGCCTGCTGTTGCTGCAACTGGCTGGTCACCTGCTGCACGGCGAGCGTGAATTCGGACTCATCCCAGCGCGGTTCGAGCAGGATCTCTTCCAGCAGATCGATCGTCTGCCGGTAGTTTTTCGCCAGGGTGTTGCCCCGGATGGTAATGTTCTCTTTTTCGGCCGATACATTGATGGACGCGCCGAGTTGCTCGATCGCCTCTTCCAGTTCTAGGGGTGTTTTATTTTGGGTACCCTTGGTCATCATATTGGCCAGCAGGTTGGCTACGCCCAGTTTGTCGAAGCTTTCCAGTAGTTGTCCGCCGTCGATCACCAGGGTGAACTGGACCAGTGGGACCTCGTTATTCTCAATGCCGTAAACTTCCAGCCCGTTTTTGAGTTCTTCCTCCCATACTTCAGGCGTGCTCACTTCGGGGCTGTCGCCGTAGGGCGGTTCCTGGCTGCGGTCGAAGGTGGAAGGGGTCGGTTCGTAGGTAGCTGCAATGGAGGGGTCGAACGTTTCCTCCGCTCCGATGATGATCTCTTCTTCCACCACTTCCGCCTGGCTGGAGCCTTCGAGTGCCAGCTCCAGTTTGCCTTTGGGGACAAAACTGGTGGCCACGAAGTTCTTGCCTTTGATGTACTGCTCGTATACCCGCATGACATCTTCGGTGCTCACCGCGAGGATACTTTCAATATCGTCCTCGATAAAACCCGGATCATCGGTGAAAATATTGTACTGGGCCAGTTGGAATCCCTTTCCCAGCACGCTGGACAGGCCGTTGTAGAAACGGGTTTCCTGTCCGGCTTTGATTCGATCCAGATCACTTTCGGAGATCCCTTCGGCTTCAAATTTGGCGAAAGCCGTTTCGATGGCGGCCATTACGGTATCGAGATCGGTATCAGCGAAAGCCCGTACACTGAGGTGGGTTTGGCCGGCCAGTTCGGATTCCCGGTTGTACATGCTCACATCGGAGGTCAGTTGTTGCTCCTCCACCAGTACCTGGTAAAAGGGCGCCTTTTTGCCGTCGGACAGATAGCGCGTCAGCACGGTAAGCGGATAGGAGTCCGGATGGTACATCTCCACAGTTGGCCAGGCCAGGGTGAGTTCGGGAAGGCGGGCAAAATTGTCCTCGTGGTAGAGTTTGACCATTTCGTCTATCCGGCCGGGGCGTTTGGGCAGCGGTTCGACCGCTTCGCCGCGGGGTATTTCATCGAAGTATTTTTTCACCCAGCTTTTGGCCTGCTCTACGTCAAAATCTCCGGAGATGACGAGCGTGGTATTGTTGGGCACATACCAGCGGTTGAAAAACTGTTTCACATCATCGAGGGTGGCTCTCTGCAGATCATCCAGGGAACCGATCACCTGCCAGTTGTAGGGGTGATCTTCCGGGTAAAGGTTTTTATCGATCACATAGCTGGTATGTCCGTAGGGGCGGTTGTCATAACTTTGCCGCTTTTCATTTTTGACCACCTGTTTCTCCTTGGCCAGTACGTGCTCGGTAACAGTATTGATGAACCATCCCAGTTTATCGGCTTCCGCCCAGATCATTTTCTCCAGGGCGTCTTTGGGCACCGTCTGGAAGTAGTTGGTCCGGTCGCGGGAAGTGGAACCGTTGGCACCGGAACCGCCGATGCGGGCGCTCATCTTGTCGAGTCCGCCTTTGCCCAGGTTTTCCGATTCGAGAAACAACAGGTGCTCAAAGAGGTGGGCAAATCCGGTGCGGCCGGTCACTTCGCGGGCCGAGCCGACGTGGGCCGTCAGCGCAACCGCCACTACGGGATCCGAGCGGTCGACGTGCAGGATCACATCGAGCCCGTTATCCAGTTCAAACTTTTCATTTTCAATGGTAAATTCGGTGGTCGTCTCTTTTTCGGGAGTCTGGCAGGCAAATACGGCCAGCAAGAGCAGGCCAAGAACGATTTTCGCATTCATTTAATAAAATTTTACAAAGGATTTAAAACTTCCGGCCGTTGGTACGGGCGCCTTTGGGCACGATCCGAACCGGCCGGAACGGCAAAATGTCCCGCTTCAATTTTTTCTTAATCCATTCCGTTTGCAGAATACAGTTGATGTTGCGGCAGAAACGAATGGTACTGGGATCCTAAAATGGGCCATCATTGCCCTTTTCCAGGCGAATGCCTGCTTGCAGATAGGGGCGAAAGTGCCCAAAAGATGCACAAAATGCCGGAGAATGCATTTAAAGTTCCCTGAAAAATCCAATTGCGTAGATCAATTCCGCGCAAAGGACGACCAAACGGGGAGACGATGGTGATGGCCCGAAGGCCATTGTGCGAAAACTACATTCACGAACGGAGCATCTACCGCTGTTGAATGCTGCGTTGCCTTCCAAACACCAATCTGATTTTCAACAGATTCCGGGGGTGGGGGCGGTTTACCGGATCAAGCGATTAAACAGCGCCAAAGCCCGGAGGAAGTGCATCCATAATGCAGAAATTTCGTATACCGTTACGGAACCGAATGGAATGTCCGGTACAATTATAATCCGATCCGGCCCAGATAGAAAAGTTGTAATTAATAATATTTTGAACTAGATTTGCGCCTTCATTATGAACGATGTCAGAAATTAATAAGCAAATTATCGGTACGGAGTTTATGAAGTGGGTGGTAATACCCTACCTCCTGCTGATCTCCTTTGGGAGCTTCGCTGAACAGGGCGCCCCCCAGGGTATTCCTGTCGCGGCCGGCATCCAGGCGCTGGAGGCGCACCAGGGGGCAAGCTACAGGCTCCTCGCCTCCGATCTGACATCATCTCATAATATCCTGGAGTACGTTGAGATAGAATTGGATGAAAACGATAATGATCACCATTATCTAGACCGGGAAGTATCCCAACCGCCATCTCCAGTACTGGTTCCCAATAAAACAACCAGAGCCTTTTTCTTCCCTCCGAAGAGAAAGATCAAACTATTCATCCTCTACCTTTCCTGGAAATCTTTCCTGCACTTCTTATAGAAAAGCCGAACCCGGCTTTTGCAATTGAGCATGACCATAGCAAGGGCTTAGCCGTTGGCTTTTAATACAGATTAAATGCCTGCTGTGAGCCATTTGGTATTCGCCAATTTAGGAACTGTTTTAAATTTTTAATGCCGGACTGCTGTTGCTTTGTAAATTGATTTCCGGGTTTTTCCTCTTTCGCCCGTACTAGTTTATACCGGGGCCGACCCGAGGAAGATACTTCCGTTCTGAATTTACAGCGTACTATTTATACTGACGTAAAGTGGTTGGAAGATCAAAAACCACTTTAAGTCGGAAATACCTTCCCCTAACCTCCTTACCACCGGCTTTTACATCCCGATCCCCCCCTTTACCGGCCCGCATAAAACTTGCAAGCGTCTGTCCGGTAATCAATGGGGCGGAATAGATCTGGGACCCTGAGTTCGTCAGCAGTCAGAAACCTTAAAGCAGTTCCATATCCATTGTACTTATTTCAAGCATAACCTCCCGAAGGTTGTGTGCAATTCGTATGAACTCTTATCAATTTATAATAGCATGAAATTTCATCACACAGTACTGTGCCTGATTGTTTTAGTTTTTTGTGCAAGTTGTCAGCATGATAACGGATCAGTATCACCTGAAGGTGAATCTCGCCACGGTTCGGAAAATGAATCCCACGGCGGGGAACATCATACCGGGGTTCTGGAGATCAGTAGTCCCATCAAAAAAGATACGCTCTACTACGACGAATTTGTCTGTCAGATCAAAGCACACCAACATATCCAGCTGAAAACGCTGGAAGAAGGATATCTCGAAAAAATACTTGTCGACGAAGGGCAGGTCGTAAAAAAAGGACAGCTCCTGTTTGAGATCCAGCCGACCATTTATCTGGCGGAAATTCAAAAAGCCCGGGCCGAAGTGCTCCAGGCGGAGGCTGAGAAGGAAAAGACCGGTATCGAGGTGCAGAACCTGAAGGCGCTGGTGGACAGCAACATCGTATCCAAAAATGAGCTGATGCTCGCGGAAGCGGAAATGCACAAGGCCGAAGCGCATCTGGATAACGCCAAGGCGGAGCTCAACCTCATGGAAGCGCACCTCCAGTTCACCAAGATACGGGCACCCTTCAACGGAACGATCGGTAGATTCGAAGAGATCCGGCTGGGATCACTGCTCGAAGAAGGGGAGGAGTTGACCACGCTCACCGATAACAGCGACATGTGGGTCTACTTCAACGTACCCGAAGCGGTTTATCTGGATTATATTCAGCATCCGTCCGAAGCCTCTGCTTTGGAACTGCAACTGGCTAACAAGCAAATCTTTGATCACAAAGGGAAGATAACCGCCGTCGAAGCGGTCTTTGATAACACTACCGGTACGCTGCCTTTCCGGGCTACTTTCCAAAACCCACAACGGTTGCTGCGGCACGGACAAACCGGTAATATTCTGTGGCCCAATGAACTGCAGAATGCAGTATTCATTCCCCAGAAAGCGACTTACGAAGTGCTGGAGAAACGCTATGTATTTGTCGTTGATGATGCCGGTAAGGTTACTTCCAGAGAAATCAAGATTGCCACTGAACTGGATAACGTCTATGTCGTATCGGAAGGGCTGAGCCTGGACGATAAGTTCCTCATCGAAGGACTGAGGCAGGTAAAGAACGGCGACAAGATCGAGTTCGAATACCGGGATCCCATCGAGGTCTTCAATGAATTGAAACTCCACGCAGAATAGTCAATCACCAAAAGGATTTTTATTATGTTTCAGAATATATTAAAGAGACCGGTATTGGCTATTGTAATGTCGATAGCTACGGTCTTTGTGGGTTTACTGGCGCTTTACCAGTTGCCCATCTCTCAGTTTCCCTCCATTGCTCCCACTACGGTCAACATATTTGTGGCCTATCCCGGCTCCAGTGCGGATGTATTGATCAAATCGACCATCATCCCCCTGGAAACCGCCATTAACGGCGTGCCGGGCATGCGTTACATCGCTTCGGATGCAACCAGTGCCGGGGAAGGGACCATTCGGATCATCTTCGAACCCGGTACCGATCCGAACGAGGCTATGGTACAGGTTAAGACCCGGGTGGACCAGGTCATGCCGAATTTACCGCCACTGGTGCAGCGGGAAGGGGTACAGGTTACCCCCATCCAGCCCAGTATGTTATTGTACGTCAACCTGGCCGGCGAGGAGGGCGGCAGTGTTGACGAAAAGTTCCTCTACAACTACGCTTATACCAAGATCGTCCCGGAACTCCAACGGATTAACGGTATCGCCCGGGCCGATATCCTGGGGGCGCGTAAGTACGCCATGCGGATCTGGCTCAAACCGGACCGGATGCGTGCCTATAAGATCTCGGCGGAAGAGGTGATGGAAGCCCTGGAAGAACAGAGCTTTATCGGTCGCCCGGGGCGACTGGGGCAGAGCTCGGGTATCACCGCCCAGTCCAAAGAATTCGTACTGAACTACGCAGGTCGGTACAATACAGCTGAGCAGTACAAGGAGATCATTATGAAAAGTACCGAGGAAGGACAACAGGTCAAACTCGGTTCCATTGCGGAAATTGAATTAGGGAGTGAGTTCTTTGACATTTACTCCAACCTGGACGGGCAACCTTCTTCCTCCATTGTACTTAAACAGACCTTGGGGAGTAACGGTAGCCGGGTAATCGAAGCCGTTAAGGAAAAAATGAAGGAACTGGAACGGGATTTCCCCACCGGGATCTCCTACCAGTACAGTTACGATGTATCGAAATTCCTGGATGCGTCCATCGAGCAGGTAACCCACACCATCCGGGATGCCTTTATCCTGGTGGCGCTGGTGGTATTCCTCTTTTTGGGCGACTGGCGGGCCACCCTTATCCCGATCCTGGCCGTGCCGGTATCGCTGGTCGGGGCCTTTTTCTTCATCCAGATGTTCGGGATGTCGATCAACCTGATCACCCTGTTTGCCCTGGTACTGGCCATCGGTATCGTGGTGGACAACGCCATTGTGGTGGTGGAGGCCGTATACGCCAAGATGGAAGAAGATCCGCACATCACGCCCTACAAAGCGACCCAGTCGGCTATGGGTGAATTGAGTGGGGCCATCATCGCCATTACGCTGGTGATGACTTCCGTTTTTGTACCCATTGCCTTTATGACCGGACCGGTCGGGGTATTTTATCGGCAGTTCTCGATTACCATGGCGAGTTCGATCGTGATCTCGGGGGTAATAGCATTGACCCTGACTCCGGTACTTTGTGCCATGTTCCTCAAAAACCACCACGGCAAGCGCAAGAAGTCCTGGTTCGACCGCTTTATCGACAGCTTCAACCGCCTGTTTGAAAAACTTACCGGAGGGTACGTAAAGATCCTCAATAAGATCGTGGCCCGTCGCCTGTTCACTTTTGGGGTACTGGCCCTGTTCATCTTCGGGGTAGTTTATACCAACAAGATCCTGCCGGCCGGTTTTGTACCCAGTGAAGACCAGGGTACCATTTACGCGATCATTCAGACGCCTCCCGGTTCCACCCTGGAACAGACCAATGATGTAGCCCGGAAACTGCAAAAAATTGCGGAAGAAGTGGAAGATGTAGAGTCCGTTACCTCGCTGGCGGGGTACGAGATCATGACCGAAGGACGCGGTTCCAATGCCGGTACCTGTCTGATCAACCTCAAGCCCTGGTCAGAACGCGATAAGGATGTACTGGAGATCATCGAAGAGCTCGAAGAAGAGACTCGTAACCTGGGGGCCATCATCGAATATTTCGAACCACCGGCCGTACCGGGATTCGGATCATCGGCCGGTTTCTCTCTCCGGATGCTGGATAAAACCGACGCTACGGATTACCACGAATTTGACCAGATCAACCAGGACTTCCTCAACGCACTGCGGGAACGGAAGGAGCTGACGGGTTTATTCACTTTCTATGCGGCCAATTATCCGCAGTACGAACTGGAATTTGATAACCAGGCCGCGATGCAAAAAGGAGTATCCATGGGGGACGCCATGGAAAACCTGAACATCCTGATCGGTAGTACCTACGAGCAGGGTTTCATCCGGTTTGGGCGCTTTTTCAAAGTGTATACCCAGGCTGCGCCCGAATACCGCAGATTTATTTCCGACCTGGATGAATATTTCGTGAAAAACGAAGAAGGGGAAATGGTCCCTTATTCGGCCTTTATGAAATACAAGGAAACCCAGGGACCCAACGAGATCACGCGTTACAACCTCTACAACTCGGCATCGATCCGGGGGCTGCCCGCTCCGGGCTATACCACGGGCGATGCGATCAAAGCCATTGAGGAGGTATCCAGTGAAACCCTGCCACGGGGCTTCGATATTGCCTGGGAAGGTTTGTCTTACGACGAAGCCCGACGGGGGAATGAGTCCATTTACATCTTCCTGGTAGTGGTCTTCTTTGTGTATCTGGTACTCGCAGCGCAGTACGAGAGTTTCGTTCTGCCCCTGGCGGTTCTGCTTTCGTTGCCGATCGGGATATTCGGTACCTTTTTGCTGCTGAAACTGATGGGATTGGCCAATGACGTTTACGCGCAGATCGGGATGATCATGCTGGTGGGATTGCTCGGGAAAAACGCGGTACTGATCGTGGAATTCGCCGTGCAAAAGCACAACGAAGGAGCAACTATCCTGAACGCAGCCATCGAGGGTGCCAAAGTGCGTTTCCGACCCATCCTGATGACCTCTTTTGCCTTTATTGCCGGTCTGATCCCATTGGTCCTGGCCCACGGTGCGGGAGCAATCGGTAACCGGACGATCGGTTCGGCCTCGCTCGGCGGGATGTTGATCGGTACGGTCTTCGGGGTCCTCATCATACCCGGCCTGTACTACATACTGGCCAAACTGGTAGAGGGTAGAGACCTGCTGAAAGGAGAGTCCCATATCCCGGTATCGGAAATCTTCGGCAACGAGCCCAGCAAAGCTTCGCTGTTGAAGAAAATCGCAAAATTGGACGTTTTGCTCAAAGCGCGAAACCGTAAAAAAAATTAGCATGAAAAAATTCATAAATCACCATAGCGGTACGGTCGTTCTTGTTTTGATCACGCTCCTGGCCAGTTGTCGTGCGCCCGAGGTAGCGCTAAAACAAGCTGACAAAAACGTGCCCGCAAGTTTTAAAGACCAAACCCTTCCGGATAGTATTAGTGTAGCCGAGATAAACTGGCGCACGTATTTTGAAGATCCCGGTTTGATCGGTTTGATCGATACGGCCTTACAAAACAATCAGGAGTTAAATATCGTCCTGCAGGAGTTGGTCGTCAGTCAGAATGAAGTGCTGGAAAGATCCGGTGAATACCTGCCTTCGGTAAACTTAGGGGCGGGGATCGGCGCCGAAAAACCCGGACGCTTCACCCGGGACGGTACGGTCGAACACAGCCTGGAAATTGAAGAGGGCCGGGAGTTTCCCGAGCCTTTGGGCGATTTCCAGTTCGGAGCGATGGCCAGTTGGGAAGTGGATATCTGGCGCAAGCTGCGGAATGCCAAGGATGCCGCGCAACTCCGGTACTTGGCCGCCAATGAAGGACGGAACTTTCTGGTTTCCAATCTGATTGCCGAGATCGCCGAGTCCTACTACGAACTCATGGCGCTCGATAACCTTTTGCAGATCATCAACAACAACGCAGGTATCCAGGAGGAAGCGCTGCGAAAAGTGATCATCCAAAAGGAAAATGCCAAGGCTAACCAGTTGGTCGTCAATCGTTTTGAAGCTCAGTTGCTGAATACCCGCAACCTGCAATACGCCATCCGGCAGCAAATCGTGGAAACGGAAAACCGCATCAACTTCCTGGTGGGGCGCTACCCGACTACGATCCAGCGCAACGCGGCGGGTTTCATGGATCTCCAGATCGACAGCATGCAGGCGGGTATTCCCGCTCGCATGTTGCAAAACCGGCCCGACATCCGTCAGGCGGAGTATCAGCTACAGGCCGCTAACATGGATGTACTGGTCGCCCGGGCTGATTTCTATCCGAGCCTGGATATTGCGGCCGGTGTCGGTTTTCAGGCCTTCAATCCGAGTTTTTTGCTGAAGCCGGAGTCCATTCTCTTTAATCTGGCCGGGGAACTGACGGCTCCTCTCATCAACAAAAAGGGGATACGGGCCCGCTACAATATGGCTTCGGCCACGCAGGTCCAGACGGTCTATCAATACGAACAGACGGTCCTGAACGCTTATACCGATGTCCTGAATCAACTGACCAAGCTGGAAAACTACGCCAACAGCTTGGTCACCAAGCAACAGGAAGTCGATATTCTCAGCGAATCGGTCAATATTGCCAATAGCTTGTTCCGGTACGCCAAAGCCGATTACGTAGAGGTACTCTTGACCCAGGAAGAAGTCCTGGACGCCAAAATGGAACTGGTGGAAACCAAGCTTCAGCAGTTGCAGGCCAAGGTGGGGATTTACCGGGCTCTGGGCGGAGGCTGGCGGTGATTTTGAGTGGGAGACTTGGTGACTAGGGGACTTGGAGAGTGGGAGACAAGGAGAGTGGGAGACAAGGGGAATTGGAGACGGGGAGACTTGGTGAAAGAAAAACGCCTCACCCCTTCTCCGAGTCTCCCCCTCTCCCCTTCTCCAAGTCTCCCCATCACCCAGCCTCCCCCTCTCCAAATCACCCCCTCTCCCCTTCATCAATCACATCGTCCATCTTCTTCCAAGGAGCCCCGGTCCGGATAATCAGGCGTAAACTCTGATCATAAAAAAGATAATTCCAGACCCAGTTGATGAAGACGACCAGTTTGTTGCGGGAACCGAGGATAGCGAAGAGGTGAACGAACAGCCAGACGAACCAGGCGAAAGTGCCCTGAAATTTCCAGTTGGGCAGATCCACTACCGCCAGGCGCCGGCCGATGGTGGCCATGCTGCCGAGATCGCGGTAAGAAAATTCCTTCATTTCTTTGCCTGCTGCACGTTTCTTAAAGTTGTCGGCCAGTTGTTTGGCCTGCTGGATAGCTACCTGTGCGACCTGCGGATGTCCCTGGGGGTATTCCTCCTCTTCCATATAGGCGATATCACCGAGGGCATAGACATTGTCCACGCCTTCCACCTCATTGTAGCGGTTGACCTTCAATCGGTTGCCGTAAGTAACGGAGCCTTCCGGTAATCCGGGGATCAGGCTTCCGGTGATGCCGGCGGCCCAGATCACTTTGCGGCTCTGGATGCGGGAACCATCCTTCATTTCCACAAATTCTCCGTCATAACTGACCACGCGGTTGTTGAGAATGACCTTTACCCCCAGTTCGGTCAGGAATTCCAGCGCTTTCTCGGAGGCAGCTTCGGACATACCTTTCAGCAACTGCGGCGAGCTTTGCACCAGATAGATATCGATCTCGCTGCAATCCAGTTCGGGATAATCCTTGGGCAGTACGTTCTTGCGCATTTCCGCCAATGCGCCGGCTACCTCCACGCCCGTGGGGCCGCCACCTACGATCACGATATCGATGTAACCCTGCCGGTCGTCAAAATCGGTCGTAGACAGGGCGATCTCGTAATCATTGAGGATGGTATTGCGCAGGAACAGGGCTTCGGAGACGGACTTCATCGGGATGGCCTTATCGGCGATCTGCTGGTTGCCGAAAAAATTGGTATCCGCACCCGTGGCGATAATGAGGTGATCGAAATTACAGATTCCCAGTGACGTTTCCAGGCGTTTTTCCGCGAGCTTTATCCCGGTCACTTCCGCCACCCGGATGTAGACATTATCGTAGCGGTGAAAGGTTTTGCGGAGCGGGAACAGGATCGAGCTCGGTTCCAGGCCCGCCATCGCTACCTGATAGAACAGCGGCTGGAACTGGTGGAAGTTGTTCCGGTCGATCAGTACGATCTGGTAGTTGGATTTTGCGAGTTTGCGCGCCAGGGTCAGGCCTCCGAATCCACCGCCTACGATGACGATGCGTTCCTGATCGGTTTCGGGGATATTTATTTTCATACAGTGCTGGTCCAGGTTTTTTATGGATGATGCGGGAAAATAAGGTATTTCCTCCGCAAATGAATTATTTGTTTAAAATTGCTTTTTCGTATTGTCTTGCCTGCTGTTTAACACCTTAAATCCAACGCTCGCCATTATTCTGAAACTTTAAAAACAAGCATCCGTATCATAGTTTCGTACTTTCCGCAATTCTTTCACTATACCCTAATCCCCTTTGATTCCTGAACGAAAGCATTAACTGTTCCTCGATTAAGTATTGATTGTAATTATCCTTTTTAAAAACACCATTAAAGTCTGAAAATCGATCTGCGAATGTGCCATTTCGCTGCTCCTGTTCCATTTCCTGCCGGTATGGAACCAATGGGCACCGTACGGTCCAAACTGCAGCCCGGTAAACTATTGGATTAAAGGCGCCTTTAATCCCTGCAACCGGTCCGTGGCGTACAGTCGCAGTTTCTTCCACTTCAGTGATGAGGCCGGAACCGGGCCTCGCATCTTCATCTGGTACGTTTCTCTATCCAACACACTTTTAACGGATCCTCCGCATTAACTAGATTTTTTGTCATAAACATTAAAAGCTACAGGATTATGTTAAAAGCGAGCACATTTCTAGCTGCCATTCTTACAGTATTTGTCCATTCTTTTTCGGCTTTCGGTCAGGTTGGTATTTCCAATCCCCACTTGCGGGATCTTCCGATCGTGATCTCCTGGGACGATCAGGGTATCCGGATCACTTCCAAGACCCAGGGCGCCCGAACCGCTAATCTGATCAATATCCGACCGTCTCAGTTCTTAGAACAGATCGGTAATGATCTGGTTCAGGTTTCCATCGGTGCGGAGGAAACTCCGGTGATCATCGATGTCTCGGATTTTTTCAAAGCTACGGCGGCCACCCTGGCGGATAATAACGGCTATTATCCCAATATGCGGTCCCAGATCGATATTTACATGCCCAAGCTGGTACTGGCCGACTACAATGAGCCCAACAGTTTCGTGATCGATCTGATCAATTTTTCCGATAAAACCAATAACTCTCATCAGTCTTTTCTCATCAAGGGACTGGATGTGTTTTATGTGGTAACGGATAATTGCGCCGAACTGTCCGGAGTCCAGAACCGGGTTACCATCGACGTGAAAAAATGCGGGGTACAGCACCTGATGCTGAAAGGCGGATTGCTGGCACTGGACGATGTCGAGAAACGGATCCCCGATCTGTGCCGGAAATACAACGACCGCTATTTCAGTCAGGACGAGCCCGATGCGTTCGTCTGCCTGGAAGAATGCCGGGAGGAAGATCCGAATGCCATGAAAAATCTGCGCCACAGCCGGGATCTGGTCACGAAGTACAACATCACCGATTTTGAAGACGAACCTATCTCTTTTTTAGGCAATTTACTGCTGACCAAAAAAGGCGTCGGGCTGAATCTGAAAATGGAGGTGGAAGAAGTGGCCGGCGCCAAAGGCCGGAAAAAAGAGCGGGGCCGGGCCTACGAAGCGTACGATGAATTCCGCTTCTTTCCCTGGTACGAATTCATCAACCTCTCGTTCTCAAAATATCTGGACGACAAACGCCTGATGATCGAGGATCCGTACAACAACAGCTACGTATTCAATTCCGATGTGTATTTCTCCAATGTGGAACTGATCCAGTTTTTCAATGAGCTAAGAGCGTTGATCTCTTCTCAGCTTAACTGATCATCGCCACCTCTCCCGACCCTGCGATCGGGAATTACCGACTGGTTTTGGCATTCCGGGAGTGCGAAAACCCGGCCGCCTTATGCCTGGTTGAAACGCAGGAAGAAAACACGGTCTTACTAAAATCAAATCTATAACCATCCGACGCAATGGCTATAACCCAACTTTCAATGCACTAACACTATGAGTAATTTACCTTTCTTGAAACACTTTTTCAGTTTATCCGGCTTTTTACTCCTCTTTATATTGGGGCCGGTCCGGACCGTGGCGCAAACGGAGATCCGCGGGATCGTATCCGATAACGTCAACGGGATCGCGCTCGCCGGGGCGCGGATCGAGATCCCCGGTACCACCACTGAAACCGAGTCCGAACCCGACGGCACGTTTAGCCTGAATATCCGGGAAAAATTACCGATCAAGATCGCCGTTACCCACGGTGGCTACGAATTGAAGGAGATCAACATCATCGCGGCTACCGATAACCTACTGGTATCCATGGTGCCCGGGGCACTGGTGGGCCAGGAACTGCTGGTGACCGGTACCCGCCGCCAGGAAAAGGTGCAGGAGGCGCCCTCTTCGATCGATTACATCGAACAGGAAGAGTTGCTGCAGGATGCCGTGATGAATCCCTTCCTTTCCCTGCGGACCAAAATGGGACTGGACGTGGTACAGGCCGGAGTGAATTCCGGGAACATCACCCTGCGGGGGCGTTCGGATATCTTTAATTCCGAAAGCTTTGCCATGCTGGATTACCGTAATCTCATCCTGCCCGGACTGGGGATCCTCTACTACAGCCAGCAACCCATCGATCCCATCGATCTGGATCGGATCGAGGTGGTGAAGGGACCTGGTTCGGCTTTGTACGTACCCGGACTGGAAGCCGGCATCGTCCATTTCCTGTCTATCAGCCCTTTTGATAAACAGGGCACTAGTGTCAGTGTGGGAGCCGGTACCCGCAACACTTTTCTGGCTTCCCTGCGGCACGCCGGTACCTGGGATAATGGTCGCTTCGGTTATAAACTGACCGCGCATTACCGCCGGGCCCGCGACTGGGAAATCGATTCTACCGATGCGGTGGAAGCGCAGCATCTGGCCGGCTTCCAACCACAGATACGCAGCAGCCTGACCGGCAACCTGATCACGGACAACATTCCGGATTACAATGTGGAGTCCATGGGCCTGACCGGTACGCTGGCCTACCGCCCGAATGCAAACACGACGCTTACAGCGGTAGGAGGCTGGGCCGTAGGCAAAGGGATCTTCCGCACCGCTCAGGGAGAGGGGTACACCAAAGCGCCCCGGCCCTTCGGGCAATTGAGGGTACAGACCGGCGGCTTTTTCGGCCAGGTGTTCTATTCCTACCAGGACGGTCGCGACGGGAATTCGTATCTATACACAACCGGACTGACCAACATCACGGAATCCCACCAGGTAGAAGGGCAGATGCAATACAGCCTGCCGATAAAAAAGGAAGGGACCAGTTTGGTACTGGGCATGGATTACCGGCTGAACAGTATCGACTCCAAAAAAACGGTCCACGGGCGCTGGGAAGACGATGATAACTATACCGTAGCCGGAGTGTACGGACAATCAGAGATCAGGATCAATCCCCGATTTGACCTGGTGGCGGCGGCCCGTGTCGATCACTTCGTACCGCTGAAGTCCTCCTTCTTTTCGCCGCGACTGGCGCTGGTCTTCAAACCCTCACCCAAACACACCGTCCGTGCTACTTTCAATCGGGCCTTCGGCGCGCCTACGGCCCTCAATCTTTTTGCGGATCTGCCGTTGGCCAATCAGGGGGCTTTTGCGGCCTATCTGCTGGGTGGTGTGGATGAAGTTTCATTCAATCATCCGCAAACCAGCAGTTTCCTGCCCGGAGTGGGCGCAAGTGATGGGATCGGCCTGGATCTGCAGCCGCTCTACGGTTTGATCACGGGCATTCTACAGCAACAGCAGGCCTTACCCCAATCGGTGATCGATTATCTTGGTGCCCAAACCGGATTGGTCAATGGCTTTTCCAACGGTGTGCTGAGTCAGTTACCACTGAACCGGCCAAAGCTGAAGCTGTCGAGCTCCCACGTGTACGAGATCGGCTACAAAGGGCTGGTCGAAGATAAGCTGAGTATCGCTGTGGACCTGTATTACAACCGCCGGAAAAATGTGGTCTCGGCTCCGTTCCAGGCCAGTCCGCTGGTATTCCAGCCGACCCTGGCCAGCGATCTGGCGGGTGCCCTGGAACAGCAGTTGAATCGCGACGAACTGGAACAAATGGGCCTTACCCCGGAAGCGGTAGCCACTATTTATGCTTCCGTGGCCGAAGGGATCGCCTTTAACGGGGAAACGGGGCAGCCGAATCCGCTGGGCCTGATCGAATCGGACCAGTCTCCGGCCTACTTTCCGATCCCGACGCTCGATTTTGCTTACTACAACATCAAATCGATCGACTATTGGGGACTGGATATCGGAACGCGTTATTTCTTCCCGGGTAATTGGTCAGCCTACGCGAATCTGAGCTGGCTCAGTCAGAACCTGTTCGAAGACGTGCCGGTAGGGGAAGGAGAGAGCAGCTCTACGACCGATTTCTCGCTGAATGTACCGGCCACGAAGATCAAAGTCGGAGTAGAACTCGATCAGGAATTTGGCTGGAACGGATTTATCGGGTTGCGGTACCAGAGTAAATGGCAAAGTATCAACGGCGCGCTCTGGACGGGGCCGGTAGATGCTTTCGTGATGACGGATCTGGGCGTGGGCTATGCTTTCCGGAACAAGGTATCCGTATCGGCTACGATGACCAATGCCCTGAAGGAAAACTACCGGGCATTTTACGGCGCACCGAAGATCGGACGACAGCTCATCGCGAAAATGTACTACGATTTCTAATGGGAACTCAGGGCAATACCAGGCGTTTGCGGTGGATCCCGGGCTCATAGTCCAGACTGATCTCCGTCAGTAAGCGCTGGTAATGCTCTGCTTCGTTGATCCAATCCGCATCTTCCACATCCAGGATCAGGATAGGAAGTTGCGGATTGGTCTTAAAATAATCGAAATAGGCATTCTGGATGTTCAGCAGGTAATCGCCCGAAATATCCTGTTCGTAGCTACGGCCCCGGCGTTTGATATTGGAGAGCAATTCTTCCACCGGCCGGTGCAGGTACACCAGCAGTTCCGGTTTCGGGAAGCTGGCATTCAGAATATTGAACAGGCGTTGGAACAGGCGATATTCCTGATCATTGAGGTTATTGCGGGCAAAAAGTAGTGTTTTTACGAAAAAGTAGTCCGCAATGATCCCCTTCTGAAATAGATCGTGCTGGGAGAGTAGTTCCTGCAACTGCTTGTGCCGTTCCGTCATAAAGAACAACTCCACCGGGAAAGCGTAGCGCTCCGGACTGTCGTAAAAAAAGGGCAGGAACGGATTATCGGTAAACTGCTCCAGAATGAGCCGGCTGTCAAATTGTTCGGCCAGCTGGTGACAGAGCGTTGTCTTACCAGCACCGATATTACCTTCAATGGCGATGTATTGATGTGGGAATATTTGTTTGGCCATGCGGGCAAATGTAGTCGATGCGCGGGAAAATATAGATGATATTGCGGAAAATGTTTATTCGCGGGCGTAAGCCGGCTAATTCCCCGCCCAGATCCTGACGATCTCCTCGTCCGGACTTTTGGCGGCCAGCTCAGCGGCCGTTTTGCCCAGCACCGGATGCAGCCAGTCGGGAGCGATCTCCGCCAGAGGGACCAGCACGAAATTTCGGTTCTGGATCTGAGGGTGGGGGAGGGTAAGAAATGCGGTCCGGATGCGGTAATCGTCGTAAAACAGCAGATCCAGATCCAGGGTGCGGGCGCCCCAGCGCTGGAGGCGTTCCCGGTTGGCCCGTTTTTCCAGTTCCAGCAAGGCCGTCATCAGGTGAAAGGGGCCGAGACCGGTCCGAATTTGCCAGACCTGATTAAGATAATCGGGTTGATCGATCCCACCCCAGGGACTGGTCTGATAAATATTGGACGCCCGGATCAACGTTCCTATCTCTTCTTCTATCCACTGTAAAGCCTGCCGGAGCTGCACTTCCCGCGGCCCCAGATTACTGCCTACCCCTATAAACGCCGTATGCTCCATCGAGGAGATTAAATTTTTTTGAAAATAATAAACCGACCGGTTGGTTTATTTTAGAATTGTTGTATATTTGTGTGGTCACCAAATGACCCGACCGGAAATTCCCGGCAAATAATAGCACCTGAAATGAAAGACCGATCGCCAACTGTACCAGACAAAACAACTATCGCCCGGGAGCTGTCCGCAGCCTTTCTGCGGGTCCGGGAAGAACTGCAATCGCTGAGCGAAACGGCCTATCTCCAAAAGCCCGGTGACCGCTGGAGTCCGGCCGAGCAGCTGGAACACCTCATCCTGTCTTCGATCCCCATTGTGGGCGCGCTGGGCAAAGATAGAGATTGGTTCGATCAATTCGGTCCTCCGTCCCATCCGGACAAGGGACACAAGGCCCTGGCATCCCACTATAAGTTTGTACTGAGCACGGGTTTAAAGGCACCTTCGCGTTTTGTGCCCGAGTCCGGCAAAGTCTATGATATAGATCAACAATTGAAGAGCTGGAAACGTTTGGAAGACGGAATAATATCGCGAATGGACGGTTGGACGGAGTACGAACTCGATCGGTGTATACTCCCGCACCCGGCACTGGAAAATTTGACCATGCGGCAAATGCTGCAGTTCACTACGATCCATACGTACCATCATTTGTCCGCCATTACAGGCTAAGGGCGGCAAGGAAACCGAGCATTCCGATCAACCGACTTCATGCCAACAATATACATCTTGAGAAAATGACCAAAGCAGAAAAAACACGGAACCTCATCATCACCGAAGCGGCCACCCTTTTTAACCAGCGCGGGTACGAAGGCACTTCGATGAAAGACATTATGGACGCTACGGGTATGTCCAAAGGGGCGCTCTACGGCCATTTTAAAGACAAGGAACAAATTGCGGTTGCGGCCTTCCAGGAAGCCGTCAATACGGTACTGGTGGAAGTCGGCAAACGCACTCGGGCGGAAAACCAGGTGATCGCCAAATTCAAGGAGGTCATCTATTTCTACAAGGAACGCATCCTGAACCCTCCGGTGGAGGGCGGCTGTCCGATCCAGAACAGCTCGGTAGACGCCGATGAATCCCGGCCGGTACTTCGCAAGGAAGTGATCCGCGCCATGGATGCCTGGCAGGAACGCATCGTCCGGACGCTGCAAAAAGGCATGGCCAGCGGGGAGGTCCGGATCGATATTGATGCCCGCGAATTCGCGATCAACTTCATCAGTACTCTGGAAGGAGGCATTATGATGGCCCAACTCTACCGCGATGTCCGCTATTTTGATAATGTGGCCCGGCTGCTGAATCAGATGGTGGAGGGATTAAAACGATGATTTAATGTGTTAAAGTGGAAAGGTGTTAAAGTGTTGAGGTTGGGGGGTGAATGGTTCCGGTAAAAGTCGATGAGATTGGGAATTTACCGTCAACCGTCAACCGTCAACCGTCAACCGTCAACCGTCAACCGTCAACCGTCAACCGTCAACCGTCAACCGTCAACCATCCACCGTCCACCGTCGACCATCAACCAAAAAAAATCAACGATCATGATGACTGTACAAAAAATCGAATACCTGAATTCAAGCTGGGTAGATGACAAACCGGAGCGTCCGGTGAGCTATCCCTGGTTTTTGTCACTGGTCCGTTTCGGGTTCGGTACGCTGGGGCGCGTTTTTCCCCGGGCGGCCGGAACCAAAGCCTTTGAGTTGTTTACCACGCCGCGTACCCGCGCCAAGCACCGTTCGCCCGAGCCCTTGCTGGCCGAAGCCCGGATCTTTGAGATCCTCTTCGGGAAACACATGCTGAAGTGCTACGAATGGGGGAGTGGTACCCGCACGGTGCTATTGGTCCACGGTTGGGAATCGAGAGGTACGGCTTTGCGCACCTTTGTGCCGGAGTTGGTCGAGCAGGGATTTCGGGTAGTAGCCATGGACGGTCCGGCGCACGGAGACTCCGGTGGGACGCGTGCCAATCTGCGCACCTTCGGCGAAGCGGTCCGTCTGGTGATCCGCCGTTTGGGAGATGTGCACAGTGTGATCACGCATTCATTCGGTGGTGCGGCCACGGTTTTTGCCCTGAGTGAACTGGATAAGGAGATCTATCTGGAGAAGCTGGTACTGATCGGTACGCCCAACCGGATGGAAAACGTATTCCAGGGCTCGGTGAAAACTTTAAATGTCCCTCCGGGAGCGGTTAAACATTACCGCCGTCTGGTCGAAGAAAAGGTAGGGCGACCATTGCCGGAAGCTTCTCTGAGTAGTCTGGGCCTGCAAGCACAGATCGGGGAAGCCCTGATCGTGCACGATACCGACGATCAGGCCGTTTCTCTGGATGCAGCCCGTTTGGTAGCGGAATCCTGGCCCAATGCCCGGATGATCATTACCGAAGGGTACGGCCATTACCGCCTGATGAAGAATCCGGATGTGATCCGGCGGGTGGCGGACTTTATTGGAGTTGGGCACCTTTAAATTGCCAAATTACCAGATGGAGGTGATGGAAAAGTGTATAAGTACAGTATATACCGACCGAAGCGGTTTGGGATTTTCCCAAACCACTTCGCGTCAGGAATAACCTCAATATTTTTACATTTTTCCAATGCTACCGGGGAGCAGCCTTGTAATGTATAGTGTTATTGTCTTGGCAATTGACAGGGATTTAATACGGACTAACCCGACTTAACCGGGTTCACATCATTTCTTTAATTTCCAGAAACCAGATCTCACCGATCTTTTTTAGAAAATAGGCCGCCCGCTGTTCGGCATGGCCTCGCTGGTACAGAAATACTACAGCTTTATCTCCTTGCTGATTCAGCAAAACCGGAGAGAAATCATAAATGGAGGTGTGTTTCCGCTCGCAGTCTGCGGCGTTTTCGGTGACCTGGATACCCGCCCTGGTTATATCCAATCGGGTCATATCCACCCCTGCAAGTTGTTGATAATCATTCTGTAAATAGACATTAGCCCGCTGCAAGCTTTCCGGATCGAGGTGCGATTCGAGATCACTGAGGGTGTTCCGGAATTGTAGAACGATGCATTGTCGGTTCAGAAATTCCCGGGTGACCATATTATTGATGGATATCTGGGTGATACAGGGCAGGGAGTCAAAAGGTGGGGATATCGCTATAGCCATTCCCTCGGGCAGGTTTTCCCCTGAAAAATGGTCATCAGCATATTGCTCGCACGGCTGCACTAATGCGATTTCGTAATTGAGGATTTTGTTCCATATCTGCGGATCGGCACTTCCAGATCCAGGTGCTCCGCAGCTGAGTATGGTAAACATTAAGACCAGCTTGATTAACGTTCGCATGGCACGGAGTAGCTATTGGTTAAATTAGGGTGATTTCCATCTTGGTACACTAAAATGTACTGACGATAACCGATCGCCTGGCCATGCTCACTGCACTAATCCTGATCGGAGAAGAGTCCCTGAATTTCCTCCTCTGTAGATCGGAGTTTTTGTCGGCAAAAATTGATCAATTCGGCAGCTCGCTGCAGTCGTTCGGACAGATCATCGATGCCCAGGGTGTTTTCCTGTAGCGCATCCACGATATCCTGCAATTCTCCCATGGCAGCTTCGTAAGTCATATTATTTATTTTGTTGCGGGCGGATTGCCATCCGCCGCTACGGTTGGTTTATTAAGTATAGGCCCCAATGCCGCTCTACCTTATACGATTCAGATATCTCAAATTATCAATTTTCTACAGCCCATCATCTACCGTACTATCGACCTCCCCATCCCGAAAAAGGGTCTTTAATTGATCGCCCGCTTGTACGTCCTTCCGGGAATGAACAAATTTACCATTTAATTGGGTGAGAGTATAACCTCTCGCCAGGGTACTCTCTATGCTAAGCAGCTGCACCATCTTTTCCAGCTGATCGATCTGCTGGTTCCCGTTCCGGAGCTGACTGGTTGCCCGGTAGGGGAGTTCGTTGGCAATAAAATCCAGCAACTGTTCCTGTTTTTGTACGAGGTTGCGGCTGGTGTGACGCAATTGCTGGCGGATGCCGTTCAACTGGATTGCCTCCCGCTGGAGAATCTGATTTCCGATGAACTGCAGTTGCTGGGTCAGTTGCAGCAGCCCGGCCTCGAATTGAGCGGCCCGTCCGATCAGCCATTCGGCCACGGCCGTCGGGGTTTTCAGGCGGGTGTGGGCCACGAGGTCCGAAACGGTTTCATCCACTTCGTGACCGATACCGGTGATCACGGGCAGTTGGCACTTGGCGAGACTTTCGGCCACCTTGAGCTCGTCGAAAGCGCTGAGGTCCAGTCGGGAACCGCCACCACGGATCACCACTACCGCGTCGAATGCGGCTTTCCGGCGGTTGATCTTCCGGATCTGGGTGGGTAGCTCCTCGGCTACCTTCTGCCCCTGCATGGCGCTCGGAAAAAGGGTAGTCCGGAAAGCGTATCCGTAGGCATTCTGGCGCAATTGGGTGTTGAAATCGTGGTAACCCGCCGCTGTCTCACTACTGATCACGGCCAGCCGCTGCACGACTTCCGGTAAAGGCAGCAGAGCATTTCGGCGCAGATGCCCGCCTTTTTTCAGACCTTCGATCGTTTTGCGCCTTTGCAGTTCCAGTTGCCCCAGGGTAAAAGTGGGGTCAATCTCGTGGATGATGAGTTTCAGTCCGTAGCGTTCGTGGTACTCCACCTGCACCCGCAGCTTCACCGAGCGGCCCGCCTGTAGAATCTCGTGCAGGGTAAGGCCCAGTTGCCGGCGCAAACGCCGGTGGGTTTTCTCCCAAAGGGCCGCTTCACTTTGCGCCAGGATCTCCTCACTGTCTTCTTCCTTTTGTACCAGCGATACAAAGTAATGCCCCCGCGACTCGCCGACCTGGGCGATCTCCGCGGTGATCCACAGCGGTTCGGAGAAATTCAACGCCAGGATCCGCCGGATATATTCGTTGAGCTGGAAGAGGGTATAGGTCTGCAAATGCTTATTTTTAAGCCCCAAAGATAGTAAGGCCGGGTAAAACAAGATGCTTCCAAAAGATCATATACCATTTTTTTTTAACAAATTTTTCATATGCAAATAAAAAGCCTTATCTTTCGCTCTGAATAAAGAAATAAGCCGAGTTTAACTCGTAAAGATTATAATCATAGGGATGACTTTTGGGCCCTTCCGAAGCACACAGTCGGAAGGGCTTTTTTGATTTTACGCCCCGCGTAAAATCATCCCGGATAAGGTCGAAGGACCGAATCGGGATTGTTCATTCTAGCAATGAGCTATCGCCCCGCGTGAAATCATCCCTTCGGACCTTCCAGTATCATTCCCACTCTGGTCCCATCAACCAAATCGGAACCCTTTTTTCCGCTTCGACGTTTATTCCCACAGCCTACGACCGGTCCGTGCTAAAGATTCCGCTCTTTTTTCGGTCACTTATTGCCTGGAATGGGAAAAAATGATACATTTGCATCCGCCAAATAGAGGAGCGAAGTAAGCGCAAAGCAGTACGCTGCCGGTCTGAACTTCCCTCCCGTACACTTGCCGAAGTGGCGGAATTGGTAGACGCGCTGGATTCAAAATCCAGTTCTGGCAACAGAGTGCGGGTTCGATTCCCGCCTTCGGTACCATCATTAAAAGCACTTGTGATCCGTCGCAGGTGCTTTTTTTGTGCCCTGATTTGTCAGTGGTATTAGTTTACTGCTGCAAGCCGGTATTAGAAAATTGCAAAGTATCAGATCCGCTCGAAAGCGATGATGTTTTTTCCATCGTTGTAAAAGATCAACAATATGGAGTTCCTGATCTCGTAGCGCTGAGCGGCCATGATTTGGTAAAGCCTTGTCCATTCGGGTTCCGCAACGAAGGTAGTGGCCATAGGTCCGAATGAAATGTTCCCATGATTTTGTATGGTATATTTACCACCGTAAGCATTCGAAACTTTAACCCCGGCAATGTCTCCTTCTCCATTGCTGTCCACTGATGAGAAATTTGCTGTGATGTCGCCATTATTAATATGTGGCCAGGTATTATCTTCCGTTTTGGTTATTTTTTCTCCATGATCGATATAGTATACGACTTTCCAGTCGCCGGTCAGATCATAGGAAATTTCATCCTGGTCTTTGGAACAGGCACTGAACAGCATGGTGATCACTACTAAAGTTACCGATATCCTGATTGAAATTGAAATACAAGTTTTCATTTTAAACTGGTGTCTATTTGGGAAAAAAATTGAATTAATTTGGTATCGATCCGACGTTCTTCTACGGGTGTTTGTGTGTAGGTCCAAGAAAGATAACCATAAAATCTTCATCGAAAAAGCTGGAAGACCTGCCACTTCGATTTTCCTATTGGTACCTCTTAATTCTGTTCGTATCTGATTGAAAATCACTTTGTAATCCCCTCTCCAAGCAACCCTCCGCCCCTCAACTTGTCTATTCCTACAAACAGATTATATTTTTTCGCCAAGCTTGTTGCTCTGTAAACGTGCCCATTGACCGCTAATGCTCTGGTGCCAGCGACCGTTCCAGTGAACGTGCGCTAAACGCCCACCGGCCATCCTCCACCGACGGAACAGATCCCGACAAGCTAACAAACACAACACCTCCATTATGAAAAACCTACTCCTCCTGTTCGCTTTACTCTTCGCTACTCATCTGCTCACCGGCCAAAAGGTCGTGAAACAAAACGGAAAATACGGACTGATGGGCACGAACGGCACCATGATCACGCCCGCTATGTACGACGCCATCGAGCTGGAAGGCAGTCTGGTAACCACCCGCCTGAACGGAAAGATCGGTATCTGCGGACTGGACGGGCAGGTGATCGTGCCGAATATCTACGACCGGATCACCTGGAATGGCAGCTACGGCATGACCGAAAAGGACGGCCGCGTGGGCATGATCAAACGGAACGGCGAACTGTTGATCCCACATATGTACGACCGCATTAGCTGGGACGGCAGCTTTGGTACTACGGTCCGGGACGGGAAGGTCGGTCTGGTCAAACTGAACGGTGAGGTCGTGATTCCGAACCTGTACGATAGCATTAGCTGGAACGGCAGTTTCGGTACTACGGTCAAGGACGGCAAAGTGGGCCTCATTAAACTGGACGGTCGAATGGTCATCCCTAATGTTTACGATGCCATTGAATGGAACGGCAGCTACGGTGCCACCGTACAGAACGGCCTGCTGGGCCTGGTTCGACTGGACGGCCGGATGCTCATTCCCAATCAATACGATGAGATCGAACTGAACGGCAGCACGGCCACAGCCATCCGGGGAAATACTCGCCAGGAATACCGGATCCGCTAGGTGGGAAAAAACAAAAGCCTTGCACACAGTGGTACAAGGCTTTCGCGAATATCTGCTTTTTTTGCCCGCAGTGGGCAGGATGATTCGGATCATCTGATCAAATGCAGCTTTAATCCATGATCCATTGGCGTCGCGTATTTATCTCTTGGCAGTCAACTGATTATCCGTCACTTTTGCGTACAATCCGGTGATGTCATTCATCTGTTTCAGGATGGAATTGGTAGTAACGGTGATCACTGACGGCATCATTTTGCTGTTGTTCACATCAAAGGTATGCTTCGAAAATTCCCACTGGCTGATCACTTTATTCAACTTGGTGGTAATATCCGAGGTATTGTAACCCGAAGCGACCAGTTCCTTCAATGCCTTTTCAAATTCTTCACGGGCACCCTTCAGTTCGGGGTAAATACTTTCGCTCGGGATCTTCCAGGCGTAAGCCAGATAGTACAGGGCGATCCGCTGGGAAAGCATCCGCTGCCGGCCCGACATGTTGACAAGTTTGGCCGATTTAAGTTTGGCTTCCTTTTCCAGCAGGGTCACTACATCATCACACTTTTCCAGTAGTTCATTGGCCTGGTCAATGAGGATGCCTGCGGTCAGCCGGTTGGGGGAGGACACTACCTTGATCCGGAAGGAAAGCCAGAGTTCGTATACTTCCCCTAGGGTTTTTTTGGTTTTGTTGCCGGCCGGGTAGTCCTGCAATTCGAGCATCTGCTCCTCGAATAATGCAACGGCGTCATCCAGTTCGGTTCTCGCCTGGTCCACGCGGGATTTCAGGCCGATCATCAGATAACACTTCGTCATCTTCTGGGTCAGCATCCGCTGGCGACCCGCTTTGTTGATGGCTTCCCCTACGGTCAGGTCCTGAGCCGTCAGCAGGCCCGAAAAAAATAAGAGTGTGAGTACTAATATCTTGGTTTTCATAATTATCGCTTTAAATGATTATTGGTAAAAGTTTTATGGATTCCCGGAGGCCGATTACTTGGTGGCTATCTTGAAGGACGGTTTGATGGTGACCATCATCCAGACCCAGTTGCTCGTGGCATCGGTAGAACCGGCATTTTTCAGGGTCACCATGGAGTCGGAACCGAACATGTGGGAATACCCGGCCGCAACGCCCACGCCCTTGGTCACCGGAAAGCTGGTGGTGATATCCACTTCCGTTCCCAGGTACGAGGACATTTCCTTGCCTGCTTCGTCGGCTATCGCCTCGTTAGCGGTGAAGAAATGCAACTGGATACCCGAATTGAACTTGGATTTTTTCATGCCCCACTTCACGAACAGGTCGTTCAGTCCAACGTTGTTGACGTGATTGCCTACGTAGAAATAGTCCATCAGGCCGTTGAATTTGTGGTTGGTACCGTACAGGGGCGTAAAAGCGTTATTTTCACCGGTCGGGTTCATTTGGTTGTTGCCGGAAAGGATCTCTCCTCCCAGGGTAAAACTGTGGCCCCGGCCCACACCGTAAGTCAGATCGGCTCCGGTATAAAGTGCGTTAATCCGCGTGCCCTGCACGTTCGCCTGTTTGCCGCCCTGATAGTAAGCTGATGAATTAATCTGAAATTTGCCGAGTTTGAACCCGAAGCGTCCGCCTAAGGTATGGCTGAAATTGGTGCCGACCGCTTCTCCATTATCGTTGAGCACCTGCACACCGTTGTTGAGTACCAATACGCTGAGGTTGGCCTGTTTCCAGTCCTTGTGCAGCCACAGATACTGGAGCGCTTTGTAGTTTTTCACGGTATAGTCCGTCGAAAAAAGCCGGGGACTATTTTGGTTGAACGCCAACCCCAGATGACCGGAGAAAGTAGAATCCTGGAACATGAGGATTGCGGCGTCGTGACTTCTGGCCTGCTGGGCCCAACCTACCGAACCGAGGATGCGCTGGTCGTCGTAGGCAATTTCCTGCCGCCCGACCTTAAATGCGAACTTCGGACTGATATTAAACTTGGCCCAACCTTCGTGCAGGCTGGTCAGGTTGCCGTCGCCCACGACCAGTTGGGACTGATTACCCCAGACGCGTACGTCCTGCAGGCTGATCTTAACGGTAATGTTGTCGTCGGAGAACAGCCCATTGAAACGGGTCCGCTGATCCGTGAAGAATGCGGGATCCTGATCCGGTGAGGCCAGGGTCTTGAAGCCGTGGCGGTATTCGGTGCGGGGTCTGACTTCAAATTCAAATTGAAGCTGGGCGGAAACGGGGGAAAAAGTCAGTAGATATAGTAGTCCTGCGAGGAGGATCTTAAAAGGTTTCATGATTTTATTTTTGGCACGGGAATGACCGGTTGACGCGGTAGCCCAGGCTACGGTGTCCGTCAACGGATTACTCCCGCATAGTGATTTAGAAAACGGAAAAAAAGGGGGAAGGTCTTAGTGGTATTCGGTGAACGTTTGATCAATTTCAAGTACAGGAAGCGGTAGATCCAGTCTCATCCGGGAGGCGATCCAAAGCCCTGGCGCCGGTGGTTTACGCGCCCCTCCTTGCGGAAAAAGCGGCTGGGAGCATATCCTCCGGCAAAACCAGTGCTTTGAAGATCTTCCTAGTACCCGGCGGATAGTTCCGCTTCGGGGTGTAGTATTCAACAGTATCCTTCTGGAATGCGGTTCGGTCCGCATCATCCAATGGTTACGATCTGATCCAGGCAAAGTAAACGCATTGTTAGGTGTACCTTTTCTCTAACCGTAAATGCGCTCCGCAGTTAAAGGGAGTCACGGGCTACCCGTCGGGGCTTTGCCCATGACTCACCCATCTCTGCGAATACTATTGTTTTGAATTGATCGTAGCCAGGCGTTGATTATTGGTTACCTGGGTGTACATACCCGTGATATTATCCATCTTCTTCAGAATGGATTTGGTGGTAACGGCAATAACAGAAGGCATCATTTTTGAACTTTTGGCATCAAAAGTCATTCTGGAAAAGTCCCACTGGGATTCCACCTTCTTCAGGTTTTCGGAGATCTCCGGGGTGTTCAGGTCGGAGGCCAGCAGTTCCTGCATGGCATCCTCGAACTCCTGGCGGGCACCGATGAGATCCAGGTAGATATTGCTGCTGTTGGGGACATCCCAGGCGTAAGCGGTAGCCAGCAGGGCAATCTTCTGGGAAAGCATCCGCTGTCTGCCCGATACGTTGACCAGGCGGGCCGCGTCGATGTTGGAGTGCTCTTCCAGCATGACTACCACCTCGTTACATTTTTTCAGGAGATCGGTGCTTTCCTTGATCAGGCCGAAAGCCAGTTCCTTGTTGGGCTCGGAAATAACGTTTACCCGGAAAGGCAGCCAGAGGTCTCTGACTTCGTTCAAAGTCTCTTCAATTTCAGGAGTGGGGGCGTAATCTTCTAACTCGAGTAGTTGTTCTTCAAAAAGTGCGACGGCATCATCCAGTTCCCGACGAGCGGCTTCCACTCTGATCTTAGAGCCGGTGAGCATGTAGTTTTTGGCCATCATCTGCGTTAACATCCTTTGACGTCCGGCTTTGTTGATAGCTTCTCCAATAGTAAGTTCCTGGGCTTTGGCAGGTCCTACGATCAATAGACCCAATACCAAAGCAAACAATGAATGTCTCATAATTTTGAGAATTTTGACTATGAATAATACGGTTTAGATTCCATTTCAATTTTTACCGGCATACCCCTCCCCGCCGTTTTCCGTCTCATCGACGGAACCGGAATATTTTTAAGGAAGGCATACTCCTGCCAGGACACTTTGTGACATTGATCAGGTGTGATCCATTCCGATCACGGATAGTATCTAAATTTGAAGTACACCTAACAAATTAAAGCGTGTAGCAGGTCGAACCTGACAAGCATTGAAATAACTCACCGGATAATTAATATTCGCTTTCGTGAACAGTTATTACCGGTCTGAAGACAATACTTTGTCCGACTGATAAAAAATCAGCAAAATTTACCTTTTAGGATTTTAATTAGTTGTTGGTTTGATCTTAATTTGGATCTGGACTTACTTGAACTATTATTTTGTGCTATTGTTGGGACAATACATTTTAATCAGGCGATTAACAATGAAGTTCATAGTGTAAGATAGAAAAGCTTAATGTGATGATCTGTTACGGCATGATTTAAATTAGGTTGCAAAAAAATTTCAAAAAAGTTCTGAATGTTGCGCCGGAGCGATAAATAGTAGTTTTATATTTTTGTTATAAAATATTGAATATCAATTCAATAAGATTTAGTTTTTATTTCGGCAAATGTTGATAAAAAATATTAAAAAAATGTTTAATTATTTTCCGTTTGTAAATGTTTATACTGTATCTGGACAGATATTTGAAAGATAAAATGAGTGGAATAATCTGATATAAAATTTGCTTTGGAGGGCTACGGGAAGTTATTATTTAAAAAAAATCAACAGATAGGGATGTATAATTATTGTCTCTTATAATTTTAGAGTACCTAATATTGAATAAATCGAATACCTAATAATAGTTACGGATACCTAAAGTTATATCGCTATTTGAATTTGGGGAATGCTTAGAATTGTATCTGGAAATATACTTTTTCAATTAATTTTTCTGACCATGCTAATATTTTGACGCAAAATTGATCCGGAGCCTGACGGATTAATTGCAATTTGGTTCACACTACCAGAGTTCGAGTGTACACCAATTGTAAGCATGTCCGGGCTATTTCGGAATAGGCTATTCGCGGTTCGTTCTGATTTTGTATCATTGCAGGCAAACGATAAACCAAGATCAAGATAAGAATGAAATACAGCATATTCAGTCTGCTGCTCTTAATAGCGGCCTGCACATCATCCAAAGTACCGACCACTACGGAGCAATCCGGAGTCATTTTTACCAATCCTTTATTTACTTCCGGTGCGGATCCCTGGATCACCTTTGTCGAAGGGGCCTACTATTACTGTTATTCCAGAGGCGGTGCGCTCCACGTAAAAACGGCCAAAAACATCCTGGATCTGCGAACGGCCGAGGCCATGCAGATCTGGCAGCCACCTGCCGATACCAAATATTCCAAAGAACTGTGGGCGCCCGAATTGCATAAAATTGAGGGCCGCTGGTACGTCTACTTCGCTGCGGACGATGGCGATAATGCCAACCACCGCATGTACGTACTGGGCTCAAAGGACGGCTCCATCGGCAGCGGTTTTGAGTTTTTGGGGCAGGTGGGAGATGCATCGGATAAGTGGGCGATAGACGGCACGGTGTTTACCCACGGCGGGAAGTCCTATTTTATGTGGTCCGGCTGGAAAGGGGACGTCAACGAAGCGCAGCACCTGTATATCGCGGAAATGGCCTCGCCAACGGAGATCAGTTCCGAAAGAGTACTGGTTTCCTCTCCGGACCAGGATTGGGAACAGCGGGGCTCCGGAAATGGCCTGCCGACCATTAATGAAGGTCCGCAGGTACTGAAGAAAAATGGAAGGCTCTACATCGTCTATTCGGCCAGCGGGAGCTGGTCCAATTTCTACTGTCTCGGCCTGCTCCGGCTGGACGGCGTAGATCCGATGGACCCGGCGGCCTGGACCAAACATCCCGAACCGGTATTCGAAGGCACCGATTGCGTGCTGAGCCCAGGCCACTGCTCCTTCACCACGATCGGAGATCAGGACTGGATCGTCTACCACGTCACCGGTTTTCCCGGCGGCGGCTGGAACAGTCGCTACGTAAAAATGCAGCCCTTCTACTGGAACGAAGCGGGCCCCTTGTTCGGTAAACCGGTCGAAGATGGAGTATTGCTGGAAATTAGGTGAGCAACGTTAAAACGTTCGCACGTTCACACATTCCCAACATCTACAACCGCTCCAATTTGCGGATCAGATACTTTTCCTCTAAAGCATTATTGGTCAGCTCAATGGCCTTGCGGAGGGAGGCGATCGCCCGTTCGCGGTCGCCCTGGCTGAGGTGATAATCGGCGTAGCAACCGTGGAATAGATAGGCCCGTTGTTCCAGTTGTTGCACATCGATAGCATCGAGCAGGGCCCGGGCCGCCCGGGCCTGATCCATACGCAGTTGCACAATAGCCATATTCAGCAGATTGGAATCGGAAGGGTGGAAGGTATGGAGTTGTTCGTACAGGTTGAGGATGGCGGGCCAGTTGGTGTCCGCAAAACTGCGGGCCTTCAGGTGCTCGGCGGCAATAGACGCCTCGTAGTGATAGGTAGAGAGGTCGGGGTACTCCATGGCCCGGTTCATGGCATCATTGCCGAGCACAACGAGGGGGAAATACCAGCGGGAGCGGTCCTGGTGTTCGAGATCGACGATCTCCTTATCGGCATTGGTTTTGCTTTCCAGTCGGGCGGAATGGAAACACAGCAGGGCAAAGAGGGCATAACTACTGCCGGAGCGAAACGCTTCCCGGGTGAGCAGTAGTTTACACAGGCGCAGGGCTTCTCCGCAAAGCTCCTGATCGACCAGTTGTTCTTTTTTAGTGGAGTGAAAGCCTTCATTGAAGATCAGATAAATGACGCGCAGGACTCCGGACAGTCTTGACTGGACCGCCGGCGCGGCCGGGAAGCTGAACTGGATCTGCTGTTCCCTGATCTTTTTGCGGGCCCGGATCAATCGCTTTTTAATGGTTTCCTCCTTGAGCAGGAGCGCGGCTGCGATCTCCTTCATCGAAAAGCCGGACACGGTTTTCAGGGCAAAGGCAATCTGCTCTTCCAGGGACAGCTCCGGGTGGCAGGCCACGAAGATCATCCGCAGTTGGTTGTCCGCTATTTCGTGTTCCAGGAACAGTTCATTCAGCTGAATGCCGGCCGATCCGGTAGTGACTTTTTCAAAACGGTTCTTTTCAGCCTTGATCTTGCGCAGCAGATCGATGGCCCGGTTTTTAGCGGCTTTCATCAGCCAGGCTTCGGGGTTTTCGGGCCGTTCGGACCGCCACTGCAAAGTGGCCTTGACGAAGGTGTCCTGCACCGCATCTTCGATGACCTCCAGATGGGAAAGTCCAAAAATATTGGTGAGCACGGCGATCATCTTTCCGTACTGGTGACGGAAAAGATGATCGACAATTTTGTGTTCCATTACCGGTCGAATTTCATGACCTCCCGGATCTCGACCGTCCCGTCGAGATCGTAGTCTGGAAAGTCCTGGGCGATCTCGATCACCTCTTCGAAACTGTTCGCGGAAACGATATAGTAGCCGCCCACCAGCTCCTTGCTTTCTACGAACGGACCGTCCGAGACCACCCTTTTGAGACCTGATACCCTTTTCCCCTGTGCGAGCAGGGCATTACCGCCCTTCAGAATACCCTGTTCTTCCATTTTGTTGCCCCAGGCCCACCATTTGCCCATTCTGTCCTGGAGTTGCTGCGGAGATAGGCCCAACTCTTCGTAGTTGGCGCCGATGAAGATCATCATGAAGTCTTTCATGTCTTTATTTTTTAGCTGAGAACGTTTTTGATTTTCGTAAATCGAGGTCCGCATCGGTTTTTAGGGAGAAACATTAATAGTTAATAATTTGTAGCCGGAGAGGACTGGATTTTCACCGCCAAGGCGCCAAGGCGCTAAGCTTTTTAGTGTATTTGCCAACGGCAAATACACTAACTGCGTTCTTATCCGTTAAAGTCGCAAAAAATCGAAAGACTTACTAATGCAAATTTTCTCGATAGAAGTCATTGTAAAACTTTGCGGCTTCGCGGCCTTAGCGGTAAATTCATTCCTTATTAATTTTCATTGTTCGGCACTATCAACCGTGCGGCCCCTCAATTTATACATTGTTTCGCGCTTCGCTTAATTCGGCGAATGAAAAGCGACCCGGTTACCTTCCGTATCCGTAAACTGAGCGATAAAACCGTTCGGTCCGATCGCGGTTTTGGGGACCAGAACCTTGCCGCCGGCTGCCTCTACCCGCGAAAGCGGAGCCGCGAGGTCATCGCCGCCGTTCAGGTAGATCAGTGCTCCGGATTGGGAAGGCTCGTAACCCGGCCCGCTGATCAGGGTGCCGCCGACACCGCCGCTGTTCCAGTCGGAAGGGAAAATAGCCATTTTGTTGTCGTCTCCTTCCATGTTCATCGGTTCCAGTTGGGACTGGAATACGGCTTCGTAAAAACCTTTGGCTCTTGCGAAATCTTTAGCTGGGATCTCAAACCAGTTGATTGCGTTTTTCATGGTATTGCATTTTGGTGATTAATTGAATCACCCCCATAACGAAGCTGCCGAAAGGGTAGGGGACAAAATTTTGGAAAAAAATTAGGTCCGGTTGGATAAGTAGGGAAAACGCCGCCCGGCTGGGCATTTTCAGATAGCATGTGTTGGCCCGGAAGCGGGTGCCTCCGGCTTGCAGTAGATACGGTGAAAAGAAATTTCTATCTCCGTCCGTGGGATCAGGCCACCACGAATTTACCGGTGTATACCCGTTCTCCCTGCAGCCGGAAAAAATACAATCCCGGCGGTAGCGCAGTTCCATCGAGCTGGTGCTGCCCGCCGGAAACAGTAGCTGTGGAGAGCAGTTTACCGGTGCCGTCAAAAAGCATTAGGCGATAGGAGCCCGACGGATCATCCCAGTCGAGCCGGGCGAGCTGGTTAAACGGATTGGGGAAAACGTGCGCATTCCGGGTATCAATGATCGGATTGCGAACGGCTACCAATTCATCCACCAGGGTAGAACGGGTTGTATTGGTCACGATCGCCGGATTGAAGTCGAAATAGATGTGGGCCGTATTGTCGACCGTAGTATTGGGCTCCAGATCGGCCCGGGCCTGTATGCGGTAGCTGACGAAGCCGTGACTCCTGACTTCATCGACCGCAGCGTGGGGCAGCTCGATATCCGAAAGCACAAAGGTCAGTCCGCCCCGGCGGTCCATACTGACGGAAACCGGGTGGCTGCTGGCTACCAGTTCGAAGGTATTCCAGTCCAGGTTAGCGTCCAGGGTATCGCGGATCACTACGTTAAAGGCCGTATCGGTGCCCAGATTCTGGAACCAGATGGTGTAAAAAAGCGGATCGCGGATCAGACTACTGTCCCCCTGCATCGCCCCGGCGGACCTCACCAGTTTGTCGTTGGGGTCAAACGCACAGGTCACTTGCTGCTGAAGTGTATAAGCGGCAGCGCCCGTAGCTTCTGCCAGAAATTCCAGTACCGGCAGGTCCTCGACCTCGTTTTCGACCGGAGGCATTTCCAGGGTCAGATAATATTGTACCTGTTCCAGCGGGCCGAGTTGGACATTTTCCCAAATCAGTCGCAAGTTATCCCAACTATCCGGCGGTACGCTGCTGCCCAGATAGGTAACATTTTCGTCCAGCAATACACTCACCTCCCCGGACCAGCCAAGCGTGCCGGTATTGCGGATGGTGAGAAAATAGGGCACGGCAAAACCACAGCGGGGGCGTCCACTTTGCAGGATCACTTCCGGCGCTTCGGCCAGTTCGTCCGGGCTTTCGGGAAAGTTAAAGCCCTCCTGATCGTCCGTCAGGACGCTTACCGGCAACAGGGGCAGTCCGTTGTTTAGGCTCCAGCCGGGTTCGTCTTCGTATTGTATTTCGTAGTTGCCGGGATCGACGAATGCGGTATAGGTTCCCACGGAATTGGTAAAGAGCAGGGTGCTGTCGGGCAGCAAGCGTACTTTTTTTCCCGGCAGGCCGGGTTCTCCGGCATCGTACTGCTCGTTATCATTCTGATCCCAGAAACGTAATCCGGTGATCTTTGCTTTTTCCGGTAGTGGCGTATTAATGCCCAGTTCGTTATAGACCAACAGGCCTGCCCGACGAATGCCGATCCATTTGTTGCCGACCTGATCGATGGCCAGCCCGTAGACCGGATAATCGGACCAGCCGATGGAAGGATCCGGATAGCGGGTCCATTCGTTACCGTCGTAGCGGACGATGCCGTCGGCACCGATCACCCAGACATTGCCGTTGGCATCGGGTATGATATCCAGGTGTCTCCGCAGGGGAACGTCTTTTTCAAACTCAAAAGTCAACCAGTTATCGTCGCTTCCCCGGCGCAATAGAAAGTCTCCGCTGGCAAACCAGAGAAAACCGGCCGCATCTACCGCGAGGGACGAGCCGAAACCGTTGCCTGCCGGAAAATCATCCGCCGGTATCGTGTACCATTCGTCTATACCGTCGAAATGCGTGATGCCTTCGCCGGTGGTGATCCAGATCCCGTCTTCCGTCGGAGCGATACTGCCGGTGCTGTTGCTGAGCAAACCGGAATTTTCCGTATTGTAAAAGGTCCATTCTCCATCTTTGAGCCGGCCCAGTCCCTGGCTGCGAAACGCAAACCAGCCGGTGCCGTTCTGGTCAAAGGCAATGTCGGTCACCAGGGCATCATCCAGTACGCTCAGGAATTCCCAGCTTTCTCCCCGGTAGACGTAAATGGAAGCCGTATCGAACTCGCTGGTCGCACTGGCTGCCCAGATATTGCCGTCTGGACCCTCGGCGAGTCCCGAGATCTCAAATCCCGGTCCCTGGGTATCGGTCCATTCCTGTCCGTTGATCCGCACCACCGTAGGGCCGCTAACCACCCATTTCTGATTCTTGCGATCTACCAGAATATGGGTGATGCCGTTGTTAGGAAGCTCGGAATTATCCAGCTTATGGGTCGTGATGCCACTACCGTCGTATTCGAAAAGATCATAGGGCTCCTGGAAAAGCTGCAGGAACCAGAGGTGTCCATCGGAAGTGCTCAACAGGCTGTAGAACTGGTCTTGCTGCGGCAGGTCAAATGGAGAGAGGTCTACGATGTCCCAGGAGGTACCGTTCCAGCCGGCCAGGGTTTGCTGATTGTATAGCCAGAGTTTTCCGTCGTCATCCTGGTGCATGGCAAAGTTGTCACCCACCGTAAAGGTTTCCGGCAACAGCTCGTCGTAAAAGCCCCAGTTGCTACCCGTAAGGGGCCGTACCAGGCGGTAACGGCGGATCGAATTATCGTCGTAGTATGAGACTTTCAGGATAGGCTCGTTACTGACCGGATCAAAAGCCAGGTCTTCCCGTGCGGGCCAGGATGGCGTCGGCAGGTTTTCCGTAGAACGAAAAAAGGTGAATGTTTCGGCCAGTTGGACCAGTTCATTATTGCCCTTGAACAGCCAGGGCGTTCCGTCGGGAGCAAACCGCAATAAGTGCGTTTTGGACGCGTCCAGACCCGGCACGCCCGCATCTGCTTCCCAGTTATCACCTATCTTCTTGACTACGTCGTAGCACTGGTAACAACCGGGTGAAGACTGGTGCAGGATCCATAAGGCTCCCGTAGCGGGATCGAGTTGAATATGGCCGACTTCTCCCAGTCGGGTGCCCCAGGGCAACTCCGGATAGTGCTGCCAATCGTTGCCGTCCCAGCTAAAGATACCTTCCGTATCGGTACCCACCCAAAGGACGCCTTCCGCATCAAATTCCACCGTGAGAATGCGGGAATCGAGAAGGGGCGAATTGGCCGGATGGAGAAATTCCCGTTGCCCGCTGGCCTGATCCACGCGGACCAGACCGCCGGAAGTGGCTACCCAGGCGATCCCATCCCGGGAGGCCACATCGTACACAGTTTCTGCATTGCTGTAAAAAAGGGCCTCCGGGGATTGACCGGATAAATGAATAGATAGAAAGATCAGAATAGGGCAGAAGAGCGCGAAAAATTTCATCGTAAATTACATCAGGTGCTTAGAGAATAGAGCTAAAAAGTCCTTTGTGGACGGTAGTCTTTCCGACTTAAAGTGTGTTTGGGATTTTTTTCTGTGGCGTTTGCAGCCCGACTAAAAATCCCAAACATCCTTTTAATTATGGTAGGCCGTATTGTGGACCAGGGTAGCGCCACAGGTAGAACAGGCGACGCCTTCCGCGGCTCCGCCGGCACAGCCGTTGGCACAGGTATAGTGGAATACACCGGCCGCATTCGTGGCGGCAGCAGTAGACGTATTGGTCGTTACTCCGGCCGGAGGCGTCAGGGTCGGAGTAGCGGTAGTACTACTGGCGCTGTTGTGGTAAGCCGTATTGTGGGCCAGTGCGGTACCGCATACCGGACAGTTGCCTTTCCCGGGACCGTGTCCTCCGGCACAGTTGTTCGGACATTTATAATGCGGTTCGGTCGCATTAAAGGCCGGAACCGGTGCGTTGGCTTCCGGGTCGGCGGAAGTAGCGGCTGTGGCGGCGTTGTTGTGATAAGCCTGATTGTGGGCCATTTCCGTACCGCAAACTGGGCAGTTGCCTTTAGCCGGACCACTACCGCCGGCGCAGTTGTTCGGACATTTATAGTGGGGTTGGGCGGAACTGAAAGAAGCCGGATCGGCTGCCGGAGCCGGTGTTGTTGCATTGGTGAACGGATTGGCCGTGGCGTTCGGGTTTACCGTTTTGGGTTGATCCGCACTATTATCGCTGTTTTGGCAGGAGGGCAATAGCAGGGAAATACTCAGTACAAATAGTGTTAGTAGGTAGTATGATCTCATTACATAGTTTTTTGTAAATATAGCAAAATAATGAATCGGCGATTGTTAAGCCTGTCCGACTTCCGGGGAAATCATTATCTTAATCGCTGCCTTTTGTAGGTTAACGGACATTTGGGAAAATGGATGCATTCCACACGCTCCGGATGGCCGGCGGTGTACCCTCCAACCCGTTTAGCCGACAAAAAACCGGGCAAAAGTAAAAAAGATCCGCTGAGGGTGGTTATAGTCCGCCGGATCGTTTTTGCAAAAAAGTATCAGCCTTACCATAAAAAGTTAAACGATCATGATCAACAGAAGAGAGGCCCTGAAAAGAGCGGGGCTGCTACTCGGTAGCGCCGTGTCGGCTTCGGTTATTTCCGGCGTCATGCAGGGGTGCAAGCCGAGTTATTCCATTGACTGGGAGCCGCAGTTCCTAAGTGAAGAGCAGGCCGTTCTGGTCGGCGAGATCGCCGAGACCATCCTGCCGGAAACGGATACCCTGGGCGCTAAATCCCTGCATCTGGACGAATTCATCGATCTTATGCTGCAGGAAGTCTATACGGCCGACGAGCAGACCGCCTTCACCGCCGGACTGGCGGAACTGGAGCGAACCTGTGTCGATGCAACCGGTCAATCTTTCCCGGAACTGTCGGCTGCCGACCGCCTGTCCTTTTTACAGGCCGAAGAACAAGCCGCCCGTAAGGACGGAGCTTCCGCCGCGGGGAAAAGTCTCCTGCAACTGAAAGAACTGACTTTGGTCGGTTATTTCACCTCCGAATACGCCGGCACGGATGTGCTGGAATTCAAACCGGTGCCCGGTCACTACCACGGCTGTGTGAATTACCAGGACGGCCCGGCCCAGATCGGCATGCGGATCTGATTGCGTTGTCGTTCGCTGGTTTCTTACAGATCACTACCGACGAATTTTACACTAACCGACTTAGACAAAAAAGATGCAAGACAATAATACATTCGACGCCATCGTCGTCGGCTCCGGGATCACCGGCGGCTGGGCGGCCAAGGAACTCACCGAAAAAGGGCTCAAAACGCTGGTACTCGAACGGGGGCGGCAGGTAGAGCACGTTAAAGATTACACCACCACCTCGATGCCCACCTGGGATTTTCGGCTCCGGGGCCGCGTTTCAGCGGAGGACGAGGTCAATTATCCGGTACAGTCCAAAGTATACGCCTTCAACGAGGCGACCCGCCACTACTGGGTGAACGACCTGGAACATCCCTACACCACGCCCGAAGATCAACCCTTCAGTTGGATCCGGGGTTACCACGTCGGCGGTCGCTCCATTATGTGGGGCCGTCAGTGCTACCGCTGGAGTGATCTGGATTTCGAAGCGAATGCCAAAGACGGGATCGCCGTCGATTGGCCGATCCGCTACCAGGACATCGCACCCTGGTACAGTTACGTAGAAAAATTCGTGGGGATATCCGGACAATCGGAAGGCCTGGCCCATTTACCGGATGGCGAATTCCTGCCGCCGATGGAACTCAACTGCGTGGAGCAAAAGGTTAAATCCGGCATCGAAGGCAAATGGCCCCAACGCCGGCTCACCATCGGTCGAGTGGCCAACCTGACCCGTGCGCACAACGGCCGGACCCCCTGCCAGCACCGGGACCTGTGTTTCCGGGGGTGTCCCTACGGCGCTTATTTCAGTAGTCAGAGTGCCACCCTGCCGGCCGCAGCCGCTACCGGCAACATGACCCTGCGACCGGATTCAGTGGTGGAGTCCATTCTGTACGATGAACAATCGGACCGGGCCACGGGCGTGCGCGTGATCGATGCCAATACCGGCGAGACTACGGAATATAAAGCCCGTGTCATCTTTTTGTGTGCTTCCACACTGGGGTCTACCTGGATCCTCCTTAATTCGGCCAGCGATCGTTTTCCGAACGGTCTGGCCAATTCCAGCGGAGAACTCGGCCACAATCTGATGGATCATTTCTACCGGGTGGGCGCTTCCGCGGATTTTGAAGGTTTTGACAATAAATATTACGATGGGCAGCGACCGAACGGCGTGTACGTTCCCCGTTTCCGGAATGTCTGGGATAAGCACCCGGATTTTATCCGGGGTTACGGCTACCAGGGCGGTGCCAGCCGCGGCAACTGGAAGCGCGGGGTAGGGGAGAACGGCATGGGCGCTGACTTCAAAGATGCCATCACCAAACCGGGACCTTGGAATATGGGCTTACAGGGCTTCGGGGAAACTTTGCCGTACCACGAAAATTCGGTTCGCTTGAATCCGGATAAGCTGGATAAGCACGGCCTGCCGACTTTGTTCATCAGCGCAAAATTCCGCGAAAACGAAGCAAAAATGAAAGTGGATGCCATGAATGCCGCTGCCGAAATGCTGGAAGCAGCCGGTGGTAAGAACGTCTCTACCTACAACCGGGAAGCGCCGATCGGGCACGGTATCCACGAGATGGGCACCGCCCGCATGGGAAAAGATCCGAAAACCTCCGTACTCAACAAATGGAACCAGTGCCACGATGTGCCCAATGTGTTCGTAACGGACGGATCGTGTATGACCTCGGCCTCCTGCGTCAACCCGTCGATCACCTACATGGCCCTGACGGCCCGGGCGGTGGATTATGCGGTGAAGGAATTGAACCGGCAGAATTTGTAAGCAAAGGTTCCAATTTCCGGAAGGAAATAAGAACAGGGAGCACGGTGTAAAGACATTCGAAGCGTTTGCACCAGGCTCCCTGCTCCAGGTCCCGGGATGACCTGGCTTTTTCCATGATCTCTATTTGCTCAGTTTACTTCCCGGTAATTCGCTAAAAAGATCCCGATCTTAAACCGCCGCAAAGGCTCCGCCAATGGCGGCAGCAGCACCGGCCAGGATAGTGAAGGTCAGCCACCAGGCTGCCGTACTAGCGGTCTGGCGGGTATTTTCCGCCTGGATTACGGCCTTTTTCTCCAGATTGCGCAGCGCGCGTTTGGATTTATCCTCGATCTGACTGATCTGATCCAAAACCTGCTGTCTGGCTTCTTCAACGGTGTTGGCGACCTGGTCAAGATCATCCCGACTTACCAGCCCGGTATTGGTAAGGATGGATACCAGCGTATCGCGATCGTACCTGGACAGTCTCGTTTTGAGGATGGAAAGACTTTCCGAGGGGTTGTTGAGCGCGGTGCTAAAATCATTTTTCAGCATGGCGTAATTGAGTCTGGGATCATCCGTGCTGTTGATGAAGTGGGCGATTCTTTGTTCCAAACGGTTCAACATCTCATCGGCAGAAGGCAGTTGTTCCCAGCCAATACTATCTTTGAGCGCCTGCAACCCCTGCTCAATGCGGTCAGCATAAGTTTCCAACTGGTCTCTTTCCAGCTGGGTATTACTATCCAGGTAACCGATTACCGTATCACGGTCCAGCTCATCCAGTTTGGCCCGCAATCCCCGCACAGTACGTCCGGGATCATCGATGATCTTTTCCAGTTCCCGCTTGATCTGCTCCCGGCTGAGTTTGTCCGGAGTGGACCGCTGGATCCAGTTCTTCAGCTGATCGTAGTAGCTGTTGATCCTTTCATGGTCTATTGGAGACGCCTCCACCGCATTTTTGATGCTTTCGCCACGGGTATTTCCCCTTTGGTAAGCGTCCTGTATATCCTTTAGCAGACTCTGGAGCTGTTGAACTTTTTCTCTCCCTTTCCGGGTCGGATTGGTATTATCCGATTCGATGGCAGTTTGAATGGCAGTTTGGATTGCTGTCCATTTGGCCGGATTGGAGCTGGGATTGTTACCGGCGGATGTTTCGGCAATTTCCCGGATATCGTTTTTCAGGCTCTCGTAGCTTGGAACCCGCTCGTTGAATGCACCCAGATATTTTTCCAGGGTAGCCACGATGGGTTGTGCATCAAAATCCAGGCTAAATTCCTGCCGGATCTTTTCGACCGTACTGGCCGCTACATTTTCCATCTGGGTCTGTGGGGAAGGCGTCAGTAAACTTTTTACCGCCTGCCCGGATGCCTTTAGCCCCGAAAGCGCGGTATTTACTAATCCACCGATCAGTACACTTGCCGAACGGCCCTCCAGATAGATCACCAAAATTATGAAAGCGGCCCAAACCACCAGAGCCAGGGTGATGTTGATCCGCAGGGAATCCATCGGCGTGAGCAGCAGTGCCAGTGCGGTGGCGCCGAAAAGAGAGGGGGCAACGGTCAGCACATTCCACAGACCGATACCGGAGGCGAGGTCTACACCTACGGGAGTGCCCGGGTCAATGTCGTATTTATTGTCGTCGTCATCATCGTCGCGTTCGGAACTGCTGTCTTCGTTGTAGTCAGAACGGTATTTGCTCTGCACGTATTTCTCTTTCAGGTCCCCTATAGCGGTAAAGCCGAACGACACCGACAAAGAAGTAAGCAGGAACTGAAAGCCCAGGGCCAATACAATACCGGCAATTATGGTGATGATATAATTGGGCAAAAGGTCAACATCCAGGCGACTGCCCAGGTCCTGAGCGGTTGTAGTCGCGAGGGTGGTCACGGATAAAAGAATAGTAAGGAAAAAAGACTTCATAAGAGCTTTATTTAGTTAAACAGGATAAGGCAGTAAAGGGCCTGCCATTTGAAATCGATCAAAAGACAATGGACAAAAGGAGCTGGATCTGAGAATATGCGCTACGGGGCATTTAAGATGAGTCTGCAAGCGATTAATAAGCGGCTGACTGTGAGGCTATTGTTTACTGTAACCCAGGCTTGTTGGAACTTGTTCGAACAGGAGCGAATTTACCGCGGCCGGCCGGTCTGCCCTGAAGGAAACGGAAAGCCCGATTCCAGGCTATATCCCCCTTTTTCACCGGTCACATCCATCCAAAACCGGACTGTCAAAAATATTTTTCCTCCAGGCTTGCGAAAATTGGAAATATTTTTCATCTTTGCGTCCGCTTAACGGGAATGATAACGGAGAATTGAAGAATAAACTCCTCATTTCTGAGCAAATGCCGAAGTGGTGAAATTGGTAGACACGCACGTTTCAGGGGCGTGTGCGCTCGCGCGCGTGGGGGTTCGAGTCCCCCCTTCGGCACCAAAGATTGTAATTTATTGAATTTCAATCACTTGCAACATGCCACAGACAGTAAATTTTGTCTGTGCTGTCTGTGGCTCACGAACTCTTGGCAACTTTCTACCATGTCAAGAGAAAAAAAACTTTTTCCTGTAAAGGAATATCTCATCTATCACCCGGTTGATCTCGGGAAGCAATGGTTTGTATACTGGTACGAATTGGGAAAGCGGAAGAAGAAATACGGCGAGATCAACCAGGGAGAAACCTATCAAAAAAGGATGGACCTGGCCCGGGAGCTTATCCGGGAATTGAAGGCTGCCCACCGTCCTAAATTCTCCAAGACCGAATCAACTATCTGGAAGTACATCGAACAGAATAAGCATCTTTGGAAGCCGCGTACCTACTCGGAGTACGTGAGTATGTCGAAGGTGCTTTTCCAATATCTGAACGGGCGGGAGGTCACCCAGCAATTGATCCAGGATTTTTTGCAGGGGTTGAGGGCTACCCGCCATACGACTACCTGGAACAAGTATCGCTATGCGTTGAAGCGATTGTTCGATGGGGTAGGAGCTACGTATCTTTTTGAGGATATTAAACCGATTAAGACGATCAAGACGCCGGCGCGGTATTTCCAGTCGCACCAGGCGGCGCAACTTGCTCAGGTGATCGCTGAGCGCGATGCTGATCTCTGGTTGTTTGTGCAGTTCATTTACTATTGCTTTATCCGTCCGACGGAGCTGCGGCATCTACAGGTAGGAGATCTGATGCTGGATGAACGGGAGATCCGGATGCCTGGGAATAAAACGAAGAACAAAAAGACGGAGTATGTGGCTATACCGGACATCTTTGTACCGGCCCTGGAGCCGCTGTACTATCGATCTCCGGCGGAGTATATTTTCCCTTCGCCGAAAAAACCGAATAAGCCGCTGAGTAAGAATGTAATGTACCGGCGGCATAAAAAGATATTGGATAGTCTGAATTATGGTGAAGGCTACTCCCTCTACAGCTGGAAACATACTGGCGCGGTAGCGGCGGCAAAGGCCGGCGTAGGGATCAAGGAGCTACAGATACAACTGCGCCACCACAGCCTGGATCAAACGGATGAATATCTACGCCAGATGGGGGTGCGGGATGTACACCGGATCCGGAATATATTTCCACCGATCGGGGCCCGACTTACAACGGCCCACCGGCAGCCTGGCGCATCTTCTGTTTCCGGCGCTCCATTTCCAGGATCACCTGATCCTCAATAATGGCCATGACGCCGTTGCTCAGGATAGCATTGAGCTGGGTGATGGCCTGCAGCACGGCCTGTTGGGTGGGATCCGGTCCGGCTGGTGCCGTGGGTGCGGCAACCGGAGTAGTGAATCCACCATCCTGGAACTGACCGATCCGATTGAGCCGAATGTTCTCAATGGCGCGTACGTAGTCCAGTACTTGCGGATTGCGTAGGTCTTTGTTGGATACGAAGTATTCCGGTCCGGCTTCGCTGGCCAGTACTACGGGGTGGGAGGGAAGCATGCCGGACTGGGGGGATCCGATATACCGGGCATGATACTGGCGGCCGTCATCCTGGCCGATAACGTCCATATACCCACCATCTTTCCGCTGTGGAACTTCCGACAATACGGATTTGGCTTTGGCAATATTGGTGGTGATCCGGGCAATACCGGCAATAAATTGGGCAATACCGGCAGCACCAAAGGTAACGGCGTTTGTGGGGTTGGCTTCTGAGTTTGCGGTAAGGGATGATATTGCGGAGGCGGTATCCAGGGCGATCTGGGCCAGGGTGGCAATCTTTTGGGCGGCTACGTGTTCTCCTTCCTTACTGATGAGCAGATCAAAGGCGCTGGATGCCAAATTACCGAAAGCGGTGAAGGTCTCCTGCAGTACTGCAAGCCGTGCCTGCTGCTGCTGGAAGATCTCCTGTTGTTCTTTCTTATTGAACTCCTGTTCTGTCTTGAGGCGCTTTACTCGATAAGCTTCGGTAATGTCGTTGGTATCTAGACCGTACTGCTCGGCCAGACGGATTAGATCCTGATAGTGGGCATCGAGTTCCTGGAGGGCGAGCTCCCGGGAACTGAGTAGAACGGCGTCGGCTTCTTCCTTCAGTTGTTGTTCTAATTCTAGCTTTCTAGTTTGCTCTTCAATCCTTCTTTCTTCTTCTGCCTGAATTCGTACTTCGTCTGCGGCAGCTTCTAGCTCCAGTTCTTTTTCTAATTGGCTATTGATTCGGGTTTCTAACTGCTCTGCAAGAAGTTCGCTAACTGCTTGATCTCGTAGCCGTTCAAGTTCTAAACGCTGTGCTGTGGCTTGCTGTACGCCTTTATCTTCTAACTCAATGGCCAGGTCAATCTCTTTTTGATAGCGTTGGCGTAGGCGTTCGAGGGCTTGTTCGTCTTCATCCAGCTCAGCTAGTCGGGCATCTTCCCGGAATTGGGCGGTGATATCATTGAGCCGCTGAAGGTTCTTCTCCAATTCCTTGGCTCGTTTATCGGCGGCTTTCTTCCGATCGTCTTCCGCTTTTTTGCGGGCTTCTTCCTGAGCGGCAGCAGCTTCGAGATCAACAGGAGGCGCAGTGCCACCGGTGGTGCCGGCATCCGGCAGGTCCCCTCCGGTTAGGCGGGCTAATTGGGCCCTGGCCCCTTCGAGGTCTTTGGTTACATCTCTGAGATCATCCCGGAACGCTTGCAGGGTTTGAGGGTCGTATTCAATATTTAGAATACCTCCACGTCCAGTCTTTGCGGTTTCGTTCAGTATCTTTTGCCGGTCTTCCAATAGCCCGATCTGATCTTCCAGAGCTACGATGGCTTCCTGGTTAATGAATTGGAGCCGCGCTTTTTCGGCTTCCAGGAAATCCCGGGAGGCATCGGCATTGATACTTAGGGCCCGGCCATACTGGTCTATTTCGGTAACCGCAGTAGGAGTGAGGATCCCAATTCGTTCGATCACTTTCGCAAGTTCATCTTGTTCTTCTTTCGTTTTATCAGATTTATTGGTCAGATCTTCGTATCGATCAAGTAAAGGATTGAGTTCCATTTTAAGATCATTCACCCGTTTGGCTTGTTCATCAAAGGCGCTGGTGGCGTTTTTGATCGGATCGCTTAGGTTGACAACGGTATCCGTCACTACATTGATCACATCGGCTACACCATCAGCTACATCGATCAACCTTTCGAATACAGGGATTAATGCAGTGGCCATCTTCTCACTTACTTCTGAAAACTTAGCGCTTACTTCCGCCTGCCGCCGCACCAACGTATCCGCATTCTCAGCATAAGCTGTCTGTGCATCCAATGATTTTTCGGTGATCAGTTCCAGCGTAGCCGTAGCCTTCGCCTGTTGTAGCAGGGTGCCGGTGAGTTTGTCCAGACCTTTCTCCGCCAGGCGCGCGGTGACGTCTGTTTCCATGATGGAGATACCCAACTGTTTGAGTTCTTCCCGCTCGCCGAGCAGGGCCTTACTGAGAATCTGGGAAACATCGGCACTTTTGATCTGTCCGCCGGTCCATTCACTCAGCGCTCCGGACAGATCGGTGAGGGCCAGGGAAATGCCGGTTGCTTCTTCCCTCTGAAATTTCATAGGGATGAGCAGATCCTGGATACCGGCAGCGGCATTGATATACTGCTGGGTAGTGAGCCCCATGGCGGCAGCATTCTCTTCGGCGGCCATGGTGACCTGGGGTAGGGTAGACCCGAATACGGTCTGGGCTTTCTTTTGCAGCACTTCCATCTGTGCGCCCAGGTTGAACAGTTGTTTGCCGTAGTCGATGACGGCATCGATAGTGAAGCCGGCGGCGGCAATGCCGATGAACTTTGATGCCCCGGCGGATAGCTTATCGTATGCTTTGCTGGTGCCTAACAGCTTTTGCTTCTTATCATCGAGTATACCATTGAGGCGCTTCAGTTCTTTACTGAGATGTGCGGCTCGGGCATCGTAGTCCGCAGTGCCTTCGGTCAGGTTCCTCAGCTCATTGTAGAGCTTTCGTTTGGCCTTGGTGATATCCGTGATATTGTTCCGGACCTCCTTCCCATTAATAAATATAGTCGCCTGCCTTCTTGCCATGCCTTACTTGATTGAGGTGTCGATGACACCGGGGATCTTAATAACTACTTCGGCCGCTACGATGTCGGCGTATTCTTCTGCGAGCAGATCGGCCAGTTTTTCCACTGCGCTGTCCATGGTAGGAGCCAGCCAGGGGGCTCCAATCTTAGCCCGCAGCTGGGCTGCAGCCGGGCTTCCTTTGGGCCGATGTTTACCTACACCGTGCTCCAAAAAAATACCGTGGCGGGCGAAGCTAAAGCCGATGCCGTCGATATCACCGCCACGTTTGCGCAGGTTACTGCCAATACTTTCTACAAGGGGCTTTTCCCGTTGAACCTTGACCTGGCCGCTGCGTTCTACAAAACGAATCCGGGAAACCAGCGCAGCCCGGTCTTTGAGCTGTAGCTTAGAGGCCGCCATGACCAGCTCGCTACGGGTCATGCGACCAAAGCCACGTAGGCTTTTTTCTAAAGCTTCGAGCCGATCACCGAGGGTACCTGGTGCGCCGAATTCGTTATTGTTTGCCATCGTCTTTCTTCTTTTTCCGCTTTCGCTTAATCTTCTCCTTCACTTTCCGGCCGTACTTCCGGGCGGTATCGTACATCACCCGGAGGTTGACCCGGGCACGGAGATCCCGTAGATTTTTTGGAATACTCATAGTACCCAGGCTATTACGTCCTGCACGGTGATGCGCCAGTGCAGACTGGTGTTGATGATCATGGCCATCACGCTGGCTACGGCAATGGAGATCCGGCCCATGGTGCCTAATCGCGGCACCTTGATATTGAGTAGGGGAATGCTGAAGGTTTTCCCAGTCCGGTCGTCGGTGCCGGCGTACCACCATTTCTGTCCGGAGCCAAGGTTGATGAAGCCTTTGTGCAGGATGAGGCCGGGGTATATGCTGGCGGCAATACTGATCAGGTTGCCGCCCAGGGCCATCCAGGCCAGGGTGATGCCACCGGTGGCCAACATTTCCCAGAGGTGGATATCCTTGGGCAGTATCTGGTAGTTGGGATTGAAGGAATCTTCTACGCCGATGGTACCGACAATACTGATAATGACCAGGATGACGGTGCCGGCTTTCCAATAGCTTTCTGGTGCGCTTTGCAGCCAGCAGAATAGCGAACCGGCCAATACGGCTACCATCAGGCCGCTGGTGATGACCCGGTATACGCTTTTCTTGGCGTAGCCGAATCCATTCTGTGCGCCGGATAGGGCCCGGAAAAGAAATAGATACAGGAATTCAATCATGATCATAGTCTTTTGATACCGGTCACCTTCTTCTCTGTGCTCGGCACGAGGGGATAGGCTCCGTAGTATCGGTTGGAAGAATAGAGTTCTGTGTCGGTTTCGGTGGTAGTGGTGCTTTCTTCTTCAATCCTGGCCTCGTAGTAGGCCTCGTAGAGCGGGTAGGAGCTGAGGTTGTTCTTCAGGTAGTACAGGATATAGCTGATGTGGCGATTGGCCAGCAGGTTGTGGTGGTTGTACTTTTCGCTGAAGGCACCACCGGCAGCGCTGCCGGCCCGCTCGATGCCCTGGGGTTCGAGGGTTTCGAGTTGTACAATGCGGTTGCCCTCGAATTGCACCCAGTTGCGGCTCATGGCTTCCTGGATGGTGAAATGCACCACGGCCTTCTGAATGTGGCTGATCAGGGTGGTTTCATCGGCGGTAAGGGATTTCAGGGCAATGCCTTCTTTAAGGTCATCGTATTGATCTTGGCCGATGACCCGAAGGATGGCAAAGGTTTCCACTTCTTCAATGATCGGCCGGATGGTCTCGTATACATAGCGGCTGAGCTGCTTGCCGTAGTACTGCCGGAATACCCGGGCGGTATTGATGAAGAGCGCTTTATTTTGAGTGTACGCCGTAGAAGCTACCCACAAGGGGTAATCATCTTCGTTGTCTTCCAGGAAATCGAGCATTACTTCCAGGCTTTCGTAGCCCATCACCAGCATCTGCCGGCGGTAGTCGGCCTCCTGGTATTTGTAGGCGGTTTTCTGCTGATCACTTTCGGCGCGTACCATGCCCATGCCTTCGGTGAATTGTACGCTCCCCACCTTGGCGTATTCGTACATGGTGAGCAGGGCGGTAGTGCGCTTCAGCTTATTGAGCAGGGCGGTTTGTTCGGCGCTGGGGGTGCCGTCTACGGCTGTTACCAGGGCCTCCCACTGGCCCTGGCTGAGCCAATCCCAGATGTGCGTTTGTGCGGCCATCTCGATCCAGGGGGCCAGGCTGTTGATATTCAGGTTCTGATTGATAGCGCCGCCCAGGTGCGCTTTGAAATCGGCGATGCTGGTGAAAATATAGGTGGCCATGGTTTACTGGTTTTCTTGATTGGGTGAATGTTCATTCGGTACCAGGCCGCTTTCCTGGTTGTTGGTAGTGGTATGCTCGGTGTGCTGGATGTAGAAGGTGATGTCCCAATCCGGATTGGTTCGGGCGTTGTACTGAGCAATCCAGTTGAGGGGTTCCAGAATGATCTCCTGATCGAAAGTATTAATGGAGATCTCGGTGTTGTAGACTTCCCGTTTATCCGATCCGGAGCCGGCACCCATCTTGCCGCCCTCCGGAGCGAGGCCGACCATACTGGGGTGACCACCGAGGGACTGCACGATCTGGGCATCTGACTTTTCGGCACTGGGTACCCAGTCGTCTTTCTTGGCTTTGTCGTCGATGGCGATGATCTGGATCTTCCCTTGTTCTTCGCGGCTACCGTGGTCGTAGTTGAACACGGTGGCAATACTCATATAGGCGTTTTCGGTACCGGCCAATTGGGTGTTGATGTCATCCACCAAATTGTCTACGATCTTACTGCGTTCCTCATCCGACATGGTGCTCCAGCTGTCGCGATATCGGATAGTGAAGTAGTTTTCCGGAATAAGGATCTGGTATTTGAGGCGCACCTGGTTTTTCATCATGGCGGTGACTACTTCGGGCACGGTGGCACTGGCATCCATCCAGCCGTTCTCCCGGAAGAGGCCCATCCAGAGTACGTAGGCGTAGTAGAGGGAGCCTGGCGTTTTGAGGCGACTGTGCCAGGCCATTTTATAACCCGACAACTTACGCAGGAAGTCTTCTCCTTGCTGCCACTGGTAGAGTGGGAGTACGTTGATCCGATCCGGATGGACTACGCCCTGTCCGAGACTGAAATCTGCTGCGTACAGCAGGAAGTCCACGTTCAATGATTGTTTGTTTTGCAAGCTGAGGCGGCAGAATTCAGTCTCTTTGTGGAACAGGTTAGTGACCTGGCGCATATCCCGGCTGAAGATCATCTCCGAGAAAGTGTTCATGATGAAGCGATAGTCGAGCATCTGGGGTTTGTACCATTCGTTGGCTATCCGGTTGTCCCGCAGAAAGCGTTCTACGGTGGGCTCGTAGGCGCGGGTGATACGGCCGGTTTCCAGGCGTTCCTGATTGTGGTAGTAGGCGATGCCGTCACCGTAGGCCATGCGTACCAGATCGTATACGGTGCGGCCCGCAATAGGTACTTTCATGATCTTCTCCCGGATGATGCGGGGCAGATCGTCCTTACCGGGCTTATCGCCCCAGGGGGCCCACAGGAAGCCGCGTTCCAGTTCGTCGGGGAAACTGGAATCGGTACGGCCGGTGCCGGTGGCTTTTCGGCCTGTGATTTGGGTATTATTGAGGTAAGCCTGGTGGCGGCCTCCATCTACCTGGACAACATCGAGTACGGTATGCGGCGTCATGCAACTACAATTTTTTGATTGAAAATGGCTACCAATGGGGGGTGTATCTTCCGGATCTCTCCGGTGGGGTGCCCGTTTACCAGCAGGCGGATGTTGCGGGTGTACCATTTTCGGTGCCCGGGATCTCTCCGGAGCTCGGCCAGTTGCTGTACTTTTTTTTCGTGCGGCGTGGCCGGCCGGTTGGCAAAGGTGTCGGTAGTGGATTCCGGATCGCGGTGCAGCAGTACGGCCTCGGCAATGTCTTCGATACGACCACCGCACTTGCGTTTGCGGTCGTAGGTAACGAAGGTGAGGGAGAATGGTCTTCCGGTCTCCATCGTGGCCAGCATATTACGTACAGTGATCTGATCCATATAGGCAAAGGTGCGTAGGTGCACCGGGAGAAGAAAGGACAGGGTAGGGGATATGTACTGACGTTGAATTGGGCGGGCCTATCCGGCCCAATTCAAGTGCAGCATAAAATGAAAAGCCCGACTATGGTGGATAGCCGGGCCGGGTATTCTACATACTATTTAGAAAACTTATCGGGGGTAAAGATCGGTTGGTTTTGGTTGTGGAGAAAGGACCGTTACACATCCTTCCCGGAAAGTCAAGATTCTTTTTTATCCGTGTCTTTGGGCCAGAATAGATTAGCACGCACGGCGCAATCTTTTGCTTCCAGCAGCTTTCGGACGGCGGTAGTGGTTTCCGGATTTTGTGGGAGTGTTTCCACCAGGTAATGGGCCAATTCACAAAATGGTTTGGATACGGCCTGTAGTTTCTCAGGCAGGTGATCGTATTTGAAAAACTGTAGTAAATACATAGCCTCTATTTTTAGTTACACGGGCTAAGGCCCGGAATGAAAGGATATACGCGATTCTCAGGGCGATCATTTGCCCCACATCTCAACTACTTTCCGCTGATCTTCCAGGTAGCTCAGGTATATGAGCCCATCGGCGTAGGGCCGGTTGGCAACCTGGTCCATGTTGGCAATACCGTCGGACAGTCCCAGGAGGATGCCGCCCCATCCGTAGTCGTTGCCGACGTGTCGCCGGCTGTCATCTGGCTTTTTGAAAATATTCTCGTAGCCCTGGATGATCTGCTGCCGGCAGGAAGCGAACCAGAAGATGATGATGCGCTTGACGATGGCGGGGAGGGTAGCGGTGATCTCCTGCCGCTTGGCTACCATGTGGTCCAGCTTGTAGAGTGGCATCCGGATGTCTCCGTAGTAGCCGGTACGCTGGTTCTCTTTCGTGCGGGGTTTCATAGGTCGGTAGAGCGCGGCGATCAGTTGATCGGCGTATTGCTCTTCCTGGGTCTCTATGAATTTTTCGAATACCTGGAAGGTATAGCCCAGCTCGTAGAGGGTGATATTTTCCAGTTTTGATTTGGGCCCGTACAGCCGGGTGGTTTTCTTATGGTTCTTCTTTTTGCCTTCCAGGTAGGGGTAGGGAATATTGGTGTAGGTAAGGGAGATGGCTACTTCGTTGTGCTCGAGTCGTTCGAAAAGGAAGTCGGCGATCTGGAGTACTTCGTCCAGTTCGGAGATGAAGACCAGCTGGCCGTCTTGTTTGCCGTGCTCCTGGATGCAGTCCTGTTCCCACTGCTCCATAAAGGTCTGGGAGAGTTTGAGCAGGTACTTCACCAGCAGCAGTTTTTTGAAGGGGAGTAGTTCTACCGGGCTGATCCAACTGCCGGTATTGCTCATAATGATGTTGTAGCACTGGAGGACGTCCCGCAGGGAGAGTTTGTTCCAGCTTTGCGGTACGTAAAATTCTTTCTTACCGATCTTGACGTGGGTGCTCATGGTAGTAGCTATTGTTTTAGGATGAATTCAATGTCGGCCGTACCGAGGCCGTTGGTGTCGATATCGAGGCTGACGCGCTTAATGACGCCGACCATAGTGCCCTGGGGGTCGTAGATGTAGCGCATGGGGTTGCGCCATTTTTTGAGTTCCAGTATATCTGCAATCGATAATACGCAGCGGCGGCGTACGGTAGTGGCGTCGGTTGGTTCGATCCAGCCTTCCCAGTGGGATTTGAATACGCCGTTGTCTCCTTCCAGCAGGAGGGAGCTGGTGAAGGTGGCGTCTCCGTTGGAGTCGAGGTCTGTGGTAGATCCCTGTACATAGTTGTTGCCGTCGGTGTCTTCCTGCAGGCCGCGGTCGAAGGCGATCCGGATGTCGGTATCGTTTTCGAGCCCGATGGTCTGACTGTTGCCGGGTTTGTTGGTGGCGGGTACCTGCCAGGTGTATCCATCCAGGTTGGAAAACCGGGAGCTGTACAACGGCCGGACGGGGAAGGGAATGGTATTCTCGCCGGTGCCGTAGGCGGTGATCTGGTTGTCGAACAGGTCCAGTTCTCCTTCGATCTTAGCGTATTCCAGCCGATAGCCTTCGTATTCTGGAATGTCGAAACCGTAGCCTTTTTCGGTGCGTCCGGTCCAGTCGATCGGGGGCTGCCGGAGGGGGGCTACCCGGCTCCGGATCTGTAGTTCGTTATTGTCAATTTCGAAATAATAATTCAGGAATTTGAGCAGATCGAAGAGATCGGTACCCGTCCAGTCTGGGATGTAGTCTTTCAGTACGATGCTTTGCAGGTGCTGATTGAAGTAGTTGAGGGTGGGGCCGAAGTCTCCTTCCAGCAGGTCATCCAGGGACTTATTGGTATAGTATACGAGCTGCTGGATCCAGTCGGATTCGTAGAGTGGGCCGGCGGCTTCGTACCCGAGTTGATTGATGATCAATTCGAGTAAATGCCGGAAGCGTATGAAAGGTACGTAGGAATGGTTCCAGTCTTTTTCGGTAGTGGCCACATTGTCGATATCGGTCCCATCCAGCCAATAGTTGAGGTATTGGTTGACGCTGATCACCGTCTGCCGTTCGTGGAAGTAGAAAGCGTAAATGGTTGGGAAGGTGATATCCTCCCGGGGAGTGGTGGCCAGGCTATTTACAAAATTCTGCAAATTGACCACATTGCCTTCGTATACCGTGATCCCGGATACATAGGTGACGTTGAGCCATTCGGATACCCGGTAGTTCGCGTCCGGGTATTGGTTGGTTAATAGCTCAATGTGGTCGGTGCTGAATGGCGCGGCCAGACCGATGTACACGGCGTTGATCTGGCTGATGAGCGCCAGCTGGCCATCGGCCTGGGTGGCACCTGGTGCGTCGTAGAAAAAAGTATTGTCGTCGATCTTGATGGTCCAGCTGGTGGTGTTCTCCAGGTAGTATCGGATCACCCCGGCATTGGCCGTATCCGGCACGCTGACGGTCCCCAATAGATCGTGTAAACGAATGTTGGCCAGCTCGTCGATAAGATCCCGGGCAGTGTTCTTCAGTACGATCTCTATACTGTCACCGGATCCACCGGTGATCTGTACTACACCGGTCTCGATCGGTACGCCGGCGATGTACAGGATGCCGGTGTATTTGCGTTGCTTGGCTCGGATGTCGAGGCGGTTGGCGTAGCCGAATATCCCGAGGTTGCGGGGGGTGGCTGGGATGCGGAAGGGGAAGGAGTAACCACGGGGGAGACCGTCCGCATCGAAGATGGGATTGTCGAGGGTGTACCTTACCCGGGTGCGGGGGGTGAGGTCTATGGAGAGGTTGTTGATGCGGAGGTCGAACATGTTAGTACATTTGGTACCACGTCGAACCCGACTTGATAAATGTGGAAAAGCCAATCCCTGTAAAGCTCACCGATGTTGATCCGGATGTTGATCCGGTTTCTACGAAGTTGCCGGGGTCATTGTCATCGTCCCGGTCTATCGTTAATCCTGTGGAAAAGTTGCCGTATTTGATGTAGATTTTTGCGCCGCCAGATAACGCAGAACCGTCCAGGTAAATGGTTGCCGGGTCAGCAAATATATCTTGCATGAAAATAAATGTTTCCCTGTTCGTAAGCGTTACCGTATCCCCGTTTGATGGAGCCGCAATTGCAAGGGCGTGACTCCCTGTCAGTTGCCCGTAGGTGGCCGCGTCGGTGGATGCCGTTCCGGGGGATAGGTTGATGATCTTTTCGTCGGAGGCGTCTATATCTGCACTGATCGTTAGGTCGGAAATGTTGTCGGGGATTAACCCGACCGTTTCGTCAATTGCGGTTTTTACGTTTGTGGCGGCGAGGCCGGAGGTGGTGTTGTCGTAGGTAATATTACTACCCGCTAAAGGTGTACCGTTAATACGATATGCACTCCCAGATGTGATGTTAACATCACCGCCTACGTGTAGTTGATAACTACCTGTGGTGATCCCCACGTTGTTTCCGATCCTAGTTTGTCCGGTAGGTCCTACGGCAAAATGGTAACCCGAGAAGTTCCGAATCCCGAAAAGAGGCTGGTTTATAATATTCGATTGAGTCCCGTTTAATGGATCAGCCGTGCTACTTGTCCGGAAACCGTAGAACTGGAACGCCGGTTCCGTACCAACCGCGTCCCCGCTTGATGTAGTTGCCGCGTTAAACCCAATCCGGCTTCGGCCCGCCGTTTCTGTAAATCCGGCGAAATTAGGTATAAACTGTCCGTTGGCGCTCGTAGCGTTTCCTATAATGAATTTTGATGTTAAGCCGTTCATTTGAAGGGATACTAATTCCTCCCTAGCCAGTGAGGCATCCGCAAAAGCCCCCGTAATTAAATTTGAAGTTGCGGCGGTTCCAATCCCTATGTTACTGGTTGATGCGGCGGCGCTGGTGAGGCGCCCGTCTGCGTCAACCGTGATATTAGCCCGATTATAGGTGCCAGCAGTTACCGCTGTACTAGCGATCTCAGAGGGCCCCACCACGCCGTCGTCAATACTCCAGGCCCCACCAGAAACAGTAATGTCTCCGTAATCGTTATCCTGTACCGCCGCCGTGTTTTCAGTAGAGAAATATTTATTTTGTATGTAGCTATACACGGCCGCCCTGTCGGTGGAGCTGGTATCATTAAGGATGATCACCTCGGCTATGTATCCAGCTAATACTTGGCCGGATGCGTATCGGCCTAAGTAAATAGTTGCGTTATCATCGTCAATGGTTCCGGAATAGGCGGTATCATCCACGTTTACGCCATCAACATCTAGGCTAATAGTTGAACCGTCGTAATAACCGCCCAGGTACGTCCATTGATTTTCGGTAAGCCCGGTGGGCGCTGCCGCTTCCTGGCTGGTGCTAATGACAAATTTTGGCAGGTTACCGCTCCCGGAAGATGTATACAATAAGGTGAATTCATCACCAGTACCGCCGGTCAATCGGCCAACCACACCGCCACCGGTGGACAGGTCGGTGGCCATCATTACTGCGAAAACCTGTATTTCGTTGTCCGGGAAATCCAAATCCGGTACAGAAAAGAAATCATTAACACCGTCGAAATAAACTGCAGGTTGCCCATTTATTTTCTCGGCCCTCAAAACCGGTCTTGCCGTGCTGGTCGCCGTCGCATTATTCCCGTTCCCGGATTTATCCGGCCAGGTACTAATAAAATCCCCCGGGGTTACATTAATATCTCCAGCGTCAAACCACGCGGATACAGTGCTTAGGGTATCCAGGAAAACGGAATCCTGGACCGGATTCAGAGGTATCTTTGCCCAGTTCCCGGATGGAGTGTGCACATAAAAGTTTGCGTTATCATTGGCAACTGCACCCGGCACCCCGACCTGGCTTTTTGCACTCGGTATGGTAGCTTTTGAAAAATCGTTTACAGCGTATTTGAAAGATGTATTTGAATAACTCCCATCTGGAACTACAATGCTCCCTATAAAACTGGTATTGCGTATCAATGAAGTATTGCTGGAATTACTGCCTATTACCAAGGAGTCCCCATAAATTTGACTGTTCGTAATGTTGTAAACTACATTATTGCCGCGCAGTAAAAAATCGTCAGTGGTGTTACCAATATCTCCAAATTGGCAGTTGTCAAATGAAAATTCTCCGGTGATCGCTGTGCCACCGCTCAATCCTGAAATACTTAACTCCCCAAATATCTTATCTCCGTAAAAATGAAAATCGCTGATTGCAATTCCGGTGATATGCCCAAATTTAACGGGACCGCCGATGAAAGTGTTATTTTTAAAGAAGATATTTTTTAGAGTGGGGGATCCGCCGTATCGGTAATAAGTTACTGCATTTGCGCCGCTTGCCTGACTTACATCAATGTAGTTACTTTCAATTAAAATACTATCCGTGACGTGTTCGGCCAAGAACCCAGACGGGGTATATGTGTCGCTGTAATCAAACTTGAAATTTATACCCCCGGATTGGGTTGTAAATGTTATGTTGTTGCCGTCAGCTAAATATATTTTGTTACCCCTAACGATTGAGTTTGTGGTGTTATTTGAAAGCAAAATCCCCGAGCGGTCGTTATATAAGGGATCAGCATCTCCACCAACGTGTACGTAGTTGCCCTCGACAATTACATTTTTCGGGAAGTGGATTAATTGGATGCCCGAGGTGGCATTATATATCCGGTTATTCCTGATCTCCCCGCCGTCAACTTCCTGCATTTCTAGGAACTTATTAGAGCAAGTATCTGCAAAACAATCCAGGATTTTAAAATTGGTATGATAACCTAAAACTGTACTATCCGGCGGTATGTTACCCTGGCTCCTTGCGCCTAGCGAAACGCCACGCAGACAGTTATAAAACCCGATCCGTTGGATAGTTATATTGTGGCCGGAATCCGTTGGCCCATCGCTGTCGAATCCAAGTAAATTAATTCCTACCCCAAGGTTTTGGTTACTTAGTTCAGTATTATACAAGTGGACCGAAAAGTCCTCACAAGTAATGTTCTCACCCGCGTCCTCGAAATAGGTAGTTCCTAAGTGGAAGATACTGAAGAACGACCTTGAACCCCCGCCCGCGGGGTCTAAATAGGTTGTCAGGTCGGCGGTAGTAGGGCTGGACCAAATATGTGTGTTTCCCATCCCGGAACCCCTAACAACTACGTTATCCGGTACTAGGCAGGGAGTTAAAATATGGTAGTTGCCAGTATTCATCTGAAACACCCCACCGCCAATATTTTGCAATACATTCAAAGTGTATTGAAATGCCGGGTAGTCGTTATAAGTTGATACCAACGTCGTAAAGTTGGTACTATCCACGGTAGCCCCAAACCATTCGGGGTACCAGATACGAGTGATAGGCTCGCCCGATATAGTGCCGCCTCCTGTGCCATCAAAAACCTGTTTCAAGGGCGCGGAAATACTCCCAAATACAAAAAGCGTGTCGTTGTCCAGGTCGATAGTTCCGGCGTCAGTAAAAACGAGTTCGACACCGGCCGGGATCACCAGGTTTGCGGACATTACCTGAGCATCATCCACTATAATTGTTTTCTTGGTAGTGCTTACAGCCGCAATAGTTGCAGCCAAACTGCCATAGTGCGAAGTTTGGAGGCCCGGGAGTTTCTGTATGTAAGTTGCATCCAGCCTATTTACACCCGAAAGCGTTTCAAGAGAGTCCCTCATTTCTTCCGCCGTCTGATCAGCGGTTGCGCCGGCCTCGATACCTCCCAGATTTGCCCGGGCCGCGGCCGCGTCGTCAACGTCGGAAAGGTTGTTCGTTGCCAATAGCGCCCCGGGTACTGATACGGAGGTCGAGGATTGCCCTATATCTTCAACAAACCGGGCCTGGGCCGTGTTGGACAAGTCTGTGGCCCCCTCCTGGACAATGATCCACCCGATACGTGTTCCGTTGGCGTTGGCGGCGGCCAGGACAAATGATCGCGTATTGATTGCGGCCTGAGCGTCGTCCAAACTACTATATTGTGCCTGACCGTACTGGAGTGTCGTGTTGCCCGATGTAAAAACGTACACCGTATGGATCACAAAGTTATTGTTCGTGATGTTAGTGAGTGTGCCGCCATTATCATATTGGTCCACAGGGACATCTACAATGCCGGAGGCTACGATCCCATCCTGCTTTAATAGGAAAAAGGTTACCGAGTCTAATGCCGGTAAAGAGTTATTGTTGGGATCTAAGGGATCGTTTGAAAAGTTGGCACCGAGTTCAAAAGTAGATCCCGCCGACCGGTTGAAAGTTAAGTTTGCGTTACCACCCATAACTAACCCCTTTTTCACTAAGGGAACATACTCTACGAGATCCCGAACAAGGTTGACATACTGCCCGGATGGGTTTTTCTCCTCCTCCAGGGCCAGGAAGTTTGAACCATTCGACGCGAGGCGGGCCAGGAAGAGTTTCTCCCGGAACTCCTTTCCAGATGGTTCGGTAGTTTGCTGTCCTATTGCGCCGGTACTATCAATGTAAACATAGGTACTTTGGGAGGCAATGTTTGCCGCCGCAATGGCTGACCCACCCGCGTAATTAATATTATAATATCCGGTTGAGGTCTTTATTTGCCCAACTGTGGCGGCTACATCAAAGGCGGTATTGTCGCCGGAGTTGATTGTCACCGCGCCCCCGGAAAACAACTCAGTACCCAGGGCTTTTACCAGGGCCGAGTCTATGCTGGCCAGGTTATTCTGGACGTTTGTTCCCTTGATTACATCGAAATTATTCGTTGATGTGGTCTCGCTTGCCGTACTCGAACCACCGCCGCCTGGGTCAAGTTGCTTCCATGTGCCGCTGGTAGGGTTGTAGTACCAATGCTGATCCACATCCACCACATAAGTAATGATCACCTTTTCAGGATAATCCACATTAGCAGTATCCGCTAAACTAGCCAGCCGCATATCAACATCAATAGGATTATTACTTTTCAAGTTCAGAGGTGCATTAATCACAATACCCTGACCAAACAGTAAGGCAGCAAAAAACATAAAACAAGCAGTCAGCAAACTCTTTTTCATCGCTCGTATTCGTTTTCTCCGAAAGAAGATCAATAAGAAAAATATAGTCTGATTGAAAGTATACTCACTGCCATCAGTTTCAGTACTGCCTGTATTAAGGTAGTACACCACGTAGTTTACAGAAGTGTAATTATTCGTCAGCCCCGTACTGGTGACGGTAGCCGTGGTTCGCGTAAAAGCTTCCGTAGCATCCAGGTTGTTCGGATCTTTGATGGATGATAGGTTAGTGTCCGACCAGGAGGCAGGAAACGCATAGTAGATCAACCCTGTACCGGTAAATGTCAGCGCTTTGTTTCCTTCAGTTGTAATCAACTTAGTCAGCGTACTATAAATTGCCCCTTTTACAGTCGTTGTATCCGTGCTTGCCATCCCGTAAAAAACCGGATACACGCCCGATAATGACCGGGTGGTACTCGAAATAGATCCCGACTCCGTTCCCGAATAATCTTGCGTAGCCTGAAAGGAATACGCCAACTGATTATAGTCACCAGATCCGGCTTGGGTGGGCGTGAAACTGATGGTCACCGTATCACCGGCCACGGCTCCGAAACTACTCACTGTGTTACTGGCTGGATTGGTACGGGTTAGTGTACCGTTGGAAAGTGTCGTACTGGCCGGGTTACTGGTTATGACTCGTAGATCAATGCTATTCGAAGTACCTACTTCGTACACGGTCGCTGATGGGGCTAATGTCAATGCCATCGTAGGCGGTGCAAAGCTCCACCATTCTAACCACTCTCCTGGAGTGGTGGCACTTATGGTGTCGCCCACCTCTGGTATTCGAAGCACGATATTGGTTGGTCCAACTGACTCTGCACTACCACCTGTCCCTATTTCTGCCCAGGCTACCCCTGTCCATCGGTACAACTTTCCATCATCCGTGTCCAAATACAATTTTGGACCCGTTCCAGGAGATCCGGAAGGAGTGCCGGATGTTTGTGTAATATTAATCTGCCGCACCCAGGCGGATCCGGATCGATCCCACATGTAGATCTCTCGGTTGGCTACATCGTAGGCAAACTCAGTGCCGTAGTCAATATCGGTAGGCGCGATCGTCGGCGGGCCGTTCGTATATCTAATGCCTGTGCCTTTGATCTGATCCTGCGCAAGGAGCTGCACAGAGGAAATAAGCAGTAATAAGAATAGTAACTTTTTCATCACGTGATTCTGGTTTTGACAAAGCCTTCATCTCCGAGTTCGTATAGATTCGGATAAGCAAGGGCATATTTTTCACCGATGGCTACTCCGGCCAGGCCGGCGGCAGCGTCATCGAAATAGGAAGTGGCTGGGCTTTTTCTTTTCACCATACCTTGTGGGTAGCCGAAGCTATTGCCGGATGAAATCGGGTAGCAACTGTCTGCGTCGACTATAGCTGCAGCAGCGTCATTAGCGTAGGATATAGCTGGGGCGTATTGAAAATGCAGGCCTTCAGGAAGTCCGAAATCATTCGGGAAGTCCAGGTCGAAGTATTCTCCGGCAGTGATGCCGTCAGCGATCGCAGCCGCAAAGCTTGCGTAGGTGCCGGACAGCGTATAATCACAGGTGAATACAGCGGCTGCCGGTTCGGGTATTTCTACATACCCGCCAGGGCGCTCGCGCCGACGGTAGATCTTATCACTTAATTGGCGGATGGCTACGAACTGTACACCATTCAGAAATTCATTGGTATTGGATACCTGGTAGCGGTTCCCTTGAATGTGAAGGGGGATATAGGTCGTGTTTTCTACCTCGAAGGCCCGGTTGTAGATGAGCAGTTCTTGCAAGGCATCTACTTCGTTGCGGCCAATGTATCCAGTACGGAAGGTGTGGGCGTTGCTGTATTCTTCCTTGTATTGACTGATCTCGGGAGAAAGCTCGGTATAATCTTTTGGTAAAACGTGGGTCCGTTCTTCTCGCTGTACGTTTAGTTGATTGTTGCTGATGCCGGTGCAGCGGAGTACTTCTGGCAGGCAGAACCCGTTCTCATAGAGAATGTACCGGACTTCTTGCTGGGGTAATCGATCAATGTAGAAAATTCGAACTTCACTCAATGGGGTAATGGTTCCGGAACTATTATAATCGTTCCGATCAATCACCTGTACGGAATATTTCTTGATCGTATCTCCAATGACTAACTGGGTGGGGCCAACGGGGATATTGGCGACTTCCCACATATCGACAACTGGATCTACCAGGGTGTGCTTGTAACTGATCGTTGGCGTGTCGCTCAAGGCCGTCCAGACCTTTAGCTCGATGGCAATGCTTTTGGAGCTTACGTTGAAGTTGAACCAGTTGATCCATTCCGGTTGATCCGGAGCAACTGATTTTCCGGATGGGTACCAGGTGAGCAGGCTATTGATGGCGCTACGGGTGCCCAAGAAGTTTGTGGTAGCAAATAGATCCTGGGTGATGCCGCCGGCCATGGCTTTTTTGGTTACGCTCACCGTCCATGCTGGCGAAACATCGTCATAGTCTTCCCGGTACCGGTAGTAGTAGTTACGTAAGTTGTCCGCTATCACTATATCTGTACCGTGTATTGAATTGAGGGGTACTTGCGGTAAACTACCTTTTACTTTCTGCCAAATAACTTCACTCAAATCCAAACAGGCAGTGCCTGTAGAATTAAGTGGCAATTCATGCTTTGATATCCTGCTGTATTCTCCTGTTCCATATTCTTCCTCAAAAAAAACATCTACCAAAATCGAATAGTTATCCGGGGCCGTAGTAGCCAGGGCAGTATCATAGTTGGTGATGGTTAGCGCCGTTGAACTGGTCATCGTCAATACCCAGTCACTATCTACCTCTACGACTTCTACGAATAGGCTGTAATCTGGTGACGGGAAAATATCATACTGAATCGCATATACTTTGAAATGCCGGTTGACGGTAGGATGGCCGTTAATCGTTTCCGCTACGGCCCGCCAGTATCCGATCGGGGATGGCGGCTTTCCTATGGTGTCATCACTGATGAACTCGGTGGATAATGAAGGAGAATCTTTTGCGGTGAAAGTGATGTTCCCGGTAGTGCCGTCCGGCTCGGTCCAATTCAGCGTAATCGTATCATCTTCTTCTAAGCCATTGATGCTTAGTATCTTCAATTCGGAACGTACCCCTTTTGGGGTGTAGGGCTGATTGTCGTCATCCGTAGCCAGAAACTCGATCACCATCGGGTTCCGGCTCAGGGCTATTGCTCCGGGTTGTTGTACGATGCTGATCATAATAAATCGTTTGGAGTTTCACCGCCGTCTAACCAAGCAGGTGCGTCGTCATGAGTAATACAATTCCGCCAGTGCTGAGAGAAGCTGAAGATGCACACTTTTGCGGCGTAGCTTCCGTTGCTGTACCGCGGCTCCGTGGTGACACTGATATCCTGATCGACATTCAGGCTCCAATAAAAAAGCGGATGTCCGTTGATGCTGTCTGCAAACATTTTTTCCAGGACCTCATCCGTAACTCTTTCTGCATCCCGTAGTGCCTCGTTATAGCCGTCCTGACCGTCTGCCCGGGGCTCGTAATGCCTTGCTATTTTGAAGCCACCCTGGATGAACTTTCTCACTTCTCCCGTACTGGAAGATTGTCCGATACGATAAGTGTAATGGAACAACTGCAGCAGATAGCCGCCGATCTTCACCTGCGTGCGCTGCTGGTCAAGCCCTTCGTCGATGTCTACCGTCTCGAAAGCCTTTTGACCATCCACATCCTGGTGAAGGATGTCCGGATGATTGACCGCCTGATGCTTGAAGTATGCGATGTACAGGTCTTCTGACTTCATGGCCCAAAAATCAGGCGAAGAGGCCGGGAAAGAAAGGACAGGCTTTAGCTACAATTGTTTTTAGCGAATGCGCAAACAGTCTTGTTTCAAATTTACAAGACCAATAAACTGACAATTAGATGATTAAATCATTTTGGTTGGAAAATATTTTCAAGCGAGCGTCCAAAAAGCCCGCCTTCGCCTGAGCATAAACGCAATTGTTTGGAGAAGAAAAACGGAAATATGCAGCGGTGGGTACCGCTGCACGTTCTTGTTAACTTGATTTGATGTGTAGACTTGGCATCAGCATGCCACTATTGTATAGGTAGGCATTGAACATTGACCACACTGCATTGTCATTAGCATCACTCAGGTCGGTAGCTTCTTGGCGGGGGATCTTGGGGTTCTTCTCACTGCTCTTATCTTTCTTGATCTCACCGCTGGATCCTTTCTTGGTCTTTGCGTTACGCATGCTAAGGTAGAGTTCCCGGCAGTTCTCCCGGTTCATCCGGTATCGAGGCAGCAGGGGGTCTCGCTCCTTGAATATCTTCTGCCACAGCAGGTACTTCTTATAGTGCTCTACATTGATGGTGCCGGTGGTCATCAGGTGCACCCGCCATCCCAGTCGGGTGAGCTGTTGGCGTACCTGTTCAGCCCTGGTCTGCTTGGTGTGGCCGGTCTCCAGGTTGCCACTCTTATCGTAGTAGAAGTAGATATCCTTACAGGTAGCCTGATGCGGTAGGTAGTATTGGTGAAAGTCTTTGTATAGATCATCCTGCATCTTCTGCTCATCACCCAGTACGTACATGGATTTGAGCGTACGGAATTCATTGATACTCTTCAGATGTTGATTGATCGTAACACAATTGATAGCAGCCCCCCAATCACCCGACAGAATAATCGGTACCCCGGCCACCAGGTCAGCATCACCACGGCAGTCGACAGTCTGCCCGGGCTGAGTGTAGTAGTCGTAGTTGAAGTTGCTATACAGGTGTAGGTCGGTATCCAGTAGATTGTAGAAGCTATCTTTTGTAAACTTCGGCCTCACGTTTTCATACTCTGCCAAGTATACCCAGTATTGGTAGGCATTATCTTGGGCCTCTTTCAGATAGCCTTCACGCAGGTGCTCCAGGTTGTGTTCACAGGTTGCTTTGATGAAAGCGATATTATCCGGGTACTGTACGGCCCGGTCTTCATAGTCGATGAACCATTGCCCCTCAGCAGTGAGCGGTGTGGAGCTGGTGTAGATCCTTGATCCGAAGTACCTGCTCTTTTGAAATACCGCCTTCTTGGTACCTCTCAATGTCGGATCAGTATTCTCCTGCAGAGCGGAGGCCTTCAGCAGGCCGGCCTCATCGCCATCGATCCAGTCCGCGTTCAAGCCACGGCCATCTCCCGGTACGTCATGACTGATCAGATGAACACCAACCCCATTCCAAAAAGTGATGTATCGATCATACTTAGCCGGCGGCTGGTAAGCTTTCACCCAGGACTTCCTCCAAGATCGGGGCGGTTGGGTACCAATGAAATAATGCAGATCCCGATAGATGCCAAACATCTCCAGGCCCTGCACCAATGAAGGAATAATTCGAGTGAGAATGAATTGATAAGAAGGTCCAATGAAAAGGCCGGTACTGCGCGGCATCTCATTCATGATGCTCGACCAATGCACCCCACGGTAAGTCGTCTTCCCCGTACCACGGCCCCATTCCAGTATTTTGGTTTTTGCGGAAGAAATAGCCGCCACGTACTGCGGAAGATTCAGTGGCACCACCTTGCGGCGTTTTTCCACCTGCTTCAGCAGGGTCTCAAAATCACCGCCGCCTTTTTCGTGTAGTTTGCGGATCTCCGTTTTAAGATCCTGCTCCTGCGTCGGTGTCAAGCTCTTCATACTGTGCATCTATTGTGACCGGCTTTGGGGCCTGATTCAGATCGATAAGCCCACCGTTGACCTCGCCCAATTTCGGAGCATTAGCCGGCGGCAAAATAATGTAGGTGTGAGCGGTAAGTTTTTCGAAATCCGGCGTATCCGGATCATGCTGATCCAATCCATAGGCCTTGACCAACGCATGCGTGGCGGCCACCATCGCTTTCGGGTCATTCTGAATATCCGCCTTTCGGTAAGCCTTTTTGGCCATTTCCGCGGCTATATTTCGGTGCACCATCTTGTCCACCTGCTGCATTTTAGAGAAGATCAACTCCGTCTCCCGGATAGTGCGCCAGGCCTGCGTACGACTCAATCCGAATTCCTTCTCCAATACGCCACTGACGTACTTACTCGGATTCCCCTCGCAGATCAGATCAAAAGTCACCCGCACCCGCTTATAGTAGTCTACCTGCGATGGATTGAGATCATCCACCCGAAGATCACCATTAAGCACCTCGATGATAGCTTCCGAATTTTTCATATTCCAAAAATGAGCCTATGCCCGGCCTTTGCCAAGGACATTGCTACAAGCCCAGCTCCCGTTCCAGCTGAGCCAACTCCAATTCCTTATCCAGTAGTTCTTTTGTGTATTCCCGGCGCTTATCCGCGTCCAGTTCCGGATCGTCCTTCCATTTTTTCAGCCGACTGATACGTGGGCGCAGGCTATACACGCGCTGCATTTTTTCTACCGTCTGCTGCACCACGTTATCCTCCGGATCCGGAGGCAGTGTGCCATCCTGCTCCCAGGCCCGGATCTGGTCGTAGAGCTCATCTGTCGGCGGCAAAACATCCTGCATGATCTCCCGGGCGATGTCGTAACGCTCTTTCGCGGTGTATTTATCCCGATCGATCACCATGGTGTGCAGTTGAGCCTTTAAGTGGCTGTATCGCTTATGAAGCGGGATTGCCTGCGCCCTGAGGGCTCGTATGGCTTCCGGTTCGTTTACTGGTTGAGGCGGATCGGGGGTGGCTTCTTCCAGATCGGAAAGCGGCACGTACGACGGATTGGCTTTCGGCTGGTAATTGATGTGCTGTTCCAGCAAACGACGCAATAAGGCCATGTCATCCGGTTCCACCCATTTCTTTTTCGCGGCTTTGCTGAGCCGGCGGACATAGGTTTCCTGCCCGGTACTCAGGTACAGCGTTACTCCCGCCGCAAACGGCCCGTTTTCATCCAGCCATTTTTGTATTAGTACTTCCATATCTTGATATACAAGAAAGCCGTTCCCAAACGAGTCAGGAACGGCTTCTTAGCTACTGTTCATCCAATTACTTCTTGGTGGGCGTGGCGCTCTTCGTATCCGTTGTGGTAGATACTTTAGCAGGTTCTTTTTTTCGGATTCGCTGAAATCCTTTGGAAATCAGCCGGTCCACCTTCTGCTTGGTCAGGTCGTTCAGATCAATGATCCCGAACCTTCCGAAGTGCTGCCGGTGGCTACCTACCCAATCTGCCAGCTCGTATCCCCCCCGCAATTCTTCGGGAAAACATTCTTCGCCGTATGGTTTCTTATCTGCCATGATTAGCTTTTTTCAAGGTTTAAAAATTGGGTTGATTAGGCTTCCGGTGTAATATCGATACCTAGGGTATCCGCATCGTACAACATCGGCATAAAGCCGGTATTGCATACGAGGGTATACTGGTGCCCAACTCGGTCGCCTGTACCCGCTCCGGATCCACCTTCGCCAGATTCTACAAAGCAGGGGTTCGCCTGGTTGCCCAGTACCACATATTCTCCCCCTTTCAACGGTACCATAGCGATGATACAGCCGGAATAAGACATCAATTCATCACCCCATTCCAGGGCCTCAGCATTCATGCCTTGTATGAAGAAATCCAGGCGGGAACGAACGGTCAGACCGCCCACTTCACCTTCGATGAGATCGCGTACGTTGCCGGTATCCACCAGGATCTTGACTTTGCGCCAAAAACCGAGGTCGGTGCCGGCACCGGTGAAATCGAAAGCTTCACCGATACGCTTCAGGTCGCCCTGTACCGGTGTGCCGGATGCGTCGGTAGTTACCTGCCATTGCGTATCCGGCCAGGCCGCCAATTCTTCCTCCAACGTAAAATACAGATCCAATTCCGTACCTGGCGGTAATTGGCTCCCGCATGCGCGGGTCAAGTTACTAAGTGCCATAATTAGCTCTTTTTTTCAGGTTAAGGAATTAGATTAAAATTCACGCTTTCGGAACAATGCGGCCACCCGTACCTGCGTACTCTGTGTACCCGTGCCCACTACCCGAATGCGTTGTCTCACCGCCCCGAGCGTACCGGAAGCGATCTGCGCGGTGCCGGAAACGATGGCGACGGTATCGACCGGAGTCCAGTAATCACCCGAGGAAAACAAACTTTCTTCCACGATGATGGACCCGGCGGATGTACCGCTGATATTGGTGTTGATCACCTGCCAACTATAATCGTATTCCTCAAAGCCCGTAGAGCTTTTGGAAGGCAGGTAGGTGATGGTGCCGCCATTCGTCAGCGTATCCAAAGTAAAGTACTCCAGATGGCCGGAGCGGAACTGCTGCGCTTCTACCGTGATGCTACTCAGCATCAGGATGAGCAACAGTACTACGCTGCCTACTACACGCAGGAAGGTTGCACCACGTCGGGCCAGGGTAGCAATCCAGTCCGCGGCCTTCTTCTGATCCATACTGATCAGCTCGGGAGACTTCAGGGCGGCTTCCTTGGTAAGTTCCTTACCATTAGCCAGCGCCATCAGGTCTTCGCTCCATACCTTTTCGCCATTGGCTGTGCGACACCATACGGCACCAGGCACGAATTCCACCTTTTTCTTCTGCGACTTATTGGTTTTGGTATCGATCATCTCCACTTCCAGGGAGCCTTCGACCTGTTTGCCGGTGAAGTCGTTTTTACCAGACACCTTTTGGTCTCGGAGGATGGTGTTTTCCTCTTTGAGCTTCGCTAATTGCGCTTCCAGCTCGGCTACTTTTTTATTCTCTTCAGCCATGATTAGCTTAGATTTTTTTTGATTGAAAAATGAATGAAAAACCGTTCGACCAATTAGGCCTGGTCGTTCACAAACATGTGATCCCAGAACCGAACGCCGAAGAAGCGGCTGAATTCAGCCAATACCTTCAGCTTGCGTTCAAATACCTGGAAACGCAGACGTGGATACACGCTTTCACCGGTACGGGTACCGATGATCATATTGTCCGTACTGTCCGGGCAGAAAATGATCCGATCGCTGCCTTCCATGCAATCCATCGGCACGATCACCTTATTGAAGTGATCTACCCGGTATACCGGATTATCCGGATTGGTAGTCACTTCCACGGTGCGCGGCTTGTTCTCAGCGTAATTTTCGGCATATTCCAGGGCCCGGGTAGAGGCCATCCGCAGTTTGCCCTTCTTCATCCGGTAACGCTTCGGCAATTGGAAACAAAAATCCCGAACCTGGTCGTGGATCGTATCAGAGGCCAAAGCACCGGTAGAGATCGGCGTCAAGGATCCAGCCGTAATAGCAGCGGCTATTTTGGTTTTGAATCCGTCGAAGGATTGAGTCGCCGTACCCGCCGTGCCGGGAGTAGGATTCACCCGAACGCCATTATAACTGGCCTCGTTCAGGTCGTCCATAAATTGCGGCATGATGTGGTTTACGATCACGTAGCGGGCATACTCCCACATATCCGGAGAAGTATCCAACTGAAAAAACTGCGGAGCCCAGCTGGCATAGAACTCTTCGAGCTGTAGCGCATCGAATTCCAGGTCGATCTTACCGAGCTGCAATACGTTCTCTACCGCGTCGAAATCTTCCTCATTATTCGGAGTGAAGGCCGCCTGGTAAGGCTGTAATCCGCCGGTGATGGAAATATTCGCAGCACTGAAGGTGTGTTCAGTCTGTACGAAAGTGAGATCGCGTTCGAATTCCAGGCCCTGTTTCAGAGACTGGTGGATCGTGCGATCATAAGTAACCGCAACCTGATTCAGGGTGGCCGCGGTGGCTTCTATGGAAATGCTATGAGCCATCTTTCCTTATTTTTTTTTGGGTTGAGAAATGCTTTTGAAGCCGGCGTTATGAAAATTTCACACGCTCGCCGGTTTCAGTCGCTTTGGTGAAGGAATCGTTTGCTTCCTTGGCGTTTTGCTGCAGCCAGGCCTGTTTGGCATCCGGTGGGGCCGGAGTGGCGGTCTGCGTAGCATTTGCGCCTGGTTGCGCACCGATTTCGGCCAGTTTTCCTTCCAGCTGAGTGATCTTTTCATTCAGTGGATTGATGGCAGCCTGTACGGCAGCGGTCACCGTGCTGGTCATCGACTCAGTGGCCTGCTGCTCGGGCGTTTTCGGTGCTTCCACCTTGTAGCCCTGGTCGGAAAGATGCTGGATCACTTCTTCCAGTTTTATATCGCCCTGTTCGAGGCTGTTTTGAAATTCCTTGATGTCCATGGAATTTTGATTTTTTGATGAATTAATTGTTTGTAAAGCAACCGGAGCCGGATGAAAAACCTGCCCGATACGATCCCGGAGCCGTCCCAGCCAATTCTGGGCTACCTGATCTCCTTTGGTGCTGAAGTGTGACAGTAGTTGCGAATACGTCATCTGCTCCACGTTGTCGGGAGTATTTTGCGATTCGTACTGTTCGACCTCTCCAATGAGCCCCATCTCTACGCATTGTTTTGCGGCGTACCAGTGGTCTTCGTAATCGAAGAACATTTCCTTCACCTGATCTTCATTCATGCCCGTAGCAGCCGCGATAACGGCCACGGAGGCAGCATCGAAAGTGTCGAGTTGATCAGCCGCCTGGCGGAGATCCTTGGCAGTGCCGTAAATGATGGTAGAAGTGGAATGGAGCATCAACTTGGCATTCACGCTCATGTGGCGCTGGTGACCGGCCAGCCAGATCACCGCAGCGATCGAGGCCGCCATGCCGTCGTTGTAGGTGTGGATCTCAGCTTCGCAGTTCCGTATTGCAGCAATGATGGCATCACCATGGTAGACGGAGCCTCCGGGGCTATTAATGCGGATGTTGATCCGCTGGTAGCGGCTTGCCAGCTCGCTTAGCTTTTGGATAAAAGCTATATCCGTAATCCGTTCTTCCTTGCGATCCTCATCCCACCAGTCATCCTGACCGATGTAGCCATACAGTAAAATATCCGCTGAGTCTGCTTGCTCAGAGGAAATTACCTGAAAGTATTGATCCGATTGCTTTTTCATATGCTTACAAAAATGATGTTCTGTTTACGGTATTACTAGGACTAGAATACCGGCACATAGCCGGGCGAACGCAGTGCAGTTTCCCCCTGGAAGCTGATGCGGTAGTTATTGAGTCCGTTTTCGTCGCTGGTATCGGCCTGGGCCTCAAAGGATAGCGGAGCGTGCAGATCTCCGATGAGCCAGGCCTGCCCGTTGCGGTCGGTACCCCGCACCAGAAAGGTGATCCGCTCCATCTGCATGATCTCCTGCGCTACGGCCGGCCGGAGCTTCGGTACCACCCCTGAAATACCCTGATCATAGCGGGGGCCCTGGTTGGTTACTTGTCCGTTTTCCGACCAGTTGCGCCCGCCGGGCAATAAGGGCATGCTCAGCCAGCTCGCACCGGGGAGAAGCGGTATAGCATATTGCCAATTGTTCGCGTCACTACGAATTTTTTCGTAATTACCGGAATCAATCCAGGCTGTCGGCACGTACTCGATCGTGTACATGCCGCCCAGGTTCCGAAGTCCACAAAATGATGATAATCCTTGCAACATGATCGCAAGGTAAATGGAGGTGATTGATCAGGAAAGGACAGGCTAAAGTGTTAAGAAACAGAGGACAGCAGGATTTTGGCAGAGGCAGGAAAGAGCCCCGAAATTCGGGACTCTATCACAGGAGGACACATCGTTCAGTAAAACCCGGTATTTTTTTAGCTTTTCGGAGCCTATAATTTGACTTTTTTAATGTATCCGACTCCAATTGCTCTTCAATCTCAAAATCGGTCAAAAAATCATGGATGACATCGATCTCTTTGCTCAGGTACTTCTCCCGGGCCACCAGGATCCGGTCGAGCAATAATTCATTTAGAAGTTTGTGCAGGAATTGATTGAATACGATGATATTCTGGGAACTGATGGAAATCTCCCCGCGGTCGAGCATGCTGGAGTTGATCTTGAATTGCAGGCTGGCACCATACTCCGGGCTGAGCCGATAATCTTTCCGGTCTGGCATCTTCATCTTGCCCTCCAGCATCATGCGGAGTACGTAGCAGATCACGCCGCCGTTCTTCAAATCCAGTACTTCGTCCTCTTCACAATTTTCGAGGATGAGGGCAAAGGTCTTTAGGTGATCCTTCACCGGGATGCTTGCAACGATGTTCATGGTGGGTATAATTGGTTATTAAACCCATTGAGTGGTCCTACAATATACGCAAAAAGGGCACCAAAAGATGCCCTTTCGCCAAATAAATACACTCAAATAAATTATAATCCCACGAATATGGTCACAATTCGCTTACAGATGTCGTCTCGAAGTCTTCCTCCGGCCGACCGGCATCGATGATCAGGTCGATGGCATCCAGTACGATCTGTGCAGCCCGGATCACCAGGGCCTGCATTTTGGCGTTGGGCAATCCGATCTCTTCGGCCAGGTCGCTGATCAGTTCGTCTTTCTCTCCTTCGGTGTAGTCTTTCACTTCACGCTTCAGTGCAGCGAGATCGGGCAGTTGCCGGATCACCTTAACAGCGATCGTCTGCAATGCGTTGAGGCCTTCCAGTAGCTGGATGTCTCCATCCTGATTGGTATCGATATTGACCAGGCTGCGCACGCTGGTGCCCAGAATGTCCGCTACCACTTTACTCTCATCAATGCCTTCTACATTGATGTGGTCTTGGTTTTGCATAAGCTTAGCAGTTTATTTTGTGATTAATCATACTGCAAGATGCCCCCGAACAATTGCACGTTCAAGGACCGCTTAGCTGACCAGTTGAGCGGATTCTATCGGGCAAAAATCGGTGAAGGACAAAGCCGCACGGCCGGTCCAGTCGGTGCCGATATCGGAGGCATCTCCTTCCGCTTTGTAGTAGGCGTAGGTGGTCACATCCCCGCTCACCGTCCGTTCCCGGATGATGTATTTGTGCGTACCGTTGTAGCCCCAGTTGATGAACAGGTGATAGTGTGCACCACTGGACGGCTGATCGGCCTTATTCAGAAAGTAAGCTTAGGTTTTGCTCATGATGAATGGTTTTGAGAAGGTTCTTCTTCCAGGTCCGTCAGCTGGTCGCTTGGTGCCGGCACCTTGGTCTTCAGATTTACTTTTTTCAATTGGCCGTTGATGGCTTCCCGCACGATGGCCAACACATTGGTGCCGGTGATCTTGCTGATGTTCTCCAGGTTGCTGTACAGTTCTACCAGGGCGATATAGGTGGCGACCATGCTCACGATCCATTTGGATCCGAAGAAAGTCGTCTCTACAATCAGCACCAGCACGATGGCCAGGCAGTAGAAAATAATTTTTCGTATCGTTCGGAGCAGCCCCCGGCTGGTAATCTTCTCCTTTTGCTGCAGGGCAGCGGATATGCCGGTGATCCAGTCGCTCATCACTAAGACCACCCCAACCGCCAGAAACCCGGCGATCGGCAGTAAATGTCCGACCAGCCAGGCCAATACAATGGACAAGGCCGCTTTGACGCCGTGTGCCTTCCCTAGTTCTATAAGTAATTGCTCGAAGCTCATGCTCGCTTGTTTTGGGCCTCTCATATCCCTGCTCGGTTTTTGGTTTGGTGATTAAGTGTTGATATGTTCAGGGAATTATGGGTGCAATATAGGCGGGCTGCAGCGGACTGGCTAGGACACAGAAAAAGCCCTACCTCCCCCTCCGGGAAGCAGGGCTATACACCCATACGCTTAAAAAATACTGCAATTCGCTACAATGTTAATCTACTTCCCGGATACTTTGAAAGACATGCTTCAGGCCGGTGAGCAATTCAAAAGCCTTTTGCATCTCTCTGATGTGCGGGGAATCATCTTCGATCAGTAATGGTACCGATTCGGATGATTGCTCGAAATGCCGGGCCAGATCGGCCGGCTGCTTGATGCGGCTGTCATTGAGGTAGAAAAATAATGGACCGAGGTCGTAACGGCGGCCGGTGTAGGGATCTTTTACCAAGGCTGGTAACGTCTGTTTGTTCTGCATGATACAATAATTGAAATATGAAGTGGGACCAAAGCATTGGCTGCAGAACAAACAGATCAACCTTGCGGAAGAAAAGAATATTACCAGACATAGCCCGCCTAATAGCCCGTCGGCATCTTAGGAGGCTTCTGGCTCCAATGCAATGATCCCTTAATGTGTTTCGGTACATCAACAAGGTTTTGAAGTAATGAATTCTGTTAGTTCTGCACTTCAAATCTACAAAATCCCCCCGAAAAGGGCAAATCTGACCCCATTTTTACAAATAGACACCTGCCTGAGAATTGGAAAATAGTGGGACTTTGGGACTGACCACTGTAAATACATTGATAATCAATGAGTTATTCAGTCCCAGGGGGTGGGACTGCCTGGGACTGTTTTCCCATGTCTGGGACTTTGGGACTTTGGGACTGCCTGGGACTGTTTTTGGGACTTAATAAAAGGCTGTCTTTCAAAGGCTTACAGCCAATCAGTCCCAAAGTCCCAGCTTTTTCTAAAATAACACAAGGTCTACTTTGTAAAGAGGTGTATAAATAAAGATATTATATATATATAGCCGGCGGCGGAAAATAAAAACCTGCTCCCCTCCCGGGGAGGCATAAAAAAAGCCCCGATCGGATGATCGAGGCTGCATAGTCAATAGTCACGTATAAACAGCGCTTATCGCCTAGAGGTTGGGTTCTTGCTCCAGGTCCTGGAGGTATTCTTTGGCGGCCGCCAGGTGGTTGGCGATCACTTTACCTCGCTCGAATTCTTCTTCGATCTCAGCTTTCAACTGAGCAAGGTATTTCTGATTCCGCTCAGATTCTTTCTCCCAATACGTTACCGTTTTGGTAGCATTGGCCAGGTTCTTGGCCCGGAGTTGTTCGATATCTTTTGGCATGGTCTTTTTTTCTGGCAAATTAGGGTGTGTGGATCCCGGGGGCAAGGACTGGTTAGAAGGGTAAGTCGTCCATCTCACACTCCACTGCTTCCGGCAATTGTATTTCTTCACCGAGTGAAAACACATAATACTGTTTGCCCGGCTCAGCTCCCCATTCTGGGAGCCCTTTCGATACCTTCATTCCTGTACACTCGAATAACATTTCCGGGCGATCCTTTCGGTATCCGTTCGCAAAGCAGATGATCACATCGGTAGGATGATAGTACCGGCCATTGATCAGGATATTGGCCTGGCCGAAAATACGGTTCCAGTACGGTTTGATTTCTCGGTACTCTTCTTTTTTCTCTCCGGATCTGATCATGTCGAACCATTTCCGTTTGAGATTGAGGTGCAGTAGTGGTTTTGGCATGGTGGTATTGTTAAAGGGCGGTTACTTGTGTTGTTTCTCCAGTCATAGATCAATGATTATAAAAATCAAGAATGCAATTATTGATATTGCGAGATATACCTTGCCGCCACTCCAAACAGGGCGACTATCATCTAGTTTTGCTTTTCGTCCAATCCGGAACATAAGAGCAGAGAGCAAAGCCCCTACTGCCATAATAGCCAATAATATCAGTTTCATGGTAATTTAGTTTGTGGCCAAAAGGGCCGGTTTATTAGTCAGTTAATTCATCTTCGAATCCAAGCGCTAAAGACAGATCCGGAAGCACGTCAATCTCCCCCTTGATATATTGCAGGATTTCAAAATTGAAATCGTCGTAATCGTGAATGAAAACTTCCAAGGGAGATACTTTATAAACCCATCCGGACGGATGAATTTCTTTTTTATTCCCTGCTATCTCCGCAAGCTCTTTTGCTCGAATCGAATCACAATGACCAGTCATTAGCCCGTAAATGCAGTTTTCGTCAGATGAAGGATGAAATTCATGCCAGTCCAACCGTTCCTTTTCCTCCGCCGTGGCATGTTCCCGCAAGGCTTTTATTTCACGAATAACTGATTCTATATCTATCATGGTATTATCGTTGCGCCTTCCGGCCGTTTTTAAGATGAATAAACAAATACATTGTTGTCGTATACATTTTTCATTGCGTTAGCGTAAAATGCAAGTCGGTCTAAACTCACTGGCTTATAATTCCAGACATCAACACCGACATTAATCATTCCTTTTTGAACCCGCCAAAGTCCATGTATGTGAGCAGTTAGGCACAAGTCAGCATTATAAACTTGATCTAAGCATTGATTAGGATAGTGATTCAGGTAAGTTATTCCGATTCCAGGCAGGTCAATAATCTTATCCGGGTAAATAAAATCAAAGAGCGACAAGCCTAAATCACCTGTTCTTCCATCATCGTAATTACCAGTGATCAGGGTAAATCTTGAATTAGGATAGCGACCTTTTAAGTCCCGAAGTATCGGCAATGTTCTTTCACTCATATCGTACACAACATCTCCAAGGTGGTAAAGCTCGTCCCCATCTCGAAATACTGACTTGAAGTTTTCAATCATCAACTTATCTTGTTCCTCAGTAGAAAAAACTGGTCTATCAAAAAAATCAGGTTTTCCGTTAATACCAATCCGATCCTCTCCTAAGTGCCAGTCTGCGGTAAAATATGTTTTCATTATGCTTTGGGTTTTGGAAATGAATAAGACCATGTTTTCCCACCTCCGGGCCACTCGCAATACAATACTCCATCATTCCACGACCAATCGTATCCACCATCATCAGTGAATGGTCCATGTTGAATTAATTTTTGATATGCTTCTTTTTTGTTCATCATGATTGATAGTATTTTTTAACGTCTGATTGATTGCCCAAAAACGGGCGGTTACTTGTGTTGTTTCTCCAGTCATAGATCAATGATTATAAAAATCAAGAATGCAATTATTGATATTGCGAGATATACCTTGCCGCCACTCCAAACAGGGCGACTATCATCTAGTTTTGCTTTTCGTCCAATCCGGAACATAAGAGCAGAGAGCAAAGCCCCTACTGCCATAATAGCCAATAATATCAGTTTCATGGTAATTTAGTTTGTGGCCAAAAGGGCCGTTATTCTTTAGTTATAAAATAAATTTGGGCCTCGACAACTACGGGATCATTTTGGTTGGCGACTGACTCTGATCCGAATAACGCTGTCCCGGTGCCACCCGGTTAGTCTGCCCTGGCGTGTCTCTATCACGAAGCCCTAGCCGATACGCGGCTTGCTTCATCTTTCCACGCTGTCACAGTGGCCCACTGCGCAAATGGGCGGTTTTATACTCGTTCGCAAAATGGGCATTGCACTAAGCATCGCTCTTTATCATCTTCATCCAAGCAGAAGAAATTAGGATCGAGTTGCATTCCTGTTTCAATCACCTCTGCCTGATCCGGATAATCATTTTCCGGTGGCGGCAGGTGATCGCAGTGCGGTCTGGCTGGTATGGTTTTCTTTTCCATGATAGTTCGATTTAATGTCTGATTGATTGCCCAAAAACGGGCCGTTATTTTGACTCATCATCTTTGATAAAAAGATTTTTCAACTGTACAGATAACACACCGCACACAACAACTAAGCTAAACCAATGGTGCATTGGGACCGGATCGCCAAGTGTACTAAAAGAAAGTGCAATAAGGTGTCCGAGTAATAATCCAAGCGATAGAATCCTTCCGTCTGTTACTTTCATATTCGTGGTTGTGCCTTCCGGCCGTTATTTAAGAATTTGCAATTTCGATTAATACATCCGCATGGCATGGATCACCCTCTTTGCACCAGCAAGCCAAATCTTTTCCACCTAAAAAGGCTTTAATTAGCTTGTGGCTCGGCAATCCATGTTTATTGATATATTCATTTCCGTATGGGTGCATATCACTATACCACTTGCCATTTAGTAAATCACGGAACATTTCAATACTCCGTTCTCTTCCAAATTTTTCAGCAGGAAATGGATTGCCAAACCGACCTGGCCGGGTAACACTTACAGCATTAGCTGGCATTTTCCAGCCTCTTACCCGTTTTCGTTGTATCCGCTTAGGTGTATTCATTTTTTGCCTATTTTTTACGGTTAAAAAATCCGATCATATCGAGTGCCATTAAAGGTGGAAAACATATTTTCACCAAGCCAGTTACAATGGTATTCGCCCATGCAAATTCATGTTTTGGATCATGGAGCCATATTCCGGAAATAACCGCATACACTAATCCGGTTCCGAACCATGCCTTCCAGAACTCGATTTGATCGGGGCTTAATTGATTGATGTATTCTAACATAGGGTTAAAGTTTTCTGCCCATAAAGGGCCGTTATTGTTGAAATAGATAATCAATAAATTCCTCTACAGTAGCGTACCCACCTTTGACCTGCTTTACGTGCAAATCGACATCATCCTTCCAGTCGTAAACCATGAATACGCCCTTCTTGTATTCACATCGCCACTCATCGGTACTTTTGCCGTCTGAGTTCGGGCCAATGTTTACGCCGATCTCATCGAGCCGGGAGCGGACGCCCGGAGTATCCTGTATTCGCGGTATTGACTTAATCATTTTCGATTCGGTTAAGTCTGTCAATCTCAGCCGCGATAAGCGCCCCGGCTTTCTGTAATTCCCGGATGCGATTTTCGGGCGATGGCTTCCACCACATAACATATTGATAGTTTGATTTAACGTCTGTTTGAATAGCCGAAATCGGCCTATTTTTTGTTGTTAAGGAGTCTGTGTAAGTTAATCACGGTATTTGCTGCGTACAGCACAACAATACAGAATACCAAAGTTTCCATTACATTCATAATCGTGTTTTGCGCCCAGAAAGGGGCCGTTATTGTGTGATTAATTAAACTTCGCAAATTTCCATTTCCCCGGACATTACCTTTTCTGTCTTGGGATCTATCAGGTTTGCGAAATCAACCTGACAGAATATGCCGCAACTTG
>NZ_PDUD01000130.1 GCF_002646595.1 Flavilitoribacter nigricans DSM 23189 = NBRC 102662
GCGGCAACATCCAATTATTGAATTGGTGTTTAGGCGCAAATAACTCGTGTCCCAGTGCGGTAGCAAACTAACATTATTTTCAATGAACTTTTTGACTCGTTACAAACATACGAGGCGCGAAGACGCAAAGTTTTTGTGACATCGACTTCGCCGATGTCACAAATCTATGCACTCATGAATTTTATATGAAATTAGTAATTATGAACGATCCTTTTAATACCATTTTTTATCAATGGAACATTGAAATTGATTAAGAAACCCAGATGGAATCCTGAAAGTTTTAGATAGGAGATCAGTTGAGCCTGATGGATGGGAAGTAAAATTTCAACGGATTTGAGCTCTAAAACGATATTCTGCTCCACGAGGATATCAAGTCTGAAATTTAAATCGAGCGGCTTCCCTTTGTATCGGACTGGTAGGTAAACTTCGCTTTCTACCTCAAGTCTTCTTTCTCTGAGTTCTTCAATTAGACAGGCCTGATAAACCGATTCTAATAGTCCGGGGCCAATAAAACGATGGACATGGTAAGCAGCATCAACTATCTGCTTAGCAGTAATTTCATTTTTCATAATCGTAGCGCGTTTTTAGTAAAATCTTATCTTCAAGTTATGAAAAATGAGCACAGAAGCAAAATTAGTTTCTCAAGAAATGGCATAGGCGAAATTGCCGTCAGGCAATTATCCTTTGCGTCTTGGCGCCTCGTATGTTTGTAACGAGTCAAAAAGTTCATTGAAAATAATGTTAGTTTGCTACCGCACTGGGACACGAGTTATTTGCGCCTAAACACCAATTCAATAATTGGATG
>NZ_PDUD01000131.1 GCF_002646595.1 Flavilitoribacter nigricans DSM 23189 = NBRC 102662
GGAGACCTTTTTCACTCCCGTTCTTGATTTTAATATAGAATTCGATACTTGAATTGTAGAGAGTAGATGGTAAAGCGTAGAGAGACTGCAACCGTTAAAATGAGCGATTTTGCTCCATTCTAACGATAGGTAATCCCTCTACCCGCTACTCTCTACCCGCTACCTAAGTTACATCGCAACTTAGATTAATTATTCTTCCGCCAGTGCTTTCCGCAACGCGGCCAGCAGTGCTTCCTTATCGCTGGGATTCGGCGCAGCGTGATCGATGATCTCACCCCGGCGGTTCACGATCATGTAGGTAGGATACGAAAACATTGGCTTATACTGATCGATATCTTTGAGAAACTGAAAGATCAGATCCTTTTTCACCAGGTAATGGTCTCCCTTCAGATTGTAGAACTTCACCGTCTTCATCCAGTGCGCTTCGGGCGCTTCCGTTTTCTCATCGGAGAAATAAAGGTAGGTAATTTCCGCATCCTGCAGTTCGTCTTTGACCTTCTGCATATGGGGGAATTCGTCGCGGCAGGGACCGCACCAGGTGCCCCAGATATCCAGGAAAAGTACCCGCCCCCGGTAACGTTCCTGCTCCACAACGGACAGTATGCCCTCTTTCAGGGCCGTCTCGGGATAAAAATGGATGCCGCTTAGTTTCGTCTGGTAGATCTTTTCCAGGGTGTAAATTTAAGAATCAAAATTCGAAATTTCGCGCAAACTCAAAACGAAACATTCACTTATTTTAGCTTTTAATAGTACTCAATTTTATACCTTTTCCCAGCCAATTTAAGCTTATTGATCATC
>NZ_PDUD01000132.1 GCF_002646595.1 Flavilitoribacter nigricans DSM 23189 = NBRC 102662
GTTTGGTCCGTGGCCTTCTCCCCCAACGGGCAATTCATCCTCACCGGATCCTTTGATGGTACCGCAATACTGTGGGACCTGGAGGGACAGAAAATCAAAACATTTGAAGGGCATTCAGATAGGATTACTTCCGTAGCCTTCTCCCCCAACGGGCAATTCATCCTCACCGGATCATGGGAAAATAGTACCGCAATACTGTGGGACCTGGAGGGACAGAAAATCAAAACATTTGAAGGGCATTCAAAGCTGGTTTGGTCCGTGGCCTTCTCCCCCAACGGGCAATTCATCCTCACCGGATCAAAGGATCGTACCGCAATACTATGGGACCTGGGGGGACAGATAATCAAAAGTTTTGAAGGGCATTCACACCAGGTTACTTCCGTGGCCTGCTCCCCCAACGGGCAATTCATCCTCATCGGATCATGGGAAAATAGTACCGCAATACTGTGGGACCTGGAGGGACGGGAACCCAAAAGCTTTGAAGGGCATTCAGATTGGATTCGTTCCGTGGCCTTCTCCCCCAACGGGCAATTCATCCTCACCGGATCACCGGATCGTACCGCAATACTGTGGGACCTGGAGGGACAGATAATCAAAATATTTGAAGGACATTCAAATGGTGTTACTTCCGTAGCCTTCTCCCCCAACGGGCAATTCATCCTCACCGGATCCCGTGATGATACCGCAATACTGTGGGACCTGGAGGGACAGATAATCAAAACATTTGAAGGG
>NZ_PDUD01000133.1 GCF_002646595.1 Flavilitoribacter nigricans DSM 23189 = NBRC 102662
TAGAAATCAGCCTGGTAGCCACCGTAGTAGTCGTAGCATGGGTCCGGATCGTCCATAGTCATTACGATCACCCATACATCTTCGTCACCTGGTTTGCCGTCGCAGTCTTCGTCGCGGCTCACTACCACCGGATCAGAGATCCCGTCGTACTCACACCAGTTGATTACAGAGTAAGTGCGGAAAATTTTGTAGCACTCGTCGCCACTGGCAGAGAAGAAGTCATCCTTCACGCTTACGGCCAGCAGATCGCAACCCAGTTCTTCCGTTTCGATGGAATCAACTTCCGGCGTACCGCAGTTAGCTTCCGCATCTTTCGGGAACTTGATCTTGTATTTGTGCTGCTCTTTGATCGTCACTACTTGCTCACACTTGTTCGTAGAAGTCAGACCTTTTGCGTCAGATACCTGGAAGCGACGTACGAAAGTTCCGTAGCCACAATCATTCAGGTTGTCCGTCAGCGGATCCAGTTCTACTACCGTGTAACCCGGGCAGTTGTCAGAACCGGTGGCTTCGCCGAACAGTTCAGTCATTTGCTCAGAGTCAGTTGGGTCAAAGTCGAATGGCAGTTTGTCACAATCAATATATGCAGGCAGCGGCGGTACACAGTATGCAGGCAGTTTGTCTTCGATCAACAGATCCATCCAGCATACGTTGTAGTTGTCGCGTACATCAGCAGCGTCGTATTCGCCGCAGTAAGCTTTTTC
>NZ_PDUD01000134.1 GCF_002646595.1 Flavilitoribacter nigricans DSM 23189 = NBRC 102662
GACAAACGTCTAGAGAAGGGCTTTGAAGCCTTACTCAATAGTATGTTGATACATTATTCGGTAATCCTGCGCCAATTAGCCACTGGTCGAGGGGAAGAAGTACAATTGGGGCGGTTTGTGAATAACCCTAAAATCACCTCAAAGGGCCTGGTAGATCATTGTTGCGAGCAGCTTGGAGTTAATGTAAAAGGTCGCCCGGTATTGGTGATCAATGACACTTCCACAATTTCATTTGCTCCCAATGCTCGACGTGAAGAGCTAGGGTTTGTAGGCCCAAATAGTACTAAAAGTGGTTTTGATGTCCATCCGGCGATTGTATTAGATGGTGAAAATGGAGCCTGCTATGGCTTGGGCGGCATTTCGATCTACAAGACAGAATTTGCTCGCACCGAGCAAGAACAGGCCGACCAGGCTCAGAGGCGTCGCGATAAATGGAAGACCCCCTTTGAGGAAAAGGAGCGCTATAAATGGTTTGATGCGCCTCGCCAGGCTATTGCCAATTATGCTGATGCGTCCAGTTATACCTTGATAGGAGATCGCGAAGCGGATATCTACGATCTAATGGGGTTGGGCCTGCAACAGCAGTGGGATTTTGTGTATCGTAGCCGAACGAATCGATTATTAAGTACTCCTTCCCATGGCCAGACTAAGTTATATCAAGCCATTGAACAATGGCCGGT
>NZ_PDUD01000135.1 GCF_002646595.1 Flavilitoribacter nigricans DSM 23189 = NBRC 102662
CTGTTGATCGAAGACAAACTGCCTGCATACTGTGTACCGCCGCTGCCTGCTTCTATTGACTGCGACGAACTGCCATTCGACTTTGACCCAACTGACTCTGAGCAAATGACTGAACTGTTCGGCGAAGCCACTGGTTCTGACAACTGCCCAGGTTACACGGTAGTAGAACTGGATCCGCTGACTGACGACCTGACTGACTGTGGCTACGGCACTTTCGTACGTCGCTTCCAGGTGTCTGACGCAAAAGGTCTGACTTCTACGAACAAGTGTGAGCAAGTAGTAACGATCAAAGAGCAGCACAAATACAAGATCAAGTTCCCGAAAGATGCGGAAGCTAACTGCGGTACTCCTCAGGTAGACACCATCGAAACGGAAGAACTGGCTTGTGACCTGCTGGCCGTAAGCGTGAAAGATGACTTCTTCTCTGCCAGTGGCGACGAGTGCTACAAAATTTTCCGCACTTACTCTGTAATCAACTGGTGTGAGTACGACGGGATCTCTGATCCGGTTGTAGTTAGCCGCGACGAAGATTGCGACGGCAAACCAGGTGACGAAGATGTATGGGTGATCGTAATGACTATGGACGATCCGGACCCATGCTACGACTACTACGGTGGCTACCAGGCTGATTTCTACTCTCACGTTTGGTA
>NZ_PDUD01000136.1 GCF_002646595.1 Flavilitoribacter nigricans DSM 23189 = NBRC 102662
GACACCATCCCGCAGAGCCTCACCCTGGAATGCTCCGCCGACTACCCCCGACCAACCAGTCTGACAGCGATCGATAACTGTGAGGGGGTCATCGTCTCTTCTCCCGTCAGTCTGTTTACATTTGGTGGTTGCCCGAATAACTTCACTGAAGTTCGCACCTGGACTTTTAGCGATACCTGCGGGAATACTACCAGCGTCTTCCAGACCATCCAGGTACTGGATACGCTGCCGCCCGTGGTCGTGGACACCGTCCCGCAGAGCCTCACCCTGGAATGCTCCGCCGACTACCCCCAACCAACCAGTCTGACAGCGATCGATAACTGTGACGGGGTCATCGTCTCTTCTCCCGTCAGTCAGTTTACTTTTGGTGGTTGCCCGAATAGCTTCACTGAAGTTCGCACCTGGACCTTTAGTGATACCTGTGGCAATACCACCAGCGTCTCCCAGACCATCCAGGTACTGGATACGCTGCCACCTATTGTTGTGGATACTATTCCAGAGAGTCTTACTCTGGACTGCTCTGCTGGCTATCCCCAACCAACCAATTTAACGGCGGTCGATAATTGTGACGGAATTAT
>NZ_PDUD01000137.1 GCF_002646595.1 Flavilitoribacter nigricans DSM 23189 = NBRC 102662
TCGGCCTTCTCACTACACACTTCCTGCTCTTTATATTGTTCCACTTTGCCCTTCCATTGATTCAGGCTATTATGCTGTATGCCTTTAGATTTGAATAGAGAACAGAAGATCTGTATCAAATCGTAGCATTGTCTCATCGATATTATTAAGGCTTCGTTGTGCTGAACAAAGAGCAACTCAGCTTTGGCCGGTTCGCTGATATTTTCCCAGTTCTTAAGGATCTGTTCGGCCCATTTATGAATGACAAACATTTGATGAAACCGATCTTTTGTTCTTAACTCCGGAGGAATTAGTAGCGTATGCCTGGATAAGATCCATTTACGACGCAGCTGATTCATCCTGATGATAAAACCGTTTGATTGTTCATCTTTTTTGAATAATGTTTTGCTGACATTAGCCATTTCATGGGTGCAATCACCTATCCAACTGATGCCACAATCCTGCATGGCCTTTTTTAATTTACTGCAATTATCAGAGATGCCATAGACGATCTCTAAGTCATAGGCCTTCACCTTGTGCTTAATCTTTTGGGCCAGTTGGGCTGAACTCCACGAGGGCTGGACTCCCAGATCCAATAC
>NZ_PDUD01000138.1 GCF_002646595.1 Flavilitoribacter nigricans DSM 23189 = NBRC 102662
CTGGCCTTTCAAGATGAATCAGCGGTACGATTGTTACCTGGCTTAGCTCGGAGCTATGCTCCGATTGGTAGGCCTCCGGTGATGCTTTGTGACACCAAAAACAAGGACTATGTCAGTATCAGTGGGGCCATTATCAGTAACGGTCAGTTTTATTTTGAAGTCAGAGAGCAAGAGGGATTCAAAAGAAAAGGACTGACCCGATTTCTGACCAACTGCCGCAAACAGTTGAGGAATGACCTATTGTTGATTTGGGATAATGCTCCGGCTCATAAATCTCAAGTAGTCAAAGAGTATCTAGCTCAACAGAACAGTGATCATCCCGGCATTTGGCTAGAGTATCTACCTACTTACAGTCCAGAGTTGAATCCTATAGAGCAGGTATGGGGCTATTTGAAATCTAAACTTAGCAACCGCTTTTTTCAAAACACCAAAGCTTTGAAGCTGGAAGTTATACGAGTACTGAAAGAAGTAAAGAAGAACAAAAAACTAATTATTTCTTTCTTCAGAAATCATGAATTAAACTGTTACCAGTTTTTTAGCTGATAGTCTA
>NZ_PDUD01000139.1 GCF_002646595.1 Flavilitoribacter nigricans DSM 23189 = NBRC 102662
CAAGTTGCGGCATATTCTGTCAGGTTGATTTCGCAAACCTGATAGATCCCAAGACAGAAAAGGTAATGTCCGGGGAAATGGAAATTTGCGAAGTTTAATTAATCACACAATAACGGCCCTTTTTTAATACATGAATAAGGAGAGTAGCAAATGTTACTCTCCTTATTTTTTATGATCACTCTCCAGCTCCCGTATTCGGCTCTGCAGGCGTTTGATGGTAGCCCGGGCCGTTTCCATATCTTTTTTGTATTGGTGCAGCTCTGCCTGTGTTTTATGCAGCTCCATCGATAGCGCCATGAGTTTCTCTGTATTAGCCAGCTGCTCCTGCATCAGTTCATTGATCTTGGCGTAAAGCTTATCGATCTCTCCCTGCAGGAAATTCTTCGTTTTGGCATCTTCTACGTGGCGGCCCCACAATCCTTTCGAAAACCATCCAAGGATGGCCGATACGATCGATCCGATGATGGTCCATACTTCCGGTCCTAGTTTCATGAGATTCGGTATGGATTATTCTCAGGCGCTACCAGCTCCACCTGGTTGTTATCAATA
>NZ_PDUD01000014.1 GCF_002646595.1 Flavilitoribacter nigricans DSM 23189 = NBRC 102662
AACGCAGACTTCGTAGCGATCAAAGTTGGTGACATGAGCCTGGATGCGAAAGCAAACGCACTGACTGTTGAGACTCGTTCTAAGCAGGGTGTATTCGCACTGAACGTAGAGAACGTATCAATGAAAGCCGGTAACGAATACCGCGTAGCAGTAACTGCTGCTGAACTGGCTAAGCTGCAAGGCTTCCAGGGTACGCTGACCCTCGACAACAACAAAGTTGAGCTGGTAGACCTGGAATACGGCGCTGCAACTGCTGCTAACTTCGGTATGCACCTGGTTGACAACGGAATCATCACCACTAGCTGGGATGGTAAAGCTGAAAACAACGAGGTACTGTTCACCCTGGTAGTTCGCGCAAGAACTGAAGCTGAGTTGAGCAACGTATTGAACATCAACAGCCGCGTAACGGTTGCTGAGGCATACGGAAGCAACGACGAGCTGATGGATCTGGCGATCAACTTCGGTAACGGTGAGGTAGTATCTGCCGGCTTCGAGCTGGGTCAGAACGCACCTAACCCATTCCGTTCTCAGACGACGATCAACTACAACCTGCCAGAATCTGCTGACGTGACCTTCACGATCACTGACGCTGCTGGTAAACTGCTGCAAGTACTGCGTACTTCCGGCGTACAAGGCAAAAACGTTCTGACGCTTGAGCGTAAGGACCTGCCTGCAGGTGTGTTGTTCTACACGCTGACTACTGATGACTTCACTGCAACCAAATCAATGATTGTAGAGTAATCATCATCTAGCATAGATGGAAGGTAATTCTAAATTGCCTTCCATCTGCGCTTCGGCGCAGAGTGGCGGCTTCTCGTAAGAGAGGCCGCCACTTTTTTTGCAAATAATTGACGGTGAATGAGAAAAAGAATAGCTACAACATTAATTTTTTACTTTTTTTCGTACCTTAGCGCACGTAAAAGCCCTATGCTTTAGACCTACATAATCCCATGATATGAAACGTATTACTGTAAAGCAATTTATGCTTTGCCTGGCACTAGTTGTTTCCTTCCTGAATGCAAAAGCGCAAGTCGTTTCCTGCTATTTACCTAGTGATATTGCTGTCGATGCTGGTTCTACTTTTACCGTAGATGTAAGAGTAGATAGCTTTATTGATGTTGGAGGCCTCGGTATTTCTGTCAACTGGGATCCTACGATACTGCTGTTTAAAGAAGCGTCAAATGGAGGGCTGGAATTGAACGAACTCAGTGGATTCAACGAAGTTAAAGCCGAATCGGAAGGAAAGTTAGGATTCGGTTGGGTTGCTTCCAGTGCCGTGACGGGAATTACTTTGCCCGATAGTACTGTACTTTTCTCTATTAGTTTCGATGTAATTGGCGCACCTCAGGACACGACTTCCCTGAGATTCACCGATGACCCCATATTTTCGGAATTTTATACCTTAGAGCCCGCTATACTTCCCGCTACCTTTTCGGGAGCCTTTGTCAATGTAACGGGCACCAGCAACACCTACTACAACAGTGCGCCCGAAATAATCAGCCTATACCCACCTGTACCTAACCCTTTCTACGAAAACACCCTAATTAAAATTGATTTGCAAAAAGCAGCTCAAACCAGTATTAAGATCATTGATCAGACTGGTCGGCTGTTGTACGAGGACCAGCAGTTTTTAAGTGCTGGCCTGCAAAACATCCCCATTTCAAAGGAAATTTTTAATCAATCCGGGACTTATTATTGTCTGCTAAACGCTAATGAATTCCGGGTAATGCAAAAGCTTGTTTTTATAGACCGATAAATTATATTCCCTAACATCCCAAATCCCGTTTAAGATGAACAAAAAGTTTACTTGCCTGTTAACCGGGCTACTACTGCTGTGTGGCATAGGTAGCTCCGCCCAAGTTACTTTTAACATCTCACCCCAAGACATTACCGCTGACATCAATGATATGGTAAGCGTTAATGTAACCGTGGCTGATTTTACGGGCGTTATGAGCGCTCAATTTGCCATTGGCTGGAATGAGAATGTCCTAGAGTTTCAATCCATTTCCAACCTGAATGCAGACCTTCCGGGTCTCTCTACCAATAATATTGGAACTCCAGGTCAGGGTAATGTGGCGGCTAACCGAATTTTCTTCAGTTGGAACCATCCTAGTTTCATTAATACGGACCTTCCGGACGGAGCGGTCCTTTTCACTATTAACTATCTGGCTAAAGCTGATGGGGAGACTTCATTTGCTTTTGTCGATGATCCCCCAGGTATTGAGATCATCAACAGCAACGGCCAGGACCTCGTCTTTGCTTCCGAAACCCTGACTACGGTGACTATCGGTACCGGCGACGGTGGCGGGAATAACGGCGGTGGAGATAATGGTGGTGGAAATAACGGCGGAGGAAGTACCACCGACTGTACCTTCACCGGATTTGGGCTGAAATTTTCCGATCTATCCGGTGCCCAGGGCGAAGAGATCATCGTTGATGTTGCTGTGCAGGATTTCACCGACTTAGTGAGTATGCAGTACACCATCGGCTACGATGAGTCCGTACTGCAGTTCGTGGAGATCACGAACGTCAACCTGGTCGGACTGTCCGCAGTGGGCAACTTCGGCAATCCTTCTCCGGGAGCGATCACCGTATCCTGGGTTGACCCGCAGGCAACGGGCGTTACCCTGGCGGATGAAACCGTAATTTACAGCATAAAATTCACCGTACTGGACGAAGCTGCTACTACCGTAGTTTTGACGGATACACCGACTTCCATCGAGTTTATTCAGGAAGGAGCCGGTGCACCGATCGATTATATGTCCTGCGGCGGTTCGATCAACGAAGGCTCCGATGGCGGTGGTAACAATGGCGGTGGTAATACCGACTGTACCTTTACCGGATTCGGTCTGAAGTTTGCGAATATCAGCGGTGCCCAGGGCACGCAGGTGTGTATGGATGTTACGGTCCAGGATTTCACGGACATGCTGGGAATGCAATACACGATTAACTACGATCCGGCTGTACTGCAATTCGAATCTATTACGAATACCAACCTGACGGGCCTGACCGCCGGAGGCAACTTTGGTAATCCTTCTCCGGGTAAGATCACGGTTTTCTGGTTTGACCAGGCCGTTTCCGGCATCACTTTACCGGATGATACGCGGATCTATAGCATTTGCTTTACCGTGCTGGATGAAGCGCCAACCAGTATTACACTGGGCGATGATCCGACGGCCATCGAATTTTCCGACCTGAACAGTAGCGGTGCTATTGACTACAGTCTTTGTGGCGGCTCCGTGAATGGCGGTGGCGGCACCGGTGGCAATAACTGTGAACTTTCCGGTTTCGGAGTTGGTCTCGGAAATATTACCGCTGACCAGGGAACAGAAGCCTGTATCGATTTCACCGTTCAGGACTTTGATCTCATCACCGGTCTGCAGTTTACGATCAATTACGATCCGGCAGTGCTGGAATTTCAAAATGTTTCTAGTATCGACTTGCCCGATATGTCAGCCGGAGGGAACTTCGGTAACCCTTCTCCGGGTAAGATCACCGTTTTCTGGTTTCACCAGGCGACTACCGGGGTGACCAAAGATGACGGCAGCGTGATCTTTTCGGTTTGTTTCAATGTGCTGCAGACTACCGGTACCAGTATTACACTGAGTGATTCCCCGACGGCGATCGAATTCAGCCAATTCGGAGAATCCGGCGCTATTGAATACGATATCTGTCCGGGTTCGGTCAATATGGTGACCGGTACGGCACCGATCATCTCCAATGCTCAGGTGAATCCGACTACCTGTAACAATACTACAGACGGTAGTGTGACGCTGACCGTTGACGGTGGCGGCAACTACACTTACCAGTGGAGTAAAGGAACGGCTAACGGCAACACCGTTACCGGCCTGTCGAGCGGTCCGGTATCTGTAACAGTTACGGATACGGGAAGTGGATTGTCAACTACTGAGACCTATACCATTACCTCGCCTACCGCCATTACGGTGAACGCAAATATCGTTCAGGTAAGCTGTGTGGGAGAAAATAACGGTAGCATTGTGATCACGGCTTCCGGTGGTACCGGCAACCTGACCTACGCCTGGTCTCCGGGAGGAGGAACGAGTTCTTCCCTCAATAACCTGGCTCCGGGCAGCTACGGACTGACGATCAGCGATGCGAATGCCTGTACGACCGCTTTCGGCCCCTACGCAATCACCGAACCGAGTGCACCGATCTCTGTATCAGAAACTGTGGTCGGAGTAGATTGTGCTTCCGATGAGACCGGCTCCATTACGGTAGCCGTTAGCGGCGGCACTCCGGAATACCGCCTCGACTGGAGCGGTAGCTTGCTGGATAATGTACTGACTCAAAATAACCTGTCTGCAGGCACCTATAGCCTGACAGTTACGGATGCAAGAAATTGTTCCGAAGTTTTCCAATTTACGGTGGAAAGCGCCAACCCGGCCATTCAGATCACGGCTGTACCCGTCAACATTCCTGAAGGCGGTAGCGGTGCGGTGAGTGTAACCGCCAGCGGTGGAACCGGATCATTTTCTTATAGCTGGAGCGGGCCGAACGGCTTTTCCACTACATCTGAAGATCTTACCGGGCTAACGACTCCCGGAGAATATTGCTTGACAGTAACGGACGCTGCCGGCTGTACGGAGAGAATTTGTGTGAGAATCGGAAGAGAACTGGTGATCAGCAATTTTGTGATCACTCAGCCCTGCGATGGCGGATCCAACGGTGGAATCGACATCACGGTACAGGGTGGTGTAAGTCCTTACACTTTTAATTGGACCAAAAGTGGAACGAACGGATCATTCTCTACGGACCAGGATCTAAGCGGGATCACTTCCGGCACCTATAGTTTAACGGTGACGGACGCTAATAACGAATCAATCAACGGTAGCTTTGAGGTGACGGGCACTGCCCTGCAGATCGAGGCGGCCATTACTACAACCGCTCCTGGCTCCACTACCGGAGCTATTGCACTGGATATTCCCAACGACGCCGGCAGCTATACTTTAGTTTGGGATAATGGCGCTACTACTGAAACGATCTCCAATCTGGCGATCGGTCAGTACTGTGTGACCATCACCTTTGCGGGTGGCTGTACTTTTGAAGAATGCTACCAGGTAACCGACGAACCGTTCTCTATCGTTAGTCTGAACGGAACGGATGCCGGCTGTGCCGGAGATACCGACGGTAGCGTAAGCCTGCAGGTGAAAGGTGGCGTGAAGCCCTACTCCCTGAATATGGCCGGCTCCAACTACACCAGCAACAACGGTACTTTCCTGGTGGAAGGCCTTGCTCCCGGTGTGTACGATCTGGAGATCTCGGACGCCGGCGGTGCCAGCGAAGATCGCCAGATCACGATCGGCGAATCTACTTCACTGACTTACGACGCGATCATCGTTCACGATACGGAAGACAGTGGCTGTACGGGTAGTATCACCCTGCAGATCTCCGGCGGAGCCGCACCTTACACCGTGAACTGGAACGGCCAGGGACTGGTCGGTCAGCAGATCATTGTTTGTGGTTTTGAATACACGGCGATCATCACGGATAGTAAAGGTTGTTCCATTACTACCGACCCGATCGTAGTAACGACTTTCTCCGAAACGGCACAGATCACCAACGTTTCCTGTCCGGGAGAAGAGGATGCGACCATTGACCTGACGGTTACCGGTGGCAATACCGAAGCCGGTTATACTTTCGCCTGGCGCGAAACACAGGGCGGACAGATCATTTCTACCGACGAAGATCTTTCCGGTGTGGGTGAAGGTACCTACTACGTGGAGATCACCGAAGCTTCCGGCAACAAACTGAGCCGCAGCTACACCGTAGCGACTACTTCCGGTCTGAGAATTCAGGCCAGCGTAGAGTCTGACTACAACGGCTTCGGAGTAAGTTGTGTGGATGCAGCCGACGGTATCCTGGAAGCCATCGTGACCAATCCGGAAGGAATGGTAGAATACGAATGGTTGCTGGACGGCGGTGTTGTGGGCACTTCTGCCGTGCTGAACAACGCTGTAGGCGGAGAATATACCCTGCGCGTGATCGACGACAACTGTATCAGCGAGATCCCCGTTACGCTACCGGCACCACTGCCGCTGGAAGTAGTGGAACTCAATGTGAAAAATGTAGCTTGTGAAGGAGAGCGTGACGGTGCGATCGTAGTGGGCGCTACCGGTGGAACGGCACCCTACATCTACCGCTGGAGCAATAATGACTTCGGCAACGAGATCGACTTCCTGGGCGCCGGTAATTATACGGTGACGGTAACCGACCGGAACAACTGTTCGGCGGTACAAACTTTCGCCGTTGGAGAACCGACTCCACTGGAGGTAACGGTGATGACCGAACCGGCTACCAACGAGCTTGGCTCTGACTGTAATGGTTCAGTGCGGGTAATGGTAAGCGGCGGACAGGAGCCTTACAGCTACAAATGGATTAATATTAACAATCGCACGGAAAACATGATCACGAATCTGTGTCCGGGCGAATACATAGTAGAAGTATCGGATGCTTTGGGATGTCTGCCGACACAGGCAAGTGGCATCGTACGGGACCGGACTCAACCTTGCTTTTCTACACGTACGGTACTCACCCCCGGTGGTGATGGCCTGAACGACGCCTTTATCATTTTCTGCTCTGATGAGTATCCGCAGAACCGGTTGAAGATCTACAACCGCTGGGGAGAACTGGTGTATCAGGCGGACAATTACGATTGTACACAGTACGGTGGAGAGTGCTTTGTGGGTTACAAAGAAAACTCCAGTGAAGCACTACCCGAGGGCGCTTATTATTGGGTGTTGGAATACACCGATAATGCTTCGGGTGAGGAAGTCCAATTGCGAGGTTCACTCACGATCTTAGCTGAATAGTCCACATTTCCCAAAACTATTAACCGATTTTCCTATGAAAAATTTATTCGTACTCATTATATGCCTGCTTTCTTTCTGGAGCCTCTCCGCACAGGAAGAAGCCATCAACCAACATTATCTGATCAATCCCGTGATGCTGAACCCGGCAGCGGCCGGCTTCGCGGAACTGCATCAGTTACAGGTGAATGCCCGGGTTACCTGGACCGGATTCTCCAATGCACCGAAAACTTACTCTCTGTTGTACAACGGCCCGATCGGTAATGCTTTCGGCGTTGGCTTGAATGTGCAGTCCGACCAGGCGGCTGACCTGATCAACAACCGGGTCCAGCTCAACTTCGGATTCCGCTTCAACCTGCAGGACAACTGGAAAGTAGCCACCGGCTTTGCGGCCGAACTGCGCCAGGCACGCCTGACCTCCGAAGCGGTAGCAGCGGCCACGGTACAGGGTGGTGACCGCACGATCGGCGATTACGCGAACGGACGGGGCACCATCGATGCAACTCTGGGCTTGTATACTTCCTATGAATCCCGCGGTGGAGTGACCTTTGCCGGTCTGACTTTCAATAACCTGGTAAGAAACCGCCTGGACGGTATCGTTACACCGGATGAAAATCCTTCCGTATTTCAGTACTACACTTTCGTGCTGGGTCACGAATTCGAGCTGTATGACCTGAATGCGAAACTGGAGCCTTCACTGGCGATCCGCCAGATCCGGAATACCACCGAAACGGTTATGATGGACTTCAACCTCAAAGCCCGCTTTCTGGAAGATCAGCTGATCGCCGGATTGTCTTACCGCACGCTCGGTATTATGGGCATTCTGTTGGGCACCAAACTGGAAGGCCTGGACCTCTATTACTCTTATGATGTATCCTTCCAGGACTCTCAGCAGTACCATTCCGGTGCGCACGAGGTGACTATCGGCATTACATTCGGTAACACCGATAACCGACGGTAGGATAGGATAAATACTGCTTAAAACTAAAAAAGCCCCCTGATTGGAAGATCAGGGGGCTTTTTTATTGCAAAATGACCCGGTTTCACGGGTTTGGTACAATTCTTGCTGCATATTCCAGGAACAGGTTTAAGTTTCCGTTTGTATCTAATGGACGGGATTTTACTCATGTTCTAAGATAAAAGATATTGGTGTAGTTATTTGATGGCCTTTTTTTGGGTGTTTATCTTCGGATTGATACCCAATAGCCCCTCCGTCTTCGAAAGAAGACAGAGGGGGAAGGCCTTTTTAAAATCAGAGCGATCCGCTGCGAATAAGCGGAGAAAAATTAATAGCGGAGGGTAACTAAAATACCTAAAATGGGGTATTTACGATCCCCAATAATTCACTATATTTGTATGCACAAGCGGAAGCTATACCAAAGCCGATTATTTAAGTTTTGACCTCCCCTCCTTCAAGCCTTATGCAATATCGGCACACCTGGTTTCGTTTCCCATACCAAGAGCTATTCTACATTCCAAATCTTGAAATTATTGCCTTTTGCCAGGTTGTACGGCTTTCGAAAGTCACTTTCGGATGCCTGAGTATTTATGAATTGCAGCGTTAAATAGTTTGGAAAAAAATATATATAAATCAGATATTTTTTTTCGATTTTCGAAACCTTCCCTAATTCACTGCGTACAATAGCATATCTACATTACACACCAACCTGATAGAGGCTTTTCACTACTACCATTATTTTCGAATTTATTCACTGTATCGACCCGCTCGATAGTGGGACTTTTAGTGATCAAAATATAATGCGATCCGGGCTTAGGCCTGGCATCGTAAAGATTAAGGCGATTGGATTGTATGTGATTCACAAGAACCGTTTTCAAGTGTATACTTAAATCGGTTTTTGGGATGGCCTCCCTTCAAAGCAGACAGAAGGGGGGCTTTTTTTGCCTATACCCGAACGATCGTTCTCGCACTCATCTCCCGGATTTACCTCATCCGCTTACCTTTTTAGCTCAAAAATATTTCCCGCCGGATCGAATTACAATGTCATGGCACGGACATTAATCCGCCCTTTAATTATTAGGTGTATGTTTGTATGTATCTGAGATACAGTTATTTATACGCATTGTGATACTTTTGTCATAAGCTCGTGATCGTCTCGTAATACCTCAGCTTTAGTTTTGTAAGCATCAGGAGGACATCACCTCCGCGCTTCTTAATTATTGCTTATCAAACGAAAATGATCATGAAAACACAAGCATTCTTTTTTTCCTTATTACTGGTACTGGGTGTTACTTTCACAGCCTGCGAAAAAGACGGAGATACCCAGATCATTGACTCCAGCCAACCCGTTGGCGCATTTATGACGGATCGTTCCGGTGACTTTATTGCCCAAAACGGTACGCCCACTACCGGAATGGCTGCAGTCGGCACCGATGAAGACGGCAACACTTTCCTGCGATTTAACAATGAATTTACAACCGAACTGGGCACCGGCACCGTGAGTGTATATCTCTCCACTTCCGATGAGTTTAAACCCGATCCCGGTAATGGTAATCCGGACCTGCGTTTGATCGGAGCCGTTAGTCAGAACGGTGAAAACTATTTCAGGGTCAGCAGTTCCGTCGCCAGTCAGTTCTCACACGTTATACTCTGGTGCGGATCCGCCAATATCCCCTTCGGCTACGCCCCGCTGCAATAGCTAGGACGGCAAGATCGCCGACCACCCAATGATAAAACCAAATGGAACGCTTCCCGGCTATTTGTACCGCCGGAGCCTGCACTAAATAATTCCGGAAGGCAACTGCTGCCTTCCGGTAAATTTTCCTCAAATGTTGAAGCCATTATTTTCATTCCTCTTTTTTTTCGGCTTGCTGTACCCGGTACTGAATGCCCAAAGCGGCTGGACAAAAGCGAAAGGAGCCTGGTACGCTCAGACGACGGTGTCGTACTTTGCATCCGATCGCTATTATTCTACGGCGGGCAACCTCAATATTGGAAACACCTTCCGCAATTATACACTGAATGCCTACGGCGAATATGGCATCAGTGATCGCCTGACCGCCATCGTCAACCTGCCGCTACTCAAACTCCAGAACTTCAATGTAACGGAGACGGTAGCCGGGATCGGTGATCTGCAGTTTGGGGTGAAATACGGGATCGCAAAAAAGATCCCCATCGCTTTCAGTCTGGCGGTAGAAGTCCCAACGGATGACGGCCGCCTGTTTGCGAATGCCAAAGAAGTGAATGAACTGGGTATTCGGGAACGCATCAATTTGCCGGCCAGCGATGGGGAGTGGAATGTGCGTTCGGCGCTGGCGATCTCCCAGTCCATTGGCCGTACAACCTACGCCAGTTGGTACGGTGCGATCAACTATCGCACGGAGGGATTTACGCATCAGTGGCAGAGTGGGATAGAGGCCGGGCATCTGTTCTTCGATCGCCTGTGGCTGATCGGGAAATTGCAGGTTCAGGACCGCCTGTCGGACGAAGTAAACAGCAGTGTTTCATTTTTGTACGGCGAGGGAACGACCTATACCGCTTACCAGTTCAATTTGCTGTACCACCTGACCGACCACTGGCGGCTGACGGCCGCTTTCCACAGCTACACTGATCTGCTGGTAGCCAGGCGAAACATTTACGACGGCCGGACTTTTTCCCTGGGGATTGCCCTGGAGTATTAGGGCCGAAGATCTCTATTTGGTCGAAAGCACGTCAAAAAAAAGCGGATGGATCTGCCGTTTTCTGGCGGAGGTATTGTACTTTTTCCAACGATTATTCAGAAATTATTCCGATACGGCCGGCACGGTACGATGGCCGTTCTCAGGATCAACTCGTGTAAGCTGAGTATCGTATGGAAATTACCGCACCATCACTGGACACCTGGACTTCCGTTTTCCTGCTGGCCGCCGGGCAGGGACTCTTTTTGGCGGCATTGCTTTTTCAGAAGTACCGTAGGGGGCAGTTTTCCAATAGTTGGCTGGCTGCTTTGATCCTGGCATTTTCCCTGTTGTTGATCTTCAATGTGAGTTTTTGGACCCGCTACAACTGGGAATTCCCGCCCTTCAATCTGATCTATCCGGCCGTAGCTTACCTGATCGGTCCCTTTTTGCTCTTTTATCTGGACGGCCTGGCTGCGAGCCCGCGCTTTACGAAATACCGGTGGGTTCACTTTTTACTGCCGGGCATCGTACTGAGCCTGATGTTGCCGGCTTATTTTCAGCCGCTTTCCACCTTACAGACCGAGATGCAGGACCACCAGCTGATCGTCGCGCCTCTGCACCGCTGGGGACTGACCTGGCTGATCTCGGCCCAACTGATCATGGCCCACTTGCTGCTGTACGCGGTGCTGGTTTTTTGGTACAGTCGCCGGATCCTGAACGACGGACATAAGCGCAAAGGCCGGATGCTGGTCTCACGGGTGAACCTGCTGCGCTCACTTTTCAGTTTGTATACACTGGCTTTTGTCTCCTATTATATATTGGTGCGGATGGCGTTCTTCCGGATCGAGCACGATTACCTGATCTCCCTGGTGATGGCCGGTGCGATCTATTGTATCGGTTACCGCGAATATAGCCTGGCTGGTCCGACCGCAGATAGGGAAGTAGAGAAACCTTCGGCCGCGAAATACAGCACCTCCTCACTTACGCCCGGCGCACTGGTTTCCATTGCGGAGCGACTGGAAGCACATATGGAGCAGTACCAGCCCTATCGGGACAATGAATTGCGTCTGAACGATCTGGCGGATAAGCTGGACATATCACCCCATCATCTTTCCCAGGCCGTCAATGAGCACTACGGTAAAACCTTCAATCAGTTTATCAACGAATACCGGATCGAGGAGGCTAAAACGCTACTGGCTTCAGAAGCACACCGGCAAACCTATATTATTGAGATCGCCTATCAGGTGGGATTCAATAACAAGACGACCTTCAATCAGGCTTTCAAACACCAGACCGGCATGTCGCCGTCCAAGTGGCGCAACGGTCTGGCGGTCGGTAGTGGAAAATCCGATGCCTGATTGTACAAACCTACCGTATTTCTTCGCGGCTTATTGCAGCTAAATGCTCGTAATTGACAGAATAGTTCGATTTTTACGTTTAGGACCAACTGATTAAGCCCATCATGCGAAAGATCGTTTTTGAAGACGCTCACCGGCAAAAACATTTTGATTTTTTCCGGAATATGGACCAACCTCATTTTAATGTCTGTATTCAGGCGGATATTAGTGATACGCTGGATGCCATTAAAAAGGAGGGGCTCCATTTTACTTCCACGCTGGTCTATCTGGTGAGTCGTGCGGCCAACAGCATTCCCTGCTTCCGGCAGCGCATTCGTGGCGAAGAGATCGTCGAACACGCTGCGGTGCATCCCTCCTTTACCGTACAGACCCAGGTTTCGGAAGTATTCAGCTTTTGCTATGTGGACTACCAGCCGGCCTATCCACAGTTTGTGGAAGCAGTGCGCAGTGCTATCGACCGGATGCAGGAAGATCCCTCTTTCGAAGATGAAGCCCACCGGGATGATTATCTTTTCCTTTCTTCTCTGCCCTGGCTCCGCTTTACGGGGCTTACCCACGCCATGCACTACAGCCCGGTGGATTCCGTACCCCGCATTACCTGGGGAAAATTTTATAAAGAGGGGACAATCAGTCGGATACCGCTGTCCGTGCAGGTTCACCACGCTTTGGTGGATGGTCGGAACGTTGGCGAATTCTGTGAACTTTTTGAAGATCTGGCCGCCAATCCGGCTGATTGGGCCGTTTAAATGCTACTGCAGCATATTTTTTTACGTTCAGATCACATTTTTTTAATTGTACGATTATTTTGGCACAAACGGATGCAAGAAGAATTCTATTCTGATCACCTGTACTTTATCTGATTTTATTCCGATTTCTCGCTGCTTTACCGAACTGCTTACCTGGCGGATTTGTCCGTCATTCTCATTCATTGTTGAAAATCAATAAAATATGCAATATCTTTGCGATGGATTTAAAACTTAGTGTATCAAACACACTTACGGTCCTGCAACAAAAAACCTTGGCTAATGTTAAAAAAACAGTATTCCAAAAACAAGCCCGTTTGTAAAGTGACTTTCACACTCCCCAAAGAAGCTGTGGATGGAGCTAAAGAAGTAAAAGTACTCGGAGAATTCAATAACTGGAGCTGGAAAGAAGGCCTGCCGATGAAATCCGGCAAGGATGGCTACAAAGCTACCGTTGAACTGGCTACCGGCCGTCATTACGAATTCCGTTATCTTTTGGATAACGAGACCTGGGTGAACGATTGGGAAGCAGACGCTTACTATCCTACCCCTTACGGTGTTGAAAACAGTGTGATCTTCATCGAGTCGGTTGAAATTGCTGCTCCCAAGGCCAAAAAGAGCGCCAAGAAAGTAGCTTCAGCCAAACCCGCCGCTAAAAAAGCAAAAATAACCAAGGCCGCTCCTAAAAAGGTAAAAGCTGCTCCGGTAAAAAAAACCGCTCCGGTAGCTGACGATCTGAAAAAGATCGAAGGTATCGGACCGAAGATCGCCGGATTGTTGAATGCCAAGGGTATCCATACGTATGCCGATCTGAGCAAGGCGAAAAAAGCGATCCTGCAGGAAACGCTGGCTGCCGCCGGTTCCCGCTACAAAATGCACGATCCTACCACCTGGCCGCAGCAGGCTAAACTGGCTGCCAAGGGTGACTGGGCAAAACTGGATAAACTCCAGGCGGAACTGAAAGGAGGCAAGAAGAAGTAAGACGCTTCTCCGTAGAACGCCGGGCGTATTTATCCATTAATCCAAAGTATACCGGTCTTACAGACGCTGCCCGTCAAGGCACCGTAATGAGATCGTATTATTCATATTAACCGATAACTCTTTAAAGAGCAATACCATGATCAAGAAACAATTCCTGAAAAGTAAACCAGTATGTAAAGCTACTTTCACCCTGCCACTGGAGGCTGCTCCCGAAGCAAAAAAAGTAAGCCTGGTAGGTGAATTCAACGATTGGGATGTAACCAAAGCCATTCCCCTGAAAAAACAAGCCAAAGCTGGTGTTTTCAAAGCACTGGTTGAGCTGGAAACTGGTAAAGCCTATGAGTTCCGTTACCTGATCGACGGGGAAACCTGGGAAAACGACTGGGATGCGGACGCTTACGTTGCCACACCTTTCGGTGAGGAAAACTCTGTAGTTGTCGCTTTGAACTAAGCGAATTCCATGAAATATCCGGTGCTACAAGTTCTTTCTTGTAGTTGCCACTTGATAAAACGGATCGAACGCAAGCTCGATCCGTTTTTATTTCCTATTTTTAAGCCTTTCACACTGCTCGGTGACGACTATAGACCAGGACACCAACAGTAGACGTGACGTTATTGCGACCCATTCACTGTGAATACGTGGAAAAGTATAAAAAGTGTATATCCGGCCTCACAGACCGGTTGATCGGTACACTTCCACACCTTGACACCTATACACTTTCCGTTGACGGGTACTCTCTAATTGTGCCGTTTATTTTCTCCTGGATGGTCTATCCGACAAGCAGCTTTCCATACAAAAGATCGAAGCAATACAAATGGCCAACGTCAAAAACCACAGTCTCTTTACCGAATTTGATATCAACCTGTTTAAAGCTGGTAAGCTATTCCGGGCCTACAACTTCCTGGGTTCCCACATCGTGGAAGTGGACGGAGAATGGGGGGTACAGTTCGCGGTCTGGGCGCCCAGCGCAAGAAGCGTTTCGGTAAAGGGAAATTTTAACGGCTGGAACGCCACTTCGCATCCGCTGTCAGCCCGTTGGGACGGCTCCGGTATCTGGGAAGGCTTCATTCCGGGCCTCGGCAAAGGGGACTTGTATAAGTACCACGTTCAGTCGGCCGACGGCCGACAACTGGAAAAAGGAGATCCCTACGCTTTATTCTGGGAGATCCCGCCGAATACCGCCTCGATCGTATGGGAAATGAATTACGAATGGCAGGATGGGGACTGGATGCAAAAACGCCGCAACCGGCAGGGATTGCACGAACCCTATTCCGTATACGAAGTACATCTGGGTACCTGGCGCAAAAAGAACGGCGGCAAGGAATCCCTGAGTTACCGGGAACTGGGCGATGAGCTGGTGAACTATGTGCAGGAAATGGGCTATACGCACATTGAATTCCTGCCGGTGATGGAACACCCCTACTTCCCTAGTTGGGGATACCAGGTGACGGGCTATTTCGCTCCGACCAGCCGATTCGGTACGCCCGAAGATTTCATGTATATGATCGATCGGTTCCACCAGGCCGAGATCGGGGTGCTGCTGGACTGGGTACCATCGCATTTCCCGGCCGATGCGCACGGGCTGGCGGATTTTGACGGAACTCACCTCTACGATCACGCGGATCCGCGCAAGGGTTTTCACCCGGACTGGAAGAGCTGTATCTTCAACTACGGCCGTAATGAGGTGCGTAGTTTCCTGATCTCCAATGCGCTTTTCTGGCTCGAAAGATACCATACCGACGGCTTGCGGGTAGACGCGGTCGCCTCGATGCTGTACCTGGATTATTCCCGCGAGGACGGCGAGTGGATCCCCAATCAGTACGGTGGCAATGAAAACCTGGAAGCCATTGATTTCCTGCGGGAATTCAACGAGACCGTCTACCGCGAATATCCGGATACCATAACCATTGCGGAGGAATCAACGGCCTGGTCGGGGGTCTCCCGGCCGACCTACACCGGCGGACTCGGTTTTGGAATGAAGTGGATGATGGGCTGGATGCACGATACGCTCAATTACTTCAAACACGACCCGATCCACCGTCAGTACCATCACAACGAGATCACATTCAGTCTGGTCTATTCCTTTACGGAGAACTTTATGCTGCCGTTGTCGCACGACGAGGTCGTACATGGCAAAGGCTCGCTGATGGATCGCATGCCCGGTGATGAGTGGCAGCGTTTTGCCAATATGCGCCTGCTATTCGGTTATATGTTCACCCACCCGGGCACCCAACTGATGTTCATGGGTGGAGAGTTCGGGCAGACCAGCGAATGGAATATCGAAAAAGGCCTGGAATGGTGGCTGACCGATTACGATGTGCACAAGGGGCTACAGACTTGGATCAAGGCACTCAATAATTTCTACCGGAGCCAGCCGGCACTGTACGAAAAACAGTTCGAACAGGAAGGCTTTGAATGGATCGATCTGGGCGATCACGCCAATAGCGTCATCTCCTATATTCGCAAGGGCAATGATGCGGACCGCATTCTGGTAGTCGTGTGTAATTTTACCCCGGTAGTACGGGAAATCTATAAATTGGGCGTCCCTTTTAAAGGCGAATACCAGGAAGTACTCAATAGTGATATGGCCGTTTACGGTGGTGCCGATCACCACAAGAACGCCAAGATCGAAGCTATCCAGGAAACCTGGCACGGACGCCCCTATCACATTCCGATCACCTTACCGGCACTGGCCACGGTGGTGTTCGAACGGATAATCCCCAATACCTCCAAATCCTCCAAAAAGACCAGCACGGCCAGGAAAGCTAAGAAGTAGTATATAGACTGGAACAAGGCAAATTCTAAACCACAACATTTTAAGATCTTTAACCGGGGAGGGCGGATGATGATCCGTCTCGTCACCGGAACGGTGAACCGTTTACGGAAGGGCCTTCGCGTATTGAGGCATGGCCTGCCCGGATACGGTTCGATGTAATTTGTCAAAGTACTATTGTATATTCTTTTTAACACCTGATTCCTTATCAATATGACGAAACGACTCGTATCCCTGGATATCTTCCGGGGGATGACCATCGCGTTTATGATCCTGGTCAACAATCCGGGGTCCTGGAGCTATGTTTACGGACCACTGCAACACGCAGAATGGCACGGCGTCACGCCCACCGACTGGGTATTTCCTTTCTTTCTCTTTATTGTGGGGGTGGCGGTTCCCCTGGCGCTCGGCAAACGTATGGAGCAGGGGGTGGAACGATCGGTGCTCACCCGTAAGGTATTGGTTCGCTCGGCGATCATCTTCGGCATCGGGCTTTTTATGGCCGCTTTCCCGGAATTCGGAATGGATGCGGGCGATCCGCTGCTGTTGCAATACCTGGCCCTTTTTCTCTTCATTTTACTGATCTTCGGGCGGGAAGTCCTCAATCAACCGCAGTTCGCGAGCGAGGCCAATGCCCGCAAACGAAAATGGCTGGGCTACGCCGCCCTGGGATTGGCCGGTCTGCTATTTATTTTCGGGCTGTTCTACTATGACCTCAGTCATCTGAGGATACCGGGCGTATTGCAGCGGATCGCTCTGGTCTATCTGGCCTGCGGCCTGCTATTCCTGCGCTTGCCCTGGAAAGGCCTGCTGATCACCGGTATTGCCATCCTGATCGCCTACTGGGCCGTGATGAGCCTGATACCGGTACCCATTGACGCTACTTTACGCACCGCACTTGAAACCGGCGATCTGTCCGGTCTGGCCATGAGCGGCTATCAGGGAGAATTGCGGCAGATCTCCGAGAATTTCATCGCTCCCAACCTCGGAGCGGGTGGGAATATCGGCGCCTGGCTCGATCGCGTCATCATGCACGATCACCTGTACAGTCAGGCTAAAAGTTGGGATCCTGAAGGATTTCTGAGTACTTTTCCTTCCATAGTGACCGGACTGATCGGGGTGCTCACCGGTATGTGGCTGCGCACCAAGCGGGACGATTACCAAAAATTGACGGGCATACTGGGGGTAGGAGCTATCCTGTTGGCCTTGAGTTTAGTTTGGGACCTGGCGTTCCCGATCAATAAAAAGATCTGGACAAGCTCCTACGTACTGTATGTCGGTGGGGTCGCAATGTTATTTCTCGGTGTGATCTACTGGCTGGTGGATGTACTCAACTATCGTTCCTGGACCAAACCCTTCGTGATCTACGGCATGAATCCCTTATTCGCCTACATTCTTTCCGGCTTGTTGGTCGATACGGCCGTACACATTCGTTGGGAGACGGCTGACGGCAGTACTACCAATTTATGGTCCAGTATCTACCAGACGCTCTTTGTACCCTTTCTGTCGCCATTCAACGCTTCCCTGGCTTTTGCCATTATGAACGTGCTCATCTGTTTCCTGGCGGTCTGGGCTCTTTACCGAAAGCGGATCTTTATTAAAGTATAGCGGTAAAGATCGCTTTCAGAAGCTGCGAATGGCAGTGCTGGATCTTTATCAGTATGGGAGATGAAAGATCCCGAAATCTGATAGGACCTGGGAGAGGTCAAAGATTAATACCATTTGGCCATTGGAACGGGGTGTCCTCCTCAAGAGGTCGTACATTATCCCTAAGCGGATCTTTGTTATGCGACCTCGGTGAAGACGGCACCAGAAAATGGTCATTTTATACGAATCTTTGAGCTCTCCGAGGTCATTCGAATATGCTTAAAAATTCAGGAGGATTTATCCTAATCAGGGGTAGAAGTCCCGTAGGTACACAATATGATTTTACATGGCGTACCTACGGCACGCTAAGCCGGGAAATGGTCATTTTGCTACCTACATTTTGTGCCTAAAGTCACATTGAATCCCAGTTTAATTCCTGATTCGCATGACTCGTGTTGCCTATTTCTCCGGCTTCTTTTTATAGACCCCATCAAAAATCGTATTCCAGCTCTTGCCGGTATCACTGGAAGCTTTCCAGACCTGCCGAACGGTATCTTCGGTAGGATCGTGGGTATAGGACATCTCAAACAGGACCTTACCGCCGGTGCGCCGGCTGATGGTCTCACCCGTCAGGCTCATGACGTGATTGGCATAGCGGCCGCTGAAATGATAGGTGTTGCCTCCGGTATCCACCCACACCTGATTCCAGGTGGAATCTACCGGATTGTAGGTGTTGAAGCTTTTTCCCTGAAAATTGCCGCCACCTCCGGTCCAGTTCTCTTCGATAACGCAACCGTTGAGTATGTTTTTAATGTGATTGGTCCCGACGATGGTATCGGCGGTAGCGTGGTAAACATCCCAATCGCCGACCCAAAAGTCGAATTGCCGGTATTCCGGTCCGGAGCAGGGCGCCTGCTGGCCGTAGGCAGGCAGGAAGCCCACTACGGCCGCAAAGCACAAAATGTAACCCAATTGGTTGTTAATTGGAAAAAGTCTGTTGGGTTGAATCAAACCTAAGAACGGATTCATAGTCGGGTGATTTTTATCCGAAATTAGGGGTGTAGCGGGTAAGAAAAGGTTAGAATTATAAATATTGACGGATTTTTGGAGCTGGTTCTGCCGAAAAAGTTCCGAAAGCGGAGCAGAAAGCAGTCCCTTTGGTCCGCAATGCTCCAAATACCGCTAAATGTGTTTCCGTAGAAAACTACCGTGGTCAATCTAACGTTTAGTATCTTTAAGTAAGACAATTACCTGTTTCATTTTTAACCTAAAACACATTTCATTATGGCAATCCGTCTAGGAGAGACCGCTCCTGATTTTACCGCTGTGACCACCGAAGGTGAAATTAATTTTCACGAATGGCTGGGTGATAGTTGGGGATTATTGTTTTCTCATCCCGCTGATTTTACACCGATCTGTACCACCGAACTGGGCCGTACGGCTGCCCTGAAAGAAGAGTTCGCCAAACGTGGCGTCAAGGCCATGGCCGTGAGTGTGGACCCCGTAGATTCTCACCACGAGTGGATCAAGGACATCGAAGAAACGCAGAACGTAAAAATGAACTTCCCGATCGTAGCGGACGAGGATCGCAAAGTAGCAGAACTCTACGATATGATCCACCCGGCAATGACCGAAAAGACTACCGTACGTACGGTTTTCGTGATCGGGCCGGATAAAAAAGTTAAACTGACACTGACCTATCCGCCGGCTACCGGACGGAATTTCCTGGAGATCCTGCGCGTGATCGATTCGCTGCAACTGACGGCCAATCACAGCGTCGCTACTCCAGCCGACTGGAAGCAAGGTGAAGATGTCGTTATTTCCCCATCGGTATCCGATGAGGACGCGGCAACTAAATTCCCGAAAGGATTCAAGACCGTTAAACCGTATCTGCGGGTGACTCCTCAGCCGGATGTGGATTAATGACCGCACGGTTTTCTACGGAAGACCACTTCAACCTAACTGAAACCGAAATAGTCCGACGGACTATTGGCATAACAGCCACGAATCATCGCACTTGAGTTGCCGGTTCGTGGCTGTTGGTTTTTGGTAGCCTGCCCCAATCTTTTCGTTCAGACTTACTTGGTACTACTATTTTTCATATATTTAAACTGTGTTGCCAGGCAGCACAACCGCAAAAGCCAGGTGCCTGACAAGCCGTTTAATGGCGGAGAATACAAATTCACTTCGTACTTCCTGCTTCGTAATCGGCACTTCAGCTTTTATCACAAAACACAAACTGCAGCGAAAGCTGCAGCATAGTCACAACTATATAGGTCAGGTCGTCCATCTTGGTGTCCTGGAGTTGTTCTTTGGGCTATCTATCCTCGGGGATTATAGATAGCGGCAAAGTGATGCTCCCGGGTGCATATAAAAGAGAACCCAAACCCCCATAAAAGATGCGACCTATTTTTGGCATACTACTCTTGTGGGTTGTAGCCGGGCAGGCTCAACAGCCCCTGCCGGTTAATGACCTGCGGGAAAAAGGATCCGGATCTGCCCAACCCACGGCCGCTGCTCCCGCCGCCGTAGATCAACTCAACATCGTCAACTCGGAATATTTCTTTGCCGGTCAGTTCAGTCTGGCCATTATCCAGGAAGAAGACGGTAACCGTTACGGTTATATCGACCGGAACGGCCAGTCCCGCATCGAATTCCAGTACGACCGGGCTCAGGCCTTTGACAGCAACGGTTTTGCCCGGGTGCGAAAAGACAATACCGCCTACCTGATCGATACCAGCGGCCGGGAATATCTGCTGGCCAACCAACTCGATCAGCTGAATGCCCGTACCGAAGCACTGGACCTTAGGGGACAGGCCCTGGAGGTATTTCCCGAAAGTATCCTCGATTTTCCGCAACTCCGCGTTTTACTACTGGCGAATAACCGGCTGGATTCCCTGCCGGAGGGACTCGATCGATTCAAAAACCTGGTACAACTGGACCTGAGCGCCAATAAACTCACCCGTCTTCCGGAATCGATCGGTTCGCTCGCTAAGTTGCGTACCCTGAATCTGCGCCGCAATCAACTGCGGGAATTGCCCACCGGAATTGCGACCCTCCAACTATTGGAACGGCTGGACCTCGGTGCGAACCGACTGCAGGAAGCGCCCGTTGCGATCGGTGAATTGCGGCAACTGCGAACCTTATTCCTGAATGATAACCAGCTCCAGACCGTACCGCGGGTCATCGATCAGCTACGGCAATTGCGGGACCTCGACCTCAGTGGCAATCAGCTAAGCCGCTTACCGGGAACGATCGGGATGCTCACCAATTTGCGGCGGCTGAACCTCGCGTTCAATCGCCTGACGGACCTGCCGGCCTCCATCGGAGAATTGCGACAGCTGCGAAACCTGTATCTGTTACAGAATCAGCTGGAAGCATTGCCTATTCTGATCGGCCAGTTGCAGCAACTGCAAACCCTGGATGTTGCCGGTAATCTGCTGGCCCTGTTGCCCGCCGAACTTACCCAGCTCCCCCAATTGCGGTATCTCTACCTGAATGACAACCGACTGGTCCAGTTGCCTGAGACTTTCGGACAACTGCCTGCACTGGAATATTTGTACCTGGACAATAATGAATTGACCAGTCTGCCGGAGGGGTTTGGCGAACTATCCAAGTTGCGTACACTTGAGCTCAACAATAACCGGCTGACGGACCAACCGGGCGGTATCGCCATGATGTCGTCCCTGCAGTGCCTCGAACTGGCGGACAATTATCTCGAACATCTACCGGACGGCATTTTGGAATTAACCAGTTTGCGCAAGCTGAAAGCGAGTGGGAATCAGTTAAAAGCGTTGCCGGTTGAATTCGGGCGCATGCAACAACTCCGAGAGCTCGATCTCAGTGGCAATCAGCTGGATCATCTACCCGAATCCATTGGAATGCTGGATCAACTGGAAACGCTCGACCTGAAGAGGAACAACTTAATTACCCTGCCCGCTACCCTGGGGCAAATGGCCAGTTTGGATCATCTGGACCTGTCCGAAAATCCGGCACTCACATTTCCGGAACAGATCGAGCAGTGGGAAAGCCGGGCGGCCATCAACGGGATCATTGGCGTATGGCGGGAGCGGGAAGCGACCTACGCGATTCGGGACCGTCCCCATCTGCTGGTCCGGCAGTTGCGCCAACTGTATACCCTCCGGGATGGTCTCTTCAACAATAGCGGTGCCATGCGTCGCAACTCCGAGCATCTGAAAAATCTGGGTGCGTTCAGTTTTCATCTGGGCCGGTTTGCAGAAGCCGAACGTTCATTCCGTCGGGCCATTGAAATAGACCCCGATTACGAAAGTCCATATTTGTATCTGCCGCTGGTCTTACTCTTTCAGGGACAGCTGGAATCCGCCAAGACGGAATTTCAGCGGAGAAAAGGAGAACCCTTTGACCCGCCCCGTCACCCCACCTTTGCCGACGCCTTCTCTTTTACTTTCGAAAAATATCGGAATATGGGCTGGTTTCCGGAAGACTGTGATGTGGAGGTGGAGGCGATGAGCAGCTTGTTGTTTGAGTAGGAAGACTGGATGGGTAAAGTCGAACTAGGTCATCTCCCGCGGCGACTTCCCCGTAAATTTCTTAAACGCCCGGTTGAAGGTAGCTTTGGAATTAAACCCACAATCCAGGGCAATGCTGAGTAGGGTAAGCTGTAAATGATCTCCCCGTTCCAGTCGTTCTTTTACCGCTTCTACCCGGTAAGAATTGATGAAATCATTAAAATTTTGCTGGAAGCCCTGATTGATCACCCGGGAAAGCACCGAAGTATTGGTCTGCAATTGTCTGGCCAGTTCGCTGAGGGTGAGATTGGGGTTGAGGTAGGGTTTTTCGGTAGCCATCCAGGCCTCGAGTTTGCTGGTCCAGTGGGAAAGTTCAGCGGTGGTTTCGGGTTCCGGTGCCGGCGGCGTTGTACTATCCGGTTCAAAAGCCAGTTGCGGTAGGATCTGTCCGGTAGAAATGTAGGCGGAAACGGCCACCACGTAGATCATGATCGCAACCACCAGGTGGGAGTTCCAGAATTGCACATAACTGAAATCCACAAATACGGATAGTACCTGGAAGATCCACAGTACGGTTAATCCGCTGATCAGGGTATACAGTACATTGCGCAGCCAGTTGTGGCGGATCGGTTCCGTATCGGAAAAATGGTCGATAATGTATTCCTGGTACCGACGGTAGAGCCGGACCGTAAAAATGAGGTAGGCGTAAAAGGAGATAAAACCTAGTACATTGAAAATATCCCGAATGGTTCCCTGCATAAATACTCCGATCACGCCCCGCGTCTGAAAAAAATCGGGTAACACTTCACCCATGATCCAGTGGCGGAATACGACGTCATAAAGAAAACCTGCTGTAAAAAGTCCTACCCACAGCAGACCGGGGATAAAATGGAGGATATCTTTCCTGTGAAACCGGAAGGAATGATTGGTCAGGCTCAAAAAATAAAAATAGAGCGTCGGACCCAACAGCAGATAATTGTGAAAAGGGAAGTAGAACATGAAGGTGGAGCGGGTATCGTGGGCATCATACCAACCCCCAAATCCCAACATATACTGCGCGATGTGCGCGCTACAGAGCAGGAGCAGGCCGGCCATCAGGCGGTCCGAAAGCCGATCGTTTCGCCGGGCCCGTCGCCATAGCAGGCCGGCAAATACGATCCCCTGCACAAATCCGATGAGCAGGGGAGCACTGTATTGATTGAACTGAAAAAAAGGCATGGGGAAGTTTTGCGGTATCCGGGAAGTTGCGGTCTTATACTTGCGGGCAGCTTTTTGAAGCTACAGAAGCATAACAGCTTTGGGGCTATTTGGTTGTCAGCCCCAGGCTGGTCTTTCCATTTACCGGATCTTCCCTGAAGAGTGGATCAGGTGCCGGGAAGCGAACAGAAAACTAGCGTTTCTTCTTGTACGGCTTCCGGCTGCCTTTGTGTTTGCTGCCGCCGCGGCCACGGCCCCTTCCCGAACCTTTGCTGGGTTTCTTTTTGGCTTCAGCCTCGGCCAGTTCGGCCAATTCCGGTGGAATGGGAAGCCGGTGCACTTTCATCTCCATCAGCTCTTCGATCCGCCGGAAGCGGTGGCGGTCCTTGCGGTTCACGAGGGTGATGGCTACTCCGGATGCGCTGGCTCGAGCCGTCCGACCGATCCGGTGTACATAGTCTTCGGCGTCATTGGGGACGTCAAAGTTGATCACTACGTCGATGCCCTTGATGTCGATCCCCCGGGCCAGTACATCGGTAGCGACGATAATGGGCAAAGTACCGTTCTTGAAGGACCGGAGACGCAGTTCGCGTTCACTCTGATCCAGATCCGAGTGAATATCACCGGCCTGCATGCCTTGTTTCTCCAGATTGATGGCCAGATCCTTCACACTGCGCTTGGTACCGGCGAAGATCAGTACCCGCTTCAGCCGTTTTTTACCGGTGAGCAAATGGGCTACCAACGGGATCTTGGCTCCGTCTTCCACCTCGTAGATACCCTGAATGATCTTTTCGGCCGGTTTGGAAACCGCAATGGTCACCTCTTCGTATTTGTTCATGATCTGTTTGGACAGGGTCCGGATCTTGGGCGGCATGGTAGCGGAGAACAGCAGGGTCTGCCGGTCACGCGGTGTTTTATTAATGATACCGCGGATATCCTGAATGAACCCCATGTCGAGCATCCGGTCGGCTTCGTCCAGAATGAGGCATTTGATGGTGCTCAGGTCCACATAGCCCAGATTGATGTGGGCGATGAGACGGCCCGGAGTGGCTACGATAATATCGGCGCCTCCCTTCAGGGCTCGTTTTTCCTGTTCCATGGATTGTCCGTCCCGACCGCCGTATACGGCGATGGAACTAACCGGAGTGAAATAGGAAAAACCTTCCAGTTGTTGATCGACCTGTACGGCCAGTTCGCGGGTAGGTTCCAGGATAAGCGTATCGATACCTTCGTGCGGCTCTTCGGTTAAGCGGTTGAGGATCGGCAACAGGAAGGCGGCAGTTTTGCCGGTTCCGGTCTGAGCACAAGCGAGGACGTCTTTCTTATCTAAGATGAATGGGATAGCTTGTTCTTGTACTGGTGTAGCTGTTTCGAATCCCATCGCGTCTAATCCTTCCAATAGTGGGGCTACAAAACCAAGTTCTTTAAATTGCAATGCGTTGTTATTTTGAGGTAGTTAAGCGTAAAGACCTCCTGCCGATGCACGGAGGATCCAGGCTCCATTGTTGTTTGGGTTAAAAATTACACAAAAATCTGCTTTTTTAATGGACTTCCAAAATTTTTATCACAATGTAATGCATTGAGGGATAAGGGAGAGCCTCAATTGAAAAATTAAATTATCTTTTTTGACTGTAGCTGTACGCGCTTTGTTGCTGTACGTTGCAGTTCCGTAATCACTATCAGCACGGAAATGCTCAGGCCGGCGGCAAAGAAACACCAGACGGATACCAGATACTCCAGATACAGCACAATGCTAAGCAGAAAGGATACCAGGTTGAAGACGGCGTAGATCCGCATTTTGCGTACCGTGGATAAGAAAGTCGGCACCAGGGTAGTCAGCAGGTAAGCCGGAAAAGTCAGATACACCAGGGCCTTTGGAAAATATAGATAATACCGGATATGGTGTTCCATGATCTCCGCCGTCATTTCGAAAGTCAGCAGGCAGTAGAACAGGTAGGCGGCCAGGATGCTCCCTATCTTTCCGAAAATTGCAATTTGCTTTTTGCGTTTCGGATCCTCTTCCAGTAGCCAGACGGACAACGGGATCAGTAAGGGCCACAAAGGTTGGGCAAATAGGAGGAAGAACCACATGCTGCTCTCCCGGAGCGGGGCGTAATCCGGGTGGGTCATGGAAAGCCAGACAAAACCTTCGGTGATCTGCTGGATCCCAAAGAGTAGGGGAATGGAGGCAAAGGGATACTCCCTGGGGTGCCCGGCTTTACTGAGGGTGATCGCGCCAAAACCACTCAAGACGGCACCGGCGCTGAAACTGGCGGTTGCGGAAAAGCACATAACGGTACATTTGGTTAAGGGCCTGTTCTAAATTCCCGCTTTTCCCGTTGATCGGCAAAGAAGTGCATCATCCCGGAAAGTGATTTTCGTCTTACCGGACCGGAAAAAGCGATGGCCGGGAGGATTCATTCCCCCCGGCCATCGCACGGATAGATCAGACCGATAACGGCCAAAAATTACGCGGCTATTCTTTTTTCAAAACGGAGCGGTGGCCCTCTTCGTAATGCGTCTCCGGGTTCCACGGGTCGGCCAGCCAGACGCCGTCCACAATGAACTTATACTCATACGTTCCCGGCTCCAGGTCTACGCGACCGATCCATTGTCCGTTTTCCCGGCTCATGGGGTGCGAGAGGCTGTTCCAGTTATTGAAGCTGCCGACCAGTTGTACTGATCGGGCGTTGGGGTAGGCGGGAAGCCGGAAGGTCGTATTCCCCTTTTTGTTGCCTTCCCGGATCTGGTAAACGATAGTTTTGGCGGTGCTGTTTTCCGGGTCGAGGCGGGCCGCCCGTTCGTAAGCCGCAGCGGCTCCTGCGAGATCTCCCTTGCGAAGCAATGCCTCTCCGTAGCTGTCGTGAACGTTCGCAGATTGGGGGAAAGCCCGGGCATTCATGGCAAATACCCGCAGTGCTGCTTCCGGCCGGTGCAGATTTAGGAGGTTATATCCCAGACGATTCATCGGAGACTGGGCGATCTGCTGGGTATCCTGGTGCAGGCCGTTCGCTGCCATGTACGGCCAGTCCGCTGCGGATGGTTCGGAGTTTAGAATATGGGCCAATAATTTCCGGGCGGGTGCATTGGGGCCCTCGTAATCGATCCAGTTTACGGAAGGGTAGGAGCCACCGATAGCATGCTCCAGCAATTCCCGGGCGATACCCAGACCATTGGAACTGTTGGCGAAATAGACCAGTCCGATCCGTTGCTTGGGATAGGCGATGAAGAAAGCTTTAAAAGGTCCGTTATCCCCCCAGTGCCAGAAAGCCTTGCCATCGGGAGAAGTCTGCAATCCTACACCCAATCCCCACTGAACGCTGCCGTCGTCTTCTACATTCACCTGGGAGGTAAGCATATCTTTAACGGTACCGGCTTTTAATCCCTCCGCGTTCAGCATGGCCCGCAGGAACTTGCTGTAATCGACCGCGGTGGTCTGCAAAGAATAGGCGGTGTTGCCTTCCTGCGGTCTGGGCGGCGTCCGGGTGATCTTAAACTGATCGTGCGGAATGGCGAAGTCCGAATCGAAATCCTGCTCCCAGATATAACTGCTGCGATCCATCCCAAGCGGGGTAAAAACCTGCTCCTCCATAAATTCATTGATCGATTGGCCGCTCAGGTGTTCCACTACCCGCATCAGGTAAACAAAACCCTCGCCGGAATAGCCGAATGACTGGCCGGGATCCCGTACGAAGTTGAGTTGTCCGCCCCGACGCCAGTTCGGCAGACCGGTAGTGTGGCTCAGTACCTGCCGGGCAGTCAATTGCTGATAGCGATCATCGTGGGTCAGATCGTCGTAGGGGAAATATTCATGCAGCGGACGATCGAGGTCAAACCGGCCTTGTTCCACCCATTTCATCAACCCGTAGGCAAATAAGGCTTTACTCAGGGAGGCAGCTGAAAAAATGGTCTGATCGGTCACCGGGCCACCGGTGTCCACACTCCGCAGCCCAAAGGCACGCTCGTAAACGATCCGATCGTCCTGAATAATGGCAATGGACAAGCCGGGAATGTCGGCGCTTTCCAGGAGTTCCGGAATGCTGCGGTCTAATACGGCGGCGGGGGGTATTTTAAGTTTAGGAGACGATTGCGCGGCCAGCGAAACGGCCATCGAATAGAGCAAAATGGCTACCAATAATTTCTTCATACTAAAGTTTACTTTTTGATAAAGACCGTGGACTGGCTAAAACGTTGCTGAAGTAGGGGCCTAAATCAGGAGACCGGTGACTCAGATCTGAGTTCGGAAGCGGATAATTGATCATCGATCTGCACCGATGCCCAGATGGCGAGCAGTGCGTAGGCCAGGAAAAAATAAAGGCCGGTAAGGATATTGCTTTCCGTTTGCACCCCGGTCTGCATGTTGTTGAACGCCAGGAAGCCCAGAAAAATGGCCACTACGAAGACATCGGCCATCGACCATTTGCCCAAGCGGAGTAAAAACCAGCGCAAAACGCCGGACTGCGGCAGTCGCTGGCGGGACAGGCTGGCGAGGGCAAGGCTGTTTTTGATCAGCGGGATCAGTACACTGAATACCAGGATACTCAGGCCGACCACAAAATTATTTTGTCGGAATAAAAGGCCGATCAGTTCCAGCACGGATTTACTCTGGTAATAGAAATACATCTCGCCGGGGAAGTTTTGCGTATAATCCAGATCGAGCGATAAAAAGCCCGTTTTTATTTTGATCGGAATGCTCAGGTCCTCCTGGTAAGCGGCAATTTCCAGCATGGGCGCCAGCAGTCCCGTGATCAGGCAGGCCAGTGCGGTGATGATTATTGCCGATGTGCGGAATCTAATCTCGGGCAACCGGAAACTCAGCAGCAGATATATAACGGCAGCCAGCCCGAACCCGATCATCCAGTAATTGGCCCAGCGGCGGGGTTGTTCGAGTTGGGCTTTAACGGTATCGACCTGTTCCTGTTTCCGGTCCCAGCCGTCGCCGTCGAACCATTCGTTGAAATCGAGCAAGCGTTTTTCAAAATGGAGCGCGGCCGTGTAGGCTTCGCGCCCGTCCTGATAGATCCCGGCCTGTCGGATGATCTGAAAACTGATCATAGCGGCGGCGATCAAAAACAGAACGGTCAGCAGGAGGAAGGACTTGGAACCAGGCATATGCAGAATTCTTCAGATTTGAGCTCGAAAAATTAAACTAAATTTGTAGCCTTCCAAAAATCATAGACCAACAAACGTAAATATTCCATAATGAAAAAAATTGGACTACTAGCTATTTTAGCCGTTTTTGCCTGGGTACTCCACGCGCAGGGGCGCTATGAGATCGACACTTCTTTGCACATGGATTGGGAACTGTACGATCCGCCCTCAACTCTGGTGGTACCGGAGCACGAAGTGGAGAGCGCCAAGTTTCCCTTCGTAGACATTCACAGCCACCACTGGCGGATGGCCGAACAGGATCTGGATGAACTGATTGGACAAATGGATACCCTCAATATGGGTATCGTGGTGAACCTCAGCGGACGGGGCGGCCCCGCATTGAAAGCCATGATGGACAATGTGAAAAAGTACGGCTACGAGGACCGCATCGCCATTTTTACCAATATCGAGATCCGCAGTATCGATGCCGACGACTGGCTGGAAAATACGATCAAGCAATTAGAGTATGACTACGATAACGGTGCAAAAGGGCTCAAGATCTACAAAAGTCAGGGGATGACGCATACGGATTCTTCCGGGCAACGCATTGCGCTCAATGACCCGCGCCTCGATCCGATCTGGGCCAAATGCGGTGAACTTGGCATTCCGGTGCTGGTACACTCCGCCGATCCGCCTTCTTTCTGGAAACCGCACGATGAAAATAACGAGCGCTGGCTGGAATTGAAACTTCGTCCGGGCCGCAAGCGCAGTGCCGACGATCCGGCACCCTGGGAAACGATCATCGGCGAGCAGCACGATGTGATCCGCAAGCACCCGAACACCACCTTCATCGCCGCGCACATGGGCTGGTTCCCCAACGATCTGGCCAAACTGGGTGAATTGCTGGATATTTATCCGAATATGAATGTGGAGATCGGTGCGGTGATCGCTGAGTTGGGCCGTCAACCCCGCAACGCCAAGCGTTTTTTCGAAAAATACCAGGATCGTATCCTTTTCGGTAAAGACTCTTATCAACCTACCGAGTATCCGACTTATTTCCGGGTATTGGAAACGGATGATGAATACTTCCCTTACTACAAGCGCTACCACGCTTTCTGGCGGATGTACGGTCTGGACCTTTCCGATGAGGTGCTGAAAAAACTGTACTACAAAAATGCCCTGCGTATCGTACCGGGGCTCAATGCCGAAATATTTCCGGAATAAACGGTGAATTTGAGGTTCTGCCACCCATGCGGCAGAACCTCAATTTTTTTTTTACTCCGCGTGGGCGGCCGCAATCTCCCGCAGCTGCTCGTCGATCATATCCTTCGGCATCCAGTATCCCCGCACCATGACGCCTTCCTGGGCCCAGGTCTGACTCAGATCTTCCAGGGGATTACCGCTCAGCAACAGCAGATCCGCCGAAGCTCCTTTTTGAATAGTACCGAATGCGCCCTCCTGACCGAAAAAACGGGCCGGATTGGACGTGCCGCTGTGCAGGATAACGGCATTGGATATTCCGGCATCCGCCATGGCGTTCATTTCGTGTTCCAGCGAAAATCCGGGTACATTGAATACCTGCGGCGCGTCAGAGCCGAGCAGGAGCGGGACGTCGGCTTCGTGGAGCGCGCGCAGGAGTTGCTGGCGCAGATCGATCATCTTTTTCCACTGTTCTTCATTGTATTCTGCATCTCCGATAGCGTTCTGCTTACTTTGTCGCCACTGGTAGCGGGTGCGACCGGACATGTATTTCATTTCGGGTTCGTTGGCCATGGCCGCCGGATCAACCGGGGAAAACCAGCGGGTGAACAGGCTTTGGGTCGGTACGATCCAGACGCCGTTGTCCTTGGTTTGTTGGGCCAACACGGCGATCTCGTTCGCATCGGCGTAGGGCACAGTCCGGTAACCGAAAAAACCGATATTGTTGTCCAGGCGTTCCCAATCTTCCTGCGAAGCCAGACCACTGAGGTAGCCATCCAGATGGTCAATAGAGGCATACTGGGCATCCAGCGCGTGGCGGATACCAACCGGTTGGGGTACGTGCCCGGAAAAGGTGATCCCTACTTCCCGGGCGGTTTTGGCCATCTCGTCGAAAGCCTCCAGCGGGATCCCGGGGTGGATCTTCAAAAAGTCGTAACCGTCGCGCTGGTACTGGGTGACCAGTCGCCGGGCCTCTTCGGCATTAGGAACGGTGTTGCCGTTCAGCGAGGGGCTGGAGGTAAAGACCCGCGGACTGAGGATGGAGTCCTGCTCGATCATTTTTTTGAGCTCCAGGTGATACGGATTTCCGAGCATACCCCGGATGGTGGTTACGCCCCGGGACAGATATAAAAAGAGTGTCTCCCGCACCAGGGCATCATTGCCCTCCTGGGGCACCGGAATATGAGCGTGCATCTCCGCCAGGCCGGGCATGAGGTATTTGCCGGAGGCTTCCAGTACGGTAGCACCGGCCGGAACATCGATATCGGCGGCGGGTCCGATCGCTTCGATCTTCCCGTCTTTAACGATCACGGTCTGCCCGGTACTCAGGGAATTCCCCGTCATCGGCAACACATTGACGTCCACAAAGGCAAAGATGTCGGAACTATCTCCTTCCGCCATCTCCTCCGAAGGCGTCGGCACATTACAGGCTGCGAGTAACAAAAGAAAGAACAGATAAAACTGCTTTAATTGCATTATTTTATTTTTTGAAGATGGCATTAGGGAGGTATTTTAGGTTCGGATTGGATTGAGAGCCGGATAAAAAGTATGACTCCTTGCAATTATCCAAATAATAATTTGAATATAGTTAAAATTTGGTATTAGAGGGCGAAATATTGTCGCTTAGCCATTACATTTGTAAAGCTTCAACCAGAAAGCACCTTATTGAGTTTTGCACACTTTGATCACATTTCCATTCTTCAAGTTTAAAACTTAAAGCGTCAGCGGTATTGGTCCCCAGTAATATCAGATGCATGTGTCGGACGACCTGCATTACACAGTATTTTGCTCCTATATCAAAAAACGCCATATCATGAAAATCGAAGGGCAATCCTTTCGCAGTATTTGGGTTAAGGACGAGGACGAAACCAAGGTACAGATCATCGACCAACGCTATTTACCCTTTGAACTGGTTATCGAAGAACTTTCCACACTGGACGATTTTGCCCGTGCCATACGGGAAATGCACGTCCGGGGTGCGCCCTTGATCGGGGCTACTGCCGCCTATGGCCTCTGTGCCGCTATCCGGGAAATGGACCCGGAATCCAATCTTTCCGAAGAGGTTGAAAAAGCCGTATACTATTTGCGCGCTACCCGGCCTACAGCCGTGGATCTGCAGCATGCCACCGAAACCGTCTGGCGATCAGCCTGCCGGGGAAGTAATCAGGCCGAAAAGCTGGAATTGGCGAAGGCTGCTACGGAACAGTTAGTAGCCGATAGCATCCTGCAATGTCAGTTGATCGGCGAGCACGGCGTGAAACTCATCGAAGCGATCAGTAAGCAAAAAAAAGGTGAAACGGTCAATATCCTCACCCACTGCAATGCGGGCTGGCTGGCGTGTATTGACCACGGCACCGCTACCGCACCGATCTACGCCGCCCATGATCAGGGCATCAAATTGCACGTTTGGGTGGATGAAACCCGACCCCGGAACCAGGGCGCCAATCTGACGGCCTACGAACTGGCGCAACACGGTGTGCCGCATACCGTGATCGTAGATAATACCGGCGGTCATCTCATGCAGCACGGCATGGTGGATCTGATCGTAGTCGGTACGGACCGGACGACCCGCAGCGGTGATGTAGCCAATAAGATCGGCACCTACCTGAAGGCGCTGGCCGCCAAGGATAACGGGGTACCTTTCTATGTAGCCGCTCCCTCTTCCTCCATCGACTGGCAGATCTCCGACGGCTTGGCCGAGATCCCCATCGAGGAGCGGACTGATGAAGAGGTGAAGTATGTGCACGGGTGGTTTAACGGTCGTATCTACAAGGTACTGCTGACCCCACACGATAGCCCGGCGGCGAATTACGGTTTCGATGTCACCCCGGCGCGTCTGGTCAGTGGACTCATCACCGAGCGGGGCGTTTGCGCAGCCAGTGAAAATGGCCTGTCGGAGCTGTTCCCGGAAATGAGTAAGGTAGAATAATGAAGCTGGACATAAAAAATCAATCCTTAATCTTGTAAGAATTAAAAGGAAGTTGTATTTTTGCGGTCGCTTAGGCGATATGGGGTAATAGTTCAGTGATTTGAGTCCGCCTCTAGCAACTAAGTAATCTTCAACCTTTGTAAGAAAAGGTTATTAAAGATAAATGGCGCGGTAGCTCAGCCCATACGGGTTAACAACTGGTTAGAGCGCCCGTACGGGAGGTCGGCGGTTCGGGTCCACCTCTGGAAACTAAGTAAACTCCAACCTTTTGCAAGAAAAAGGTTATTAAAGATAAATGGCGCGGTAGCTCAGCTGGTTAGAGCGCAGGATTCATAATCCTGAGGTCGGCGGTTCGGGTCCGCCTCGCGCTACAAAAAAGGTCTGTCGGGGAATCCGTCAGGCCTTTTTAAATTTTAGCTCTCATGTATTACTTCTATGTTTTGTATAGCTTGAAAGACGGGCGATTGTATAAAGGCTCGACCGGAGACATCGGCCAGCGCCTGATCCGTCACAATGCAGGTGGTACAGCTTCCACCAAACACCGTCGACCTCTGGTATTAATCTACGTTGAAAGCTTTCAGGAAAAATCCGAGGCAACCGCCCGGGAGCGCTGGTCCAAAACCTTAAAAGGCGGTGCTGAGTTACGACGTATTCTGGAAGAGAAAAAGCTATTGGATGCCACCGGCACGCTAAGCTCAGCCCATACAGGTTAATTGTTTAGAGCGCCCGTACGGGAGGTCGGCGGTTCGGGTCCGCCTCGCGCTACAAAAAAGGTCTGTCGGGGAATCCGTCAGGCCTTTTTAAATTTTAGCTCTCATGTATTACTTCTACGTTTTGTATAGTCTGAAAGATGGCCGGTTGTATAAAGGTTCGACCAGCGACATTGGTCAACGACTGATCCGTCACAATGCAGGCGGTACACCTTCCACCAAACATCGTCGACCTCTGGTATTAATCTACGTTGAAAATTTCCAGGAAAAATCTGAGGCTACGGCTCGGGAGCGGTGGTCTAAGACTTTGGAAGGAGGAGCTGATTTACGATGCATTTTGGAGGAGAAAAAACTATTGGACGCCACCGGCAAGCTTCACGATGTAAGCTCAGCCCATACAGGTTAACTGTTTAGAGCGCCCGTACGGGAGGTCGGCGGTTCGGGTCCGCCT
>NZ_PDUD01000140.1 GCF_002646595.1 Flavilitoribacter nigricans DSM 23189 = NBRC 102662
CTGTAGTTATGATCCGACTCAAATGCATTCTAGCTTGTACAAGCGCTTTGAGAATCGTCCAAAAGGTTTTGAAAGCTTTGCCAAATGGTTGGACAGCCAACAGCAGTCTAAGGATACCTATTATGTTTGCATTGAACATTCGGGTATGTACAGTTTGAGACTGGCTCGTTTTTTACAATCGCGCCAGGTGGCCTTTGTGCTGGAGAGCGCCCTGCGTATCAAGCGATCCATTGGTTTACAGCGTACTAAAACCGATCAAGCGGATGCCTTAGCTATTGCTCAGTATGCTGCTCGTTTTTACAAGCAGCATAAAACCAGGTCTTTACCTGTAGCCATCTTGATTCACCTTCAAGCTCTGCTCAGCCTGCGTAGTCGACTGGTTCGCTATCGGCATGGCTTAACAATATCGGCTAATGAACTTTCCAATTCTGTTGAGGATGAGTTCACCGATGTGATCCAAAACCATACTAGGCCGGTTTGTGAGCAGATCAATGTAGAGCTACGAAAGGTCGATCGAAT
>NZ_PDUD01000141.1 GCF_002646595.1 Flavilitoribacter nigricans DSM 23189 = NBRC 102662
AGGAGCTATCTAGGGTAAAACTAGTAACTAGGGCTAAGTCGTAACAAGGTAGCCGTACCGGAAGGTGCGGCTGGAATACCTCCTTTTAAGAGTACATGGATAAGTAGCTGTGTTGTGCATCAGCTTCTCCAAACTCTGCTCGCTACCCAGTGCAAAGTATTAACTGCAGATCCGGAACAGTCCGGATTAAATTTGAAATTTTCAAGATATAAGCCCGTCGGGGGCGGTGACAGACGTTGGTTTGTCTACGGTTCGACTCCGTGTATATCTACTTTGATAGGATGCTATCGCTGTCGGTTTGAAAAAGCTGATTCAAACGGATAAGTAGCGTCATTAACTATCGAAAAAGTTCATTGACAATGTGGGAAGCGTAAGGATATTAATTTGAAAGGTATTTGTACCGGACGGATTAATATCAATAAACAAGAGTAAAGAGCGTTTGAAGATACGTCTAATATAGGCAAAGTTACGTTCTGCTTCGGCAGAACAAAGATTAGGAAGCAAATAAGGGCGT
>NZ_PDUD01000142.1 GCF_002646595.1 Flavilitoribacter nigricans DSM 23189 = NBRC 102662
CCTGTTCAAAATACCGAACAAGCCTTGCAAATTGTTCAATGGTATTTATGGCGATGGACTATCGAACAATTATTCCGAACCCTTAAATCTAAAGGGCTCAACATGGAAAAAGCGGAAGTGGAGTCGTTCCATGGACTGGTTAATTTAGCCACTATGGCCTTAATAGCGGCCGTGCAAGTCATGCAACTAGTCCAGGCCAGAGATGGGCAAACCCTACAAAGAATAGGCGATGCCTTTTTTGAGCCCGAAATACAATGCCTGACTGCCCTAAACACTAAAGTAGAAGGCAAAACCCAAAAACAAAAAAATCCACATCCTCCAAACACCCTCTCTTTTGCCGCTTGGATCATCGCCAGACTCGGAGGATGGTCAGGTTACCAAAAGGATAAACCACCAGGGCCCATTACTTTTATTAGAGGCTTAAACCGCTTCTATAACATCCTCGAAGGATATTATTTATTCAGGTAGCAATCTTGTCAAAGAACTTACACAAAATGTGTGCATACCGTAAGT
>NZ_PDUD01000143.1 GCF_002646595.1 Flavilitoribacter nigricans DSM 23189 = NBRC 102662
TAGATAGTCACTCAAAAAACTGGTAACTTACATTTAAAAAAGAGCGTGACAAAAAAAGAAAGAAATCAATTGATCTGGGATCGCTACCAGGAAGGCTATAGCCAGGAAGAGATTGGGAAGTTTTATAATTTATCACAGAGTGCGGTGAGTTTGATTATCGTGAAGAAAGAGAGGAATATCCCTGAACCCACGCAAGAGACTCGTGGCGCCAAAGCGAAGCTTAGCTCCGCTCAACTATCCGAACTCAAGAGGGTGTTGTTGAATGATCCGGTTTCCACCATAGGATTTAGTCATTGGAACAAAAAGAGTATCCAAGCCTTAATCGAAAAGAAGTTTGGGGTTCATTACCATGAGAACTACATCTGGAAATTGATGAAGAAGATCGGCTTTAGCAGTCAGCTTCCTCAGCGGAAAGATTATCGGCAGGATCAAGATCAAGTCCAAGATTTTAAAACGAACCGGATTCCAGCCATAAAAAAAAGCGATAGCTGAAAACAGAAT
>NZ_PDUD01000015.1 GCF_002646595.1 Flavilitoribacter nigricans DSM 23189 = NBRC 102662
TTCGTATCCGCTACTGCGTTCACCGTGGCGGTGTTGGTGTACAAGCCATCATCGATATCGTCTTGCGTGATCGTGTGTGCGGCCGTGTATAGCCAGGTCTCTCCCACATCCAGTACGCCATCTTCATCGGTATCTCCGTCGTTGAAGCCATCCGTATCCGCATCAACCGGAAGGATAGTTCCCGCATCGGCACCCGGATCGGTGACTACTACGTTGTAGATCGAGACGTTACCGTCGTTCAGTACTTCGATATCATAATTGACTACATCGCCAACTGCATCGTAAGTCGTCGGAGACGCTACTCCGTCGATATTATTCGCCGTCTTGGTCAGCATGATGCTCGGGGCTTGCGTAGCATTCACCGTTTCATCATCGCTGTCGGTCACCGCTACATCGCCTACTCCCGCGTCATTACCGTCACCATCGCCATTGGTATCCGCTACTGCGTTCACCGTGGCGGTGTTGGTGTAGAGTCCATCATCGATATCATCTTGGGTGATCGTGTGCGCGGCTGTGTATAGCCAGGTCTCACCTACATCCAGAACGCCATCTTCATCGGTATCGCCGTCGTTGAAGCCATCCGTATCCGCATCAACCGGAAGGATGGTGCCGGCATCGGCACCCGGATCAGTTACCACCACATTGTAGATGGAAACATTACCGTCGTTCAGCACTGCGATATCGTAGTTGACTACATCACCGACTGCATCGTAAGTCGTTGGAGACGCTACTCCGTCGATATTGTTCGCCGTCTTGGTCAGCATGATGCTCGGGGCTTGTGCAGCATTCACCGTTTCATCATCACTATCGGTCACCGCTACATCGCCTACTCCTGCATCATTACCGTCACCGTCACCGTTGGTATCCGCTACTGCGTTCACCGTGGCGGTGTTGGTGTACAATCCATCATCGATATCGTCTTGGGTGATCGTATGCGCGGCCGTGTATAGCCAGGTCTCACCTACATCCAAAACGCCGTCTTCATCGGTATCTCCGTCGTTAAAGCCATCCGTATCCGCATCAACCGGAAGGATGGTTCCTACATCGGCACCCGGATCGGTCACTACTACATTGTAGATGGAAACGTTACCGTCGTTTAATACTTCTATATCGTAGTTGACTACATCGCCTACCGCATCGTAAGTCGTTGGAGACGCTACTCCGTCGATATTATTCGCCGTCTTGGTTAGCATGATGCTCGGGGCTTGTGCGGCATTGACCGTTTCGTCATCGCTATCCGTTACCGCTACATCGCCTACTCCCGCGTCATTACCGTCACCATCACCGTTGGTATCCGCTACTGCGTTTACCGTGGCGGTATTGGTGTAAAAGCCATCGTCGATATCATCTTGGGTGATCGTGTGCGCGGCTGTGTACAGCCAGGTCTCACCCACATCCAGCACGCCGTCTTCATCGGTATCTCCGTCGTTGAAGCCGTCCGTGTCCGCATCGACCGGAAGTATAGTTCCCGCGTCGGCACCCGGATCGGTGACTACTACATTGTAGATGGAAACATTACCGTCGTTTAGTACCTCGATATCGTAGTTGACTACATCGCCAACTGCATCGTAGGTAGTTGGAGACGCTACTCCGTCGATATTGTTCGCCGTTTTGGTCAGCATGATGCTTGGGGCTTGCGTGGCATTGACCGTTTCATCATCGCTGTCGGTTACCGCTACATCACCTACTCCTGCATCATTACCGTCACCATCACCGTTGGTATCCGCTACTGCATTTACCGTGGCGGTGTTGGTATACAAGCCATCGTCGATATCGTCTTGGGTGATCGTATGCGCGGCCGTATATAGCCAGGTCTCTCCCACATCCAGCACGCCGTCTTCATCGATGTCTCCGTCGTTGAAGCCGTCCGTGTCCGCATCCACTTCCAGGATGGTACCGGCATCGGCACCCGGATCGGTAACCACCACATTGTAGATGGAGACGTTACCGTCGTTTAGCACTTCGATATCGTAGTTTACTACATCACCGACTGCATCGTAAGTGGTCGGAGCGGCGACTCCGTCAATATTATTCGCTGTCTTGGTCAGCAGGATGCTCGGGTCCTGCGCGGCATTCACCGTTTCATCATCACTGTCGGTTACCGCTACATCGCCTACACCAGCGTCATTACCGTCACCATCGCCATTGGTATCCGCTACTGCGTTTACCGTGGCGGTATTGGTGTAAAAGCCATCATCGATATCGTCTTGGGTAATGGTGTGCGCAGCCGTATATAGCCAGGTCTCACCCACATCCAGTACGCCGTCTTCATCGGTATCGCCGTCGTTGAAGCCGTCCGTATCCGCATCAACCGGAAGAATCGTTCCGGCGTCTGCGCCCGGATCGGTGACTACTACGTTGTAGATCGAGACGTTACCGTCGTTCAGCACTTCGATATCGTAGTTGACTACATCACCAACTGCATCGTAAGTAGTCGGAGCGGCGACTCCGTCGATATTGTTCGCCGTCTTGGTCAGCATTATGCTCGGGGCTTGTGCGGCGTTGACCGTTTCGTCATCGCTATCGGTCACCGCTACATCGCCTACTCCCGCATCATTACCATCACCATCGCCGTTCGTATCCGCTACTGCGTTTACTGTGGCGGTGTTGGTATACAATCCATCGTCGATGTCGTCTTGGGTGATCGTGTGCGCGGCCGTGTACAGCCAGGTCTCGCCCACATCCAGTACACCGTCTTCATCGATATCTCCGTCGTTGAAGCCGTCCGTATCCGCATCAACCGGAAGGATAGTTCCCGCATCGGCACCCGGATCGGTGACTACCACGTTGTAGATCGAGACATTACCATCGTTCAATACTTCGATATCATAATTGACTATATCGCCAACTGCATCGTAAGTCGTTGGAGACGCTACTCCGTCGATATTGTTCGCTGTCTTGGTCAGCATGATGCTCGGTGTCTGCGGAATCAAAGTCACCGTCGGATCATCTCCCAGATCACCATTTGTGACTCCATTATAATCCGGAGTTTCCACAGCGGCCGGATCGGCGATTACCGTACCGTCGGGCTCCGTGCCCGTATCAGAGATATCCGTGATAGCGGGTACGCCGTAATCCGGATAAGCGGTGACCAGTGCGCTGTTTTGCACATAACCGGCATCGATATCCGCCTGATCCACGGTATAAACCGCGGTGTAGCTCAGGGTGCCCCCGATGACCAGATCGGGATCATCCCCATCGCCGTCGAGGTCTGCACCGCCGCTGCCCATCACATAGGTAGGCATTGGCAGAGCGCCGGCACCGGTAAAACCGGGGGCGCTTTCGGTGACTACCACATCGTAAAGGGTAGCCGGACCGCTATTGGTTACTTCGTAAGTATAAGTTATCGTATTAGAGAGTGCGTCGTAGGTTAGGGAAGATTTCACCAAGGTTACGTCTGCATTACAGACGTCTTCTATACAGTCAGTAGTGGTAGTGGCACCAACGGTATCATCCAGTTCGTCCACCCGGCAATCGAAAGCGGGATCTTCTTCCCACAGGTAATTGATCACTTCATCGTCCGCCAGGATGGCATCGGACTGGTCGAGGTTGAGGTAGTAGGTACCCACCATACCTGCATCATTCACCAGATAACCGTCATCATTGGCAATACCCATGTCCCATCCGCAATGGTTGTTGTCAAACACCAGCGGAGAACAGAGGGGGTAGGTCACACCGGTCTCAATCGTGAAACAGAAGTCCAACACATGGGTCGGGGTGGTACTCAGCGGAATGGGCGTATTATCATTGGCGATCAGGTTGAACTGCGCGAAAATACCGCCGCCACCTTCAAAACCGAATACACCGCCGTACACATCGTTACTCTGGTTCAATCCGCTTACCGTATAGCCGTTTTCTACGTTGTTGACCATCAGGTTACTCAGATAGCCCGCATCGTAGAAGATCCGGATCGTACTGGTGGCCAGTTCCGGATTCAGCGTCCCATCGCTGATCGAGACCTGCATAGGATAACAGATCTCGGTAGTCACCCCACAGGATACCTGTATATCACCGATGCTCCATTCCAGGGTACGCTGGGAATAGGCAGTAGTGATAAACAAAAATGCTGTAAGGAATAGTAAAGATTTCTTCATCGTTTTTTAATTTCCTTGGGTTAGACACACACTCAAAATTTGTTTAGCTGTACAACTGCGGCCAATGGTTTAAAACTTTGAAAAACAGTGACCTCGGTTTACATTTCCTTTTTGAAAAGTTTGTCGATGCGTGTATTCATCGGAGCTTTCCAGGCCAGGAAAAGGCCTGACACACTTTTGAAATATCTGGGGCAGTTTTCTGTAGATCAGCTAATTCCTTCCATTGCGCCAAGGATCTTTTTCCTTGCGTTTTACAGGAAGCTGATGTATTCTGATTATGTGACCAAACAAGTAAGAAAGAAACCTAAATAGCGGGTTTAGAAGGTGTTGATTAGTAGCGTTAGAGCGTTATGAACCGTCAATCCCGAAGCACACTGGTAAACAGCGGAGAATTCGTTTCCCAGAGTTCATAATCCAGGGCACTCACTTCTCCATCCATATTGTAATCCACCAAATTGTACGTCCGGGTTTCCGGGCCGTTGAGCAGCCACTTGGCAAAGTCAGCTGCGGTGATATCGGTATCTTCGTTATCGGGAGAGCTTTGTTCCCCGTTGCCGGCAATCATGGCAAAAACACCGGGCACTACTTCTTTTTGCCGGACGAATACGCCGGAATTAAAGGGGTCATTTAAATACGATTGTTTATCTGTGAAGTCATAGGTTAGAAAGCCATTGATGACCGGAATGGACTCAGCGGACATGATGATAAGGTGATTCCGGTGTTCAACGACAATGTAGTAGGGTTGTCCGGGATCCAGTTCGCAGCAATAGTCCTCATCGACAAACTGGACGGAACCGTCCTGATGTAAAAGAGCCGCTCGCTGACAAAGAATCTCCGAACCATCTGTGGGGTTGGAGCGCAGAGAGACCAGTATCCAATCCGTAACCGTCGCCGGATAACCGGCATCGGCATTGGCACTCATGGCCTCGGAATCAAAGAAGGTGCCCTCATTTCCGCTGTAATTCCAGGGGGAGATATTGTAGGCCTGGCCGGGCGTACCGAGCGCAGGGGTATAGATGTTTCCACTAAAAGCATTCTCACTATATTGTCCGGGAAGCAATTTGGACGAATTGAGGTCCGTCCGCATCGGAACCTGATAAAGCCCCGTTTGCGGAATGATCAGACTGCCTTCCAGATAGACCCGAAGGTCGATCTCCAGACAATCCGGGCAGGCGGCATCGAGGCAATCGTCTACCACATCGTTGTAAGTAGCTCCCGAGGTAAGGTTGGTGCTATTCGGTCCGTTGTTTTCCGATATCACCGTATACTGCCCGGTAAAAGCTCCGGCCGTTGCCGGGCGACTGTGGTAAAAGGTCAGGCAATTGGTGCCGGTTTCATCCGTCAGTACTTCCGGTACAAACGAAACGCAGATCTCCGCAACTCCCGTAAATCCGGAAGTAAGGATCTGCTGGGCGGCTGCCGGATTGGATTTGTCCGTCTGTACAATACTGAAATCCAGAAAGCCCAGATTGTCATCAATATCATCCAGCGGGCTGAAAGCCTCCTGGCCCTGACCGCTAACCGCAAGGTTCTGGTCAATGTTGGCGGCACCGTAGTAGGCGCCGTCCAGCAGTGAGGTAACTGAAGTTACGGTCATGATATCCGCATCAAAAAAGAAGCGGTAGTTCTGATCGCCCAGCGCCCAATCCATTCCCGAAGCGCTTTGCAATTCCAGGGTATAGCAGGCTGTTTTGTCCGCGCAGTTGACCAGACTCTGGGTCAGTTGAATATCCCAGGACTGCACGCAGGCCGCTCCCAGGCAGGCGCCGTTACCGTCCGCTGCGGTCAGGTCATCGTAGTTCAGACCGGCCGCCGAAACCGTATTGTTGGGCACATCGTTCTCACTGACTACAGTGTATTGCTCCGTGACCGAACCGGCCGTTGCCGGGCGACTGTGGTAAAACGCTAGACAGGTGTTGCCGTCTACATTGTTTATAACTTCCGGCTCCACCGAAACGCAGATCTCGGCCACGGCTACAAAATCCGCCGTGATGATCTGCTGGGCGGCCGCCGGATTGGTTTTATCGGACTGGACGATGCTAAAATCCAGAAAGCCGAGGTTATCATCTATATCATCGAGCGGACTGGCCGCTTCCTGGCCCTGACCGGATACTTTGACATTCTGGTCAATTGTGGCCGGACCGTAAAATGCTCCCGGCAACAGGGAAGTTACCGAAGTAACGGTACTGAGATCACCGTCGAAAAAGATCCGGTAGTTCTGATCGCCCAGGGCCCAGTCACTTCCCGAAGAGCTCTGCAATTCCAGGTTATAGCAGGCCGTATTGGCGAAACAGTCGACATCCGCCAGATTAAACCGGATGTTCCAGCTATTGGTACCCGCCGCACAAAATGCACCCAGGCAAGCCGCCTGGCCATCCGCTTCGGTCAGGTCATCATACCCGGCTCCGGTGCTTGCAATCACATTGTTAGGCGTATCGTTCTCGGAGACCACCGTGTACTGGGTGGTCAGGCTGCCGGCCGTTTCCGGACGGCTGTGGTAGAATGCCAGACAGGTCGTACCGTTCTCATCGTTGATCACTGCAGGATCTACATCGACGCAGATCTCCGCCACCTGGGTAAAAGATGCCGTAGTAATTAGCTGAGCCGCACCGGGATTGGATTTATCGGTCTGGGTAATATTAAAATCGAGAAATCCGAGGTTGTCGTCAATATCGTTCAGCGGGCTAAAGGCTTCCTGGCCCTGACCCGCGATCTTTAGGTTCTGATCGATCACCGCCGGGCCGTAAAAAGCTCCCGGCAACAGGCTACTTACCGAAGTAACCGTGGTGAGATCACCGTCAAAAAACAGTCGGTAATTCTGATCGCCTAATGTCCAGTCGGTTCCCGAAGCACTCCTCAATTCCAGGGCGTAACACGCTTGATTAGTAGCGCAGTCAACTGTCTGTAAAGAGAGCTGAATGTCCCACTGGTTTTGGGCAAAGAGCGACTGGCTAAAGCAGCAGACCATCATTACTAAGCATAGCTCCCTGAAACTTCCCATAATTAATTCGATCATTTTGATTAAATCAAGAAAAAACCCGCCATTACCACGCCGCGGCAGTGTCAGATTAACTTAGTCGCGGACTATTTTCACCAGCTGCTTCTGTAGCTGAATGTCCTCGGTGCGTACCATGAACAGGTACACGCCGGAAGGCAGGTCTTCAAGATCAACGGTGTTCTCCTCCTGGTTCAGTGCTCCCATTTTCCAACTGGCGATCAGACGATTGAACTGATCGTAGATCAGGACTTCATGCGGGCCGAGTTCCAGGCCGGGGGTATCGTAGCGTACGGGACCGGCCGCCGGATTGGGATAGATATCCAGCCGAACGTTCAGTAATTCTTTGATCTCATTTTTGTTGATAGCAATGCCCGGAGTCAGGTCATTTCTCACTACCTGATTGCAGATCATGGCCAGGCGGGCGTCCGCTCCGCTCTCGAAGGTCAGGTCCACAAATTCACCGGAGGCCGTCGCTACCGTATGGTTTGGAGCATCGTGTTCGGTGATCACTACGTACTGGGCAGTAAATTTCCCGGCTGTCTCTTTCCGGCTGAACTTCATGCTCAGCGCGTTTTTCAACTCCATGCTGCTGAGATGAGCGGGATCCACGGTCATGGAAAGTTCCGCTACCGGCAGATACCGGTCCCGCTCTACCGTGGCCGAAACATTGGGATTTGACTTTTTGGTTTGTACAATACTGAAATCCAGGAAGCCCAGATGATCATCGATGTTGTCCAGAGGGCTGTATTCCTCCTGCCCCTGGCCGTAGAACTTCAGGTTCTCGTCGATACTGGCCGGACTGTAAGCCGTTTCGGGCAGCAGCGAACGCACTCCATTCACGGTCATCAGGTCCGCATCGAAGAACAGGCGATAGTTCTGGTCACCGAGAGCCCAGTTCTGCTCCGAGCTGCTCTTGATCTCCAGCGTATACCAGGCCTGCCGGTTTTGGCAATCCAGCCGGTTCAGGATCAAACGAACATCCCACTGGTTCTGTGCCTGTACCTGGAACACGGAAATGAACAAGGCAAAAAGGATGGAGCATGTGTATATGAATCTTTTCATTGTCGTCTTTATTTAAGTAAGAGACCTAATTTATCGAGAGCTCAAAGCACGCAGCAGCGATCATCGGCTCCTGCATGCTTTGAGTTGAGCATTATCTATTCAAAATTTACATCCGAAGCTTTCGCCGTATTGTTGAGCCATAAGGACTCATCATTGGCATTCACATCGCCGTCCAGGTTGTAATCCGCCCGGTTGTAGGCATCGCCGGTACCGTTGTTGTCGGTCCAGACCGCTTCGTCGGTAGCGTTTACATCCGTACGGGCACCCGCAGCGGAAGTCTGATCGCCGTTGGCGGCGAACATCCCGTATACTCCGGCACCCAATAGCTTCTGACCATCTCCGAGGAAGGTGGTGAAGGATTGCTGCGTACGGAAATCGTAGCTGACCTGACCGCCACCGGAAACCAGTACCGGAACGTCGGACATCACCGGCAGGTGATTGCGGTGCTCGATGACGATGTATACTTCCTGACCGTCGAGCAGGGCACAATTACAGCCTTCGGGGAACAGGATGGTACCGTCTTTGTACAGCAGACCGGCCTGCGTGCAGAGCGTTGTGCTGGCATCAACATCACTTCTCAGAGAAACCAGTACCCAGTCTACCACATCAGGATGGTAACCGGCATCCGCATTGCCAACCGTCATGTAATCGAAAGCATCGCCTTCCGTGCCGTTGTAGGCCCAGGGCGCTCCGCTGTAAGGCTGGCCAACCGGCGTTTCCACGCCCATGAACATGGCCGGATCCTGTCCGGGTAGCAGACGCATCGTATTCAGATCCGTTCTCATTTCACTGACTCCGTCGTAAGCGCCTTCCAGCCACACCGCCGTGGTGATGGTGCACTGGCCCTGTACCATGACAAATACCGTGGCCGTGGCGCAGACATCGGGATCCGGAGTGGTATTGCAGACCTGATAATCGATCGTTACGGTCGTTCCGACCTCTCCCACCAGCGGTGTGTAATCCACGGTGCCGGCCAAAGGATCAAAGGTGATCGTACCACCGGCGTCACCGCCTACCTGGGTCAGCGAAGTGTTCGCCCCCGGGAGGAAGTCATCGTTCGCCAGAATGTCTACCGTTGTAGTGACGCCAAAGTCGGCGACAGCGTTGTCATCCAGGGCAGTAGCTACCAGCGGATTGGGATCGTCCCCGTTCGGGTTTCCGTCATTATCGCAATCCAGCATTTCCCAGGCCATACTCGGCGGCAAGGTTACATCGCCGGGATTGTAATCGCAGGGATCAAGTGGGTCGGTATTGTCGCCGGGCGTATTCGGATCGCCGTCCGTACCGTTGATCTCGTCGGCATCCGTTACCCCATCGCCGTCACAGTCGCCCGTGCTGGTCGCTACCAGCGTTACATCCGCCAGGTTCAGGGAGCAGGGATCATTCGGATCGGTATTGTCACCGGGCGTATTCGGATCGCCGTCCGTACCGTTGATCTCGTCGGCATCCGTTACGCCATCGCCGTCACAGTCGCCCGTACTGGTCGCTACCAGCGTTACATCAGCCAGGTTCAGTGAGCAGGGATCGTTCGGGTCGGTATTGTCGCCGGGCGTATTCGGATCGCCGTCCGTACCGTTGATCTCGTCGGCATCCGTTACCCCGTCACCGTCACAGTCGCCCGTGCTGGTCGCTACCAGGGTTACACTGGCCTGATTCAGTGAACAGGGATCGTAAGGACTGGTCATGTCCACATCGCGTTCCGTTACGTTGATCACACCGTCACCGTCGCAGTCGGCATTGGCCCAGATCGGGTTACCGGCCACTTCGGAACCTTCAATGTAGCCCACACAGGGATCATTGGGATCCGGGTCGGAGAAATCCGGGTTGCCGTCACCGTCCGTATCCAGTCCGCAGTCTTCGAGCGTAACTGTCACGGCATTGCTGGCCAGTGAATAACAACCGGCAACTGCATCGTAGAAATAAGCGTAGTATACCCCGGCCGTAGCCATGTCCGGCGTCGCATATGGTGCACCCATTGGGGGATTATCGTTGGTAGTAAACCAAACCAGACTGGCTCCGGCGGGTATTTCCATTACCAAACTATTGAGATCAAAGGTAGGGGTGGGGCAGGTGTTGCTCACCATCACTCCGGTACCGGTATCTCCATCCAATACGGGCGCATCGACTCCGGCATTGGATACGCCTCTGAGTACAGCGCCGTATACGAAGGTTGTACCGGCATCCACATCTACCAGATTGCTCACTGAGAAGCGTACTTCGTCGAACGGCAAGGTAGTGGTGAAACCAACGATCTGCCGGCTGCCCGTCAGGATCTCCAGGGTAAGGAGTACTCCGGAGCTGCTCTCCTGCAGCGCACCATCCAGATAGGTCGTGACCTCCCCGGCAGCGAACAGATCCACACCCAAGAGGGTCGGATTTTCGATATCAAAACCGGCGAAAGTCCCGGCCGGGTAATCCGTCAGTACATCTTTGACGGCGATGGAACCGGTACTCAGTACACCGGCCGTCAGTACGATGCTGGCCCGGTTGTCCGTATCATCATCGATCACATTCTGGGAATCGTTCACTGAACAAAGGGCGCAAACCGCACCGGTGATACCCGTCAGTTCATTATCGATAATTACGGGATAGTCCGGATTGGTCAGATAGGTATTCGTGGCACAATCCGGATCGGGTCCGACACAGAAAGCCTGGAATACTGCATTGTACACCTCGGTTATATTTACTGCGCCCAACAGGTTGGTTACTTCGAGTTTCACTTCGTCGAAAGGAAGGGTGGTAACAAAGCCCACCAACTGATCGCCCGCACCGTTGAGCAGGGACGAGCTGGCGGAAACCAGGGTTACATTCGTGGAAGATTCCTGCAAAGCGCCATCCAGATAGGTGCGGACGGTAATGCCCGACAGTACATTGGCTTCTACCAGATCCGGATTGGAGATATTGAAACCGGCGAAAGTACCGGCCGGATAATCGGTCAGTACATCCTGCACTGCGATCGATCCCACCGTTCCGACGTTTACATCGAGCGTGATCGTCGCGAAATCAGCCGTACTGGCGGAGATCACATTCTCGGCATCATCTACCGTACAGCCGATACAGGCTACACCGCTGATCCCCGTTTCCGCAACATCAATGATGGTCGGGTAATCGGGGTTATTCATTAAGGTCTGGGTATTACATTCGAGGGCCGGACCGGCACAGAACGCCTCTACCACCGCGTGGTAAACCTGAGCGGTAAAGAGTACCCCGACCAGCGATTCGTAAGTGATCCGGATCTCATCGAAATCCATGGTAGTCACAAAACCCAGTACGATATTACCGTCCGGATCCAGCAGCGCGGTGTTCGCGCCGATCAGGGCGGTGACGGCATCGTAGCTTTCCGCCAAAACGCCGTTGTTATAAGTTTCGATGGTGACGGTCGCATCGATCGATGCCTGTAGCAGTCCGACGGAGCTTACCTCAAACCCGGCAAAATAACCGGCCGGGTAGGTATCGCCCGCATCGTTATCCACGACACTGATCGTAGCGTCACAGGCCAGACCGGTAATACTGACCGTCGCAAAATTATCGGTATCGGCATCCACCAGATTGTCCAGGCCGATCACCCCGCCGATGCAGGGCAGCAGCACATCATCCGTCACGCTGGCCGATAGGTTATCAAAAGCAATTTCGTCATTGACAAATGCGGATTTCACATTACAATCGATCATCGGATCGCAAATGTCGAAGATGACGGTGACCGGATTACTGGCCAGGGAATAACAGCCCGTTCCGTCTTCCAGGAAGTAGGCGTAATAAGTTCCCGCAGTAGCCATAGTGGGCGTTGCGTAAGCAGCACCGGCAGGTGGATTATCATTGCTGGTATACCATTCGATGGTTGTTCCGGGAACCGGAGTGATCAGGGTAGTCAGATCGAAAGTGGTGGCAGGACAAATATTACTTACCGTCAGTCCATCTTCACTGTCGCCATCGTCCCCATCGCCGATCAGTAAAGGCGCAGCCGATACACTCCGCAGAACGGCACCGTATACGAGAGTCGTTCCGGCATCTACATCCACCAGATTGCTGATCGAGAAGCGTACTTCGTCGAACGGCAGCGTAGTAAAGAAGCCCACGATCTGGCGGCTACCGGTCAGGATCTCCAGACTCAACAGCGTAGCGCCACTGGTTTCCTGCAACACCCCATCCAGGTAGGTGGATACCTCCCCGGCCGCCAGCAGATCTACGCCCAGCAGCGTGGGATTATCAATATCAAAGCCGGCAAAATAGCCGCCGGGATAATCCGTCAGTACATCTTTGACCGCAATGGAACCGGTACTCAGCACACCGGCGGTGAGTACGATACTTGCTTCGTTATCCGTATCGGCGTCGATCACATTCTGGGAATCGTTCACAGAACATAGCGCGCAAACCGCACCGGTAATACCCGTTAGTTCATTATCGACAATCACCGGATAATCCGGATTGGTCAGGTAGGTATTCGTGGCACAATCCGGAGTAGGACCGGCACAGAAAGCCTGGAATACCGCATTGTAGACCTGGGTAATATTGATCGCTCCCAGGAGATTGGTCACTTCGAGTTTTACTTCGTCAAAAGGCAATGTGGTGACAAAGCCCACCAACTGATCGCCCGTACCATTGATCAGGGACGAGCTGGCCGAAACCAGGGTCACATTGGTGGAAGATTCCTGCAGGGCGCCATCCAGATAGGTGCGGACGGTAATGCCCGACAGCACATTGGCTTCCACCAGATCCGGGTTCGAAATATTGAAACCGGCAAAGGTACCGGCCGGATAATCGGTCAGTACATCCTGCACCGCGATCGATCCAACCGTTCCGACGTTCACATCGAGGGTGATCGTGGCGAAATCCACCGTACTGGCGGAGATCACATTCTCAGCGTCATCTACCGTACAGCCTACACAGGCCACCCCGGTGATCCCGGTTTCGTTGTTATCCACTATGGTCGGATAATCCGGGTTGTTCATGAGAGTCTGGGTGTTACAGGCCAGTGCCGGTCCGGCACAGAACTCCTCAATCACCGCGTGGTAAACCTGAGCGGTAAAGAGCACCCCAACCAGGGATTCGTAGGTGATGCGGATCTCATCGAAATCCAGCGTGGTCACAAATCCCAGCACGATATTGCCGTCCGGGTCCAGCAGTGATGTATTGGCACCGACCAGAGACGTGATGGCATCGAAGCTTTCCGCAAAAGCGCCATTGTTGTAGGTCTCGATGGTGACGGTTGCACCGATGGAGGCCTGCAGCAATCCGGCAGAACTTACCTCAAAACCGGCAAAATAACCGCCGGGGTAAGTATCGCCCGCATCGTTATCCACGACGCTGATCGTGGCGTCACAGGCCAGGCCGGTGATGCTGACCGTCGCAAAATTATCAGTATCGGCATCTACCAGATTATCCAGGCCGGTCACCCCGCCGATACAGGGCAGCAATACATCGTCCGTCACACTGGCGGATAGGTTATCAAAAGAAATTTCGTCGTTGACAAATGCGGACTTTTCATTACAATCGATCACCGGCGCACAAATATCGAATACCATGGTGACCGGGTTGCTGGGCAGCGAGTAGCAGCCCTCTACCGCATCGTAGAAATAAGCGTAATACGTGCCAGCGGTGGCCATCGTCGGGGTAGCGTAAGCACCTCCGGTGGGCGGACTGTTATTCGTAGTATACCATTCGACCGTGGCACCGGCGGGAATACTCGCCACTAATGTAGTCAGATCGAAAGTGGTAGCGGGGCAGACATTACTGACCGATACGCCGGAACCGGCATCACCGGTAATTTCCGGAGGCGCCGTGCCCGCATCGGACGGTCCTCGGATCACCGCGCCGTAAACGAGGGTAGTTCCCAGATCCAGACCGACCGTATTGCGCACCGTCAGTCTGATCTCATCGAAGGAAAGTGTGGAGGTGAATCCGACTACCTGCCGATCGCCACCGAGCAATTGCAGGGAAAGCAGCACCCCGTCATCGCTATCTTCCCGTTCTACTCCATCCAGATAGGTTACGACCTGGGCACCGGCCAGCAGATTAACATCCAGCAGGTTGGTATTTTCAATATCAAAACCGGCAAAGGTCCCGGCGGCATAGTCCGTGATCACATCGCGTACGGAAACTGTCGCTTCGAGACCAACCCCGGCCACCAGATCGATGCTGGCAAAATTGTCGGTATCGGAATCGATAATATTCTGAGCGTCATCAATGGAACAGCCAACACAGATCAGGCTGCTGACCTCATTGTCGACCACCACCGGATAGTCCGGGGTAACGAGATAGGTATCCAGCGCACAGTCCGGACTGGGCCCGGCGCAAAAGGTCTGGAAAACCGCATTGTATACCTGGGTTTCATTAAGTACACCCAGCAAATTGGAGACTTCAATTTTTACTTCATCAAAAGATAAGGTCGTGATGAAACCGATCAGTTGATTGCCCGCCCCGTTCAGCAGGGAAGAATTTACGGAAGCGAGGTCTGTACCGATGTTGGCGGTCGATTCCCGTTCCACACCGTCCAGATAGGTGGTGATGGTAATGCCGGAAAGCAAATTCGCACCCACCAGATTGGCATTGGAAATATTAAAACCGGCAAAAGTACCGGCCGCATAATCGGTCAGTACGTCCCAAACGGCGATCGATCCGGAACCGGCCACCCCGAGTGGTAGTGAAATGGTCGCAAAATCAGCATCGCTTTCAGAAATGACGTTTTCCGGATCATCGATCGTACAGCCAACGCAAACGCCGGTGATCTCCGTTTGAGCGTTATCGATGATGGTCGGATAGTCAGGGTTGTTCATCAGGGTTTGTTCGTTGCAGCTCAAAGGAACACCCGCAGCAAATACTTCAATTACAGCGTGGTAGATCTGAGCCGTAAACAATACGCCGATCAATGCATCATAAGTGATCCGGATCTCATCAAAATCCGAGGTCGTAATAAAACCGAGAACGATGGTTCCATCGCCACTGATCAATAGGGAATTAACGCCAACACCCGTGGTCACGACCACTTCGGATTCCTGAAGTACATTGTTATTGTAAGTGGAAATGGTAATCTCCGCGCCAACGGAAGCCTGTAATATACCGGCGGAACTTACCCGGAAGCCAGCAAAAGCGCCGCCCGGATAGGTGTCGGACGCATCATTATCTTTTACGCTTACCGTTCCATCACAGCCCAGGCCGGTAATACTTACCGAAGCAAAGTTGCTGGTGTTGTTGTCTACCAGGTTGCCCGTATTGGAAATACTTCCAGCGCAGAGCGGGATTACACTGGCTACAGTATTGGTAACCGTAGCCGTAATATTATTAAAGTTGGTCCCGTCGTTTACGAAGGGAAGCTTTTCATTGATTTGCAGATTATAGGCATAAGCCGGGAACGCCATCACTTCCCGCGCAGCACCAACCTCCAGTTCCCAATCACCCTGTGCCCCGGTAACATCATCCGAAGCCGCTACCGACAGGCCGAGTGCGCGCTGCAGATAAGCGACCGCCGCGCGACCGCTTTCGCCTTCGGCAAAATTACATCCGTATAGGTTGAGTTGGGTTTTACCGGTAAGCAGTTTCCCACTCTGTAGCCATTCGGCAATTTGGTGAGCATTCCGCCATTCGTTCTCCAGCAGCAGATAGCCGGGCCGACCGTGGGAGAAAAGGTGTAAGGTACGACCATTTTCTGCCTCCGCTTCCGCCAGTGGAAGCGCCTCGACCGCCTGATCAACGTATATATTCGTTTCGGAGGATAAGTATTGTGAGGAGAACGGGGTATTACTGAAACCCGACAGGGGAAAAAGGCCGCACAGACCCGCCCAGAGGATGGTTAAGGTAAAGGCTAGAGGCCAGGAGAAACGGGCATGTAGATTGCTCCCCGCCAGGCATACTACGGGCATGGCTTCAATAGGTCGTCGATATCTTTTCATAAAAAGGTTGATGTTTGAATAATTCAAAACACACTATAATGGTCTCCACTTCCGTCGGTTGCGGCAATAGCTTTTAAGCCCTGGTCGATAGCGCATGAGCAAAACTTTCGACAGGATCTAAAGGACCGCAATGGCCGTTTCAGTGGAGATTTTACTCCATGAGATCAGATAGTTGTAGTAAGATTGGTTGGAAGGATCTGAAGCAAGCCCGAGGATACCTTTGGTTTTGGGATCTCGATTTTACCGGCGATCAGAATAATGCACTGGAAACTAAGGAGAAAACTCCCCAAAGTCGGTGCTTTTAGTGAAGATGGTTGTGGTTGTACTTGAAATTGAAAAAGGATCACAGCAAGGACCTGGGCTATTCGCACGAACAGTGTTATCCACGTCGATCTGTGTTTTCCTAACAGGTAATCTTAAAAGTAGTTGAGTCTTTAATGCCTTAAATTTTTAAAAATAGCCACCAGGCTTCAATCTATTGAGGCATTTAAATTGGGTAAGCGTAAGCCTTTGATTGGAGTATTTGTTCGTTCTAATTGGATATTGCAAAGAGAATAAAAATAGGCTGCATTCACAACTACATGCACATGTATAAAAGATGTGATATTAATTTTTTTCATGTGATTGCTTTTCTAAATGTGAATGAATCGCTACATTTACATAACATATTTATCACATCCACTTACTACCATTTCCTCACGAACCCGTGCGACCAGCTCGCCGACGGAACTATATGGTAGAAATAGCGATTATCGACAACAACTCTAAATTGCTCAACCGGGCTAAAAAGTGGATCAACGACCAGGCAGACCTATCCTGCGTCATCTTAGAATCCCGTATCGGCAGGTTTTTTGAAAGTCTGGACCTGAGCCATCCACCGGATATCCTCATTATGGATCTGTACAGCAAACGCTCCACCAACCTCGACCACATCAAAAAACTAAAGATCTTACTGCCGGGCACCAAATTTATGCTCTACGCCGAGCAGATCGAAGAAGAACACCTCTTCAAAGCCCTGAAAAGTGGCGTAAACGCCATAAAACTCAAATGCGGCGAGATGCAGGCCTTCCTGGATACGGTCCACATGCTGATCCGTGGCGAGGACTATATTGACCCCTCCCTTTCCAAAAACATCATCAATCTTTTCCGGCAGGAAGTCACTTACGAAAACCCGGCCGAAGCTCACCTCAGTCAGTTTGTCGGCCTGCTCAACAATCGCGAACTGCAGGTTGTCAAGGGCCTGAGCAAAGGCAAACAATACAAAGAGATCGCCACCGATCTGTACATTTCCATCAACACGGTTCGGCACTACATCAAGTCCATCTACAAGAAATTTGACGTCAACAACAAAGTCCAGTTGATGAAAAAACTGCAGGGACTGCCCAATCTGGTCCATTAAGCGATGTGTAGCGCGCCTACATGATCTCACCTACTTTCCGTGTTAAATCATGGGATGGTTTATGTGAATGGTGCTGGAAGAAGAGTGGCAAAGTTTTTTCCTATTTAGTTTTATTGCGCTGAAATGTGGTGGGCCTTTTCCGAGGTCCATACAGCCCTTTGGATCATCGTGATCCGTATATGGGTAGATTGGGGCTTGGGATTGTGATTGGGGGTTTTGTTAGCAGCGGGGGGAGTATTTTTTGGCATTTGGACCGATGATAGGGAGCACCTCCCCCTTAATCTCCCTCGTCGGAGGGGGAAAACGCCGCTCGCAGGGTACCTGTCCTCCCAGGGGGAGGTGCCCGCAGGGCGGAGGGGGAACAAATTGTACTAAGGAAATCCATGACCGTGCAAATCAATAAGCGGAAAATATCCTTGCCTGGCACTTTATCTGATAACGCGAGTGGAGGTTGGATGAACAATATTATTGCGTAGTCACAGACTACGCTTAGCGGAGACATCCAGAAATTGAGTTAGTTAAGCACCGAATATTGGTTGTTAAAGAGCACCTCCCCCTTAATCCCCCTCGTCGGAGGGGGAAAACGCCCCTTGCAGGGTAAGTGTCCTCCCAAGGGGAGGTGCCCGCAGGGCGGAGGGGGATAAATCGTACGAAGGCAATCCATGACACAGATCAATAAACGGAAAATAGCCTTGCCTGGCACTTTATCTGATAACGCGAGTGGAAGTTGAATGAGCAATACTATTGAGTAGTAACAGACTATGCTAAGCGGAGACATCCAGAAATTGAGAGTTAGTTAAGCACCGAATATTGGTTGTTAAAAAGCACCTCCCCCTTAATCCCCCTCGCCAGAGGGGGACAACGTCCCTTGCAGCGTACCTGTCCTCCCAGGGGGAGGTGCCCGCAGGGCGGAGGGGGACAAGTCGTACGAAGGCAATCCATGACACAGATCAATAAGCGGAAAGTAGCTTTGCCTGGCACTTTATTTGGTAACGCGGGTGGAGGTTGAATGAGCAATGCTATTGCGTAGTAACAGACTACGCTGAGCGAGAAGGTATTTAGAATTAGGAGGGAACAAATCGTACGAAGGCAGTCCATGACACAGATCAATAAATGGAAAATAGAATTGCCTGGCACCATACCTGATAACGCGAGTTGGGGTTGGACGGTCAATATTATTTCGTAGTCGCAGACTTCATTTAGCGAGTTCTACTCAGTACTACCAAGATTAGGAGTTTCAAGCTATCTGTAAATCCATTTTTTTTGCATAAAAATTAAATCCTTAGTTATGAAAAAAACACTAATACTATGGGCCGTAGCCCTTATCGGCCTATTCATTTTACCAAATTGTAGCGGAGGTGATGATGGAAATAGTGGGGTATGTGATGAGTCAAGGGGAAGAGAAAGAAGTGATGAATGTTGGATTCGAGATTTTTCAATTTCAAGTTCAGCATATCCAAATCCGGTCGCTAGTAATGGAACTCTGAATATCAATGTACAATTTGGAGCAGCCAATACAAGTATGCAATTTCTCAATACGACAATTCACGTTAGGGTTTGGAATTCAGCCGGGCAATTAGTAAGTGATACGGATACTGGAACATATCCGCCAAATGCGGGTATACAGACTATTCCAATATGGTCACCAGGAGGTATAGCACAAGGTACTTATTCTTTCGAAGTAACTTTTGACTTTGGAGTTTGCGGTTCTGAAATATTATGTATCGATAAAATCATAGTGGCTGCGGGGAATTGATCGACTAAATCATTCGTACCTAGAAGCATTACGCCCAGACATTTTGCCTAATTTTTATTTAATGAAAAATTAGGAATGTCCTTACTACATAACGGATTGCTATTACTAACGATAAAAGGGCCCTACCAATAATAAGCGATAATTTAAGACGTTGCTTCATGCCGGTAGGGCCCTTTTGTATTTCTGCGGACGCAGTATTTATTTTGGCTGTGAGAGAAGGATTCGAACCTCCACGAGGCGGTTAGCCATAGTGCAAATGCTTAGTGGTCAACCCTAGTCTTGCCGAAGCAAGGCATTACGCTATGTTTATCCCGTTATCCCCACCCCCGAGACAAGAGGGCATGGCTGCCAGTTTCATCACCTCACAGTGTTGAGTATTTTCAAGGATCATCCAATCCGGATGATCGATGTGCTCTTCTCATTTGAAGAACGATGGCTGTGAGGGAAGGATTCGAACCTCCACGGGGCGGTTAGCTGTAGTACATTATCGGTAACGTGTACCGATCGGTGGTCAACCCCAGTCTCGTGTCGGCGTCGCCGTAGTTTCCTACAACGATAAACGACAGCGAGGTCGGCTGAGACTTATACTAGGTTTATTCCGCAATCCCCACCCCCGAGACAAGAGGGCATGGCTGCCAGTTTCATCACCTCACAGTATTGAGTATTTTCAAGGATCATCCGGATCGGATGACCGATGTGCTCTTCTCATTCGAAGAACGGTGGCTGTGAGGGAAGGATTCGAACCTCCACGGGGCGGTTAGCTGTAGTACATTATCGGTAACCTGTACCGATCGGTGGTCAACCCCAGTCTCGTGTCGGCGTCGCTGTAGTTTCCTACAACGATAAACGACAGCGAGGTCGGCTGAGACTTATACTAGGTTTATTCCGCAATCCCCACCCCCGAGACAAGAGGGCATGGCTGCCAGTTTCATCACCTCACAGTGTTGAGTGTTTTCAAGGATCATCCGGATCGGATGACCGATGTGCTCTTCTCATTCGAAGAGCGGTGGCTGTGAGGGGAGGATTCGAACCTCCACGGGGCGGTTAGCTATAGTACATTATCGGTAACCTGTACCGATCGGTGGTCAACCCCAGTCTCGTGTCGGCGTCGCCGTAGTTTCCTACAACGATAAACGACAGCGAGGTCGGCTGAGACTTATACTAGGTTTATTCCGCAATCCCCACCCCC
>NZ_PDUD01000016.1 GCF_002646595.1 Flavilitoribacter nigricans DSM 23189 = NBRC 102662
CCGGTGGTAACGGCTCCGGGCGATGATACGATTGAGGCTTGTGATGTAGCTACGGGCCTTGCGGATTATTCTGAGACGCCGATAGATATCACGGGACAGGAAGCGGCTTACGGAGTAACGGTTACCGAAGATTGCAACTATACACTCACCTATGTAGATACGCAAACCGGCACCTGCCCGGTAGTAATTACGCGGACCTTCACCGCCATCGATGAGTGCTTGAATCAAGGCACGGATACCCAAACGATCACCATTGGTGATACGACGGATCCGGTGGTAACGGCTCCGGGCGATGATACGATTGAGGCTTGTGATGTAGCTACGGGCCTTGCGGATTATTCTGAGACGCCGATAGATATCACGGGACAGGAAGCGGCTTACGGAGTAACTGTTACCGAAGATTGCAACTATACACTCACCTATGTAGATACGCAAACCGGCACTTGCCCGGTAGTGATCACACGGACCTTTACGGCCATTGATGAATGCCTCAACCAGGGCACGGATACCCAAACGATCACGATTGGAGATACGACCGATCCGGTAGTGACGGCTCCGGGCGATGATACGATTGAGGCTTGTGATGTAGCTACGGGTCTAGCTGATTATTCTGAAACCCCAGTAGATATTACGGGTCAGGAAGCCGCTTACGGAGTTACGGTTACCGAAGATTGTAACTATACCCTGACTTATGTAGATACGCAAACCGGCACCTGTCCGGTCGTGATCACGCGGACGTTCACGGCCATTGATGAATGTCTTAACCAAGGCACCGATACGCAAACGATCACGATTGATGATACGACTAATCCGGTAGTTACCGCTCCGGGTGATGATACGATTGAAGCGTGCGATGTAGCTACGGGCCTTGCGGATTATTCTGAAACCCCGGTAGATATCACGGGTCAGGAAGCGGCTTACGGAGTTACGGTTACGGAAGATTGTAATTATACACTCACTTATGTAGATACGCAGACTGGCACTTGTCCGGTAGTGATTACGCGTACCTTCACGGCCATCGATGAGTGTCTTAACCAAGGCACAGATACCCAAACGATCACGATTGGTGATACGACCGATCCGGTAGTAACTGCTCCGGGAGACGATACGATTGAAGCTTGTGATGTAGCTACGGGTCTGGCTGATTATTCTGAGACGCCGGTAGATATTACGGGTCAGGAAGCCACGTACGGAGTGACGGTTACCGAAGATTGTAACTATACACTCACTTATGTAGATACGCAAACCGGCACTTGTCCGGTAGTGATCACGCGTACCTTTACGGCCATCGATGAGTGTCTCAACCAGGGCACGGATACCCAAACGATCACAATCGGTGATACCACGGATCCGGTAGTAACGGCTCCGGGAGACGATACGATTGAAGCCTGCGATGTCGCTACGGGCCTTGCAGATTATTCAGAAACGCCGGTAGATATTACAGGTCAGGAAGCAGCTTACGGAGTAACGGTTGCCGAAGATTGCAACTACACCCTTACCTATGTAGATACGCAAACCGGTACCTGCCCGGTAGTGATTACCCGTACGTTCACGGCGATTGATGAGTGTCTTAACCAGGGCACAGACACCCAAACGATCACCATTGGCGATACGACCGATCCGGTGGTCACGGCTCCGGGCGATGATACGATTGAAGCGTGCGATGTCGCTACGGGACTTGCCGATTATTCAGAAACGCCGGTAGATATTACCGGCCAGGAAGCCGCTTACGGGGTAACGGTTACCGAAGATTGTAACTATACGCTCACTTACGTTGACTCTCAAACGGGCACCTGTCCGGTAGTGATTACCCGTACCTTTACGGCAATCGATGAGTGTCTCAACCAGGGAACGGATACCCAAACGATCACAATCGGTGATACCACGGATCCGGTGGTAACCGCTCCGGGAGATGATACGATTGAAGCTTGTGATGTAGCTACGGGCCTTGCGGATTATTCAGAAACGCCAGTGGACATCACGGGTCAGGAAGCGGCTTACGGAGTAACGGTTACCGAAGATTGTAACTATACACTAACCTATGTTGATACCCAAACGGGCACCTGTCCGGTAGTAATTACTCGGACGTTCACGGCAATTGATGAGTGCCTCAACCAAGGAACGGATACGCAAACGATCACGATTGGTGATACGACCGATCCGGTGGTGACCGCTCCGGGCGACGATACAATTGAGGCCTGCGATGTCGCTACGGGCCTTGCGGATTATTCTGAGATCCCAGTGGATATCACGGGTCAGGAAGCAGCTTACGGAGTTACGGTTACCGAAGATTGTAATTATACGCTCACTTATGTAGATACACAAACCGGTACCTGTCCGGTAGTGATTACTCGGACCTTTACGGCAATCGATGAGTGTTTGAATGAAGGCATCGATACCCAAACGATCACGATTGGTGATACGACCGATCCGGTGGTTACGGCTCCGGGCGATGATACGATTGAAGCGTGCGATGTCGCTACGGGTCTTGCCGATTATTCAGAAACGCCGGTGGATATTACGGGTCAGGAAGCGGCTTACGGAGTAACGGTTACGGAAGATTGTAACTATACGCTCACTTATGTAGATACACAAACCGGTACCTGTCCGGTAGTGATTACTCGGACCTTTACGGCAATCGATGAGTGTTTGAATGAAGGCATCGATACCCAAACGATCACGATTGGTGATACGACCGATCCGGTAGTCACGGCTCCGGGCGATGATACAATTGAAGCGTGCGATGTCGCTACGGGACTAGCGGATTATTCTGAGACCCCGGTAGACATCACAGGCCAGGAAGCGGCTTACGGAGTAACGGTTACCGAAGATTGCAACTATACCCTGACTTATGTAGATACGCAAACCGGCACCTGCCCGGTGGTGATCACGCGTACGTTCACGGCCATTGATGAATGCCTCAACCAAGGAACGGATACCCAAACGATCACGATTGGCGATACCACCGATCCGGTAGTTACCGCTCCGGGCGATGATACGATTGAAGCTTGTGATGTAGCTACGGGTCTTGCTGATTATTCAGAGACTCCAGTGGATATTACCGGTCAGGAAGCGGCTTACGGAGTGACGGTTACCGAAGATTGTAATTATACCCTCACTTATGTTGATACGCAAACCGGCACCTGCCCGGTAGTGATCACGCGGACCTTTACCGCGATTGATGAGTGTCTTAACCAGGGCACGGATACCCAAACGATTACGATTGGCGATACGACCGATCCGGTAGTTACGGCTCCGGGCGATGATACGATTGAAGCCTGCGATGTAGCTACGGGCCTTGCTGATTATTCAGAGACTCCAGTGGATATTACCGGTCAGGAAGCGGCTTACGGAGTGACGGTTACCGAAGATTGCAACTATACCCTGACTTATGTTGATACGCAAACCGGCACCTGCCCGGTAGTGATCACGCGGACCTTTACCGCGATTGATGAGTGTCTTAACCAGGGCACGGATACCCAAACGATTACGATTGGCGATACGACCGATCCGGTAGTTACGGCTCCGGGCGATGATACGATTGAGGCTTGTGATGTCGCTACGGGATTAGCGGATTATTCTGAGACGCCGGTGGATATCACGGGCCAGGAAGCAACTTACGGAGTTACGGTTACCGAAGATTGTAACTATACCCTCACTTATGTGGATACGCAAACGGGAACTTGCCCGGTAGTGATCACGCGGACCTTCACGGCCATTGATGAGTGCCTCAATCAAGGCACCGATACCCAAACGATTACGATTGGTGATACCACTGATCCGGT
>NZ_PDUD01000017.1 GCF_002646595.1 Flavilitoribacter nigricans DSM 23189 = NBRC 102662
TTGCTAAGCCTTTCCGGATCAATACTTAAGGCTTACCAATCTCCTTCGGAGCTTAGCAATCCAGGCTTTTCGGTAAAGGTCCAGTAGTATGATTGACGCCACAGATCATCAGATAAAAACCTGGTAGCTAGATTATTACGCCCTACCATCTCGCTCCCGTTCCCCCTCCCGAAATCTTTCCTCCCCTATCCATTTTCATTCTGGTGACTGGCCTCTGAAATGGCCTCCATTCCGAAATTCCGACCTATTTCTTTCTAAATTGTAGAATAAAAAATTGCATCCAGGGAAATTTTACCCTACATTTGTTCTACAATTTAGAAACAAAATGAAAGAAACACGTCTGGGAGAATTCGAGGAAGTTATTCTTTTACTGGTCGGAATTCTCGGAGAAGATGCCTACGCTTTTAAAATTGCCGAAGAGTTTGAATCGCAAACCGGCCGTTCGGTTTCGATCGGTGCCGTGCATTCCGCACTGAGCCGTTTGGGCGATAAGGGATTCCTGAAATCAGAAATGAAGGAAGGCAATGCCACCCGGGGTGGACGGCGCAAACGCATTTACACCATCTCCGCCAGTGGAGAGCAGACCCTGCGCGAAGCCCGGGATTTCCGGATCTCACTCTGGCAGCAGTACCCACCCCTTTCTACCGGCAATCTGAACCTGGACTTTTAAGCCCTCAGCCTATGTCATCATCCGAACAACAACCGCCCGGGATCGCCCGGAAATTCCTGCGCTGGTTCCTCCGCAACGATCTGGTTGAAGAGGTAGAAGGCGACCTGGAGGAAAAATTCTTTTTAAACCTGGAAAAAGGTTCGGCCTTCAAGGCCCGGCTGAACTATTACTTTCAGGTGCTCAATTACCTGCGGCCTTTTGCCATTCGACGCAACCTATTTTCTCTCATCAACCCGCTGTTTATGATCCGTCACAATTTTCGCCTGAGCTGGAGATTACTCCTGAAAAACAAAGGCTATTCCCTCATCAATATCGGGGGACTGGCCCTCGGAATGGCCGTGGCCATGCTCATTACCCTCTGGATAAAGGATGAAATGAATTACGATCGTTTCCACGACGATCTGGAGCAGTTGTATCAGGTCAAAAGGCACGTCCATTCCGGTAACGAGATCCAAACCTCGGAAACCGTAACCTGGAATATTGCCGGTGAGCTACAGTCGAAATACCCGGAGGTAGAAGGCGTGGCCGTAACGACCCCGCCGCAGGAACTGATCACCCGGATCGGTGAACTTTCCTACCGGGAAAGCGGTCTCTTTGCCACACCTGGTTTTCTGCAGCTGTTTTCCTGGAAAATGATCCAGGGGAAAGCCTCCGATGCCCTAGAGGATCCCGGTTCCATTGTGATCTCCGCTGACCTGGCGGAGAAATATTTCGGTAGTGACTGGCGGGAAACCAACGGAGCGATCGGTCAGGTGATCGAACACGATCTGACCGACGTACCGCCCCTGACCGTAAGCGGGGTATTTGAGGAGATCCCCGATCAATCGTCCATACAGTTTGACTATCTGATCCCCTTTGAGGTCTTTGAACGACGCAATAATTGGATCACCAACTGGAACAATAGTGGGTTTCGGATCTATACCCGTTTGCGGCCCGGCACCGATGCCACAGTCGTAAGCGAGCGAATGCGTGACATGCAGAACGAACACATTGAGGATTTTCGCAGTGACCTCTTTCTGCAATCTTACGCCGATCATCATCTGTACAACATCTTCAAGGACGGGATGCAGGCCGGCGGCCGGATCGAATACGTCCGGATCTTCGGAATCGTCGCCTTCTTTCTGATCCTGATCGCCAGTATCAATTTCATGAATCTGGCCACCGCCCGTTCGGTGCAAAGAGCCAAAGAGATCGGGGTGCGGAAGGCCATCGGGGCCGAACGACGCTTACTGATCAGCCAGTTTATGAGCGAATCCCTCTTTTTGATGACCATTGCATTTGTGCTGGCGGTTGGCCTGGTACTGATCGCTTTACCGGCTTTCAATCAACTGACCGACAAAACGATGGCCATCAGCGATTTTAGCTTCAACACTTTGCTGATCTTCGGCAGCATCGGGCTGCTGACCACTCTGTTGGCCAGTACTTATCCGGCCTTTTATTTATCGTCTTTCAATGCGGTTACGGTCTTAAAAGGCGTTTTCCGTCAGACGGCCGGCACCTCCCGGTTGCGACAGGGGCTGGTGGTCTTTCAATTTGCCATATCCATCCTGCTGATCGCCGGTGCCCTGACCATTCAGCGGCAAATCCAGTATATCCAGTCCAAAAACCTGGGGCTGGACCGGGAAAACGTACTGTACACGGACCTGGAAGGCGAACTTTACCAGCAGTATAATACCGTCAAAGAAGAATTGCAGCGAATGCCGGGCATCGCAGCCGTAACTACTACCAGTTCCAATCCTTTATCCATCGGATCCAATACCCACTCGGTGGAATGGCCCGGCAAAGCCCCTTCCGAACAAATATCCTTTCGCATCATTAGCGTCAATTTCGATTTTCTGGAGGTGATGAAAATGGAACTGGCGGAAGGACGAGATTTTGACGCCCAACTGTCTACCGATACCTTCAACTACCTGGTCAATGAAACTGCCGTTCGCGCCATGGGCCTGGACCAGCCCGTAGATCAGCAATTGAGCTTTTGGGGATCCAGCGGAAAGATCGTGGGCGTAGTCAAGGATTTTCATACCACGTCTCTGTATTCCGAAATTGAACCCACCATCATCTGGCTGCACCCCCGCCGCACCGGATTGCTGCACATCCGGACCGAACCCGGACAGGCGGATGCGGCCATTGCCGGTCTGGAGACCATTCAGAAACGCCTTAACCCGGAATATCCATTGGAATACCGCTTTATGGACGAAAGCTATATGAACGCCTACCGCAGTGAGCAAACGATCGGGCAGTTATCCTACTATTTCACCGGCTTCGCGCTCCTGATCGCCTGCCTGGGACTGATCGGTCTGGCCGTTTATACCGGTCAGCAGCGGCTGAAAGAGATCAGTATCCGGAAGGTAATGGGCGCTTCCATCGGCCAACTGGTGGTGCTTCTTTCAAAAGATTTCCTGCTGTTGATCTTGCTGGCCGTTGTGGTGGCAACACCTTTGGCTTTTATTTTTATGCAGGACTGGCTGAGCAAATTTGAATACCATACCGAATTGAGCGCCGGAATATTTCTGCTGGCCGGCATCGGCACTTTGGTGATCGCCTTGCTGGTCGTTGGTTTCTATGCGATAAAGGTGGCGGTGATCAACCCGATCGAGGCGATAAGGTCCGAATAGCCAGCCTGAGCGGGATAATTCATTACGACCGCTTGTTAAGCCAGGTTCACCAATTGTTCAGTGTGCCTTGATAAAGGAATTTTAGCTCCCTAGTATTGTGAGGAATTAAAATGATCCTTTATTATGAAAATACTGAAATTAGCTTGCCTGCTATTATTAACCGCAGCTCCTTTTGTCCTGACGGCACAAAGTGCGGAAGAAGTGGTTGAACAATACCAAAACAGTCTGGAGAAGATCCAATCACTCGCCTATGACGTCCGGCAACTGGACACCTTCGTAAGCGGCCACGTTTGGGATTACCCCGGACAGGTCGTGTTGATCCGGGAGGAAAACGATCCGGTCCTGGGATTTCATTTCATGGCCTCCAAGGGGGAGATCGAACGGGGCGCGCTGTACGACGGCTCCCGGATGTTTGAATTAAAATTCGAACCCAAAACGTACGAACTGGAATCCCGACCGGGCCCGCATATGATGGGTGCCGCGGCCGCTCAATTGGTCGTTCCCGAAATGATGGCTTATCAGGATACGGTTCAACCCGTGCTTTCGACTGAAAATGAGCTTTACGTGCTCACCTACCATTTTCCCGACCTTACCGAATACGGCGTTGCGGAAAGAAAAAAGGTGATCCAGCTGGATCAGCGGACTTATCTACCGGTGAAAGTAGTGAGCAGCCAGGTTTCCCTGGGGAAAAAACAGGTTATTACCCGGTTTATCAGCAATGTTGAGATCAACAAAGAGCAGCATCTGGAAAAACTGGATAAAACTTTCCTGGAAAACTTCGAACCGGAAGTGCAGGAAGATCGGAAAAATCTGCATCAGGATCTGCTGTCTACAACGGTAAAGGATATAGAATTCCGTGATTTTACCGGCAAATCGGTTTCCCTGCAGGCCAAAAAAGGAAAAGTGATCCTGCTGGATTTCTGGGAAGTCTGGTGTGGCCCCTGCCGGCAATCCATGCCTGAGGTGCAGGCTCTGCACGATCAATACCGCACGGAAGGGCTGGAAGTAATAGCGATATTGATGGATAAGGACAGTCAGGACAGTGCTCAGCTGTTACTGGATAAAAAAGGTTATAATTTTCCCCAACTCGTCGGGAATGAATCTATCCGGGAGTATTTCAAGGTGTTTGCGATCCCTCAATACGTACTGATCGACAAGGAAGGCATCATCCGGCACATTTATACGGGATATGATGATTCCATTGTAGAAAATGTTCAGGAACTTCTGAAGCTGTAACTTTGGCAGTGCAAAGTGGCAGCGAAAGACACCTTTTGCCGCCCGCTTAGGCAACTTAAAACGTCTTTCATAAGACTATCATCGCAATCAATCCATGAGGCAAAGCCTATTTCTTTCCCTGATCCTATGTTTGATAAGCCTGGCGACCCGGGCCCAAAGCATAGCGGAGTATATCAACGGAGGTAAACGTTTAAACCTGGAGTGGGTTCAGCAAAAGACCACCCGGGAGAAAGCGACCGATTATCCTGTATTTCCGGACCAGTTCCAGCGGGAAGATTGGGAAGTGCGGATCGGATTGCAGTTTTACCTTGGAAATGATGACCGGATAAAGGGCACGATTGAATCCGTCAGTTTCATCAAATTTCCGGACGCAGAGGAAGGTGCGGACGAACCCCTGATCACCGACACCCGTTTTCAGGAGAAATATCCCGCTGCTTACTCCATTGTTTTTGATCAGTGGACCGGAATAACTTTTGCGGCAGACGGAAATGCGGATTCTTTTGCGGAGCTTCAGAAGGACGTACAACTCAAGCTGGATCAGGAGGTCTCAGGCAATCAGGATTTGCATTCCGAACTGCAATCCCTGGCATTACCCGAAGCACTACAGGCCGGGCATTGGTCCCATTTCATCAGCACCCTTTTAGCCAGCGACCTGCCGGAGGAAGAATTCTATTTCCCCCTGCTTACGAAAAAGAACGGACGGCAATGGCTTTGTGATTTTTTCCAGGTTGACCATCCCCCCAAGACCACCGTACTGGAAGGCAGCATCCGGAATCAGGTCACTACCGAGGTACGGCTGAAATACCATAAGGAAGGTGACTGGCTGAACTTCTGGCAGGATTCAGTGGTTGTGCTGGATCAAAACGGTCATTTTAAGATCTCCATTCCAATGGATCAGGCCCGGACCGTGAATATTTCCCACGGCTACCAGACCATGCGCTTTTATCTGGAGCCCGGTGATCATTTGGACTTTAGCACGGACGGAAACGCCTTTTACCAGCAAATGGAATTCACGGGAAGCAGTGTTGCCCACCAACAATTCTTACTGGATTTTTACCATGAGATGCGGGGGGATTCCTTATTCCGTTCCTATGATCACCAGCTTTTGCAGGAACAACAAGGCTCTTTTCTGACCAGGATGCTGCAAAAGGAAATCCGGGAATTGGAATTTCTTCAACTTAGAACGCATCAGCTTTCTCCGGGTTTTCAATCCTACATGGATCGATCGATCCGCTTTAATTACGCCAATATTATCTGGGAGGCCGCCTATCGGTTTCATGTTGCCGGGAAAGAACCCCTGGAGGCCGAATTTGCCCAGCAGGCAGCGCAGCGCAGGCCCCTACTCTATCGCCTTCCACCCGGTAAAACATTCGATTTTTTCGTTGAAGAATATCTTCATTTTCAAATGACCCGTCTTAAAGACCTCGGATTGGATCTCCGGTGGTCATTTGATCATTACAACAGTTTTGCCAAACTGGTGCTTCCCCCGGAAACTCTGGTTCGGCACAGCGCCATGATGCTTTTTCGAAATTATTCCAATGAAACGGGAATATCGGAGGATCTCCTGCCGCTGTTGGATGAATTGATCGAACGGTGTAATGATCCAAAATGGCGCAGTGAACTTTCGGCCTTTACCCGCCCGGGAGCGGAAGGAGATGCTATGGCCCATCCGATCCGACTGCTTCCGCTCAACAAAATGGCTCCCGACTGGAGTTTTACCGACAAAGAAGGGATTAAAGTAAGCCTGAAAGACTTTAAAGGTCGCAAAGTGTTGTTGCATATCGGTTGGAGTCAAAATCTGGAGGCCGCCTTGAGCGACATCGCCTATTTAAAAAAGGAACAGACTGAACTTCCCGCTGTAGTTCACCTGCTGTTGGCACCTCAACAGGAAGATTTCCAAAATGCCGTACAAAACCGTGAAGGATTATTCATTCATGTGCCCGCTCAAGAAATGCAGGGCTTGCGGGAAAACTATCGCGTAGACAATACCAGCAATCATTATAACCTACTGGATGAGACCGGTAAGGTAATTGCCAATAATTACGACCTGGGTACGCCGACCAAGATGCGCAGTACCTGGGCCAGAATACAACCCCTGGTTGTATCGGCCGCATGGGGGCCCGAGCAATGGCTGGCCTTCTGGAAACGGTTGGGTATCATCGCCCTCGCTCTTTTGCTGGTTACGCTGGTCTATCTATGGCGACGGCGCGTGCAGGAGCTCCGGGATCTGCGCCAGCGCCAATTACTGGAGTTTGAATTGAAAGGGATCCGGGCGCAAATGAATCCGCATTTTCTGTTTAATGCCATGAGTACCATTCAAAATCTTATCCGTACCAACCGACAGGAGAAAGCTGATCTCTATCTAAGTCAGTTCGCCGGTCTTATGCGCCGCATCCTCCGCCATACCGCCGAAGAATATATTCCGCTTTCCGAAGAGATAGCCACTTTGGAGCAGTATTGTAGCCTTGAGGCCCTGAGACATCCATTTGATTATGAATTCTCAATAGACCCGGAAATCGATCCCCACAATACGTATATTCCCGGTATGATCCTGCAGCCACTCCTTGAAAATGCGATCATTCACGGCCTTTTACCCCAAAAGGGCGATCGCCTCCTTGCGGTGGATCTGCAGGTTCATCCAAATGGTTTGGCCTGCACAGTGATCGATAACGGGATTGGGATCCATCAGGCGAAAGCGAACCGACCACACCGATCCGGCGATAGGGAAAGCCGGGGAATTGAACTGGTCCGGCAACGTCTGGCGCTTCTTTCCGATAAGGGCGCTCCGGGCCTCCGGCTACAGGATCGTTCCACCCTTTCCCCACCCAAGTCAGGCACCCGGATAGACCTGATCATTCCGATAGAACATTAAAGCCCATGGTCAAAGCAATAATTGTAGAAGACGAAGCGAATAATCGGGAGAATCTGCGACTGGCCCTCGCCAGTTATTGCCCGGAGGTAGAAGTTATTGGGGAAGCGGATTCAGCGCTCACCGCACTGGATCTGATCCGGAATACTTCCCCTGAGCTGGTTTTTCTGGACATTGCCATGCCCCTCGGCAGTGGATTTGATCTGCTGGAGAGCCTGCCCGAAATCAGGTTCGATATCATTTTTGTCACGGCCTACGATCAGTATGCCCTGCGCGCCATAAAATTTGCGGCCGTAGATTATCTATTGAAGCCCATCAATGTATTGGAGTTGAAAAAAGCGGTAGGTCGGGTACTGGTCAAACGGGAAAATACCAAAGAGAACGAACGACTGGCCGTGCTGTTGCACAATCTGCAAAAGCAGGACCAGAAGATAGCGCTTCCTCAGTCGGACCATATCGCCTTCGTACCGGTCAATTCCATTATCCGCTGCCGGGGAGACCGCAATTACACCCACTTTTATTTCAAGGACGGTACCACCTTACTGGTTTCCCGAACCTTAAAGGAATTTACGGATCTATTGGAGGGCAATCAGTTTTACCGGGTCCATCAGTCCCACCTGGTCAACCTGGATTGCATCCGAAAGTACAGCAAAAGGGATGGCGGCACCCTGATCACCACCGATAATGAAAAGATCCCCGTGGCCCGGGCCCGTAAAGATCAGTTACTGGCGATTTGCCGGGAGCGGTGGGGCATGAGTTAATGAATTGGTGATTTAACAGCTCATCCAATCATCTTGTTATGCATTTAACCACTGATCCCACCAGTCAAAAGCATCCGCCTGCATGGCCAGATCAAATTTGTGCTCGCCTTCGTAAAAATTACCCCGATAGCGATCCGCTGCTTTCGCTTTGGCGAATACCTCGCGCAGCATGCCGTCGGCGCGCTGCATTTCCTCGAGGGTAAATAGCTGATCCTGATTGTTGTTCAGGGTCATGGTGGGAAGTGGCGTGCGCAGACCGAGCACTTCCGGAAAGTCCAGATAATTGGGCAGGATGGGAATGTAGGCCATCCAGGTATGGGTAAAAGATTTGTAGAGCAGCAGATCGCGCCAGGTCGTCATAAAGCCCACGCAGACGGCGCATTGAATACGATCATCCAGACCCGCCAGGTAGGCCGTTCGCAGTCCTCCGCCGGACAGGCCGCCGCAGCCAACGCGTTCTTCATCCACTTCCGGGCGGGCGCAGAGGACATCCAGGGCGCGCTGATCCTCCCGGAGGAATACCCCCGGCCAGGTGGTCCCGCCGCAGAAGAGCGATTTGGCCATAATGTGTTCGTGGTGACCGGCCCATTCGTTGTAGACATCGATGTTTTCCTGCTTTTCCGGGTTCTCGTCGCTTAGATCGTCGGTACGCCAGGGCCCCCAACTGAAACCGGCGACATCCTGATAAAGGACCCGGCGACTGCCAAAGGTGAAATTATCCGGTACCAACACCACGTAACCGCGTTTGGCCAGTTCATTCGCCCAGGCTTTTCCTTCGTAATAATGGGTTTGGTGTTCACTCATCATCGGATGCTGATCATTGCCCGTTTTCGTAATCTTGCGTTTGGCAAAATACTTATTGCCGCCGTGATCGTGCAGTCCGAGTACGCCGGGTAGCGGCCCGGTAGCCCCGGCCGGTTTCAAGAGGATAGCTTCAGTAGGCCGGCCGTACGGCAGTTGCCAGCTCAGTTCCTCAATATCCAGTCCGTCGTAAGTATATTTCCGCTTTACCGTAACCTGCGGCTGGGCACCGATATCCGGTGCGCCCAGGTAGGTATGTACGGTTTTCAGTCCCTTTTTTCTCCAGGATTTCAGGCCTTTGCTATCCGGACGTCGGTAGGATAAAGCGGGTGGATCAGCGGGCAAATTTGCGGCCCAGGGGCCATACTGCCCGATCAAACTCTGGGTAGGATCAGCGATTGGGTTCACGGTGCTTTTTTCTGGGTTAGGGAAATTGGGATACGGAAAACCGGCAGCCGGTAGTACCGCAAGGGCGGAGGCGGAGGTTTTCAGGAATTTGCGACGGGAGTTTTTACGGCTCATATAAGGAAGTTCTGATGCTGTGATGCTAATATAATCACCGCATCGCAGCATCAGGACATTGTCGCCTTATTTATTTCCATCTACACTGTCATTCACATCGCCGAGCTTAATGGCCAGTACCTGTACATCCTGCAGATCGGCTATATTGCCGGAACTGATACTCACCGGTGGCGCCGGATTCCAGGGGTCTTCCGGATCGGAAAAGCTGAAATCGTCGGGCAGGAAAGTCCAGGACCGGATACCCGGACCAAATTCCGTTTCGATCGCCAGGATGACCCGTCGCATAGCGATAATATCCAAAGCGCTGATACTACCCGAAAGATTGACATCCGCCGCCAGCAGGCGATAGGGGCCCGTGAGGTCGGTCAGACTGAGAATATGCCGCTGGATGGCGATGATATCCGCTCCGCTCACGCCGTTGCTCGCGGTAGTATTTTTACTGAAACTTAGGGTGTAAGTATTAGCCGCTCCGACATTGTTAAAGATAAAGGTACCGTCTGCAGCCGAGGTCACTTTCAGACTGTTGCCGTCCAGGTCCAGGGTCACCTCTACCCCACCGACCGGCGTCTTTTCGAAATAGGTCAGTATCGTACCGGTGACTACCTGCGGTTGGGAGTCGGCCAGTCCGCCCAACTCCATCGCATCGGTCCCGAGCGGGTCCAGCCAGTCCATCAGCCGGGTATCGGGCGTGCCACCGCCGGTCCAGGCCAGACCGAGCCGACCGAACCAGGCCTGGCTGAATTCGCAGCCTTCCAGATCCGGATTCCCTCCGTTGAGGTGGCCCACCATTTGTCCCTTTTTATTGAGCAGAGCCGCACCGGAAGAGCCCACTTCGTAATTGCCCTCCGTGAAATCGACATCGTAGTGATGATCCCGCGGGGTGGTGACATCATTGTTCCAAAATATCGGCCCTCCGAAAATAGATCCCTGGATCGTGGAGCGGGAAATTTTCTGCACATCGCCCCGGGGATGGTGGAACATATAGCTGGTATCCGGCGGTGGTGCCTGCCGGTTCCAGCCCAGATAATGGGGCGAAAAGTTGGAAGGTACCTCCTGATCCAGTTCCAGCAACAGGAAATCGTTTTCCCGTCGTCCGGCCCGGAAGGTACTACCCGTCAGCGAATAATACAGCGGCTCGTTCACCGCCGGAGCGCATCCGGCTACCCGGTACTGGAAATCGAATCGCCACAGACCAAAGATCGGCGTGTAACCGTCCATGCAGTGGAAGCCGGTATAGATATAAGGTGTGCCATCCTCAGCCGTATTGTTGATCAGGTTCCCGGTACAATAGCCGGAACCTTCCTCCACCACCACGATGATCCGGCAACTACTGCCTTTCAGGTCGGCAACAGGATCAGCCAGTTCACAATCCGCCCCGATATGACAATCCAGTGATGCCCCGAAACCAAAATCGCGGCCGGCGGTCTGCTCCGAACGGGCCACCGGCTTGTAGGCGTGGTCGATCCGGTCGATCCGGAAATACCCCTGCCCGCGCACGGCGGCCGGTTCCAGGTATTCGATCACGGCCTCATCGCCGTAGAGCAGCCCGGTCATCAGTCGGCCTTCAGCGGTGATGTCCGCCGCAGTGTACGGCCCCAGCACCTGTTGCCCGTCGGGTGCATACATGTACAGTTCCGCGCCGGCCGGCAGGGAAAGGTCCCGGTAGAAGGCGATCAGGGCTTTGGCCGCGCGGCTCCGTACGTAGAGCCGCCAGACCCGGTCGCCGTTGGGCAGATCGGTCCAGGTACCGGCATTATCCGGCCTGAAATCTACCGCCAGGGGGGCAGCAAAGCGGATGCCCGGCCCCTGAGCGTCCTCGTCCAGTACCTTTTGCAGGTCCAGATCCGGCAGCGATCTTCGCTGGTCCTGTAGATCGGGAAATAAATTTTGTTTCTCGGATGTAAGTGAAGGAGGTGTTCCTCCGGTTGGGATCTGGGCCCGCAGCCCGATGGCGCTCAGTAGCAGCAGTGCCAGAAGTGTCGTTATTCTCATGGGATATACTTTGTTTTTGGGAAGAAGTCTCGCAAAATTAATTCCTTAAAGATAGAAACTGTAATTTTGGCGTCCAAAATGATTTCAACACCGCATGACCAATAAAGAAATTGCCAAAACATTCCAGCTCCTGGGCAACATTATGGAGCTGCACGGCGAGAATCCCTACAAGATCCGCTCTTACCAGAATGCCTACATCAACCTGAGAAAGCTGGACCGGCCGCTCAGCGAAATGAGCGACGAGGAGATCGAAAGTCTCAAAGGAGTGGGAAAAGCCATCAGCGGAAAGATCCGTGAACTGCTGGATAACGGCAAAATGGCCACGCTGGAAAAATACCGGGAGCAAACTCCGGAAGGCGTCGAAGAAATGCTCCACATCAAAGGTTTCGGCCCCAAAAAGATCCGGGTGATCTGGAAAGAACTGGGGGCGGAGACCATCGGGGAACTGCTGTACGCCGTCAACGAAAATCGCCTGATCGAACTCAAGGGATTCGGTAAAAAAACCCAGGATCAACTCAAAGAACAACTCGAATACTACCAGCGCACCAAACACCAGTTCCACTTCGCGGCCCTCGAAGCGGCGGGACGGGAACTGATCACCGACCTGCAAGCAGCCTTCCCGGATACCCGGTTGGAAACCTGCGGAGCCACCCGTCGTCACGCCAATGTACTGGACGCCATCAATATCCTGATCGGGACCGAAACCGATCTGACGGAGGGGCTGAAAAGTGCCGGGCTGGAAGCCATCCGGCAGGACGCCGGACATTACACGGCAACTACCGCAGCGGGCATTCCCGTGCGCATCTTCACCTGCGCCCCGGCAGCATTCGGCTCCAAATTATTCCGTTACACGGCATCCGACGATTTTCTGCAGGCTTTTGTTGAAGCTTTTCCCGGTCTGGATTTTAAGGGCTTGGCGGAAGAAACGGCGGTTTTCGAACGGGCCGGAATTCCCTACATCCAGCCGGAATTGCGGGAACAGGGCTGGGCGCTGGAACTGGCCAAAACGAACGAGCTGCCCGTGCTGGTGGAAGAACAGGATATCAAAGGCGTGGTACACAGCCACACCAAGTGGAGTGACGGTTTGCATACCTTAAGGGAGATGGTTGAATACGCCCGCGATCAGGGCTATGACTACATCGCCATTACCGACCACTCGAAAGCGGCCTTTTACGCCAACGGCCTTCAGCCCGAGCGGGTACTGGCCCAGATGGCGGAGATCGATGCGCTGAACCAGGAAATGGCCCCTTTCCGCATCTTTAAAGGCATTGAAAGTGATATTCTGAACGACGGCTCCCTGGATTATCCGGAGGAGATCCTGCAGCAATTCGATGTGATCATTGCTTCGGTCCACACCAATCTGCGGATGGATGAGGACAAAGCCACCCAGCGGCTGCTCACGGCGATCGAAAACCCGTATACTTCCATCCTGGGCCACCCGACCGGTCGTTTGCTGCTGTCCCGCAAAGGTTACCCGATTGACCACAAGGCCGTCATTGACGCCTGTGCCGCCAACGGTGTGGCCATTGAACTCAATGCCAACCCCTACCGTCTCGACCTGGACTGGACCTGGATCCCCTACGCGCTGGAAAAGGGCGTACCGATCAGTATCAATCCGGACGCCCACTCCCGGGAAGGGATCCACGACATTCATTACGGCGTACTATCGGCCCGGAAAGGCGGCCTGACGGCGGCGCAATGTCTGAACGCCCGCTCCGCGGAGGACTTTCTGGCCTATTGTAAGAAATAAGCGTTAAAGGCCGGTATCCTCAGGATCATGACCGGTGGAATTTCCGGTATCGAAGGAAGCTATTCCACAATGATCGGAAATTCCAACGTCTCCACGTCTACGATCCCGCTACCACAGGGGTCGGCGGCCTCCTTATCCGGTTGGTGTCGCAGGGTGATTTGGAGCGTTCCGGTACCGACCTCGGTCGGATTAAAGAAGCTTTCACGACCGACCGGGTTCCCATTATCATCAAAATCCTGGATCAGGGGTGCGGGTACGATGCCGCTCGTAGCGAAGCAGATCTGGTGTTCTTTATCTTCATAACGGACCTGCCGGTTGATGCTGACGTCCCCTTCCGAGGCCAGGTCATCGTAAAACAATACCAGCAGACGATAAGCTTTTTCAACTTCAAGTCGGATGGTATCCACGGTGGCGGGCACCGCTCCCGGACCGTCCGGGTCGAAGTATTCACCATTTACATTGGTGGCGGGAACTTCACTGTCGTGGAAGTTGAGATAGACGGTAGTAATGCGTTCGGGTTCGTTGACCGGCGTGTCCGCCGCTTCGCGTTTACAGGAGAGGAAAGTAAGCACGCCGCAGATCAGTAAAGTGATCGGAGCGTTTAGAGCGCTGAATCTGGTTTTCATTTTGAGACTTAAAAGGTTAGGAAAGCGCAGTATCCCTCTTAAAATAAACAAAATTTGCATTTTTTCAAAAAAGGGGTCGCAAATGCTATTAATATGGCAAAAGACGTATATTTGCGAAGTTTTTCCAAGAGGGTATCAATGGATATCCATATTGGAAAGACGTGATTTATTTTTTAACGCTTTTTTTCTAATTTATTTAATTAATCTTTTGTGTTATGCAAGGTAAAGGAGTTGTAAAATTCTTCCTTGTGGTAATGGCACTGGTAACATTAGTCCAGTATCTGTTTATACTTCCTACCCGAAAGGTGGAGAAGGCAGCGGATGCGTACGCAATGTCAGCGACCAATACCATTCAGGATGAATCGGAACGACGGGCCGCTTACAAGACACAGTATTCGGAGTACCTCGACTCGATGTCTTCCGAAGAAATCTTTAAGATCCCGTTATTGAAGAGCTACACCTATCAGGAGCTCAAATCACAGCAATTGGCACTAGGCCTCGACCTTAAAGGAGGAATGAGTGTCGTCCTACAAGTAGATTTAAGGGAGTTTATTCGATCCCTCGCCTCTAGTTCAAAAGATCCAACATTAGAAGAAGCGTTAGAAAATGCCGCACAGGCACAAAAAAGTACTGAATCTGATTTCGTAACCCTTTTCGCCGATGCCTGGCGGGACGCCGCTGCCGGTACAGACAAGAAGCTGGCGCCGATCTTCCAGCGCAACGAAGCACTGCGGGACGAGATCAATTACAATACAACCGATTCGGAAGTGATCGCCATCCTGCGCCAGAAGGCCGACGAGACGGTGGACCTCACTTTCAACCTGCTTAAAGAACGTATTGACCGGCTGGGGGTAGCTCAGCCCAACGTATCACTGGATAACGAACGTGACCTGATCCTGGTAGAACTGCCGGGTATTGATAACCCGGAACGCGCCCGTAGCTTCCTGTCGGCAACGGCAGAACTGGCGTTCTGGAACGTATACGGAATTGACGATGCTGCGCCCATGCAGGCGCTGGTAGACGCCAACACCAAACTGGCTGAAACCGAGGATGTGGAACTGATCTCCCAAATGCAGTACGATACGATCTACGTAACGGACAGCCTGGGTAACGCAACCGCAGAGGTAGAAAGAATTGACTCTACTCCGGTGAGCAATCCGTTCAACCAGGGACCGCTGTTCGGCCTGCTGACGCCTAATACTTCCGGCCAGTACGGCCGTGCGGTACTGGCAACTGCTGAACGCAACAAGATGCGTCAGATCAATGAATACCTGGGCCGCGAAGATATTGCGGCGCTGTTCCCGACCGACATGAGATTCCTGTGGTCCAAAGACCCGATCAAACTGGAAGGTCAGGAAAGCGATCTCTACGAACTGTACGGTATCAAAGTAAGCCGGACCGGCGAAGCACCGCTGACCGGTGAGCACGTTACTACGGCTTCCGCCCAACCGGATCCGCAAACCAACCAGGTAGCGGTATCCCTGAAAATGGATAATACCGGTGCCCGTATCTGGGGTGACCTGACCACTCAGGCCGCTCAGGATCAGAACCGGGAGATCGCCATCGTACTGGACGATCAGGTGGTATCCGCACCGCGGGTAATCAACCCGATCACGACGGGTGACTCACAGATCACCGGTGATTTCTCCATTCAGGAAGCTAATGACCTCGCCAATATCCTGCAGGTAGGACGCCTACCGGCCAAAACGCAGATCATCCAGGAATCCCTGGTTGGTCCGTCCCTCGGTCAGGATAACATCAATAAAAGTATCACGGCCCTGCTGGTAGGTATTGCCCTGCTGCTGGCTTTCATGATCTTCTATTACGGTGGTGGTGGTGTCGTAGCGATCATCGCGCTGTTGCTGAACCTGTTCTTCGTATTCGGTGCCCTGGCCTCTATCGGTACGGTACTGACCCTGCCGGGTGTAGCCGGTGTGATCCTGACGATCGGTATGGCGGTGGACGCCAACGTGATCATCTTCGAACGGATCCGGGAAGAACTGCGGGAAGGCAAATCCATGATGATGGCGATCGGAGACGGTTTCAAGAACTCTTATTCGGCGATCATTGACGCCAACGTGACGACCATTCTTACCGCGATGGTACTGGCCTACTTCGGCCTCGGACCGATCAAAGGTTTCGCAGTGGTTCTGATCATTGGTGTGCTTTCGTCGCTGTTTACTGCAGTTCTGGTAGGTCGCCTGATGATCGATAGCTGGACGAAGAGCGGTCGTACGATCTCCTTCTGGACCAAAGCTACCGAGAACGCTTTCGCCAATATGAAAGTGGACTGGATGAGCAAGCGCCGGATCGCCTACATGATCAGTGGTACGGTGATCGTACTGGGTCTGATCGCCATGATGACCCGTGGCTTCGATCTGGGTGTAGACTTCAAAGGTGGATACTCTTACAACGTGACCTTCGCCGAAGGCCAGGAAGTATCTTCCGACGAACTGCGCGACGCACTGACTCCGGTATTTGACGGACAGACACCAACTGTGAAAGCAGTTGATACCTATAATACTTACAACGTAATCACGGATTATCTGATCGGTGAAGAAGAGGTAGAAGGAGAAGATGCTTCTCCGGCCGACCGCGTCATGGAGCAACTCTATGCCGGTGTCAATTCCATCACCAGCGATAATCTGGTACTGGACAACTTCAAGAACCCGGACGGAACCGGTACGCACGTTACCGCATCCACCAAAGTAGGTCCGACCATTGCGGATGATATCAAACGTAGTGCTTTCTACGCCGGTATCTTCGCACTGTTGCTGATCTTCCTGTACATCTTCCTGCGATTCAGCAAGTGGCAGTACAGTTTGGGTGCCGTTGCGGCCCTGTTCCACGATACCTTGATCACCATGGGTATCTTCGCCATGTTCCACGGTATTTTCCCATTCTCTATGGAGATCGACCAGGCATTCATCGCGGCTATTCTGACGGTGATCGGTTACTCCATCAACGATACGGTGATCGTATTTGACCGTATCCGGGAATACCTGAATAACTACGCGAAGCAATCCAAAATGGCTACGATCAACGCCGCGATCAACAGCACGGTGAGCCGGACGGTTATCACCTCGCTGACTACCCTGTTCATGGTAGCAGTACTGTTCGTATTCGGTGGTAGCAGTATCAAAGGTTTTGCCTTTGCTATTCTGATCGGTATCCTGGTGGGTACTTACTCTTCCATTTTTATCGCTACGCCGATCATGGCGGACCTTACCGGTGAGCTGGAAGCGAAAGAAAAGAAGAGCTCCGACAAGAAGGGCAGCTTTTCCAAAGCCGCTCAGGTAACGAAGTAAACAGATCTACTACCTTAAGCTTTAGCTTAGGTAATACATAACCATTCATCCCGAATTTCGGCAGTGCTGAAATTCGGGATGTTTGTTTTGGGAATGCCCCATCCGGTCAACGGGTGGAAAACCGCACTTCATAATCCTCCAGTGGATATCCGAGCTCGTTCTTAAATCCCTTCCCCGTAACCTTAAAACCGTACCTTTTATCCGGTTCGAGTTTGATCTTCAGGCGGAACGACTTCATATCTTCGGAATATCCAATGATATCTACCAAAGGAAAGGCGATCTGATCTTCCCGCAAAGGGGAAAAGGAACTGCCATGCATGGGTTGTTCAAAGTGTAAGGTGAGCTCGGTCAGTGAAGCATCTACTTCCCCGCAATCGTTAGGAAAAGGAGCGACATTTGCCACTCTGGGAGTAAGGAATTCATTAAACAGCTCGCTTTCCTTCATTAAGGTGAGGTAATCCGTATTGTTCAGTATTCGATTGATCGCCAGTTGCTTATCCGTATTTTTGGCATAAATTGAGGCCGCGATTTTGTACCCAACCCAATAGCCGATGTCCTTCGGGCGGTCCTCACTCCCGCTATTGTACAACCAGCCCGAGTAATCAAAGCGGTCCATTTCCTGCACAAATTCCCGCAGGAGCCTATCCTGGTGCTCTTCGCAGTAACGATATAAAGTCGGGTTGGCCAAGGTGCCCGTTATCAGTTCGGCCAAAAAGTCTGCGCTTCCTTCAACAATGGCCTGTTCGAGCAGGGTATACTGCCGGTCCAGGCGATTCTGCTGAAAATGAATACTCTCGTGAATAAGCAGGAAGGGTAAATTTGCGGCATCCTCCAGGCGTTCAACACCGATGATCAGCCCACGATCGGAAGCGGTCCCTCCGGAATTGAAGCTACCGATAACGAAATATACAGGAGGGAATTGGACATATGGGTACCACTCCTTCAGCTTCTGGTAGTAAGGCAGCATGGTTTCCGGGGCAAAGGTAAAGTGGCGCATTTTAAGATAATCGGCTTTACGCTGACGCACTTTTTCCAACAGGTTTTCTGCACTTACGATACGATTAGGAACGAAGTCCTGCAGGCCCGTGGTTCCGGAGTTGATATAGGTCTCGAACGGATTTTCATCCCTGATCTCCATAGCATCAAAAGCGGTCCAAAACCGGTGGAGGTCCTCCAGGATGAATTCGGCCCGGGCGGGATCCCTGGTAAACCCATTTTCCTGAGCGCATACGAATTCCAGGCTGATCCAGAAGATCAGTACATAAACTATTATTATTCTCATTGAATTAGTGTGTAAAGTTAATGATGATACGGTCCCCTAGCAGGGGCGTATAGCGGTGATCGCCTACCTTCGAAAAGATACCGACTCTACTGAATACGGCCGGCCTTGACCAGTCGTCCCGGTCCTCTCTCCCGTTTCTTGGTTACCGGGTTTCCCTGATAAAGTACATCCGTCCAGCCGTCCATATCCGCATGTAAAAATGTTTCGGCCCTGACCTTTATCAGTCCGTCCGGTTGATTGAACCCGCTTCGGGTGTATACCCGTACACTATCGGCAGCAAGCCGGTAAGTATCCCCGTGGAAATAGGTATCGCGATGGTTGATCACCAAAGATCGGCAGCGCCCACTTATATAAGCCCGGGAGGAGTTATTCTGGAAATTATTTTCATCGGCCGACACCTCCAAGACATCCGTTTCAAGGTGGAGCTGGGCCATTCCCCCATTTTCGAGATGCAATTGAAACTGCGCGGCTTGCAGTGGCGGCTTCTCTCCGATCTGAGTTAAAATATGCGGATCGTTCCCGGGGACATCTTCGAACCGACGTCCTTTGTCAAAAGGGGAAATATTGAGCACATCGCCGTAACCGCTGACTGTGACCCCCTGCAGGTGTTGTGCGGAGGCCAATACGTAATCCTGCATATTGAACACCGTGTTTCCCGGTATACCGTCGGGATGCTCATATCTTACGAATAGGGTGTCGTTAGTGATCTCCATCTGTATATGATTGGCAACCACCGGATTGAGGCATCGGGATATCGCCTGTCCGTCGCTTTCCGTATCCAGGTAAAGAGGCGAAAAGTTGGTCCAGATATGGTGATAAGTTCCCGAAATCGAGTCCATAATTCTGGGAATGGCTTCATGATCAGACAGAGACAGCTCCCTGTTCAGTTGCCCATTTTCGGGGGCTTTCGCCTCCAGATGGGGTACCAGATAGGCCGAATAACTCAGGGTGGCGAGCCCGAGCAGTGCCAAGGTGATGAGTATAAATTTATTGCTGGTCTTCATAATTCTTTAGTTTTTGGCGATCACCAATAGCGATTGGCATTGATCACCCGGCCGCCATAGCGCTCCGATTTCTTAATCCGGGGCGCACCCTGGAAAAGTACATTGGCCCACCCGTTGAGCTCCGCTTCCAGGTAATTGTTAGCGTTTACCCGGAAGTTGGCATCAGCTCCATCCATGCGATCATCGGAGTTGACGGTAACGGTATCCGCCCGTAGCTGATAAGCATCGAATTTAAGGTGGGCATTTCGGTGATCGATCCGCAGCTCGGAACAGTTGCCGCGCAGGGCAATTTCGGTGAAGTGATTCTGAAAAGCAGCACCCACAATATCTACATCGAGGTAACTATTTTTAAGATAGAGGTCAGCAGCACCTCCATTTCGGAAAAGCAGATCAATATTATTCACGATCGGCACCGGAAAATTTTGCCAGGTTTCCGGCTGATCCGGATGAAAAGGAAATACGCGATGGTCATTTCGGATGGAAGCATTGCCCACCCGGCCTTTTCCCACAATTTCTACGCCACGTAGTTTTTTGGCAGGTACGTGAACAACAACCAGTACGCTCGTAGTATCGTCGGACGGAGCAGGCATCATCAATGCGTTGTTGTGTCGGATAAATAGGGTGTCGCGCTCAACAATGAAATCAACCTTTCCGAAGGAGTATCCATGCCAGCCCGCCTGACTTAAATACTTTAGCACCCGGGTGTCTTCCCTGGAATCGAGGATTACTTCCGGGAAATTGGTCCAGAGGTAATGAAAATCAGCGTGGAAAGTATCCGGCAGCATTCCATAATCCAGATTAAATCCATCCGGGGATAACGGATTATTGCCCGGTATTTCCTTTTTCACCAATGCCAGATGTGGCCGCAGATAAAAGGAATAGGAGAACATACCGATTACTATGGCCATTAGCGATAGTAAGAGTAGTTTATTACTGTTTTTCATACGGATATAATTTTTGGTGGAGCGCTTCCAGTTCTTCGAAGTCGATTCGCAACAGGTCCATGTTTTTAAAAAGTGCAGGAAGTTCTTCCTCGATAAATACTTCCTTTTGGAAATTATAGGCCCTGGTACGCGCATCTTCGGCGATAAAGTATCCAATACCGCGCTGGTTGTAAATGATATCCAGATCGCTCAGAAAACTGTAAGTCCGCACCACCGTGTTAGGATTAACCTCCACTTCTGCGGCCATATCCCGAACCGACGGAATGCGGTCACCGGCCTGGAGTTCACCCGAAAGCACGTTCTCCAACAAATAATCGGCGATCTGTCGATAGATCGGTTTTTGTGTTTTAAACTCCATATCAGAGTTGTTTCTCCTTTAATTTCAGATAACTGATCAACATGGCCATCGGGAACAGGAACAGCCCAAAGATCATTTTAAAACGGAAGGGATATTGACTGCTCAGGTAAGATTGAAATTCGGGCTCAATGCACAATTGAAAACCCGAAGTAGTAGCCGTTGCCGCCAGATCCCGGACTTCCTCCGAAAGGGCCGGCATCAGGGTGTACAGTCCGAATTGATAGATCAGGATACAAAGGCCCAGTACTCCGGCCACCATAAGCGCGGTTCTGATCAGTGAAAACCGGGGAACCCAGACCGCTCCCAGGAAGAATATGGATTGCACCAGCACATACATGAAAAACCATTGCCAGATCCAGGGATCACTCAACGGCAGGTGGACCATTTCAAAACCCATACCCAAAAACCGCTGGTAAGTATACTGCGCAAACAATTGGTAAACCACAGTCAGGATCAGCGGAAAGAGCAAAGCGGAAAGCACCCATTTGCTCATCCATTTTTCCAGATTAGTAGCCGGTAAGGCCAGAAAGAACTGCCGGGAAGCGGAGCCACGCAACTCCCAGAATACCAAACTGGTAAAGATCAGTCCGCCGACCATCAGGTAGGCCGGAAAAAAGCTGATGTGGAATTTTGCCGAGCTCCTCCACTGATCGGCCAGGTAGGTTACATCTTGTCGGGTCATGCTGCTGTCCTCTACCAATACCGTAAAGACCAGTACGCCCAATACGAGCAGCCCACTAATGAGCAGCAGATTGCGCAACCAGGTATTTTTCAGATCAGACACCAGCAAATGCCCCATTCGCTGGAAATTCAGGTGCTTATCGTACATACAGTTGGGTATTAAAAAGTTCGCGAAAAGATTGCGGAGCGTTGATGATGGCATTGAACAGGATCTCCACATCCGCTTCCAGGGAGTCTTCAAATCCGGCCCGCCGGATGGTGTAATAGCCGCCGGGCACCCGCTCGTAGTACAGGACGCCGGGGTCTTCCGGTTCGCGGTAACTGATACCAAAGTGCAATCGCTCCATGATATCCACCAGATTTTCCTGAAAAATGATCCGGCCATCTTCAAGCACGATCAGGGTATCAATGAGGCTCTGCAGGTCACGCACCTGATGGGTAGAGAGGATAAAGATTCGATCCTCCCGGATGTGGCGGGCCAAAGTAGATCGGAACAGCTTTTTAGAAGGAATGTCCAGCCCATTGGTTGGCTCGTCCAGAAGCAGCACCCGGGCGTTGGTCGCCAGCCCAAAGGCCAGTAATGCCTTCTTCTTTTGCCCCAGGGAAATACGGTTGAGCCGGGCATCTGCATCCAGATCGAATTCAGCGACCAACTGCCCGTATTGCTCCCAATCGAAATTCGGATAAAAGGGAGCGTAGGTTTTAGCAAAATCCCAGACGGTCAGGTTGGGCAGGAACATCGACTCGGAGATCATAAAGCAATCCTGCAAAAAAGCCGGTTCACGATCCTTTGGCTGAAAAGAGAGCACGTTTACCTGACCACTATCCGGAAATAATAAACCCTGAATGATGTTTAACAGGGATGATTTACCGGCACCGTTTTTTCCCAGCAAACCATAAATGGTGCCCGGGGCCAGGTGGAGATCGAGGTCCTCAAACAAGAGCGCGCGTTTTCGGTACCCAAATCTTAGCTTTTCAATATTGATCATCAGCTATGTTTTAGTGTACTATTCAACTAATACACTGCAAACATAAAGCAAAATAGTGTACTAGTCAAGTGGTACACGTTAAAAAGTGGAAACGTTGGAAGGTTAAAATGTGGAAAAGTTGGAAGGTGGAAAAGTGGAAACGTTAGTGATCAGGTAACTATCGCTGAATGGGTAAGCTGAATTTGAAGAAGTGTTGTAGTTACTGTATATTTTTATTTTGGTCACCGAAAATCAATTGATAATCAAACCATTAATAGCCGAAGAAACCAGTTAGCCATACTTACGGAATCATTACTTTATGTAGAAAAAGGTGTCCAAAGCAAAGAAAGCCTATCAACTACCTGGTCAGGTTCCAAACACCCAACCTTAACACTTTCACACCTCAACACTTTAACACATTTCACACCTCCGTCTCCCCCATCCGCAGGATCAGATCAAAAGCTTTCTTGGGGATCGGCATCACGGACAGGCGTCCGATACGCACCAGCGGGATCTCCGACAAAGCAGGCGTGGCCTTGATAGCCTTGAGCGAAACGGGCTGGTTAAAAGCCTTTACCGGTACCAGATCCACCACGGACCAGTCGCCCTTTTCGGCGGTGGGATCGGGATAGGCTTCCCGGACCACTTTGGCGATACCGACAACGGCCAGTCCTTTGCGACTGTGATAATACAGGACCAGATCCCCTACCCTCATTTCCCGCAGGTGGTTACGAGCCGCATAGTTGCGTACGCCCTCCCACATGGCCTTCCCGTCGCGGACGAGATCATCGTAGCTGTATTCAAAAGGTTCGGATTTTACCAGCCAGTATTTCATGTATTTTCGTTTATGGTTCGTTGGATTTCAAATGATGCGAACTGCCGGACTTGCAAGCATTTAGACTTTCTAAGTTTCTAAATTTAGAAAGTCTTTACCATATTTCCACTGCCGAAACAACTCCCACACGACTACCCCTACACAAACCGAAATATTCAGCGAATGTTTGGTGCCGAATTGGGGGACTTCCAGCGCACCGTCCACCTCCGCCAGCGTAGCTTCATCCACGCCCTGCACTTCGTTGCCGAAGACCAGCGCCACGGGGACCTGATCGGTCCACCGAAATTCCGCCAGCGAGGTACTGCCTTCTACCTGTTCGATGGCCAGCACCCGGTATCCGTCTTCCCGCAAACGACGCACGGCCGCTGCTGTATCTTCCGCGTATTCCCATTCCATGGATTCCGTAGCGCCCAGGGCCGTTTTGAGGATCTCTCGGTGAGGAGGCCTGGCGGTGATCCCGCACAGGAAGACCTTTTGCAAAGCAAAGGCATCGGCCGTCCGGAATGCCGAGCCCACGTTCAGCGCCGAACGTACATTATCCAGTATGAGCACCAGTGGGGTCTTGGGCTGTGCTTTAAAGGCGTCTATATCCGCCCGGCCCAGTTCCTCCATGCTGAGTTTTCGCATTTGGCTATAAATTGTTGAATTGGCCCCTAATTACACGAAATATCGGGAATAATCAAAATCAGGGCCGGCAAAGTTAGTCGCCTGAATCGGCTTAGATACCCCTACAGCTTCCGGTCGGGCCGTGCGTAGAGGGTGATAAAAACGCCCAATTTTTGAAAATGCGCCACCGCTTCCCAGTCGCGTTGTAGCCCATCGATCTCCTCATCGGAAAAATCGTTCATTACATTGCTGTAAAGAATGTAGCGGTCAGCCTGAAGATCTTTTTCTCTAAAGCCCGAATTCCGGCCGGAAAGATCGCGATCGCTCAGCGGGCCGATCTCCGGGAAGGCCGTGCCCACTGCTTCCAGAGCGATATCCGCTGCATCCAGATAGTCCAGCATTTGTTCCCGCAGCGAATAGTAGGGCCAGTGCGCCAGGGTAGCATCCCACCCCTGAGCGATGCGCTGGGGATAGATCCAGGCATTCCCCGTCAGCATGGCCAACAGCATTAACCCGAGGAAAAACCGGCGCAACCGGACATTCGGCAGACGATCCAGACCAATGATCACGCAGAAACTGAACGTCAGAAAAACCGGCAACAAATAACGGTGGGCCTGTAAACCGCGGTACATTAAAAAACTGATACTCAGCATAATTCCCAGACAGCACAATAGCACAACTGGCTGCGGCATTTTACGTTCCGCTTCCCCTGCCACCGGCCTGCCCAACAACTTACCGATCGTTTTCCGTTGGCGATACAGGAGATAAAACGCCGGCAGCCAGAGCAGTAAGCGGCCGTAATCCAGCCAGCGCCATCCCAGGATCGCCAGATTACGGAGTACACCGGCGGGGCCCAACCGGTCAAAACTGGGCGCCCAGGGTGAATCCGGATGGTAAGCGATCCAGCCCGTCTGACGGTAATGGATCCAGAGGAACAGGGCACTGAATAAAGCTGCCGGAAGATAGGGCCGGGCGATAAGCCACCAATCCCACCACCGGAATCGGCGCAGGCTCGGCCAGCCTACAATACACTGGTAGAGAACCAGTTCGGCCACTACCATCATTCCCCGCATACTGACGGCGGCCAGGCCCAGAGCCGCGACAGCAAGCCATCCTCTTTGCCCGTACCAGATACTGTTCAGGGCCAGCAGAAAGAAAAAAGTCAGCACCAGGTCCGGGCTTACCAGGACGCTCTGACCGAGCAGTACCGGATCCAGTAACAGGATGAAAAGCAGCCAGTAAGCGGAAATATGCCGAAGCCAGCAGTGGCTCAGTCGGACGAGTTGCCAAACAATGCCGACCAGAAAGGGAAACATCGCCCAGTGACTGACCGCCAGGCTTTTACCGAACAGTTGCCAGACCAGGGCGAGGTACCAGCCAAATACCGGCGGATGCCCACTGTCCAAAGACTCGGGTAGTAAGCACGAGGCGAAGTTGTTATGGTAAAACCACTGCCCATGTCTCCCTGCAAACTGAACGGTATCCCAAAAAAAGATATGATCCTGACCCAGCCAGGTAAGCATGGCCAAAAACAGGATGGCTAACCATCCTGCTTTTGACGAGGAAATAGCAGCAAAAGAACCGCTATTTTTCTTCCTTTTTGTGATTTGAGTCATACTTATGCGCTGAGCAGGCGGCCACGAAGGCCACAAAGAGCGGATGGGGCGCCTCTACCCTACTTTTTAACTCGGGATGGAACTGTACGCCCACAAAGTACGGATGGTCTTTCATCTCCACGATCTCCACCAGCCCGGATTCCGGATTGATACCGGAAGCGATCAGACCGGCCTTTTCCATATCCGCCAGGTACTTGTTATTGAATTCGTAGCGGTGTCGGTGCCGCTCTTCAATTTTCAGTGTACCGTAGATCTGGTGGGCTCTGGATTTGCGTTTGAGTTCGCACTTGTACGCTCCCAGACGCATGGTGCCGCCCTTTTTGGTTACCGCTTTCTGTTCCTCCATCAGATCGATGATGGCGTGCTCGGTATCCGGCTCCACTTCCGAAGAAGCTGCATTTTCGATACCCAGTACATGCCGGGCGTATTCTACTACTGCACACTGCATACCGAGGCAGATCCCGAAGAACGGGATGTTATTCTCCCGCACGTATTTTACGGCCCGGATCTTTCCTTCGATGCCCCGCTCCCCGAAACCGGGAGCGACCAGAATACCGTCCATTTCAGAAAGTCGCTTGGCCAGCGCTTCGTCGGTGCCTTCCAGTTGCTCGGAGTGCACCGGTTCGACGATCACTTTACATTCGTTGACCGCGCCGGCGTGTACGAAGGCTTCGTAGATAGATTTGTAGGCATCCTGGAGTTCGTTGTATTTACCAACCAGTCCGATCCGGATCTCGCGCGTAGGGTTCTTCAGTTTACCCAGGAAGTTCTTCCAGATCTTGAGATTGGGCTCCTTGCGGTCCTTCAACCGCAATTTGGTGATCACCGTGGTGTCCAGTTTTTCCTTGAGCATCAGGAGCGGTACATCGTAGATCGTCTCCGCATCCATCGCCTCGATCACGGAACCTACGTCCACGTTGCAGAACAGCGCCAGTTTCCGACGGATGTCCATGCCGATCGGATGCTCCGTACGACAGACCAGAATATCCGGCTGGATCCCCGTGTTCAGCAGTTCCTTAACGGAGTGCTGCGTCGGTTTGGTTTTCAGTTCCTTAGCGGCCCGCAGATAGGGGATCAGGGTCAGGTGGATCACCAGACAGTTGTCCGAACCGAGTTCCCAGCGCAATTGCCGCAGAGATTCCAGATACGGTAGGGACTCAATATCGCCGACCGTACCGCCCAGTTCCGTGATCACAATATCGTAATCGTTGGAAGTGCCCAGCAACTGAACGCGGTACTTGATCTCGTCGGTAATGTGGGGAACCACCTGCACCGTTTTTCCGAGATAATCGCCGGCGCGTTCCTTATTGATCACCGTCTGGTAGATACGTCCCGTGGTGACATTATTCGCCTGTGAAGTGGAAATATTCAGAAAACGCTCGTAGTGACCCAGGTCCAGATCGGTCTCTGCCCCGTCATCCGTCACATAGCATTCTCCGTGCTCATAAGGGTTGAGCGTACCGGGATCCACATTGATATATGGATCGAATTTTTGAATGGTTACTGAAAAACCTCTGGCCTGAAGTAGTTTGGCCAAAGATGCTGAAATGATCCCTTTTCCCAGGGATGAAGTTACGCCGCCCGTAACAAAGATGTATTTCGTCATGGTAATATTTTGCCTTTCCAATGTTACGGGACACAAAGATAGACATACAACAGGGATTTCGAACCAATAAATCAGACCTTTTTCCTGCCTTTTTACAAGCAACTAACTATCAATTCCTTACCCATTAAATTTATCTAAACGAGAACCTTATGTTAATTTAATGTAAACTAATTTTAAACTTAAAGTTAACCTTATGTTTTTTATTTGTAAATTTATCGTTAATTAAAGTAACGATTACCAACCTCAGCACATATACACAAAAGCCCAACCACCTCCCATAAAACCAATCGGCTCCTCAGAAACCGGAGCTGGTGGTCTGAATTTGATTGTAGAACCGGAAATGTGTGGATTATGAAATGGACTACCAATACAACCAAAACAACTTATAGCATAACTAATCTGGGCCGCAGTCTGGCTGCCGGCCTCTTCCTTGTCGCCTTAGTGCTTCTGAACGGCAGCTCGACGTATGCCCAAAGTTCGATCGCCTACCTGCGCACGGCCGCCGTGGCCGAAAGCTACCACGTACTGCCCAAAAAAAGCGAACACCTCATTCCCTTCGAACTGGTTCGGGGCATGATCGTTATGCAGGCCAGCATCGAGCAGCAACCGGGGCACTTCATCCTGGACACCGGTGCCCCGCTGATGGTGATCAACGACGAGCCGAAGGTACCTTCCCGGCTTGCCGCCAGCTTTAAACAGGAGATTCAGGTCGGAGAGACCATTATCCAGGATTTTGACTGGGCGGGCGTGGAAGAACGCAAACTCGACGCTTTAGTCCTGGATATCAGTCATTTGGAGAACGCCTTCCAGCGTCCGCTAAAAGGGATGATCGGCTTCAATGCACTGAAGGATTACGAATTGTTCTTCAATTACGAAGACCAGTTCGTGCTGCGCTATCCCGCCGGGAAAAACGATCTGCACCGCAACAGCAAGCCGCTGCACAGTATTCCCTTCCAGTTGCTTGACCATCTGCCCGTCATCACCGTAAAGATCGGCAAGAAGAAATTCCGTTTCGGTCTGGATACCGGCGCCTGCGCCAATCTGGTGGATCGTGGAGTACTCGAAGCCCTCGAGGCCGACGAGATCACGGCACTGCCGGATGAAGAAGTGCAGGGTCTGGATCAGACCGTCAACCGCGTAAAGGCCGTTGAGGCCAGATTAGTGCAGGTAAAAGGACTGGATGTGCAGGAACTGAAATTCCTGGCAACGGACATGCCCGAACTGCATTCCGACGAAGGGATCGTGCTCAACGGACTACTCGGCTACTCCTTTCTGAGCCGGATGAAATTTTCCATCAATTACCAAAAGCAACGGATCTACGTCTGGGAAGAATAGAGCGAACCGGATACTGGCCGGGAGGAATATTGCGCATTGCGGCCATTCCTCCCTGTCGGTCTTTCCATCCACCGGCCGAAACGCTTCCAATCCTTGGGCAACGCCTTAATTTGCCTACCCCCTGCCAGCGACCATCCCGGTTGCCAGGCAGCTCAATACGTTGATTTAACAACTGTAAATCAGCAACTTACAAACAAATTCTTCTGCAGATCATCCAACACCACTGCGGTTCTCGTATATATTCCAAAACTAATTTCTTACCGGAACGTTAAGACGATGCCCCTAACTGTCGTCAAGGGTTCGATTAATAATTATTCTTAATAAGGATCGGGCATTTTTGACTACTTTGGCGGCCATTCTATTCATTTTTTTAAAACCATCACTTATGAGTCAAGATGCTTATTTCCAGCCGGGTGATCTCAAAAAGTTCGGACAGATCACCGAGTGGCAGGAAGAAATGGGTAAAAAGTTTTTCGATTACTACAACAGCGTTTTTCAGGAAGGCGCCCTGACCGAACGGGAAAAAGCCCTTATCGCCCTGGCGGTAGCCCATACCGTACAGTGTCCATACTGTATTGATGCCTACAGCAGCGCCTGCCTGACCAAAGGAGCGGACGAGGAACAAATGATGGAAGCCGTGCATGTGGCTGCAGCCATCCGCAGCGGCTCTTCCCTGGTGTTCGGCGTACAGATGATGAACCACGTGAAAAAGGTGAGCATGTGACCCGGTTTCGAACCGCCTCGGCTCCAGAAGTCGGGCTAAGGACCAAATTACCAGATCATCCAATCACTAAATCATCAAAAAGTGGGTATTAAACAAAAAACAAAATCACTCCGGGCCAAGGGCGATCAGCTTTCGGACACTTTTTTCCAGCTTCAGGTACTGAACGGGAAAGAGATGATCGACGCCGAATTCCCGAAATTCTCGGAGCAGGTTAAAGAATTGGGGTACCGCCCCCTGCAACCGGTAGATCCGGAGATCTTCCAGATCAATATCGGAAAACTGTGCAACCAGACCTGCGCACACTGCCACGTAGACGCCGGGCCGGATCGCAAGGACGAGCAAATGTCCCGCAGGGATCTGGAACGCTGTCTGGAAATTATCGGCTCCGTACCGAGCATTCATACCGTAGACATCACAGGTGGAGCGCCGGAAATGAACGAGCACTTCCGCTGGTTCGTGGAGGAATGCACCAAATTGGGTAAAAAGGTCATGGATCGCTGTAATCTGACCATTATCATGGCCAACAAGAAGTACCACGATCTACCGGAATTTTTCCGTAAAAACCAGGTACACGTCGTTTCCAGTCTGCCGTATTTCAGTAAAAGCCGTACCGACAGTCAACGCGGCGACGGAGTTTTCGAAGATTCGATCGCAGCCCTGAAAAAGCTCAACGAGGCGGGCTACGGCATGCCGGACACCGGTCTGCTACTCGATCTGGTCTACAACCCGAGCGGCGCCTTTCTGCCGGCCGGACAGGCCACGCTGGAAGCCGAATTCAAACGCCAGTTGAAGCGCAAATATGACATCAGCTTCAACCAACTGTACGCGATCACCAATCTCCCGATCAGTCGTTTCCTGGATTACCTCCTGGAATCCGATAATTACCGGGACTACATGCAAACCCTCATCGAAGCGTTCAATCCCGGAACGGTCGAAGGCTTAATGTGCCGGAATACCATCAGCGTCAGCTGGGACGGGTATATCTACGATTGCGATTTCAACCAGATGCTGGACCTCAAGGTAGCGGCTCCGGCTAGTCAGCACATCAACGATTTTGACCTGAAGGCGCTCCAGGAGCGATCCATTGTCCTCAATCAACACTGCTACGGCTGCACCGCCGGTGCCGGCTCCAGTTGCGGTGGCGAAATCTCCTAGTCCAACATTTTGCAGAAGCTGTCGCAACATACCGCCATTCTCATCTTTTCCCGGACCGCCCGGGAGGAGGCACACGTCAAACAGTTCGGGCGTCACTTGTCGGCTGCGCAAAACCTTAAGATCGCGCAACTGCTCATCCGGCGTACCCGGCGTATGGCCAAACGCACCCGTCTGCCGGTTTTCACGGTAAGCGGAGGCCAGCAACGTGGGCGTACTTTCGGCCAGCGTTTTACTAATGCCATCGCGGATGTTTTCGACAAGGGATACGATCAGGTCATTACCATCGGTTCGGATTGCCCGGCCCTTACACCGCAGATCCTCCTGGATGCGCAGCAGCAACTGCAGCGGGGTAAGATCGTAACGGGAGCCGATCACAGCGGAGGTATCTACTTCCTGGGTATTTCCCGCCAACATTTTCTCCGGCAAACCCTCGCCAATATTCCCTGGCAGAGCGGGCAGGACTTCGATAGCATCCGGCAATACGCCGACCAGTTGCAGATCGAACTGGCCGCCGGCAGTATGCTGATCGATGTGGATGATGCCCGGGATCTGAAAAGAGTTGTTCAGGGGGGGCATGCCAACTGCGATCTGCTTAAAAAGCTACGTCAGCTCCTACAGTACGCCAGAATTTCGGTCTCCTGCCCGGTCTGGTTCCCTCAATTTGCATTTCCCAATGCCTGTGGCCTCCGCGGCCCGCCCGTCTATCCCGTCGGATAGTCCAATATCCAGTTTCACTGATCTTCTTTTTCTAACACCTTTTCCCGGCTTTCGCTACGGCAAAGATCCGGGTACTACCAATTATCCGTCACCGGCGGTTGTCCATTGGTCCCTGCATGCGGTATGCCATATGCACGCACAAGCCTGCGGCATTTCTCCCGGCACCGTCCTGCTTGCCATCGGGCTACCGCTTACGATACGGTAAACAATCTCCTAGTCTAATGAATAAATATACACTCCTAATTTTCCTGATCTGCCTGCTGAGTCGGCTGGCCGGCTGGGGTCAGGTAACCTTCAGCGGGCTCGTTACGGACAAGCTCAGCGGTGAGGCCCTGCCCTTTGTCAATGTTAGCAGTCAGGGTTCCAGCTTTGGTACCACTACTGATTCGGAAGGTCGCTACGAACTTACCCTCCAGGCGGTTCCTGAGGCGCTGATCTTTTCCTACGTGGGCTACGCCACGCGCACCGAACCGGTGGACGGACGCACCCAGATCAACATCAGTCTGGATGGTTCCACGACGGACCTGTCGGAAGTCGTGGTCACGGCGCTCGGCCTGAAACGCGATAAACGCGACCTGGGCTACGCGGTACAAAAACTCGATAATGAAGAACTTACCACCGTCCGACAGACCAACACCGCCGATGCCCTGGCCGGGCGGGTGGCCGGAGTACAGGTCACCCACGGCGGATCGGGGATCGGCTCTTCCACCCGGGTGGTGATCCGGGGCGAGACCTCCCTTTCCGGCAGTAATCAACCGTTGTTTGTGATCGACGGGATCCCGGTAAGTAATGAACTGCTGGCCAATCCGGTGGAGGGCTCCGAAGCCGGCTTCCAGGAAGTGGATTACGGAAACGGCTTCGCCGAGATCAGTGCGGATGATATTGAGTCCATCACGGTGCTGAAAGGTCCCGGAGCGGCCGCACTTTACGGCAACCGGGCGGCCGGCGGTGTGGTGGTGATCGAGACTAAAGACGGCAGCCAAGGCCAGGGGATCGGTGTGAGTATCAATAGCCAGGTAACCGTGGATCAAATATCCACCTACCCGCAGTATCAAAACGTCTACGGGCAGGGTTCCGGTGGCGTCTTTGCTTACGAAGACGGCTTCGGCGGCGGTATCGGCGATGGTGGTCTGGTCAGTTTCGGTCCGGAACTGAACGGTCAACTCATCCCGCAGTACGATAGTCCTTCCACCGATATCAACGGACAGCCGGTGAGAGCCGCCGATATTTTGGCGCGGGACGGCAATCCGATCACCGCGACCCCGTTTGTCGCGCATCCGGACAACGTCAAAAACTTCTTCGAGACGGGACTGACCTCCATCCAGAACATCGCGCTGAGCGGCGCTAATCCCTACGGCTCTTTTCGGGTTTCCTACAGCCGGTTGGACAACGAGGGCATTATCCCGAATACCGATCTGAAGCGCAACGGCCTTTCCCTGAGCGGCTCCTACCAGCTGAGCGAACGGCTGAGCGTCCGGGCCTTCGGTAACTTTATCAATTCTTCCAGTACCCACCGGCCGGCGCTGGGCTACGGCAGCGAGAACCTGTTCTACCTCTTTAGCTGGATGGGACGGCAGGTCAACCTGGAAAACACCCCCAACTACTGGCAGGCCGGCCAGCAGGGATTCCGGCAGTTTGGGTACAATTACCAGTGGCTGGACAATCCGTATTTTTCCGTCTACGAGAATACCAACGGCTTTTCCAAAGACCGGATCCTCGGCAACATCAGTCTGCAGTACGCCCTGAGTGATAAACTAAACCTGCGGTTCCGCAGCGGTATCGATTCCTACGACGATCTGCGGCAGGCCCGGAGAGCCTTCAGCACCCAGCGTTTTCCCAACGGCGCCTACAAGGAAGAAGAGGTGAGATACCAGGAAAGCAATCACGATCTGCTGCTCTCCTACCGGGACCAGATCGGCAGTGACTGGAATTTTAGTCTCGGCATCGGCGGCTACCAGTTCCGGCAAACGACCGGATTCAAAAGTACGATTGCCAATCAACTCTCGGTGCCGAATATCTACAACTTCGGGAACAGTAAGGTGCCCCTGGTCGTCTTTCAGGAAAATGCCCAAAAACGGATCAACAGCGTATACGGCATGGGCACGCTGAATTACCGCAATCGCTTTTTTCTGGATCTGACCCTGCGCAACGACTGGTCGAGTACCCTACCCGCCGATAATAATTCTTTTGCCTACTATTCGGCCTCTACCAGTCTGGTACTTTCGGAATTCCTGGCGCTTCCCAACTGGCTCACTTACGCCAAAGCCCGGCTGAGTCTGGCCAGTGTCGGTAATGACACCGATCCCTTACAACTTAATAATACGCTGGTCTTCAATCAGAATTACGGAGCCTTCCCCCTCCTGACCAACTCCGCTACCCTGCTCAATGCCCGCCTGCGGCCCGAGCGGATCAATGCCCTCGAGGGTGGGCTGGAACTTTGGTTCTTCAACGATCGCGTGGGCGTGGATCTGAGCTGGTATCGCAATGTGGCCAGCGATCAGATCATCGCCCTGCCGGCATCTGCGGCCAGCGGGTATACCGACCGGATCGTGAACGGCGGGAAGATCCGCTCCCAGGGACTAGAAGTAGTGCTGAACCTGGTGCCGGTGCGGACGCCCAGTTTCAGCTGGGAGACCTTCGTCAATTTCTCCCGGGGCAACAGCTATGTGGATGCCCTCCCGGAAGGTATTGACCGCTACGTGACGGGCTACACCCGGCTATACGCCAGCACGGAAAACTCCGTGTTCTACATCGCCGACCCCGACGGTGGCCGGATTGGTGACATGTACGGAACCGGCTTCCGCAAAACGGAGGACGGGCAGATCATTTACGGCGCGAACGGCCTGCCGATCCGCGATACCGAACTGCGTTATCTGGGCAATTACAATCCCGACTTTATCGTGGGTATGGGTAACCGTTTCAGTTACAAAAACTTCTCCCTCAATGTTTTGCTCGACTGGCGACAGGGCGGCGTGATCGTTTCGCGAATGCTGGCTATCGGTAGTACCTCCGGCGTACTGGAACACACCCTGGCTGGCCGGGAAACCGGTATCGTAGGCGAAGGCGTGGTCAATCAGGGCACGGAGGAGAGTCAGGAATACGTCCCCAATACCACTACGGTATCCGCCGCGGAATATTACAATCAATTTTACAACCGCGCCAACGAAGAAAGCGCCCTCTACGACGCTTCCTATCTGAAATTGCGCCAGGTGGGTATTCAGTATACCCTGCCGAAAAGCCTGACCCGCAGCTGGGGTGTGGAAGAAATCCGTGTGGGACTGGTGGGAAATAACCTGCTGATCTTCACCGAAAATCCGCATTTCGATCCCGAACTGAGCGCCATGCAGGGACGGAATTTTGCCTACGGCGTGGAGGATATGGCCTATCCCGGAACGCGTAGTTTCGGATTTAATCTGGGTCTGAAATTTTAACCCCATCTAACCCACAAAACGAAATTATTATGTCTAAGTTAAAACATATATTCCTGCTTGGCCTGCTGTTTTTGGGCGCCTGTACGAAGCTGGAAGAATTGAATATCAACACCAATGCCCCCGAACGGGTGGCGCCGCAATTCCTGCTTTCCAATGTATTGTACCAGGCGGCCAACAACAATTCCTTCCAGGGCTGGCACGCCGGGAATTTACTGGCCCAGCATACCGCCAATATCGAGTTTCTGGCCGTCGACCGCTACAATCTCGGCAGCAATACGCCGCTCTGGAATTCGACCTACCGCCTGCTCAATGATCTGAATACCATGGTGGAACTGGACCAGTCCAACGAAGCCTACCGGGGGATCGCCATGGTCATGCGGGCCAACCTGGCGGCCCTGCTGACCGATCTTTGGGCGGATGTGCCCTATTTTGATGCCATCCGGGGCATATCCGACGGAAACTTCACTCCGGCATTCGATACTCAGGAAATGATCTACACCGCACCGGACGGTATTCTCGATCTGCTGGAACGAGCCGCCGATCTGCTGAGCCGCACTTCAGATCGGGTGGAGGGAGATATAATGTACGGCGGTGATCTGGACCAGTGGGTCAAATTCGCCAATTCCCTGCGCTTGCGTTATCTCCTGCGGATCAGCAGCCAGACGGAGGTATCGAATGCCATGCAGGCTATAGTTGACGCGGGAGCTTATATCGACAGCAATGCGGATAATGCCTTGATCTCCTACTTGTCCGCCGCGCCGAATCAGTGGTTCATTTTTACCGAACGGGAAGGTCGCTACACGGACGTACGCATGAGCAGCACCATTGAAGCTATTTTCGACCGGCTGGATGATCCCCGCGAAGCCGTTTATTTCAAGCCCACCGCGGCTTCGGTGGCCGCCGGTGATCCGGATTTCCACGGACTGCCCAACGGGCTGAGCCGGGAGAGTCAGAATCAGTACAATTTCAATAATATTTCTCTGCTCGGTCGTATCCTGCGGGATGAGCCAAACGGGGTGGATGCCTTATTCCTGAAAGCCAGTGAAGTCCATTTCGTCCTGGCGGAAGCGGCCGCCCGGGGACTGATCAGCGGATCGGCGAACGAGCACTACGAGGCGGGCATCCGGTCTTCCCTGGAATACTACGGAATTACCGATGCGGATACCTATCTCGCCCAAGCGGCCGTTGCGCTGGACGGAAACGATGATCTGGAAAAGATCCTGACCCAAAAGTGGATCGCCCTGTTCCTGAACGGCTACGAAGCCTGGCTGGATATCCGCCGCACGGGTATTCCCACGGTGGAGATCTCTCCGGATAACCTCAATCAGGGGCTTTACCCCGTGCGCTATACCTACCCGGAAAGCGAACAGGCCGTGAACGGGATCAACTACCAGATCGCCGTAGACCGGATCGGTGGTGATGATTACAACAGCAAGGGCTGGTGGGAGCAGTAACAATCTTCCACCATCATTGGTTTTACCTAAAGGAAGCGATTAAGCTGTGAATGGGACCCGGCCGATGGAAATCATCGCAGTCGGGTTCCATTCGGAGCAGCAACTTAATGATCGAATATTTTGCAAATGGACAATGTGATCTTATGGCAATGGATCCTGGTGATCGGCTCCAGTCTGATCTTTTTTCTGCTGTCGCCACTGGCCCGGTCCACCCGTGATTTCTTTCAGGCCCGGCACCGGGGGAAAAGTCCCAATACACTGGTGCTGACGGGCAGTCTGATCATTTCCTGGATCTTTGCCAAATCCATCACCAATGCCGCTAACCTGGGGCAGAGTTTCGGACTGGTGGGCGGGTTGGCCTATGCGGCCTATTATCTGTCGTTTGCCGTGGCCGGAGTGATCCTGGTGCGGTTGCGACGGGCCGGTTTTGCCAGTATCCACCAGTTTCTGAACACCCGTTACGGCCGGGGTGCGATCATTCTGTTCTCGCTGCTGATCGGCATCCGGCTGTTCAATGAGATCTGGTCCAATACGATGGTGATCGGTACCTATTTCGGAGCGGTGGGATCGGCTTCCTACTATTGGGCCATTGTGGTCTTTACCCTGCTGACGGTGGCTTATTCTTTGAAGGGCGGCCTCAGCAGCAGCATTTTTACGGATGTGATCCAGATGGTCCTGTTCGGCCTTTTACTCATCGCGCTACTGGTGAACCTGAGCGGAAGCGATCAGTTGACGGCACGCACGGTTTGGGAATCCGGGCAGTGGGAAATGGGCCTGGGGCTCAATTTGCTCTTCGCCGCTTTGCTGCAGTCGCTGAGTTATCCCTTTCACGATCCGGTGATGACCGATCGTGCCTTCATCAGTGACGAACGGACCACACTGCGCAGCTTTATGCTGGCCGCCGGCTTCGGGGGGCTGTTCATTCTGCTGTTCAGTTTTATCGGGATCTACGCCCGTCAGGCCGGCATGGAGGGGGACGCAGCGGTGCAGGTGGCCCGCTCCCTCGGCGTGATCATGATGTTGTTGATGAATTATATTATGGTCACCTCGGCCGCTTCTACTCTTGACAGTAGTTTTGCCTCCTTTGCCAAACTGTTTGCCATCGATCTGGGGATCGGTCGTTCCGTCCGAATGGGACGCCTCTTCATGGTCGTACTGGCGGTGCTCGGTACCATCCCCGTTTTCCTTAACCCGGAGATCCTTTCCGCCACCACCGTTAGCGGTACGATGGTGATCGGGCTCACGCCCATTTTTCTCTTTTGGCGCGTCCCGGCTCCGCGGCTTAGTTTTTACCTGAGCGTCCTGGCCGGTCTGGCCGTCGGCATCCTGCTCGTGCTGGGCTGGTATCCGTCGGAGATCATCCTGTCGGAGGGTAAATACGCCGATCTGTTGTGGCTGAACGTGTGGGGTGTGCTGCTCTGCGTGCTTCTCTTCTTTATTCCAAAATGGCTAATGCAAAAATCATGAATACAAAAGATATCGGAAATTTGAACGGGCCGCTCCTAGTCTTCGGTGGTGTGTATAGCAACCTCCAGGCTTTGGAAGCATTGCAGGAACTGGCTGCCGGTATGAATATCCCGGCGGAACGCATCATCTGCACCGGCGATGTGGTCGGCTACTGCGCCCAGCCGGAGGCCGTAGTCCAAAAAGTCAGGGATTGGGGCATCCATTGTATTGCCGGTAATGTGGAATTGCAACTGGCGTCCGGTGCGGATCATTGCGGCTGTGATTTTCGCACCGGTTCCCGCTGTGACAGCTTTTCGCAAGACTGGTATCCCTACGCCAAGACTCACCTCTCCCCCGCTTCCATCGACTGGATGCAGCAACTGCCGGATCAGCTGCAGTTTACTTTCGCGGGGAAAAAGGTGCGGGTACTGCACGGCAGTTACCGGGAAGTAGCCGGCTATGTTTTTGCCTCTACGCCCTGGAACGAAAAAATGGAGATCTTCGAAGAATGCAAATCCGAAGTGGTACTGGCCGGCCACTGCGGACTCCCCTTTGCCGATACGGCCAACGGCTATTACTGGCTGAATGCCGGTGTGATCGGCATGCCCGCCAATGACGGGACGCCGCGGGTGTGGTGTATGCTGCTGGAGGAATTTTCGACATCGATTGCGTATCGCTTCCTCCCAGTGGAATATAATTTTTTGCTCGCCCAACAATTCATGCGCAATGCCGGACTGCCGGAAGCCTATGCGCTGACGTTATCTACCGGGTTGTGGGATAATTGTGAGATCCTGCCGGAGACGGAGACGCGGGCGCAGGGTAAAATGCTGGAATTGGACCGTCTGGAAACCAGCCGCTATCTGTAAGACCAAATGCCATAATCGATCCCCGGCAATCTTTACCATATAAAATATGGTTTTTGATTCCCGGGGAAAAATTTATATCAACTTTTTATACACCTTATATAATTTTTATATATTTGCCGCATAATCCTCTCAATTTGCGATAGAAAATAACCGAAACAGCTTCTAACAATCTTTCAGCTCAACTGCAGAACCAGATTAGATACCTATTCTTCAAATTTGCGATTTAACTACAGCTAAACGACTATTGTGATGTCCGCCTGGTAAGCTTTCAGGTAGGGTGATCGCTATGCTTAGCCTTATCCTTTCAAGTAGTAATTCAACCTAAAGTATCCATCTATGCACTTAACACCATTTGTGCGTATAGCCCTTGTATTCGGGTTATTCGCCTGGCCCTTCTGTGTCCCTGCTTTTGCAGCGCCACCGGATAGCGAGCCTGTTTCCAACTTAAGCAAACTATTTAGAGAGATTACCGGAACGGTCACGGATGATAGTGGAGAGCCGCTCCCTGGAGTTACCGTTCAGATCGAAGATCCCGACGGCAACAATAAGGGCGGGGTGATCACGGATCTCAATGGTCGTTTTATCTGCGATGCAGAATCCGGAGACCGATTGATCCTTTCCTACGTAGGTATGGAAAACCAGGTGATTGAAGTCGGTAATGAATCCGAACTCAACATCACCATGCTCGAACAAGCCGAGCTACTGGAAAGTGTAACCGTTGTCGCCTACGGAAAACAGAAAAAGGAAAGCGTGATCGCGTCGGTGACCACGGTCCGACCTTCCGAGTTGAGGGTACCGTCCAGTAACCTGACCACCGCACTGGCCGGTCGGATGTCCGGGATCATTTCCTACCAGCGAAGTGGGGAACCGGGGCAGGACAACGCCCAGTTCTTCATCCGCGGGGTGACCACTTTCGGCTACAAGCGGGATCCGCTGATCCTGATCGACGGGATCGAACTTTCCACGCAGGATCTTTCGCGCCTGCATCCCGACGATATCGCCAGCTTCTCCATTATGAAAGACGCCACGGCTACCGCCCTTTACGGTGCCCGGGGTGCCAACGGGGTGATCCTGGTCACGACCAAAGAAGGTAAGGAAGGTAAGGCCCAGATCAATGTCCGGGTGGAAAACGCCATCTCCGAACCAACGCAGCAGATCGAACTGGCCGACCCGATCACCTACATGCAATTGCACAACGAAGCCGTTCGTACGCGGGACCGGCTGGGCTTCCTCCCCTACTCCCCGCAAAAGATCGAAAATACCATTAACGGTATGGATCCGAACGCTTTCCCGCAGACGGACTGGAAAACGGCTCTGTTCCGCGACCGCACGATCAACCAACACGTTAACCTCAATATTTCGGGCGGGGGTAAGGTAGCCCGCTACTACCTGGCTGCCGGATATTCCCGGGATAACGGTAACCTGAACGTAGATAAACGCAGTGATTTCAACTCGAACATCAACCTGGGTAAATCCCTGGTGCGTTCCAATGTAAACATCAACCTGTCGCCTACCACCGAGGCGGTAGTCCGCGTGCACGGGACCTTCGACGATTACCGGGGCCCGATCCACGGTGGTGCGGCCATGTACCAGGCCATTCTTCGCTCCAATCCGGTCTTATTTCCGGCCTATTACGATCCGGATCCGGCCCACGAGCGCACCCGCCATATCCTGTTTGGTAATGCCGGTGCCGCCAACTACATCAACCCCTACGCTGAGCTGGTTCGGGGCTACAAGGAATACAGTACTTCCCTGATGCTGGCCCAGTTCGAACTGAAACAACAACTGGATTTCGTTACGCCCGGCCTGTTCTTCCGCGTGCTGGGTAACACCACCCGGAACGCTTATTTCGATGTAGTACGCTCTTACCGACCGTTCTTCTACAGCGTTTCCGCTTTTGACGACCGCTCCGGTGCCTACCAGCTGGAAGTACTGAATCCGGAACAGGGCGAACGCTCTCTGGATTTCGAATCCGGCAACAAGACTGTAGCTTCTACTTTCTACGGCGAAGCGGCCATGGAATACAACAATACCTTCGGCGAACGCCACGGTGTCAGCGGACTGTTAGTAGGTATCATCCGGCAGTATCTGCAGGGTAATGAAAACACGCTGCAGGCCTCACTGCCCCAGCGTAACCTGGGTATTTCCGGACGATTCACTTACGCCTATGATTCCCGCTACTTTGCCGAATTCAACTTTGGTTACAACGGTTCCGAACGCTTCTCCGCCGACGAACGTTTCGGTTTCTTCCCCTCGGCGGGTCTGGGCTGGTACATCTCCAACGAACCCTTCTGGGGAAATCTGGCCAAGACGATCAACAAGCTGAAATTGAAATTCACCTACGGTCTGGTGGGTAACGATGCCATCGGTTCCGCCAATGATCGCTTCTTTTACCTGTCCAACGTCAACCTCAACAACGGCGGTACGGCCTACCGTTGGGGTGCCAATGGCGATTACATCGTGAACGGGGTGGGCATTTCCCGCTACGCGAACGATCAGATCACCTGGGAAACGGCGCGAAAAACCAACTTCGGTATCGAGCTGGGGCTGTGGAACAACATCGAGATCCAGGCCGATTATTTCACCGAATACCGCTCCAACATCCTGATGGATCGCGTATCCTTCGCCACCTTTGGCCTGCAATCAGCGACCAAGGCCAACGTCGGGGAAGCTTCCAGCCGGGGCGTCGATATTTCCATCGATTACGAGTATACGCTGGGCACCGACCTGTGGCTCATCGGCCGGGGTAACTTTACCTACGCCCGCGGGGTATTTGAAAAACGCGAAGAACCGGATTACAGCGAAACGCCCTGGTTAAGTGGTGTAGGTCAGCCGATCACCCAATGGTGGGGCTATATTGCCGAACGCCTGTTCGTAGACGATAATGAGGTGGCCAACTCTCCTACCCAGGAGATCGGTGGTATTGTACAGGGTGGTGATATTAAGTACCGGGATATCAACGGTGACGATAAGATCAACCAGTTGGACCGGGTCCCTATCGGTTATCCCACCACCCCGGAGATCATCTACGGTTTCGGTCTTTCCGGAGGGTACAAAGCCTTTGACATTTCGCTGTTCTTCCAGGGATCGGCCCGATCTTCCTTCTGGATCGATACCCGGGCAACGGCGCCTTTCATCAATTACCACTTTGATAATGACCCCTTCGGTAACTACCTGACCAACAACGCGATGCTGCAGGTATACGCCAACAGTCACTGGTCCGAAGCCAACCGCAACATCTACGCGATCTGGCCACGTTTGTCTACCAACGAAGTGCCCAACAACACGACTACCAGCACCTGGTTTATGCAAAATGGCGCCTTCCTGCGCCTGAAGTCGGCGGAGATCGGCTTTACGCTGCCGGCCGGCACCCTCTCCAGATGGGGGGTACGCAACGCGCGGGTATACATGAGCGGTACGAACCTGATGCAGTGGAGTGTTTTCAAACTGTGGGATCCGGAGATGGGCGGCAACGGCCTGGGTTACCCCGTACAGCGGGTAATGAATTTCGGCGCACAGATCTCTTTCTAATTTAGAACATGTTTAAATTTCATCCTTTGGGCTGCAAATGTCCACCTAAGGAACCTCACTTCCCCATTTTTTCACCCCATAGCGCTGCTATGAGATTCAAAAATGGCTTCGTGAGAACCTTTATCTGAACATTTTCGCCATCAAAAACGAATTTTAAACAAGTTCTTAAAATGACCATTCAATGTCAAACTATAAACCAGGCCAGCTTTTAGTGCTGGTGCTCTTCTTTTTCTGTGGCTGCGGTTATCTGGATGTAGTGCCGGATGATGTAGCAACCATTGACGACGCCTTTGCCGACCGGCAGTCCGCCGAAGGCTTCCTGGCGACCTGCTATTCCTACCAGCCGAACCACGGTGATCCCTGGGTAAATCCTGGCCTGCTCGCCGGTGATGAAGTCTGGTTCAACGAAGAACGCGAGAACGTGGAAGGTCAGCTGATCGCCCGCGGTTTTCAGAACAGCAATAATCCCTACCTGAGTTTTTGGGATGGTTCGGGACGTGGTAAAAATATGTTTGTCGGTATCCGGGACTGCAACATCTTTCTGGAAAAAATTGATCAGGTATACGACATCACCGATCAGGAACGGACCCGCTGGAAAGCCGAGGTGAAATTCCTGAAAGCCTATTACCACTTCTGGCTATTCAAATCCTACGGACCGATCCCTATCATCCGGGAGAATCTGCCGATCTACGTGAATACGGAAGATGTAAAAGTCTACCGCGATCCGGTGGACGATGTGGTTAATTACATCGTAGAACTGATCGATGAGGCAGTGGTCGACCTGCCGTTGCGGGTCATGTCTGAAGCCATTGAGCTCGGCCGGATCACCCAACCGATCGCACTGGCCATTAAGGCCCGGGTGCTGTCTACCGCTGCCAGTCCGCTGTTTAACGGCAATACGGATTTCGCCAGTATTGTAGATAACCGGGGCGTACCGCTTTTCAATCCGACCTACGATGCCAATAAATGGCAACTGGCGGCCGACGCGGCCAAAGAAGCCATCGAGGTAGCCGAAATGGCCGGCCACCGCCTGGTGGACGATTACGAATCCAAAACGGAATTTCCCGAAGCGGAGATCAACGAACTTATCGCCCGCTCGGTCGCTACCGAACGGGAAAACCCCGAAGTGATCTGGGGCGCCACCCATTTCGTTTTTTCGGAAAACTACCAGCGGATGCTCATGCCCCTGCTGATCCCCGTAACCGCATCCAATCCCGTGAGCCAGTTCTACGCGGCCACCATGCGGATGGCGGAATTGTTCTACTCCAATAACGGAGTGCCGATCGATGAGGATGTGAACTACGACTACGACAACCGCTTCCAGCTACGTACGGCCACAGCGGCGGATAGTTCTTTCATTCAGTCCGGCGAAAAAACGGCCAGGCTGCACTTTGACCGGGAAGCCCGCTTCTACGCCAATATCGCCTTTGACCGGGGAGCTTACATTCTGGATCCCAACTACTACTACGTCAAGGTTAGGGCCGGCGAACTGGCCACCAAACGGAACCAGGCGGAATTTTCCGCGACCGGCTATTTTGTAAAAAAGCTGATTAGTCCGAAAAACGCCATCAGCCAGACGACGATCAAAACCAACTACAATTTCCCTTTCCCCATTATTCGCTTGGGTGATCTCTACCTGCTGTACGCTGAGGCGCTCAATGAGACCCAGGATGCACCGTCCGACGAAGTTTTCGACTACGTAGACCGGATCCGCGACCGGGCCGGCCTCGACGGGGTGATGGAAAGTTGGACCAACTACTCCAAAACACCGGACAAACCCACTACCAAAGCGGGAATGCGGGATATCATCCGACACGAGCGATTGATCGAACTGGCTTTTGAAGGCCAGCGCTTCTGGGATCTTCGTCGCTGGAAACTGGCAGCCGATTATATGAATCGCCCCATTCGCGGGTGGAATATTTCCGGTCCGGGTCTGGCTTTTTACAACGTGACCACCTTGTTCGTGCCATCCTTTTCCTTCAAGGATTACCTCTGGCCGATCAGTACGAACGAGATCATCGCCAATCCCAATCTGGTACAGAACCCGGGTTGGTAAATCCTTCACACCTGAACAGTTTAGAATATGAAAAACCTAAAATATATAAATCCACTTTTTGGCGTATGCCTGCTGGTCTTCCTGCTGGGGGGCTGCAAGGAAGATGTAAAGGGACCGCTTTTTGACGATTCGATGCCTCCCGGACCGGTTTCCAACGTGATCATTGAGAATGGTCCCGGTAGTGCCGTACTCCGTTTTACCCCGCCGTCCGACAACGATCTCTTGTACGTCAAAGCGGAATACAGCCTGTCCAACGGACTTTTCCAGGAAGTACGTACTTCCAAATTTGCCGATACCCTGCTCGTGGAAGGATTCGGAGATACCGAAGAACACGAAGTGAAGATCTACGCGGTAGACGGCGGAGAGAATATCTCCGAACCGGTAACGGTAAAGATCAACCCGACCACACCGGATGTATTTCTGGTAGAGGAGTCCATCGAAATGATCCCCGAATTCGGGGGGGTGCTCTTTCGCTGGAAAAACAGCAACAACGCGCCACTTTCCTTCATCGTCTACGCGGAAGATGAGGACGGTGAATTCAGTCCCGTAGAAACCGTTTACTCGGGCGTCACTACCGGGTCGTATACCCTCCGGGGTTTTGATCCGGAAGAACGGGAATTCGGGATCGTCGTCCGGGATCGCTGGGATAATTTCTCGGAGGTCAAGAAAGCTACGCTGACTCCCTTGTTTGAGCAGGAGCTGGATAAAGACAAATTCAATAAGATCATCCTTGAAGGAGATAGCGATATGGATGCGTGGGAAGGGCTCTACGAGTACGCCTACGACAACAACCCGAATACTTTCAACCACACCTGGGCCGGTAGCGGCTGGCCGCAGCAGTGGTCGCTGGACCTGGGCGTAACGGCCCGACTGAGCCGGGTAAACGTCCTGCAGCGCCAAACCTTCTTCTACCGGCACGGCAATCCGCGCCTGATGGAGATCTGGGGAACGAACGAAGATCCGGAATCTCCCGACTTCAGCGGTTGGACCAAATTGTGCGACTGTGTAGCTACCCGCCCGACCCTGGACGGCGGTACGGCCGACGAAGATCAGTTGCATTTCGAAACCGGCGATGAATACGGGTTCTCCCTGGATGATCCTCCCGTTCGTTACGTCCGCTTTGTGGTCAACGAAACCTGGGGAAATACCGGCTTCATTCACTTCGCGGAGGTGACCTTCTACGGCCAGGTACAATAGTTTACGTTTAAAATTGAAGAACAATGTATAATTTCAATATAAAACCATTCCTGTTGATCGCCCTGCTGGGCCTCATCTGGGGATGCGAAAAAATGGAAGATGTCCACGCTGAATTCCTGGAGGACGGTGAGATCGTATACGCACCGAAGCCCTTCGACCCCAAATCCTACGCCGGCCGCAACCGGTTGATGCTGGAGTACGTACTCTACAACGCACCGACCGTACGCAAGCTGGTCGTGGAATGGGCCGAAGGCGCTTCCTCGCAGAGCCTGGACATCATGCCGCAACTCCCGGTGGATACCCTCTCCATCCTGCTGGATAACCTGGAGGAAAAATCCTACATCTTCGACATCTACACCATTGATGAAGAAGGCAACCGTTCGATCAAGGAACAGGTAACGGGCTCGGCCTACGCCGATCGCTACCAGGCTTCGCTCAACTCCCGCGTACTCAGTGGCATGAACGGCGGCGGGACGATCGACTCCCTCGTCATCGACTGGGGGCTGCCGTCCGAAGGTCTGACCGGCGTGCAACTGAGCTATCCCGACGGAGATGATAACATCATCACCAAATGGGTTCCCGCCGGAGACGACCAAACCGTGATCCGGGGCTGGAAACCCTTCAGTACGCTGACCTATACATCCCACTACATTCCGGAACCGGGCGCCATTGACACCTTCACGGTAGACGCCCAGGAAGTATTGCCGGACCTGATCATCTTTGAAGGGCAGATGCTCGATAAAACGGACTGGGAGATCGTTGACTTTTCCACGGAAGAACCCGCAGAAGGCGCGCCCAACGGATTGGCCAGCGCCGCCATCGACGGTGACCTCAATACCTTCTGGCATTCGCAGTGGAACGGAGGCAATCCGCCCTATCCGCACTATATCACCATAGATATGAAAAAAGTGGCGGTACTGAACCAGATCACGACCTATCGGCGTCAGGGGGACGGCCGGGGACAGACTTCTTTCCAGATCCTGACCAGTCTGGACGGTGAGAACTTCGAAGATCAGGGTACTTTTGATTACGATAATCAGATCAACAGTCAGACCTATCCGCTGAACCTGCCGGCTGCCCGCTACATCAAATACATTGCGCTAAGCGGGCCGAATTTCTTTGCCTTCCTCGCCGAACTGGATCTGGAAGGTCAGTATCTGCCGGATACGCAGCTCGACCGGACGGCCTGGTCCATTTCCGATTTTTCCAGTGAGGAGAACGCCGAAGCCCAGTGGAGTTCCTACGGTTATCAGGGGAAAGCCGAAGCGGCTATCGACGGCATCCTGGAAACCTTCTGGCATTCCCAGTGGGATGCGGCTCAACCCGAATTCCCGCACTCCTTCACCATTGACCTGGGGGGTGTGCACAAACTGGGTTCCGTCGAGTGCTTCCGACGACAGGGGAATAATAAAGGGCAAACCAAATTCCGGATCCTCACCAGTGTTGACAACACCGAATGGGTCGACCAGGGAGAGTTTGATTTCGATCCCAACATCGACACCGGGCAATCCTACATTTTCAAATTTGTACCCGAAGCCCGATACGTACAATACATCGCCACCGAAGGCCCTAAATTCTACGCCTTCCTGGCGGAGTTAATCCTCTACGGCGAATAACATAAGCTACGATCAATCAGAAACTTTAAACAAGCAGGAGATCAGCAAACCAAGTCGCTGATCTCCTTTTTTTACGAAAAAACTCAGGAATATATACGAATAATCAACCGTTGACAACGATCGTGTGGGTCAGGGTATATCCATCGGAGGTATTGCCGCTGATCTGCCCCATATTACCGTCCAGGCTATCGGCAAATACATTATCACTGGCGTTGGAAGTATCGTAAATGCCGTTGTAATCCTCGGTAGCGTAAACGGTCTGCGAAACGTCCTCGGGAAATGCGATCTGGGTAACCAGTAAGGAACTCAGATTGGCGTCCAGTACCTCCACGTGAATATGCGGTGCCCGGCCGCGGTACCAACCCGGATAAATACTGATAAAAGAGACCTGCCCGTTGGCATCGGTCATTTGCCGGCCGCGCAGGAAATGCTGGTTGGTGTAATTGGTGGACTGCATCCCAGTGCCGCCGTATTCGGAATAATTCCCGTCACTATCACAGTGCCAGATATCGACGTAGACGCCGGCCATAGTGGCGCAGTCATCATTTTGATCCTGGACGGTAAGGGTGACCAGTAGGGCGATCCCGTCCCGGTCGGCGATGATGTTGGCCCGCACCAGATCGGCCGGGGTTTTAATCGGGAAGGGCCCCTTGGTTTCGCTGGGTGACAGGTCACAACTGCCGTCGCCCGTACCGGTGTCCGTATTCGGCACCGCACCTTCTTCTTTCGTACAGGAACTAACTACGGTGGGGAGCGCTACGATCGTGCCGATACCCGCCAGTCCCCTTCTCAAAAATTCTTTCCGCTGCATCTTCATTTGATTTTTGTGGTTTGAATATGGGGGCAAGTTATAGCGGAAACCCGGGCCATGCCGGGCTTTGTGGTGAATACGGGAAATGTTGTGGTGAAATTTGAAAAGAAGCTCTTTTGGAGGTTAGACTTTGGGAAATTGGCAGATTGTATAGCCGAAGAATTGGCTAAAACTGCAGCAGTTATTAGTGGATAGGAGGCTGTATTCAACGAAGATTATCGGATAACAAGGAGTTGATCCCCAGCAGGCGGAGCGCACATTAGTACTTTAAAACCTAAGCACATTCGCACCTTATTCAAGCATTACCGAACAATTCAAAAAAGTGGCTTTCGTACTTTCCCCCGAGTGGGATCTCGCGACCGTGGATCTGAATGACTTTATTGCGCACAAATTCCACCTTCTCCAGCGAAACGATGTAGGAACGGTGGACCCGCGGGAATTGATCTTCCGGCAGCATCCCGGCCATTTCCTTAAGCGTCATCCGAACGACCAGCATATCCTGATCCTGCAGGTGGATCTTCAGGTAATTATCCAGCCCTTCGATCAAAAGGATATCGTGGGGCCAGACCTTGACCAGTCCGTAATTGGCCTTCAGCAGCAGGGGCGGCAACGGATCCACTACCGGCAGGCGCGCCTGGTACAGCTCCTTTGCTTTACCTAATGCCTGCTGAAAACGCTGGAAAGTAAACGGCTTCAGCAAGTAATCCACGGCATTCAGGCTGTAACTCTCCACGGCATATTCGGTGTAGGAAGTGGTAAAAATGACGATCACTTCCGCGGGGATGATCCTGGAAAATTCGATCCCCGACATCGCCGGCATCTGGATATCCAGGAACACCAGGTCTATCGGGTTTTCTTCCAGAAACCGGCGGGCGGCACCGACTTTGGTAAAAGTTTGCTGCAAATCCAGCTCCTCCAGCCGACCGGCAAAAGCGTCGATCACTTCCAGAGCGGGCATTTCGTCATCCAGGGCAATTGCAGTTAGTTTCATTTTTCCGTGCTGATGAAAAGATCTACGGTGTAATCAGTTGGCGTATCCGTCACTTTCAGTTCGTGCGCCTGGGGATACAACAAGGATAACCTTTTCCGCGCATTTTCCACGCCTATTCCGGAATTGGCCTCCGGGGAAACTACGGTTACTTTCTTGTTAAAGACATGTAATTTAACGCCATTTAGTAAAATATCGATGCGGATACGGATCAGCGATTCTTCGTCCGGGCTGACCCCGTGCTTAAAAGCATTCTCTACAAAACTAAACAGGATGAGCGGGACGATCTCCATACCGACCGGCGATCCGGCCACTTCAAAATAAACGATCACACTATCGCGCAGGCGGGATTGTTGCAGATCCACGTAATTACGGAGATAGGCCAGTTCTTTTTCCAAAGCGATCCGGTTCCCCTGTGCGTCGCGGATCACATACCGCAGGAACTCGGCCAGCTGGACGACCGTATCCGCCGTTTTTTCGTCCTGCCGGATCGCCAGTGCGTAAATACTATTGAGGGTATTGAACAGGAAATGCGGCTGGATCTGGGCTTTCAGATGCGCCAGTTCGGTCTCCAGTCGTTGTTTTTCGGTCATCTGGAGCCGCATCTGTGTGTAGTAAGCAATTGAGATCAATACGCTGAGAATGAACAGCAGCACAAAATGGCTGATTTCCATCGCAAAGTCGGGTTTCGGGGGCACCGCTCCGGGAGCAACTCCCGGCACACCCGCCGGCGGTGTCAGATCCGAAAGCATCGGCTGGGAAGGCAGCAGGTCAATTATTTCCGGCAACCAGATAATGGCGGCAAAACTCAATAATACGAAGGCCGTAAATAAAATGTATCTCCGGTTGAGGTACAGCTGCGGGACCAGCCACAAATGATTGAAATAGGAAAACCCGATCAGAAGGATCCAGGAGATCAGGTTTTTCATATCCCGGGGATTGGTCCATAGCTCATCAAACTGCACGGCCTTTTTAAAGGAGAGCAGATAAGGCAGGGTCAGAAAAAGTATCCAGCCCAGCACATGCAGTCCGTATTTCCACCATTTGTCTTTCAAAGTTTCGGCTTTTATGGCCCAAAGGTAAAACCGATCCCGGAGCTTTGAAGAATTTTGTGGCCAATGTGCGTTTTGTGGGGGTAAACCGGTAGCCTGGCTGGGATTCCGGATCTATCCAGGACTATTCCCGCAGGGGCCACAGTTCCGGTTGGGTCTTAAACCGCCGCTTCAGGGCGGTTATTCCGTCTACAAAAGCCTTGCAGTTCAGGTAGGGATCGCCGCCGATTCCCCAGCCCTGGGTAGAAATGGGCCCGGAGTAACCGAATTCATAGATCTTGGCCAGCATCCAGGCCATATCGATCTCCCCTAAGTCAAACCGTACCGCCGGAAAATTATCGCCGTTGAAACGCCCGTTGGTGAGGACCACGTAGTTTAATTTTTCCATCATCGGCAGGTCCAGCGCTTCGTCCAGTTCGACGGAATTGCGGTTAGCGTACCAGTGGTGGGAGCAAAAAGCCGGCCCTATCGTGGTGGCATTGGCCCCTTCCAGGATCTTTGCCTGCGATTGCGGCGTATCACAGATCCAGTGGGTGTGCGGATACAGGGAACCCCGGATCTGGTGCCGGGCGCAGGCCCGGTCAAAGGCGCCGATGATCTTGTAGGCCCGCTCCCAGTGGCGATCCTCCGCTTTGGCCGAGCCGCTTTCGTGAATGTTTGGCCCCCGGAGTTCCCCATTGCCGCTGAGTGAAAGGGTTATATATTCGATCGGCGTGGCGGCACAGGCCTCCACCAGTTCTTCGATCTGTTCGATGTCCCGGTCGATATCCGGGAAATTGCTGTCCACCACGGCGCGGGTAGTCCAGTGCATTCCCCACACCCGGAAATTGGCGGCGGGCATCAGGTCCATCGCTTCTTTCCACTGATCGGAACCGGGAGCAACCGTCACCAGTTCGTATCCGTCGAAACCGGCGTTGCGGGCCGCTGCGAATTTGGCTTTCCAGGAATAGCCGCGTCGGTTGCCCACGTGGAAATTGTCAAACAGGACCAGGGGGTTGTCGATCACTTTGTAGGGTGGTATTGCCGCCTTGGAATCAGGGGTGCGGTCCGGAGCCACCGGACGGGCTGTGGCGTCCAGGCCAATGCCCAGCGCGGCTAACAGTCCGGAGGTTTTTTTCAGGAAAGATCTTCGGTTATTACTCGAATGCTCAGTCATATCGGAGGTGTTTACAGGAGTCAAGGTCTTGCAAACAAATATAACAAGTAATGACTAAACCCCTTACCGGTCCTTCCTGCCATTAGAGAATCCGGGAACAGGTCAATCAGGGTATGATCAATTCCAATTTTTCAACGCCTGCCGGTCGATCTTTCCCGTATCGTTTTTGGGCAGGCTATCAACCAATACCAACAGCTTCGGCACTTTGAATTTGGCCAGATTACTTTGGCAATGCTTCAGCAACTGCCCTTCGGAAAATTCTGCTTCGATCCGCCGAACGATGTAGGCTTTGCCGGATTCGCCCCACTGCTCGTCCGGCACCCCCACTACAGCCGCTTCGGCCACGGCCGGATGGGACAACAGTACCCTTTCCACCTCCGCGGGGTAGACATTCTCGCCCCCGGAGATGTACATATTTTTAATGCGGTCCACCACGTACAGATAGCCCTCCTCGTCCTGGCTGACTCGATCGCCGGTACAAAACCAGCCGTCTTTCATCGCTTTGTCGGTGGCTTCGGGATTCTGCCAGTATCCCGGCGTGACCATAGGTCCACGCAGTAATAACTCGCCGGAAATACCGGGCGAAACGGCTTCGCCCGCATCGTCGGCTACCCGGATATCCACGTAAAAGTTAGGACGCCCGATGGAGCCCTTTTTTCGGATGGCATCATCCTGGTGGAGCGAGCTTAGGTTGGGTCCCACTTCCGTCATCCCGTAGCCCTGCCGAATGGGAACGCCCTTTTGGTGCCAGCGCTCGATCAGTGGAATAGGCATTGATTCCCCACCTACGATGATATAGTGCAGATTGGAAAAGTCGGCTGTCTCGAACTCCGGCAGGTCCGCCATCATTTTCAGCATCGTGGGCACGCCCATGAAGATGGTGGTCCGCTCCCGTTCCAGCAGTTGCAGTACTGTAGCCGGATCAAATTTGCGGATCAGGCAGGTATACCCGCCGTGGTGCAGAAAAGGCGTGGTCAGTACATTCCAACCGCCCGTGTGAAAGGGCGGCATGCAGTTGACGGTACGGCTTTCCGAATTGATGATGAGCGACATGGCGGTATTGATGCTGTTCCAAAACAACATCTTGTGCGTATACAGCGCTCCCTTGGGGAAACCGGTCGTACCCGAAGTATAGAGGATAAAAATGGGATCGTCTTCGTCCAGAACAACCGGAGAGAAATGCTGGTTCTGATCCGTCAGGGAAGAGGGATCACAGTAGGCCGCCAGTTCCTCCATCGTCCAGTGGTGGGCGATGCGCTGGTAAGCCGGAGCGGCCTCCAGGGTCGGCAGAAATTTGTTTTCACCCATTACCAGACAGGGAGTTGCATTTTTCAGCAGATAGTCAATCTCCGCCCCGGTGAGCCGGTAATTCAGCGGCACCAGGATACAACCCGTTTTCTGCGCCACCGCGAACAATACCAGGTATTCCAGGCAGTTCTCCGCGAGAATGGCAATCCGGTCTCCTTTCCCGATCCCGTAGGTACGGTGCAGGTATCCCGCCAGTCGGTTGCCCAGGCCGTTCAGTTGCCGGTACGTAAGGCAGCGGCCGGTATCGTGATCTTTAAAAGCGATCTTATCCGGGCTGTATCGGCCCCATTTGGCCGCCCAGTCTGTTTGTCGGATCTCCATAGGGTCGAAAAATTACAACACAAATGCCGTACTGGCAAACGCCAGACCTCCACCCGAACCGATAAAATAGACCAGATCGCCTTCCCGGATCAGTTCTTTCTCCCAGGCGTCGTTAAAAGCCATGGGGATACAGGCCGATCCGGTGTAGCCGTACTGATGCATCACCGTATGCCCCTTGTCGCGGGCTACGCCCAGCCGGTCCAGGGTTTCCCAGATCGCATTGATGTTGATCTGAGTGATAAAAAAGCGATTTACCTCTGTGGGTTTCACGGAGATGCGGCAGCTGAGATTTTGGGCCATCTGGGTCCAGGTTTCCGGATTGAGCTCTTTAGGAAACTTCCGTACGAATTTCAACTGGTGATCGTGGTGTTCGAGTACGGCCTGATCCACGGGCTGCCGGGCCGCGCCACCGTAGATGCCCATCCAGTCGTGGTATTCACCCTTGGTGATCAGTTCGCTGGCCAGGAAGCCGCGTCCTTCCGTCTGGGTGGCCTGTAGTAATACCGCGCCGGCTCCGTCCGCAAAGAGCGTCACCGTTTTTTTATCTTCCTTATTCAGATATTTGCTCATGGCGTAAGCACCGATCACCAACACATTCTGGTAGCGCTCATCGGCCCGGATGTACTTGGAACCGATATCCAGAGCCGTCACGAATCCGGCGCAGGCCGTATTGATATCAAAAGTACCGGCTTTGGTGGCCCCCAGGCGGTGCTGAACGACCGATGCGGTAGAAGGCGATACATATTCCGGCGTGTCGGTAGAAATGATGATCAGGTCCAAGGCTTCCGCTTCGACACCGGCCCTTTCCAGGGTTTGCCGGGCGGCCTTCTCGGCCAGATCCGCGGTGCTTTCGTCCGGCGCACACCAGCGGCGCTCGTAAATGTGCACATTCTCCCGCAACCAGGTATCTACATCCTCCCCCAGTACTTCATTAAAGTAACTATTCGGAATAACCCGCTCCGGCGCGTAAGCCCCACAGGCTACAATCGTTGCATTTTGCATTAAAGTTCTTTTATTTTTTGATTAGTTATCACCTATCTCTATCCGATCCATACTGCGACATGGCTTGGCTATCCTCCGCCGTTTACCGGCTGCCCCGAAACGCCGGGAGTAGTACTAAATGCCTGGATCAGTAAGGTGGGGATCACGCTGAACATCAGCCCGAAAGCGGCGGTCAGTCCGGGATTGCCAAACGCCAGACGACTGTCCGGAAACAGATCCTGCCGCCAGAAGTACAGACCGAAATGGACCACCAGGGCCACCACCGACATACTCCAGACCAAACGGATATTTGTTTTTTGAAAAAGCACACCCGCCAGCAGGGGCGGCACGGCGGCCAGTACCAGTCCGTAGACCCCGACCTGGCCGAAAATGCCCAGCAGTTTCGGCGGATTCAGGGTGACCAGAAAGACCAGCACGGCAATGACGATCAATACGATATGACTGGCCCGAAAAGCGATCTCCATTTTCCGGCTTTCGGATAATTTCCCGGCTCCCGTCTTGTCGATCAGGTTCAGTACCAGGTCGTTGGCCGTTATGGTCGAGATCCCTACCAACAGGCCGTCCAGTGTAGACATCGCCGCGGCGAGTAAGACCACACTGATGATGGTGAACAGCCAGTCGGGAAATGCATGCTGCAAATAGGCCGTCATCACCAGATCCTGCCGGAAAGCACCCGTTGCCGGATCCACCAACTGCTCCGGCGGAACCGAAGTGTGCGCCCAGAAACCCGCCAGCAACAGCAGTGTGAATAGAAAGAAGACCACACTGAACACCAGGATGTATCGCCGTACATCCCGGTCGGTTTTCACATACAGCGCCTTAGTCAGGATATGGGGCTGGCACACCAGCGCAGCGCCGATACAGAAACCGGCGACGTAGGTGGAAAATACATCATTGAACAGCTTGCTGTCCGGATTTATCCAGGACAACAAATTCGCATTCTGCGCCGTCAGTTGCGTCCAGAAATCACCGGATTCCCACATCAGCGAAAGCCCCGAGGCCAACACGATGAGGGTTACGAAGATCATCAGGAATCCCTGGAACATATTGGTAAAAACGTGGGCGTAGGTTCCCCCGAAAAGCACGTAGGAGGTCACGAAGATCAGGGTGATGAGCAGTGCCGTCACATTGCTTACGCCCAGTAGTTTCTGCATAACGATCGAGATCCCACCAACCAGCAGCACGATAAAAGCAAAACTGAGCAGATTGATCAGGGCAAAGTAGAGGGAAAATCGTTTCGACCCGTAACGCTTGCCAATCCAGTCCGGGATCGTCAGGGCCTTCATCTCCTCCCCCATTTTCCGAAACCGGAAGGACAACAGGATCAGCATACTCACAAACCCCAGATACACGCTTAGGCCCAGATGCATAAAGGCAGCCAGTCCGTCCACATACACAAAACCCGGGTTGATAATGAAGGTGGCCGCCGAGGCCGTAGCCGCCGCCAGGGTCACCCCGACCTGCACCGGCGAGAGATCGCCCTTACCGATAGCAAAACTTCCAAAATCGTCGGTCTTCTTGTGCCCCAGCCACCCCAGCCAGGCTGTACCGGCCAGGTAAACGGAAAAGAGCGTCCAGGCGAGTATCATACTTTCTTAGCTTTTTGCGATGGTATCGGTGGATGGCACATTTCCGGATCCTTTAGGAATAGATCAGAATGCTCCAGCCCCCGGCGATATCAAAGTGGAAAAATATAACAATAAAGAGCTACCAATCCCACCTCATCCATCCAACCTTCCAACATTTCCACGTTCCAACATTTCCACATTTCCACCTTCAAACATTTCCACATTCGCACATTGCAACCGGGGAATCGTCAACAAATCGATCGCAACCATTCCCCGGCCACCCACATCATCTCACTAATGGTTTACTTCTTACCGATAGCCGGCAGATTCACCTTCAATTCCACCGTATACAAACCGCGCGTTGGGGCGGAGGCGGTAAATTCGCGCAGTTCCTGATTGAACAGGTTCGTCGCAGCGGCGGAAAGGGTAAAGATCTCGTTGAAGCGATATCCCAGACTCAGATCTACCGTCAGGAAACCGCCGAGCGGACCGTAGTTATAGGAATCACCGCTGCGGGCGTTCTCTACGATCGGTACGCCGCGGTAGGTCAGTCCCGGGTGCGTTCGGGAAGCGATCTGGAAACTGGAGAAATAGTCGTACGAATCAACCCAGCGACCAAAAACGCTGCCGAACCACTGGCTGCCACTGTAATTCAGTCCCGCGCCGGCCTTATGAGTCGGTGCATTCACCAGAATATCGAGGAAGTTAACGGTGCCATTTTTGTCAAAATCGTTTTCGGGATTATCCTCATCTACCGAGTAGTCGAAGAATGAATAATTGAAATTAGCACTGAACTCGGAAGAGAAGTAGTAGGTACCGCCCAGGTCAAAACCGTAGGTATTCACTTCACCGAAGTTCACGTAAGTGGCGACCAGGCCGTTGTAAAAAGCGTAGCCCGACTGCACCTGGTCGATGGGCGTATCGCCCCGGTGGGTTGCTACTCCGACCACGGTGACCGGGCTCAGGAAATCCTTCGAAATATTGTAGTAAGCGTTGGCATCCAGGAAGAATTTATTCGGTACCAGTTGTCCGCGGTAGCCGAGTTCGATGGTCTGGATCTTTTCCACTTTTTGTTTTTCCACTTTGGAGCCGTCGGTCAGGGTGAAACCTTCCGCATTCCCCAGAATGAGACCGGCAAACAGATCGCCGAACATATTGAGAATGGTAGGAGCTGCAATCCCTTTGCCGTAGGTCAGGCGCCAGGTACCGCGATCACCCACCTTCAGGATACCGAACTTGGGTACGAAGTTGAAATCGTAAATTTCGTGATTATCCGCCCGGGCTGCCGCCAGCAACCGCCAGCCACTGCCGAAGTTGTAGGTCAGGTGCGCGTAAGCGCCCAGCTGGCTGATATCGATAGACTGCCCGTTGTCCAGCAGGTAAGAACCGAGACTGTTCGCCTTATCCAACTGATACTGCACCCCGCCGATGAGATCGAGAGAGCCGAAGGAATTGTTGTACTGGGCCTCCGCGTTCAGGCGCCGGGAATCATCCTGGAACAAAGCTCCGTTTCCGTAAGAGGCGCTGCCTCTGGCCTGGGCGTCGGGCAGACCGGCATCCAGCATGGCGTAGTAATTCTTTGTCCGCTGATCGATGGCGTAGGTACTGTCGGTTTTACTGATGGTGTAGTAAGCCTGGGCAAACCAGTGCTTTCCGGACAGCCGCAGTTGGTAGTAATTGATCATCCAGTCTTTGATCTGGTTACGACCGACATTGGTCGGAGACAGATAGTTACTGTTGCTGTAACCGGTATTGAAGATCACATCCAGGTCTTTGCTGGGTGAATAGTACAATCCGAGACCGGCGCGGAGAAAATCCACTCCGGGATCCAGTTCCAGTTCTTCGTAACCTTCTTTGGTTCCGTCCGGTACGCGATTGCCAAGCGTATCTACCGCTCCCACCCGATCGATGTATACTGAATCCGCAAACTCGAATTCGGTGGCCTTGGTGTATTCACCCATTACCTTGAAAGCAAATTTGTCGCTCAGTACCTGCGCGTGGCGGATCCGGGCGGAATAGTAGGCATTACCGTCTCCGTTGACCCCCGGGTTAAGTGCAATGGTGGTACCCGCCGAAGTACGCGGATCTTTGGTGATGGTGTTCATCAGACCGTTGTGGGCGTTGGGGCCATACAGGGTAGCGTTCGGGCCCAGGATCACCTCCACCCGTTCGATATCTTCCTTGATCACCGTCGCCAGCGGGCCAAAGGGCAGGCCCGTTGCCACCAGGGTGGAAAAACGCCCGTCGGTAACCTGCAGGTTTTTGGAATTAAAGTTGGAATTGAAGCCACGGATGTTGAAGGCGGGCGTGGCGATACCGGCCCGGAAATAATCGATCCCTTTCTGGCGGGCCAGCAGTTCACCGGGGTTTCCGGCGTATTCTTCGATCTCGCGGGCAAATATCGTCTCGATAGTGGCGGGGCTTTCGGTGAGCTTTTCCGGCTTTTTGGAACTGGAAACTACGACGACGTCCAGGTCGTTGCCCGGAGTGAGGTTGAAATTGAGGGTTACGGTAGCGCCGTCTTCCACCCGCACGGTATTTTCGGACGGACTGTATCCGGTGTAACTGGCAATGAAGGTATAGGTACCGGCGCCGATCATCATCTCGTAAGCCCCGTCCATATCACTTACAGCTCCGTTGGCGGTACCCTTAACCATGACGTTGGCACCCAAAAGTGCCTGACCGTCGGTATCGGTAATTTTACCGGTAACTTTTGCGGATTGACCCAGTGCCGTCAGGCTGCCTACAGCAAGGATCAGAAGGGTAAATATACTTTTCATAGGTTAGGCAATTTATTGCTCGTTAAAAATTATCTCAATGATTTTACACCACTCACCTAATTCTGTACTGCAAAATCAATAGGTTTAGAAAAATAATTTGGTATAACGAAGGTAATTGCTAGAACAGGAAAATGTGGGGATGAAAATAAAATTGAAGGAGTTGACTTTTGGGGCGGCCAGTTGAAAAATCAATCACAACCAACTGAAATACAGCTACTTGAAAAGAAAAATATAAATGGGTGGACTTTTATCGCAAAAATGGGGTCATCGGTTCGCAAATCTTGCTGAATTACGACCATCAGGGGTAGTTTCCCACTTATGAACCATCATCCAATATGCGTAGCAAAAGCAGCGCCGGCCGGCAAAAATAATACCCGCATTACAATTATTTTCATCCATAAATCCCCCGGCGTATCACTTCCTGCAAAGAGATACCGCAATTGAAACCCAAAGATGAATTTGATTAGTGAGCCGGTCCGTGTCTGGAACAAGGATACTCCATCAACGAGCCGGATGTGCAGACTTATTTCAGAAATTTCCGCAAAGCTTTATTAACCGCTTTCGCCTGTTCCCACTGGACAAAATGTCCCGCTTCGGGTAGCAGCAGCAAAGTACTGTTCGGCATAGCGTCGTGTCCGGAGCGGGCCACGGTTTCCGTATTCAGTCCGGCGTGAAGAAAAGGGTTGGGAATCAACCGGTCTTCCTGCCCGTAAATGATCAGCGTGGGCAGATCGATCCCGGAAAGTCGGTCGAAGACGGGTTCGTTAAGCATCCCCTTTACACACCGGGGAACCATCTCGCAGTAGCGATCGTATTCCACGGTTTCGCGCATGTACATCCGGTCATCGATCATAAAGCGGGCATTATCGGGCATTTCGAAGAAATTGATCTCGAAGTTTTTGACGATCTGCTCGGCAGGAGTAGCCTTGATCAAAGCAGCGTTGTACACATTTTTCATCCACGCGCTTTCCTCAGCGGTAAAAGTCTCGAATCCGGCCGGAGCCAGCAGTACCAGCCGGTCGATGCCTTCCGGATCTTGCAGTACGGTATGCAGGGCGATCTGCCCGCCCATGGAGTGACCGACGAGTACTACATTCTCCAATCCAAGTGCATCGATGAACTGCCGCACGGTATGCGCAAAGAAACTCATGTCATAAGCGTAAGCCCCTTTGGAAGATTTACCGTAACCGGGCAGATCCAGAGCAATGCAACGGTAGCGTTTTTTGAGCTTTGCAATATTCTGATCCCAGGCCCGCAGATAACTGCCCAGTCCATGGATGAATAATAAGGTGCGGTCGCCTTTTCCTTCGTCGACATAAGCGACCTCAATACTATCGGAAAGCACGGCGTAATGCACATCGTAAGGATATTGCCAGTCTTGCATGGATGGTTTCTTTTCTGGTTGGGCGAACAGGCTCGTAAAGCCGGTCAGAATGATCAGGAAGATAAAGGAGGTTTTCATAACCATAATTTTGTTGCGCACAAAATTATCCGGAATGCCACATTACTTTAGGCATTTACTATTTATATTTGACCGGTGGGTCAACCCGCACTCATCATTACAACAACCAACTGAAAATCAAATAGATAAATCTTTCAACGAAATCATTTAAAACCCCAGTCAAGGTAATAAAATACCGGCATCGGCTTCGGAAGAGCGCGCCATACCCTAATTTCACCCTCCACTAACCAACTAAAAATATAGCATGAAAAGACTATCCGGCAAAGTAGCGATCATCACCGGCGGAGCCCGGGGAATTGGCAAGACCACCGCGCAAAAATTCCTGGCGGAAGGAGCGGCCGTAGCCATCTGGGACATCGATGAAACGGCCGGACAGGCCGCAACGACCGAACTGAAGCACCAGGGAGGAGAGCTTCGTTTTTATAAAGTCAACACCTCCGATCTCAGTGCCGCCACGGAAGCGGCCGCCCAGGTAGTCAGCGATTTTGGGAAGATCGATATCCTGGTGAATAATGCCGGGATCACGCGGGACGCCTCAATGAAAAAGATGTCCGAACAGCAGTGGCAACAGGTCATCGACGTCAACCTGACGGGGGTTTTCAATTGCACCAAGGCTGTTTCGCCCTACATGGCGGAGCAACAGTCCGGCCGGATCCTTAATGCTGCTTCCGTAGTGGCTCACAATGGTAATTTTGGCCAGACCAATTACGTAGCCACCAAAGCCGGAGTGATCGGTATGACCAAGGTGTGGGCCCGGGAATTTGGCCGGAAAGGCATAACCGTCAATGCCGTGGCTCCCGGTTTTATCCAGACCGAAATGGTTGAAACGATTCCTGCGGAATTCCTGACCCAACTAAAAGATAAAACCCCACTCGGTCGTATGGGCAACACCGACGATATCGCCAATGCCTACCTCTTTCTGGCATCGGACGAAGCTTCTTTCATCACCGGTACGGTACTGAATGTAGACGGAGGGCTGGTGCTCTGATCGTGATAAACCGTATTTCCGAACCGTCAACGGCCAGCTCAGAAGCGGTAGCCGCCGAAGCCGCAAAGTTTCCCGTAAATTTGTTGAGGACCCGGCGTGTATTCTGGCTTAGGTGCAGGTACCCTATACTTCCGGTTTGGTCCGTCTATCCGACTGCTCCAATAAACGAAAACGTCCCAAGTGGTAAGCTGTCATGAGAAACCAATTGCAAAAATTTACGCAGTTCGCCAATACCCTGCTCCCCCACGAGACGGAGTACCTGCTGGCGACCCAGCAGTTTCAGGACGAGAAGCGGCTGGAGATCCTGCGATTGGTCGATTACAACGCCCACCACATTGAGCAATTCACGCCCTACGATACCGGGATCGATAAACGCAAATACAACCACCTTAAAAACTGGATCCGGGAACGACTGAAGACCGTGGATGTGGACGAGCAGTTTAACTGGATGCTCGAAATGGAACAGCAGATCGCCACGGATACCATTCAGACGGCAGAAGAAAAGGAACTGCTGCGGGCCATACGCTCCTACCAGCATCCGGCATTTTTCTTCACCAAGTTCTACGAACTGATCGAACAGTACCGCCATTTTCTGCTGATCCGCCTGCGGTACGCCGACCACCAACTGGTGGACGAGTTCCTGAACACCTACCGTGAAGATTACCGGCACAATAAAGGGGTTAACGAAAAACTGCACGAGGTCACGCTCGATATCGTGGGGCAATATTCGGGCAAGCAGGCGGAATCCAGTCAGTGGACGGACTGGCTCTCCGAAGTGTTCTACGACGAGCGGGTGGACGGCCTCAACCGCTACCTGGCGTTGGTTCGCTTGGTGTTCATCAGCCATAACTACCGGAAGTACGATCTGCTGCGGGAAAAATTCGACCACCTGGACCGGCAATTCTCCCGCGGCATCTATTACTCCAAGCGTCTGCTGCTGAACTACTACAGCAACCGACTGATGCTACATTCGAATTTCCGGGAATACGACCGCGCCGTTTATTTCGGTTACCTGTCTATCCGGTCCAAGAATCACGATTATCTGTTCTACGTCAATAACCTCTGTGCGGTGCTGTTGCGGCTGCAACGCTATCAGGAAGCCCTGCAACTGATCCAGCAGGCCTCTCCCGAAGCCAAAAAGACCAAGAACTTCCACAACCGGGTCGGCTACGTGGCCTTCTACATGGAAGCACTGAATAAAAACGGATTGTACAAAAACGCCGAAGGATACGGCGCCTCTTTTCTGAAGGCCTACGCGCGGGAGGTCATCCAGTATCGCTGGCATTTGTTCTTCTCCGTCTACCTGGAAGCCCTGGTGCGCCGGGGCCAGTTTGAAGCGCTGTTGCGCACGGCCCAGAAATACAAATTACCGGAACTGGACAAAGCCTACCGGTCCAATGCGGCCTACCTGCCGGATATTCCGCTCTACATTCTGGGAGCCGAGTACAAAGAGGGCCTGATCTCCCGCAAAGCCCTATTGGATAGCGTCCGTGAATACCTGGAGCAATACCAGAATGACGGAGAACGATTACCGGCCTTTAAAAAGCTACTGATGGAAATAAAAAGCTGGCTGCCGGAAGTAGCCACGTTGTTGTGAGGTTTATCCGGCAACCAAGCTACCCCTAATTTCCTGTTACCCATTCCTTATCAACTTCCTTCGGGGTAAGCAATCTCTCCTGTGAGGGCCGGGCAGCTTAGAACTACGGCCCGGCAGAAACCAGAAATCGACAACGATGGCTATGCGGCTTTTTGGGGTTATTTTGCATAAATGCCAAAACGGAGGGTACAGTATCCGGGAACATGTTTTCGCTAGTGTTTAAAAATCCATTTATTGTCCCTCCCCGGTACCGTACCCTCATTTTATTGATACGCAAACAGCTTTAAATTATTCATGGGGTCATAATCGTACGAAACGGTAAATCCGCCTAGTTAATTCATGTTGAGATACTTGAATTGTAGAGAGAAGATGGTAGAGCGTAGAGAGACTGCAACCGTTAAAATGAGCGATTTTGCTCCATTTTAACGATAGGTAATACCTTTACCCGCTACTCTATACCTTCTACCTAAGGTTGCATAGTAACTCAGATTAATTATCCAATACGGGATTTGCGACATACTGATCCCGTTGCTTGCTGAACCTACCCGGCATGATTTCCAGGTAGTCCTTGAACTCCCGCATAAAATGGGATGGATCGGAAAATTCCAGATCATAAGTCAATGGGGACATAGCCTGCGTGCCCGTCTGCACGTATTTCTGTAAGGCATTTCTCCGGGACGGCCGGATGTATTCACTAACCGTGACCCCGTACGGGTGCCTGAACTCCCGTTGCAACCGATGGTTGCCGATCGGCATCGTCGAAGATACCTGCTGGTAGTCGTTCATGCCCGCCAGTTTCCGGATCTGCTTCATCGACTGATAGGTGTAATCACAAGACTGTTCGTTGAATTCCATTTGACGCCGCAGGTATTCCTCGGCCAGCAGCAACTGTGCCGGTCGCTCTTCCAGATCCCGGATCCGGCTGCAGAAATCCTTCAGGCTCCGGCCCAGCACGGTAATACCGTTTGTAAAGGAGGACAGAAATTCCGAGGGCAGTACCCCGAAGATATTGCGAATACCGTCCGGATACAATCGAATACCGAAAACGTCAACCAGGTTGGAAACCTGCACTTCGCAGGACTGGGTATACCGACCGGCCAGCGCGAGATCGGCGGAAGTATCCCAAGCTCCGTCATCCAGGCTCAGTGTATCGTGCTGGTTCGAAAGGTGTACGATCAGTTCGATACAACCGTTGGGCGCCACCGAACTTCGGATATTCGGGGTTTCGTCCAGGTCAAACTGCCCGAACCAGAAAGAATGCACAAAGGGTTTTAGGTCAGGAGCGGGTCGGTGTTCAGAAATCGCCAGGTTCATGATGCTAAAATTAGGGTAGCTTTTGAAAAATAAGACCTGCGGCCTTTTGCCGCAGATCCTGTGCTAGTTATGCAATTAGTTTGTTTATGCCGCTTCTAGGTGATTATGGAGTATCATTTCCACCAATGATAACAGACCATCCTTCTTCACGTTGATCAATTAGTCGGTGTCGACCACTGTTTCGATCTGTCAAATCTTGCTGAAACTCCATCTTTCTGGATGTTGGTATAAATGTAGGGGCAAGTGGCCGGAATTCCTCGGGCTCTTTATTGGATGGCCAGTTCTGGTGAGTAAACAGCCATCGCACTTCCTTCAATCCTTTCTTCCCGGGATTTTCCGGCCGATGTGTTCACCTTTACAGTTTCCTACCGGCCCGGCCGAAGGCAGTTCTTTATTTATTTTCCGGCGGGCATGGAATTGCTACCATACCTCTTCGATCCGGAAAATGATTTCTACTTAAAAAGGATAATTTTATAATGCCTCAGGAAGGTTGGCCCCGGGGAATTCAACGGATGTTTCCAGAGCAGGTTCTGTGCAATGAGATGGGTGGTTTAAACCGCTGGGATGGGAGACAAAAAAGCCCATCTTAGTTTCAGATGGGCTTCTACAATTCTATTAACTAGACATCAATTACAATCATGTTGGACTGAGGGGGACAATTATTTGCTAAATTAGACATCAAAATCCAGACCTAATTGAAGGATTCTGCCAAAAAGGTGAACAATACTTGCAAAACCTCCGTTAATCTGATATTTGCAGGAGTTTAATTTGATATACTGCCAAATAAACTGATCTTTATTTGGCATTTGTTATTGTAAGCAAAAATTTGTTCCAAAATGGAGCTACCCAAGAACATACTGAAAGGCAGGAAGTTGCAAACACTGGTCGAGAATCAGACGACCTACACCGTCCGAAATGCGGCGATGCATGTCTTCGAAACCCACCAGCAGGCCGAGCAGGTTTTGCTCCAGTTTGACCAACCGGTACTAGCCAGTATGTTCCAGGGAAAAAAGGTGATGCACCTGCGCGAACACCAGCCCTTCAACTTCCTTCCCGGCGAATCGCTCATTCTACCTTCCAACGAATTGATGTGTATTGATTTTCCCGAAGCGGAGATGGACAACCCAACCCGTTGTCTGGCCATGGCTATCTCCGAGGAGAAAGTCCGGGAGGTGATCATGATCATGAATGAGACCCTGCCCAAAGCAGACGAGCGCGAGTGGTGCTTCATGGATTACAACTTCCATTTCACCAACGATCCGGGGATCTACCAGATCATTCAGCGGCTGTTGTTCCTGTTTTCCGAAAATCATCCATCCAAAGACCTGTTCGTGGATTTTACGCTCCGCGAGTTGATCGTTCGTATCCTGCAGGCGGACTCCCGCAAGATCTACAACGAAAAATCACTGCAGCTGAGCAGTAGCAACCGTCTGGCCTACGTGATCGAATACATCCGCCAAAATCTGAATAAGACCATCAGTGTGGAGGACCTCAGTCAGAAAGCCTGTATGAGCGAATCCAATTTCCACCGGGTCTTCAAAAATGAGCTGGGCGTTTCCCCCGTGGAGTTCATCAACAACGAGCGGATCAAACTGGCCGCCAGCCTGCTACAGGATCCGCGCAAGAAAGTGAAAGAAGTGTATATGGAGTGTGGCTTTGAAAGCCGCTCCTATTTCAATCGCATGTTCAAACGCAAGAAAAAAGTATCGCCCAAAGCCTACCAGACCATGTTCGGGCAACAATAACGCAACGATTTTTCCAACCTACCGTCCTTTCAAAAAATTCAGGCTGTCCTGCAGTGCTACTTCCGGATCTTGTACCAGGTCCTGTTCTACAAAGAAGTGCCGAACCCCGTTTTGCCGGGCGGCAGCGATGATATTATTCAGGTCCAGGATGCCTTTCCCGGCGGAAGTCATGTAGGGAAACAACTCAATCCACTGGCCGGAATCGTTCCCATCCCCGGAATAGTGTTTGAGTTCCTTCATATCCTTCAGGTGCATCAGGTGGTAGCGGCCCGGATAATCGTTCAGATAAGCCACCGGATCCGCCCCACCGGCCGTGGTCCAGTAAATATCCAGTTCGAAGAAGACCAGTTCCGGATCCGTGCCGTCCAGGATGATCCGTAGCGGGATCTGCCCGTCGACTTCCTGCAAGCCGTAACCGTGGTTGTGGTAGGCCAGTTTCAGGCCCGCCCGTTTGGCCGCAGCCCCGATCTCATTGAAGGTATCGGCCATCCTTTTGTAGTCATCCGGACTGGTTCTCCGGTCTTCGGGTATGGCCGGCAGACCGACGTAGGTAAAACCGATCTCCCCACCGGCCGCTCCCAGCGCCTCCATATGATTTTCCAGCGTATCCAGATCCGTATGAATGGAGGGCACCGTAATGCCGTTATCCGTCAGGATGGCCTTCACCTCGGCCGGAGTGTGACCGAAGTATCCGCTGCCGCTGAAGCCCAGCATAGGGGCCAGGGCGGTCCAGGAACTTTTCGCCGATTCCGAACTGAAGGGGAACGGCCCGAAAAGTTCTACCTCGTCGTAGCCCATCCGGCTCAGCATTTCAATGCTCTTACGAAAATCTTGTTCCAGCAATTTGGGAATAGAGAAGAGTTGGATGCCGACTCGTTTCAGATCTGGTGTATCCATAGTTGTATGATTAGCCGCTTTTTCCGGACAGTTGCCCGCCGGTGGTGTTGAAATTTTCAAACGTTTAGCGCTACCGGCGGATCCCGCGGGTAGTGAAAGAGATCCCCTGCTGCCCCGAGGTGGAGATCATGACCGCCTCGAAAAAGGGTTCGTGTATGTCCGGTTTGGTTGCCCACTCGAAGATGAAGTTACCGCCCGTTCCACCGACCTCATCCCCTTCGTCGATCACGATCTCGATCGTTTCCAGCGGCGCCACAAATACCGGGTGATCAAAATAGGTGCGGATCAGTTCGCCGTGCGTATCGTAATAATCCGAACGGAGGATAAAGACCGAATCGGTAGAACTAACATTGCGGATACTGACCGTAACGGTCAGGTTGTGGGTGCGTTCTTCCGTCACACTATAGATCTCGGAGTAGACCGAAAGATAGGAACTTCCCCGGGTAAGACTATCCGATGCCGGCAGACTGATACTTCGCTTCTGCCAGTTTACGGGATCGATCGAACTGATCTTTTTTTCTTCTTCACAGCCTAACAGCAGAAAAACGATCAGGAACAGGGGAAAAAAATATACTTTCATACGGCCTCGCTTTTACGGGAATAAGAGATGAAGGCAAAGATCAGTAAAATTGGTGATTTGTTGCCTATCCAAACGCAGTCTGCACCAATTGCGGCCGACACGGGCCAACATTATACAACACGATATAAAACGATCCGGTATGAAATACCCCCACTATGCCCTCCTCTTTTTGCTCTTCGCCCTGGCCTGCGGGCAGGAAGACCAATCTGCTTTTACGCCCCTATTCGACGGAACAAGCTGGCAGGGATGGGAAGGCGCTAAGGACTTCTTTCGCATCGAGGACGGCGCCATTGTAGCCGGAAGTGCGGAGCGCAACATCCCGATGAATCAGTTCCTCTGCACCGAACGGGAATACGAGGATTTTGAATTGCGGATGAAGGTAAAATTCACTTCGCGGGAAAACAATGCGGGGATCCAGTTCCGCAGTCGCCGCATCCCGAATGATCACGAGGTGATCGGTTATCAGGCCGATGTCGGTTTTCTGCCCGATCGCCCGGTGTGGGGTTCCCTTTACGACGAATCCCGCCGGAAACGCTTTCTGATCGAAGCCTCCCCGGCGGCTGTAGAGGCGGCGCTGGATGCCGAAGGCTGGAATGACTACCGGATCTATTGCCGGGGACCGGAAATCAAATTCTGGCTCAACGATCAACTGGTACTGGAATACGAAGAGACCGAGGCCGACATCGCCCGCACGGGATCCATCTGCGTACAGATCCACGGCGGGCCGGCCGCCGAGGCCTGGTATAAGGATATTGAGATCCGCACTTTGCCGGAGTAGATCGCTCCTTAGCCCAACTTTCGCAATTCCCCAAGTCCGAAATTCTAACCATGTCTAAACAGCATTTATCTACCTGCCTCCTCCTGATTACCACGCTGCTCACGGCCTGCCAAGATCAGGACCACCCGAGCGACAACACGGCACCGCCCAACATCATCCTCATCATGGCCGATGATCTGGGGCACGCCGGCATCGGGTGCTTCGGCAACGAAGAGATCCAAACGCCCAACCTGGACCGCATGGCGGCCGGGGGTATTCGCTTCACCAATTTTTACGCCAACAGCACGGTTTGCACCCCCACCCGTGCGGCCCTGCTCACCGGACGCTACCAGCAACGGAGCGGCATGGAAGGGGTGATTTACGTCAAAGGGCCTACACGAGAAGTGGGTATGTCACCGGCGGAGATCACCGTCGCCGAACTGTTAGGCGAACGTGGATACGCTACGGGGATCATGGGTAAATGGCACCTCGGCTACCAGCCGTCCTTCTTTCCGACCGAGCAGGGTTTCGACGAGTTTTACGGCTATGTGAGCGGAAATATTGATTTTCATTCGCATTACGACAATGCCGGAATTTACGACTGGTGGCACGATCAGGACAGTCTGGTGGAAGAGGGTTACGTGACGGACCTTATCACCCGGCACGCCCTGGATTTCATTGAAAAAAATAAGGACCAACCTTTCTTCCTCTATATTCCGCACGAAGCACCCCACGCCCCTTATCAGGGCAGAAATGACCTAGGTTATCGCTTTCCGGGAGAAGAATTCTCGTACTACGGGCCGGTAGAAGACAAAGATGCGACCTACCGCGAAATGGTCGAAGTGATGGACGAAGGCATCGGAAAGATTATCGACCGCCTGCAACAACTCCAGCTGGATAAAAATACGGTAGTCGTTTTCATTTCCGATAACGGTGCCGAACGCGACTACGGCCATAACGGTTCGCTGCGGGGTTGGAAAACCAACCTGTTTGAGGGCGGGATCCGGGTGCCCGGCATCGTCTGGTGGCCCGGTCGGATCGCCAACAGGACAGTGGAGCAGGCGGTGATGAGCTTTGACTGGATGCCGACCTTCCTGTCGCTGTCCGGCACGCCCCTACCCGAGGACCTGGAACTAGACGGGCAGGACCTGTCCGCATTATTGCTGGAAAACGAGCCTTTACCCCAGCGTCCCTTATTCTGGCGCTACCGCAAGCAAAAGGTGATCCGTGACGGCGAATGGAAATTACTCGTCGATCAGGATAATGGCAGTATGCTTTTCAATCTGCAGGAGGATCCAAACGAAACGACCGACCTCGCTCCCGATCATCCCGAAACCGTCCGGGACCTCAGCGAAAAACTGGCTGCCTGGGAACGGGAAATGGATACCGGCCGGGAGATGATCACCAACTGAACCGGGTAAACTTCCGGTTGATCCTACACAAAAGCTATACATGAAAATTCCGCGACCGGGATCCCCCGCTCCAACGGATATATTTCCTTTTGATCCAAAAAACAATGAACATCAGCAGCTTATATGAGTTTAAAAGGTGACCCCAACTACAAAAAATCAAAACTCATACCATGCACGCGATTGATCAGGTCATCCAGAAATTCACCTACGGACACTATATAGTTACTGCCCTTAAACCGGGCGATGAATTAAAAACCCGGGAAAAGGACTACATCGCCGCGGGTACCGTCAACTGGCTTACCCAGCTCTCTTTTGAACCTCCCATGATCGGGGTGGCTATTGGCCAAAAATCCGATCTGAACGAAACCATTGACTACAGTCAGCATTTTACGGTCCATTTATTGGGACCGGATCAGAAAGGCTGGATCGAGCGGTTTTCCGGAGATTCCAAAATTGAGGACGGCCGCATCAACGGGGTGCCTTTCGAAAAGCAGGACCACGCCCTGATCCTGGAAGACACCCTGGGCTATCTGATCTGCAAACTCGAAAAAAGCACCAATACCGGTGATCATACACTACATATCGGCCAGGTGATCAAGGCTACTTTGTTCAACGAAGACCAGGCGCCGATCTGTACCAAAGACCAGGCTCCTAAATACACCCAGGCCGCCGCGGAAACGCATTAACAAAACGCACAGAGACTCTCTCCTATGAGCAAGACAAAAATTCCATCCATTGCGACCGCAACGGACCAGCGGAAACGAGCGCTTGCCGTCAGCTATATCCTACAGGAAGCTTACGGTGCGCCTTTCCGCTTTTTTAGTGATAAGGACCCTGTCAGCCAGATGGTATCCGCACTCCTCTCCCACCGCACCAAAAATGCCGTATCCCGGGATGCGTACCACGCGCTTGTGGGCCGCTATCCGGAATGGGAAAACGTGATCACCGCTCCTACCGAAGAGGTACAAGCCACCATCCAGATGGTTACTTTTCCCGAAGTGAAGGCTCCGCGCATCCAGCAGGCGCTTCTTTACCTGCAGGAAAACTGTGAACTCTCTCTCGATTTTTTGGCAGATATGAGTGTCCCGGAAGCCCGCGCCTGGCTCGAAAAGATCCCCGGGATCGGGGCCAAGACCAGTGCGGCCATTCTCAATTTCAGTCGACTGCATATGCCGGCACTGGTCGTTGATACGCATCACCTGCGGGTAGCTCAGCGGATTGGGATCATTCCGCCAAAATGTTCGCTGGATAAAGGCGCCCGCCTCCTGGCATCCTACCTTCCGGACGACTGGACCGGGCAACAGGTTTACGATGATCATCAGGGTTTTATGCGACACGGCCAACGGGTTTGCCACTGGCAGCAGCCCAATTGTAGCGTGTGCATTGTACGGGATCAATGTGATTATTTCCAAAACAAGAAAGCATAGTAAATAGTATTCCTTACTGAAACTGACCTACTCCATTCATTGTATACGCACCTTTCCACCTTTCTTGCAAACACCATGATTGGAGCACGCCCGTCAACCTAACGGCTTTATCCAATCCGTCAGGGTTAATTTTACTCAAGTCCCCCCGGGCGGGCAAATTATTCCCCCCACCTTCTCCATCCATTCTTTTGAATAGCCATTTTTTCTTACTTTCTTCCAGTTCCTTTTTTAAAGCAAAACGAAGATCATGGAACTAGAACTAAAAGATAAAGTAGCCGTCATTACCGGCGGCAGCAACGGGATCGGACTGGCCGTAGCCAAAGGGCTGGCCAAAGAAGGCGTACACCTGGCCCTCTGCGCCCGCAATCCGGAACAACTGAAACTGGCAGCAGTGGAGATCACGGCCACCTATCCGGTGCAGGTGATCACCAAGGCGGTGGATGTGACCGTCCCCCAGCAGATCACAGCCTTTGTCGCTCAGATCGAAGACACCTTCGGCGGAGCGGACATCCTGATCAACAACGCCGGTACCGGCAGCAACGAAAAGATCGCCACCGCCGAGGACGAGCAATGGCAGTATTATTGGGATCTGCACGTCATGGCCGCCGTACGGCTTTCCCGGAGCCTGATGCCGTACATGGCGGAACGGGGCGGTGGGGTCATCCTCAACAACTCCTCCATTTGCGCCAAACAACCGCTCGGCTACGAGCCGATTTACAATACGACCAAAGCGGCGCTTTCCATGTTCTCCAAATGTCTGGCCAACGAGTGTATCCCCATGAATATCCGGGTAAATACCATTAATCCGGGGCTCATTCTGACCAAGGACTGGCGGAAATCAGCGGAAGCCCTGTCCAAAGAGCAGGGCATCACCGCCCGGGAATACCTCGATAATATCGCCCGGGAGAATACACCGATCGGCCGTTTTGCAAGTCCGGAAGAACTGGCTGACTTTTTTGTCTTTATGTGCTCCCCGCGGGCCAGCTATTGCGTAGGATCTTCCTACTACGTAGACGGCGGCTGGCTGAAAGTGGTGGAATAGAGCAGCCCAGTTGGGTAACAACACACGAAGGGCCGCTATGCAGTTTAGTTAAACCACTTAGCGGCCCTTCGCATTCCGGAAAAATATTCCGGATGTTTTCCTAAAAATCCGTATTTGCCTGCTGCAGGTCCAGTTCTTTGATCCAGATATTCCGGTAGAGGACATTATGGCCTTCGGCCTGTAATTTGAGGCCACCCGGCCTGTCGGTGATGCCTTTGCCCCCGTCGTTCCCTCCGTCTAATCCGGAGTTCGGGCCGCCCCATACCTGATTGATGGATTGATTGACGTGTACCTTCTGTCCGTTGAAGTAAACGGTTACCAGGGGCTTTTCGGTGAGTTTGCCGTTCTCAAAACGGGCCGCCCGGAAGACAATATCGTAGGCGTTCCATTTGCCCAGTCCGTTGTAAGCGTAATAGGGCGATTCCGTTTCATTGATCACCGCGGCTAGTCCGTGACTGGTAGAATCGCCGTCCAGCACCTGGATCTCGTAGCGGTTCTGCAGGTAGACTCCGCTGTTTCCTCCTTCATTTTCAATGAGGAACTCCACGTGCAGGCGGAAATCCCGGAATTTCTTTTTGGTCACCACATCGGCAGCGCCGTATTTGCCGCCGGCCGCCGCCGGATCATTGCTGTTCATTACCTTGCCTTTTCCAACGGGGTCCTTCACCATTTCCCATTTGATGGGTAGCGATGCAGCCAGGCGCGGGCCGTCCCAGTAGGTCCATTTCCGGTGGAGCATTTTCTTTTTCCCGTTAAAAAGGACTTCGGCGTCTTTGGGAGCTTTGGCCCCCACCCCGATCTGAGCGCTCAGTGGCTGTGCGAGGCAGAGCAGGGACAGCATAAGGGCGTAGGCCAGGGAAGTGCATGTTGTCTTTGTCATGTTGGTCTTCGTTTTTTTACGTCAAGTGGTAAATATCGCTCTTATGGACATTTTTTGCAAAATAACAGAGTCGGGACTTGGGACTTGGAGAGGGGGTGATGGGGAGAGGGGGTGATGGGGAGATAGCGGGAGCTTCACCCCATCTCCTCGTCTCCAAGTCTCCTTGTCTCCTTGTCTCCTTGTCTCCTTGTCTCCTGGTCTCCTTGTCTCCAAGTCTTGTCATTCTCATTCTGTCCACTAATTAGCGACTTGCGTCAAATATAGACTACAAAATGCAAAGAACTATTTTATCCGTCCTACTTCCACTCCTAATTTGTGGTATGGCCATTCCAGCTTTCAACCAGGCAAAGATAGATGCGGACTATCTGGAGTCCCTGCGGTACAGTCACGATCTCCGCCTGCCCGACTGGGGGCCGTATACCAAAAAGTACATCGGGGTCTCCCACATCTCGGATCACGAGCAGGGTATCCGCTTCGACCTGAGTGTTTTCCCCGGTTTTTACCGCCGGAAAGTGACCGTGCCCAATGTTTTTTACGAATCCGGATTCCATCCCTGGGAAGCTTCTCCCAATCTGGAATATTTTTCCTTCCGGCACGAGCTCGAATGGAAGGACCGGGTCTACACCGATGTCGCCTACACCGAGATCGACGATCAGTCGCGGCTGGTGCGGATCGATGCCGTGAACAATACCGATGCCCCCCAGAGTATCGTACTCCATCTGATGGGATCGATCCATTTTCCTTCCATTCGGGAATATCAGCCCCATACACCGATCGAACTGGCCCGGGTGAAACTGCCCGCCGGGGGGCTGTGGGTAGACGCAGTTGATTATCAAAATATTCACTTTACCAAAAGTAGCCCAAAGGATAATCTGGTGACCGACGGTAAAATGCTCGGCGAGATCCGCGACCACGGTCTGGTCAACGGCAACGGGCTGGCTAATAACTTCGGGGCGCGGGCCGGGGACCGGGTGGCGTACAGTATACCGGTGACGGAAAACCTGGCGGATGCCGTACTGATCGTGCGCTACCAGCTCCCCGAAAACGAAACGACCTCCTTCCAGCTCGACGGCCTAAGCCGAGAAAGCATCCAATTAGAGGGGAAGGGCGACTTTGCCCTTAAGCGCATCGAACTGGGCAAACTTTCGGCCGGCACCGCTCCGCTTTCCCTGACGGCTCAGGGCGGCTCCGGGGTTACTCTGGACGGATTTGCTATTCTGGAAAGTTCCCGGGCGGATCAATTGGAGATCGAGGCCGTCGAATGGGATCCCGTACCGGAGATACTGGAAGGCCCCGTAGCGAACTCCCTCATCCTAAAATACAAAAATATCGATGCTTACTACGGGCTCTACTGGGACTATGCCGATTACCAAATCCGGCAATGGAACTTTAAGGACCTGGGCGATGAGTTCAAACGCATGGTGAACGAGCACGTTGCCACCGAATTTTTTGACGGTACCAAGGGCCATTTTACCAATGTCTTTCTGCGGCCGATCGCCCTGCAACCCCATGAAACCCGCACCATCAACGGATTGGTTTGCACGGGAAGCCGGGAAGCCGTCAGCGAGCGACTGGCGAAGGCCGGCGCAATTGATAAAGAAGCCGTTTACCAGGCAGCCCGCGAACACCTCGTTGACTACCAGGCGGTACCCGCGGGCGAACGCTATCTTTTCAGTCAGGACCGCATGGCCGCCAACGTGATCTGCAATGTCGTCTATCCGGTCTACACCCAGCGCCAGTATATCCGGCACCATGCCCCCGGGCGCTGGTGGGATTGCCTCTACACCTGGGATGCCGGATTCATCGGTATTGGTCTGAGTCAACTGGATATCCAGCGGGGGATCGAAAACCTCAATGCTTACCTGAACGAGACGGACGAGCAATCTACCTTCATCCACCACGGATCCACGGTGCCGGTGCAACACTACCTGTTTCAGGAATTATGGAACAAGACCCAGTCCGATGCCGTCGCCGCCGAATTCTACCCCAAGCTGAAGCGCTACTACGAATTTATGCTGGGCAAATACGGCAGTTCCTCCACCCGAAACATGAAGTCGAACCTGCTGCGTCCGTGGGATTACTTTTACAATTCCGGCGGCTGGGATGACTACCCTCCGCAAAAACACGTCCGCTACCAGCAACTTAACCGTACCGTGACTCCCGTGGTCACCACGGCCCACAGCATCCGGATCGCCAAGATCCTTAAACAGGCTGCGCTTCATTTAGGGAAAAAAGCTGATGTGAAAATTTTGGATGAGGAAATCAAAATGCTATCTGATGCTTTGCAGGAGTACGCCTGGGATCCGGAGACGAATTACTTCGGCTACGTCCAACACGACGAAAACGGTCAACCGCTGGGTATTCTGAAATACGAAGACAAGATCAATTACAATATGGGGCTGGGCGGCGCCTATCCCCTATTCTCGGGTATCTGCACGGATGAACAGCAGGCCGCCATTCTGGAACATCTGAAAACCAAAGGAAAGATCTGGTCGGATGTAGGACTATCGGCCGTTGATCAGAGCGCCCCTTACTACTCCAAAGAAGGCTACTGGAACGGAACGGTTTGGATGCCCCACCAGTGGTTTTACTGGAAGACTATGCTGGACCTGGGCGAAGCGGATTTTGCCTGGCGGATCGCCCACACGGCTCTGGAGGTCTGGAAACGGGAGACGGAAAAGACTTACAATTGTTTTGAACATTTCATCATCGAAACGGGTACTGGGGCCGGCTGGCACCAGTTTTCCGGGCTTTCCAGTCCAGTATTGTCCTGGTTCAGCGCCTATTTTCGACCGGGCAATCTGACTACCGGTTACAACATTTGGATTGAGCGGCAGGAATGGGCTGCAGATAAAAGCGGACTGGAAGCGGAACTGCAATTGCTGGAAAAAAGCGATAGTCCACTCTCTTTAGTGGTCTGTCTGGATCCCGATCAGCAGTACCGGGTACTGTGGAACGAACGGGAAATCCCCCACCGCCAGCTCCACGCCGGCACCCTGAGTATCACCTTCACTCCGGGCAAAGCCAAAGGCACACTCCGGGTAGAAAAGATCTGATCAAAACCCGGCAGCCGGACGGTAACACCTACCGTCCGGCTGCCGGGATCGGACAATTCCGAAGCTGGCTTCACTATTATTTAGATCGCCGCATCACCCGCGGACCGTACCACAACCAGAAACCGGTAAGGGAAAAGGTGATGAGGGCAAGTGCCATCACGGAGGTATAGAAAAGTTTGATATAACCGCCGTCCACTTTCAGACTTCGATCCAGGATGCTCCCGTCGTGCAAGGCTTCCAGGAAGTCCGACCGGCGCAGCGCCACACTCAGCAGATCGCCATTCGTTGCATCCAGCTGCACCTCCCAGTAATGCGCGGTAAAGGTAAATTTCACTATCCCTTTGGACGGGCGGGCGTCAATGCGATCCAGTTCCGGATCCAGGCCGACATCCGCCGCCAGGAGGCTGCGCTGGGCAATAGCCCGCAAGCTATCCATCGGCATCCAGTTCGCCAGGTCGGTAGAAATACCCTTTTGTGTCTTGGGTAGAATATAGCCGTTGCTGTTCTTTTTCCAACCCAGGAAAAGACCGCTAAAGGCAATTATCAAAAAAAGGACGAAGAGTGCAATGCCGGTAGCCCGATGTACTTTTCTCACTCCCCGGAGCAGGGAAGCATGTGATTTACGATCCATGCAAACAGTGTATCATTTCAGCGTTCCGCAAAGCCCGCAAGATAAGATTAAGGCTTTACATTCCCGTTTATACCTGAAGCGAAATGGTTCGGGATTTTCCCAAACCAATTTTACGACAGTATAAATCGGGAATTACTGCTGTGTCGGCCGGAAGTCAGGGTTTCGGGTTTAGCGTAAAAGTACGGTGGGAAACAGACGCAAAGATATCCTAAAGGCCATGGCTTGTGTCTGTTTCCTGCGAACGGTAAATAGTGATCAGAAGAGTTTTTCCTGCGGTGGGGTCACGCCCGCCAGCCGCAGATAAACGGTAGTCTGGCCCCGGTGGTGGGTCTGGTGTTCGAACCCTTTGGCCAGCGCCATCTTTCTGGACATTTCAAAACGGCCGAATAGCGTCACCTTTTCGCCCATTTTTGCCGGATCGGAATCCTTGATCGCATTGATGATGAAATCGTAGCCGTCGGTTACCAGTTTGATCACATTGGCTTTCGACTGGTCTTCTACTTTTTCGTTATCGCCGAAACCGGAAGGACTCTCCACGCCGAGCGCATTGGCAGCGAAACCGTAATTGCCGTCCGTCAGGTGAAGCATCTGCTGGGCAAAGCTGCGCATTTCCGGAGTCGGTTGCAGGGAATAGCTTTCTTCCGGCATGGCTTCCATATATTCCAGCGTATAGGCTTTTGCCCGTTCCCAGTCTACGATTAGGGTGGAGTTATCGGTTTGGGCCAGCGCAAAATTGGCCGTGATCATCAAAGCAAAAAGCGTTGAAAAAGTCGGTGTGATTCTCATATTCAGGAGTTTTGGTTATTGGATAAAATCAACTTGGTCTGGTTCAACGGCCGATCAGCACGATAATCTTCGCTGGTGCCGGGGGATCAATGGTTCCACCGGCTATTCGATACCTCCGGTTTCTCCGAACCGGATCATTAACAAACAATCGGACCGCAATGGCAGGAATTCATGTGGCACCCAACATTACACAAATTGTAATTTTTATTTGATAAAATCAACTTTTTATTATCATCTTTTATTCTTCATCCCATTGGGGTGGGTAGGGCTGTTCCGTTCTCAAATTATTGAATATAAAAAATGGCAATTTCAATGGCAATTTCAATTTCAATTTCAATAACTCAAAATTAGGCGAAAAGGTCAAAATCGGAGCAGAAAGCTGCCTTTTGCTTGCTATTGCTATTGTGCTTGACATGGTGATTGAAAAATTCGTATTGCGTTTTTATAGAACTGAACAGCCCTGCCATTGGGGTGGGTGTAACCTGCTCCTACCGGAATGCGTAACAAGAATGAAAAGCGTCCCGGCCGGGATATCTCATTCATTAAGATCAGAAATTTTTATTTTGTGGAAATTTCACATTCATTACCAGAAGATACGCAAGAAACGCAGTCTAAAATGAGCTTAAGTCCCGAAGACAAAATCATTGTATGGATCATTTCACTGGGTATTGCCATCGGCCTGTTCCTCTACATCGGCGGCAACGTCAGCGGAGCCATTAAACCCTCTCCGGTGCTCGTGTCGGTGTTTATCGCCATTGGTTTTTCCGCCGCTATTTACCGCTTTTTGGGAGGTTTGTCCGAATCGGGCATGCGGATCGGGCCGGCCAAACTGGCGGGCACAGCGGCCGCCTTTCTGGCCATTACCTGGTTTCTGAACCAAAGTCTCGAAAAACAGTGGATCAGTACACCGGTATCGGTCCATGCCGCCCGGCTCTCGATCATCCCCAATGAGTGGTTCGCGATGGACAAAAATTCGGGCGAACCGGTCAAGGTAGATTTCGTTCTGAACGACAGTGTGGTGAGCTCCATTCCCGCGGGCATGCCCGACTTTGGCAATCGCCAGCTTATTCTGGAGCGAGCGGAAAATACCGGTTCCGCTTTTGCCTTTTCGATCAAAACCCACAACGGACAGGACAGTCTCCTGCTCGGCGGTATCAGCCAGGGCGAATTATCCAAGAACAAATTATTCAGTTCCTTTTCCGATAACAGCAGTATTCTTTTTACAAGTGATCTGGTGAAACCGGTGCAGGAGGTGGATATCGCTCCGGAATTGCCGTTTGTGATCCGTACCGGCGAATATACCCAAAACCTGACCCGCTTCGGTCTCATCGGCCGAAAAGACCGGAAAGTGCTGACCGCCAGCTCGATCTATCTGCGGGGTGGTAAGATATTCGAAGTCGCCGACCGGCTGTTCCTCATCATGATCACCCAGGTAGACCATACCCGGGCCGAGGAACTGGGAGGCCCCTACGCCAAATTTGGGATCATCGAACTAAATCCGAAATAGCGGATAGCCGACAAATTTATTCCCTCCGTTGGGAAAAAAGATATCGCGCGCATTGTCTTAAAATGAAATTAAGATCGCGCGATGAAAAACCAAACTTTACACCACCTTTTACCCGGGTATTTCCTTAGGTTGATCCCGGTACTTTTCCTGTTCTTTAGTGCCTGTAATGAGTTACCGGAATTCAATCCCGGCTACCAGCCTTTTGCTGATTTTGAAGAACAGGAGTCCACGCTGCTTTGCTGGAATAAAAAGCACCGGAATGTGCTCATCCCGGTCATCACCACTATCGCCCGCAAGGACCACGTTACCGTATTCTACAACGAAAAGAACCACAGTCCCAAGATCATTGAAATGGAACTGCTCCAGGCCCGGGCCAACCTGAGCAACATTACCTTTGAGCCTTACAATCTGGAAAAAGACAACATCTGGATCCGCGACTACGGTCCTTCTTTCCTCCAGGATGAAGCGGGCAATACCGTAGTGGTGGGCTTTCAGTACCCCCACCTGGCCATGAAGGATTACGATAATTTCAATACGCAATATTCCCAAAAGGGGAAAATGCCGTTTTTTAAAAGTGATATTTTCGGAGCCGGCGGTGGCCGGGAGATCAACGGCCAGGGAACGGTGATCCTCGTAGAGTCTTACGAAAAGGAGATCAATCCCGGACTGAACAAAGCGGAAATAGAAGCGGAATACCGGGAAAAATTCAATCAGGAAAATGTGATCTGGCTGCGACGCGGCATTCCCCAGGACGATTTTTTCGGGCACGGGCCGATCTACGAAAACGTATACGGCTACGGCGTATCCGGACATGTGGATGAATTCTGTCGATTCGCCGATGCCAACACCATTTTACTGGCGGAAGTGGATTCCAGCGATCTCAGTCGGGATTCTTTTTACTACCTGATCCGGGACCGGCTGGAGGAAAATTATCAGGTACTTTCCCAGGCAAAGGACCAGGACGGACAAGCCTTTAAGATCCTCCGGGTTCCCCAGGCTCCCGTACTCTTCGCCACGGCTCAGCTGGATTCCGTCGATATCATTTATACGCCGGTAACCAGTTATCTGAACTTTATTATTACGAATAGGCTGGTCATCATCCCGGCGTATTACCAGGAAGGAGATCCGGACTATGTACGGGAGAAGGACGAACAGGCCATGGCCGTTTTCAAAGCGGCTTTTCCCACCCGGGAAGTCTTTTCCGTCAATCCGGTCGACCTCAATTATGACGGTGGCGGATTGCATTGTATTACGCTACCGAAACACGGGAAGACCAGACCAAAAAAAATATTCAGAAAGCGCCTGATGTAGGTATCGTCATTCCGGTTGGCGGTAGCAATGCGGTGCCGCCAACCGGAATGAACGCTTAGTCTTTTTCACAGGGATTAGTCCTTCCTAATTGATGGTATAGGGCATCTTTTTGCTGGCATTCCGCATCAGCACATCCACCAACTGGCCGGGAGAACTACCGATACTGCCGGCAGCCTGGTGATTGTAACTCCAGATCATTTGCTCCTTCCCGTTATCGTGGATCTCTACGTTGACCACCGTCTGATTGGTAGGTCCCCATGCTCCGAAAACAATGCCGAGGGCAATTGCACCACCGTCCGACATGGGCTTGGATAAAGCATAGTTGGACGTGATCAGGCCATCCACTCCGAGTGCCTTGCAGATCTCGGCGGGCGTCATCGGCTGGTCATCGTAGTAGCCGGCGCGTTGCAGCAGGGTCGTAGTGGTGGCAATATCCTGAATATCTACCGTGATCCGGTTCTGCATTTTCCGTTTCAACAACCAGCTGTACATCTCTTTCTGAAAATTGACCGATTCGGTCTTCTGCTGTTCCTTCAGCGCTTCGGCATCCACTTTTTTCCGGGCGGCGATGGACACGGTTGGCGGCGCAATGGCGATGGTGTGGTGACTTCCGGCCAGCGATTTGCCTTCCGGACTAACGTAGATCTTGGGGGAACAGCTTCCCAGGGTAAATACAACTACTGCTACAAGGAGAAAAAACGCATTTTTCATTCTGGTGGAGGTTAGCGCAAACTGCTCGTGTGCACCCGGCGGCACCTTCTTCGGGAAGGACCGTTCGCCAAGTGACCAACAACTTGCTTTGGATTAAATAATAGTTCAATTACATCCTTGATTTTCAGGAGAAAATCGCTGCAAACCTACAGATAGAATGGATTATACGGCGGAATTTTTTTAACCCCGTTCGCTTCCTGAAACCGGACCATGAGCAAATCCGCCACCTCAGCGGCAGCCGGCCTTTTTTTTTGTTAATTTTTACACAACTTACTGATCCGAATGGAGAAAATTAACGACTTTTTCAGCCTCTTAAATGGGCAAAAGCCCTGGGAGACAGGCAGTTTGATCGTTGCCGGCCAGGGATTTTCCATGATTCGGGATCGGATGTAATAACACGATCCCCGGATGGTGTTCACCATCCGGGGATCGTACCAGTAGAGGACGCTATTCCGCCACGACGGTGAAGGGGATCTCAAAGATCGCTTCTCCCCATTTTAGTTGCAATATGCCCTGCTCTCCCCGCTCGACGGCATCTATCGTGAATAACTCGACCGATTCGTCGTTGCCGGTGATCGACATCGGCACCCGACCCAGATCCCGGCTTTCGTCGTAGGAATTGCCGTTCTGTCCGGTTTGTTTATTGATGATCAGGGTACCGCCCTCCGGTGTCGGGATACTGAAGAGCGTATAGGAGCCCGCCGGCACATCGAGTTCCCCGAATTTAAGGTCTTTATCCGTACTGAAATGGGAGGCGCGGTTTGCTCCGGTCCGCCAGCGCTCGTTCCAGGGTACAATACCACCGAACAGTTCCCGCCCTCTTTTGGCCGGCTGTCCGAACGTAAGTTTAATGTTGGCGCCGTGTACAGTACCCTCACTTTCCCCCTCACCGGAAAGCGAACCGATGGGTTTATCGGCAAAACGTGCCGCCAGTGCATTCATATCCACCGGTCCGGAACGCCGAACGATCAGCTTCCGGGTGGTAGCGGTGGCATCGTAGTACTGGATGGCTCCGTGTTCATCGATGCGGGCGTACATGGTACCGCGGTAGGGGTGTTTGATGGAGATCGAATCCCCTTCGATGGTCCGGATCTCGAATACGGCCGGGTTTCGACCGGCCATCATCAGCTGGTCACTCGAAGATTGTCCGGCTTTGGTCATATGGCGGGTAGCCACTTCGTACGGCCAGTGGACCATATCGATCCAGGGCAAAATAGCCGGATCGTAGGCGAATTTGTTGCTTTGTTCTTCATCACCCCGGATCCGGGTAACGACCAGGCTGTCGCCGTCCACGCTGACGGTTTGTTCCTCCAGCGCTGCCCCGTCCATTTGCGCCGGATCAAAGGTCGCAGAATGGTAGGCGGTGAAATTGCCGTCGCCATCCATTTCCAGCGTTTGCTTCAGATAACGGGTCTCGGGCGTCCGGATGAGTACTTCCGCATCTACCCGGTCCGGGAGCATGGTAAATTGTTCGATGACGAGGGTATCCTCGCCCAGGGTAGCCACAAAAGAAGACGGTTCCGGTTCACCGCAGCTAAAAAAGCATAAGCTAGTGATGCATACGCCGAAGATTAGGTTGATTCGCATGGTGTTTTGTTTTGCTCCCTGAAGCTACAAATTTTGCCGCAAATTCTCTCCTTTACAATTGTTGCTCCGGCATTTAAGCTATCGAAAGTTCAATGCTTATTCAATTCTGCCGCTCGGGCCGTAGACCAACGCCATTTTCCCACATCCGTTTGCCGAAAAGAAACCGCACTGAAAAATAATATCTAAATTTGTGGATTGCACGTTTGGCCAAATTTAAAATGGATGCGGGTCCAATTCACACGTACTATTCTCCTGCTTACGGCTCTTGTTACGACCATCGGGCTGCATGCTATCGAATTCCAGTACCTGACCGTTGAACAGGAACTGAGCTCTAATGTCGTTTACCAGAGCCTGCAGGATCAATACGGACTGATCTGGATCGCTACCCGCAAAGGCATTGACCGTTACGACGGTACCTCCCTGCGGCACTACGATCTCCCGAGTGAAAGTGAGAGTCTGAACGCGGCCTACGCCCTGTTTTGGGATCATCAGGATCAGCTCTGGGCCGGATCTTCCGAAGGCATTTTCCGCTACGATCGTGCCAATGATACCTTTACCGCTTTGGCGGATAAATCAAATTTACCGCGAAATAAGATCAACGCCATCTGGATGGACCGGGAAGGTTATTTGTGGATCGGCACCGCCCAGGGATTGGCCGTAATCGATCCGGATCGGCCGGACGCGGCCGGGACCATCATCGTTCCGGATGAACTGTCGGGAATACGGTCCCTGTTTCAGGATAGCCGGGGAGATATGTGGGTAGGTAGCAAAGATCAGGTTTACCGCTACCAGCGCGCCCAAAATAAATGGGAATCGCTACCCGAACTGTTTCCCCGAACGAGCGATAGGGTCTCTCCTTCCCTATTGGCCCTGTGCTTTTTTGAAGATCAGCAACAGCGCATCTGGATCGGGACGGATAACCGGGCCGTTTGGGTGATAGATTCCGCATCCCGTTCCATTCAATCCCTATCTGACTTAAACCCGCAATGGCCCAACGGTGCCGTCCGGTCGATCAACTTCTGGCCGAACGGTGAGGTGGTGGTGGGAATTGACGGAAGCGGCCTTTTGTCCCTCGGAGAAGACCTGCGTATGCGAGAGCGGTTCATTCAGGACCCCAACCAGAAGAAGTCCCTGAACGACAACGGCATCTACCACATTTTTCGCGACCGCGAAGCCCGCTACTGGATCAGTACTTACGGAGGCGGCATCAATATTTACGATCCGCAGCGACCGGAATTTGACCTGATCCAGCACCAATCGTACCGTCCCAACAGTCTGGGCAATAATTTTACCCGGGCCATTCTCGAAGACAGCCAGGGCGATCTGTGGGTCGGTACGGAAAAAGGGATTTCCCGCTACCAGCCCGGCCTGGATCAATGGACCCGGTACTTCAACGATCCGGGAAACCCCAACCTATTGGGCAATAATAATGTTTTGAGCCTGCACGAAGACCGACAGGGATACATCTGGGCGGGTACCTACGGCGGAGGGGTCAGCCGGATCGACCCGCAGACCGGCCGGACGACTACCTTCCGGCACCGGTCGGATGATCCGCAAACGATCGGTACCGATTTTGTTTACACCATTTATGAAGACCGGGAGGGTGTGTTCTGGTTTGGCGGCATCCGCGGGGCGCTGACGAGCTATACTCCTGCTACGGATGCGTACCAATATTACGAGGTGCCCAGCGTGTACGACATTTTTGAAGTAAAAAACGGCCTTCTCTATTTCGGCACCGTCAACGGTCTGTTCCGTCTGGAGAAAGCAAGCGGAGACATACGGCAGGTCCACCTTCCCGGGATTCCGCAACGGGTGGATATCATCTCCATGCAGCAAACCCGGGACAGTACCCTCTGGCTGGGTACGGAAGGAAGCGGATTGATCGCTCTTTCGCCCGACGGAAGTACCGTTAAGCAATATGTCGTAGCCGACGGATTACCTTCCAATTCGGTGGTAGGAATTCTGGAAGATGACTTTCACCGGCTCTGGCTGAGCACCTCCCACGGCCTTTCCTGCCTGGACCCCGCTAAGGGAAATTTCATCAACTTTGGGATGAGCGATGGTATCGGCAATTTTGAATTCAATCGTCAGGCTTTTGCCAACACCCGGGATGGGTTTTTCCTGTTCGGTGGCCAAAACGGCATTACCCGCTTTCATCCGGATATTCTCCAGCAGATGGTTTCGAATACGCCTACGCTGGTGTTTACCGATTTCAAGTTATTTAACCGTAGCGTCGTACCCAATTCGGAGGGTTCTCCACTCGATCAGCAGATCAACGAAACTTCCCGGATCGAACTGCGGCACAATCAGAATGCCTTCTCTTTTGAATTCACCGCCATCGATTTTCAAAACCCCGCCAAGAATAAATACACCTGGCGGCTGGACGGTTTCGAAGCGGACTGGTCTCCACCGACCAGTGATCCATCCGCTGTTTATACCAACCTCAACTCCGGCGATTATACGTTTCAGGTGAAAGTTTCACCGGACGGGCAACAGTGGAGTGAAGCCCGCAGTATCGCCATTACCATCGCCACGCCTTTCTGGCTGAGTGGCTGGGCCTTTGTGCTTTACGCCCTGATCGGCGGCAGCATTACCGCCCTGCTGATCAATTACTTCCGCATCCGGATCAAGGAGCGTCACTCCGAAGAAAAGATCCGGTTTTTCGTCAATATTGCCCACGATCTGCGTACTCCGCTGACCCTGATCAAAGGTCCGATCCGGGATATGCAACAAGATCCCGGTCTGCCGGAAGCGCTCCAGCCCCAGATCGACCTGATCGACAAAAATGCGACCCGCCTGCATCAGCTGATGACCCAGTTGCTGGATTTTCAAAAAGCGGGTCTAGGAAAAATGGAATTCCAGGTTCGGGAAAAAGATATCGTAGCCTACCTGCGGGAAAAAACGGAACTCTTTCAGCCCTGGGCCCGGGAGAAATCCATTCAACTTACCTTCCATAGCGATACGGATCAACTCTGCCTCTACTACGATACGGACAAACTGGATAAGATCATCTACAACCTCCTGTCGAATGCCCTGAAATACACACCGGACCACGGCCGCATCGGTCTGAAGGTAAGTCAGGAAAAGGATACTTGTTCCATCACACTGTCCGACAACGGTATCGGCATTCCGAAGGACCAACAGAGCCTGCTGTTCAAACGCTATACCCGTGCGACCAATGCCGTTAATTACCAGATCCCCGGCAGTGGCGTGGGCCTGATGCTGGTCTACCAACTCGTGAAACTGCACAAGGGCAGGATCGAACTGAGCAGCGAGGAAAACGCAGGAACGACCATCCGGATCTGGCTCCCGCTGGGCCGCAGGCATTTGGAAGATCATCAGATCCTGACGGAAGCTCCGGCCGTATCCGTACCGGCTCCGGCGATCATTCCCGAACCCAAAGCCAGTCCGGTGATCCAAGAAGATGGGGACGCTCCGACTATTCTGGTGGTGGAAGATCACCCCGAGATCAGGAGTTATCTCACCAGCAATCTCGGCCGTCATTACCGCATCCTGGAAGCCGAAGAGGGGGCCAAAGGGCTTCGGTTGGCCCGCGAAAAAGCTCCGGATCTGATCATTTCCGACGTGATGATGCCGGAAATCGACGGGATGTCGCTCTGTAAGCAGATCAAAAGCAATTTTGAGACCTCCCATATTCCGGTCATCCTCCTGACCGCCCTTCAGGGCACCGATTACAATATCCAGGGGGTAGAAAGTGGCGCCGATGTGTACCTTGAAAAACCCTTTGAGCTGAAGGTGCTCGAAGCCTATGTCAAAAACCTCATTGCGCTGCGGATCCGGCTGCGCGAGAAATTCCTTTCCCTGGAAGAGCCCCAACCGCAGGACTTCCCCAATGCCCGCGAACATGCCTTCATCGAACAGCTTACCGGCCTGATCCACCAGCACCTGGAGAACGAGGCGTTTACCGTCGATCTACTCTGCCAGGAGATCGCCCTGAGTCGACCGGTACTTTTCCGCAAACTGAAAGCCCTGACCGGTCAGAATATCCAAAACTTCATCCGGATCATCCGCCTGAAAAAGGCCAAAGAATTACTGGAACGGGAGCAACTCACCGTGGCCGAAGCGGCTTATAAGACGGGTTTCTCCAGTCCGAAGTATTTCAGCACCAGTTTTCGGAAGCATTTTGGGGTGAAGCCGAGTGAGGTGGGGGGGTGAGGGGGTGACTTGGTGAGGGGGAGACTGGGTGAGGGGAAGATTTGGAGACTGGGTGACTTTTATCGGTAATTGGACCACCTAAAGAAAAATTTCTGAGCCATGCCCTTATCGACGTCAGCGGCGTAGCTGCGAAAATATTTGTTGATCAGTGACGGGTTTTCCTTTGAAGGGCGTAGCCCTGGTCATGTATTGATCTGGAATGCCCGTTTTCCTATTCTATTTGCTGGATCCAACTTAAAATATTAAAGTCTAACTGAAAGACTGTTTGAAAACCTACCACTGGGTTGAAAACGCAGCTATTGCCGCCAAATACGCAAGGCAGGAACCGAAACGGCAGACACCCAGGCATGGCCAGAGCGCTACCCACTCACCCACTCACCCAGTCTCCAAGTCTCTCATTCTCCAGGTCACCAGGTCACCAGGTCACCAAGTCTCCAAATCCCCACTTATGTCCAAAAACTGAACGATAAACAAACCCATCTGAACCCTCCGTGAACCTTTCTCCCTCCTACTCCACCCTAATTTTACCGACATCTTCAACAATTTTCTACACACCTTTAAATGGTTTCAAGATGTCATACAGAAGTCTACAATGGATACTTATTATAGCGCTATCATTTGTACTTAGCCCGGTAACAGAGGCGCAGATCACCCCATCCCAAATGGTGGAAAAGATGTGGAAGGGGCTCAACCTCGGCAATACCCTGGAGGCCGGACAGGAAGGCTGGTGGCAGGCTCCCGCCCAGGAGTTTTATTTTGACGATTACGTTGCGCAGGGTTTCACCTCCGTTCGCATTCCCGTGCGTTGGGACCGACATACCGGTACCACGGCTCCCTATACGGTTGATCCAGCCTGGTTGTCCCGGGTAGAGGAAGTTGTCGACTGGGCGCTGAGCCGCGATCTGGTCGTCGTTCTCAACGCGCACCATGAGCACTGGTTACTCGATGACTTTACGCCGGATAACATTAGTCGCTTCGAGGCCATCTGGACGCAGGTGGCCACCCATTTCCAGGGTAAATCCGAGAATCTTCTTTTCGAGGTGATCAACGAACCTTACTTCAAACTTTCCGCCGGGCAGGTCGATGACCTCAACCACCGGATCCTGAACATTATCCGTGCGGATAACCCCACCCGGATCGTGCTCCTCACCGGGGGAGGAAAGAACTCCTGGCAGGCTCCCCTGCAGATGACCCTGCCGGCCGATGATTATCTCATCGCTTATTTTCATTACTATGTGCCCTTTAACTTTACCAGCGGGCAGATCAACAACTGGGGGACAGCGGCGGAAAAAAGTACCATGCTGAATCATTTCCAGCAGGTAAAAGCCTGGGCGGATGCGCAAAACATTCCCGTATATCTGGGAGAATTTGGAGCGGATGACACGGTAGATCCCGACAACCGGGCCGATTATTACCATACGCTGGTCAACTACGCTACCAGCCTCGGTTTTGCCTGGGCCGCCTGGGAACCGGGCACCGCCGCTAAAGGTTTTTACTTTCGCGAACCCGGCAGCTGGAACCCGTCTATTCTCGATGCCCTGCAGATCGATGAGGACCCCGAGCCGCCAACGGTACAGAACCTGATCACCAATCCCTGCTTTGATACCAACGTATCCGGTTGGAACCTGGTCTGTGGCGGCGGAAGCAAAGCCGCCCTTTCCGACGGTGCGGATGGGGGCTGTGCCTGCGAGGATGGCTCGGACACCAAATATCTCCGTTTCCTCGCGGATACCCGGGGCAACTGCATCCGCAATCCTAACCTGAATTATCAGGGCCCTGGCGAATACGAATTGTGCTTTCAGGCCCGCACCATCCAGTACGGCAATTCGCTGAAAGCCCGGATGATCATCAATGGCGCCGAATTTATTGATTCCGATGATTTTGTTCTGCAAACCGGAGGCGAATGGGACACTTATACCTACACGTTTGCCGCGACCACCGACTGCAGCAATTGTACCTTTCATTTTCAGTTCGTAGCCAATGATGATGGTGGCCATTACCGGATCGACGACGTTTCTCTGGTAAAATTATCCGACCGGGAACCACCGGTTTTTCAGCAATGTCCGGAAAATACCGCTTTGCCGGTTGGTGCTGACTGCGCATCCGTTTTACCGGATTATACGGGCTTGGCCGTGGTCAGTGATAATGCGGGAGTCGCCTCCATTAGCCAGGAACCGGAAGCGGGTACGGCACTGCCGATCGGCATCCATGCGATCACGCTTACCGCAACGGATATCAACGGCAATACCGCTTCCTGTACCTTCGATCTTACCGTAGTTGATACCGAGGCGCCCGGTATCAGCGTAATGGAAGGAATTCCCGTCGACCCCGTTGTGCTGGGGACCGCCATTGCAGCAAGCGCGCAGTTTACCGATGACTGTTCCGTAGAGGCACTCTGGTACTGGGGTGACGGAGCGAGCACCCCTGGCAGCATCAATGACGGGACCATTTCCGGCGGGCACACTTACGCCAATCCCGGGGTGTATAGCGTTTCGCTCACGGTATCGGATGCAAGCGGTAATACAAGCACGCTGGTAGCCGGTCATTACCTGGTCGTCTACGATCCCAGCGCCGGCTTCGTTACCGGTGGCGGCTGGATCGACTCTCCGGCCGGTGCGCTGGCCGCAGCACCTGCGCTGACGGGCAGGGCCAATTTTGGGTTTGTCGCCAAATACCAAAGAGGAAGCACGGTACCGTCCGGCCATACCAGTTTTCAGTTCCAGGCCGGAAATTTTCAATTCGCCAGTACCGACTACGAATGGATGACCGTAGCCGGAGAGAAAGTAAAATTCAAAGGATCCGGCCGGGTGAATGAAAGCGGTGATTACCGCTTTATAGTGACGGCTATCGACGGCGACCTGCAGGGTAGCTCGGGACCGGATAAATTCCGGATCAGGATCTGGGAGGCAGCCGGCGGAGGTGTGATTTACGATAATAAAATGGGCGCAGCCGATACGGACTACGATTCCCAGGAGATTGGTGGCGGCCAGATCCGTATCTACGATGGAGAACAGGGTCAGACTATGGTTTCAACTATAGGAAACAGTGCCGATTTTACTACTCCAGGCGTCAGTCCTCCAAAGATTTTCCCCAATCCGTTCCGGGATCAGCTATCGATAACTTTTGAACTGGTGAAGCCGGAACCGGTCATCCTCCAGATTTTTGATCTGCGCGGCCAATTGGTTCGGGAAATGCTTCGGGCTGGTCTTTCTGCGGGCACCCACCGCATTTCCTGGGATGGCCGGGACGGCAACCTCCGCGATCTACCTCCTGGCACCTATCTGATCCGACTCCGTTCCAACGGCCACCTTCAAACCTGGAAAGCGACTAAATTTTGAGTTTAAAACCAGTTTAATCCAGTTCGGGGAGGCGCACCTATCAATGCGCTTCCCCTTTTTTTTGCATGGCACTCCGAGGGCTTATTTTCAGTCAAGCTTTTATCCGAATTTCTACCACGATCTCGCCGCTTTCAGGGCTTTTGTTTATAATTTAGCCCAATAGCATGATCATTGCCACCAGGCGTCAGCCTGCTTTATAAAACATTGCTTTTCACTCCAAAAAACAATAAATCAAACATGGATATTATCGGAGCGGGGATCGGCGGACTAACTACGGCCATCGCCCTGCAACAAAAAGGGATCACCAGCAATCTATACGAACAGGCCAAGGCGATCCAACCCGTTGGTGCGGGTATCATCCTGGCCAATAACGCCATGCAGGTCTATGAAAAACTGGGTTTGCGAAAAGAACTGGAAGCTGCTGGAAATCCGATCTCGGCCATGAAGATTACCGATCCCCAACTGAAACCCATATCCGAGGTAGATCTGGCTCATTTTGAAAAGAAATACCAGGTGCGAAACATCGCTATCCACCGCGGCGCTTTACAACAGATCCTGGCCGAACGGCTTCCTAAAAATACCGTTCACCTGGGCCACGAACTAATTCGGGTCGACAAAGATCAATCGGCGTATGTCCTGCATTTCAAACATGGAGCCCAATTGAGATCATCCCAATTATTAGGCGCTGACGGACTGAATTCGGTCTTACGGCAATCCCTCTTCAACGAAAATACGATCCGCAATGCTAAGCAAGTCTGCTGGCGCGGCGTGACGGATTTCACCCTTCCCAAACCATACCGCCATGAATTAAACGAAGCCTGGGGCATAGGAGACCGGGTCGGTTTTGTGCAGATCGCTCCCAATCAGGCCTACTGGTATGCCCTCAAATCGTTCCTCCACGATCCCGGGGAGTACCCGCTCGGGGAGATCAACGAATACTACCGGGACTATCATCCCGTTATCCGGGAGCTAATCCGGTCTACTCCACTCGAAAATATTCATACGGCGGTCATTTCCGATCTGGCACCGATCAAAACCTGGCACCGGGAAAATGTATGTCTGCTCGGAGATGCGGCCCACGCCACTACTCCCAATATGGGACAAGGTGCCTGCCAGTCGATCGAGGACGCATACATCCTGTCGGCGTGTCTGGCCAAATACGAGCTGAACCGCGCGTTTGCCGAATTTCAGCGCCTGCGCATGCCCAAAGCCCACCAGGTGGTCAATACCAGCTGGCGGTTAGGAAAAATAGCGCACTGGCAACATCCACTGGCCATTACGCTCCGGAATCAGCTCCTGCGGCTTACGCCCCAAAGCATCAGTCAGAAACAATCGGCCCGGATCTTTCAGTTGGAACAGGTTTAAGTTCGTCTTGTTTCGGACAGCGTTCCAGCCGGCCGCGGCCATCACCAGAGGTAGTCGGCTATTTTTTTATCGATTTAAATATCAATATGAACCGACGCACCACTTTTAAGTCCCTCGTGCTTTTGACTACAGGCTCTCTGCTGCAGCCAGCTAAGATATTTAGCCGGGAATCGACCCTCTGGAAATCCAGGCTGAGTCGCCATTTCCTCTCCACCCGCATTGATCCGGAGCTACCGGAAGAAAAGCGGCTCCCCTTCGGCTGGCAAGGCTTTTCGGTAGCTGGCGAACGTCCGGCATTACTCAGACCGACCCTACCGGTAAACCTGCAAGCGGGCGATGGTCTTTTACTCAGATGTTCCGTAGCCATCGATGTCCGGGAAGAAAAGGTGGTTCGGGCCCGTATTGCCGGGACGCAGGAAGAACTCGGTCATTTTGACATTCGCTATGCCGCCGTGTTTCAAGTTTTTGACCTGGAAATCGCGCCCCTTTTCCTTCCGGCCATTAATCAGCATGGAATTGAACTTAGTCTGGAGCGAGGAGAAAACCCCATGTGGTTTTTCGCGGCAACCCCGGGGTACCGGGATCGGGATAACACCTTCTTACCCCAATTATTGGCGTATCCGAAGGATGAGATCGACCGGGAAGAGGCATTCATCCGGCAGATGTGCTCCCTCAACTCAATCCAACCCTTTGGCTGGATGGAAGGCTGCGTGCTGGACGGATTATACCAGATGTACAAACGGAAAAAGCACCGAAAGGCACGCAGAGCGATAAAGGGCCATTTTGCCCGCTTCTTCGACCGGCAAGACAATTTTATTCACGAAGACCCACGCAGCCGGCCTCTGGATAATAAGATCGGCACCATCGAATCCACGCAGCCTTTCTCCACACTGGCTCGCCTGGAACCGGACCATCCGGTTTTTACGGAAGTATTGAAATTTTGGGAGGAACGTACCCAGCCGGACGGCACCGTTACCGACCACTATTCCGTCACCGCGGAGGGTTCCTATACCATCGCCTACCCGATGGCGGTGATCGGAAAACAACGAGGCGATAAAGCAATGATGGAAAAAGCCTACGCCCAGATCCTGCTGCGCAAAACCATGCTGGTACAAGACGGCGATATTTACCTGCGGTATTATCCTAAAGACGACTCCCGCAAATACCGGAACTGGGCCCGGGGAGTTACCTGGTACCTGCTGGGCATGGTCCGTACGATGGCGGCATTGCATGATCAGCTGGATGTTTCCGAAGCGGCCGAGGAAGTTGCCCGGGTAGCGAAAATGGTGATCCCGCATCAGCTGAAAAATGGTTTGTGGCCTTGCTTCATCCACGAAGCCGATATCGCTCCGGATAATTCCGGCTCGGCGGGAATTGCGGCGGCGCTGGCCACGGCCGTCCATAACGGCTGGATCGGTCAGGAATATTTGCCCTTCTGCCGCAAGACCTATACTACCTTGCTGGATCAGCTCACTCCGGATGGTTTGTTACAGGGCGTGGCCCAAAGCAACAAAGTCGGAGAAGCGCTCCAAAGGAGTGATTACCGGGTTACATCCCAAATGGGGCTGGGGCTGATGGCCCAGTTGTACGCTGCGCTCTAATGCAGTTCGCCGCAACCGGGCCATCTACGTTTTCATTCATCGATCCTATAATCCGGATGGCCTAATGCCCTTTCCCGCTGAGGGTTTGGTATTGTTGTTGCAGATGCGTTGCCAGTTTTTGCTCTAGCTCTTTTTTGATTTCCCGGTAGTTCGCTAGATCGGCCAGGTTGCGACGTTCATTCGGATCTGTCTCATAATCGTACAGCTCCACCCCGACCAGTTTTGAATTACCGAGGGGTTTAAAACTCCGGTAACTGTTGTCGTACCATTGCGTCAGCCGGTAGCGTTCGGTGCGCAGGGAATAGCCCATCACCTTTTTCCCGCGATGGTATTGGCTGATCGCATAGTCTTTTTCTACCGTAGTTCCGGGATCGGAATCCATCAGTGGGGCCAAAGATTTTCCATCAACCCGAGCGGGCAGATCCACGCCGGCGAGATCAAATAAGGTTGGAAAAACATCTACCAGTTCAATTGGAGCCCGGACCACCGTACCGGCCGCTACGCCCGGACCGGCGAAAAGCAACGGGATCCGCGTGGCCTGTTCAAAATTGGAATGCTTACACCACAGGGTATGATCGCCCAGATGAAAGCCATGATCGCCCCAAAGCACGATCAGGGTATTATCCAGCATGGAGAGCGCTTCCAAAGCATCCAGCAGTTTGCCCACCTGAGCATCGATATAGGATACGCAGGCCATATAGCCGTGGATCAGTTCTTTTTGTTTTGCCACCGGCAACTCATCCCCTACCCCCAGATCGTTATCGATATCCGTGTAAGAACGGAGTTCTCCGAAAGAGTGGTAGGCTATTTTCGGTGTTCCTTCGGCCAGTTGGCGAAAAGCAGCCAGCTCAATGTCTTCCCGGTCGTAAAGATCCCAGTACTTCTTTGGTGCCACGAAAGGCAGGTGCGGCCGCTGAAAGCCCACCGCCAGGAAAAAAGGATCTCCGGCAGCCTGTAGGCTCTGCAAACGACGAATGGCTTCTTCCGTGTAGAGTCCATCCTGATAGGCATTATCCGGTACATCCGTTGCTTCGGTACTGGGTTTGATGCGTTCCAGCACATGACTACGGATCTTCCCGTTGCCTTTGATGCCCGCCACTTTAGCCTCGGCCGTGAGCTGTCGGATCTGTTTTTTCACTTTTTTGTCCTGATAGGTATTGAGGGCCGGACGGCCGTCAGGACTTTCGTAATTATCGGGAATTACGTGGGGAATACTCCAGCTCTTACCGTCGTGCCCCGGCGAAGAGGAACCTTTATGGTAGATTTTACCGATCCCGGTCGAGGTGTAACCCTGACTGATCAGGTATTCCGGCATGGAGATCAGTTCCGGAGCCGATTTGCGAAAATCGGTATGGAGGTCCCATACCCGGGTCCGGTCCGGGTAGGCACCGGTCATGATACTGGCGCGGGACGGACCGCAAACGGCCTGCTGGACCTGCGCATTGAGGAAACTTGCCCCCATGCGGGCCAGCCGGTCCATATTGGGCGTATGCATGTAATCACAGCCGTAGGCGCCCAGCAGGGGTTTTAGATCATCCACGGCGATGAACAGGATGTTTCGGGGCTGAGCCGAGAGCGTGCTCAGGGACAGGATAAGGAGCAGCGGCAGCAGGAGTCGCTGACAATTGGTATATTTCATAACGTTGTAATCTTTTGATGGGGTGATGTGAGTTTAATACTGTTGCAGCAGATCGGTCAGTCGATCGTAAGCGGGTTTGGGCCGAAGCTGCTCGTCGAAAATGCAGCCGTCCCAATCCGGGTGCGGGGTTTCGGAACCGCGGATCTGCCAGTAGTTGAGCCCCACGGTTCCGGTAGCGGCACCGTCGAGCAGCACTTTGCCGATGGCGGTAAAGGTTTCCGCCTGCGCACTGCGATCGCCCGCTTTCTTTCCCTTCAGCCAGACATTGAATTCCGTGATATGGAATTCCAGCTCATTGCGGTGGCACCAGCGAATGAGTTCCTGCAGGCGTTCCAGGTTACCGGGGATCTGTTCCCAGCCGACATCGATATGCGCCTGCCAGCCCAGCCCATCTACCCGCAAACCGGATTCCCGCAGATAAGCGACCAGAGCTTTCATCTTTTCCCAGACGAACGGTTCCAGCGCACCGTGCTGATTAATGATCAGTTGCATGGAAGTTGCGTGCCGGTTGGCGATCTCAAAGGCTTTTTTGATGTAGATCGGTGGTCGTAGTTCGTGGTTTTCATCATAGCCCATTTGCGGCCAGGGGTTTTCCCAGCTATCCGTTCCCGGTTTGGGGCCGAACCAGTCTCCGTTCTTTTTGTCGATCGTTTCATTGACCACATCCAGCCACTTGATATTGGCCACACCGTTATATTTCAGGCACAGGGCCGTCAGGTATTCATCCAGCATCAACGCCAGTTCGTCCGCCATACGTGCGTCATTTTTCACCCATTTGGAACACTGCGGACTGATAGGTGCGTGCAACCGAAGAACCTGTCCGTGCCGGCGGGCGTGTTCCACCCAGGCATCGGAAGCCTTCCAGTTCCATTCTCCCGGCCGGGGATGGATCCGCGTTTGTTTGAAGTCATTTGCCGGCGTTACGTAACCGAACTCGCGATCCAGTAGCTCGATCGTTTCCGTTCCGAAGAGATCATAATGCGTAGCCGCGCCGATAAAGGCATTCCCCGCCGGAAACTTTTGCGCTACCAGCGTGCGAATGGAGTTTTTAGGTTGTATTTCCTGCGCTGCATCGGCTGCCTTTTTAGACATGCCGCAGCCTGCCAAAACCCAAACAACCATTAAGCATAGGAACGGTCGAACCAAATGCAGTGTGCAAGTCACTGAATGGCGTGTATAGTTTTTTTCCATTGATTTAATTTTTTGTGTAATTCTTCGGCGAGTTTAGCCTGACTATTGACCAGGTTATTCGCTTCGTAAGGATCCGCTTCCAGATCGTACAGTTCCAGCCGTTGCTCCTCGTAAAAATCGATGAGTTTCAGATTTCCCGTGCGGATCGCACTGCAATTACGATCTCCGGTGGAACCCGGCCGTCCTCGCGGAGAATGCCAGTAAAAAGTTCTGGATTCCACTTGTTCCCCGCGCAGCAGCGGCAGCATACTCCGGCCGTCCAGATGGTCATCCGGTCGCAGGGGGATGCCGGCAATATCGAGCAGCGTGGGGAAAATATCGGTATTGATCGTCAGAGCCGTGCATACCGATCCGGCTTTATCCGTGCCCGGCATCCGGAGGATAAATGGGACCTTGATCCCCCCTTCGTAAACGTGCCCCTTCCCGGCCCGCAGGGGGAGATTGGCTGTGGCCAGTTGCCGCTGGCTGCTGGCTCCCCGGTTGGACAGTCCGCCGTGATCAGACGTAAAGATGATCACCGTATTGTCGTAGAGCCCTTCCTCTTTCAGCACCCGAACCAGGCGGCCCAGGCTTTTGTCCATACTTTCGATCATGGCGGCATAAACCGCATTATCCTGTAGCATTTTAGTGGCCCCGTCTTTGGGTAGATATTCCGGTCCTTCCAGCTTCATTGCCCGCAGTTTTTGACGGTATTTCCGGACCAGCTCCGGCTTGGCCTGAAAGGGGGTGTGCACCGCGTAATGGGCGAGGGTCGCAAAAAACGGCCCGTCCTTATGATCCCGGATAAATGCAATGGCCTTATCCGTTAAATGATCGGTAAGGTAGGCTCCTGCTGTTCCGTCCTCCAGGTCCACGATCTCCCGGTGATTGCTTTTATCTCCCGGTTTAGCCCGATTGTAGGGATAGAAATAGGAAATCGGAGCACCGGCCGCACAGCCTCCCACATTGATATCGTATCCCTGATGCTGTGGCCAGTATGCTTCCTTTTTACCCAAGTGCCATTTGCCGGCAAAAAAGGTCGTGTAATCAGCTTGTTGGAAGGCCAATCCCAAGGTCTGCTCCGTGGGTCCTATCTGGCCTTTGTCGCCGGGGATCCGGCTCCGGGCCGGGAACTTCCCGGTTTGTAAAGCGTAGCGGGAAGGCACACAGCGGGGATGCGCCACGTAGGCATTACTAAACCATACGCCCGCCGCGGCCAGGGCATCGATATTGTGCGTTTCGTACAATTCCGAACCGGTAAAAGACAGATCGTAATAGCCCAGATCATCCACCAGGAAAAGCACGATATTTAGTTTTTCCTGGGCTAATGCCGGGAACGTCCACAAGAAAACCGGTAGCAGTAACCAGATCTTTGTAGACCAAAAGTTGTTTGTTAGCATGCTCTTTTATTGTGTATTTCGATTGATTTTTATCGGTCTGATCCTTCCACTTTTGCCGGAGTGACGTGCCCGAAATCCTTCGTCGTGATCTCGCGCAATTCCTCGAGTGATCGGTCGTTGCCGTAGTGTGCCATCATCGCCCGTAATTCCGTTTTCATATCTTCTATGATCGCCGCATTAGCCGGATCATCGATAGCATTATTCAGCTCCTGTGGGTCCTTTTCCAGATCGTAGAATTCCCAGACATCAATGTCGTAATAGAAATGAGCCAGTTTATACCGATCGTTCCTAATGCCGTAATGGGGCTGCACATGGTGCCAGAACGGGTATTCGTAGTAGTGGTAATACATGGCCTGCGGCCAGTCCTGGGGCGTTTTTCCCGAGAGGTTGGCCAGAAAGCTACGCCCCTGCACCGCTGCGGGCGGCGTAATGCCGGCCGCCTCCAATAGTGTCGGCGCAAAATCGACATTGGTTATGATGTCGGTATTTTCCTGCCCCGCTTTTACTTTAGCTGGATACCGCACCAAAAAGGGCATACGCAATGATTCCTCGTAGATAAACCGCTTGTCGAACCAGCCGTGCTCGCCCAGATAAAAACCCTGGTCGGAGGTATACACCACGATGGTATTTTCCGCCAGACCATTTTCATCCAGATACTGCAGGACCCGGCCGATATTGTCATCTACAGACTTTACACAGGCCAGGTAATCCTTAATATAGGTCTGGTATTTCCAACGGCGGGCTTCCGCATCACTCATCGTGGAATCCGGCTTCACATTTTGACCCCGCTTGTTCCCATAGGTATTCCAGCGGCGAAGTTCGCGGCCCGCCAATTCTTCCGGAGGGGTAAGTTTCATGTCTTTCCGGTTGAAAAAATCCATGGTCATATCGGTATCACCGGCCGTTTTTTCCCGGCCTGCATAATCGTCATCGAAGGTAGAGGGATAAGGCATTTCCGTTTCTTCCCAGAGGTCCTCGTATTTGCGGTCCGGTTCCCAGTTCCGGTGGGGTGCCTTGTACTGCAGCAGCATCGCAAAGGGCTGATCCTGATCGCGCTGGCTGGTCAGCCATTCCAGGGCAAAATCGGTGGTCAGATTAGTGGCGTAGCCTTCTTCGGTAACTTCCTTTCCGTTTTCGTTGTACACCGGATCCCAGTAAAAACCCTGCTGTCCGGGATTGTTGTGGTATTTGAAATAATCAAAGCCGCGCGGCTCCGTACCCAGGTGCCACTTGCCCACCAGCGCCGTCTGGTAGCCGTTGTCCTGGAGAGCCTGCGGGAACGTCCATTGTTCGGCATTGAACTGTCCGCCGCCCTCGTTTTTGTAGTAGCCGTTGACGTGACTGTACTTTCCGGTCAGTACCGCGGCCCGGCTGGGTCCGCATATGGCATTGGTACAAAATACATTGCGAAATAGCACGCCCTCCCGGGCCAGCCGATCGATATTCGGCGTTGGTGCGTATTCATCGTAAATGCCCCCGTAGGCACTGATGGCGTGCGCCGCGTGGTCATCCGACATGATGAACAAAATGTTGGGGCGAGCAGCTTCAGAACCCGGCAGGCGGGAACCACAGCTGCTCAGAACCAACAAAATAAATAGGTAAAAACAAGCATTTATGATGCGCTTCTTCATGTTTAAAGTTGATTTTCTCCCAGGCTATACCGGGTATGGATTACAGCCCGGTTGAGTAACCTGAATGATAAAAGAGGAGGCAGGATCCAATGCATAAGCTGCCCCTGACCGGAGCCGGGGAAACCGGCCGTAGTCCATGTAAATTTGGAAAAAGTCTTACGGAGTTTGGAGCAACGCGCAGTGCCACAGCGCTCCAAACTCCTCTCGGGAAAGATCACTCTTCTATCGCCCCAAAAACGTCCGCGATCTCCGCCGAAACGGCGTCAATGATCAACTGACCATTCTGATTGCCGGCGGCTACATCCTTAGAAAATAAGCGCCAGTTGAGATAGAGTGTATTGCCGGAAATTGTGGACAGATCGACCGGAATATGCTCGTATTCATTAACCGGCCCGTTCCCCTGGTTCCAGTTGATGCCCTGCCAGGGCCCATCCGGGGCCAGAAGGGTTTGCCACTCGGCCTCCACAAAAGCACTAGCTTCCAGACTGGATACATCGTCTCCGTAGTACAACTCGCGGGCGTAGCGATTGGTAAAGGCGCCACCGTAACCGATGAGCTCCGCGAAAGAAAAGCGCAACGCTTTGACTCCGGTAATATCAACCGTCCTCACCAGGCATGCATCCAATGTACCGGGATTGAACCGGCGCATACCCGAAAAATTACCGCCGCCGACATTGGCAATTTTCTTCCAGCCGCCGGAAGCCGCCTCACCGCTGAGGTCATAGCCGGCCCAGACGCCGGGGAAAGCTTCTTCGGGCAGAACATCATTCTCTTCGCTATTGAGCTGGTCGTCGAAATAGGGCGTCCACTGGAATACTACACTCAGGGTAAGCAGCTCCGGAAACTCCCTGCCAACACCACCGGCATTGGTAGCGATCGCTCCGATCAGGTGATCGCCTTCCGGCAAATTGGCATCGGCGGCAACGCTGATCGCACCCTCGGTTATAGATAAGTAATCCGCAAATGGAGTAAGCGCTTCCGGCAGGATGAGTTCCCATTCCACGGCGTTCATACCCCGCAGCTGGGGCGTTGCGGTCGTATAAGCCGTCCAGGGGGAAAGGGTCACTTTGGTTAAAGGCGTGAGGCCGTCCTGTTGGAAATAGCTCAGCGTCGGGGCCGGGCCTACATTCACTGTAAGCAAGTTCAAAGCTTTAACTACCCCCAGATTAGTCGTTACCGCAACCGACAGCGGCTGGGCGCCTTCTGCGGCCGCTCCGGTTTTGCTGATCGCTCCCGTGTTGGCATCAATAGTATAGATATCCGGAGCATTGATCAGTTCGTAAGTAACTTCCGTGATCTCCCCGCCGGAATTATCCACATAGCTTACCGTAGCGATCACGCCCTGTTCCAGACTGCCGGCCTCCACACTCTCCTGATCAATCGCAATATCGAGCGGCACCGCTTTTACGTTAAGCGTAAAAATATCATCGTACTGGGCGATACCCTTCGGATATTGGACCACGACAGAGGCAATGTAATCGCCCGGTGCCAGTCCTCCGGCTGCATTATTGTAGCTGATCACTCCGGTCTTCGGATCGATAGCGAACTGATTTAATCCGGTAGCCGAGGCCGGGGCTTTAATGGTATCGATCAGGAATTTATAGCTCGAGGCGTACTCAAATGTAGGTTCCGTGCTCGCAATGGTTTCCAACACCGGAAAGGTTTCCAGGTTCTGGTAGGCTACAGCGCCGTCGTTACTGGAAATCACGCCCGGCTGGTAGGCTTCGTAATCGGTCTCGAAGCGCTCTTTCCCGCACCCCAGCAGTAGCAGTAAACCGCAAAAAAGCGGCAGATATATAATTGAAGATCTCATTTCATTTTTGTTTTATAATGGTCAAATATGGCGTGTAGAGACTTCCAGGGATCATACTACAGCCCCAGTCACCCCTTCTCCCCCTCACCCAATCACCCCCTCTCCAACTCCCCTCGTCCCAAAACCTATCCATCAATCAAATTATTCGTATTGATCTCGATCAGCGGAATGGGCAACAACATGACCTCCGCCTCATTCGTGTTCAGTTCCAGATCCACGGACTCATCGTACATCGGGTTATTGTTGTGCTCCAGAATAGTATGTTCCAGGAAGTAATCGTACCCTCTCCGGCGGTTGTGGTGGGCATCCTCTCCCTCTCCGATCAGTTCAAAACGGTATTCCTTCATAATGGCATTCCGGAAGGATTCCTGATCGCCCTTATAGCCGGCGTGCGGTTCCAGCCCAACCCGGGCCAGTACTTCCGATACATATCCCAAAGCTTCGCCGTTCTGCAGTTCGTTGGAGATCTCCGCCAGCATCAACAGCAATTCGGCGTAACGGTAGACGATCAGGTTCTGACTGTTGTACTGGTTGGTATGGGTGCGATCCTTTTCCGCAAATTTGAACAGGTAGGGATGCGCATTACCAAACGAATTCCGATTTGGGTTGGCGGGATAAACTTTCAGAATAGAACCATTGGTCACCCGGTCGTACTCGCTAATGTAGGTAGCATCCAGCCGGGGATCCCCCGGATAAGTGTCAGCGTGTTCCTGGTAGATATCCGCACTTACCAGTAACCAGCCGAAATGTCTGGCCGCTTTGTACTGGGGCGGCGTAAAGTTTCGGCCCATCTGAGAATTAGCGGCTTCCTGACTGATCTGCAATTCAAAAACGGACTCCGAGGTATTTTCTCCGTTTACCGTAAATAATTCCGCGTAATCATCGTGCAGGGTATACTGACCGTAACCTTTGATCGCTTCCTCGTAGGCCAATTCCCAGTAATCCCGATCGGACAGCGTTGCGTCCCGCAGTTCCGCCGGAGCGGTAGCGAGGGTCATATAGACTTTGGCCAGCAGCATATTGGCGGCAAAAGGTAAAGGATAACCGGTTCCACTGGCGCCGTTCATCAGCTCGGCCGCCAGTTGGGCGTCCCGGATGATCTGAGCGTAAATCTCCCCAGCCGGCGATTTGGCCTTGTCCGTATTATTAGAGGAAGGCAGTTCCAGCCACAATGGGATATCGCCCCACAATCTAACCAGCGAGAAATAGGACCAGGCCCGCACGAAATAGGCGTGTCCGGCGATATCGTTGAATTCCATTTCGCTCGAAGTCCGCGCATCGTCGTAAACCGTGATATTGGCGATGGCCGAATTGGCCCGGGCGGCCGCCTGATAAAACCCACCCCATAGCGCCTCGGAATCGCCATCCAGGGTTGGTTTTAAGGAAAACAAATTGGCATTATTCACATTGTTCCGGTTGTTCCCCCCGTTCCTGCGGGTGAGAAATAGTCCCGAAAAACCGTTGATCACAAAATACCGTCGTTCCTGGGCATCGTAAGCAGTAAGGCTTTGGTAGATCCCGTCCAGGGCCGCATGGGCGCTTTGCACCGAGCTGTACAGGGAATCATCCAGGAAAGGCGGGTTCTCATCCAGATTACAGGAACCATAGGAAATGCCGAATATTAGAAATAGTATAAGCTTTAAATTTTTCATCATCTTATATTGAAACCGGCGGCGAATACAACCGCACAGAGTGATTTAATCGAATTGCTCTCAACCATCGACCGTCAACCCTCCACCGTCAACCGTCGACCGTCAACCATCAACCATCAACCGTCGACCATCAACCATCCACCTAAAAATTAACATTCACCCCCGCCAAAAACGTCCGGGCATTGGGAGCGCCGTTCCAGTCTACACCATTGATCAGCCCGGAATACAGGAAGTTGGTCACCTCCGGGTCATAGCCGCTGTAATTGGTCCAGGTAAAGAGGTTTTGTGCCGAAACGTAGAGATTGACCCGACTGAAAACACCCTCCACAGGCAGATCATACCCCAGGGTAAGGTTTCCCAGTCTCAGATAACTGCCATCTTCGATGATCCAGTCCGGAATGGCGATGGCACCGTTCTCCGTATAACCGATGCGGGGAAAAGAGTTGGAGGGCTGATCCGGGCGCCAGGCATTGTGGTAAGCAGCGGCCAGGATATTGTTATTTACGCCTTCGGCAACACCCATGCGCAGCAGGTTCCCGTTCGCGATATCGTTGCCGTATACTCCGTTGAACAGCGCACTCATGGAGAATCTTTTGAAATTCAGGGAGAAGTTGAAACCGTAGACAAAATCCGGGTTGGGATTGCCGATTACCGTCCGGTCTTTTTCATCGATCACCCCGTCGCCGTTCTGATCAATGATCTTCACATCACCGGGAACAGCGCCCGCGATCATATCCGGATCATCGACCTGGTAGACCCCGGCCGTCGCAAAGCCGTAGAACAGGCTGGTTTCCTCCCCTTCGATGAAAATGTTAGCGGGCGATTTAAAGATATTGCCGCGACTGATGTTCTCCCCATTGTAGTAAGAGCGGGCCTGGTAACGACCATCCAGCAGGATCGTATCCAGAGGGATCCCCAGGGATTCGATCCGCGTTTTATTGAAAGCGATATTTCCGCCAAAATCCAGTTTCAGGTCCTCTTGGTCCACCGCCACTACATTTAGGGCCAGTTCTACCCCTTTGTTGGAGATCGTACCGCGGTTGATCAGCAAGTTGGAAAAACCCGAAGAAGTGGGAATGGGTACATTCTGCAGGAGGTCCTTGGTCGTTTTATCGTACCAGTCGACGGAACCGCTCAGCCGGTTATTGTAAAAGCCGAAGTCGAGGCCGAGATTAAGTTGCTCAGTAGTTTCCCAGGTCAGGTCCGGATTGGCAATATTGTTGAGCACCACGGGCACGCTGACCCCATTGGTAGGCGTACCGTACAGTACGTTGGCGTTAATCCCGTAGTTGGACAGGGTTCCGTAGGGACCGATCCCGTGGTTGCCGATCTGCCCCCAGCCGGCCCGCAGCTTCAGATCATCAAACAGATTCAGACCGCGGATAAACGGCTCGTCGATCAGCCGCCAGGCCAGGGCGAAGGAAGGAAAGGTCCCATAGCGATTGTCTTCGGCAAATTTAGACACCCCGTCCCGGCGAAAACTTGCCGTCAGCACGTAGCGGTCCAGCAGGGTGTAAGTCACCCGGCCGAGGATGGAGAAAAGTTCCTGGTCTGCCGCCTGCAGCGCCAGCGGGGTGGTGATCACCTGCCCTAAAAACGGTTGCTGGGTTCTGAGCTGCGTCGTCACCAGATCCTCTACAGAATAGATGCTTCGTTCCAGGTCCCGTACATCGTAGGTTACCCCAAGGGTAGCGTTGATCCGGTGTTTTCCTTTTCCGAGCGTGCGGTTGTAGCGGAGAAAATTATTGATCTGATACGAAATGGCTTTCAATTCGGAGAACTGGAGTGCCCCATTGGCGCTGCCGCCCTGGAAGGTGCTCAGGCCGTAAAAGCGCCGGCGATCTTTGTTGCGAATGTTCCCTCCGGCCTTGATCTGATATTTGAGACCTTTGACGGGTAGTTCCAGCGTCAGGGCCAACGATCCGAGGAAACGACTCTCTTCGGACTGATCGGTGAAATCATTCACGTAAGAATAAGGATTGGTCTCATCCAGTTCTTCTCCGATATCCTCTATTCCGTCGCCGATAATGGGGTTGTAAGAAAGTACATTGCGGATGAAGCTCTGATTGCCACCCACCAGGTCACCGGCTTCCGCAAAGTCGGATTGGGCGTAAAAGCCGCTGAACCGGGCTTCCACTTTTAGTTTATTCGTCAGATCCTGGTCGAGATTGAACCGGAGGTCACCGCTCTGAAAGCGGGAATTATCCACTACCCCGTTCTGGTCATTGTAACCTACGGACAGGTAATAGCTGCCGCGGTCGCTGCCGCCGGAAACGGAGCCACCGACATTGGTGCTCAATCCGGTGCGGTACAGCTCATCCTGCCAGTTGAACAACTGGGCGGGAACGGTCGATACGGTGCGCTGCCCGTCCTCATTATTGACCTGATAAACCTGGTCCCCTTCGATGACGTAGGAAATATTGTTCCCGTTATTGAGAGCGGATTCATTCTGATACTGTGCGTAGCCGAGGCCGTCGAGTACATCGTAGGTTTTGGTAATGGACCGGGCGCCGGTGGTCACAAAACCATTGAGCTTCGCTTTTCCGCTCACTCCCTTCTTGGTCGTGATCAGCACCACGCCGTTCGCCCCCCGGGAGCCGTAAATGGCCGTTGCCGACGCATCTTTCAGGATCTCAATGCTTTCAATATCCCGCGGGTTGATCCCGTTCAAACCGTTTTGGGTTTCCTGACCGGAATTGCCGACCCCGCCGGCCGGTGCCACATCTTCGCCGGCGGATGAAATGATCACCCCGTCCACGACGTAAAGCGGTTCATTGTTGCCGCGCAAGCTGTTCGTACCGCGGATGCGTACGCTTACCCCGGAACCGGGAGCACCGCCGTTCTGCGTGACCTGTACGCCGGCCGCCCGGCCCTGCAGCAACTGATCGATGGTATTGGATTGGCGGGAGACGTTGTCTTCTACTTTTACCGTGGATACGGCACCGGTCAGATCCCGTTTCCGTACTTCGCCGTAGCCGATCACCACCACTTCATCCAGTACGGAAGCGTTCTCAGCCAGTTGCAGATCGATGGTCGTCCGGCGACCAACCGCTATTTCCTGTTTTTGGTACCCGATGTAGGAGAAAAGCAGGACGGCGTTCTCAGCGGGCACCTGCAGGGTATAGTCACCGTCAATATCGGTGATCGTTCCCTGAGCGCTGTCCTTGAGCTGCACGTTCACTCCGATAAGCGGTGTACCTTCCGCGTCGGTAACGGTACCGCTTACCGTCCGTTGGGCCGCAGCGGTCATTCCCATTAGGAGTAGTAAGATTAAGATAGAATTCCTCATTAGCCTATAATTTTGTTGATTTCTGAAGGATGCCGATGCACGGCGTTTTCCTCTTGCCAACAAAGTTTCTCAATCTTACTTTCGATGGGGTCCTCTCATCGTTCAATAGGGTTCACTTATCGTTCAACCATTGATTATCAATCACTTTTGAACACTGAGTGAACCTTTTTGAACGATCAGCAGACCGGTGAGAGGAACCGGGGAGTTAGCTTTATACCACAAGAAAATTCAAAAACAATGAAGAACTCCTTAACCTTTTTCCTCCTGCTGTCCGGTCTATTCCACCTGGCAGCCCAAACCACCATCAATGCCGCTCTGGACTTCGGAGATACCCATCCGATCAGTCCGTTGATCTACGGTTTTAACCAGGATCACGAATCCCCGGCCGGGGTCGAGAACTGGACCATCCGTCGACTGGGCGGCAACCGAATGAGCGTTTTCAACTGGGAGAACGGTGCCTCCAATTCCGGGCACGACAACCAGACCTATCCCAATGACAACCGCATTCCAAACCTGATCGGCGTCCCCTCGGCCGATAAGGATGTACCCGGAGAAGCCTACCGCGTTTTTCACCAGGACAACCTCAATGCGGGCATTACCTCCCTGATCACCGTTCCTATCCTCGGTTGGGTAGCGGCGGATAAGGATGGTTCCAACCTGACCTCCCCTCCTTCCTCCCGCTGGCACGATCTGGTCTACGAAAAACCCACCGCATTTTCGCTGCCACCGGATGGCAATGATGCCGTCGTTTACCTGGATGAATCCATTCACTATCTGGTGCAGACCTTCGGGGATGCGACCACGGCGAACGGAGTGAAATACATTGCACTCGACAATGAACCGGCGCTCTGGGAAACCACCCACGATCTGCTGGTCTCCGCTCCTCCAAATGCGGCCGATTACGTCCAAAAAGTGATCGATGCGGCCATTGCAGTGAAATCGGTAGACCCGAATATCAAGATCGTGGCCGGGGAATTTGCGGGGATCAATATTTTCGATTTCGGAAATGCGCCCGACTGGGGTACCGTCGGCAACGGCTACGACTGGTTTATCTCCTACTTCCTGGATGAGCTGAAAACGGCTTCCGACAATGCAGGCTATCCGCTCATCGATATCCTCTCCTTTCACAACTACCCGCAACATAAGATCGACTCCAACGGTAATTTCGACGGTAACGGCACGGTTGTGAGAACGTCCAGCTCTACGCAGGATCATATCCGCTCGGCCCGCATGGATTTTCCCCGTTCCCTCTGGGATCCGGCCTACATCGAGCCGAGCTGGCTGACCAACGCGAAACTGGGCGGCCAGGCAATGCAAACCCTGGTGCGGGTGCAAAACTCCATTGACACCTACTTTCCCGGTGTAAAGATCATGATCGGTGAATTCGATTACGGACACGATACGGATATTTCCCACGGCATCGGTATCGCTGATTTTCTGGGAGTTGTGGCCGATCAGGGTGTGGAGATCACCAATCGTTGGGATCTGGCTCCCGGTAGTACCAATACTTACACCTCTACGGCCTACCAGTTGTTCCGTAATTATGACGGCTCCGATGCCTCTTACGGGGATCTATCCGTCGGCAGTACTTTTGATCAGGCGGACAATGGCTCCGTCTGGGCCGCCGTAGATAGTGATGATGATGACCTTCACCTGATCCTGGTGAATAAACAGATCAACAGCAGCCTGACCGTTCAACTGTCCCTGAATGACAACGGCTATGTGCACGCCTTCAAAGACCTTCGCATGCTGAATAGTCAATCCACCAGTCTCAGTGCGGGTAGTGCCAGTGATATTTCGCTCAGCAGCGGAACCCTGACCACCACCCTACCTGCCTTGAGCGTATACCACCTGGTACTAAACCGTACCAGTAGCGGACCAAGCCAGTATACCATCACCACTTCGGTACAGGGCCAGGGCACGGTCAGCCTCAGTCCGGCCGGGGGCATTTACGATGCCGGTACGCAGGTCACCATTACGGCTACTCCCGCTACGAACTACCAGTTCGATGATTGGAGCGGTGACGTCTCCGGTTCGGGCAACCCGCTGGTGGTCACCCTCAATGGTGATCTGTCGGTGCAGGCCAATTTTTCGGAGACGACCACCTCGCCACCGCCCTGTTCCAATGCCATTCCTATTTCCGTACCGTTTTCCCATACAGGGTCGGGTAATTATTGTTGGGTAACTTCCGATGATATTTTCAAGGTCAATTCCTGGAATACCATCAAGTTACTCATCAACGGCGTGGACTACACCAATACCTGGTCCAACCAAATGCCGCCCCGGATCAATGGCCAATACTATATCAGCTTCAAAGGGAATAAGAACTGGTCGCACTTCGAGGCGCACCTAAGTAGTAATCTGGTGCGGGGAGAAGATCCGGCCTTACCCGAAACCGGGCAAACAGACTTTGGGGTCAGCGCCTTTCCCAATCCTTTTGTGACGCATACGCAATTGCAGCTTTCCCAGCCCCAACTGGTGCAACGCATTCGGATATACGACGTTCTCGGACGGATGTTGGAGGATCACCGGCCACCTTTCAGTAGTCAGATGACCGGCGTGGGAGAGCAGCTGGAAAAGGGGATCTATTATCTGAAAATAAGCGGACAGCAGCAGGAAAAAACCTTAATGCTACACAAGCAATAGTTTCCAGGACTACAGGCCTACCGGGTTGGGGAAACCCGGTAGGTCTTTCAGGTCCCTCTCTAGTCCAGTACCCGGGAACTTTCCAGTAAGCCCAGTTCCCACTCCCAGTAAGCGTCATCCCCCCAATTGAGATAATTGTAGACCTGCGTCTGATAACCACCGTCCTTAAGGTATTTCAATCCCGATACCTGCACCGGATCGGCAAACTCCAGATCCTGTAAAAATGGGTATTGTTCCAGCACGGCCGGTGGCAGATCCGGCAGGGTGTACTGATCCGTAGAGGCGGGATCGAGATAGACGGTCCAGTAGACCCGGTGGACATCGATCTTTGCGTAAAATTCGAGGCGGATAACGTCCAGCTGCTCCGTCTGAGTGAGCATAACGGTATTTCCATTTGCCTGCCCGGCGAGTTCCAATGGTTCGAATTCGATCTGATCCGGCAGCTGAGTATAGGACTGATAAAAAGCCATGGCATCCGTACGGGCTGGCTCCCGAACTGCCTGCAGATCGAGGCGGTAAAAACTCACCGGACTGGATTCGGGTATTTCAACAAGAATGCTTTCCAACGTTTCTGTCGATCCGTCCGGCTGCCGGCCGGCGATCAGTACGCGCTGTTCCAATAAATCATCCCACACGCCGACTATACTGGGTTCCCAGGTATCGGCGTAGGGTAAGCTGATCTCTTTCTGAATGAAGGTGAGATCAAGGTCGGAATAATCCAGGATCACCGGTTGGCCATCCCCGATCAATTGCAGGAATGCCCCCCGGGAAAAGGATTCCGATGCGCGTTTCAGTTTGATCAGCAAGTTGTTTTCGAGGATAAAGCCGGAAGAAAAGTTGATCTGCAGAATATCCGACTCAGCATCATGCTCCTGGCTGAAAGTCCCGGAATACCGGGGGATCTCGACAATTTCGAGATCATCCGGCACATGGTGGATCGTGATGCCCGCCGATGGCCGAACCCTGGTCTTAAAACGGGGAATGCTCAACTGAGCCCCGCTACTGACCCGAGTGATCGTCTCCAGCGTAACGGTCTGGGCATCGGTCTGACTGCTATTTGCAGAGAGCTCAATTTTGGTAAAATCAAGCGATCCGCTCAGCGTTTCGTAGAGTTCCAACCGGTGGTTCTTCCCGGCGACCAGTTCCTGTGCCTCCCGGACCGTACCGGCCTCATCGGTAAGAAAGGCCCAACCCCGCCAATCGTTCAACGCCCGGTAGATGTCATATACCCGGTAATTGACGCTGAACGTGGGGACTGCGTCCGGCTCCACGGGCAGGTCAATCGGCTTCGGTTTACAGTTCCAGCCAACCAACAGGGCTAGCATAAAGGTCCATTTTTTCATCAGATCGAATTTTACGCGCTTTTAATTCTCACATGCCAGAATAGCTGATGTTGCACAAAAATAGCTATTCACCTCCATAACCCGGACCGGCAGTGGTCCAAAGGTAGAAAAGTCCATAAATGCATCCGCCGGCAATCCCCAGACCAAATTATTTGATCACGTACCAGCTATACCCATTCGCCGGCACTTCCACCTCCAACCGGATCTTATAATCCCGGCTAAGGGTATACGTTTTGGCGGCCCCGTCTTCTTTTGAAACCGAGGCTTCATCGGTCAGTCCGGTATAATATAGCGGTATTTCCACCGTGCGGGTCACGGGCCGGTCCAGCGGGTTGAAGACCATGAAGAGTCCCTTTTCCTCGCCGCCCGGATTCACGTTCAGCCAGTAGTCGATATCACGTCCGTCCGCCCGGCGCAGGTGGAGGATGTCCCCTTCCAGAACTTCCCGGTGTTTTTTAAACCAGTCTACCGAGGCTTTGACCATGGCTTTGGTCTCTTCGGTATCAAACAAACGGGGTCCCCGGTAACAGGCCTGTACCCCACCGCCCAGGTTACTGACCATCATTTTCTGATAGTGATCCAGGTGTTCGTTCAGCGGTTCGATGGTGGCCGCCTCTCCCCCACCGTGGTATTCCGTCAGCGGCACGAACATCCAGCCCATCGACGGGGTCTTGGTCCAGGCGCCGTCGTAAATATTCTGGCGGGTATGCAATACCTGCTGGGCCCGCGGCAGGCTCCAGTTGACCTCGCGGTATCCCATCCCACATTTATTGGAGCCGGTCATGTAGTAGTAATCGGGAACGTTCAGGTAAATACCATTGGCCCGGCACCATTTGTAAAAATCGGCGATGACCTGGTACTGATTCCAGCGGGAATCTCCGTATCCCCGGTGACCGGGGTGGTCCTCGGAAGTACACACATCCCCCGGGTAGGAGCCGTCGTGTTCCAGCAGGGCGAAACCGGTTTTTTCGTAAAAGTTGTAGAGTTTTTTGAAATACGTCTGTCCCCATTCGCTGCCGATGCAGGGAGAATTACCGAAAGTCGGCCGTTCCCCGGGAGGCATCACTACATCCTGCCCGTCGCCGATCCGGCGGGAGGCCAGCAGAGAATAACCACCGATCTCGACGCCTTTACTTTTGGCGTACTCGGCGTATTGTTTCATCTTGGCGATATACTCCTCACTGTCATCTTCGATGTTGAAACCGCTACCGAAGGTCAGGATCACCATTTCGAAGCCGACTTCGGCACTCTGGTCGATGGCCCGTTTCACCTGCTCCCAGTCGGCGAAGCGCGCGTGCATCATCAACGGATTTTCTGTCGTCCAGGGAGCCAGAGTCCGGTACATTTTCCGCAGAGACAGACCTTGACGTTCCCGATCGTAACTATCGTAGGGCAACATGAACGAACGGAAACTGATAAACTGATCCCCCGCTTCCAATACCTGTTCCGGGCCTATTTCGGGAGACACCTTCAGCAGGCAGGGCGTCAGCCGCAGGTAGTTCACCTGCGTGGAATAGTCGGGATCCGTTTCCCAGTGGACCACATGGTGGTTGGCATCATCCACATTGAAACTGGCGAAGGCGTAATCCGTTTCCACGTGAATATTCGGCTTGGCCACATTGTATTCGCGGGTCTCCACTTTGGAGCCGTACTCCACCGCGGCGAGGATGTCACTGGTGAAATCGTTGATCGTCACCGGCTGGTTGCCGCGGTTCTCTACCGTCATCCATTTGCTCATTACCGGTATCCCGTCGTACAGTTCGTAGTGCAGTGAAACCCGGACATCAGGTACTTCGGACGGCCCGTCCTTCCCCATTTGCATCGCTGCGTAGACGGCAAAATCCATTACCCGCAATCGCACCAGTTCACCCGGGGATTCCGTCCGGTCCGCTCGCTTACCCTGCGCATCCGTTTTCCCGATGCGGAAGGCAGTAGGCGCTTTTCCATCGAATGGGATCTTTTCGATCACGCGCCAGGTACCGCCGAGCGGTTTGGCCTCACAGTAAATAAATGCTTTTCCCAGTCTCAGGCGAAGTACCCAGGGCCGGCTCATATCCAGTTCCTGCCGGCCTCCGGCAGCCCGCTGTTCTTTTTCACCATCCCACAGGCCAAACATCGGCACGCCGTCATCGTAGGTATTGCCGCCGGGCCGGAGGTAAAACTTAATCGTTTTATTGGGCCACACCAGACTCAGTCCCGGGCCCCATTCCTTACTATCATCCGTACCCACATCGATGGTCGTTTCGAGTACCGCACCGCCCGCTGGCCAGGCCCGTTCCAGAAAAACGCTGGTGCCGGCCGGGGTGTAGATCTCTCCGATCTTCCCTTCGTTCTGGAAGGAACTCCGCTCGTGGGTATCCGAATGGACCAGTGTCCAGTCCGGTTCGACCTGCGTCATATCGCTTTGCAGCAACGCCGCCCGTCCAAAATCGCTGGGCAGAGACTGCCCCGAGCTTTTCACGGCATCTGCAGCCGGCATCTGAAAATCCAGCCGCAGATAAGTCCCCTTGGGCGGCCAGTTCGGATTGGGCGCATGATGCCGTACCTGTTTCCACTCAAAAGGGGCCTTGATCGGACCGGTAGCGTAACCGATATAGCGCATCGCGGCCGGATCATTCGTCAATCCGGCAATATCTTCCGTGCGCAGAAAGGCATAATTAGGCTGGCCTTTCAAACCACCAATGTCGTATTTCACGCCGTTGAGGGTGATATCCGCTTCGGGTTTGACCCCGCGGAGGATGTTCTCCCCGGTTACCAGATTTTCAAAGCCGACGGTAGCCGCATTGGGCCGGATCAGAAAAGTACGTTTGATCAGACCGTTCGTTAGTATGATGCGACTGGGGTTTTGGGAAGAATTAGTTTCCATTTTCGCTTTATAGGCGGAGCCGTCCAGTAACCAGTCCGTAGTCGTTTGGGCAGCGCCCGATCCCAAGACCAGACACAGTGGAAGTAGCAGATATAGTTTTCCCAATTGGATGATATTCATTGATTTGAAATTTTCGGTTAATGCTTGCATAGTAGATTTCCCGGGTTTAGGGCAACAGGGTCTTTTGTACTGACCGAAGCGGTTTGGAAAATGGCACATCCAATGGCAATAGCAATTTCAATTCCGCAAAATCAGGCGAAAAGGTAAATGATATACTGACCGAACAATCGCCGTTTACTTGTTATTGAAATTGCCATTGACATTGCTATTTAAAAAACCATATGCCAGGTTTCCACACAGCTCTACGGGTTTAGGGCCGGGTCATAAATACCCAGTTGACGGCTTCCCGGTAGTGAAAAAATTCCGGATTGTCGATCCGCATGCTTCCGCGCAGTTGATTCCCTTGCCGTTTTACCCGGAGATCAGCCCAGGAGAAGGCACCCCGCTCGTAGTCAAAGGTCGTACCATCATCGTCGTAGAGTCGGGAACTTCCGGGCGACTGGCCATAATGCCGGATTTCCAAGGGCAAGATCTCGTCCGGCCCCGGCATCTGGTTCCGGCTGGCAATCATGGGGACGATCCCGCCGTCCCTGACAAACAATGGGATCTGGTCCAGCCCCGGCGTCACCGTGATCACTTCCCCCGCACCAACGTAAGCTCCGGTATAGAAATCGTACCATTTACCCGGAGGCAATACCACCGATCGGCTTTCCTCCCCTTCGAACATCGGGGCCACCAGCATGGCATCTCCCATCAAATACTGATAGCGGATCTCCTTGGAAGCATATTCCCCGTAGGGGTTTCGGTCACTGCTGAGGTTGCCGCCCCGCTGCTCCGACCGGAAGTCGCTATTTTCCCAAAGTTGCATAGCGCGGAAGGGTGGGATCCCCTCCGAACGGTAGCGGGCAAAAGCAGTATAGAGATACGGCAGTAAACGCATGCGCAACTGCGCTACGGCCCGCACCTCATCCTCTACCTCGGGGAACGTCCAGGGTTTGGTACCGTCCGCCCAGGCGTTGAGCATGGCCATCGGGGAAAAGCAGACCGACTGCATGCGCCGGAGCCATTCTTCCGAAGTTTTAGAGGCCCGTACTTCCGGCGTCCAGAGCACCCCGATAAAACTGCTGTTGATCAGCGCGGTAATAAAGTCCTTATGACTGTAGTAATCGTTGTACACCACGTAGGGGAAACTACTGGCTCCGGCATTAGAGGCCCGGACCAGTCCGTAGGTTCGCCGGTTCTTTTCCCGAAACCAATCGGCGGTCATCCGTTGGACCATCAGCCCGTAGATCTGCCGCATTTCCTCGGCGCTGGTACCGGAAGGGAAGGTCGCCACATCCGGCCAGACCCAGCGGTCGTAGCCATCCACTTCGTCAATCTTGTAGCCGCTGACGCCCAGGTCAATGTGATGTTCCGTAAAATGATCTTTGTATAGTTGCCGGGCTTTTTCCAAGGTAAAATCCGGCACCAGGCCATTCCAGACCGTATGGGAACCGGACAGGGGTTTAATCTCCGGATACATACTGCCCCGGGGCGAAAGGTAGGGATTGAGCCAGAGATTAGCCCGGACGCCGCGTTCCCGCAATTTTTCCAGAAAGCCTTTCGGATCGGGGAAGCGCCCCTCGTCCCATTCAAAGGTGCAGGGATAGGCCATGGAATGCCAGCCCGGCTCCACCCCGATGAAATCCAGCGGGAAATCGTGGTCCGCAAAGTCGGCCACTTCCTGCAAAATATCCGAATCGGAATAAAGCGTCGGTACCCGTTGGGTGAACCCCAGTCCCCATTTTGGCGGCAGGCATCCACCGCCATTAAACAGATTGTAGCGTTGCACGGCCTTCAGCATGCTCGGACCTCCGAATATGTAAACTTCCGTACCGGCGGCCGGAACGAGTATTTCTACGGCATCCGAATACGGCTGGGCGGCCCATTGTTTGTCGGTATTGCGATCTTGCAGCAAAGGCGGGTCGTCAGCCTCCACCCGGATGGCCGTTCCGGCGTAAACTGTCAGATAACGGGCCGCATCGACCAATACCCCGTAACCCGCAGTAGACACGTAGAAGGGCACCGGAGCGTGCGTACGTCCGTTGTCCGCTCCGCCGTAATGATCGACGTGCAACTCCATAATACGGCCCCGCTGGTTGTGAGTTTTAAATTGCAAACCCAGTCCGTAGAGTTCCTCTTCACGCTCCAGGGGAAAGCGCAGATGGACCTGGCCGTCGATCACTTCCAGACTAATGCGGTCGGTGGGAAGTGGGAATTCAACTTCCGGCAGTTGTTCCAGCGCTTCCAGATTGGGTTCCGCTCCGGCTGCGCGCAACAGAGAGATATCCGGAATGGCTCCGACGGAAGCTTTCCAGATCCCCGGCGCTACCCTTGTCCATTCCTGTGCATCCAGAGCATGGAAAGATAGGCCCGACAGAAAAATGAAAAGGATTCTAAAGAAAGGATTCATACTTGTTTAATGTTTTGATAGCTTTCGTTTTGAACAGCGTAGTCTTTCGCAAATATAAGTTTCCGCCGGAGAAATTGCAGCCCGTGTATCTCCCTAAAAAGAATCGGCACTCCATTTCAGCTTCCTTTTTCAGGCCGCTGATCAATTTTGCCCTAATTCCCTTAGGTTTTGCCGGTTGAGGATAGCTACCTTAGCCGGAAAGCAAGCTTTATGAAAAATTTTCTTTTCTACGCCGGTTTTACCCTGCTGCTCACGGCCTGCGGCGGCAGTGAACAGGCAGAAAGTACTTCCGCCACGAATAGCCCGGAGCAGCCAGTCGCCGAGGAGCAATCAGAAGATCAGATATTCCTTCAGCTTTCTCCCTATCTCGTTGACGAACCGCAGGGACAGGGCGATACGGACCAAAATGCCATCATCAATTACGCCATCAATGAACTCATCCCGCTGGAGCGCACCCCTCGGGGCGTATTTTACCGCGTGTTGGAAGCCGGTGAAGGTGAACTGCTGGAGTGGGGAGATTACATCCGGGTCCACTACAAAGGTTACTTCCTGGACGGCAAAGTATTCGATGATACCCGTGTACGGGAAAAACCACTGGAGTTTTACATCGGTAATATGATCGAAGGCTGGAACTACGGATTGCAAAACGTCGCTCCCGGCGGTACGATCCAGTTGTTTGTCACTTCTCCCCTCGCCTACGGAGAAGAGGGTCTGCCGAACGCCAAGGGCGGCCTGCTGGTACCGCCCAATACGCCACTCGTCTTCGAAGTGGAGATCCTCGAATTGCTGAAGGAAGCCGGAGAATAAGCATTGATCGTTGACTCACCGAACTTCGGTGAACTCGTGATCCATCGCACCCGTTCCAGAGAAAAGACCATGAAAACGAACCAGGAAGCCGTGCAAAAAGCCCGGGAACTTATCAAGAGCAACCAGTATGTAAAGGACAGTGACTGGAGCGAAGCCCAACCCAGTCCGGAATCGGAAAACGATTTCCTGGAAGACCACGACTGGACGGAATACGGCGGCTGGTATCTGGGCATTCACACCGACGAAAACAAGGAGACCAAAGGACGCTACGGTTTCCCCTACGGCGACTTTCGCCGCCTGCACCGATCAGGCCTGATCGCCGCCAAACAACGCTCCGCCCAGCAAGGCTACGATGATCTGGAAAAAGCGATCGATCAGCTCCTAACCACGCTGGATAATAAAATTGACCGCTAGACGAGAGTCGCTTTTCGCAGAAAACGTACCGTTGATCGAATATTGTTTCTATTTCAGCCGGCTGCTCCTACTTTAGGTAAGATTTTTAACCATTCAAACCTACTTACCTATGTCCTTTTTTGATCGTATGAGCAATGGCTGGGCGCTTGGGATGACCAGTCTCAAAACTATTTGGGAAAATAAAAAACTGCTGGTCTTTCCCGCCCTCTCGGGAATCGCCCTGGTAGCCGTTTGTCTCAGTTTCTTCGGTGGTGCTTTTGCCATCTTCGGACGGGATTTTGAAGCTTTCTTCAACCGCCTGGAAGAGACCAATGAGATCCTGCTCTACGCCATTCTGTTTGCCTTTTACCTCGTCAGTTATTTCATCATCGTCTTTTTCAACGTGGCACTGGTGCATTGCGCCCGCTTGATATTCGCGGGACAGGAAGCCACCATCAAGGAGGGATTAAATTACAGTGGATCGCGGATCGTTTCCATTGGTTCCTGGGCTATACTGGCCGCTACCGTCGGCGTGATCCTTAAATTTCTGGAAGACCGGCTCGGTTGGCTGGGACAGATCGTGATCGGCATCATCGGTATGGTGTGGTCCATTGCCACTTTCTTCGTGGTACCGATCCTGGCTTACGAAGATCTCGGCCCCATCGATGCGCTGAAACGTTCGGGAGCCATGATGAAGGAAAAATGGGGCGAATCCATCGGCGCCAATTTCTCTTTCGGCGTATTTTACCTGTTGGGATATTTCTTCATCGTCATTGCGGCCATTGCCCTTTTCTTTGTTCACCCCATACTGGCCATCGTTTCGGCGGTCCTGGCGGCACTCCTGTTGCACACCGTAGTTTCGGCCTCCAAAACGGTCTTTATCGCCGCTACTTACAACCACATGACCGATAAGCCGGCGGGTCGCTTTGATGACGACCAGATGCTGGACTCCCTCTTTCTCGTGAAATAGAAGTGTAAGTCGGACTTGCTACAAATACCAGAGCCCACCGATTGTTGGCCGGTATAGTAGCAAGTCCGGCTGCCCGTACCTTGTATCCCCATTTTAGCTCGACTATAGCATTTTACGTTGGGTCCGGTAAATAGAATAGGAAAACGGACATTCCAGATTAATACATGGACAGGGCTGCGCCCTTCGGTGTATCTCCCCCTTACTGATCTACAAATATTTACGCAGCTGACATGGAGAAGGGCATCGCCCTGTAATATTTGTAACTGCATGATGGAGATCCGATCGGGGAAGGGCATCGCCCTGGAGATACAATGGGATTCCTCTATCAAGTGGAATGGCGCATTCAAAGAGCAATTTCAAGGTATCCGGTTTACGATAGTAGGTTTTAAAATTAGCTTACAGCTTTGCACGGGCACAGAATCCTATCGTTAAATTTGCTAAAGTCGATCTTTAAGAATTCCCCTACTCTTCACCCCCTGGCAGCCTTGCTTTTCCTGTCTTTATCAATGCTCCGGTTCGAAGATTTTAATGATGCAAGATTAATCCAGTAATTTGGCAAAATTGTCCAGCCCGATCTTCCCAATGTAAGCTACATTCAGGCAGTCCTTTTGCATTCCCTATACCTTGATCATTCAACAGTCCTGTAAGGTTTTTTCCTATCCATGTTTTTATCATTAAACCACAAAGGTATGAAGACATTGAAAACCTTTACGCTCGGTTTGCTGGCCCTTTTCAGCCTCACGATCCTGGCCTGTGAAAAAGACGTCGGCGGTTGTACCGATCCCCAATCCCTCAGCTTTAATCCCGATGCTACTATGGATGACGGCAGCTGTGTTTATGCCGGTTGCACCGACCCCGCTTCGGAAAACTACAACCCGCAGGCAAATGTAGATGATGGAAGCTGTCAGTATAAGGGCTGTACCGATGTGATGGCCACCAACTACGATCCGGACGCCAGTATCGATGACGGGAACTGCACCTACGAGCGGGATCAGTTTACCGGAGCTTACGCGGGAGATGAGGTCTGTGTCGAAAATGGGGTCGAAACCAGGTATACCTGGAATATGATCATCAGTCCGGGTAGCTCAACCGATGTCTCGGAAGTGATCATTGAAAATCTGGGAGATTTCGGAGTGACGATGATCGGCAAAGTGAATGGCAATGAACTGACCTACAGCTTTGACCAGGATGGTTTGGTGATCTTTGGAAACGGAATGCTGGCCGGTAACCAGATCACTTTCAAATATATTGCGGCGTTACCGGCTTTCAGGATATCCCTTACCTGCACCGGCGTGGCCACGCGGCAGTAAAGGACAGGTCAGATTCCGGATATATCTTTTGTCATCGGTACCCCGACCGCCCTACCCGGTCACCTCCTCTTCTGATGCCCGTAAAATTGTATTTTTGTCAGGTCATTTACCTAAATCCCTATTATGAATAAACTACAACTCCTACTCACTGCCGCCGGCCTTTTAGGATGCACTTTCCTTTCGGCTCAAACCATCAATTACGATTCACTCGAGCTTTATATCGAGCAATTGATCAGTGACTTCGAGGTTCCCGGCCTCTCCGTCGGTATCATCCAAAACGGCGAGACCCGCTTTTTGAAGGGATACGGTGTGCGGGAGATCGGCACCTCATCCAGTGTTGATGAGCACACCTTGTTCGGCATCGGATCCATCTCCAAATCATTTACGGCCCTCACGGTGGCGCTGCTGGTCAGTGAAGGAAAAGTAGACTGGGACGACCGTGTACGGGATTACCTCCCTTACTTTGAGTTGTACGAACCTTATGTCACCGAAAATTTTACCATTCGCGACCTGCTGACGCACCGCAGTGGGCTCAAATCGGTCAGCGGTGGCAGCCTGTGGTATCACTCCGACCTGGACCGAACGGAAATAATCAAAAGGTTGAAACATCTGAAACCGGAGACACCCTTCCGCTATAAACCGGCTTACCAGAATGTGATGTTTGTCGTGGCCGGCGAGATTGTTGCCGCGGTAAGTGGCATGAGCTGGGACGCATTCCTGAAAACCCGGATCCTCGTTCCCCTGAAGATGACCAATACGACTTCGATCTCCGAAATGCGGGAAGCCAGTGTCAATCTGGCGCAACCGCACGTGCGGAACGAGGCAGGACAGAAAGAAGCAGTTCAACAGGAAAGAGGAGACAATCTGGCGGCCGGAGGATTTATCTACGCTTCGGCTAAAGAAATGTTGACCTACATGCAGCTGTTGCTGAATGACGGCATGCACGGGACCGATACGCTGCTCCCGGCCGATGTGCTTGAGGAATTGTTTACGCCTCAGATCATTTTCCCGCTGTCGGGTCCGCTGCACAATGAGTTCACCTCCTACGGATTCGGCTGGTGGCTGACGCCCCGAAATGGGCATAAGATCATCGAGCACAGCGGAGGGATCGACGGCATGGCGGCCAATCTGGTGATGGTGGAAGACCTGGATTTCGGGCTGATCATTCTGAGCAATACGGAAAAGGAACCGGCCACCTCAATGCTGACGTACAAAATCCTTTCGGAACTGCTGAACGAGCCGGCAATAGTGATAGATTACGAAGACATCAAAATGCGCCGAAGTAATTATCTCCAGCAACTGCAAGGGATGCAGGAACGGTTTGAACAATTCCGCATCAAGGATACCCAGCCATCTGTGGCCCTGGCCAGTTATGCCGGCACCTACACGGATGAGATGTACGGGGAAGTATCCATCCAGGTACGCAACGAGCAGGAACTGGAACTCTCTTTTTCCCATAGCCCGATCTTTAGCGCCAGGCTGATCCACTGGAATTACGACACTTTTCGGGTCGACTGGGACGACATCCGGGTGCCGAACGGCTTCCTGACTTTTAATTTTGACGTGAGACAGCGGGTTACCGGATTTAAACTCGGGCAGGGCAACCTGCTGGATGTCGACTTTTCCGAACTGGATTTCAAGAAGCTCAAATAATAAACCCGTTGCCGGCTGTTTGCCGGCAACGGGTATGCTGATACCTGCGTACAGGTAATGGTTTACATATTGTAGAATTCTTCCCACCCTTTTCGTGGTGGTGCACCGGTCAGCAACATATTCGCCAACGGATTATTGGTGATCTGTTTGGTTTCCCGGTCAAATTCCAGTTTGGCATTCAGGCGCTGCGCCAGTACACCTAAGGTGAATACCTGGCTCAGCGGACCGCCTACGGAGAACGGAGAACGGGTCTTTTCTTCCCCTTTACAGGCCAGCAGGAAGTTGGCGAAGTGGTTGGATGTACTTTCGGGTACTTCCGGCAGGCTGCTCGCCATATCCTTGGCTTTTTCTTCCGGAATGATACTCAGCGTACTACCGTGAGAACCACCCTTGAAGGTCAGTTCCTTGCTGTAGATGATCTTACCCGGATTCAGTTTTGCCGGTTGCAGTTTTCCGTCACTTGGCGGCGGAATATTCGGGTCGATCTCGGAAACGCCGTAACCGTCCGGTACTGCCGGAATATTGTCCAATCCATCCTGCCAGGTAATATCCATCGCCGGCATATCGCCGCGTTCGGGGAATTTGAAGATGATGGTCGAAGACATCGGGAAGAAAAACGGATTATGTCCGTCCAGTCTCGTCGGATTAATTTCATACGGCAGGCCAAGATCAAGGAATTCGTGGGCCGTATCCATGATGTGTGCGCCCCAGTCGCCCAGGGCTCCCATACCGAAATCGTACCAGCAGCGCCACTGTCCGTGGTGGTAATCCTCATTATAATCGTGGTGACAAGCCGTCATCAGCCAGGTATCCCAATCCATTGTTTCAGGAATCGGCTGCGCTTTGGGCCAGCTGCTCATATTCGGATCCCAGTCGTGCCAGCGACGGCGACTGTTCATGTGGGCGGTCATGGCCGTCACATCCTTGATGATGCCGGCGTCCACCCAGGTCTTAAACTGGAAGTAGTTTGCTTCGGAGTGGCCCTGGTTACCCATCTGGGTCACTACGTGGTGCCGGTCCGCGCAATCCATCATCAATTCCACTTCCTGGAAAGTACGGGCCATAGGTTTTTCCACGTAAACGTGTTTCCCCTGGGACATAGCCAGCATGGTGATCGGGAAGTGGGAAAAGTCCGGCGTACCGACACTGACCGCATCGATATCATCGCCCATTTTATCAAACATTTCCCGGAAATCGTGGAAGCGGGCCACCTTTGGGAATTTTTTCAGATTTTCCTGGGTATGTTCCCCGCCCATATCCACATCACAAAAGGCGACCAAGTTAGCGTGGCCGGTATCGTTCAGCGAACGGGTGATCGCTCCGCCCCGGTGGCCAATGCCACAACAGGCCAGATTGACTTTATCACTGGGTGGAACGTGTCCAAAGGCTTTGCCCAGAATGCTCGACGGAACGATGGTAAATCCAGCGGCGGCGGTAACGGCTGTTGCACTGGTATTGAGAAATTTTCTTCTTTTCATTGATATTAAATATGGTCAGCAAATCGGATATGCGGGCGTTGGAGCCCGGATTATATTTAGGACGGCTAGATTAAAGGCTACCATTACTGCGGCACCTTTGGCGTTTTCACAATGGTAAGTTCACGACCAAATGGTCTTCGGCTTCACCGATTATAAAACGCTTCCGCTACCTTTACCGGTGAAAATAAGCTTAGTCATCCAGATAACGAAAAGTAAATTAGCGCGCCCTTATGATTAAATTCCTATCCCTCCCGATGGTGCTCTTGCTATTTGCTATTGCCTTTCAGAGCACGGTATTACCGGCACAAGTCAATAACAAGCAATTACTGGTAGCTGATTTCAGACTTCCTAAGATAGTTGCTTATGATCTTAATGGAATACGCCTGGATACTATTGTAATGGATAGTATCAGTATTTATTCCTTTATGGTTTTGGATGAAAAACGCAATAAGATCTACCGTACACACAAGATTGAAGGAGAAAATCCCTGGGAAATTGAATCAATAGATCTCAGTACAGGTGGGCGGGAACCCTTGCTTCAATACAAGGGAAATTCTGACGATTTCTATCTTGATACCTTCAAGGACCGCATCATCTTTAGTTATTCTACCGACAATTACATTCTTGCCTACGATATTCAAAAAGAGCAAATCGATACCTTATTACAAACCGACAGACGTCCCTACTCCTTTGCCATTTTACCGAAAACCCACGAATTGATCTGGACGGAAGGCCCGGGTGGAAGCCCGAATTTCAAAACACACAAAATATTTTCTGTCGACCTAAACACCCAGACCCAGGATCTGATCTATGAACACGAGGATCCGATCGACCGGATGGTAGTCGACTCGCTCCACCAACAACTCATTTTTTCGGCCCGCAACGGGATTTATTCCATTTCTTTCGATGGCACTGCTTACGATACCTTGTATCAATTTCCATCTGATCACCATCCATTTGCCCTGCTCCTCGAACCCGGCACGGATTACCTCTACTGGACGGACTACTCCATCGATGAAGTCAGGCGCGGAACCATTTTCGGTGATCCATTTACAACCATCGTCGATGGGTTAGATACGCCAACGGGAATAGCTTTTACCTGTCTGAATAATAGTCAATATATTTCCTGCGGTTCGGGATCCATCACCGCAAGTTTCAACCCGGAACTGCAAGCTCCCGGAATAAACATTTATCCCAATCCCACGGCCCAAAGTGCCCGGCTTTCCATTGAGCTTAGAGAAGCTCAGGAGGTTAGTGTATCGATACGATCCGTTCAAAATGCCCAACCTTCTTATCTAATCAGGCGGATCTACCGTCCGGCGGGAAGCTGGCAATTTGATCTGGATACCAGTGTCTATCCTTCCGGCACTTATATTCTTACGTTAGAAACCGCGATTCATCGGAGTTCTCATAAGTTAGTGATCGTTAGATAGTCCTTATGGTTCATTCATGATCCAGATCTCCAGCGCTTCCCGTCACCGAGTCTCCCCCACTCCCCGTCACCAAGTCTCCGCTCCTCCCATCACCGGGTCGCATAGTCTTTATCAGCTTTTTTGCAAAACGACCTGCTGATTGAATTGCTTAATGATCAGATCCAGATATCCTTTGATCTTCTGATATTCTTGCGGACTGTACACCGATTTTTTGATGTGGTAGTGCGCGTTGATCGTCAAACTCGTTGCCGTTTGCTGGGGCGTGATATTGACTTCCACCAACTCATTACTTTCCTGGAATGCTTTCGGTGCGTCGGTGAGTTCATACCCCTCCGGGATTTCCAGGATGATCCGGAATTGATCCATCTTCGGATAAATGAAATCCACCGGGTAGGTTCGTTCTTCCTGACGCAGCAAGTTCTCCTGCATGGGAAAGTCCAAGAACGGGGATAAAATGAGGTTTGAGCCGATCTGTTCTATTTCACTGGTCCCTTTGATACCGATGATGTAGGGTTTATCCGGTTCTTCGTATTTGGATGTACGGACCATCTCAACCGTATGGAGGCCTTTACCCTTGAAGTACGTTTTCAGAGATTCCTCGTCGTCACGAAATCGCGTCCGGTAGAGGTATCCCTCGTACTCCGTAGCCTGAATGGAAACGGTGGTAGTTGCCGTTCGGGTGTCCGGATCGAGTTTAAACTGGATCTGTTTGTTTTCCAAAGCCGTGATCTCGCTGTTTAACTGCAACCAGACGGGCTTGCCTTCCTGTACGACCAGACCAAGTTCATTCATGCAACGGGGTGGAATGCGATTGAAGGGCAGAGCCGTGCTGGTTGCATCTGCCAGAAAAGGCTGCCCCGCCTCTACGAAAGCGATCACGTAATTAAAGAAATGTTCGAATGGATATTCCGTGTGGATCTTGCCGTGATCCCGGGTACTGATGAGCAGTGGTTCCGCTTTCAGGCCGGCTTCCTGCAGAAAAGCGACCAGTAACAAATTGAGTTCGGCGGCACTACCGGATTTTTGGGACCAAAGATCTTTCGCCGATTTGGAAGTATACTTACCGTAAGTCTGGTTCCAGCTGAAATTGTCCTTCACGTACTGGATGATCTTTTCCGCCTTTTCTGCTTCAGAAAGACTACTCACATCCAATTCCTTTTCCAGCAATTTGCCCGTCAGTTTACGGCTTTGCTTCAGGAAATCGCCGAAATGATCATTTTTGAGCAAAGACTCGTTCAGGTTTTCCCAGGTCGTAATAATGTCCGTCGAGCCACCCTGGGGCCTGTAAAACCGGGATAGCTGGAAATCGATCTTCATCAGGTAATCATTCGGAGAGGTGATGTAGGATTCGTCCTTGAAAGCGGGTATATCCTTGATCGCATAGGTGTGGATCAGATCCTTGAATTTCACCCCTCTCCCGTAGCTCTGGCCCATTGCTTCGGTGACATTCCCCCAGCGACGTTCGAATTTCCCCTCTTCCGAATGTTTGACGTCAAATTCGGTGATCCCCTGGGCGATGTAAGCGTAATCGTAAAAGGGGATCATACTCACCTGGTACTGGCTGTAGAGTGTAGGGATCTTATCCTGGAAGGTCCAGTCCGGCAGGTTAAAATGGAAAGGGGTTTCCAGGACGTAGCGGTATTCAATAACCGAACCCTTTTTCACATCGGGAAAGACGAATTTCTTCACCCGCCACCGCTCATTGATCTGTTCTTCAAATATGGAAGTCGGGGCTACCGCTTTTTTGATCGGACGCCCATTCTCAAAGTTATAGGTGAAAGCTTCAATGCTGGCCACCCGCTCGGTTTTTCCGTACCCATCGGCGTAAAAGGGAATACGGACTTCGGCCAGATCCGTCGCCGATTGATCGAATATTTTCACCCGCCGCGTACGGGTAAAACGAATATTATAACCTCCGTCGAAGTCATAAAAATAGGATTCGCCCAGATCAAATAATACGACAGCCGGTGCGTCCGGGGCTTTGTCGTAACTAATCATATTGATCTGATCCTGTGACATGGAACCGAATTCCATAAGCGGATCCTGTGCCCGCAGCGTCAGGCTGAGCAAAAAGCAGAAAACAAAAACAAAATTTTTCATGGAATGACCATTTTTTTTATTCAAAGAGTCGCATTTAAATCTACACTTTACCCGATACGAAGTGATCTGAATTCTGACGGTGTTCGACACCTCAGCACTCCAACCAACTTTACATCAGGCTATTAATCGTCGGAAACCGCCGTCAAAACCACAGCGGCCTGCTTCCGGGCGTTTCGAATGGCCTGGATAAAATTATAGAGCTCGGGATAGGTTTCCAGGGGATAATCGCCCCGGTATAATTGGAAGGTACGGTTCAACACCATACCGGTATCTTTCAGTTGGTAATGTTCCGAATACAGCCCGAATGGCGTTTCTATGGCAATTGGATCGGGCAGTTCCACCCGGTATTTTGCCAGAAAAGGCAATTCGTAGAACATTTCATCCTGCTGGTTGACCGGATAAGGTATACGTACGCTTTGCTTACGGACGGACGGCGATTCCAGATCCGGCAGGTCGATTTCTGGTGGCTGCAGCACCACCAGGCGGCCAATCCTGCGAAACTGATCCCTGGCCTCGAGTTCCAGTTTCAGTTCCAAGTCCGTCTGATCGCGGTGCGGCTGGATGATCTCCCAATTGCTCAGCTTCACCGTTGACCAGGGGATCCCCGCTTCGATCCGGTCCTGCAACTGCTGATCGGTCAATTCGCGTCGACCGAATAAAAGACTTTCAAAAGTTTTTCCGCGCAGCCGTTGACTGACCTCTACCCGACCCTGCCCCGACTCCTGCAATTGAAAACGGTAAGTCGAATGTTCCAGAACCTCCGACAGCTCCATGGTCGGTGTTCTCACCAGTCGACTGTTCATGCCATCCACCCAGAGGGCCAGTCGGTTTTGGGTAAACGTTCCGAGGTAATTGTAAGGCAGGTAACCGGCGGTATTCTCCAGCCAGATGGTATCGCCTTCCAGGGGTACTCCGAGAATAACGTGATTGAATTGCTGACTGGGCAATCCGGCCTTCACCCGTACCGGATTGCTGCCGGCGTGAATGACCACGTAGTGGGAAGGAATACCCGCCCATTTCAGCAGGGCCTTCATATAGATGGTCAGTGCCTTGCAATCGCCGTATTTATTTTTTGCCACATAGGCCGCCGGATATGGCTTCAACCCCCCAACGTCAATAGCGACGTTAATGTACCGGGTATGATCCTGAAGGTGGTGGTACAACTTTTGAATCCGCTCCCGCTGGTCCGTAATACCCGCCAGTAGTTTGTCTACGACCCTGCCTTCCGCAGCCGGCAATTCATCCAGGGAAGCATTGAGACGCTCGTGCCAGTCGCCATATTCCGCCCAGGATCCCATCGATCCTTCTATTGCATAATCGAACCGTTGGGGGACCACCGTCGCCAGCGGGATGATCTCGGAAAAAGGCGGAGCCAGCGTTTCGGACTTCGGCACTTCCACTACCTTTGCCTGCCAGCGGTGCAGGACCACGTCTCCCTGTTTTTCCGTCGTATAATCCAATGCGGGAGAATAGTCTATCGCTAGCGGATAATCAGCGGGGACTTCTACACTTAAAGATGCACTGAGGGTCGGTACGGTTGTGTACAATACCGGATGCCACCTGGCTACGTAGATAAATTTCTGTTCGGTAAGGCGGTAACTGTACCGGATCTGGTAGGGAAATTCGTGCCAATGGAGTTGAAAGGTTTGTACGTAATCATCTTCGTGGAAGGAACTCTGCGAAATATTGCTGCGAACGGTGACTTCCTTCTTTTTCAGCTTTCTCACCGTTTGTCCGGAGCGATCCACGATATAAGCTTCCAGCAGGTCCAATTCCTGATCTGCGCTGTAGGGTATTTCAATATTCGCCAGGTCTTCCTGATCTTTATGATTGATCTGGATCTGAAAGGACTTTTCCGTAATGCGTTTGCCCTTTTCTATGCGAACGAAAGTACGGTAATCAATGACCTGCCCCTGGAGTACCGTTCCTCCGGAGAATATCCACAGGCAGCATATTATCAGAGAGAAGCTTTTCATAGTCAATATTTTAGGCCGGTTAAAGCCTTGCTGTGGTCTGAAAGCCAGATGAACTGCAAAAATAAGAAAATGATCATCCTGATGGTATTATTTATTTCAAGTTGCGATACTTGAATTGTAGAGAGTAGATGGTTGAGCGTAGAGAGACTGCAGCCGTTAAAATGAGCGATTTTGCTCCATTTTAACGATTGGTAATCCCTCTACCCGCTACTCTATACCCTCTAATGCGAATCAAGGGTTAAACTTGGAATCAATGTGCCTTTAGGCACAAAAAGTAGGTAACAAAACGAACATTTCCCGGCTTAGCGTGCCGTAGGTACGCCATGTAAAACCATATTGCGTACCTACGGCACGCTGAACCTCCCAAATTTTTGGACGGGCTACCTATATCTCGTCCCTCCGGGACTTTTAACTCCTGATTCGCATCTCTACCTAAGTTCCATCGCAACTTAGATTATTTATTTACTGGCACTTAATGTTTATCTTTCTTGCTATGACAAAAAACGCACTACTTTTCCTATCGGTAATCGCCATACTGGCCGGCTGCTCTTCCGCCCGACAGATGGCCTCCGGTCCGCAGGCCGAACAAGCGATCCATAAGCTGATTGATCAGTATTCACTCGCCAGAGCAACTAAAGATACCGCTTTACTAAAGCAGATCCTGATACCCGAGATCGACCAGCTGGTATCCTCCGGCGAATGGCGACGGGGGATCCGGACCGCGATCCGGGGCATGCAGCGCAGCTCAACGAACAATCCCGGAACCAGGACGTTAACAATAGAGCAGGTGCGATTTTTCAACCGGGGTTCCGCCGTAGCCGACGCGCGCTACGTGATCGAAAATCCGGATGGTTCCGCCAGACGGATGTGGAGTACCTTCATCCTGGTGCTGGACCATAAGCAGTGGAAGATCGCCGCGATCCGAAATATGCTGCCGGCGGCCAGGGATTGAACCGATCCCGGCTTACTATTCCCGGTATTTTGCAGTAAGCTGGAGATTTGGCAATGCCGATTCTGGCCTTTTTTCGTAAAAAATGCTGCAAATTCGGGTCACCCAGGCACAGCTTTTTGTGACACATTAATCAGTTAACCAACTGATAAACAAATCTAAACCTCCATTTATTTACAACTTAAGATGTCACAAAATTTAAATTTTTCAACAAAAAAATGTTGAAGATTTTTATTAAAGATCTATTTTTGCAATGCCGCCATGTAAAAAACCGGGACAAATACCTCCTTTGCCAGCTCCCTGTTTTTAGTCAAAACATACCACATAATAAAAAACCCACTCTTTCTCCTGTTCCCCAAAACAGCGTACTGTTTCATCCTTTTGTAAGGATGCTAACCCAAGCTTATTATACCTCTAAGTCGGGATAGCAGTCAGTGTGATGGTTTAGGGATCATTCTGTGGTACTCCTTACTCAATTTCCAATTTTGGTTTAATCTACTGCATTACAGCTGATTACAGTCAGCATGCAGTAAAGATCAGGTATGGTTTTCGATGATCCGGGTTCACTCCCAGATCGCATTGGAGATCACTATGCCTAAAATAACCGGACCGATCTGGCGATCTGGCGATCTGTATCGGAAAGCCGGTTTTATGAGCCGGCGGAAAAGACCAAACCCTACCCAGTATTAACCCAACACTTTTTTATACAGAATAAACACAAATTTACTATGAAGAACACATTCCTAACCGTTCCGGGCCCGCTGATCTATCACCGGCGGACTTCCCGGAAACCCGATCGGGACGACCGGCGCTTAACCGCAGCTGGATCAGCCTGATCACCATTTACCAATTGCTTTTTTAACCTCCGATCGAAAGTGGACCGGTCTTATTGCCGGCACCGCTCCGACGGAACTATACCAAGCCTGATCGGTCCGAAACCGACCGGGCCCCGGATCCTTTTGTCCGCAGCCTTAAACCAACTGGCGGCAAGGGTCCCGATTAACCCAAATTTTTATTTTAACAAACACTCAATGTACAATGAGAATTACAAGATCATTACTAATCACCTGCAGTCTGCTATGCCTCACCGCCCTGTCTCTTTTTGCCCAGAACGTTGATTACGGGATTGTCAAAGAGGGAGATACTTACACTGCTGTTGCTTTTCCCGATTTTAGCAGCGGCAATGTGACCATCTCCACGGCAGTATTCACGCTACTTCTACCGGAAGGAACCCTGACGGATCCCGCTATTCCCGATCTGCCCGAAAACGGAAGTTTTACCGACCATACCGGTACCTGGAGAGCTTTTGCGCTGCGCCCGGACGTATACGAAGGCGTCGGTTACGATCCCGCTGATCTCGAAGGCAATGATGTCTACAATGTGGTACTGCAAAATTCACCCAGTCCGGCGGCCGCTGCCGGGCAGCCTATTCCGCTGTTCAGTTTTCAACTGCCGGCCGGTTGTACGGGCGGAAGCGTCAGCGTACTCATCAACGACAGCCCCATTCAGCAGGCTATCCTGAACAACCTGAATGCCAACTTCAACAACCAGATCTCCATGAGTGTGGACGATGCGCCATCCGTGGATATCTACAGCAGCAACGATCCGGCCACGGCCGCTTATTCCTGCGGTGGAGAAACGGTAGACGGTAAGCCGGAGGCCCGGTCCGACCGGGCGGTAGCCGGTCCGGCTCAGACCATCACGATCGATGTACTGGCCAATGACGACTTTGGTCCCAACGGTGCCGGTAGCGGATCTATCCGGATCGTTTCCGCTCCCGCCTACGGTACCGCTACGGTCGACACCGGAGCCAATGCCGATGATCAGAGCGATGACGCTATCCGGTATACTCCTGCACTCGGCCTGGTTGGCCAGGATGTACTGACCTACGAGATCTGCGACGCCGACGGCGACTGCGATCAGGCGAGCGTGCGGATCCGCTATAGCCTGTTCCGCGCTAAAGAATCCACTGAATCCACTGTTTCCGCCGTCAATACCGGAACCCAGGCAAGCAGTTTTGAACTGGCCGCCGGATCGGTTAAGACCGCACCGAACCCCTTCCGGGAAATGACTACGCTCGGTTTCCGCCTGAATACCGCGGGTACCGTAAGCCTACGCATCTTTTCCAGCCAGGGGCAATTGTTGCACCGGATTGAAAGCGACTACACCGCCGGACAACACCAGATCGAACTGGATGCCGCCAACTGGCCGGCCGCCGGCATGTACGTCTACGAACTGCAGACCCCGGATTTCAAAAAACGAGGCCGATTGATCCGGATGGATTAAAAATCGTGCCCCTCCGTATGCGGTAAGCCGCCTGCCTCCGGGCTGTGGTGAGCTCAATATACAGACCCGGCTTACCGCTTACAGACCAACTAAGAACCTATTGTTGAGTACAGTTGCCCGGCAACTGACTACGTTTAATCTGGAGCCCGTCCCCGGTGGATGAGGCTCCAGTTTTTTTTGTGCCTGCTTGTAGGCATGACCATCCAACCAAAATACCCCGCTGATACTCTTTAGGTTAAAAGGATCATGCACCGAAGCGCTCTACTACTGCTTTCCACCACCTTAGCCCTCTACCTCCCGCTATTTTCCCAAACGCGGGATACCACCTTTCGCCTCAATGGAAGCCTGGCTGATATCGAATCCGGTACCGTCCAGATCTGGCAACCGCGATCGGATTCCAGCTTTTATGTATTTGAGAACGGCGTTCCTATCCGTCAGGGGAAATTCCAGTTCAACGGACATCTTCAATTTCCGCAAACCACCAATCTGGGTATTTTCGATGAAAACGGAACTTTCCTTTTCGATTCGGGATGGTTTTATATTGATCCCGGAGAGCAGGAAGTACACATCAAATCTGCTCAGGAAGTTATCTCGATAACGTCCAATGCTACTTCTTTCAGGGAGTATGCTGCGGGTTACCAGCCGGTGAATGATTCATTAGACCTAATCAGACGAAATATCATCCGGGAACTGGATAAGGCCAAGTTTGCATCTCTTGGTCTGGCCGTAATGGATAGCTTAAACCGGCTCAAAGTTCGCCTTGAAGCACAACAGGGGATCTTTCTGATGGAATATGTGTTAGCCCATCCCCAAAGTTTTGTCAGTCTGGACGAAATTAGCGCCTCCATCAGCCTGGAAAATTATGTTTTCGCGGAAAAGGCATTTTTCTTTCTTGATCCCGAGTTAAAAAATACGGTAACCGGCCAGGAAATTCAACGGAAGATCGATCGGGTAAAAGCCCTGGAAATTGGTCGCCGGTTCCCGGATTTCGGCTTACTGGATACGGCCGGGGTATCTACTTCCCTCCATCAAATGGAAGGCGGGCGTTTACTACTGATCGATTTTTGGTTCAACAGCTGCGGTTTCTGCATCCAGCAGTTCCCCGAATTACGGCAGCTTTACAAACGTTACCAACCCAAAGGGCTGGAGATCATCGGCATTACCGTAGATAAGGAACGGTTTGCAGCAAACTGGAAAAAAGCCATCCGTACTCACCAACTTCCCTGGCCCCAATACTGGGATTTTAACGGATTGCAAAGCGCGGATTATTTGATCAGGGATTTTCCCACAAATTTTTTACTGAATGACCGCGGTGAGATTATTGGGCGTAATTTGGCTCTAGAGGAACTCCAACTTTTCCTCGAAGAACGATTATGATAATCCTCCTCCTGACCGTTTCGGGAAAACAGGCTAAGCAATTAGCCGATCTCATCATTTTGCTATTGCTCGCCGGCTTTCTGGTCTACGGCGAGCCGCTGCTGTACAGCAAATCACCGGTATGGCGCTGGATCCCGCTGTTGCTGGTGTTTATTGCCCTGCCGGTCCTGCTTTACCGGACCCTTAAATGGCTCAGCCAACGAACCGATATTGCCGCCATTATCGCGCTGGGTGCTCCCTTATTGCTGGGTCCGGCTTTCGGTTTGATCATGGAAAGTCGCTCGGAACGGGATCTCCTCCGGCACGGTATTACCACTCCGGGCACGGTGGTGGAGCATTGGCGCGACCATTCCAAGGGTAGTGCCGGCTGGCTGCTGGTGTGTACTTTCTCTGCGGACGGTCGGATATACCGGACCTTTTCCGAAGCAGATCCCGCAAACCGATACGCTGTCGGCGATACGTTACGGGTGTTATACTCCGCACGCAATCCGGAGAACAGTAAGATCCTGGAACTCAATCCCGCCTTGGAGGCAAAACTTTCCGACTGAAATACGCCACCGTGGAACGGGACCCGATATTGGCCCTCCCTCACGGACTCAATCCCCTATCGGCTTATCATCTTCATAATTGAGTAACACCCTGGTCCGCGAAGTTCCATCGGCTGTCGCTTCTTTTCTATGATGCAAACTGATCTAATTTTCTCACTATCAGTCCAATTGCTTAAATTACAAGAACCAAAACCCAAAAGATTATGAAAAAGACCTTTACTACGTTGCTTTGTCTCATCCTATTGATCAGCTTAAGCGCACAGGGTGTCCGTTTGGGACCCGGTTTTTCCAGCAACGCCGCGATTGATATGAGTCCGTACCGGGCCGGCGGCGGCAATATATTCACCATGCTCAACGGCGGCGGCCGCAGCCAGTGGCGCCTGATCTACGAAAAAAACGAGTTGACGCCACCCAATGGACCAATCGAATTCACCTGGGAAGTCGGCCTGGGGAACGCCGGTCTGGATCCGAACTTTTTCTCCATTGGCCGGTATGATTTCAATCTGGATTTCATTTTCAGTCGCCCCGTGATGGTCATGGATAACGAAAAACTTTTTACGGGTTTTAATACCTACGAGCCGCAGGCCCGACTTCACATTGAACATACAGACAATCTGGATGACCTTGAAAATTATCCGGCGGTGTATGTTGGCCCTTTCCCGGGCACGAATTTCCTGATGGGCTATTTTACCGCTGACCAGCCGGCAAATGACCTTATGTCCAATATAGCTCGCTTCCGGGATGCCGCTTCCACTACCGTTGTCATTAATCGCCACGCGGAGGCTTTTCAACTCCAGGTTACCGGAGACGCCTTTGCTTCCGGAGGCATGTGGATTAATTCGGACAAAAAGCTAAAAACGGCATTCCAGCCCCTCGGCAATGCCCTGGCGGACCTGAAGCAATTGAAACCCTATAGCTATGACTTCAAAAAGGATAAGGATTCGAGAAGGCATATTCCGAAAGAACGTCAGTTCGGATTGATCGCTCAGGACCTGGAAACGGTATTCCCGAATCTGGTGCGGGAAACCCGGCAAATGGAGGAAGAGATCGATGGCGGCACGATGGTCAAGAGCGTGAATTATATCGGTCTGATCCCGGTTCTGATCGCATCGCTCCAGGAGATGGATGATGCGCTGATCGCTAAAGAGGAAGAGATAGATAAGATCAGAGCCGAAAATGCCGAACAGCAAAAACAAATTGACGAACTGAAAGCCATCATGGAACGCCTGCTGGCCCTCCAGCCCGATGAGGCTGCTACCGGCAGCTATGTGCTTCCATTAGATCAAAAAGCCCGTCTCGACCAGAACTTCCCCAACCCCTTCCACCAAAATACCCTGATCAGGTATTTCATTCCGGGGAATGTCCAGGACGCCCAGATCCAGGTTACCTCCCCGGATGGGAAGGTGCTGGGCACCGTGCGCATCGCTGAAACCGGCCACGGGCAGCTCACTATCAAAGCTGGTACGTATCCGGCCGGAAATTATATCTACTCGCTCATATTAGACGGAAAAGTGCAGGAATCGAAGAAAATGGTCCTGACGAGGTAGAGGATCGTGGTTCTGCCACTTGAGTGGCAGAACCGCGATCTTAGCGATCCCGGCTTACTGAGGCGCAGCCGTAGGATTCAGCAAGTCGTAGAACTGGTTCAGTTTAGGCATGATAATGATCCGGGTTCTGCGGTTCATCGCTCTTCCTTCACTGGTGTTGTTGCTGGCCAGTGCGTTGTATTCACCGCGACCCGCCGCGATCAGACGGTTCGGGTTTACATTGTACGTTTTCTGGAGTACTCTGACCACCGCCGTTGCCCTTTTCACGCTCAGGTCCCAGTTGTCTTCCAGGGCGGCCGTTTTGATGGGCACGTTATCGGTATACCCTTCCACCATCACTTCCAGATCGGGGCGGCTTTCGATGATCTTGGCGATCTTACCCAGCACCTCTTTCGCTCTCGGAGTCAGGTTGGCGCTACCGCTTTGGTAGAGCATCTTATCGGACAGGTTGATGAAAACGACCGTCTTGTCCACTTTCACTTCAACGTCTTTGTCCTCGATGCCGTCCTGGAGTACACCTTTCAGGTTGACCGCCAGGGCCAGGTTGATGGAATCCGCCTTGGAACGGGCCGCCTGCAGAAAACGGATGTATTTATCCTTGTTCTCCAGTTGAACCAACGTATTTTTGATGTTATCGTTGGCGGATTTGGAGAGTACGGTCAGGTCACCTACCTGGGTCAGCTGCTTATCGCGCTGGGATTTCAGGTCGGCGATCTGTTCTCTCAGTCCCTGGATCTGCTGCTCCTGTAGCAGGTTGCTGTTTTGAGCCTGGAGCAAATTGCGTTTTAGTTCGTCATTAGAGTTTTTAGAGGCGCTTAATTCTTCGCGGCACGCACCCAGATTGCCGTCGGAAGTACTGATCCGGCTTTCCAGTTGTGCCTGCATGCTTTCGTATTTTTTAGTACTTACACACGCTGAAGAAAAGGACATCACCATAATTAGCAACACCCATTGATACTTGTTCATTAGATTAATTTGTTTTTAGGTAATAAATCGGGTCTACCCCTTTTGAGCCATTGTCGACCGGGAGTTACTGACCGATACCTGGAAATTACGGCCCAATAATTTGTCCAGGTTTACCGGTTTTTCAGTCCTGTTGTACAATGATGAAGATTAGACATTGCAGGTCACTACAAGTCACTTTTTTTTGAAAAAATAATTTTGTTTTTCGTCGAAATTCTTTGAGCGTGATGTTGTTCTTTAGCAATTGAATTACCAGTGCCCCAATTTCCCGGACCGGCTCGAGGAAACTCAGGTCCACAATGGCGGTATTAATCACTTCAAAGTACCGGATTTCCCCCACTCCATCCAGTTTCCGCATAGCGGCATCGAAATTGCTGCCGTCAAACTTCAGGTAGTCTGCAAACTTACCGTTTAAATTTCCGCTCCGATTGCAAGCCCGGAACACAACAACCAACAGGATGGCTGCATGGAAGGAATTTGCTTTTATGATATCCGGATTTCAGGTCAATAATTTTCGGGAATAAAACCTGCAATATTGCTAAGTCATAATTATCAATCGGTACAGTCCGGCCAGGGGCCTGCCCCATTAACCTGCACAAAAGAGGAACCGTCGTAATGATAAAGTCCCTCAAAGCCCCCGAGCCAGAGGTGTCCCGCCCGGTCTTCGGCAATGGTGTGCACCCCGTTCATCATCAGCCCCTGCTTCTCGTGAAAGTTGGTGAACACGGACCCGTCGTAGCGGTAGACCCCGGCATTTTCAATCGGGAACCAGATGTTGCCGGACCGGTCTTCATAAAGACTCCAGGCTTCTGTACCCCGAAGGTCTTCTCCCCGGGTAAAGGTTTTTCCATCCCAAAAACAGACGCCATTGTGGTGCGTAGCCAGCCAGATATTTCCGGAGCGGTCCTCTAAAATATGATTCACCACATTGTTACAGAGTCCATCCTTTTCGGACAGATTCGTCAGCGATTGACCATCGTAAATATAGGCCCCGCCATTGGTGCCGAACCACATCTTTCCGCTACGATCTTCCGTAATCGCATGTACTATTCGGGCACTGGTGACACCCCGGGATCGATCCGGCGCCGTATCCGGTAGTACGAATGGCGTAAACTCCCTGCCATCGAAGCGACTGGCACCCTCCAGGGTTCCTACCCAGATGCTTCCTTCCCGGTCGATCTCCAGACTCCAGATATCATTGTGGAAGGGTCCGTTCTTATCGGTGAACCGAGTGAAAGTTTCCTCCCCGGGCCGGTAGACCACCAAACCTTCCGAAGTGCCGAACCAAAGGTTTCCGTCCCGGTCTTCCGCAATTTGCCGAACTACTGTCTTCTGAAATACCGGCTGCTCCGAATAATTAAGGAGTGTATCCCGGTCGTAGCAATACACATCATCACCAACGAACCATAGCCGGTCACGCTGATCGCGGTAAATCCTCCGCAATACCTGCATCAACGGTTTACCGGCTTCCGGGGTGTAAGCGAGGCTACCGTTTGTGGAACTATCCTGATGGGTAGAAACGACCACCGAGTTACCCCTCGGCCCATACTGATCGCTCCGGCCGCTGCAGGCTGCGATCAAGAGGCACCAAAGGAGAGTAGAATACCCTGGAAAAAAAGTAAATAATTTACACATACCTGCAGGAATTATGGCCAACTAATAAATCCGCTTCGGAGCTCAGTTTGCCAGGATGATGCTGACGATTGAGCTCAGTACGGCGGGAATTAAAGCGGTAAGATAGTCGAGAAAATTCAAGCCCCGATTATCCCGGCTGGAGTACCCGGAGTACGCTTCTATATCCGGTTCGAAATTATAGATCCGTTTGTATAACCACCGCATCATAGCATAGCTGACCACAAACGCAAAAGGGCCAAACAGGAAACCAGCCCCGTTTTCATTGCCCCGACAGGGTAACTGTAGCGGGTAATGCATTATCCCCACATAAAGCAGGGCGCTGCTGAGTAAAAAGTGAAAAAGCAACACCCGATTTATTCGAAGCACGCCCAGGGATAGGCTCAGCAGTAGTATGCCCCAGTAGATCACACCGATATTGAACAGTTGTTGGCCGGAGAGTGTCATGGTGTCTATTTTTGAAGAATATTTGTTCAGGTGAAATTAACCGGTCGCTCCTCCCTGCCTCAGTTAATCGACTATGCTGCTCCCCGCTTTCAGCTTCGCGCTATAGATCTCTTTTTCCAGCTCACCTAGAATCAATTTACACACGCTGTTCTTTTTCAGGGAGTAGATCAGGGGTAATGTCTTTGTATTGCCGACATTGTAGAACTCGCTTTCGGAAACTACCTCCCAACCATTAATCGTTTTACCGTCGAGGGTTTCAAAAGAGAAGTGAATTTCGAATGCCTCTTCTTTACCTCCTTTGAGGTACAGGTACGGATTTTTCTTTTTCGTCAGGGTAGCGGTGACTATTGCTCCAAATTTTTGTAGGTGATCCGATTTAGCATGCTGATAACTGATGCCGGTAAAAATCCCGCCCACCAGAATTCCAATTCCCCTTAACAAGCTGACGGCGATCATCAGGTAATTGTAATACTTTTGCTGCTGGACAAAACCCTGAACGATATGGTAGGCCGATAACACAAAGCCGATCACCGTCAGGAAACCGGCCAGCATGGGGTATTCGCCTACAATGGACAATGGCTTCTCGATCAGGATATAAATTAGTATCAGAGAAAATGCAATACCGATGATACCGTATATTTTCTTTCTTCGTTTCATAAGTACCAATTCCGTCCGGTTTGCCATACCGAAGTCTTAATAAGGCAGGTTTTTATTCCATAAAAATTTCTTTCCTTTCAAGGAGCTAAAATACTAACTTTAGGAACGCATTATAAGCTGGAAGCCATGGTGAAGCAGAAAATTTATTTATCCCCGGCAAGGTATTTATCGAGTTGCGATACGCCGGAATTCCAGTTTGTTTACCTAACGGTCCCATTTGCTATCCAGCTTACGTTTCCTACCTGTAAACAGCTTTGTTGCTATGGAAATCACTAAAATAATTGCTGCCCTTTTCGTAGGTATTTTTGCGGGTTTCATTGGGGCTATGGTTGGAAGTGGAGGCCTGATCAGCATTCCATTTCTCATTTTTTTAGGTCTTCCTCCACAGGTAGCGATCGCTACTCACAAGTTTGGCAGTGCCGGCCTGAAAATCGGTGCCGCTGTTAAGTTTTGGAAAACCAAATACATCCATTGGCAGTATTTTCTCCCCTTTTCCATAATGGGTTTTGTAGCGGCCATCGTCGGGGCACAAATACTGCTAAGCATCGACAAAGAGCTGTTGTCGCGTATGGTTGCCATCTTACTGATCCTGGTACTCCCGCTTATATTTTTGAATAAAGAAGCCGGCGTCATTCACCGAACTACCTCTACCCTGAAGCGCGGATTTGGTTACTTCCTTTACTTTCTTGCCCAGATATTCGGAGCCTTCTTTGGCGGCGGAGCCGCAACTATGGTCTTTTATATCCTGATGACATTTTTTGGTCTGACGATCGTGGAAGCTAGTGCCACCACCATGCTGCCAAGTTTAATTACAAGCCTGGTAGCACTGATAATTTTTGGAATAAACGATCTACTTAATTATCAAATTGGCCTCCTCATCTTCTTAGGAATGCTCACCGGCGGCTGGCTGGGTGCCCATGTAGCCATAAAAAAGGGCAATATCTGGGTGAAAGCCCTGTTTGCAATTACAGTAGTGTTTTCCGCGATCAAGCTTTTGTTGGGGTAATTTAAGGGCCCGGTCAAGCTTTTCCTCTGATGTCTTGCAAGATCGTAACGTTAGAAAGATCAATCCCTAGGTGTATTCAAGACTTACAGGAAGCTACATTACATTGGTACCAGAGAGCTGGGTTTCAGCACCGCCAAAACGCCCACTGACGATTGCTAAGTCACTTTATTTTATTATCCTTGCTGCACAATTATGATCAATTTTTGATCCATTAAACGCCAAAAATTCTTTCTGATGAAAAAAGCATTGTCGCTGTACCTACTTTTATTAGGTACCTTAAGTTTATCCGCCCAATTTGATACGCTGCATCTATCCGAACCACGGGGTGGCATTGAAACCGCCGTATTCGGAGACTCCATCTTATTTGTCGGCGGCTCCTTCAGCCGAACGGTAGACTATTTTCGAACGAGCGATTTTTCCATCACTTCCGAAGAGTACAACAACGACGGCTTCAGTAGTGCCACGGTGGTACAAAATGATGATTTTGCCGTCTTTTTCAACCTGGGTGGCGTCAATTTGCTGTTGACCGAAATGATCATATTCGACCGGCGTACCGGAACCTGGTCTAAAGATGTATATCCCGATGTGGGTAGTTCTTCCCTAAGGATGGAAAATGGTTTTCTTGAAGGTAACCAGCTATTTTTATTTCCAAGTAATCAACCCAGCCAAATCTATCAGTACGACCTGATCAGCAGGGAGTGGACGGCGCTGGATGCCCCCTTTATCCGAAGGAGCACCGTTCTTGTCGACACCGGTGATAAAGTTTTCTTTATGGGTGGTAAGACCTCTTTCACCGAATTCAGCAATGAGGTAGACGTCTATACCCGATCCAGTCAGGCCTGGGAATCCTTTGAGCTCAAAGAGGCAAAAGCTGGTTTTACGGCCGTTCGCTACGCCGATAAGATCGTGATCGCCGGCGGAGAAAGTTCCACGGTCAATGCCGATCGTTCGGTCGATATGGTCGAGATCATTGATATCGGCGATTACGCCATCGAAACCCTCAAGCTGTCCAGGAAAAAGAACGAAATGACCGGTCTGGCCGTCGATAATAAAGTGATATTCGCCGGCGGTAATTCCAAAGAAGCGGAAGTGATCAATATGGACACGCGGGAAATTACGGTGCAACCCCTGGAAGCTGAGTTTGACCTGAAGATGCTGACCAGCGGAAAGGTAGGAAATCTAGCCGTTTTTGCTGGCGGCAATGACCGGGACGGTGACCTGATCTACCTCTATGATGCCGTGAATGACAGTTGGTCCAGCCTACCGCTGGAACCGGCCCGGGTCCGGATGACCTTTGTCGAAAAGGAGGAGTTGCTCTTCCTGGCCGGAGGACTTGTCGATTTCGGGGACGGTGAATTCGACGATATCCTGGTTTTCCGGGATCTGACCACTCCCGTACGGGAACAAGTCCGCTACGCCGACCTGCAGCTATATCCCAATCCGACCGCACGTCAGCTCAATATCACGGCGGGAGAACTACACATGCAGGAGATCAGACTGTACGATGTCTCCGGCTCCCTACTCCAAACCTTTTACCCGGCTGCCGAAACGGAAACACTCGATGTCTCGAAACTGGCAAAAGGAGTATATCTGCTGACCATCAGACTGGCGGATGGATTGGCGGTGGGACGGTTTGTGAAGGAGTAAGGGATAGATGCATTCAGGCTAAAGGCTGACGATAGTGGGTTTAAGGCGCTCTGCTTGTGGGGAGAGCGCTTTCCCTTTAGTAGTTTTTTTCCTATTTTACAGTACGCCAAACAAAATAGGATGATGAAAAAACTACCCCATATATCCCTGGCAATACTGCTTAGTTTCTTTTTATCCTGCCCATCTCTTCTCGGTCAGAATGCTTTGCAGACCAAGCAAAAGCAATACTATAAGACCTGGATCAATACCATGGATCAATCCTCCAAAATAAATGGATACCTGATTGAAGCGGGAGATAGCCTCACCCTGATCTCCAGCCTATCAGATAATACCAGGATAAGCATTCCTGTAAGCAATATCCAAAAAATAAAATTTAGAGCAAAAGGAAAATTGGGAAGGACAGTGCTATTCGGAGCTTTAGCTGGCTTCATGGTAGGGGGAGTCATTGGACTTTCCCGGGAAGAAGAAGATTATTCTAATTGCTACCTATTTTGTACCACGCGTTCCGAAAAAGCCTGGGGAGCTGCCTGGGCAGGCACCCAGTTAGGGGCTTTACTCGGAGGGATTATTGGTATTTTTAAAATCAAATTTCCAATCAACGGTGATGTAAATTATCCAACCAAAAACTTGATGAAGTACAAACTTCCCAATGCATATTAACCAGTAAATACTTTAACGAAGGTTCGAGCCCTTTTACGGCGGACTTCATGTGAACCTTCGTTCCGTAGCGGCGGGAATTGGTGATAAAGGATCGTTTTGGGAGGCAGGGTCTTTGCCAAAAATTAACCGGAATAAAAAAGCCCCGGCAATTGCTTGCCGAGGCTTTTGGGTGATTCCGCTGGGGTTCGAACCCAGGACCCCTTGATTAAAAGTCAAGTGCTCTACCAGCTGAGCTACGGAATCATGTGCTGTGTAGCTTTTCTGACAGATCTGTCCTGGGCTTCCCAGGACCCTCCCGATGAAATCGGGATGCTCTACCAGCTGAGCTACGGAATCATGTGCTGTGTAGCTTTTCTGACAGATCTGTCCTGGACTTCCCCAGGACCCTCCCGATGAAATCGGGATGCGCTATCAACTGAGCTACAGAATTTTTGGATTTTTACGTCCACGCCTTTTTCGTAAGGCGGTGCAAATATAAGGCGAAAATCTAAAAAACCAAGCCTATTGCAGCTTTTTTACCGCCTCCGTATTTTCTTTAAAACATAAGCCTAACATTTTCAGCGAGATATTAGTTTCAAAAAAAAATGAAAAAATTTTCCGGGGCCTTACTGGACAACCATTACCGGCGGACTGGCCTGTTCTACGGCCCGCAGAAATCCGGGTCCGTCCAGATAATCGCTAACCACCTGGGTAGCCCCTTCGCGGAATAAATGATCGTGGTCTCCCTCCCGTCGGATGCCGATAAAATCCATACTCAGGTTCCGGGTGGTAGTGACGTCCCACTTAGCATCTCCCACGTAAACGACTTTGCGAATGGCCGGATGGGCCGCCATCGCCTGGGTACGTACCGTTTCCAGGATCTCTTCCCGGCGGTGGAGTCCGTCCGCACCGCGCAGGTAAATGGGCTGCCGGTTGATACCCACGTGATCCAGTTTCAGGATGGCGGGGCGTTGCCAGCCACCCGTAGCGATGCCTACGGCGTAATCATGGCGTTCGTGCAGGTAATGGACGAGGTCGCGGGCACCGGGTACCATACAGAATTCTTCCGGCTGCTCCTGACGTCGCTGCCGCAGGAGGCGCACGAATGCTTCCTGAAAAGTTTCCACTTCGGCCGGATCGACCTCCCGCCCGAATTGCTCCCGGATTACAGTAGAAAAAATCGACGTATCCGTTACGTGGGGATAAACGTGCCAGTCGATGGAGGGAAACTCCTGCCCGTAAATATTAGCGTACGTCTCCGCAAAACAGCGACTGTCAATCCGGTTGGAATATACGAGCGTACCGTCGAGGTCAAAGATTATCAGGATCATAGGTGGAAATGTGTTAATGTTGGAATGTTTGAAAGTGTGAATGTTTTGTGCTGGAGTTGGGATGTGTTATGGTGTTGATGTTGGTAAATATCGACTGAATGGAACTCCTCAATTTGTCGGATACCAACATTAGCACATTCACGCCTTAACACTTTAGCACGTATTTCAGCCTACTTTAAAGATGATTTTGTGGCAGTTGGTTCATTCACGGATGAGATTTCGGCCGCAGGGAGCTTAAAAATCAAATTCCAGCTGGATCCCCAGGCCGTCGTGTTCCCGCATCAGATTGGAAATGGAAACGCCCAGTAGGCGGACCCGATCGATCTCCTCCTGATTGTTTTCCAGTAAGTCGTGGGTGATCTGGACCAGATCGTCCAATTGGCGAACCTCCTGCTGAAAGGATCGGGAACGGGTAATGATCTTAAAATCGGAAGATTTGATCTTGATGGTGACGGTGCGACCGTAATTGTCCGCCTTAGCCATATAGGCGTGCACCACACCCGCCAGGTAGGTCAGCTTCTCTTTCATGGCGGTGATCTCCGTCAGATCTTCCTTATAGGTCCTTTCGGCGCCGATCGACTTGCGGATGCGGTTGGGATTGACTTCCCGGTAATCATCCGCCCGGACGATGCGAAAGTAATGCCGGCCCACCTTACCAAAGCGCCGGACGAGATCGATCTCCGTCCATTTTTTGAGATCCGCTCCGGTGAAAATGCTCATATCGTTCATTTTGCGGGCCGTCACTTTCCCGATCCCGTGGAATTTACCGATGGGCAGCTTTTCCAGAAAAGGGAGCGCCTCTCCCGGGGTGATCACCTTGATGCCGTTGGGCTTATTGATATCCGAAGCGATCTTGGCGAGGAATTTGTTGAAAGACACCCCTGCGGAGGCCGTCAGGGCCGTTTCTTCCAGGATTAGGCTACGGATCTTCTCCGCGATGATCGTTGCCGAGGGCATATCGATCTTGTTGTCGGTGACGTCCAGATAGGCTTCATCCAGTGAAAGCGGCTCTACCAGATCGGTAAAGCGGTGAAAGATATCCCGGATCTGGCCCGATACCTCCCGGTAAACGTCGAAACGGGATTTGACGAAGATCAGATCCGGACACATCCGTTGGGCCGTGAGACTCGGCATGGCCGAGCGGACGCCGTAACGCCGGGCTTCGTAACTGGCCGAAGCCACCACCCCCCGGTTGCCGGAGCCGCCCACCGCCACCGGCCGCCCCTGCAGGCGCGGATCATCGCGCTGCTCCACGGAAGCGTAGAAGGCGTCCATATCGATATGTATGATCTTACGTCCGGTGTACACGGCTCCTGTTTTGGAGCGATAAAGTTACGAAGGTCGGAGGATATGCGGGTAGGTCTGTTCAGTGCAAAAAAATTACCGCAGCGTTTTTTCTATCGCCAAATGAACCATCATCAAAGAGGTAGGGGCAGGGCAACTTTTGCTTTAATATTTGCCTTTTCGTATGCTTTTGGATCATTGAAATTGTTATTGTAATTCAAGTTTCGATACTTGAATTGTCGAGCGTAGATGGTAGAGCGTAGAGAGACTGCAAGCGTTAAAATGAGCGATTTTGCTCCATTTAAACGATAGGTAATCCCTCTACCCGCTACTCTATACTCTCAACCTATTTTACATCACAACTTAGATTATTGTAATTGAATTTGCCATTTCACATTTTATCGTTTGAGAAACCCATAAGCCCGGCATTTTTGAAGGAGAAAGCAAGCCCGCCAAAAAGCAGTTGCCGGTTGCCCGGTAAGGATGGTCCTCCCCGGCAACCGGCAACGAAAATTGTTTTCCGATCAAAATGAACACATAATGCTCGTGGAATTACGGATACATTCGGGATAATGATAATGGTTGTATCTACCCGCGGCCGGTAGCCGGACGTCCCATTGCGGTCCGTCGGCCAATCGCCGCGTAGTGTACTAACGGAATCGCCAGAAGATCAGCCAGTCCCGGAAGGCATCCGAATCCGGTTCCGACTGTGTCAGGAACATCGGCCAGAGCGCCCCGCTGGTAAAGCTGGTCTGAAATTCCGGTTGGGTATCTTTTAATAATTTGGACATGGGCTGCAGATCGGTGGGCAGCGACAGGGTATTATCGGACGGCAGACAGGACAAATGGGGGAAATCATCTTCCCCCATTGTCCCCGGACCGGCATAATGTTTCATAGAAATAGGGAAGTGTTCCAGATTCCCCAAATCGGCGGTGACCTGCTCCTCGGCCTTATCGGCCTGGAGTTCGGCGGATCGTTGCAAACTCAGGGCAAGATTGGAGGATTTCAACTGTCGGGCGACCCCTTTACAGAGATTCCCCCACCAGTTCGCTCCGATCGGCCTGGCCGCTCCGGTTCCGCCGCCCGCCTTCGCCGGCCCGTCGAAAACACCGTCTTCATTCCAGTCATAATAGGTATCTGATCCGGCAACGGCGGGCAGGGTATTACTCCCAAAGCCGCGTCCGGACAACAGATGTCCCAGATCGAAATCGGTTAACGACAACCGGCCTTCGGCGATCAGGTCTCCGAAGAGTTTCAGTGACTCTCCGGCCCGACCGCGGAAACCTTCGGTTCTACAGGTCAGAATTTGCATTCTGTCCACCTGGCCGAAAAATTGTAATTGCAGACTGATCTGCTGATCTTTCTGCAAAAAGGCGTTCACTCCGTTCACGGAGGAGAAAACCGCCCGGGCCAGGTCCTGTTGATGAAACCGGGCGTAGGCCTCATCAGCCAGCACTGCCAGTTTAAGCGCCTGTCCGGGAAGATCCGTCAGGGAATGCGGCGACAGTTCAAAGCTCAGATAATCCGAGCCCAGTTTCCAGTAGTAGATCCGGTGCAGATCAGTGGCCGGTTCTACCGATTCAATAAACAACACTTGTTCACCACAGATAATCACCACATCCAGACCGGCGGGAGAGACCATCATCCGCCCGGTGTAGGCCGTTTCGTCGCTTTGCAGCGCGTAGGTACGGTACTCCGGGTATTCGGCCTGCAGACCGGCCGACAACAATGGATCCTCCCAAACCTGGAATGCTATCTGTGTTCCTTTAGGCGTTGGCAGTAGAATCTTAACCTCTGTGGGTAGAGCGGAAAGAAGGGGGGCGTTTGCCAGATGACCGCGCAGCTCCTGAACGTCCAGATGGAACTGTTCGGACACGGGGATCTGGGCTTTACCGGCAAGACATAGCACAGCCAGTAAAAGGGCGATTGTTCCTCTTTTTCTCATAGTATGTGAATTCTGTAGAAAGTGCCTCTCGCTCAATGCCTCTCAAAACTCCGAGCGATGGTAAAAATGTTTTTGTGTTTTCTCAAAAAGCTCTGAATACAATGGGTAGTTGTGTGTTTTCTCGTAAAAGTCAATACCAGGATCTTATCGATCTGCGGACTTTCCGGCGGCAGTAAAGAGGAACAAAAGAATAGCAATTAAAAATCGATGTAATTTTTCCCTCAATCATTTCAACACCGAAGCATTGATCATGGAAACCGCAATCCGGGATTTCCGCATTTCGAAGCTAATCTTATACTCGTTGGCAAATTAGCCCGGGCTCAGCCCGTAGCTTCGTTTTTGTATAGTTCAGAAACAATCATAAGGAATGATAATCAGCAATTGCTAGTGCATAAGCACAGGGAAGTAACAGTATATATTCATGGAGGCCATAAAAATAGTATCTAAAGCTGTACTAACCAAATTTTTGGCCAACTTTAGGTGAAGTAATTATCAAAAAACGGTAGGTAAATGGAATTAAACGGTAGGTTTTTTAAATTAAACGGTCAAAAAAGTGATTTTGCGGCAGTTGTTGGCGGGTGAACGGTTTGAGCCCGGCAGCAGCAAACCGCCGCTCCTCATCACTATTTTGATCTATTCCTCGTCATCGCCCTCACTTTTCAGCTCGCGCTCCAGTACTTCCATCATAACGTACTCGATGGATTCCTCCAGAGTGGGGATGATCGTCAGTACCGTGTTCAATCGGGAGATCTGGATCAGTTTCTGTACGCTCGGATGGTCAATACCGGTCAGAACGAAAGAACCAAGGCTCTTCCACAGGCGGTTGGCTGTCAAAATGGCACTGAGGCCGGAGGAATCGACAAACTTGACGTTCGTCAGATTGAAGATCAGGTTCTGTACGCCCTCGTTGGACAGTACCACAAACTTGGATTTGAGATCCGGAGCGAGGATAGAATTCAGGTTTTCCTCATCCAGGGTAAATATGCTGTAGTTATCGTGCTGATCAACCGTATATTTCATAAAGAGTCCTTCTTTTAAAAAGCAATACGCAAAAGTATCAATTCTACTCAATCTTACCTAATCAAAAGGTCGATTCTTGCAAAGCTAAAAAATTTAAACATTGCCCACCATTATGGTGTTATATAGGTCCCGTACACAGGAAGGAAGTTAGGTATATCTGCCAAAAGAGGTTTTCCAAAAAAAATTATTGTGCCATAATGGTGCGCCTCACCATTTTATTTCTGCCAAAATGTGCTTTTTTGGCAGAAAAATTTTCCTGGCACAATTTTTTCAATGGAATAAGTTCAATACCACATTTTTCTCTCCTGAAAATACCCTAAAGCCGCTAACTTACTTTTTTGCAACTTCAGGTCGGTAAGTGTTGTATACTTAATTAATTAGTACTATTATTGTTTAGCGGAACCATTCCGATCAAAGCTGAATACAATGAACATGGATAATAAAAGATTTTCGCCCAAAGTTAAAAAGGTCATTACCAAAAGTCGGGACGAGGCCGTGCGCCTGGGCCACGATTTTATTGGTACGGAGCACCTGTTACTTGGTATTCTGATTGACCGGGACAGTCTGGCAATGAAGGTTTTAGAATCACTGGATGTGGACGCTTCCGAGCTGAAGCAGACCGTGGAGGAATCCATCCAGCAGAAGAGTCCCAGCAGCACCGGGCTGAGTATCGGTGACCTCCCCCTCAACAAGCAGGTGGAGAAGATACTAAAGGTGACCTTTCTCGAAGCCAAAATGCTGAAAAACGAAGAGGTGAGCCCGGAACACGTTATGCTTTCTATCCTGAAACATAAAGAGAACCCGGCTTCCAAAATACTGAACCAGTTCGACGTGGATTACGACATCTACAAAGCCGAACTGGAATACGTGCGCCAGGAGCAGGACTTTGCGTCCAACTCCAGCACTGAACCCTACGCCCAGGCTCCCGATCAGGACGAGCCCTACGACGAGGAAGAAGGACAGGGCGGACGTTACCAACAGCGCAAAGGTGCTACCAAATCCCGTACCCCGGTACTGGACAATTTCGGTAGAGATATCACCAAGCTGGCGGAGGAAAGCAAACTGGATCCGATCATCGGTCGGGAGAATGAGATCGAACGCGTATCTCAGATCCTGAGCCGCCGGAAAAAGAACAACCCGATCCTCATCGGTGAACCGGGTGTGGGTAAAACAGCGATCGTGGAGGGCCTCGCCCTGCGGATCGTACAGAAGAAAGTATCCCGTACCCTGTTCAACAAACGGATCGTTATGCTGGACCTGGCTGCCCTGGTTGCCGGTACCAAATACCGCGGTCAGTTCGAAGAGCGGATGAAAGCGATCATGAACGAGCTGGAGAAATCCCGCGACGTGATCCTCTTTATCGATGAGATCCACACGATCGTCGGCGCCGGTGGCGCTACCGGATCACTGGATGCTTCCAACATCTTCAAACCGGCTCTGGCCCGGGGAGAACTGCAATGTATCGGTGCTTCCACCCTGGATGAGTACCGCCAGCATATTGAAAAAGACGGTGCGCTCGATCGCCGCTTCCAGAAAGTGATGGTCGATCCGCCAAGTGCCGAAGAGGCCATTCACATCCTGAACAACATCAAGCCTAAATACGAGGAGTTCCACAATGTGAATTACTCCGACGAGGCCATCAATGCCTGTGTCAAGCTGAGTGACCGTTATATTACCGATCGCTTCCTGCCGGACAAGGCCATCGATGTACTGGATGAGGTAGGTGCCCGCGTGCACCTGAAAAACATTCACGTACCGGAGCATATCGAAGAACTGGAAAAACGGATCGAAGAGCTCAAGGAGCAAAAGAACCAGTCCGTCAAAAACCAGCAATACGAGCAGGCCGCCGAGTTGCGCGATCAGGAATCCAAACTGAGCCGCCAGCTGGAGTTTGCCAAAGTGCAATGGGAAGAGGAAGCGAAGACCAAGCGCTACCCCGTAGAAGAAGAGAACATCGCCGAAGTAGTTTCTATGATGACCGGGATTCCCGTGAAGCGGGTGGCCCAGAGTGAGAGTAAGAAACTCATCGGTATGGAGAAAGATATTCAGAAGGTCATTATCGGCCAGAATGAAGCCATCACCAAGATCACGAAAGCGATCCAGCGGAACCGGGTTGGTCTGAAAGACCCGTCCAAGCCGATCGGTTCCTTCATCTTCCTCGGTCCTACCGGGGTGGGTAAAACGGAACTGGCCAAAGCCCTGGCCCGCTATCTGTTCGACTCCGATGATGCGCTCATCCGGATCGATATGAGTGAATACATGGAGAAATTCTCCGTGAGCCGTCTGATCGGTGCGCCTCCGGGCTACGTCGGTTACGAAGAAGGTGGCCAGTTGACGGAAAAAGTACGCCGCAAGCCTTACTCTGTAGTACTGCTGGATGAGATCGAAAAGGCACACCCTGATGTGTACAACATCCTGCTGCAGGTACTGGATGACGGTCAGCTGACCGACGGTCTGGGACGCAAGGTAGACTTCAAGAATACTTTGATCATCATGACCTCCAACATTGGTGTTCGCCAGCTGAAAGATTTCGGACAAGGTGTCGGTTTTGCCACCCAGGCCCGTCAGCAGGCAGCCGAGGACCACTCTAAAGGAGTGATCCAGAATGCACTGAAACGGACCTTCTCGCCGGAATTCCTTAACCGTATCGACGACGTGGTGATCTTCAACAGCCTGGGTCAGGACGAGATCTTCCGCATCATCGATATTACCCTCACCGACCTGCACAAACGTCTGGACGGAATGGGGTACTCACTGGTACTGACGGAAGAAGCGAAGAAGTTCGTAGCCGAGAAAGGTTTCGATCCGCAGTTCGGTGCGCGTCCGCTCCACCGGGCCATCCAGAAATATCTGGAAGACCCGCTGGCCGAGTTCATTCTGAACGAAAATCTAGAGGAAGGCTCGGTAATGGAGGCTGAATTGGCCAAAGATGGAGAATCTTTAGTGATCCAGCTGGCTAAGAAGGTCAAAACTGACGACGTTAAGAAATAATTGATATATTTGTAAAAATAAGTACACCCGTCGGTTCGATGGGTGTACTTCTGTTTTATCGCCACGCTTAAAACCCTTTAAAAAACAGGGAGTTGGCGTAAAATGGAACTTTTGACCCTGGAAAGGGATTATATTTATATAAACTAATTTGTTAATCAAAAAAAACACGTTTGGCAAGGAGATACAATCGTAATTTTCAAAGAAAAAATGATCCAAAAGATCAATACAGAACCAACGAACAGATCCGGGTTCCCGAAGTAAGATTAGTAGGTGATAACCTGGGAGCTCTCAGCGATACCGTTGGTCAAACCATAGAATCAGACATCTACCCTACCCGGAGAGTAAGAGAATGGGCGGAAAGAATGGGACTCGACGTAGTCGAGATCGCCGCCACCGCCAAACCTCCCGTAGTCCGCATTATTGACTACAACAAATTCCTCTACGAAAAGAAAAAGAAGGAGAAAGAGATCAAGGCCAAGGCTGCCAAGACGGTTGTCAAAGAGATCCGTTTCGGGCCCAATACCGATGATCACGACTTCGAATTCAAACTGCGTCACGCACGTGGCTTCCTCGAAGACGGTGCCAAAGTGAAGGCCTACGTTCATTTTCGTGGCCGTACCATTGTTTTCAAAGACCGTGGTGAACTCTTGCTGCTGCGCTTTCTCAAAGAATTGGAAGATGTAGGAGCTGCCGAAGCGCTGCCGAAAATGGAAGGACGCCGGATGATCGTCATTATCTCGCCGAAGAAAGCGAAGAAATCATAAGCTGATCGATTGATGATCCGATGATTTGATTAATCTGTATCCTAATCGAATAATTGCTTCATCGCATCATCCAATAATCAAATTATTTCCCTATCTTTGCAGTCCTTTTTAAAAAAATTGGAATTATGCCTAAGATGAAAACGCATTCCAGTGCCAAGAAACGTTTCAAGGTAACTGGATCAGGAAAGGTTAAGCGCTTCCAGGCTAAGACCTCGCACATGATGCGCAATAAGAGCAAGAAAGCCAAATTGCGCCTGCGGGATGCAACCACTGTAAGCCCTGCTGATGAAGCTCGGGTATTACGTATGCTTTGCAAGAAGTAAGCTTAGCACCATTTATTAATCACTATTTTTAACGAGAATGCAGGTAAAAGCGTCCGAAGCCGGATCCCTGTATTGCACTAAAATGTAGTTTTATGCCTCGTTCAGTAAACGCAGTTGCGTCCAGAAGAAGACGCAAAAAGATCTTAAAAGCGGCCAGAGGTTATTTTGGCGCTCGTAGCAATGTCTACACCGTAGCCAAAAATGCCGTTGAGAAAGGCCTTCAGTATGCCTACCGCGACCGCAAAAACAAGAAAAGAGCATTTCGGTCTTTGTGGATAGCCCGTATCAACGCCGGCGCACGCCAGCACGGAATGTCCTACTCCCGCTTCATGCACGCTTTGTCGAACAGCGGGATTGATCTGAACCGCAAAGTACTGGCTGATCTGGCCATGAACAATCCGGAGACGTTCAAATCCATCGTGGATTCAGTTCGTTAAGATCGATTCAAAATAAGAACCAAAAAAAACCGCTGGCCTGCAACAGGTCAGCGGTTTTTTTGTTTTGTGCTTATAATGTTGACCGGCAAGAGACCGTTTCTTAAGTTTTTTCATGCTGAAAACCGAATCCTTAAAACATGAGTGAGTACGGACCAGATATCGAAGAGCACAATGATTACAACGAGTACGAATCTTTTGCGTTCCATCCCTACAATGTCATGATGGCGCTGGTGCTGTTCGGTCTGACTACCCTGTTCCTGTCTCTGAGTGTTGCCTTTATCTATTCGCGGGTACAGAGTGATCTGCCGCCCATCAAGCTGCCGGATATTTTCATCTTCAATACCCTGATCCTGCTCGGCAGCAGTTATACCATGATCCGGGCTAAAAAGGCCTACAAGGAGGATAATACGGCGCGTTACAAGCAGTTGCTGCTCGTCACGATCATCCTTTCCATATTATTCCTGATCGCTCAGATCTTCGGCTGGCGGGCCCTGTTCCAACAGGATATCCTGATCAATTCCGGCAACTCCGCCAGTTACCTGTACGTCATTTCCGCCCTGCACTTCGGCCACGTTATTTTCGGGATCCCCTTCCTGGGTACCTTTCTCTGGCGGGCCCATAAGTATATGAAAGAGCCGGTGAGCGTACTGGTTTACTTTTCGGATCCGGCCAAACTGCTGCGGTTGCGGCTCCTCACCATTTACTGGCACTTTCTGGACGGCCTCTGGATCTACCTGGTGCTCTTTTTCTGGATCAATCACCTGATCCGCTGATCTTCGGTTTCCTGAGCCTCTACCCTTCCCGTATCGTCCCCAACCCGACATGCAGAAGTGCTCCGCTCGAATTAGCGCATTCGGAAGATCGGATTTCGCGCTCAATTTCTTATCTTTGAAGGCCTAGAATCAATACGTTAAAATAAATCCTGTATGAACATGAAAAGTACATTCAATATTTTTCTGTTGGTGATCGTAGCTTTCCTGGGCTGGCAGTGCAGCGAGACGGTTACCGAGGGAACGGTAGTGAAAGGAAAGATCGAGAACGCCGCCAATATGCAAGCTTTTGTAGATCGCGTAGTGATCGGAAAAGCCCGGAATATTGTCGGAAAGACCGATCTGGACGGAAACGGAAACTTCGAGATCTCCTTCCCGGAAGGTATTGAACCCGGTATCTATAATCTCCGCATCGGCGCCAAAAGGCTGAACCTGGCCATGGACGGTACCGAACAGACCGTGGTGATCAACGGTGAGCTCAATACCCTGGACACCTACCAGGTGGAAGTGACCGGCTCCGAAGACAGCCAGACCCTGATCAATATGATGCAGGGACTGATGAGCCGCAACGTTACCTCCAAAGATATCGAATCGTTTATCAATACGACCGACAACCCCACTTTGGGCGCTTTTGTGGCTTACCTGGCCCTCAACGATCCCCGCTTCCTGAATATCCAGAAGCAGGCCCTGCAAAAACTGACGGCGGCCCAACCGGATTCGGAAATGGCCCTGGAATACGCTAAGTACATCAACACCGTAGAGCGGCAGTTTGCCTCTCAGATGGCCGATCAGCGCATTCAGGTAGGACAACCCGCTCCGAACATTACCCTGGAAGATCCCTACGGCAAGAAATACGCCCTTTCCGACCTGAAAGGCAAAGTAGTACTGCTGGACTTCTGGGCGAGCTGGTGTGGCCCCTGCCGCCGGGAAAACCCGAATGTGGTAAAGGTTTACGACAAATACAAAGATCAGGGATTCACCGTATTCAGCGTATCGCTGGACGGGCTGGATGAACGTACCCGCGCCCGCCTGGGTGGCGATCAGAATTCCATCTCCGATCAGCTGGATCGCTCCAAAGAGCGTTGGGTAAAAGCCATTCAGGATGATAATCTGAAATGGCCCTACCACGTGAGCGACCTGCAGAAATGGGACGCTGCTCCCGCGGCAGCCTACGGTGTGCGCAGTATCCCGCGTACCTTCCTGATTGACCGCAACGGCAATATTGCCGCCCTGAATTTAAGAGGTGCCGAACAGATCGAAGCGGCCCTGCAACAGATCATCGCTACCTAAAGTTTCGGGGTATAAGCAATGAGTCATGAGGGATGATCGGTACGAATTCGGTACCGCATTCCTCATGACTCAGGCCTTATCCCTTTTCCCGCATGGAAATATTCTTCCTGTCTCTTCTATTCTTTTCCGGCATTTGTCTGGTCCATACCTACTGGTTTTATCCCAAGTTGCTCCGCTGGCTGGCCGACAGACAACCGTCGACGCCCCCCGGGCCTCCCGAAACCATGCCCTTCGTCTCCGTCCTGATGGCCGTCTACAATGAGGAAAAGGTCATCGCCCGTAAGATAGATACCCTCCTGCGGTTGAACTATCCGGCAGATCAGATCCGGATCTTCATCGGTTCGGATCATTCATCGGACGGCACCAACGATATCCTCGAAACCTACCAACAGCGCGATCCGAGGATCCGCTTCCATGCTTTTTCGGAGCGCAACGGCAAGCCGGGCATCATCAACCGGCTCTACGAAGAGGCCATTCGCTTCGAGCCCGCTTCGAAAGATCATCTGCTGCTCATCACGGATGCCAATGTGATGCTGGAACCAGACTGTCTGTATAGCCTTGCCCGGCACTTCCAGGATCCGGAGATCGCCATCGTAGATGCGCACATGCAGCACGTCGGCCTGCAGGCCGAGGGCATCTCCCGCTCTGAGGATCAGTACCTGTCCGGCGAAGTGCAGCTCAAACATCACGAAGGCAAACTGTGGGGCACCATGATCGGTCCTTTCGGCGGCTGCTATACGCTACGCTCGGATTACTTCAGTCCCGTTCCGTCCAATTTCCTGGTCGACGATTTTTACATTGCCATGCGGGTATTCGAACGCGGCGGCCGGGCGATCAACGATCTGGAGGCCGTCTGCGTGGAGGCCGTTTCCCACGAATGGCGCGAGGAATATCGCCGCAAGGCCCGGATCTCAACGGGTAACTATCAGAATCTGGTCACCTTCCGCCACCTCTGGTGGCCCCCGTTCCGACCGCTTAGTTTCGCTTTTTTATCACATAAAGTGCTGCGGTGGTTGGGGCCTTTCTTTTTAATTCTTTTTTTTGCGGCCAGTTTAGCACTATGGCTACTATTTGACAACTACTACTACAGTTGGTTGTTTCTTTGTGTGATTGTGTTTTACTTTGCCCTGCCAATACTGGACATCCTGCTGCGCCGGGGAGGGATCCAGTGGCGATTTATCAGAAATATCCGATATTTCTTTTTGATGAATCTGGCACTGTTAACCGGATTCTTTCGATTTATAAAAGGTGTAAATAATAATGTCTGGGAACCTCCAAAACGTCAACAGCTACCCTCTTAATACCATTGAAGAAGCAGTAGCCGACATTAAAGCAGGAAAGGTCGTGATCGTAGTAGATGATGAAGACCGCGAAAATGAAGGTGATTTCATCTGTGCCGCCGAGTGTGTAACACCCGAGATCATCAATTTTATGATCACCCACGGCCGGGGAATGATCTGCGCCCCCATTGAAGAACAAAGAGCCGACGATCTGGGCCTGAGCCTGATGGTCTCTTCCAATACCGCCCTGCACGAAACGGCCTTCACGGTAACCGTCGACCTGATCGGCCGCGGTTGTACCACGGGTATCTCCACCTACGACCGGGCGATGACCATCAAAGCCCTGGCCGATCCCAATACCACGCCTACCGAGCTGGCCCGCCCCGGGCATATTTCTCCCCTGCGGGCGAAGACCGGCGGAGTATTGCGCCGGACCGGACATACAGAAGCGGCTATCGACCTGGCCCGCATGGCCGGATTTTATCCCGCCGGTGTACTGGTTGAGATCCTCAACGAGGACGGTACCATGGCCCGGCTGCCGGACCTTATGGAGATCGCCAAGAAATTTGATATGAAAGTGATCACCATCAAGGATCTGGTCGCTTACCGGATGCTTACGGAGCGCATCGTACGCAAGGAAAGCAGCGTGGAACTGAAATCTCCCTACGGTAACTTCGAGGTCATTGCCTTCCGCCAGATCACTACCGGCGATATTCACCTGGCCGTTAAGAAAGGCAGCTGGAAACCGGACGAACCGGTTATGGTCCGGGTGCACTCCACAACCGAAACCGCTACCTTGCTCGGTATTCTTTTCGGTGATGTCGGCGACCAGTTGCAGAAAGTGATGCAGAAGATCGCCGAAAATGAAAAAGGAGTACTCCTCTTCATGCGCCACGGTGAGAATAGTGACAAGCTACTCCATCACCTCAAACAGATCCACACGGATCAGGAAAACGGCGTAGAGCCCAAAGCCTACCGCAAACTCGACATGGATCAGCGCGATTACGGCGTCGGCGCCCAGATCCTCCGGGAACTGGGCCTCAGCAAGATCAAACTGCTGACCAATCACCCCCGCCGTCGCGTCGGCCTGATCGGCTACGGCCTGGAGATCACGGAAAACGTGGCGCTCTAGTTGACTAACCGCAGCGGACCGTATCGGTACTGGTACCGGATAAACCCTCAAAGAAATCATAGAACTGCTCCAGGCCGGCGGGATGGTGCTTAGATGCCTGATATTTTTTCCCTACCTTCAGCGGAAAAGCAGAAATCTTGGCAGAAAAGAACCACTCCGCCCCCGGCCTGAAGCGCAGCCTGGGATTATTCGAAGGCATCACCATCCTGATCGGCATTACGATCGGTGCCGGGATTTATTCTACCCCGCAGGTGATTGCCGGCTACCAGGAATCCTTTAATGATATTCTGTGGCTCTGGGTTATCGTTGGCGTTTTCGTGTATCTGGGCGGCCTGATCTACGCCGAACTGGGCACCCGTCTGCCCAATACCGGCGGAGAATACCTCTATCTGTCCCGGGCCTTTGGGCCCTATGTAGGTTTTATTTTCGGCTGGGCCCAACTCTTCATCATTCGTACCAGTCCGGCGGCCGGACTGGCCATCATTACCGTCGACTATTTTGAGCATTTTGTCAACCTCACGCCCTTTACCCATACGGCGCTGGCCATCCTGGTGATCCTCCTGCTCGGCACCCTGAATTACGTGGGGATCAAACAGGCGAGTATCTACCAGAATATTTCAACCATCATCAAAGTAGGTGGTCTTTTTTTACTGGTGGTGGCCGGACTGATCATGGTACAGGGCCAGGAAAATCTGCTGGCGGAAGAACTGCCAAGCACTTCCGAACTCGGGCCCTTCGCTACCTTCGGCGCTACCATGATGCTGATCGTTTTTTCCTATCTGGGCTGGGACCGGGTCGGTTACTCCGCGGGCGAAATGAAAGATCCCAAACGGACCATTCCCCTCAGTTTATTCTGGGGGATCGCGCTGGTCATCCTGACCTATCTGCTGGCCATTTTCCTCTACCACTATGTATTGGGCATGGAAGGCGTCCGGGAAACGAAAAGGGTAGCCTCGGATACGGCAACGGTGCTCTTCGGTCCGGTGGGAGCGGCGATCATTGCCATTTCCGTCATGTTCTCGGCTTCCGGTAGTATCAACGGAACCATGATGACCGCCCCGCGGGTATACTACGCCATGGCGAAGGACAAACTCTTTTTCCGTTGGTTCGATTATGTGCACCCGACCTTTCGTACCCCGTCCCGCGCCATCATTGCTCATTGTGTCTGGGCGATCGTCATCCTGCTGGTGCGCCAGAATTTTGAGAACATCGTAGCCGGTATGACCTTCGCGGTGCTGATCTTTTACCTGTTTACTACCCTGGCTTTATTCAAACTGAGAAAGCAGGGCGTAGGCGGTGAAGGGGTATACAAGGTGCCCCTCTACCCTATTCTTCCCATCTTCTATTTTGTGGGCCTGCTCCTGCTCGTATTCATCCGGGGATATTACGAATGGGAAAAATCCCTGATCGATCTGGCCTTCATTGCCACCGGTATTCCGTTTGCCTGGTGGTTCGTTAGCCGGAGGTAGGATGAATCACGGGCTGGTCCTGTTTGCTTCCGGATACTGATCCACCTGTTAGAGGATCGTCCTGCTAATGGTTTGCGACAAATACTTCATTGGCACAATGCCATTGGACTTATTCCCGTTCTGGATACTCCGGCGCAGCAACCGCTACCCAGGAAAACTGATGACCATGAGCTTTCTTAACCTATCCGCAGCTATCTACAGTATATCGACAGCGGTATTTCTGCTGTCGCTCACTCAGACTGTAGTGCATTACAGTCTCCATTTCCTTTTTCCCGGATTGGTCGCGTGGCTGTTTTTCCGCAGGCAGTGGAAGCGGGCCTGGCTGATCATGTTAACGACCATGCTCGTGGATATGGATCATCTGCTGGCTACCCCGCTATTTGATCCGGAACGCTGCAGCATCGGATTCCATCCGCTCCACTCCTACCCCGCCATCGCTGTTTACACAATCCTGCTCCTAATCCCCCGACTCCGCATCGTTGCGGTCGGGCTGCTGCTGCATATGCTTACCGACTTCCAGGATTGTTGCTGGATGAACTGGCTTAAATAAGGCTGGGGCATTAGTTTATGCTGATGATCAACTGTGAGATCTATATCCTAGGTTATTACTATCGACCTTTTCACCTGATCCAGGCGAATTGCAATTGCCATTGAAATTGCAATTGCTATAAGAATTGCCATTATCCCTCCCATCCTTCAAGCCCAAAAAACTACTTTCTTCCCCCACTTCTCACTGCTTTTCCGGGGTTGATAAAAATCATCATCCCCCCTATCAAAGAACACCACACGTGCTGCTAACTCCCCCTACCTTTGAATTACAATACATGACAAAACGTTCATATAAAGGATCGCCAAAATGATCCGAAAAACACTCGATCAATGAAAAATCTAATTATCCTCGGTGCAGGCACAGCCGGAACAACAATGGCCAATTTGCTGCAAAAGCGGTTAAAAAATACAGAGTGGAATATTAAGATCATCGATAAGAATACTATCCACTACTATCAGCCGGGGTTTCTGTTTCTGCCCTTTGATCTGTACAAACCGAAGCAGGTGAAAAAGCCGATCGAACAGTTCATTCCTTCCGGCGTGGAACTGATCCAGCAGGAGATCGACAAGATCGAAGTGGAAGCCAACGAAGTCCTGCTGACCGACGGCACCAAAGTTCCGTACGATGTACTGATCATCGCCACCGGTACGGACATCGCACCGCAGGAGATCGACGGTATGCTGGGCGAGCACTGGCACCAGGATGTCTTCGATTTTTACACCTATACCGGCGCCAAGAACCTGCGCGACAAGCTGCGCGAATGGAAAGGCGGCGAACTGGTGGTACACATCGCCGAGATGCCGATCAAATGTCCGGTAGCGCCACTGGAATTCGCATTCCTGGCCGACTCTTTCTTCCGCAACAAGGAGATGCGCGACAAAGTGAATATCACCTACGTGACGCCCCTGGGCGGTGCATTCACCAAACCTAAAGCCACGGAAGCGCTGAACTACCTGCTCGAAGAAAAGGGCATCCGCATCGTTCCCGATTTCAATATCGAATCCGTGGACGGCGCTAATAAAAAGATCCTGGACTACGGCGGCAAGGAAGTCAACTACGACCTGCTCGTAACGGTACCCACCAATATGGGCAGCCCGGTGATGGAACGCTCCGGGATCGGAGACGACCTCAACTTCGTGCCGACCAACAAGGCAACCCTGCAAACCCTGGTGAAGGACAACATCTTCGCCATCGGGGATGCGACCAATATTCCGGCTTCCAAAGCGGGCTCTGTAGCCCACTTTGAATCCGAGATCCTGACGGAAAACGTCATGCGCTATATCAAGGATGAACCCCTGAAGGAAGATTTTGACGGGCACGCCAACTGTTTCATCGAAACCGGTAACGGCAAAGCCCTGCTGATCGACTTCAACTATACCCACGAGCCCGTAACGGGTACCTTCCCCTTCCCGGGTGTCGGTCCCTTACGCCTCCTGAAGGAAAGCCACATGAACCACCTGGGCAAACTGGCCTTCCGCTGGATCTACTGGAATATGTTGATCAAAGGTAAACACATTCCGTTCGTCTCAGCGCAAATGAGCGAAGCCGGAAAAGATTTTTCAAACAATTAAACTCACAATAATGGACAAGTTACTGGCAGGCAACAACGTAGCGGTAACCGAAGACGGATACCTCGAAGATTTCAATCAATGGAGTAAAGAAATCGCATCTGAAATAGCCGCTGAATACGGCATTACCCTGGGCGAAGACCACTGGAAAGTGATCCTCTACATCCAGGAACAATACGAAAAAGGAGTTCCGCTGAGCATCCGTAGTATCGGCAAAAGCGGGGTGGTTTCCATCAAGGAATTCTACCAGCTGTTTCCGGACGGACCGCTGAAAAGAGCAAGTAAGATCGCAGGGATTCCTAAACCGGTAAGTTGTATCTAACATCGAAAGTCAGACAGCCATTAGCCGGTCAAACGGCTTTTGGCTGACTGTTCCACCGCAAGCATACAACTACCACTAAAATCAACAATCATGGGAAAAGCAGCAGAAAACGGCCGCGTGAGAAAGATCATGCTGATCCTTTCCAAAGCCACTATCGATAATGTATATGCCTGTTTTATCCTCGCCAACGGCGCCCGTATGGAGGGCATTGAAGCGGAGATCTTCTTCACCTTCTTCGGTCTGGAAGCTATCCAGAAGGAAAAACTGGAACACCTGCACGTAGCCACCGTCGGCAACCCGGCCATGCACATCCCGACAATGGTCGGCGGTCTGCCCGGCATGGAAGCCCTGGCTACCAAAATGATGAAAAAGGAAATGGAAAAACTGGATATTCCTCCGGTAGGAGAATTCCTGGAAATCCTTTCCGCATCCGGCGTAAAACTCTGGGCTTGTAAATTAGCCATGGATATGTTCCACCTCGGTACCGAAGACCTGATCGAAGATCTGGACGGCGTACTGACCGTAGGTGACTTCTACGACAAAGCCGCCGGAGAGAATACACACTTGATGTTTATTTGATCAGTCATGAAGTTTGGTTTTTAAAGTCGGCAGTCAGTCGTTGCAAAACCCTGACTGCTGACTTTCCGTTTCTGGTCCATACCTTCCATTCCGCTTCCCAGTCCTTTCTTTTTCCGTTAAGCTTCCGAACATTTTTTTCCTATCCGCTGCGCCGTAATATTTGCTAACTTTACAGTAGATAACCAGAAACTTAGCTATGAAAAAAACAGTACGCCAGCTCCTGCTATCGGCCATTCTCCTATTGCCCATCTGGAGTTGTATGACCAACCGGGTCCCCGACGGATACGTGCCCTACGAAGAATACGTCAAAAAACCCGTTTCTGATTTTTGGAAAAACGCAACGGTCTATTTCCTGCTCACCGACCGCTTCCAAAACGGCAATACCGACAACGACCTGGTACTGGGCCGCAAACAGGACGGCGCCAAACTGAGAAGTTTTATGGGCGGCGACCTGCAGGGCATCACCCAAAAGATCCGGGAGGGTTACTTTGAAGCCCTCGGGGTAGACGCCATCTGGATGACGCCCATCGTGGAACAGGTCCACGGCTTTACCGACGAAGGAACGGGCAAAACCTACGGTTACCACGGTTACTGGGCCCGGGACTGGACGCGGCTGGATCCGAATTTCGGCACCGAAGCGGATTTTGCCGAGTTGGTAGAGGCGGCCCACGAACGCGGCATCCGCATCCTGATGGACGTAGTGATGAACCATACCGGCCCCGTAACGGAGCAGGATTCGCAATGGCCCGATGCCTGGGTCCGGACGGAACCGACCTGTACCTATACCGGCTACACCACGACGGTAAGTTGCACGCTGGTCGACAATCTGCCGGATATACGTACCGGCAGCGACGAAGCGGTCGAACTACCGGCATTCCTTAAAGAAAAATGGGCGCAGGAAGGCCGGCTGGAAGAAGAAATGCGCTCTTTGGATGAATTTTTCAAACGCACGGGCCTGCCGCGGGCACCCCGCTTTTATCTGGTCAAATGGTTCCGGGACTGGGTCCGGAAATACGGATTGGACGGTTTCCGGATCGATACCGCCAAACACACGGAGGCCTCCATCTGGGAAGAATTGAAAAAGGAATGCCGCGAAGCCTTCTGGGAATGGAAAAAAGCCAATCCGAAACTGGTGATCGACCGGGAAGACTTTTACATGGTCGGTGAAGTCTACGGCTTTGGGGTAGGTGGCGATCGCGCTTACAACTACGGTGACCGGGAAGTGGACTTCTTCGATAACGGATTCGAAAGCCTCATCAATTTTGCGTTTAAATCAGACGCTTCCATGGATTACGAAGCGCTCTTCAGCAAATACAACACGGCCCTGAACGGAGGTCCTTTACAGGATGTGAGTATTCTGAACTACGTCAGTTCCCACGATGACGGCTCCCCTTTTGACGCAACACGCGAGAAAGCTCTCGAAGCCGGCACCAAACTCCTGCTCTGCCCGGGCGGGGTACAGATCTACTACGGTGACGAAACGGCCCGTCCGCTCCGGATCGAAGGCACCGAAGGAGACGCTAATCTGCGTTCTTTTATGAATTGGGAAGACGTACAGGATCCAACTACTCAGGCGGTGCTGGAACACTGGCAGAAACTCGGCCAGTTCCGACAGCAGCACCCGGCAGTCGGTGCGGGCATCCACCGGCAATTGAATGCGGCTCCGTATTTTTTCAGCCGTACACTGGAAGGCACCAAAGGAACGGACAAAGTGGTGGTTGCACTGGAATTACCGCCCGGCCCGAAACAGGTTCCGCTCTTTGAGACCTTTCCGGAAGGTACAGTACTGAAGGATTATTACTCCGGTATTTCGGTAGTAGTGCGTTCGGATAAAGTGACGCTGGATAGCCCCTACGGGATCGCTCTGCTGGGAGAAGAAGAATAAAAAATCCGTCATGAGGAGCCGCTACCCTGCTCCTCATGACTCCCTATTTCCTAGAATAGCCCTGTAATGTTGCCCTCCGCATCAATGTCGATATGTTCGGCAGCCGGTTCGGCGGGCAGGCCGGGCATGCGCATGATGTTGCCGGTGATCGGGATGAGGAAGCCCGCTCCGGCAGCGATCTCGATCTCCCGGACGGTGACCACAAAATCCTTGGGCCGACCGAGCAATTTGGGGTTATCGGAAAGTGATTTCTGGGTTTTGGCAATACAGACCGGCAGTTTATCCAGTCCCAGTCCGGCAATCTTTCGCAGGTCGGCTTTGGCTTTGGCCGTATAGTCAATAGCTTTGGCCCCGTAGATCTTTGCCGCTACCGTGGCGATCTTTTCTTCCACGGGCAGGTCCCAGTCGTACAGGGGACGGAAATCCCCTTCCGAGCGGTCGATGGCCTCAACCACTGCCTCCGCTAGTTGGGTGGTACCGCCGCCACCTTCGGCCCAGCCGTCCGCTACCACCGCTTCTACGCCCAGTTCGGTAGCTCGTTGCTGCACGATGGCCACTTCTTCGTCACTATCCCCGGCAAAGCGGTTGATCGCCACCACGGCCGGAATACCGAATAGGCCGATATTTTCCAGATGTTTTTCCAGATTGGGCAGTCCGGCGCGAACGGCTTCGGGATTATTCTCCTTCAAATCACTCAGCGCCACGCCTCCGTGGTATTTCAGGGCCCGAATGGTGGCCACCAGAACTACGGCCCTTGGCGACAAACCGGCGCTTTGGCACTTGATATCGAAGAATTTTTCTGCTCCCAGATCAAATCCGAAACCGGCTTCCGTCACCACGTAATCCGCCAGAGAAAGCCCCATGCGCGTGGCGATCACCGAATTGGTCCCCTGGGCGATATTGGCAAATGGTCCGCCGTGGATGATCGCCGGGTTGCCCTCTATCGTTTGTACCAGATTGGGCTGGATGGCGTCCTTCAGCAGGGCCGCCATTGCGCCCTGAGCGTTGAGGTCTCGCGCGTAGATCGGCTGCTTATCAAAAGTGAAACCCACAAAGATATTGCCGAGTCTTTCCTTCAGATCTTTCCGATCCTTGGCCAGACAAAGAATCGCCATGATCTCCGAAGCGGCGGTAATATCAAAACCGGTTTCCCGGGGTACACCGGAGGCCGTGCCGCCGAGGCCGATCACGACCTGGCGCAAAGCCCGGTCGTTCATGTCCAGTACGCGCTTCCAGAGCACCGTACGCGGATCGATACCCAGCGAGCGGGTTTTACTTTGCAGGTTGTTGTCGATCAGGGCCGCAAGCAGATTATGCGCTTTTTCAATGGCCGAAAAGTCCCCGGTAAAGTGTAGGTTAATATCCTCCATCGGCAGTACCTGGGACCAGCCCCCGCCGGTAGCGCCGCCCTTAATGCCGAATACCGGCCCCAGGGAAGGTTCGCGCAGCACCACGCAGGTCTGGTGACCGTTGCGATTTAACCCTTCGGATAAACCGATAGAGACGGTCGTTTTCCCCTCCCCGGCGGGTGTTGGAGAAATAGCGGATACCAGGATCAACTTACTCTTTTTCCATCTGGATTCCTCAATGAGATGTAGCGGGAGTTTGGCTTTATACTTGCCGTAGAGTTCCAGTTCATCAGCGGGAACGTTGAGTTTTTGTGCGACCTCCTGAATAGGCCGCAATTGCACCGATCGGGCAATCTCGAGATCTGTATTCATTTTCAGCGATATTGGTTAAGGCGTATTTTTCCGTAGTTATCTTGCATGCCGGCAGCGGCTCCCCAAAGACAAGCAATATTCTTGATACTACCGATGATCTAAATCACAACTCCAGCAGACCTTCCGGTAGGTTCATGATCACTTTTTTTTCCTTATGAGCCACTTTAACGATCAGATCCGGGTGGAGCGGGATCATGATCTCCTGTTCTTTGTAGGTGAGTCCGGCCAGGAATTGCTGGGGTAATTCGATCACCTCTTCGATCTTCCCGATATCGCCCAGCGCTTCGTCACTCAGGGTGTAACCAATCCATTTGGCGAAACCTGAGCTATCTTTAACCGCAGTCTGTTCTTCTTCGGGGACGGATATATCTTCCCGGCGGAGCGAAAGCACCTTGTTGGTCAGTGGACGGGCATCCTCGCGGCTGTCCACTTCCTCTAGCTTAAGATACAGCGGATCGCCGCCCCAACGATCTTCCACAAAAAATGGTGTAGGTTGTCCTCCGGCTTCCAGGAAAACCACTTCCGCATCGACAAAATCGTCGAGAAATGCGTCTTCAATAGTGATCCGCAGGGTTCCATCCACCCCGTGCGTCTTATTAGTCTTGCCGATCGGTACGAGTTCTATTGACATGCTGGCTGCTTGTGCGGTAAAGATAAGAGGAAGTTGGAAAAGTAAAACCTAAACACCTTCACACCGGGGGCTTTAATCCAGCAGGCGCTTTTTCAGGATCAGGCCTTTTTCGGCCTTTTCCACCCAGGGTAAGGTAATGCAATACCCCAGATCGCCGTTGCAGCAAAATTCACACTGGCTGTCCATTACCTGGATCTCCTGGTAGATGAGTCCTTTACCGGCAGCGTATACCTCGTAACCGGAGCGGTACTGAATATTATTTTCCAGATCGGCGAGCCGGACCACGTAGACATCCGGGACGGATTGTCCATTCAGTTGGAATTCAGCCCGTCTTTCCACTACGGTATTATCCCAGCCTTTATAGAAGTCGATACTCTCGCCGGCCAGTTCAATATCTATCCGGTCCGGGAAATAAGCCGTCCCGTCCCATTCCAGTCCGTCTTGTAGGGGGAATCGAAGTTTTATGAACCGCAGATTATTTTCGGTATAGACCGCTTCGCGTTCACCGCGACTACTGCTCACAACGGAATGGATCTGCCAGGGATCAGCGGAATTTTGGCGGTAATATCGCTCAATGCGGAATACCAGCGCACCGGTATTATCCCGGAGCGTATCGACTACGTCCTCCCGGAAAAAACCGAAAGAAGTGTCCGGCACAATGCCCTGAACGGAGGGGTCGAAGATGATGGAATCTACCGCGTAGTGGCGGGACTGGCCCACTTCCAGCGGAAAGTACTCGTAGCCCATCACCAGATCGAGATCTTCCAGAGTGGATTTGTTACAGGAAAAAAAGATACCCAGAGCGGATAGCAGGATCAGCAGAGCCGGCTTAGCTTTCATACGTTAATTGGAATATAGTCCCGGGAAGGACGACATCCGATCATTCTGCTGCCGTTCACCTTCCCTTATTACCGTAAAGATAAGCCCGCAGGTGCAGCTTTGCAAGGTGCTTTAAAATCGAAATCCGGTACTGAGCCACAGGCTGCGGTCCGTTTTCTGGTAGACCGGGTTATCCAGTTGATTGGTCAGACTGTGCTGATACTGCAGCCGGACATTCCATCTGGCGTTCGGGCGGAAAGTCACCCCAAGCGTTCCCGAAGTGAAAAATTTATTCAGCACCAGGGACGTCGGTGCGGCGTAATTGCCGTTGCCATACTGGTAGAGTACATACTGTCGACTTGAATTGCTGACGGTAACGTCCAGTCCGGCGCCCAAAAAGCTGCCGTTGGGATTGTTACTGACACCTTTCCAGGAGGTTTTCTGTAACCAGCTCATCCGGACTCCGGCCGCAACACCCCAGGTTCGGGAAAATTGCCAGTCCAGCAGTATCGGCACATCAAGATATGCGGTGGTCACTTTGACCTTACTGGATTCTACCGCTTCCGAAACGCTGTTGAATCCGGGGTCCTGTGCCACTGGATCACTATTATTCTGGCTGTCCAGGCTGGCCTGCTCGTTAGCGAGATCCTTCTGAGACGAAGGACGGAAACTCACCAGAAAAGGTTCCCGTTGCACGTGAAAACCGATACCGCTCTGCACGGACCATTTACCGGCATCATTTAGTTTCAGTCCGGTGCGCAGTTCCGTCATTAGCCCGATCGCATTTCCGTTGACGCCGGCCAGTACCCCGCCGTTGATCTCAAAGGGTACAAAAAGCGGCTTTTTGGGATTATAGATATTGATCCGACTCAATGGCAGCGGCTCCTGATCGAGGGCGGCGATCTCTTCTCCCGGCAGTTGGTCCAGTACAAATACCTCAACTTCCGGTAGCGGGCGATCCGCATTATTGGCGTCTGCCGGACTTTCGGAAACAGCTTGGTCTTTATTGCTATTGTTTTCTTTGTTGGAAGTTTTATCTACGGTACGTTGGTCGTTCTTCAGCGGGCCGCCGGTCTCCTCGTTCTGATCATCTTCGGTCAGTAGGGTATTTTGGGCGAGGGGAAACGCTGAGCCGGAAATTCTCCGTTCCTCCGTAGTCTCTACTTCGATGATCGCATCTTTTTTCGAAGAGGCAGCTGCCGGCGTCCGGCTACCGGTGGTTTCGGCCGCTACTGTACGGCCGGCTTCGGACTGCTTATCCGGACGTTCGTTCGCCACTTCTTCCTGTCCAACTGTGGAAGATGTCGTGGAAGTTCTCTCCCGATCCGTGGTGGTATCGGCCACCCGTTCCTGTTTTTCCGCCGGACCATTCGCCAGCGAAGCATTTATTTCCGATGAGCCGACAGGCCGCAGGAATATAAAACCCACGGTGCCGATCAACAGGACGGCGGCGGCCAGCCAAAACCACCAAAATACGACCGGCTTTCTGGAGCTGCCGTCTACCGGCATTTCCCGATCCAGCATGTCCCTCATTTTGGACCATGCCTGATCACTCAGCTCATCCATATTCCAATTATCCCGCATGATTCTTTGAGTTGTAGTAGTAGTCTTTGATCAATTCTTTTAGTTTTTGCCGGGCCATAGCCAGGTGCCATTTAGAAGTACCAACGCTGATACCGATCTTTTCCGAAATTTCCGGATGCGTGTAGCCCTCTACGGCGTACAGCCAGAATACCCTTCGGGTTGCTTCGGGAAGATGATCGACCAAACGGGTGATATCATCCCAGTAGAGATTATCCAGAGCTCTGGCGCGTTGGGGGGTATCACGGTCTTCAATATCCAGGAAGTGAATGGTCTTGGAGTTTTTCCGGTAGTAATCCGATAAACTGTGGAACACCAGTTTCCTGATCCATCCCTCCAGTGAGCCCGCGAATGCGAAGGTGTGTAACTTCTTGAAAACCCGGAGGAAACCGATGTTGACGATCTCCATCGCAGTATCCTGATCGTTAGCATATCGCATACACATACGCATCATGCTCGGGAAATACTTGCGGAATAGCATTTCCTGGCAGAAGCGATCGTTTTCCACGCATCCGCGTACTAGTTCTTCATCTGTATACTGCTCCGGTTTTCCCATTTATTGTTTGCTCCTCGAAAGCTATGCTGCTTTTAAAAAATAACGCTTGCCCGTATGCAAAGTCTGCGGTACAAAACATCGCGGGTAATGATCTCCCCGCTGAAGAAGAATTCCCGCTCAGTAATGGCTTTTTGAAATTTGTACCCCAGGTCAAAGGCCAGATTGATGGTCTTATCCGCTCCCAGCCGATAGCCGATGGCCGGATGGAACATGTAGCCACCTTCGAAACGGCGCACATCCTGATTGGCAGATTCGGTCCGAAACGGGAAGCCGTAACCCAGTCCGACATTCCAATAGGGCGTGTTTTTCTTCTTGAACAGATATCCCCTGCCTTCCACAAACAGCGGAACGAACGTATCTCCGCCGTCCGTATTGGCGTAGCCATCCAGGGATACGCCGACGCCGAGCCCGATATGTCGGTTGAACTGATGACCAACGGCAGCCTGCAGGCTCAGTCCCATTTCCGAGCGATATTCTCCCCCGCCGGGCAGCAGGGCAAATACCACTGCACTGTAGAAACCTTTCTCCCGGAAGGCGTAGACTTTGGGTTTTCGTTCCCGCTTCATGACGAGCGTAACCACCGGGTCTTTCGGCTCCTGCACGATGCGCAGGATATCGCTGTCATCGATCCGGATCTCACTGGAACCGATCTGAAAGCGAAGGAAATTCCCACGCTGGTACTCCTGCATCTGCCCGCGCAGGATGCTACCGTCTTTCAGGTAAACGATATCCACCGTTTCAATGGAATCCAGTTTCACCAGTTCATCAATAAACTTACTTTTCGATTTTTCGGACCAGCCGATGCTATCGACGTGGTTCAGTTCGAAACGAACGGCCTGGCCCCGCGGCCCTTTCAGCACCACATTCTCATTCCGCTTGTACCTGATCACGATCCCGTAGTAGATCAGCTCACTTTTGTGATAGACCGTGTCCCGCAACAAATGCGGCGGTATCCGCTTTTGGGCGGACAGGCCGGGTCCCAGACTGAGCAGGAAGAAAAAGACCAGAAATTTGGCGATGTATACCTCTTTGTTCAATATTTTCGATTTTACTGTATTCGATCGGTCCTCACCAGTTAGCAGTGGTACTACTTCACTGGTAAGACACTTAAAAGCTCGGGCTCCCCCGGTTTGCTGAAATCATATTGATAAATACCGTCAATGGCACCGATCACGGCTATATTACTGCCCGGTATATGCTCGATATAAAAAGCCCGGATATCAATAATACTTTCCGCGGAGCGTTCAATGGGTTCGGGCCTTTCCGGTTTTGAGAAGACCTTCAGGCCACTCGTCCAGTCCGCTACCAGGGTCTGCTCATTGACCACTTCGATATCCCAGGGGCTTTCCGCGTTGAGGACCTGCCAGAGTACCGGTTCCTTTTCCGAAAAATCGTGTACATAAACCCCTTTACTCGAAGTGTAGCGGCCACAGGCACCGGTCCGCACTCCAATATAACCATAATTCCCCGTAAAAAACGAGGGCAGACAGGGGTTGTAAGAGCCGAAAAGCTCGATCAGTTGGGGTACTCCGGGGTTCCGCGTATCCATGACAAATAAGCCTCTTTCTCCGTAGACCAGCAAATAATTTTCGAAAGCCCGTACCGACCGTACTTCCCTACAATCATCCAGTGAATAGCTCGCCACCGGGATCAGACCATTATTAAAGTTATAGACCTGGAGCCTTTCGTTCTTTACCAGATAGAAATTGTCACCGTACAAACTGAATTTGTACTGATTGCGCACCCGATCGGAACTGATCGGATTCGGCGTGATATCCAGGAATTCCAAACCGTCGCGGGCCGTAAACCGACCGCCCACTTCCCGCAGACTTTGTTCCACGGCATAGGCCTGTTCGGACTCTATCCAAAAAATATCGTTCTGGTAATTCGGGTCATCCACGTTCACCGTAATTTTCCGCTCCTCCAGTTCGAAATCGATCAGTACTCCACGGGCGGTCAGTCCCTCAAGATCCGAGAAAAAATACGGGGAACGCTGGAGCAGTTCAGGGTTGGCCGGATTGGAAATATCAAAAACCACCAGATCGGCAAAATCCCCCACATACAGGTAATTTTCCCGGATACACAATTCATCGATACCCGGCATCTGGATAAAATTGACCAGCTGCGGATTGACCGGATCTGCATTGTCAACAATATGGATGCCGGCCCTCCGGTCGCTGATGAACAGGTAATTGCCGTAGGTCAACATCCGGTCGGGGCGATCTATTTCGGGATTACTCGCCAGTATTCCGGATGTAGGACGATAATCTTCCATATCCAGGTACACCGGTTTGTACAGGCGGTATTCCTTGGAGACCATTTCCGCACCGTCTTTCTGACAACTCTGGAAGAATAAAGCACTGACTAAAAGGGTAAAAAAGAGCGTGTGTTTAGGCATTGTTCCAGATTTTGGAGTTGTGGAAAAGGGCTGAATCGGGATAGGGTCCACAGCGTGAGTGGCCCCTATCCCGCTTTCCGGGATTAGCGACTACCGGTAGACAGAACGCTTAAGCGTACCGGGTCGGCCGGATCGGAAATATCGAACTGGTACAATCCATCTTCTCCAATAACGATGGCGAGATCTTTACCATTTACGGTGATCACATCAAAGGCCGAAAACCCGGGCACGTGGGCCAGTTGCCGGCTGGAGATCAACCGCCAGTCCGACACATCGTAGACTTTGAATCCGAACCGCCCGTCGCAGAGGTACAGGTTTTCGTCCCGGATGGAAAGTCCGTGGGGATTGGACATCTGGTGACTGGCCAGCAATTTCGGGTTGCTCAGATCGGTAATGTCCACCACGTCCAGCTGGTTATCGAAGCCTTCGCATTCGGTACCGTCGCGCAGGGTCACATAAGCCGTATTGCCCTGCACGTACACCGGATCGCAGGCACGGGCGTGGGTAAACAGAGACAGTTGGGTGGGATTCAAGGGGTCAGAATTGTCGTAGATATACATGCCGTGGTCCGCACCGATAAAGAGATTGTCCTGGTAGGGAAAGATGGTTTCGATACCCCAGCCGATATTCACGGTGGAAGCCAGCTCGGCTGCAACCGGATCCTCCAGGTCGAATATCCTCAGATCGTATTCAGAAATGGAATACAGGTATTTGTCGATGATGCTGAAGCGGGCCAGTGAGCCGGCCTGTCCAATGCTGTTCCCCCCCTGGTCGAAGCTGACATTCGGAGACAGCGCTTCGGCATTGTTGGAAAAAGCAGCGTCGAACACTAACCTGCCGTCGTTCATCCAAAAGAAATCATTGCCGAAGTTGAGATCACTGCAGCTGAGTTCAACCGTTTCTTCGGATTCTTCGTAATAGACCAGATAGCCCAGGTCCTGGTAAAACTGATAGGAATCGAATACATTTTCCGTACGGCCGGCAAATTTCACATCCAGCGGATCGGAAATGTCCATTACCACCAGATCCACGAAGTTATCCGCATACAGCAGGTTGTTCCGGATACCCATATTGAAATTCCCGGGGATCTTTAAAAAGGCGATTGGTGTCGGATTCTCGGGATCGGTATTGTCCACGATGTGGATACCTTCTTTTTGCTCGTTGATAAAAATGTAGTTGTTGTAAACGTACAGGGCTCCGGTATTTTCCAGGGTGCGGGGAGCTTCGGGAGCGATCGCCTGGCGATACTCATCCATCTTCGCGTAGACCGGAGTGTATACCTTGTACTCGCGGGTGGCCAAACATTGGTCTTCCAGACAACTGCTGAAACCGGTGGCGGCCCCAATAACCAGAAAGAGTAGTAAAATTCTTGACATAGAGCTTGGAATTTTCATTTTACCTGAATAAAGTTTTCTAGGAATTCCTTTTGCCTATGTAGACCGCAAGCTCGGGAAAAAGGGTTGGGTAGAACTGATGTTTTTCCTTCATCCGGTAGCTGACCGGGATCATTGGAATATTTGCAGCGCAGCCGCAACTTGCCGGCAGAAAGCGCTCCGGGCAGAACCGGAGTATTGTACCACCAAAACGTACAGCCATGATCGCCCGGCAAAAACTTTTCTGGGTCAAATTCGCCCATACCCTCATCTGGATATTTTTCAACCTGGTTTTGGTCTACCTGTTCTACGCGGTCCTCACCGATCGTATCGGATGGCTGTTCTGGACGGGCATTGCCTGCATCCTGCTGGAAAGTATAGTACTAGTGCTCAACCACTGGAGCTGTCCGCTGACCAATGTAGCACGGCGATATTCCGACTCGCCCAGGGACAATTTTGACATCTTTCTACCGGAATGGCTGGCACGACATAATAAACTCATCTACTCGCTTATCTTTGGAGCTCTGATCATCCTTTACTTGTATACACTATGACCTTAAGGCACCCTTTTCCCTACTCCCTGCTTTTGTTTTCCTTCCTGATCCTGCTCCAATGTACGACCCGGCAACCGGAGGTACAGGGGGCTCCGGATGGCGTTTTGGTCCTCAGCCCACAGCCCGAAAAGATGCATCAGACCATCCATAACTTTGGCGCCTCCGATGCCTGGAGTTGCCAGTTTGTAGGCAAAAACTGGCCCCTGGCCAAACGGGAGGCAATTGCCGACCTGCTGTTCTCCACGGCACTAAAACCGGATGGCTCTCCCGCCGGCATCGGTCTGACGGCCTGGCGCTTCAATATCGGCGGCGGCAGTGCCGCTCAGGGAGAGGCAAGTGATATACGGGATGAATGGCGGCGCGCTGATGGTTTCCTGCAGCCAGACGGAACGATGGACCTGACCGCCCAACCGGGCCAGCGCTGGTTCCTGCGGGCCGCGCGGGAACGGGGTGTAAAGACCTTTACCGGTTTCGTGAACAGTCCGCCGGTCAGCCTCACCAAAAATGGGAAGGCCTATTCCACCGGCGGCAATTCCGCCAATCTGAGCCCGGAAAATTATCCGGCCTACGTACAATTTCTTACCGATGTGATCGCCGGATTGCATTCCACGGAAAATATACAACTGGATTACATCAGTCCGTTCAACGAACCTCAGTGGGATTGGAACGAACCCAATCAGGAAGGCAGCCCCTGGAAGAACGAAGAGATCGCCACGGTAAGCCGGATGCTGAATCAGCAATTGGTGGCAAAAGCATTGAATACCCGGATCGAAATTCCGGAAACCGCCCAGATCGATTACCTCTACCGAACGCATAACCGACCGGATCGCGGCGATCAGATCGAAGTTTTTTTCCGGGAGGGTTCGGAAAATTATCTAGGTGATCTGCAACAACTCGCCCCGAAGGTAGCCGGACACAGTTATTTCTCTACCTGGGACCTGAATAAACTGATCGACCAAAGGCAGACTTTGGCTGCAAAGCTTCGCGAATTTCCGGAGCTGGAATACTGGATGAGTGAATATACCCTGCTGGAGAACAATCCCGAAGTCAAGGGTGGCGGTCGGGATCTGGGGATCGAACCGGCGCTTTACATGGCCCGCGTCATTCACGCCGATCTGACGGTTGCCGGAGCGGCTGCCTGGCAATGGTGGCTGGCCGTGAGCCCGTATAACTATAAGGACGGACTGGTCTACATCGATCATGATAAAAACGACGGTGCGGTCTACCCCTCCAAAATGCTCTGGGCCCTGGGCAACTACGCCCGCTTTATCCGGCCCGGCATGGTGCGGATCGGGCTGGATCGCAGCGATCAGCTCTCCGTGGATGCCACGCTCGACCGGGCAATGGTCTCTGCCTATCTGGATCCGGAAACGGGAAAAACGGTGGTGGTAGCCATCAATTATAGCCAGGAGGAGATACCGGTACAGCTGGCAACGCGGCATAGATCGGCAAAATACAAATGCTACCGTACTTCAGCGGTGAAAGACCTGCAGTTGCTCGGTGAGTTCAAAAGCGGGGATACCCAACGGCTGCCGCCGCGTAGTATTACGACATTGGTAGAGTTATAAAAAGTGGTCGGACCACCGGTCCACAACGGGGCCCGACCTACTGACTGATTATACCTCCTTGGGCACGATATAAGGTGCACGGTATTTCCGCGTCAGCATTTTATTAGCCTCTTTATCTCCGATGAACTTCTCCTTAACCGGATCGAAATTCAGGACCCGGCCCACCCGGTAGGCAATATTGCCCAGGTGTGCCAGGCCGGAGGAGAGGTGGGCGGTTTCCACGGGCGCATGCAGGATGGAGGGATCCTGCGCACGAACTGCCTCGATGAAGTTGGCGTAATGGTCACCACCCGCTTTATTTTTAGGGCCCGGTGTCCGGTCCCGGCCCAGATAAGTTTCGTAAGTATCGTAGCCCTTGATCACCATGTAGCCTTCGGTACCGTAGAAGATGTTGCCCACCCCGACGCCGTCTTCCAGATTGGTCATCCAGGGACGCACCTCAAACTCAATGATCTTTTTCTCTTTGGGATACAGGAAAGAGGAAGTCAGCACTTCCGGGGTTTCCTTGGCATCATCCCACAGAAACTTTCCACCCATAGAGGTGATCTGTTCCGGCAGGCCTACATCCAGCCCCCACATACAGAGGTCGGTTTCGTGTACGCCCTGGTTGCCGATGTCTCCGCAGCCATAATTCCAGTGCCAGTGCCAGTTGTAGTGTACATGATCTTCCGAAAAGGGGATCATGTCGGCGGGGCCCGTCCACAGATCGTAATCCAGTCCGGCCGGTACTTTTCCCGGGCCTTTTTTCCCGATGTCGGCCCGCCAGCGGTAGACGACGCCCCGGGCCATGTAGACCCGCCCGATCAGGCCGTCGCGCAAATGCTGGATAGCTTCGCGGATGGCGACCGAACTGCGTAACTGGACCCCGTGCTGTACGATGCGCTTGTATTTATGCGCGGCCTCCACCATCTTCCGGCCTTCAAAGATATTGTAGGAACCCGGCTTCTCCACGTAGACGTCTTTTCCGGCCTGACAGGCCCAGATAGCCGCCAGCGAATGCCAGTGGTTGGGGGTGGCGATACTGACGGCATCGATATCCTGGTTCTCGTACACCTTGCGGAGGTCTTTTTCCGTCATGACCTTGCGGCCGTATTTTTCGGCAAAATCAGCGGCCCGTTCCCCCAGTACATTTTCATCGGGATCGCAGAGGCAGGTAACCTCGACATTCTCCAGTTGCTCGAATCCGGCAATATGGCTTTTCCCCCGGCCATTTACCCCGAGTACAGCGACATTGATCCGGTCATTGGCTCCGAACACCCGGGCCGGCAGGATAGTGGGCAGGGAAAGGGCGACGGCCGCACCGGCGGATTGCTTAATGAATTTCCTCCTGGAAGCTGGATTTTCTTTTTTCATGTTTAATATTTTGGTTTTAGGCAATTAACGCATGGTATTTTTCCCAAATCATCCCACTTTTTCTATCCCTATAACGCATCAATCGGGCCCCGACCATTAACCGCTCTGGCCATTTGACCACCGGTTTTGAAAATTTCCGGTCAATTATTAAAGATTGCCGCGGCAAAATCAGATTTTATGCCCCAAAGCAACTAAAAGCATGCGAACCACTTTAAGCAACCGCCTGCGGCGACTGGGGCCGGGCCTGATCACCGCAGCCCTGATCTTCGGTCCGGGGAGCCTCACCATTACCACCAAGTTGGGGGCCGGATTCGGCAATCAGCACCTCTGGGTGATCCTGCTGGCGGCCATCTTCATGATCGCCTATACCCGGCTGACTACCCGGATCGGGCTGGCGAGTGAAGTCTCCCTCCTGGAAACGATCCGGCAACGGTACGGCCGCTGGGCCGCCATCCTGATCGGCCTGTTCATCTTTATCATCACCGCTTCTTTTCAGACCGGTAATTCCGTCGGTGCCGGTGTGGCCTTCTCCGAACTCACGGGTACGCCGCTGGCGCCCTGGGTGCTGCTTTTTTGCGGAATCGCCATCGGTTTGCTGTTCTTTCGTTCATTTTACAAGATCCTGGAACGGATCATGATCGCGATGGTCCTGCTTATGTTGCTTTCCTTTTTTATCACGCTGCTCCTGAGTCGGCCCGATCCCCTGCAGGTGCTTTCCGGGCTTATTCCATCCCTGCCGGCCGGCAGCACCCTGCTGTCCATTGCGCTTTTTGCTTCCAGCTTTTCGCTGGCAGCGGCTTTTTATCAGGCCTATCTGGTAAGCGAAAAAGGTTGGCAAAGAGAGGATCTGAAAACGGCCGTTGGCGAAAGCCGGGAGGGCATCATCATTCTGGCCCTGCTGAGCAGCATGATCCTGATTTGCGCCGCCGCCGTATTGCACCGCCAGGGGCTAAGCGTCAATACCGCTTCCGACCTGGGGCTGGCGCTGGAACCGCTGTTCGGCAAATCGGCTACCTACGCTTTTATGACCGGTTTTTTTGCGGCCTCTTTCTCCTCGCTGATCGGCAATGCCACCATCGGCGGCGCTATGCTGGCGGATGCATTTTCCCAGGGAAAAGACCTCCGGTCAGGGACAGTACGCGGCTTTATCGTCAGTGTAATTGTCATCGGAGGGGGAATTGCCATTTACTTTGGTGGTTTCCCCTTACAATTGATCATTTTCGCCCAGGCGTTCACCATTATTTTTGCCCCCATCGCTGCCGTTTTTATTCTTTTGATCGCCAACAACCGGTCCATTATGGGTAATCTGATCAATGATACCGCCGGCAATATACTGCCGCTGATCGCCCTGGTAGTGACCCTCTTTTTGGCCGTATACCATATCCTAACAAGCATCCTGTTATGAGAACCGAAACCGAACTAGAAGCAAGCCTGAGTTTTCCGTCCGACCGCCTCACTGCCGATATAGAACGAATAGACGGCGATATCCTGATCCTGGGTATCGGGGGGAAAATGGGCCCCAGCCTGGCCAGACTGGCCCGCCGCGCGATGGACCAGGCGGGCTCTCCGCATAAAGTCATTGGCGTTTCCCGATTTTCGGATGCGGCCAAACGGGCGGCGCTCGAAGCGTCCGGCATTGAAACGATCGCCGGTGATCTGTTGGACGAATCATTTTTACAAACGCTGCCGCGCACCAGGAACGTCATTTTCATGGCCGGGCAGAAATTCGGCACCACCGGTCATCAGGCCTATACCTGGGCTATGAACACCTACCTGCCCGGACGCGTTGCCGAAACTTTCCGGGATTCCCGCATCGTTGTTTTTTCCACCGGCAACGTCTACCCTTTCACCCCGGTGCAGGGATCCGGTGCTACGGAAACGACCCCCGCGGCCCCGGTGGGTGAATACGCCCAGTCGTGCCTGGGTCGGGAACGGATCTTCCATTATTTTTCCGAGAAGTACCAAACGCCCATGTTGTTCTACCGGCTCAATTACGCACTGGACCTCCGCTACGGCGTGCTGAACGATATTGCCCGAAAAGTCTGGAACGGAACCCCTATTGATCTGAGCATGGGGCACGTGAATGTGATCTGGCAGGGTGATGCCAACGAATACGCCATTCGGGCGCTGCTCCACACGAGCTGCCCTCCCGGCATTCTGAATGTAACCGGACCGGAAACCCTCAGCGTCCGCTGGCTGGCCGAACAGTTTGCTACGCGGATGGATAAATCGCCCCGTTTTAGTGGTGAACCGCAATCCACCGCTCTGCTCAGCAATGCGGGCAGGATGAAAACATTGCTGGGGCCGCCGACCGTCGATATCCACCAGATGATCGAATGGACGGTAAACTGGATCAAAAACGACGGCAAAGAGATCAATAAACCGACCCACTATCAGGCTAGGGACGGCGCTTTCTAATCCTGCACCAATGACTGATAAATTACTGAAACTCTTCATTTACTGATGAATAACACCAAAAATATCCCGAGCCTCGCACCGGCTGTCCGGCAACTGCTGGCCAAAGGGACCGTTATCCCCGCCCATCCTCTGGCCCTATGTGCCGACCGCAGTCTCGACGAAGACCGGCAGCGACAGCTTACCCGCTATTACCTCGCAGCGGGGGCCGGAGGCCTGGCGGTAGGTGTACACACCACGCAGTTCGCGATCCGCAATCCGGAGATCAATCTATTTGAAAAAGTACTGGCCATGGCCATGGAAGAGGTGAACCGGGCCGAACTGGACCGGCCACTGGTCAAGGTAGCGGGCGTCAGCGGTCCGACTTCTCAGGCCGTCCGGGAAGCCGAACTCGCCAAAGATCTGGGTTATGACCTGGCGCTCGTCAGTTCCAACGGGCTGGGCTTGTGGCGGGAAGAGGAACTGCTGGAACGTGCCCAGGAACTGGGAGCGATCATGCCGCTATTCGGTTTTTATCTGCAGCCGGCGGTCGGAGGAAAACTGCTGTCCCGGGATTTTTGGGAGAAATTCGCCGAGATCCCCAGTGTATTAGCGATCAAGATCGCACCCTTCAATCGCTACCAGACCCTGGATGTGGTCCAGGCGGTCTGCCAATCGTCCCGCCGGGACGAGATCTCCCTCTATACCGGCAACGACGACAACATTGTAGCGGACCTGCTGAGTACCTATGAAGTCGCCACTGCCGACGGCACGGTCAGAAAAGACATTGTCGGCGGCCTGCTGGGACACTGGGCAGTCTGGACCCGGCGGGCCGTGCAGTTGCTCGAACGGATCCACGAGCTGAAAGCTACTGCCGGCTACGGTATTCCGGCCGGGCTACTGACGGAAGCCCTCCAGGTCACCGATACCAATGCGGCCTTTTTTGATGCCCAGAATAATTTTGCCGGCTGCATTGCGGGCATCCACGAAGTACTCCGTCGGCAGGGGCTCCTGGCGGGAACCTGGTGCCTGGATCCGGAAGAAACCCTTTCACCGGGCCAGGCGGAGGAGATCGACCGGGTGTACCGGGCCTATCCGGAACTGAATGACGATGATTTTGTGCGGCAGTTCCTGCGGGAAAAATAACGGCACCATTGGACTTAACCCACTGCAGGATGTTAAGATCACCCGCCGGGTGTGGACATATTTAGCGAGTATCCTTAATTTTGGGGCAACTGGTAGTTTAGCTAATATTTCGAACGCACTCCTATGGAATTGTGGAAGTCCACTTTGTTTTTACTGGGCGGGATCGGTGTCATCAACGGATTGCTGTTGTCCGGCTTCCTGTTGTTTTCCCGGGAAAGGAAAACCAAAAACACCATTCTGGGACTACTCATTCTGATGATCTGTCTGCGGATCGGAAAAAGTATGTACTACTACATTATTGATGATGCCAGTAAACTGGTGCTCCAGATCGGGCTGACCGCCTGTGTTTTCATCGGCCCCTTATTCCACCTTTACACCAAGGCGATCTCATCCAATGATCCGACAATCCGTTCCCGGGACCTGATACTGCCGGCCTTGATTGGTACGGGTATTATAACGGTAGGCATAATTTACCCCTATGAACAGTTTCCCGACTTCTGGAGAGGTACGGTAGTGGGCACTATTTACAGTGTATGGACGGTCTTTACCGTTCTGGGACTCGTCAAAATGCGCGGCATTTTCCGGAAGAGTTTCAACAATTTCCGCCAACTCGAAAAGGAAGAGAAAAAATCCCTGTTCATTGCCATCGGTATAGTTTTCATCACCATCACCTATCAGTTGGCGTTCTGGGTCAGTGGCCCCACTTACCTCTGGGGAAGTTTGATCTTTACCTCGCTCCTCTATTCCTACCTCTACACGGAGATCAGGCGTCTGATCCGGCAACCCAACCGCAGAAGATCCGGACAACAACCCGCCCTGGAAGCCGGCCCCGAACTTTTCGAACAGGTGGAGCGGGCCATGCAGGAGCACCAGCTCTACAAAAAACCGGCTCTGAAATTAAAGGAACTGGCCAATGTCACCGGCATTCACACCCACCTCTTATCCCAGGTGCTCAATGAAACCTACGCCCACGGTTTTGCCGCCTACGTCAACGAAAAACGGATAGAAGAGGCCAAAAAACTCATGCTGTCCGATTCACAGTTTACCCTGGAAGGTATCGGTTACGAAGCGGGATTCAATTCCAAATCTTCCTTCTACGCCACCTTCAAAAAAATGACCGGCTCTACTCCAGCCGAATATAAAAACCAACAGTCCGTCGGTCGTCTCCCCTCCTGACACACCCAATCTCCCTCTCACCCCCTCCCCCAATCTCCCCCTCCCCCCCTCTCCAAGTCACCCAGTCTCCAAGTCACCCCCTCTCCAAACCAGTCCAAAATTATAATACTGCACCTGAATACCAACCCATTATGCGGCATCGTCCCTGGCGGCACCCTAGTTTTGCAGCCTTACAAAATTTAAACCGATGATGTCCAGAATTATTTTTTCCATTTCTTTTTTACTATTGGTTTTGACCCTGAACGGCCAATCCGACCGGGAGCAGATCGAACAGGTGCTGCATGATTTTATCGACGGTACCGTGTATAACGATCCGGACCTGATCCGTCGATCCTTCTATCCGGGCTCTTATATGTTCCTGCACAATGATCCGGATACCGTCTGGAAAATGAGCTCCGATGCCTACGCGGCGCTGTACGACAACGGACGGAAAGGCATCAAGAACAATCGCGAGGGAAAGATCATTACCATCGATATCGTGCTGAGTGTGGCTTACGCCAAACTGGAAGTGATCGTACCGGTGCTGAACAAACGCTTTTACGATCTGCTGTTGCTCAAAAAGATCAACGGGAAATGGCTGATCACCGGCAAGAGTACTTCCGCCGAACCGATCCCCAAATCGGCGCTGCAATCCACGGTAGTTCCCCGCAAAGAGACCATCATGTCGGGCCTGAATAAACCCTGGAGCATGGCCTTTCTGAATGAGAACGAAGTGCTGCTGGCCGAAAAGGAAGGTAGCCTGCTGCGGATCGATCTCTCTTCCGGAGCAAAAACGGCTATCAGCGGCCTACCCAAGGACGTCGGCCGAGCGATCACCATCGATACGGCCCTCTACCGGCCGGGCACTTATCCGGCTCCGGCGCACGGTCAGGAGCACGTTTTCAATGCCGGCTGGTTTCAGGTACTGCTGGATCCGGCCTTTGCCGACAATGGCTACATTTACCTTTCCTACGCCAGTATGAATGAGGAAAATGCGGCGGCGCTGAAGGTCATCCGAGGTAGGCTCACCGAGAACCGCCTGGAGCAGGTCGAGACCATTCTGCTGGCCGGGCCCTATTCGCACGGATTATTCCACTTCGGTGGCGGTATGGTCTTCGGGCCGGACGGCAAATTGTACATCGCCACCGGCGAACGCAATTTCTTTGAATACCACAATCCGGAACTGCCCCTGGCCCAGGATATAACGGACCGGCGGGGTAAGATCTTCCGGCTCAACCCGGACGGAAGTATCCCGGCGGACAATCCCGATTTCGGCTCCAGGGCCGTACCCGGACTCTACGCCCTGGGTATCCGGGCCAGTCAGGGAATGACGCTGGACGAAACTACCGGCCGGATCTGGTTCAGTGATCACGGCACCATCCAGGGCGATGAACTCAATATGCTGGAAGCCGGCGCCAACTACGGCTGGCCCTACCGAACCAGCGGAAAATTCCGGACGGCGGATTATCAGCCACGGGTTCCGGCGGGCCTCGAATTCACGGATCCGGTGCACAGCTGGGATCAGACGATCGCACCTACCGGACTGACCTTCTACCGGGGTCGGGATTTCCGCCAGTGGGCGGGTAACATCATTCTACCCGGCCTAAGTAAAGGTTCCCTCTGGCGCATCGAGCTGGATCAGGACCATAGCGTAACCCGCATGGAAGAACTCTTTGTCAACGATCGGGTGCGGCTCCGGAAGGCCATCGTTTCCCCTTTTGGTAAGCTTTACCTTTTGACGGACGAAACGGACGGAAAAATTATCCGCGTAATAGACGAGCATTTATAATTTTCGATACCCCCGGTAATCACCATAGGGCTGTTCAGTTCTCAAATTATTGAATATAAAAAATGGCAATTTCAATGGCTATAGCAATTTCAATAACTCAACATCAGGCGAAAAGGTCGAAATCGGAGCAGAAAGCTGCCTTTTGCTTGCTATTGCTATGGTGCTTGACATGGTAATTGAAAAATTCGCATCGCGCTTTTATAGAACGGAACAGCCCTACCCGGTAATCACCCGAACTCCGGTCCGGCGATCGCAAACTGTCCGGACCTATCCCTTTGAGCAGCCCATTCACCCAAACTCATCCGGGTGAATGGACGCTGAACGGTAAAACCGAGCTCCAACAGCCAGGATCGCCACCGGATCTGTTCACTCATAATATCGACAATCACGGGTTTTCCCGGAATATTCCGGGCCGCGGCCAGCAACAGGGCCCGGGCCGTGACGGTATCATCAGCGACCACCGGTCCGATCTGGTCAAACCGGCTTCCGGGTCGGCCCAGACAATAGCCCTTTACTTTTCCATCCTGCAGACAGGCCCAGCCGTAATCTGGGGCATTGGACCACAGGGCCCGCAACAGGCCGTCCCGCCGGGCTCCAAAATGGAGTCGATCATATTCGATACAGGCGGCAAGCAGGTCCGGACGGATGGGAATGATGTGTGGATCATTGGCCCTGGAAGGAATTGCCAAACGGTCGGCTTCCAGTCGTTCCAGAGGGCAAATATCACTAAAGCCCAGCGTGAGATAAAGTTTCCGGCCTTTGGGCGTAGCATCCAGGAGAACCGGCCCGGTGGATTGGGCGTAGTCAATTGCGGCCCGTAGCAGGCCGGTACCGATACCGAGTCCGCGATACTGCGGATCGACCAGCACCATACCGATCCAGCTAAAGGGCCCGGGATACTGAATGGTGGTGACCGTGCCGGCGGGTTTGCCTTGCCAGGTGGCCAGGTAGGAGCCGCCTTGACTCAGTGACAATAAGATTTCCCAGTCGGCGGGCAGTTGATTCCAGCCGGCCATCTTTTTGAATGCCATTCCCAGAGGAATGTCCTGTACGCTAAGTTCCCGCAGTGCCATCATACACCGTCAATAATACGATAATGCCCGGTTTTACCGGAATAAAACGGTCGGGGAGTTTTCCGGATAGGCGCACTAAAGCAAAAAGCCGTAAACAGGATAACTTTCCCGCTTACGGCTAATTCGCTGATCTTGGCGATCGCTATACCATCATTAGTTACTTTTCCGGAGGAAAATATCGCCGCTAACGGTTTCCAGAGCTACTTTTTTACCGCCACCGTTCAGGCTGCGGTTCAGGCGTTTGGACCAGGCAGTGCTGCCCTCATCAAGTTTGAGGTCAAAATCGGTGTAGATCTCGCCGGTAACGGATTTGAAAGCGGCATCAAATCCCTGATTACCCGGAGAAGTGAAATCGACAAAACCGCTGATGGATTTGGCGCGGATCTGTCCTTTATAATTCTTGATCTCGATCCCACCGGAGATCGTTTCCAGATTGAGTTCGCCGCCATTATAGCTGCCCAGCAGGTTGATATCGCCGGAAATGGTTTCCAGTTCCAGGCTCATTCCGGCCGGGAGCATCAATTCGTAACTGATCTGAAAACAGACACATTCGTTGCCGTTCCAGTTCTCATTATCACAGCTCCAGCACTGGTATTTCCGCTCTCCGTCCTTCTTCATATCGTAATCCGTTTCGATGACGAGTACCCCGTCTTGTTCTTTTGCGGATTGCTGATCAATGGACAGGAGTTCTTCCTTGCTGTAGGTAATGGTTTTCTTCAGTCCGATCTCCTGGCGATTCCAGGATTTGATGTCGATCTTTTTGGCAAACTTCAGGTTAGCCTCGATCTTTTTACCGGACGGAACGGGGAAAGTAGCTTCCTCCTGCTTGGTCATTTGGGCCAGACAAATGGCTGAGCAACTCAGGAGCAGTACAACACTTAGGATAAGACGTTTCATAATATTTCAGTCGAGTTTTTTGATAAACGGATGATGAACCCGGCGATGATGCGCAGGCGTTGATCCCTGCTGGTCACTGCCGGGTGATCCTTCTGACAGTTGGGTGATTACTTTGGGAATTTGGAAAGTTATCCCGGGACTTTTTTGCGTCCCTGGACTTACTTCTTACGGAGATAGATATTGCCGCTAATGGCGCGCAGATCGATCTCAGCACCTCCCCCGTTCAGTTTACCGTCGAAATTGGAAGAATAACGGTTCTTGAATTCGGTATCCGGGAATTCCAGGTCCAGGTCGGAGAAGATCTCGCCGGAAATGGAGCGCAGTTTCAGATCCGCTTTGATGGATGTCGGCATGGTCACATCGATAAAGCCGCTGGTGTTGACGATAGAAGTGGGCTTGTCTCCGTTCATATTGGCGAAGGTGACGGTGATATCGCCGGAAGTAGTTTTAGCCACTACCGGTCCGCTGATGTCTTCCAGTACGATATCGGAATTGGTCGTTTTGATCTCAATTTCCCCCATACTGCCCTTGATGTAGTAGTCGCCGCTACCGCCCCAGCCGTCTTCCTCGATCTTGAGGTTGGCTTTTACCGGTACTTTGATGCGGTAATCCACAGACTGGCCGGTTGATTTTTTGATGGTCATGGCGCCGCCGCTGGTCATGATCTCCAGGCCGATCCCGGTATTATCCTGACCTCTGGCGGAAAGTGCTTTCAGACCTTTAGCCCGCTCCGGCGGACCACTGTACCCGGAAGATTCGATCTGAACTTCCGTACCGGAATAGGCCTCCACCTTCAAGTCGGCATTATCCAAAATAATGGTAATAGTACCGGAGCTGCTAAAAGCCTTGTTGATATTTTGCGCCTGCAAGGCAAAACAGGCCAAAAGAAATCCTAAAACAATCGGTGATCTTTTCATTTGTTATGTTGAATTTATACTTGATTCATGTTAAAACGTTTGAATGTGTGAACGTTTGAAAGTTTGAACGTTAGAACGTTTGAAAGTGGGAACGTTGAGTGTCTGGGAATCCAACGTTCGAACGTTCGAACATTTCCACCTTCACACCTTCACACGTTCGCACGTTTCCACGTTACCCCATCAAATCATGGTTTCCAGGCCATAAGCAGCCACATTGCGCACCACCTCGGGAACGTCCTCCCGGTCCAGGAGTCGTTGCAAACTGGGCACCGCTTCTTTGCGACCGCCACTCACCAGGGATTCGATGAGCATGATCTGTACTTCCGGACTGCTTTCCAGTTCCAGCGCCCGGATCATGGCCTCCGTGACCCCTTCCTGCGGCAGAAAATTGCCGAGGGCTTCGGCCGCTTTCATGCGCACATTTTCGTTTTCGTCTTTCTCCAGTCGATCGACCAGAGCGCTGACGATACGATCGTCCTGCTGGTAATCCCGGGCCGATACGTTCATCGCCTGGATGCGCTCACTGGCGGAGGCATCGTCCAGCATAGCCAGCAGCAGCAGCTTGCGGGTTTCGACCACCTCCGAACTGAGGCGCTGGATCTGGGCTTCCTGGCGACTGTGGTTTTGCAGCATCACGCCGAATCCCACACCGATCACTACCAAAGCGACCGCAGCGGCCGCCCACCAGCTCAGGCGGTGGTTCTTTTCGTTGACCGCCCGGTGATCATTTTTTGCTTCCATTTCCAGGTACTGGAAAAACTGGTCGCGACTGTAGCGGGAGGGTTGGATCTCCGGTTCCTGGTCGATCTCGCCCAGGACCATTTTGAGGTCCGCTACCTCCTGTTGCAAAGCCGGCGACTCCCGCACCAGGCGGTCCATTTCCTGCTGTTCCTTTTCCGACAGGTCTCCTAATACATAGGCGACCAGCTTATTATTTTCCGTCTCTTTCATTCCTGATCGAATTTGAAATAGAGTACTTTTAATTGTTGGATCGCGCGGTGTACTTTTACTTTCACCGCTCCTTCGCTGATCCCCAGCGTCTGTCCGGCTTCCTGATATTTCATACCCTGGTAGCGGGTCAGGATCAGCACTTCGCGATATTCGGACGGCAGGGCGGCCAGGGCCTTCTGAAGCGTATCTTCCTGCTCGCGGGATTCCATTTGCCGGCTTACCGGAGCCTCCTGGCCAAAGCGGTGATCTTCTCCGTAAATTCCGGTCATTTCCCGTCCGTGTCTTTTGTAATAATCGGCCAGCTGGCTGCGCGCGATCTGGTACATCCAGGCCCGGAAGGGCAGATCCACCCGATAGGTGTGGCGGTACCGGATTATGCGTTCGAAAGTGATCTGTCCGAGATCCTCGCTCCAGTCCACCCGGCTACACAGGCGGTAGAAATAATTGATCAAGGGCCGGTGGTAGCGCTCGAACAAAGCGGCCCCACAGGCCAGGCGTCCTCCACTGAGCCCCTGCATCAACTGTTCGTCGCTCCACTCCTCCAGCGCATTGCTTACCGGCCGCAGGGAACGATCTTGCTTATTCTTTTTTCCAAATGAGTAGCTTGGCATAAGTGAGCTAAAGCGTTAATTTGCCCGGAATACCCGGACTTTGGGAAAAGGTTACACCGAAGTTGTGATTTTTTTTAAATTTTGTAAAAGAACTTAGGGAAATTTGGGTTCCGGCGTGTTGAAACTATAGCCCCCAGGCGATGAAGATGGTTACTACTGACCACTTCCGTAAATGATGTAGGTGAATCAGGGGTTAAACTTGGAGGAAATGTGCCATTTGGCACAAAATCTGGGTAGCAAAATGATCATTTCCCGGCTGAGCGTACCGTAGGTAAAACCATATTGCATACCTACGGCACGCTGAACCTACCGAATTATTGGGCGGGCTACCTATATTTTGTCCCTACGGGACCGGACCGTTAACCTCTAATTTGCATGGTTCTAAAATAAGCAGTTGAACCTGCACCGGCAGGCGTATTGAAACCAAGATGTACAGAGACTTAACCGGCCTTGCGATTTGTATGCTTCTTTTTTCTGCCAAACTGGTGTTTGCGCAGGAGGTACCCCGCGTTATTTCCTACGATAAAGAAGAATACAAAGCCTACAACCAGAACTGGGGCATCACCCAGACCCCGGAAGGCCTGATGTATTTTGCCAATTCGGCCGGTCTACTGGAATACGACGGGCAGTATTGGCGCACCTATCCACTACCCGACAAACAGATCCTGCGTTCGGTGGCCTCGGACGGTAAGGGCAAGATCTTCAGCGGCGGCTACGGCGAATTTGGGTACTGGGAAGCCGACGAGAACGGCTCTCTGCAATACTATTCCCTGCAGGAAGAACTGGAACATCCCCAATCCGCATCCGAAGAGATCTGGAATATTGTAGTGGACAGTCAGCTGGTCCTTTTTCATTCCTTTTCCGAAGTATATGCCTACGATTACGAGCAAGTCTACCGGATCGACGATCCGGGACTGCTGCTGTTCGTTAAAAAGATCCGGGATCATTGGATCTTCCCGCTGATCCAGGATGAACTGCGAACCTGGACGCCGGAGCAGGGCTTTCAGATCCTCTCTACCGGGGCTTCACTTTCGTCTCTGCGGGTTAAAGGTCTGGTCACCAAACCGGAAGGCGGCTTCTGGGTCGGCACGGAAAGGGCCGGCATTTTCTACTTTGACGAAGATAATGAATTCAACTCCTGGCCGACGGAAGTGGATCAGGAACTGAGGGATTTTCAGATCAACCGTATGGAATTGCTCCGGTCCGGTCATCTGGCCATCGGCACCATCCTGAACGGCCTCTACGTGCTGGATCAACGGGGGCGGCTGATCTACCACATCAATAAGGAAAGCGGTTTACAGAACAATACCGTGCTGGGGCTGTGGGAAGACCACAACGGCAACCTCTGGCTGGCGCTCGACAAAGGGATCGACCTGGTGATGCTCAGTCAGGCGCTGAATTTTTATCCCGACGTGACCGGCAAGCTGGGCACGGTTTACACCGCACTGGTCTACGAGGGACTGCTCTACGTGGGGACCAACCACGGTCTGTACGTGCGCCGGTTCGATGCCGATGAAGAGTTTCAGCTCGTGGAAGGCACGCAACTGCAGGTCTGGGATCTGTTTGTAAAAGACGGCCAGTTGCTGTGCGGGCACAACAACGGTACCTTCCAGATCGAAGGCCGACAGGCACGTCGGATCTCCCCCATCAGCGGCGGCTGGCACTTTGAAGCTTTCCCCGGACGTGACGACCTTTTGCTGCAAAGTACCTATACCGGTTTGGTCATTTTGGGCAAAGATGAGCGGGGCTGGGCTTTCCGGCGGCGGATCAACGGGCTGCAACTCCCCATCAAAAAATTCTACTTCGACGAGTCAGGCTACATCTGGGCGCTCCACAGTACCCAGGGGCTCTGGCGGGTACGGCTCAACGAAACGCTGGATTCCATCAATTATACCGAGACCATTGATGAAAGCTACGGTTTGCCGACTACTTTCGGCCTTGATCTGGTAGAGATCGATGAGCAACTGATCATCCGGGCGGATACTTCGCTGTTTCGCTGGGATCCGGCGACCGAAGCGCTACAACCCCTCGATCGTTTCAACGGCGTGCGCCTGCCCCGGCAGCGGATCAGCCTGTTGCCGGGCAACGGGCGGGAATGGTTCATTGCTACGGCCGATCGGCTGCTCTGGTACCGGGACAGTAGTCTGCTGAGTGAATTTTCCATCAAACTCGTGCCTAACTTTGAAGAGATCATTGCCATTGATTCGGCGAACTATCTCTTTTGCATGGACAACGGTTTTGCTCTGCTGGATACAACGGTAGTAGGTGCTCGTTCCCGCCAATTGTCCGAGCCCATCATCAGCCGGATCGAAGTACTGCGGCCGCAACAGCGGCAGCTCGTTCCCTTCCGCAGCGTTTACCGGAACGGGGAGCGAATGTTGGAGTTCAGCCCGCAGGAACGGCAGATCCGCTTTTATTTTGCCCTGCCTTTCCACGGCGAACAGATCCAGTACCGGTACCGCATTCTGAACTACGACGATGAGTGGTCGGAATGGTCCCAACTGGCGCTGATCGAAATTGCCAAGCTCCGGGCCGGCGATTACACCTTTGAACTGCAGGCCGATCAGGGCACCGGCATTACCCAGCAGGCTTTCCGGGTATTGCCCCACTGGTACGAAACAACCTTTGCCAAAACCGTCTATTTCCTGCTCGCTCTGCTGGGCGCCTTCCTGCTCTGGAACTGGCACCAGGTGCGATTGCGCAAGCAACTGCAGGCATTGGAAGATAAAAAGGAAAAGCAATTACAGGAAGAACGGATCAAGGCCAGAAACGAAACCCTGCAGCAGGATGTACTGCGAAAAAGCCAGGAACTGGCCAATTCGACCTTCAACCTCGTCCGAAAAAATGAGATCCTGATCCAGCTGAAAGAAGCGCTGGCGACCGGCCAAAGGAAGGAAAGCCCAAAAAGCAATAAACAACTGATCCGTCTGATCGACCGCCATCTTACGGACGAGGAAGACTGGAAGATCTTCGAAACGAATTTCAACCAGGTACACGAAGTATTCTTCAAAAAACTCAAATCCGAATACCCGGATCTTACGCCGGGAGATCTGCGCCTGGCGGCTTACCTGAAAATGAATCTATCGTCCAAAGAGATCGCTCCCCTACTCAATATCTCCCTGCGCGGGGTGGAGAACAAACGCTACCGCCTGCGCCGTAAAATGGAGTTGGATACGGACACGAATCTGGCGGATTTTCTGATGCAGTACTGATCGGAAATACCGTGGTGATCCGGTTTAAGTCTGGCCTGGATCACCACAGTATCACTTCCAATCGATGTTTTAATTACTGGACACCGGTCCGGTTGTAAAACCCAACCGATCCAGGCCCGCCTGCACTTCCGGACAGGACATGAACAGATCCCACAGCATACCGGAGCGATGATTCTCGATCATTCCGATAATGGGTCCCTGGTCAATCGCCAGATAGCGGGGGGCCACCCAGCCGTCATCCGGACGGAAAGCATCGTAAAAACCGGCCGGACCGAGCAGAATATCTCCGTAATCCCGGTAAAATCCTCGGATCGCGGCCAGCGTCTGTTCGGGCGTATAAGGCATGGAACTCAGCGCGGCCGTCGGGGAGATCACCCCATTGTCTTCGTCGGGCCGGTGGGAAGCATAGCCGATCTCCCCGTTTTTTGGCGAATAGCTGGACGTCAGCCCCCAGCAATCCGGACCGTAACCCTTGAAATTATTGGGGTTGTCTACGCAGTGCTTGTAGTGGATCAGCGCGTGGTTCTGGTTGAGCTCCCAGTAGTTGCCGTACTGATCTTCCAGATTGCGCGGATCGAGCCCCAGGTGCGAATAATGCGCCCAGAACAGAGGACCTACCGGAGAATCGCCGCTAGGATAGTGATCCAGCACTCTTTTGTAACCCAAATAAGCATCATCGGCTTTGATATCTCCGTTTCTGGCCCAGCACTCGTGGTATACGGCCGGATCCGTCGGATGGGTTGGCGATGAGGCCGCCATCACGTGGGTGATCAGGGTTTCGTTGTACCCCTGCAGCGCAAAGTTCATTTCAAAATTATACTCCGGAGACCAGTGCCAATAGAGGTTATTGGTGCCGTTGGTATACCAGTCCCACTCCATATCTTCCCAGAGCACATCGATCTTTTCGGCCAGAGCCGCTTCCTTCGCGTTTCCGCGATCACAGAACTGACGAACGCAAAGCAGGCCCTGCATCAGGAAGGAGCTTTCGACCAGATCGCCGCCATTGTCCTTCTTACTGAAAGGTTTCACTTCGCCCGTTTCGCCGTTCAGCCAGTGGGGCCAGACGCCGTGGAACCGATCGGCGGTCTCCAGAAAGTTAACGATCTTGGTCAGGCGATCGATCCCCTGTTCGCGGGTGATAAATTCGCGTTTTATTCCCACCAAGATCCCCATGACTCCGAAACCAGCACCGCCGGTAGTCACGATGTGGGCATCATTTTGCGGGTAATTCCCGTCCGGATGAAAGCGTTCCCGGGCCATACCGGAATTGGGCTCCGCGTATTCCCAGAAGTACCTAAAAGACTGAGCCTGCACCGAATCCAGCAATTCCTCGTCGGAAGCCGTTTCGTACCAGGCCGTTTCAGCGGTGCCGGTAGCTCCCTCTTCCTGCTTGGCATCCGGCGAGGTCTTACAGGCCCACACCAGCAGGCAGCAGGCAAACAGCAAAAAAGATAATCTCATGATATTTATTTTTAAAGCAGATCGGTCGATCTGCAGGGCAGCGTAAAGACTACGAGGGGCAGCCCGAAAGGTAATCGCCTAAGCGGTGAAATTTCCTTTCGAATACATCCGGCCGGACGAGCGTTCCCGGCCCGGCTTATTTTCCCCGTCTTCTTTGCGTTGCGGATTATCAAAAATAAAGGCCCGCCAATAAGGATTTACCGGCAGGCCCGTCTTTAGTTGGTTTCAATAAGTAAATCCGAGTTTCGTCAGTCCATTTTTCACTTCCGGGCTGGACATGAACAGGTCCCAGAGCAAACCGGTCCGGTAATTTTCGATCATAATGATCATCGGCCCCTGGTCGATGGCCAGAAATGAACCGGCTACCCAGTCCTCCGTCGGATTAAAAGCGTCATAGAAGCCATACTGCCCCCACAGCCGGTCACCCAGCGTGTAGTAGAAATGCCGGATGGCCGCCATGCTTTCTTCCGGCGTATACGGAATAGAGGATACCGCTGCGGTCGGCGTAATCACTCCCTTATCGTTGTTCGGACTATGGGCCGAATAGCCTTCTTGATTATCACTCGCCGTCAGGCCCCAGCATTTATCGGAATAACCCACGTAGTTTTTGGGATTATCCGCGCAGTAGGCGTGATTGATCCGGCTGTGGTTGACATTCTGGGTCCAGTAATTGGCGTACTGATCCTGCAGATTCCGGGGGTCGAGCCCCAGATAGGAGTAGTGCGCAAAGAACAGCGGCCCTCCGTAGTTGATCCCCAACGGCAGTTCGATGCCGTAGAAGGAGTTACCGTTAACCATCTGCCCCGAACGCGCATAACCGCTGTCGTACAATTCCTTGCTGATCGTATGCGTGGGCGAAGCCGCCGCCAGGATGTAAACGATCTGGGTTTCGTTGTGCCCGCGTATCGGCAGGTTAATGGCCCATTCGTTATCCGGTGACCAGTGCCAGTACAGGGCCTCCTGCTCTCCACGGGCGAACCAGTCCCATTCCACCTCGCGCCAGAAGCGATTGATCTGGTCGATCAGTGCGGTTTGCATGGGTGCTTTTTGCTGGAGGTACTGCCGTACCGTCAGTAGGCCCTGGACAAAAAAGGCGGTCTCTACCAGATCCGCGCCATTATCCCGCTCGCTGAAGGGACGTACTTTACCGGTGGTGCCGTCCATCCAGTGGGGGAATGCACCGTGGAAACGATCAGCCGTCTCCAGAAAATTCAGGATCTGTTGCCAGCGCTCCAGTGCCTGATCCAACGTGATAAAACCTCGCTCTACCCCGACGATCATCGCCATCAGGCCGAAACCCGAGCCGCCGAAGGTCACCGTTTCCCCGCTGGTATTCCGCTCCCGGGCCAGGCCGCTCCCGGGATGCCCAAAATCCCAGAAATACCGGAAGGTCTGCTCCTGCACGAGCGTCAGGAGATCTTCATCCGAGATCATGGGAAATTTGGGGGTTTCGTCTACGACTGTGTAGAATTCCTGGCTGAAAGCTTCCATAATTTCGCCGTTCTTCCCCTGCAGGCCCTCACCGATCAGAAAAGTGTATCTGGTCCAGTCTTCCAATGGACTAAGGTAGCGGATCGTCGCCTGTTTCTGGTCGGCGGAAAAACTGATCTCCGGAGTGCCTGCGGTTCCACCGGTCAGATCGACATTGTTCCGTAGGGAACTGGTGTCGACAGCCAGTGAAAACGTAAGCTGTACCGTGGGTTGAAGGCTGATGCCCGTCAGGTAAGTAAAGGCGTTTTGTGCCTTCCCATCAATGGTGAAACCCGTCAGACTCGAAGTGCCGTTAAGCGTCCGGAATCGCAGGTCCTGAGCGGTGAAACCCGCTCCACCCTGGCTTTTCAACTCATTGGAGATCGCCAGGGTGTAAGCGGTGTTGTAGTCCAGTCTTTGTTTGGGGGTAATGCGAACGTTTCGGTTCCCGTTCGCATATTGGAATTGTAACTCCAGGGCCGAATTGTCCCGCAGTAAAGCGATGGCCGTTTCCGCAGTTCCCGCATCGACGGGAGCCGAGAAGATCAGTTCGAACGGCCGGTCTATCGGGATCTCATTCACGCTACCGTCCGTCATCATCAGCTCATTGCCGACATAGGCGGATTCCAGAAAGAAGTCCTCGTCCTGCCCGCCTTTATCCTGACAGCCGGCAGATAGCACTAATGTGAATATAGCCCAGAGGGCGCATTTGAAAAATCTCAAAATGTCTGTTTTTAATGCACAATGGAAGTATTACCGTGGCGGCAAAGCGAATGCAACACTGCGACCGCTTTGCCACCTATCGGTAAAGATAATTACTGTTCGTCCGCAATGATAGTCTTTACCTCTTCCTGGGTCAAAGCCTTATTGAACAAACGCAGCTCATCCATGATGCTGAGGTCGGCCTTGTGGTTCCAGCCCACAAAACGCGGCGCTCCCGACATAATGGACAGGATGTCGCAGTCGGTCCAGTCCACTCCGGTGAAGGCATCCTGCTTCACGACTTCACCGTTGATGTAGACGACACTTTCCGATGAGGAGATGGTAAAGGCCAGGTGGATCCAGTCCACAGCGGTAGGATCTACGGTAGCCGTCGCACCGCCGTCAAACCAGCTTTCACCGTCCCCTCTGCCGACATTCAGTTTAAAGATCTGGTTGGTCTCGCCGCCTTCGCGGAAGAAGCGGAATCCGCTGGTACGTTTGTTCATAGCGTCCGGATTTTCTGCATCCGGCGGTCCGATCACCAGGATACCCGCACGGGTGGGATCGGCATTGGGTTTGTACCAGAAGGCCGCACTGAATTCTTCCCCGAGTAATCCCGCCGTGGGGAAGGTCAGGTAAGATTCTTCGGCGCCTTCGTAAGCGCTTCCTTCCTTGGCCTCTTCGGTGAAAGTCGGCGTACCGATGATTGTAGCCGATTTTCCACTGATCAGGTCTTTATTCGAGCCGTCAAACGGCATGTAGAAGGTTTCGCCGTCGTATTTGGGAACGTAACCCACCGCACCGCCTTCATCGGCAATAATGCTGAGGATATCCCCCTGGGACAGCGCCCGGTTGAACAAGCGCAGTTCGTCCATGTAGCTCCGGTCGGACAAGTGATTCCAACCGGTGAAACGGGGCGCTCCCGACATGATCGACAATACATCGATCCCTTCCACGCTCATTCCGCCGTCCAGCGGACCTTGTTTTACGGGCTGACCGTTGATGTAAACCGCCGCTTCGGACTGGCCAATGGTAAAGGCGAAATGCACCCATTCATCGGCGTTCGGATCAACATCCGCCGCCGCACCGCCGTCGAACCAGCTGTCGGCTTCGCCGCGGCCTACATTGAGCTTGAACCGCTGCATGCCCCCGGCATTCTCCCGGAAAAAGCGGAATCCTTTCGTACGATTATTCTGCGCATCCGGGTTGGCGGTATCTTCCGGACCGGCCACCAAGATACCGGCACGATCCGGTACGGCGTTCACCTTCATCCAGAAAACGGCGCTGAATTCATTATCAAACAAACCGGCGGTCGGGAAGGTCAGGTAGGCGTTTTCCGCACCGGCGTAAGCATTGGAGCCGGCAACACTCTCTCCGGCAAAACCGGGATTACCCACTACCGTAGGCCGGGTCACACTGACCAGATCGATCATATCATCGTCGAACGGCATATAGAAAACTTCCCCGGCATAACGGGTTTCGTAAGGTGGTTCTTTGGAGAAATTCACCGTCGAGGTAGTCGTTTTACCGTCCAGGTCGGTACCGGTGATCATCAATACGTGGGGACCGTCGGTCAGATTATCGTAGGTGAGCTCTTCGATAAACCGGCGGTAGTCCGGAAAATCGCTGGAGCTGTAACTGGCTAGTTCCGAGCCATCCAGATCCACCTTGACGGTAGCGATCTCGATATCATCGGTCACTTCAAACTTGATATTGATGGACGTTACAGTTTCGTAAACCGAGATGGCCGTCCCTTCGGTCGGGTACTGAATATTGATGATTGGTGCCGACTGATCCGGCCCCGGATCTACCCGGGTGATGGGATCAATACCTTCGTTACACCCCATAAAGAGGACGATCAGCAGGGCGCTTAGATATATTAAATAACTTTTCATTGTTTTAATTTTTAAAGTGGTGGTACTTACTACTTTCTCCGATGGCGCAGGTGCGGGAGGTGGGAGAAAAGGGACTGTCGTCACTTTATCCTACTCTCCGCATGCCTTCGCTTATCGCGATTGCAGGGCCGGTAACTGATCTACCTGGTTTTGCGGATACGGCAAAAAGATCTTATCCGCGGTGAACGTGCGGCCGCCGTAGCTCAACTCGCTGTAATTTTCCAGACGTACCATATCGTAGTAACGGATGCCCCATTCCATGGCCAGTTCGGCAAATTTCTCGTCCATTACTTCCTGGCTGCTTACGCCGGAAAGCGCCGGCATACCGGCACGGGCCCGCACGAGATTGACCGCTTCGTCGGCAGACATAGCCGAGCTGGTCGCGCCGCGGGTAAGGGCTTCGGCGTGCATCAAAAGGATCTCCGCGTAGCGGATGCAGATCATATTTTTGTTGGAGCCGTAAGCAGTCCGTCCCGTAGTCAGTTGCTCGGAAGGCAGGTAGTGCTTGCCACTGGCAAACAGCGCCCGGGCGTAGTCATTGATCCGGTCACCGGACGGCGTGACGTTGGAGATCCAGTCGGGCAGATTCGTATAAGCCGGATCCGACTTGATCTCGGCAATACCGCGATCGGTAAACAATACGCTGGTTTCCAGACGTACTCTCTCTCCACGATCCAGCATAAATTTGATGAACTTCATGCTAGGCTCGAAGAACCCCCAGCCACCGGAAGCGCCTTCTCTTTTCGGAGTCCAGTTTTGCGGACCGAAAAACGCCATCAGGTAGTTTTTGGAATCACCGGAAGGCTGGCCGAAATCAGAGTACTGCAGTTCCAGCAGGATCTCATCGTTCAGTTTTCCTTTCAGTTTGAAAAGCTCGTAGAAATCCGGTTCCAGCGCAAATTCTCCGGAATTGATTATCTGGGAGGTCGCATCGGCAACGGCCTGGTAGTTTTCCAGTTCCAGGTTGGCCAGTGCTTTGATCGCCAGGGCGGTGAATTTGGTTACGCCACCGGGAATATCACTGCGTTTGTTCGGGTTGACCGCCGGCAGAGCATCCGCTACCGCATCCATTTGCTGGGAAATATAGGTCATCACTTCCGCTTTGGAAGAGATCGGGGTCACAAGCAGATCAGAAGGATCGGGAGATGGAGGAATAAACATATCCCCCCATACCCGTGACATTTGAAACAGCAGGAAAGCCTGCAGTACACGCGCTTCCGCTTTGTATTGCTCGGCGGTTGCGGTGTTTGGTGCGTGTTGTTCGTAGAGTTCGATCTGCTCGATCGTTGATTCCATGTGGAAGATATCCCGGAAATTCACCTCCCAAAGTGAGTTGAACATCCAGTAATCTTTGTTGTAGTTGTAATTGTCGGCCTCGGCAAAATCCTGCTGGTCGCCCAGACCACCGGCATTCACATCATCCCCCCGAACGGAGATCAGCGGAATACCTTCCCAGCCGCGGGTGTAGAATTCCCCGTAAGCGCCGATGAGCGGCAGGATCATGTTTTCGGTCTGGGTGTAATCCGTTTCGTCCGTGAAGGCACGGTTTTCGGCTGGCTCGTTGAGCAGGTCGCTGCAGGACCCCAGGAACCCGATGACCATTAATGCAAATAAATATCTGAAAGAGGTTTTATATAAATTCATGACTATCAATTTTTAGTATAAAGTACTGTCCGGAGAACGGGGAGATCAAAAAGCTTTCGTTTCGCAGCTCCCGTACGCTCCCTTTTTTATCCCGCTCGTTTAGAAGCGTACATTCAGGCCGGCTGTATAAATGGCCGGGATCGGATACGTCTGCCGGTCGATGCCGGTGGCTACTTCCGGGTTGAAACCGTTGTAGTCAAACAAAGTAAGCGGGCGTTCTGCGGTGAAATACACCCGGATATCCGGCATGCCGCTTCCGAGGTCAGCACCTTTCAGGTTATAACCGACCTGTACGTTCTGAATGCGGAAGAAAGAACCGTCCTCGATGAAGTAAGTACTCAGGCGTTGGTTCCAGCCCTTGCGAATCCCCTTGGAAGATGGGTAGCTGTTGGACGTCCCTTCCCCGTGCCAGCGATTGATGGCCAGGTCGGCATCCATATTGGTATCCGAAGTAAAGATGACTTCACCGCGTTTCCGGTTCAGGATCTTATTGCCGGACTGTCCGAAAACGCTAACCGACAGGTCAAAACCTTTGAAACCCAGTCCGAAATTACCGCCGAACATCAGGTTGGGTAGGTAAGATCCCAGGATCACCCGGTCGTCGTCGTTGATCTCGCCGTCTCCGTTCTGGTCCCGGTAGATCAGGTCACCCGGTTCCAGGTTATTGGCCACGGCTACCGGATCGGCATCGATCTGGGCCTGGTTCTGATAGACGCCCACTACTTCGCGGCCGAAGAAAGCCAGCAGCGGCTGCCCCACGATGGAACGTTGTCTGAATTCGGCGCTTCCGCCGTCAACGTAAGCCTGTCCGAAGAGGTCAACCACTTCGTTTTTCAGCGTAGAGATGTTACCGCCGATGTAATAGCGGAAATCCTGGGAGAAATTGTCCGTCCAGTTCAGGGCCAGTTCGAAACCGGAGTTCCGGATTACCCCAACGTTTTTCCGTACCGTACCGCCGATGGATGGGTTCTCTACCGGAATGACCGCATTTTTGGTATCACGGATGTAGTAATCCGCATCCAGGCTCAGGCGATTGTCAAACAGGTAGGAAGTCAGACCGAAGTTCAGTTCTTCCACTACTTCCCAGGACAGGTAGGAAAATACGCTGAGCGAGGTCGTACCGGTCACCAGTTGATCGTCGATGGCGGTCGTAATGATGTCCGTCGTACGCGCCCCGTCACTGGCCGGCACGTTGTCGTTACCCAATTCTCCCCAGCTGGCGCGGAATTTCAGATAGTCAATCCCCGTCACGTTGAAGAAATCTTCCTGGGAAGCAACCCAGCCGATCCCCACCGTTGGAAAATAGCCCCATTTTTCCTGGTACTTGGAAGTACCGTCGGCCCGCAGGGTACCGTAGAGCAAATATTTGTGATCGTAATTATAAGCTACCCGGCCGAAGTAAGACAGACCATACTGGCGGGCACCGTTATCACCTACATTATCAACGGGAATGGTTTCCGCCTGATCGATATACCAGGCCTCTTCCTGATCCACGGGGAAATTCAGACCGGTCGCCCGGAGCTGATCCCAGGCTTCATCCCGGTAAGAGGTACCGGCCATTACCTGAAGATTGTGGCGGTTGAAATCCTCGGTGAAGGTCAGGAGGTTGTCCCAGATCTGGTTGGAGCGGTTCTCGTAAGTTCTGGAAATGGAAGAGTTCGGATTCTGGTAACCGTTGCCGATGAAGTACGGCAGGTCGATATTCCGCGCGTTGTAGGACAGGTAGTTGTGATTATAGCTCGATTTGAAGGTCAGTTTTTCCGGGATCAGATCCACCTGCAGGTAAAAGTTAGCCACCAGGTTCCTTCTTTTCAGACGGTTGTTATTGAACAGGGTGGAAGAAAGCGGGTTCTGACCTCCCCGGTAGCCAAGATCCTGCGCGTTGGCCAGGTTTACCGGGAATGCATCCTCGTTCATATCGTCGTACACCGGCATAATTGGCACCGCGAAGTAAGCGCGGAACCAGGCATCCTGGGCGGGCGCGTACTGCGTGGAATTGCTCAGCAGCATATTTCCGCCGATCGTCAGCCAGTCCGTTGCTTTGTAATCGACCTTCGAACGCAGGTTAAAACGCTCGTATTCGTTTTTCATATCCAGGATACCGTCCTGTAAGAAGTAACTGCCGCCGATGGAGTAAGTAGCATTGCTGCCTCCACCGCTGATGGATAAGCTGTGGTTCTGCATGGGCGCTTCCCGCAGGATCTGATCGTACCAGTCCGTATTTACATCCGGTACATTCGGATTGATCCGGCTCCGGCCGTAGCGCTGCATAGCGTTCTGGATGAAACTGATGTCCGCTTCGGAACCGGATTCCAGGGCCATATCCGTGAACTGCTCGGCATTGGCCAGCTTCAGTACGTTCTGAGCCACCTGGATACCGTAGTAACCGTCGTAAACGATCTCCGCGGGTTGGTTGTAGGAGCCGGATTTGGTCTCTACCAAAACGACGCCGTTCGCCGCCCGCACACCGTAAATGGCCGCCGCGGAGGCATCTTTCAGTACGGAGATACTGGCAATATCGTTGTTGTTCAGGAAGTCGATGTTATCGAAGAACATACCGTCCACCACGTAGAGCGGAGCTGCATCCCCGCTGCCGGGGAAAGATCCGATACCGCGGATCCGGACGGTCGGACCGCTACCTGGCGTACCGCTGCTGACGATCTGCATACCGGCTACCTTACCCTGCAGGGCCTGCATGGCCTGGCTGGAGGGGGTTTTGGTGATGTCTTCCGATTTGATAGTGGTAATGGACGAAGTCAGGTCCTTGGTACGCTGGGTACCGTAACCGACTACTACGACTTCCTCCAGCGCAACGGAGCCGAAGCTCAACTGCACGTTGTAGTTATCTTCGGTCCCTACCACTACTCTTTCGGGGGAGTAGCCTGTGTAACTTATTAATAAGGTGTTTCCCGTTTCAGCGGTGACGGTAAATCTACCGTCGAAATCGGTCACCGTACCGGTGCCCGTATCTTCTACCAGTACCGTCACCCCGATCAGCGGATCGTTGCTTTCGGCATCGGTAACCACTCCGGTAATCTCTCTTCCCTGGGAAAAGGAAAGCGTGTACATTACACAAAGTGTGAGTGTAAATAGAATTTTCATTCTCATGATGTGATAGGATTTAAATTAGAAGTTGTCTACAGTTTCCTTACTGGGCTTCAATTGACCTCAAAAAGCAGGCTTTTCACCGGCAGCAGAAAACATTAGTCAACTTCATAGTTTCATAACAAAGTGTATTCGAGCATTGATCAGGTCCGGAACTGATCCGTAACTGACCTTTTGAACGGTATAAAAATTCCGGTTTAGAAGAGGTAAGCCATCGGAATGGGATGGAGAAAGGATTGGTGGTTTGGGCAAAATCGGATCATTTGTAAAGTTGCGTTTCTTCCCATTTTTTCAATTCCTTTTAACCAATAGATCCACACCCCGAAAGCTTCCCGCAGAAGCTAAACAGGCATCTAAAGTCGATCCAAAGAGGAGTTTCACGCTCCTCTCACATGCTGGTTGGTGATTGGCTGGTCTTGCGTTTTTAATTTGGGGCCTTAATCTTGCGAAGGATAATCTGATGCAAATTTTATTTCAGGAGTTTTATTTTTGACAACACTAAATTACGTAATCCGAATAGCAACTCGTTCCAAAAACACCTCATTACTACTACGCCATTTAACATTTATTTTTAAATTATTATTTATTATTCTTTACATAAATAATTGAAAATAAATTAAATAACCTTACAACCTCAAATACCCTCTCATAACCGGCATTACACCATAGCTGTTTTGGGTAGAAAAAACTTGATATCTTAGGTAGAAGTAATCAGTTTTGAGCTTCACCATTTATTTCAGACAGCTCTTCCCTCCCGGCGTTTCCCACTTTAATGATGCGGAAGTCGCCCGGAGCTATTTTTTCCGGCTTTTGACCAAGCTGCCACAAAACGAATTAACAGCACCATGAAAAAAGTTCTATTGTTTTCCTTTCTCATTCCCGTATTGGCATTATTTGCCTTTTTACCACTCCAACGAAGCGAGGTACCGCCCGCCTCCCCGGCTACCGCCGATCAGCCGAACGTGATCTTTATCTTAAGTGATGATCACCGGTACGACTTTATGGGATTTACCGGAAAGGTGCCCGGGCTGCGTACACCGAATATGGACCGCATGGCCAGAGAAGGCATCCATTTTCCCAATGCCTTTGTGACCACCGCCCTTTGCTCCCCCAGTCGGGCTTCTATCCTGACCGGGCAGTTTTCCCACGTACACGAGGTGATCGACAATCAGGCGCCGGCCAAAGAAGGACTGATCTACTTTCCGTCCTACCTTCAGGATAACGGCTACAAAACCGCCTTTGTCGGGAAATGGCATATGGGTCATTACAACGATGATCCGCGCCCCGGTTTTGACCACTGGGTCAGTTTTCAGGGGCAAGGCACCTACTACGATCCGAACCTCAATGTGAACGGGGAGCGGGTCGTTTACAACGACAGTTCCTATATGAGCGATGTACTGACCGATTACGCTCTGGAGTGGATGAAGTCCCTGGAAGAAGATCAGCCGTTCTTTCTGTACCTGTCCCACAAGGCGGTACACGCGGAATTCCTGCCCGCGCCCCGGCACCGCGGCGCTTATGCGGATCAGCCCATCTCCTACCCGCCGACAATGTACCCGCCCGATACCAATCCCTGGGAATATACCAGTGTGACCGCTCCGAAACCGACGCAGCAGGAGATCCAGGCGGCCCAAAAGGTCGGCTACGATTACGCTAACGTACCGAATTGGGTAAAGGCCCAGCGGGGAAGCTGGCACGGAGTGGATTATATGTACAACGGCCAGATCGAATTCAACGATTTCTACCGGCGCTATCTGGAGACGGTGCTGGGCATCGACGAAAGCATCGGTCAGGTACTGAACTATCTGGAAGAAACCTCCCAACTGGAGAATACCGTGGTGATCTACATGGGCGACAACGGTTTTTCCTTCGGGGAGCACGGGCTGATCGATAAACGCCACGCCTACGAGGAGTCCATGAAGGTGCCCCTGCTGGTGTACGCGCCGGGCATGATCGAACCGAAAACCCACGAAGGCATGATCCAGAATATTGATATCGGTCCGACGGTACTGGACCTGGCCGGTATCGAAACGCCGGAACAGATGAACGGCCGCTCTTTCGTTCCCTTCCTGCAGGGAGAAAATATCCCGGACTGGCGGCAGCAGATCTTTTACGAATACTACTGGGAGCGCCCCTTCCCGCAGACGCCGACGACCTACGCCGTCCGGACGGATCGCTACAAATTCATCAAATACCTCGGTATCTGGGATACCAATGAGTTCTTCGATCTGCAGGACGATCCCAACGAAGCGCGCAACCTGATCCGAAGCCCGGAACACCAGTCGGAGATCAAAGCTATGAACGATGCGCTGTACGACTGGCTGGAATCCACCGAAGGCCTGAAGATCCCGCTCAAACGCGTGGGCGTGCCCCGCACCGGAGCGGACTGGAAGTACGGCGGCACCTACTGACCCCCAAAATTGCCAACGCTTTTAACCTTGCACCAAACAATAAAAACCTTTCAAGTATGAAAAAGCACATGAACCGCATGGCGATCCTTTACGGGCTGCTGGCCCTACCGATGGTCGCAATTGCCCAACAAAAGACCGTTGATCAACGGGTAGACAGTGTGCTGGCACTAATGACGCTGGACGAAATGATCGGCCAGATGAACCTCTTCACCAGCGACTGGGCGGTAACGGGACCTACCCTGCGGGAAAACTATAAGGCCGATATCCAGGCCGGAAAAGTAGGCGCTATCTTCAATGCGCACACCGCCGAATATAACCGGGAATTGCAGCGCATGGCCGTGGAAGAAACCCGGCTGGGCATTCCTTTGATCTTCGGCTACGATGTGATCCACGGCTATAAAACCATCACGCCCGTACCGCTGGGAGAAGCCGCCAGTTGGGACCTGGAGGCCATCGAGCGCGCCGCGCGCATTGCCGCCGAAGAAGCCACGGCAGCCGGCCTCCACTGGACCTTCGCACCGATGGTGGACATCGCCCGCGACCCGCGCTGGGGCCGGATCATGGAAGGAGCCGGAGAGGATCCCTACCTCGGTGAATTAATCGCAGCGGCCCGGGTCAAAGGATTTCAGGGGGATGATATTGCCGCCGTCAATACTCTGATCGCCTGTGCCAAACACTTCGCCGCCTACGGTGCAGCCCAGGCCGGGCGCGATTACCATACGGTGGATATCTCGGAGCGGACCCTGCGGGAACTTTATCTGCCGCCGTTCAAAGCGGCATTAGACGCCGGGGTCTACACCTTTATGACCTCCTTCAACGAACTGGACGGCGTACCGGCCACCGCCAACGCCCACCTGTTGCGGGAGATACTACGGGAAGAATGGGGATTTGACGGTTTCGTCGTAACGGATTACACGTCCATCAACGAGATGGTGCCGCACGGCTACGCCGCCGATGACCAGCAGGCCGCCATGCAGGCGGTTAATGCCGGCGTCGATATGGATATGCAGGGCGCTACCTTCTACGATCATCTGAAAGCACTCGTAGCGGACGGAAATGTATCCGAAGATCGCATCCGCGAGGCAGTCGGTGATATCCTGCGGGTGAAGTTTCAACTCGGGCTGTTCGACGATCCCTATCGCTACAGTAATACCGACCGGGAGCAAAATAACATCATGACCGAACGGCAACTGGCCGACGCGCAGGATATTGCCCGTAAATCCACCGTACTGCTGAAAAACGAAGGCCAGGTACTGCCGCTGGCTAAAGATATGGGTACCCTCGCGGTGATCGGCCCGCTGGCGGATTCCCAGGATGATCTGCTGGGCGCCTGGCGGGGAGCCGGAGAAGCCGATCAGGCAGTCAGTCTGCTTAGCGGCATTAAGGAAAAACTCGGCGAAGGCGTACGTATCCTTTACGCAAAAGGTGCGGAGATCGAAGGCGAAGACCGCAGCGGCTTTAAAGCAGCAGAACTGGCGGCCATGGAGGCCGATGCCGTTGTGCTGGCCGTGGGTGAAGGCTCCTGGATGAGCGGTGAGGCCGCCAGCCGCGGTATGATCGGTCTGCCCGGTGTGCAAACGGATTTGGTCAAAGCCATTGTCGCTACCGGAAAACCCGTGGTAGTGGTACTTATGAACGGCCGCCCGCTGGCCATACCCTGGATTGCCGAAAATGCACCCGCGATCCTGGAGACCTGGTTTGCCGGCACCCGGGGTGGCCCCGCCATTGCCGATGTCCTGTTCGGGGACTATAATCCTTCCGGAAAACTGCCGGTCACCTTCCCCCGGCACGAAGCTCAGATCCCCATTTTTTACGCCGCGAAAAATACCGGCCGCCCGATGGATCCCAACAACAAGTATACCAGTAAGTACCTGGATATACCGAATACGCCGCTCTACCCCTTCGGCTACGGCCTGAGCTACACGACTTTCGCTTATTCGAATCTGAAGGTGGATCAATCGGAATTCAGGGCCGGGGAATCGCTGACGGTCAGCGTACAACTCGCCAATACCGGCAAACGGACCGGCAAAGAAACCGTACAACTGTATATCCGGGACCTGGTGGGCAGCACCACCCGTCCGCTGCGCGAGCTGAAAGCCTTCCGGCAGGTAGCGCTCGATGCGGGGGAAAGTCAGACCGTCAGTTTTGAACTCGAACCGGAGACCTTCAAATTTTTCGATGCCAAAATGGAATTTCGGGCCGAACCGGGTGACTTTGAGATCTATGTCGGCGGCGATTCCAACGCCAAGGAAATGGTGAAAGTAAAATTGGTTGAACGATAGGACCGCAACGGTCCCTCCAAAAGGAAAATTCCTTGCGTGGGGAAACGCCTATCCCAAATTGCCCGGGCAGTTGCGGCGCACCGCACTATTTTCAGACCTAAGGGATGAAAATACGTAGAGCTACAGCGTGCGACATCATCAGGACGGTGCGCTGCACCTCAAAACATCGGTCACGTATTAGTCTGTAGCTATGACGGTGCGCTGCACCTATATGGACGTAGAATGGGTTTGGGAATCCTGATGCTTACCGGCACATCAGGAGCAAATCACTTTGCGTCTATATCTTCGAGTTTGGTGCAAGCCCGGGGAAACGCCTATCCCAAATCGCCAAGATAGGTGCGGTGCACCGTACTATTTTCAGACCAAAGGGATGAAAATATCTAGAGCTACAGCGTAGCGACCTGATCATGATCAGGACGGTGCGCTGCACCTATATTGACGTAAAATAGGTTTGGGAATCCTGACGGTGACCAGCACGTCAGGACCAAACCGCTTCGCGTCTGGTATATCCCTGAGTAATGGTTTCTGCAAGTTTGAATACCGCCCAGGGAACAGCTCCGCTGCGATAATGGTTTTTTTATTAATTTCAGCCTTTCTTTCTCTGTTAATACGATAGGGACAACCTTGCTGAAGCAATTGTATGGAAACCGGCACAGTATCAATCTTTAACATCCTGGGTTCGCTGGCGCTCTTCATCTACGGCATGAAGGTGATGAGCGAAGGGATCCAGAAAGCTGCAGGCTCGCAGATGCGGGTGATCATGCGCCGGATGACCAGTAATCGCTTCATCGGCCTGCTATCCGGGTTCCTGATCACGGGGATCATCCAGTCTTCTTCGGCTACGACGGTTATGACCGTTAGTTTTGTCAACGCCGGACTGATCTCCCTGTCCGAATCCGCCGGGATTATGATGGGCGCCAATATCGGCACGACCATTACCGGCTGGTTGATCGCTCTGGATGTGAGTAAATTCAACTTTGCGGACTATTCCCTGCTGCTCATTGCGATCGGTTTGCCCCTGTTTTTCGTCAAAAAATACCGGTGGGGCTACTGGGGAGAATTTCTCATTGGTTTTGCGCTTTTATTTCTGGGGCTCAATTTCTTATCAGTGTCTTTCCCCGATTTCAGCGATTATCCGGATGCGTTGGAATTTCTGGCCAATTACGCCAGCTACGGTTACCTATCCACCATCCTGTTCCTGTTCGTCGGTGCGATCATTGCCGGGCTCATTCAGTCTTCGAGTGCAGCCATGGCTCTGACGATCGTTATGCTCGCCAAGGGCTGGATCACCCTGGATGTTGCCGCCGCCATGATCCTCGGGGAAAACCTGGGTACCACCGTAACCGCGGAGATCGCTTCGCTGGTGGGCAATGTACACGCCAAACGCTCCGCCCGGATCCATTCCCTGTTCAATCTGTTCGGGATCACCTGGATGGTGTTTCTCCTCCCCTACTTTGTAGATTTTCTGGAGAACGTGGTGACCAATTACTTTGTGACCATTCTGCCGCAATCAACTGCCGATGTGATCACCCTGGCCGCCTTTCACACTACCTTTAACCTGAGCAATGCTTTGCTGTTAATCGGTTTTGTGCCCTGGCTGATCAAACTGTCTATCAAAACGGTGCCCTCCAAAGGGGTACACGACGAGAACTTCCGGCTCGCCTACATCAATTCTTTGCTCAAGACCCCGGAGTTATCCATCATTGAAGCCCAGAAAGAACTGGCCCGTTACAGTGTGATCACCAGCCGGATGTCCATTTTCACCCGGGAGCTGCTGTTTTCTACCGAAGCGGAGGAACAGGAGGAGTTATTAGATCGCATCGCCAAATACGAAGAGATCAACGACCGCGTGGAACTCGAACTGGGCAACTACGTACAGCGACTTTCTTCGGAAGAGATCTCCACCCGCACTTCGGTACAGATCCGCAGTATTATCGGCATTTGCAGTGATCTTGAACAGATCGGGGACAATTTTTACCAGATGTCCCGCACCATCAAACGCAAGATCGAGGAGAAGATCTGGTTCAACCAGCAACAACGCGAGCGACTGAAGGAAATGTTCCAGCTCGTAGACAATGCTTTCGATGTTCTCAATAAAAATATTGCGGTACCGGAATTTAGTCAGATCGACCTGGAACCGGCCATCGCCACGGAAAAGAAGATCAATGCCCTGCGCGATCTGATGCGCAGAGAAAACCAGGAAAGTCAGGAAGATCCAAACTACAACATGAACAGTTCCCTGATCTACAACAACCTCTTTACCTCCTTGGAACAAACCGGCGATCACATCATGAATATTTCGGAGGCGATCAAAGCCTATTCCTAAGCAGTCACTCCTTCTCCATTCCTGAAATAAATGCCGTAAGTTTGCCCTGCAAAAAACCATAAAAATGAAATCAATCATGCACATCCATCTGCGCGCGATCGGCGTATCCGCCATGCTGCTCTTCTTGCTGCCATTAGTAACCACCGCTCAGTCCGCCGCCCGCCAGGCCGGCATCACCGAAAAACTGGACCAGTTCTTCGAAGCTACCCAGAACAAGGAATGGAACCAGGTACTGGACCTGACCTATCCCAAATTATTCGATCTGGTGCCGCGCGAACAAATGCTCGGTATTTTCGAGAATATGGAAGCGGATGGAATGACCTTCGAGATGAGCGATATGAAGATCAAGAAGATCTATGGGGAGGAAGACTATGAAGGGGAAACTTTTTCAGCGGTGGACTACGCCATGCAGTTAAAGATCATCCTGAAAGGCGAAAGCTTCAACGAGCAGGCACTTGACTTTATGAAAACCTCTTTTGAAACCACCTACGGCGCGGATAAAGTAACTGTAGATCGCCCCAACAAAACTTTCGTGATAAAAGCGGATAAAACCCTTTTCGCCATTGCGGATACCGGTACGGATAACTGGCACTTTATCGAGAAAAACGCCGAACAGATGATGATCCTGGAACAGATCATTGACAGTGAGGTACTGGGAAAGTTTGAATAGTCTAATGTACGAAAGTATGAAGGTGTGAAAGTGTAGAGGTTTAGAATAAGGACTGGATTGCCGGATACCTCAGCTACGCTGTTTTAGATCTTTATGTTTTGCTTCCAGTCTGCTTTTGTTGATTCAAACATTCCTCTTTAGCCTTCCCGGATAGGTTGTTCCGGGAAGGCTAAAATTTGGGTCATACACCGTTGGCACTGGTTAGTACCACCGGTTCTCCGTCTTTTATAATGAGGGTATGTTCGTGCTGAGCGACAAAGCTGTTGTCATTCGTTTTCAGCGTCCAGCCGTCTTCCGCTTCGTATACGTAGCGGGCGCGGGTAGAGATAAAGGTTTCCAGTGCGATGACGGTATTTTTCCGAAAACGCTCCCGGTTGAACCGATCCCGGTAACAGGGGATCTCCCGTGGGTTTTCGTGCAGTTTCCGGCCGATCCCGTGGCCACAGATATTTTTGACCACCCTAAAGCCGCGCTTTTTGGCTTCCCGCTCGATGAAACCGCCCAGATCGGCGATCTTCATGCGACTGCGCACCTTACTGATAGCAAGATTGAGGATCTCCTGGGAAGCGTCTACCAGGGGCTGAAGGTTCTGCCGGTCTTCTCCGAGGATGAAAGAACTGCCGTTGTCCCCGTAGAAGCCGTTCAGCTCGGCGGAAACGTCGATATTAACGAGGTCACCTTCCTGCAGTATGGTTTTTTCGGAAGGAATGCCGTGGCAAACTTCATTATTCACACTGATACAGGTATAACCCGGGAAATTGTAATCTTTTTGCGGAGCGGGGTTCGCACCGTAAGACCGGAGGATCTCATAACCGTACTCATCCAGTTCTTTGGTGGACATTCCCGCTTTTGCGTATTCCCGCATTTTGCGCAGGGTTACGGCAACGGCTTCTCCGGCGGCCTGCATTCCCAATAGTTCTCCTTGTGTTTCTACGGACATCACATATTCTTTTTGCTGAATGCAAAATTACGTTTATTTCCGTAATATGGGAGGTGTGTCAATTTGCCGGAGGGTTATTCAAAATGCATAAATTATACTTACGCACTGCTCGTTTTAGACCTGACGGATTAGAAAAATCCGTCAGGATGTGCCGCCAACATGAATCAGCCCGAATTTTATAAAAGGCGGTGTATGACCTCAGAGCGGTCGGATATTCGTAGCATTTAGCATGGATAAGCGTTTCCCAACCTCAGGGAGGTCGCACATTTACCACATTGCTCCATGCTGTGCGACCTCGCTGAGATCGAAACCAGCATTTCGACTATTTTTCTACGAATGTTTAACCTCTACCAGGTAGGATGTACAATCTGCGGGGTAAAAGTTGCGTGCATTTTTTATCAATACTTTTCGTTCGACTTAGTGCAATCAGATGTCGTGGTGCGGGTTGGGAAGCGGGCAAAATGGTGGGTGTGGGTGCCTGCTTCGTGGGAGGGATAATTTTGCCCGGCCTTTTGGGTACTTTTTTGGCGTAAAAAAGTACGGAGAAATTTAAAAATACCGCATGATTAGTGTGCCATATTATACACCCTACCTCAGGGAGGTCGCATATTTACCACATTGTTCCATATTGTGCGACCTCGCCGAGGTCGAAACCCGCACTTCGACTATTTTTCTACGAATGTTTAACCTTTACGAGATCATTTTTGAGTCCTGAAAAAATTCAGGATAGATCATGTTTTCAATCAAACTTGCTGTGCAATTTGGAATATAGGTCTATCCGCCCGTCGGCCACCACCAGATGACCAGCAGGCCGAATACGATAGTGATCGCAAAGGCCGGCAGTACGTATTTTGCCAGTTTTCGGGAGCCGATCACGGCGGCCATGCCTCCCTTAAAGGCCAGATTGGAAAAGGATGCGATCAGCATATATTTCCACGCATTGTCCACTTCGATGCCGCCCCGATTCAGGGTATTGGCCAGGGAAAGCGTGATGGCGTCCACATCCGTAAAACCGCTGATAATGGAAACGATCAGTAAACCGCCCTGGCCGAAATAATCTTTAGCCGCAGCTACCCCGATCAACACCAGCGCGTACAGGGCACCGAATATCAAAGCGGTTTTCAGCTGGGCAGGATTGTCCGGCTCCGGCATTTCTTCCACTTCCTCATTATCATCGCCATTGCGTCGACTCAGGAAATACATGGCCACGCACAGTACGATCATCAATCCCAGAACGGTCAGTAAGGGCGGAGCGATCCGCCCCAGATTATCCGGGCTTACGATGGCCACTTCCACGATGATCCGGATCAGCGCTACCGTAGAAGCAGTGATGAGGATGAAGGCCGCCAGCCGACTGATACTCGGCACATCTTTCGATCGATTGGAGTAGGTAACAGTCGTTGCCGTACTGGAGATCAGTCCGCCCAGGATACCGTTGGTGATGGTACCGGCATCCTTTCCCAGCATTTTATAGAGAAAATAACCGCCCAGTCCCAGTCCTACGATCAGTACCACCATCAACCAGATCTCCTGGGGGTTCAGTACTTCGTACGGTCCGTACTCACGGTCGGGCAGCACGGGTAGGATCACCAGAGAAATAGCAGCGAACTGCATTATGGCTTTAATATCCTTCTTCTCCAGGCCTTTTACGAAATCATCGAGGGTGCCCTTCAAATGGAGCAGAACTGCCGTTATACCGCCGATGATCACGCCGACGGCCAGGCTACCCTCCACCAGGTAAGCTCCCAGGCCGAACATGAGTAAGCCGGCGACTTCGGTGGTTTGCCCGATATCGACATTTCCGGTTTTGGATTTCAGGAAATTGCCCATTAACATAATGGCCGCCACCGCCAGCACACCCGCACCAATGATCCAGTAGTTCTCGCTCGCCTGAGCGATCAGACCCAGTATGGTCCCGAAAAGTGTGATCAGGGAAAAGGTGCGGATCCCCGCAATGGGATGTCCGGAATACTCTCGCTGCAATCCCACCAATAAACCCAGCCCCAGCGAAGTGGCCAGCAATATTATCGTATCATAATCCATATATCGTTAGCTGATCTTTTGACTTGTAACCGACTATTACGGGCGATGTTCAGTGACCTGGTGGGGAGTGATGCCGGTCTTCCTGTGCACCGGCAACACTCACCTGGTATTTCAGACCGCCTGCGCTTCCGCTTCGTTGTCTTTTACGAATAAGGTCAGTACCCCCGCCAGGATCATGGACACGCCGCCGATGATCAGGGCGTAGATCGGGATGTTACCGAAAAAGCTCTTCAGAATAAAGCCGAGGATACCGGCCGCCACGATCTGGGGGATCACAATAAAGAAATTGAATACCCCCATAAAATAGCCCATGCGGTCCGACGGCAGTGTACTCGACAGGATGGCATAGGGAACGGACAGGATACTCGCCCAGGCAATTCCCACTCCGATCATCGATACCAGCAGGTAATTCGGATCGGAAATGTAATACACCGAAAGCAGACCGATGCCCCCGAGGCACAAGGCCACCAGGTGGGTCACCCGGCGATTGGTCTTTTTGGCCAGTTCCGGCAAAAGAAAGGCCGCCAAGGCCGCCACACCGTTGTAGATGGCAAAACAGATACCGACCCAGTCCGCCCCCTCGTTGTACAGGGCAGAGGTCGTATCGGTGGTCTGGTAGACATGGCTGGTCACCGCCGAAGTGGTATAGATCCACATCGCAAAGAGCGCAAACCAGGAAAAGAACTGCACGAAGGCCAGCTGGACCATCGTTTTGGGCATCTCGAAGATCCCCATGAAAGATTCCTTCAGCCCTTCGAAGATCCCCCGCTTGGCGTTCTCTTCTTTCAGTTTTGCCAGGTCATCCGGCGGATATTCTTCCGTGTTGAACACCGTCCACATGACGGCGGTGATGTAGGCGAAACCTCCCGCGTAGAAGGACCATTTTACCGAATCCGGGATCATGCCCTCACCGGCAGTGTTGCTGATACCGAACCAGTTGGTAAAAATGTACGGCAGGGCCGATGCGACGACCGCTCCCAGGCCGATAAAAAAGCTCTGCATGGCAAAACCGGAAGTGCGCTGCTCGTTGGGCAGCATATCCCCCACGAAAGCCCGGAAGGGTTCCATGGTGATGTTGATCGACGCATCCATCAGCCAGAGCATCAGTACCGCCATCCACAGGGCCGTGGAATTGGGCATCAGGAACAGGGCGATAGTTGCGAGAATGGCGCCGATGGCGAAGAACGGGCGCCTTCTCCCCCACTTGGCGTGCCAGGTCCGGTCGCTGTAATAGCCGATGATGGGCTGCACCAGCAGACCTGTTACCGGTGCCGCCAGCCAGAGGATCGGCAATGCTTCCTGATCGGCTCCCAGGGTCTCAAAGATCCGGCTCACATTGGCGTTTTGCAGGGCAAAGCCGAACTGGATCCCCAGAAAACCAAAACTCATATTCCAGATCTGCCGGAAGGAAAGCCGGGGCTTCTTGGAACTTATTGATACGTTACTCATTGGTCGTTTTTTGTTGAAGGGAAAAACAGGTCAAATAAACCGGACGGCCTCCGCTCTGGAAGTCCGGAAAACAGCGAAGGCCAGCCGTTACTTTCCACGGCGGTTACCGGGCAAATAAAAGATATTCCCAGGGGCCCAGTTCGAGAGAACCGTCCGACTCCAGAGTATATTCCTCACCGGTAAAATAGTCCGTATAGGTGCCGTTAATGCTGCTGTCCGTCAGATCAGCTGACTGGCTGGTGGCCGAAAAGTTCAGGATACCGATCACCGTATTCCCGTTCTTCTCGCGCTTGAAGGCATACACGTTGGCATTATCGTTGATCCGCACCGGCATACCGCCGTACAGACCACCCCAGACGGCTTCGTTATCCAGCCGGAATTGTACCAGTTGGGTGTAGAACGGCTGTAGCTGGTTGGGATCGCTCCAGTCAATGGTATCTTTTTCGAAGAATCTCAGACGCTTGTCCAGACCGGCCTCCTGACCGCTGTAAAGCATCGGCACGCCGTAAGCCGTAAAGACGAAGGTAGCAAAGGCTTTCTGGCTCTCACCGTAACGTTCGTTGAGCGTACCCGCCCAGGAGTTTTCGTCGTGATTGGTGATCATCGTCAGCCGGATCGGGGCCTGACCGTACTCCTGGAGGTCCTTGCGGATCCATTCGTCCAAGTCGTCGGCATTGTGTTCGCCTTTGGCCACATCTTCCGTCAGGTGCAGCAATTCCCAGGCGTAGGTAGCGTCGAACTCCAGGTGCATGCGGGCCCCGTCCCATTCGGCGAGCCAGAACAGGTCCTTGAGTGGATCGATAACCGAAGTTGCTTCCTCCCAGAAATACAGCGGGATCTCGTGTCCGGCGTGATCGCAGCGGAAACCGTCGATATCAGCCTCGGTCACCCAGTATTTCATGTCGTCGATCATGGCGGCACGGGTAGCCGGATTGGTGTGATCCAGCAGGGCAATATCCGTCCAGTCGGCTTCGTAGATCACCTCTCCGGCTTCGTTCTGTGCGTAATAATCCTTGTGTTCGGTGATCCAGGGATGATCCCAGGCGGTGTGGTTGGGCACCCAATCGAGAATGACGTACATCCCCAGTTCGTGGGCTTTGTCTACCAGTGATTTGAAATCGTCCAGATTTCCAAATTCCGGATTTACTTCCCGGTAATCGCGGATGGAGTAGTAGCTTCCCAGGGAACCCTTGCGATTTTTGGTACCGATGGTCTGCACCGGCATGATCCAGAGCATTTTGATCCCCATTTCCTGCAGGCGCGGAAGGTCTTCGGCGAAAGCATTGATCGTGCCTTCGGGGGTATGCTGCCGGATATTAACTTCGTAGATGGTACCGGCGGCTATTTTCTCGGGGAAGGTGGCATCCGTTGCAGTGGCTGCCGGCTGAAGGTTTTGATCGTCGTCGTTAGTTTCTGTCGTGTCCGGTCCTTCCCCGCAGGACGCCAGCAATCCCGCGATTAGGAGCAAACACCATAAGTTTCTGCTCATCATAAAATAGGTATAAACGGGGCGACTGCATTTCCGGCCGGAAAGGAGTACCCCTGGTTTCAAGAATAACATGAATCACCCCGAATTTTATAAAAGGCGGTGTATGACCTCAGAGAGGTCGAATATTCGTAGAATTTAGCCTGGATAAGCTTTTTCGGACCTCAACGAGGTCGCACATTTACCACATGCTCCATGCTGTGCGACCTCGCTGAGGTCGAAACCAGCATTTCGACTATTTTTCTACGAATGTTTAACCTCTACTAGGTCATTTTTGAGTACTGAAAAAATTCAGGGTGGCTCATGTTTACAGTGATGAAGATACCTATTTTCAGGAAATCCTTAAGCTTTACGAAAGGATCAGTTGGGAAAAGCAAAAAATGCGTCTTCCAGACTTTTGTCAAAGGTGATCTTGTGGAAAGTGATCTCCTGCTGCGTGCTGCCTCCCACTTTCACCTCCATCTTGTGGGGAGATACCAGGCCCGAGTCGGTAGCTTTGTAATCGCTGAAAAGGGTTTCGATCATTTGACCTTCGGAAGATTTTGTGGCCATCTTGATCGGCAGGTTGGTCTTTTTATCGAAATAATAGATCTCGCTCCTTCCGTCCGATCTTCCCAATCTCAATTCGTAGACGTCCGTACCTTCCAATTCACTTTCACCCAGCAATTCGACGGTGCTTCCCTTTTCTTCGTAATTGATGAACGGACTTTCAAATTCCTGGTTGCTCATGGACTGGGCCATCGGTTCGGGCATTTTTTGCGCCTTATCACTACCCATCATCGGGTTAATCCACCAGGCGGTTGTTCCATCGTAGGCCTGGATCAGCTGCATGCCATTCAGGTCCACCTCCACCCGCTGTTTATCGGGATATTTAGCGTAGATGATCGCATCGAAAGACATACCCTGCATACTCATGCTGGCTTCGGTGGTCATGGTCTTAATGTTCTGCCACTGGTCCGCACCTCCGATCGTTTCCAGGTAATTCTGAACAATGTCTTTTGCAGATTGAGCGGAAAGCGCACTGAAGGTCAGTAGCGCAATAAATAACGGGAATAACTTTTTCATGTATCCAATAGGTTTTGTTGAGGGCAGCTAAATAATGCTGCCAGTGAACTATTAACGTATTTTATCGATCAATTTATCTGAAAAGGGGATAAAAAAAAATCCCCGACCGGAAGATTCCGATCGGGGATTTTTTTGAGCTTTTGCACTTCGGTTAGCCTAGCTACCAAAGTCGTCAAATGCGATATTTTCTTCGGGTACACCGAGTTCATCGAGCATTTTCAGCGCAGCCTGCAACATCAGCGGAGGTCCGCACAGGTAGTACTCGATCTCTTCCGGCTCCGGATGATTTTTCAGGTACTCATCGTACAATACCTGGTGGATAAAGCCGGTGAAACCGTCACCACTCTTATCGCTGATGTCCGACTTCACTTTCCAGTTATCTTCTTCCGTCGCATTGGACAGAGCGATGTAGTAATTGAAGTTGTCGTAATCTTTCTCTATATCCCGGAAATCTTCCGTGTAGAACAATTCCCGCACCGAACGACCACCGTACCAGTAAGATACTTTACGGTCTTTCGTCTTCAGGGTGTGGAACAGGTGGAAGATGTGAGAACGCAGGGGTGCCATACCGGCACCACCACCGATGTAAACCATTTCCTTTTTGGTCGGCTTGATGAAGAACTCACCGTAAGGACCGGAAACGACAACTTTATCACCGGGGTTACGCGTAAATACGTAAGACGAACATACGCCCGGGTTCACATCCATCCAGGTATTCGCTTTGCGATCCCAGGGTGGCGTAGCGATCCGGATATTCAACATCACGATGTTACCTTCCGCCGGGTGGTTGGCCATGGAGTAGGCGCGGAATTGCTCCTCGTCGTTCTTCATGGACAGGTCCCACATTTTGTACTGGTCCCATTCCGGTTTGTACTCATCCGGCTTTTTACCCATCCGTGGGTGGGCCGTGATATCGATATTTTTGAAGTCACATACGATCTCCGGTACGTCGATCTGGATGTAACCGCCACTTTCAAAATCCAGCGTTTCACCTTCGGGCAACTGCACCACAAACTCCTTAATGAAGGTCGCCACGTTGTAGTTGGACTTCACCTCGCACTCCCACTTCTTGATACCAAAGATCTCCTCGGGTACGCGGATCTTCATGTCCTGACGAACTTTTACCTGACAGGCCAGACGCATGTTGTCCGCCACTTCCCGCCGGGTAAGGTGGTTCATCTCGGTCGGTAACACATCACCGCCACCTTCATCCACGTGGCATTCGCACATGGCACAGGTACCACCGCCACCACAGGCAGAAGGCAGAAATACATTCTTATCCCCCAGTGCCGAAAGCAGGGAACTGCCCGGGCTGACCATTAAGGGATTTTCTTCGTCTCCGTTGATCACGATTTTCACTTCGCCCTGCGGTACCAGTTGCTTTCTCGCTGAGATCAACATCAGCGACAGCAGGAGAATAACCGAAACGAAACAAATTACTGCAAATAATATTATCATGGATTCTTGTTTTACGGAGCCCGGTCGTTAGCACCGGCACCGAAAATTTAAGAATATTTTTTTCGTTGCTTTAGCGTCTTACCGCTTACTGACCACCGGCCAGCAGTGCGGGATCAATACCCATCAAGCTCATAAAAGCGAGGCCCATCAGTCCGGTCAGGATGAAGGCCATACCCAGTCCGCGCAGTGCCGGCGGCACGTTGGAGTACTGGATCTTTTCGCGAATAGCGGCGATGGCCACAATAGCCAGGAACCAGCCGAATCCGCCACCCAAACCAAAAGCGATGGTTTCCGAAAAGTTGTATTCCCGCGTGATCATAAACAGCGAACCACCAAGGATGGCGCAGTTTACCGTGATCAGGGGAAGGAAAATACCCAGCGCGGCGTAGAGTGCCGGAGAGAATTTTTCCACCACCATTTCCACCAACTGTACCATGGAGGCGATTACCGCAATGAACAGAATGAACTTCAGGAAGGTCAGGTCCATACCGAACAGGCCGTTCTCACTCAACAGAAATTCGTGGATCAACCAGTTGATCGGCATCGTGAAGCCCAGTACGAAAATAACCGCCAGACCAAGACCGAAGGCCGTTTTCAGTGATTTGGATACCGCCAGATAAGAACACATACCCAGGAAGTAGGCCAGAACCATGTTCTCGATGAAGGCAGACTTTATAAATATGTTGATAAATTCCATTTTGCTTACTTTGATAAGTGAAAGATCGAAAAACCATTGGAGGTACTCAACCTCTAGCTTACGTCTACCAGTTTTTTGTTCCAGCTACGTTGGATCCAGATCAGCACACCGATGATGAACATGGCCGCAGCGGACATTACCATCAGGTTGTTGTTGGTATACCAGCCGAACAGGAAACTTTCGTTGGTATTGATCCAGTAGTCGGGTGATGGGCCGATGATGTTCATCGCGATGCCGCTACCTGCGAACAGGCTTCCCTTTCCGAAGATCTCCCGCAGCAGACCGACAATGATCAGAATGGCACCGTATCCCAGACCGTTACCGATACCGTCCAGGAAGGAACGCCAGGGTTTGTTGGCCATAGAGAAGGCCTCCAGGCGACCCATTACGATACAGTTGGTAATGATCAGACCGATATATACAGATAACTGCTTGTAGATCGGATAGTTCAGATATTTCAGGGTCAATTCCACCAGCGTCACCAGAGAAGCGATGATCACCAACTGGACGATCATCCGCACCTGCTTGGGAATATAATTTCTCAGCATAGAGGTGAAAAGACTCGAAAATGAGGTTACGAAGATCACGGCGATCGCCATTACGATGGACGGATAGACCAGAGAGGTTACCGCCAGCGCCGAACAAACCCCCAATACCTGTACCGTGATCGGGTTATTGTCATTTAAAGGATCGGTGATCAGCGCCTTTTCCTTCTTGCCGAATAAAGGTTCTTTAGTCTTACCGGCTTCTTTTACTGTTGCTGTCTCAGCCATTATGGTAATGATTTTTTCTTGTTATTGGGTAATCAGTTGGCTCGATTGTTTTACCTTATCGAAATAAGGCTCGTAATTCTTGATGCCATCGTAAAGCATATCACTGACACCGTCGGAAGTAACGGTAGCACCGGTGATCGCATCCACTTCGTGCTCGGGATCTCTGGCACCGCCCTTGCGAACGGTAATGGAAACATAACGACCGTTATCGGTGTAGATCTCCTTGCCTTTGAACTGGGCGGGGAAAGCCGGATTGTCCTTGATCTCCGCCCCCAGACCCGGCGTTTCACCGGCGTGGTCGAAAGTAGCTCCGACTACGGTATTCAGGTCACTCTTCAGGGCGATATTCCCCCAAATGGCATCCCACAGTCCCGTTCCGCGCACCGCGAGGATGTAGTATTTCGAACCGCCCTCACTGTAGATGTAAAGCGGGAACTTACGTTGTGGTTCCGGCTTTTTCTTTTCCTTAGCCATATCGATATCGTCGGCCATCATGCCGTCTACTACCTGACCGGAAGCGTCTACCACCACCTGTTCAACCTGCGTTTGAAAGATGTTCATCACCGCATCATCGGTCAAACTCGCCACGGTAACTCCCTCTCCCAGATAATCTTCTACCGCCGACAGGATGGCCCGCTTGTTGAAGATATCCTCGTTGAGTTCCGCCTGGGCTTTGGTAGCCTGGCGAAAACCGGTCAACAGAACGGCGACGATCGCCGTCATGATGGTAACAAAAGTGATTACATATCTGGTACTCACGTTATTCTATTTTTGAGTTATTGATCGTTATTAGCTAAACGCAAACAAGGATCAATGGATGTTATTTTAATGCAATTTTTCTGTTAAGACCAGGACATTTTGCATCAGGCAGCGGCCGTGGCCCGCTTCATCCGGCGGTTGATGTTGCCGCGCAGTACCATGCTGTCGATCAAAGCAGAAAAAGTGTTCATAAACAGGATCGCCAACATCCAGCCCTCGGGGTACGCCGGGTTCCAGACCCGCACGATCAGGCCGATCGCTCCGATCAGGGCACCGTAGATCCACTTACCGGTATTGGTAGAGGCCGCCGTCACCGGATCCGTAGCCATAAAGGCCATCGCAAACAGGAAGCTACCCATGTAGAACTGGTAATACCAGGGCACTGCCATGAACTTGAATACACCGGCCGTATCTTCCGTAAAGCGAGCCGGATCGACCATACCGTTCATGATCATTCCCATTGCAGCAGCACCCAGGACCATGGAAACCATGATGCGCCAGTCGGCCACTTTGGTGAGGATCAGGAAGATCGCACCGAAGATGATCAGCGGTTTGGACATTTCACCGATGGAGCCGGGGATATTCCCCCACCACATCTCACTGACGGTGTAGACTTCCGTCACACCTTCCCAGCCGCCTTTCGCCGCCAGGGCCAGGGGTGTTGCCCCGGTATAACCGTCGACGACCGGAATTCCCCCATCGCCGAATGTGCTCCATCCGAAGCCGCGGAAGATCCAGTCGAATACACCGTGGGCCCAACCGTAGGTATCACTTACGTAACCGGCACCCAGCTCGGCGTTTTTCACAATATCGGACACCCATACTTCGTCACCGGAAATAAAGGTCGGATAAGCGAAGAAGATGAACACCCGTGACAACAAAGCCACGTTCCAGATGTTCATACCCGTTCCCCCGAAGGCCTCTTTACCGATGATCACCGCAAAGGCTACAGACAGAGCCAGCATCCACAGCGGAAGATCGGGAGGCATGATCAGCGGGATCAGCGCCCCGGATACCAGGAAGCCTTCCTCCACGCCGTGCCCTCTTTTGGCGGCATAGTAGAATTCAATTCCCAGACCCACCACGTTGGCTACGATAAAGATCGGCAGGATCTTGATCAGACCGTGAACTAGTTTCAGATGGAAACCTTCAAAGAAGCCCGGGTACATGCCCAGTGCCTCGTAGTGCTGCGCACCAATATTGTACGTACCGAACAGGTAGCAAAGCTGCATAGCCAGTACCACGTGGATCATGGTCCGCTTCAGGTCCATACCGTCACGAATGTGAACTCCTCCTTTGGTCACCGTATTCGGCGCAAACGCAAAGGTGAAGAAGGCATCGTAGGCAGTATGCAATAAAGGAGATTTCTCCTTATTAGGTTCTATTCGCTCGAAAAAATTCAGTAGCGCCTTTTTCATAATATATTAGGTGGTATTAAACCTTTTGCTTGAATATTTTTGATATTGAGCGGGGATCGCGCCCCACTCCTGCTCTCCCGGGAATTATCCCTGCTCCAGCATCATCTTCTGCCCTTTGCGCAGAATGTCCTGCAGCGGCTGCTTGGAGGTACACACAAATTCGCACAGTGCGATGTCCTCTTCGCTCACTTCGTGGATACCCAGGCCTTCCATACGCTCGAAGTCGTTGGTCAGGATCGCCTTCATCAGGTGCTGCGGGTAAATGTCCATCGGCAGTACGGCTTCGTACTGACCGGTAACCACAAACGCCCGCTTCTCACCGTGGGTATTGGTGTCCGCCTTGAAAGCATAATCGGGATACAGGAAGTTGGGGAAAGTATTGGAAACACTCGGACGGGGCTCGATCGGGAGCAACCAGCCGAACAATTCGTAATCGTTGCCCTCTTCAATCACCGTCAGTTGATCATCCTTAGCATTCAGGAACTGATCAATGTTCTTTTTCTCACCGGACAGTACATCGCCGGAGATCAGGCGTACTTTATCGGACTTGACGTTATCCTTGATCAGGTCACTGATCTTGGCGCCGAGGTAAGTGCGCACGTACTTGGGCTGGTTCAGTTCGTAACCCGTCAGGGCCACTATCCGCTCCACGTTGTACTTTCCTTCCAGGAACATTTCGCCGATCGAGATCACATCCTGTACGCCCAGGGTCCAGACTTTGTCCTGCGTACCCAGCGGAGCGATGTGGTGGATCTGAACACCGACGTTACCGGCCGGGTGCTTACCGTGGAACCAGTGTTTTTCCACACCGGAAGCATCGGAGAAAACCGCAGCGGGTGGATTCGCGCCTTTAGCGTTCAGCCCGAGGTGTACTTTACCGGAAGTCAGTTTGGACAGTACGTCCAGACCTTTCTGGAAACTCGCTTCCCGTCCGGCCACCACCAGTTCCAGGTCCGGAGCCAGAGGTGCAGTATCGAAGGTAGAGATGAAAATATCCCGGGGTACTTCGTTCGGATCGGCTACCACGTCAAACGGACGCTGGTTGATCAGCGGCCACAGGCCGGTTTCCCGCAGGTAGCTCACCAGTTCCTCACGGCTGGCCGTTTCCGGGTCCACTTTATCGACCTGACGGTACGTCTGATCTTTATCCGCCAGGATCACTACTTCCGTAATGGAACGTTTGGCGCCGCGGTTGATGGCGATCACCTCACCACTCACCGGAGCTACGTATTTCGTATCCGGGTCGTTTTTATCAAAAAACAGGGCATCTCCCGCCTGTACTTCTGCTCCTACTTCCACCAACATCTTCGGAATGGGCGCAATACCGCGGTAGTTGACCGGCTGTACGGCAAAGGTTGTTGCCTGTACTCCTTCGTCGATCACCTTGTCGGCAACGCCCTGCAGTAAAATATCGTGCCCCTTGCTCAGGCGGTGTACGTTCTTGTTGCTGGCGTACTCCGGCAGGCTCGGTGCAAATAATTCCTGAATACGGGGAAATAAAGAGAAATTGGCTCCCGTTTTATCAGCTCCGGACTGTTTGGCCTCAATGGCCATCAGGTTGTCCGAGACCTGAACGACGAGATAGAAGAACAGAAAAACCGCAATAGCGACCATCGAATAGATAAAGTAGTTGTTTCCTCCGGATGAAGTTTGCGCAGAGGCCACATTTGCCGACAGTACCATTCCGGCTAAGAGGATGGTTTTAATCGTTCCGATTCTCATTGATTATGTGTTCATTCCTTGTAATGCCCCCGATTATAATGGGTATAGATCCAAACTGCTTTCAGTTATTTAAAACCCGGGGAAAAACAAGATTTTACGATAACGTTTTATTGCCTTTTTAAAAAGCGCCACAAAGATATAAACCTTTTGTGTTCTAGCGAATCGAGACTTTAACAAAGTAATCCGCATCCGCTTATTTAGACCTGTTCTAAATAAGCGGATTTTAGTTGTTGGAAAAAGCCACGGAATTGACCGCTCTGGCGCTTTCAGGGGCCAAAACTAGAAAAGGCTAGGGAATCTTGCTAGGATTTACACTTATTTATTGAGCGGTGTGGATAAAACGATCGATTTTCGGATTTTTACCGTCTGTATTTCGGGTTCAGATATCGATCCGCGGCGGAAGCGATCGGGGCTGTATGGCCCCGGATTGCCGAAAACGGCCAACCGGATGTGTCCGCAAACGGTCCGGGTTGTTTTTTCCTTCCGTAACGGATAGGTTTTCCGGCCCGGATCAGATCGTACCGAGTATCACAAATCTTCCACATGTATACACACGAATTTCAGAAGCGCGTCCGCTACAACGAAACCGATCAGATGGGATACCTCTACCACGGCCACTATATTACCTACTACGAGATCGGCCGGGTGGAAATGCTGCGATCGCTGGGTCTGAGCTATAAGGAAATGGAGGAAAAATACCGGGTGATGATGCCCGTGATGTCCCTGCAGACCCGCTACGTACGCCCTTCGCGCTACGATGACCTGCTCACCATCCGGACCACCCTCCGCCATCTACCGACCCAATTCATTACCTTTCACATGGAGATCTTCAATGAAGCCGGTAAACTCGTTAATGGCGGCAGCGTCAAATTATGCTTTGTGGATATGGATACGAATAAGACGATTCCGCCGCCGGATTTTCTGCTGCAGGCCCTGGAGGGGCAAAACGCTTAAATTCCCACCCGGCTACATGGTCTTTTTTTCCTAGCTCCCAGCAAGGGTACGCTTTCTAAAAAACGTTTTATATTAAAAGCGCCAGGTTTCTCTGGCGACTAAAACCAACATCCATGCTGCCACTTTCCACCCATTGGACGCTTGAGTTTCTGGGACGTCTGCACCCGCTGATGGTACATTTTCCGATCGGTTTACTGGTCGGGGCCTTCCTGCTCGAAAGCTGGAACCGGATGCGGGGCCGGAAAGCGGATTACAGTGGCATGGTCTACATCGGCGCATTCACGGCCGTATTTTCGGCCGGTTTTGGCTGGTTGCTGCAGAGTTCCGATGATTACGGTGGCAACCTGGTCGATCAGCATCAGCTTACGGGTTTCATCACGGCCGGCCTTTCCCTACTCACCGCTTTTCTGTACGCGAGACGGCCCGCCGTTTCCGATCGGACGGGATACATCAGTCTGCTGGTCAGTTGTGTTAGCCTGAGTATTGCCGGGCATCTGGGGGCCAGCTTGACGCACGGGGAAGATTATCTTTCCGAAGTACTTCCCTGGAGCCGGGGTGGTGAGGACAATACGGCCCTGCTGGAATCTTTTCAGGCTTTCGCCCAATCGGATTCCTTTCCCCAGGATCAGCTCGATCAACTCAACCTGCAGGTTCGCGCCATTTTTGCCCACAACTGCTACAAATGCCACAGTACGGAAAAAATGAAGGGTGAACTGGCCCTGGATCACGAAGCGGGTGTTTTTGCCGGTGGTGAGAACGGAGCGATCCTGGTGCGGGGAAATGCCGATGAAAGCGATATCATCCGACGGCTGGAACTGCCCCGTTCCCACGATGATGTGATGCCGCCCAAAGGTAAAAGTCTGGATCAGGCCGAAATCGATCTGATCCGGCTGTGGATAGATCAGGGCGCACACTGGGCGGACGAGGAACTGAAGATCTTCCGGGAAGCTGAACTGGCCCTAAGCAAACCGGCCCTGCCGGAGACGCCGGCCGACATCTCCCATCCGGTGGATAAATTTGTACACGAATATTTTGCGGAACAGGGACTCTCCTGGCCCGAACCGATCGACGATCGGCAGTTCATACGCCGGGCTTATCTGGATATTAATGGGCTGTTGCCCGCCGCCGAAGCCGTCGAAAGTTTTGCAGCGGATGGCGCCTCGGATAAACGGGCTAAGCTGATCAGTTCCCTGCTCCATGATAAGACCGCCTACGCCCAGCACTGGCTGAGCTTTTGGAATGATCTGCTCCGCAACGATTACTCCGGTACGGGTTTTATTACCGGGGGCCGGAAGCAGATCACCGAGTGGCTGTACGATGCCCTGGAAAACGGCAAACCTTACGACCAGATGGCCCGCGAGCTCATCGATCCGGGTCCCGAGTCGGAAGGTTTTATCAAGGGCATCCAGTGGCGCGGCGAGGTCAATGCCAGTCAGCGCACCGAACTGCAGGCCGCCCAGAATATTGCCCAGTCCCTGTTGGGGCTGAACCTGAAATGTGCTTCCTGCCACAATAGCTTCGTCAATAATCTTACCCTCGATCAGGCTTACGGCTTTGCCAACATCTTCGCCGAGCAGCCCCTGGAGATCTACCGCTGTGACAAACCGACGGGTCGTATGGCGGAAACCACTTTTCTCTACCCCCAACTGGGCGAAGTAGTCAGTGATAGCCTCAAAGGTCGCCTGCGCGAACTGGCCGGGGTGATCGTACAACCCGAGAACGGACGGCTTTACCGCACCATCGTCAATCGCTTCTGGGATCGCCTGCTGGGGCGCGGCATCGTCGCTCCCGTGGATGAAATGGACAATTTACCCTGGAGTCAGGACCTGCTCGACTGGCTGGCTTCTGATTTTATTGAGAATGGCTACGATTTTCACCATTTGCTGACGCAGATCATGACTTCCCGGGCCTACCAGCTACCGGCCGTCCCCTACCCTTCTCCGGAATACCTGGCTTCGGATCAATTTGTTTTTCACGGACCAGCCATTCGCCGACTGACCGCAGAGCAATTTGTGGATGCCTTCAGTCAGATCGTGACCCCGGTATACCACGGATTGGCCTACGATCCGGAAGGAAGAGACTCGGATGCAGACTGGATCTGGCACGAGGAGATCGAACTGGATCGGCGGGTGCTGCCCAAACCGGGCAAGCGCTATTTCCGCAAAAACTTTTCCATGGATCGGGGTCAGCCCCTGCAACGGGCGGAATTGCTCATTACAGCGGACCACGCTTTCACCTTTTACCTCAATGGTACCCAGATCACCACGGGGGAAGACTGGCGGGTAGTACAACGGCTGGAGATCCCCGCCGATCGTTTCGAAACCGAGAATACCATCGCCGTGATCGGAGAGAACGACGGAGTGATCCCCAACCCGGCCGGTTTGCTGATGAGCCTGCGACTGCAATATGCGGACAGTAGTTTCCAGTACATCCATTCGGACCGTTCGTGGAGATCGGCGGACACACTTCACGATAACTGGACGACCGGGACTTATGATGACTCCGACTGGGCCAATGCCTGGCGGGCGGGATCTTTCGAAAGAAGCTACTGGGGTGCACTGCTCGATTTCACTTTCCAGCCGGATTCCATCGACATTCCTTTCGCCCGGGCTTCACTCGTCATGCAGGATGACTTTATGAAAACGCTGGGTCGACCGGTACGGGAAAACGTCACAACCACCCGCAGCGGTGAAGCGACGCTGCTGCAGTCGCTACTACTGACCAACAGCGCCTTTTTTCACGAGAATATTGCCCGGGGAAGTTCCAAATGGCTGGAACGATCCGGAGATCAGCCGGAGCAACTGCTCGACGAGCTCTACCGGGCAGCCCTGGGGCGCGCTCCCAACCGGAAGGAACAAAAATTACTGCTGAAAAAGCTGGAAGACGGCCCCCCGGAAGAAGGCCTGCAGGATATTATCTGGACGTTGGTCCTCCTGCCGGAATTCCAGTTGATCTGATCGGCTGGTAAAAATCCATTTTTTAAAATTGACAATCAGAAGCATATGACCCAGAAGGAACTAACCCGCCGCGATTTTCTGCAAAAAATGCAGCAGGCCGGATTGGCCGCCATGGCCGCCAGTTTGCCTACGGTTCCCTTTCTATCTTCCTGCAATCGCGAGGCGAGCCTGCCCTCCACTGCAGACACAGTGATCCTGCTGTGGATGGCCGGCGGCATGTGCCATACGGAAACCTTTGACCCCAAAACCTATACGCCCTTCGAAAAAGGCATGGAGAGCAAGCAGGTATTCAGCACCTTTCCATCCGTCCCCACGGTTGTGGACGGCCTATCCTTTTCCGAAGGCCTCAGTGAGATCGGCCAGGTGATGGACAAAGGAACCATCATCCGCTCCTACCGGGCGGCGGATCTGGGGCATATTTTGCATACCCGGCACCAGTACCACTGGCATACCTGCTACGAGCCGCCCCAATCGGTGCAGCCGCCCCATATCGGTGCCTGGATCGCCAAAGAACTGGGGCCCGTGAACGAGGTGATCCCGCCTTTTATTGATATCGGTCAGCGGTTTACGGTGGGCGAAGGGGAAGAGTTAAAGGCATTTCATTCCGCGGGTTTTCTTGGCACGGAATTCGGTCCGTTCTTCATCCCTGATCCCTCCCGCGGACTGGACAGCGTGAAGCCGCCAAAAGGGATGGATCTTCGGCGTTTTGAGAGCCGCAATAAACTGTATAAAGAACTGGTCAAGAACAGCCCGTTTGAAACCTACGGCAGTTCCTACCAGCAGGAATCGCTCATGCAATCCATGGAGCGCGCCTACCGGCTTCTTAAATCACCGGACGCCGCGGCCTTCGATCTCCACGAAGAACCGCAGGAAGTATACGATCGCTACAATACCGGTCGCTTTGGCCTGGGCTGTCTGCTGGCCCGCCGCCTCACCGAACGCGGCGCCCGCTTCATTAGTGTGACCACGGAATATGAACCCTTCCTGGGTTGGGATACCCACGAGAACGGCCACAGTCGCCTGGTGGGTATGAAGGAACAGATCGACCGCCCCGTAGCCCAGCTCATCCGGGATCTGGATGAACGTGGTCTGCTGGACCGCACCATCGTCATCCTCGCCAGCGAATTCAGCCGGGATATGCTGGTGGAAGGTCGGCCAGGGCAAAAAGTAAGAGATCAGGTAGAGGTACCGGACAAAGTAGAAGATCCAAGGCACTACGGTATGCACCGCCACTTTACCGATGGCTGTTCACTGCTGATGTGGGGTGGCGGCATCAAAAAGGGATACGTCCACGGAGTCACCGCCGACGAACGCCCCTACAAGGCCATCACGGAACCGGTGGTGATCGATCAGATACATCAGACGGTTTACCATGCCTTAGGCATCGCCCCGGAAACGAACTATGAGATTGAGCAGCGGCCGTTCTATACGACGCCGGATGGGGAGGGGAAGGTGTTGCGGGAGGTGCTGAGCTAGGCTAGTGGTTCTGCCACTCGAGTGGCAGAACCACTAGCTACCGCACCCGAGGAAACACCTCCTTGCTATAAAAATCCAAAAAATACTCCTGGCTGGTCGTCACATTGTGAAAAACGATCTTCTCCACGCCCAGTTCCATATCCTGGCGGATCCACTCGGCGTGCTGTTCGGGGTCCTGAGAGATCCGGAGGGATTGGGCAACTTCTTCCGGGCCGATAAACTGGGAGGCCGCTTCAAACTGTTCGGGGGTCCGCAATTCACCGTGTACGGCGCTCGTGCCAACATTCGTTCGCCATTGTTTATGGGCCTCTTCGACTGCCTGTTCGTGCGTGGGAGCACAGGCTAAGTCGCATTTCAGAAAGATCGGTTTCCCTTCGCCGCCACCCCGGCGGAAAGCTGCGATTACTTCTTTCAATTCATTGTGCGGACGCCAGACCGTGTACATGCCATCCGCCCAGGCGCCGATAGATTCGGCCGTTTCCGGGGTGATGGCCGCACCGATAGCCGGCGGCAATTTTTCGGGCAGGGAATAAACCTGTACTTCTTCGGCGGTAAAGTATTTACTCCGATGGGTAAAGCGCTCCCCCTTCCAGCACCTTTTGATAATCGAAACTGCTTCGGCCAATTGCTCATTACGGGCGGCTTTTTCCGGCCAGTGGTTGCCGGTGATATGTTCATTGAGGAATTCACCGCTGCCGAAAGTCGGCCAGAATCGCTCCGGGTACATTTCCGATAGAGTGGCGCAGGCCTGAGCGATGATCACCGGATGGTAACGCTCTACCGGCGCATTCACCACGCCGCAGGAAAGACTGGTGGCTTCCAACGCTGCGGCCATCCAGCTCCAGGCGAAACCACTGTGGCCCTGATCGCTGCTCCAGGGAAATAAATGGTCGGAGGAGGCCAGTTCATCAAAGCCGGCCGCTTCGGCCTTTTTAGCGAATTCCAGGAGCTTACTGGGGGGAAATTGTTCGTGGGAGATCTGATAGCCGAATGCGGTCATGAGGGAATTTTTTTTCTTATAGAATGGGACTACCCGAAAATATGTTCGTTCCGGCATTCCGAACATCTGTCCCGAAAATCCTGTCCTTTAATAAACCCAAATTGATTATGATCGAAGAACGCTGGTACAAAAATGCCATCATTTACAGCCTGGACCTGGAAACGTTTATGGATGCCGACCAAAACGGGGTCGGAGATTTTAAAGGATTAACCCGACGACTGGAATACCTGCACTCTCTCGGAGTAGACGTGATCTGGCTGGCTCCTTTCCAGCCTACTCCCAACAAAGACAACGGTTATGATATCAAGGATTATTACGGCGTGGACCATCGGCACGGTTCCAGTGGCGACTTTGCCGAATTCATGCACCTGGCCAACGGCATGGGCATTAAAGTGATCATTGATCTGGTGGTCAACCACACCAGTGACCAGCACCCCTGGTTCCAAAATGCCCGTCAGGGAGAAGATGCCCGCTATTACGACTGGTACGTATGGTCTAAGAAAAAACCTTCGGACTGGAATGAAGGCATGGTTTTTCCGGGTGTTCAGGAAGAGACCTGGACCAAAGACAAAAAAGCCGGTGCTTATTATTTCCATCGTTTCTACGATCATCAGCCGGACCTCAATACCGGCAATCCGGAAGTGCGGGAGGAGATCCAACGCATCATGAATTACTGGATCTCTTTGGGAGTAGCCGGATTTCGGGTGGATGCCCTCCCCTTTATCCTGGAGACGCAGGAACCGGGAAAAAAGAAGGGCCGTAAGATCCGCTTTGAATACCTGGAGGAAATGCGTCGCTTTCTGACCTGGCGCAAGGGTGATGCCGTCCTGTTGGGCGAAGCCAATGTACAACCCAAAGATTCCAAAAAATACTTCGGTGAAAAAGGCGAAGGCATTCATCTGATGTTCAACTTTTACGTCAACCAGCACCTGTTCTACGCGCTCGCTACCGAAGAAGTAAAACCCTTGAAAAAATCACTGGAGGCCACCAAAGGCATCTTTCCCACGTCCCAGTGGGCCCACTTCCTGCGTAACCACGATGAACTGGACCTCGGGCGCCTTACCGAAAAACAACGGCAAAAGGTCTTTGATCGCTTCGGCCCTACCAAAAACATGCAGCTTTACGACCGGGGCATCCGCCGCCGGCTGGCACCAATGCTCGGCAACCGGGCCCATATTGAGCTGGCCTACAGCGTGATGTTCGCCCTACCGGGCACGCCGGTCATGCGCTACGGGGATGAGATCGGCATGGGGGATAATCTCAAACTAAAAGAACGGCAGGCCGTGCGGACGCCCATGCAGTGGACGGACGATCAAAATGCCGGTTTTTCCGGAGCGGAAGCCAAGGAACTGATCCATCCCATCATCGACAAGGGGCCTTTTAATTACGAAAAGGTAAATGTGGAAGCGCAGCGCCGCGAACCCGATTCCCTGCTTAACTGGATGACAGCCATGATCCGGCTCCGCAAAGAATGTCCGGAGATCGGGAACGGCGACTGGGAGATCATCGACGTGGATAATCCGCACATTCTCGCCATTCATTATAACTGGCTCGGACAGGAACTGCTGACCATTCATAATTTCGCCGATAAACCCTTTGAGATCGAGATCGGTATCGGCCAGAAAAAAGGAGATAAACTCATTGATCTCCAGGAGATCAAAGAGAGTGTTGCCGGCAAAAAAGGCGTCCATAAATTGCTACTCGGCGCCTACGGTTATCGCTGGCTGCGGGTGGGCGATCTGAGTCCGTCGCTGGAATCGAAAAGATCATAACCCAATTCAAGCCTTGCCGGGCGGTTTCCCGGCAGGCTTTTACTAACCCGCGTAGGCTGCTTCCAAATCCGCAATTTCCAGCTTTTTCATCTGCATCAGCGCCTGCATCATTTTCCCTACCCGGGCCGGGTCTCCGTTCTGGAGCCTTTCCCCTAACATTTTGGGTACGATCTGCCAGGAAAGGCCAAACTGGTCCTTGAGCCATCCGCAGGGTTCTTCCTTGCCACCGGCAGTTAGTGCATTCCAGTAGTGATTGACCTCTTCCTGATCCTCACAGCTCACGAAAAAGGAGATGGCTTCGGTAAACTTGAACTGCGGTCCGGCATCAAACGCATGGATCTGCAGACCATCCAGGATCATACTGCCGTTCATGACCCATTCGGCGGGAAAATCCGATCCTTTTCCCCAGCGTTTCAGGGTAGTGATCTGAGAATTCGGGAAGATAGCTGTGTAGAATTCCATTGCTTTTTCGGCCTGTCCGTCAAACCACAAAAAAGGTTTGATCTTCTGGGAAGTGGCTAATTTGCTCATCGTTTTGATTTTTTATTTAATCTAAGTTGCGATGTAACTTAGGTAGAGGGTCTAGAGTAGCGGGTAGAGGGATTACCTATCGTTAAAATGGAGCAAAATCGCTCATTTTAACGGTTGCAGTCTCTCTACGCTTTACCATCTACTCTCTACAATTCAAGTATCGCAACTTGAATTATTTATACAAATATCCGATGTTTAGCGGGCACGAGAGCGGGGGTATCCCGGCCAAATCCGGGGGTGAAACCGGCGATTTTTTGTATCTTAATCCACCGAAGAACCACTCCATTCCGGCAACCAGAACGCCATGATCTCACAGAATAAATACCAGGCTGATATCGACTACATCCTAGCCCAGAGGAACCATCTGGGTGACGACTTTTGGACGACCGAAGATAACCGGATCGGCAAAGGCAGTCCCTTTTCGGCCCGTGATGTCGCGATCTTTCTGAACGAACTGGGATTCACCCGAAAGGACGTCATCGTGCAGGGTCTTGCCGAGCGGATCTTCCAGGCCTGGCGACCGGACGGGCGCTTCCGCATCGCTCCCAAAGGCACCATTTATCCCTGCCATACCATCACCATGCTGCGGGTACTCTGCTATCTGGGGTACCATCGCGACGATAGATTAGCGGTGACTTTTCAGCACCTATTCGACATTCAACACGACGACGGAGGCTGGCGGTGCAATACCGTAAAAATGGGCAAAGATCCATTAACGGACTGCTCGAATCCCGGAGTTACCCTGGAAGCACTGGACGCTTTCCGCCACACGGATGATTCAATCCACCAAGATCGCCTGGATCCGGCAGTCGACTTTTTACTGGGTCACTGGGAGATCAAACGGCCCATTGGCCCCTGCCATTTCGGCATCGGCAGTTTATTCATGCAGGTGGAATTTCCTTTCCTCCGTTACAATCTCTTCTACTACGTATATACCCTCGCCTGCTACGAGCGGGCCCGTGCGGACCGGCGTTTCCAGGAGGCCTATACGTCACTTCGCGAAAAAGTGATCGACGGGAAAATGGTGATCGAAAACACCAATCACCGTTTGAGCAAACTTGATTTTTGCAAAAAAGGAGCACCCAGCGCATGTGCTAGCGCGCGGTGGAATGAAATTGCGGATCGAATGGCGGATCTATAATTTGGGCGCCAGCCAAAGAAATCCCGCACTTAGGAGAAAAAGCAGGTAGAACCACAGGCGGGAGACCGGTTCCAGACGGGTCTGCTGAAACGCCTCTCCTTTAGGGAGTCCTTCAGCTCGCACCTGCATGAGGGATTGACGCCGCAATTGGGCCAATCGCAAGTCGGGCCAGGCATTTGCCGCAAAACTGTAAATATCCAATGACTCCTCCCCTACCGCAATCTGGTGCCATCCGGTAGATCTGGGCCAGAACCGTCCGTACCAAACGTTATCCAGGAATGGATCTTCCCGGACCGCTATTTTCTGGTCGTCCACGGTCACAGTTTCCAGGGGTTGGTTGGCGGTAATCCGGAAATCCAGTGGTTCGCCCGTATAGTTAGGAAATTCCGATAACAGCTCTATGGTATAATCCTTGTAAGTTTCCCGCAGAGTACCCTCCAGCACCGGCATCCACAGTGAAGCATAAGTCAGGGAATCGCCCCGTAACAATTGAGCGTAACTTTCCTGGGTAGTCTGAAACCCAATCTTTCCCCGGCCCCGGTAGAAATAAGCGGCCACGGAGCGGTCGTTCGCAGTGCGCTGCAGATCATACCATTCCCGATCCTGCTGCCGGTTGACCGGATATGCGGCCAGGGTCAGGTTATTTCCCAGGCGTACAGAATCCGGTTCCCCCCCAACATTTATCAGTCCTAACCAGCGCCGAAACGAAGCATCATCTCCATTGACAATGCCCAGGAAACCCAGCCCCTGTTCAACGGCTGTAGACAGGTTGTTCAGGTCGTTGCGGCCCAGTTGGCCGAAAGCGGCTGCATCCGCGATCAGTAGATCAAAGTCATCCAGCAGCGCTGTACTGAGGCGATTTAGGTTCCGATCGGGCAGATTGGCGAATTCGGTGCGGAAGTTAGTGCGCGAGATCTGCGAACGAACGGCTACCTCGTGCCCCCGGTCGGCCAGGAAATCTTTCAGATAACGGACTTCGAAAGTAGGAAAAGCCTGTAGGATCAATACGCGTAACCGTTTTTCCGGATCTACCCTTATGGGCAGGATATGCTCGCTAAGCAGCTGCCCGTTGGTGTCCTTTTGCACCAGTTGGTATTCCCAGGTACCAGCTTCCTGGGGTGTGAAATTCAGGGTAAAAGATTGGAGCCCATCAGGTTCCACTATAGTGGAATCCAATGGTCCTTCCGGATCTTTTAGCAATAACTGCCGGGAGACATCCATCAAGTAAATACTTCCCTCCAGTTGATTTACCTGTCCTTCGCTGTATACCTTTTGAGTGATCTTTTGCATCCCAGATTGGAGTGCGGATGGGAAGAAGGGAAATTGCTTTTGGGGCAGATATTCCCACGCATAGGCCGGCAAGCCGTTGCCTGCCAGGGCACCAATTCGATGGCTTAAGTCCGATAAACCAACCAATTTTTCGAGGCTGTTACTACGAAGATAGGTAGCCGCACCGGGAGTTCGGTAAATTTCCCAATCACTATGGGCAAGAAGCAGGCTATCGACCACGGATGACTCGTAATCAGCAGTCAGCAAAAGTACGGGGGCATCACTGCGGATCTGTTCCCGCGAGGGTTGCAGCAAAATACCCATTAGTGCCAACAGAGCGAGTACCAGAGCCGAGAGTCTTAAACTCCGCCACCGTAGCGGACGACGGATCTCCAGCCAGGATAATAGCGCGAGGATCAACACAAAGCCGATAATGATCACCCAGATCGGGAATAAGGGTTGGAAACTCATCGATTCGTCCGGGCTTTGAGTTGTTGAATAAAGGCATCCTGCAGGCTATGACCGGCGTTTTCCCGGTTCCCGGCCGAACGCGGCAGAGTGGGTAGCAACATCCAGAAGGCTTCCCGAACGGCGCGTAGGTTTTCGGCAGTCAGTTCCCCGTCCAGCACCGCGCGGAGGGTACTCAGGCGATTGAGATAGACGTCCGGCTTTTCGATGGCCGCTGCGGCCAGTTCGTTCCCGGCGGCCAGTAATAATTCCTTTTGGTCGCTGTCCAGTTGCTCCGGCCGAATACGCAGTAAAGTTTCTACTAGGGGAAGGGACTGCCGGACAGCCGGATATGCCTCCTGATCCGATCGCAGATAGCTGGTCCGCGAGCTGTTGATCTCATCCAATTCTCCGGTCAGGCGTTTTTCCTCCTTGATCGGCGGTGCGTCAAAACCGGTGCGGTGTACGTAGATGCGGGAATCCTGACTAATCTCTTTGAGTAGTTTGAGGATCTTATACTGGTAGGGCAATGACTGGGCCGGGTCGTTCATGCGCAGGTGCAGTTCGGCGTCCCACATCATGCTCAGGGCCGCCCGTAGTTTGGTTTTCACCGACTGAATGAAAAAGGTCGCTTCTTCCATATTGTCGTGTATGTGGGCGAACGCTTCCAGAGGCGATTCCTCATTTTCTTCCGGATTGGGGTTTTCATCGTGCTCATGCTCGTGTTCGTGTTCCTCCACCAAATTGTGTTCATTATCCGTATCGTGGGCGTGTCCGTATTTTTTCAGGACGTCCTCCTCACCTTCGGGAGCGGCCTCTTCTTCCATCTGCGTTTCGTTGGTGATACCGGATTCAAACTCCTCCCCCAGAAACTGTCCGTACCGCAGGCGAAGTACTTTCTGATCGTATGCCAGCGTATTACTCCGGTCATCGAACTCCTTTTTTTCAATGGCCTTTTGTTCCGCCAGCAATTTTTCGGAATCAATAATGATCTGCCGCTGGCTCCGGAAGTATTCCGGCATCAGATCAACACCCAGGCCGCCTTCGAAAGAGATCATCTGGGTAGACGTATCCCGGATCTGAATAAAATAGGTTTCCGTGCGGTTGGACTGTCGCTGCGGATTGTGATTGTCCCAGGCTTCCACATAGTAGTAGAGCTCATCTCCCGGTTCCATGCCCAGCTTTTTGGTATTGATTTGCAGACTGGCCGCCGTGCGTTTACCCGAAATTGCCCGGGGCCGGACAAAGGGCAGGCGCTCCTCCCGGAATTTAACGGATTCGCCGCTGCCTTTACTGACGGTGGCCACTACGTAGGCTTCCGTCAGTCCGTAATCATCCGACAGCGAAGACTGCAGGGTCACTTCGATTTCCTCCCGCCAGTCAAACTCTACGAATTGTTCCTGATCATCGATGGCTACCTTCGGAGCCTGGTCTTCAATGATCTCCAGTTTATAAAAATCCGAACTTTTCAAATTTCCCCGATCCCGCCAACTAAAGGAATAATAGCCCGATTGTAATCCGGCTTTGTTGAGGGAAAACGTCCCGGCATCTCGGCTGAGTAAGGTAGAATCACCATTGGAAAAGATCATCCGCACCGCCTCCGGGTCACCGGAAAAAGACAGGCGCCAGCTTACCCGGCTGTCTTCGGGGATCTTCAGGTTAAAATCTTTGGAAGAACGGGCTCTCAGCCCGGTGTAAGCCGGCGGATTTACCGAAATGGCAAAATCTTCCAGTTCCGCCGGTACTGCGGTGGAAATCACCCCGGAAATGGTATCAGCAGCAGTGGTTGCAACCCGCAATGAACGCAGATCTCCAGGCTGCGGAATAAGCCGGAGACTCCAAAAGACGATCAGCCCGAATCCCAACGCCAACAGGGAAAGTCGCCATTGTTGGGGCCATTCGATCTGTTTGGCGGCATCCTCAAAAGCCGTGATCAAGCGCCGGCGTTGTACCTGCTGCAGCGGCCCGAGTTCTTCCGGAGGCACCATCAGCAGGTCCGTACTGTCCTGCAATTGCACAAAATGCCGGTTGAGGTAGGTGGCAATATCTCGGTCGCTGAGCCGATGCAATTGTAACTGCAGATACCTACCGAAAAACAAGGCCAGGGCCGTCACAGCCGCAATGGCCTCGGCGTAGCCGGTATGATCCAGAGTGAAGGCCGCTACCCCATACACCAACAGCGCCCCTCCCAAAGCCAACAGGGCCGACTCCACTATCCGGCGGCGGCGGTAGTGATCTTTCAGTCGTTTCAATATGTGCTGGTAGGTATTCATGCCTGTCGGTAAAATGCAAAAATTCGTTCAACAATAAAAAGCAGGATCAAGCTCAGGATCAGCCATTGGTCCAGCGGTATTGCCTGCGCGGCATCAGCCGTAGCAACCAATTCCTCGGTTCCGTTGAAAAAGCGACTCTCATCGATCGTTCGCCGGTCCCATTCCCGCAGGTCCGCCAACAGGGCTTCATCCCGAAACAAGATCGAGCCGAGTTCTACCAGCAGGTTTCCCTGCAAGATATCCTGCCGGGTCAGATCGCTCTGGACCGTCCAGGTATTTGCACCGCTCTGTACGATCATTTGACCGGCCGGCGGATCGCCCAGTCGAATGATGGATGTCGCCCGTGGCCCAGCTGAGGCGGAAGCATCGGTGGTTACCAACAATTGGTAGTGCTGGTTGGTGTCCAGTTCAGTAACGGTTTTATTGATCGTGATCTCCCGGCCCGCAAATTCGGCTACCGCCTGCAGGGCTGTTTCGAGCATAGTAGCAGCACTTGCCGGGCTTTCGCCCAACCGCATAGCGATCCGGATCGGCGAAGCGGCCTGAATGGGAATTTCCGGATTATCTCCTTCGGTAGCTCCTATCCGGGTCTGGCCGGCGGGAATCTGCTCTGTACGACGGGTAAAAGTAGTTTCGGTAGCATCCGTACGTCCTTCCAGGATCAGAACGGAATCTCCCCGCAGGCGTACAGCCTGCCAGTTCCGCTCCCGGCCGGCGACGGGCAACTGGAACCAGCGCACTTGTTCCGGTAATGGGATCATTTTTCCCCGAAACGCGTTTTCCCGGTTGGTGGCGTATATGATTGCTTCGGCCCCGGCCCGTTTGACCTGCTCCAGCAGCTGGGGGTAATTACCGGTGGAAAGCGGCACGGTATCCAGGTCTTCTACCAGCGGAAAACCATCCGTCAGGTACCGCAACTCATAACCGGCCTCCTGCAGACTGTCCAGGCTTTTTTGTAATTCCGGTACCTCTTCCGGTGCGATTTCCAGCAATACCCACCGGGGAACCGTTCTATTGCCCATCCGGTACAGCCCGGCCAGCAAGAGTACAAAGAGGATCACCGCCAGCGCCCGCAGTGCGAACAACAGATACTCATTGAACCGCAGACTGCTGAATTTCCGGGTATTGGCGTCCAGGAGGTGCCGGATGCTGCCTACCTTCACCACCTTGCCCGCCTTGCGGCTCAGCAAATGAATAAGCAGCGGGACGAGAAGGCCCAGCAACGCCCAGAGGTATGTCGGCTCAGCCAGATGCATCAGCGGATCATGGTTTTACGGATCTTCAAAAAATCGCGGAGTAAAGGTTCCAGCGGTTCATTCATGCGGACCAGTTGGTAGTTGATCTGTTTCTGTAACATCCAGTCTTTCACTCCCTGCAGCCAGTTACCCAGCCGCTCCCGGTAAGCCTGCTGCTGGCTGTCGGTATCGATCTTCAGGCGCTCACCGGTTTCCAGATCCTCAAACGTCAGGGAGCGGGATTGATCCAGTAATAGCTCATGCCGGCCCATCAGGTGAAATACAATGACCTCATTCCGGGGCGTTTTCAATCTTTTGATAAATTCCAGCAGATCTTCTTCTGCATCGTACATATCGGTGAAGAAGAGGATCATTTCCTTATTGTGGTGATTGTACAGATGTTCAAGCTGGCGATTTGCCTTCCAGGTGCTTTCCGCGCGCACTTTGACCATGGTGTGCAGGAACCGCATGAACTGCTGTTGTTCGTAGCGGGGACGCACTGTATGTACGTCGCGCTCGTTTACGGAATACAGTCCGTAAGTATCACCCTGTTTACGGGCCAGATAGGCCAGTGCCGCCGCCATCATCTTGGCGTAAAGCAATTTGCTCATCCCCTCCTCCGTATGGTCCATGGAGTGACTTGCGTCGATGAAAAATTTCACCGTAATGTTCGTTTCGATCTCCGACTGCTTGATGAAATACCGCTCACTGCGGGCGTACATCTTCCAGTCGAGCTGTCGCAGATCATCCCCCGGTTCGTAGCTCCGGTACTGACTGAACTCCTGGCCGATCCCAATAGACTGGCTGGGATTACTCCCACTCATAAAGCCCTCCACGATGATACGGGCCACCAGCTCCAGCCCATCGATGGTATGGAGAATTTCCGGTTTAAGTAACTGTTGGAGATCTTTGGTCATTGGTCTTCCTTAATTGACGGCTGCTTAGGCAATGCCTTTGGCCGGCTGGATCTTTGCTACCAGTTCTTCGGTGACCTTTTCGGAGGTAATACCTTCCGCTTCGGCCTTGAAATTCATGAGTATTCGATGCCGCAATACCGGAAAAGCCACCCGTTGGATATCCTCGAGGGTCACGGCGAAACGCCCCATCAGTAAAGCCCGGGCTTTGGCAGTCAGGATCATGGCCTGTCCGGCACGCGGACCCGCGCCCCAACGCACCCATTCGCGAACAAAAGCCACTTCACTGTCGGCCGGACGGGTAGCCCGTACCATTTTGCTCACGTAATTGATCAGGTCCCGGCTGATGTGGATCTCCCGCACCAGTCGCTGCGCTTCCAGCACCTTTGAGCCCTGCATGACCCGCTGGACGGAGGCTTTGGCTTTACCCGTGGTACTCTCCAGGATCAATTGTTCCTCTTCTTCGGTAGGATAGCCGATCTTAATGTACAGCAGGAAGCGGTCCAGTTGTGCTTCCGGTAACGGAAAGGTCCCGGCCTGTTCGATCGGGTTCTGGGTAGCCAGGATGAAAAACGGGCGTTCGAGCGGATAGGTAGTGCCGGCGTAGGTCACCGAGAATTCCTGCATGGCTTCCAGCAAAGCCGACTGCGTTTTGGGGGAAGTCCGGTTGATCTCATCCGCCAGGATAATGTTGGCAAAGATGGGGCCTTTATTAAATTTGAACAGCCGGTTGCCGGTCGTGCGGTCCTCTTCCAATATCTCGGTGCCGATAATGTCGGTCGGCATCAGGTCCGGCGTAAACTGAATGCGACGAAACCGCAGATCGATCGCTTCGGAAAGCGTCCGGATCATCAGGGTCTTGGCCAGGCCGGGTACCCCTTCGAGAAGGGCGTGGCCTCCGGCCAGGAAGGTGATCAGTAACTGATCGATGGTCTCTTCCTGCCCCACGATCACTTTAGCGATCTCTTTTTTTAGCAGACCCAACTGGGCGACGATCTCTTCCGCTGATTGTTCTATTGCGTTGAGTTTCTCCATGTAACGAGGATGAGGAACGAACAAAGGAAAAGGAGCAATGGGGGAATACCGCTTCCCTCACTGTTCCTTTTCCAATACCCATTCCCAATTAAGCGAGCATCGCATACATTACGATATTCACGCTAAATCGGGTGTTATCAATTTTATAAAATCGTTTATTCCGAAAGTCGTAATCCCACTCGCAACCGTAGTCCTTATTGCTGTACAGTACGCCGATACGGCCGTCCACTTCAATGGCCTTAAGGTAATCGTGGACAATATCGTCTCCCCAGCCGTTCAGTTCCTGAGCGGTGGTTGGAGGTCCGTCGAACTCGAAGAACATCGAATAAAGGGGATGATCGTTCGGGATCTTGCGCAGGGCACCCGCCCCGAAGATCCGCTCCATCTGCGATTCAAAGGATTTGGCGAACAGGCCGTCAATATCGTGATTGCAATCGTCTACGAAAACGAATCCACCATTGCGCACGTATTGCTCAAAATGCTCCCGCTCCCGTGCCGTAAATTCAACCAGCTTGTGACCGCTCAGATAGCAGAACGGACAACGGAAGATCTCCGCCGAGGCCAGCGGAACGATATTCTCCCGCGTATCCACCGGCAGGGTCGTGTACTCGATCAGCGAATTGAGCACATTGGACGGCATCCGCTGGTCCACATCCCAATCGCCGGACTCGTACTGCAACCTGGTAAAGAAGAATTTATTGCTCGCCTTACGACTCATTTACCCATTTTAGAGGGGAGGATGAGGTGCAGTTTGCATGATCACCTCACGCCACCTCACCCTTCCCCCATCACTATTTTAAACCGCGTCGGATAAGCTGGTAAAGGTAAAGTCCCGGATCTTCATATAAGGGATCAGATTACCGTTCACCCGTACCTGCTGGCCGAGGGTTTCCAGGTTATTCAACATAATGATCGGACTTTCGTTGAAACGGAAGTTCTTGATCGGATAGGCGATGCGGCCGTTCTCGATGTAGAAAGTTCCGTCCCGGGTCAGACCGGTATACAACAGGGTTTGCGGATCTACCGTACGGATGTACCAGAAGCGCGTCACCAGAATACCGCGACGGGTATCTTTGATGAGATCTTCCAGAGAAGCATCACCGCCCTCCATGATACCGTTGCCGGGGAAAGGTACGGGATCTACGTCCTTCTGGCTCGCCCAGTAGCGATCGTAGAACATATTGCTGACCACCCCGTTTTTCAGGATATCCATTTTTTTCCGGGCCTGTCCGCCCTGGGTCCAGGGAGAAGCCGGTACGTCCGGATGGAAGGGATCGGTATAGATATTGACACGCTCGTCCACGATCTGCTCGCCCAGTTTGGTGCCGCCACCCTTTTTCGACAGGAAACTCCGTCCTTCGTCCGCCTGGCGGGCGCCCATGTTGAAGAACATATTCTGGAGCAATCCGATGGAAGCTGCCGGTTCGAGGATCACCGTGTATTTACCGGGCTCGATGGCTTTGGCATTCCGGGACATCAGAGCTTTGTCGATCGCGATCTTGGAGGCTTCCGCCGTGTCCAGTTTGCTCACGTCGTTAAAGTCCCGCGTTACCCAGCCCGAACCGGTGCCGTCGTTGGTCCGCATGGTCACGGTGAAATCCACATTGGTAGACTGATTGTAAGCGAACAGTCCCTTGGAGTTGTGCATCGCCGCAAAATTGTGGCTGTCTTCCAGGAAGCCGGCCGCAGTGACATCTTTCTCCGCAGCCGGTTTGATGCTGTTGGCCGCCGTCTGGGCCCGGTATTCCGGATCGATATTGGCGGTAGCTTCCGAGTAGGTTTTAGATTCGCCGTATTCCTGGGGACCGAGTGGCTCCATGAATTCGGGGTTCTCCGGAGCCAGTTGCGCCAGCTCTTCGGATCTTCTTACTGCTTTTTCCAAAGAGGCATCATCGAATTCGTTGACGGTTGCCGTTCCGGATTTTTTACCGAAGCTGGATTGCACCACCAGTGTTACGTCGCTGTTTTCCCCGGCGGTAGATACCGTATTCCGGGCGTAGCGGATATTACCGCCATTGCTGCCGTTGAGGTTTGCCTCGCAGGCATCGGCCTTAGACAAGCTGATCACCTTTTGCAGGATCGTCTTCGCCTCATCTTTTGAAAATATAGCCATTATTGTTTGTTTTCGAGTTTTTAAAATTTGTTGTGCCCCCGGGTCTTACCCAATTGAACGGGCTGTGTTGATCACATTAACGCCGTTGAAACGGGCCGTTGAACTGCCGTGAGAAACGGCACTCGACTGGCCGGGTTGCCCCTTGCCGTCGAAGAAAGAACCGTTCAGCCGGTAGTCCCGCTCATCGCAGACCTGCACGCAGGAATTCCAGAATTCCTGGGTATTGGACTGGTAGGCCACATCCTTCAGCATACCGGCGATCTTGCCGTCCTTGATCTCAAAGAACAGTTCACCGCCGAACTGGAAATTGTAGCGTTGCTGATCGATGGAATAGGAACCATCCTTGACGATGTATACGCCCTTTTCTACCCCGCTGATCATTTGCTCGGGCGTCAGTTGTTCTTTACCGGGCGCCAGCGATACATTGGCCATGCGCTGGAACTGGACACTGCTCCAGCTATCGGCGTAGCAACATCCGTGCGATTCTTTTTCTCCCAGGATATGGGCCTGATCGCGAATGGCCTGGTAATTGACCAGTATGCCGTCCTTCACCAAATCCCACTGCTTGGTCTTAACTCCTTCGTCGTCGTAAGCGACGGCTCCCAGCGAACCGACCTGGGTCTTATCCGCAAACAGGTTTACCTGATCACTACCGAAGTTGAAGTCCTTGCTTTCCCATTTATCCAGGGTCGCAAAGCTCGTTCCGGCGTAGTTGGCTTCGTAACCGAGTACACGATCCAGTTCGAGCGGGTGCCCGACGGACTCGTGAATGGTCAGCCAGAGGTGGGAAGGTTCCAGTACCAGATCGTATTTGCCGGGCTCCACGGACTTAGCCGACAGGATCTGCTTGACCTGCTCGGCCGCCATGGCGGCATCCTCAACGATATCGTAGGATTTGTTGTAGAGCATCACATCACCCGGAGCGACGATCTGGTCTTCGGGACGGGCGTCGAGATACTCGTAACCCATGCCGACCGGCGCGCTGAACGCTCCACGCTGTTTGAACTGACCGGATTCTTTATCGATCACCGTCACGTTGAACGTCGGCCAGGTACGGTGGATATCCTGATCGATGTAAGACCCCTCGGTGGAAGCAAAGTATTTCTGCTCGTTCACCAGGAACATGATGCTGTTCACGTAACTGGCGCCTTTGTCCATCGCGGCCGCATTGGCTTTGAGCAGCAGATCGACTTTATCCTTTACCGGTACTTCGAAAGCATTCTTGACAATCGGGGTCTGGTAGGAAACATCTCCGTAGGAGGCGACCGGTACCATTTGCACCGGCTCCTTCTGGACCTTGGCGTTGGCTTTGGCAATGGCGGCGGCCTGTTTGGCGGCCTTGGCGATGCCATCTTCGGTCACGTCGCTGGTTGAGGCAAATCCCCAGGTACCGTCGGCGATCACGCGGATGCCCACTCCGAAGGATTCGGTATTGACAATATTTTGAACTTTATCCTCACGGGTAACAACGAACTGGTTGAGATAACGTCCGATACGGATATCGGCGTAGGAAGCTCCGCTGGATTTGGCCGCGTTCAGGGCCACGTTGGCCAGCCGCTTTTTTTCCAGCACGTCCATTCCCGGAGCCAAAAGATGTTGAGCGTCTACCGTTCGGGCAAACGGGCTGACCGGCAGTAGCATTGCTCCCGCGCCCATACCCGCCAACTGAACGAAATTCCTTCTTTTCATCTGTTAACTTGGATTAAGTGGTTAGTAAAAGTTTGTTTTTGATCAATTTTGGCCGGTGTTGGCTGTGAGGTTTTGAGTGTTACCGACTGGAAGGCGGTTTTACGGTTTTCCTCTTGGTCGTTTCGCCGACTTGGAAGTCGGCGGTACGGTTTGGCCGACTGGAAGTCGGCCTGACTAGATGGACCGGCCGGTATTGATCACGTTGACGCCGTTGAAGCGCGCCGTTGAGCTACCGTGCGATACCGCACTGACCTGCGAAGGCTGCCCCTTTCCGTCAAAGAAAGAACCGAAGAAACGATAGTCGTCCTCGTCGCATATCTTCACACAACTGTTCCAGAATTCCTGGGTATTACTCTGGTAGGCTACGTCGTTCAGCATGCCGGCGATCTCTCCGTCCTTGATCTCATAGAATACGGTACCTCCGAACTGGAAGTTGTAGCGTTGCTGATCGATGGAGTAAGAGCCCCGACCGGCGATGTAGATCCCTTTTTCCACATCCTTGATCATTTGGGCGGAAGAATAGGGATCGTTACCCGGTGCCAGGGATACATTCGGCATGCGCTGGAACTGTACGTCCTGCCAGGTTTGCGCGTAGCAGCAGCCGTGCGATTCGTTCTGATCGATAATATGTACCTGATCCCGGATTGCCTGGTAGTTGACCAGCACGCCGTCCTTGATCAGATCCCAGCGTTTGCATTGTACGCCTTCGTCATCGTATCCCACAGCGCCCAAAGTACCTTCCTGTACCTTGTCGGCAAAAATATTGACTACGTCGCTTCCGTATTTGAAATCACCGGATTCCAGTTTATCCAGGGTCGCAAAACTCGTACCGGCGTAGTTGGCTTCGTAGCCGAGTACGCGGTCCAGTTCCAGCGGGTGACCAACGGATTCGTGGATGGTCAGGCCGAGGTGATTCGGCTCGAGGACCAGGTCGTATTTACCCGGTTCCACGGATTTGGCCGAGAGCATGCCTTTGGCCTGCATAGCGGCGATCCCGGCGTCTTCCACAATATCGTAGCTCTTGCGGTACAACATCATTCCGTCCGGTCCCTGCAGTTTGTCTTCGGCCTTCGGGATCATGTATTCCCAACCCATACCCATGGGCGCGCTCATGGCGTTGCGGGATTTGAATTTCCCGGCTTCCCGGTCGATGGCATTGACACTAAAGGTGGGCCAGATCCGGTGAACATCCTGATCGATGTAGGAACCTTCCGTGGAGGCGAAATACTTCTGCTCGTTGACCATGAACAGGCTGGAGTTGACGAAACTGGCTCCGGCTTCCTGGGCCGCAGCGTTCGCGCTCAGCAGGAGATCCACCTTTTCGGAAACGGGAACTTCAAAGGCATTTTTCTGAATGGGTGCCTTCCAGCTCACCTCGCCGTAAGATTTGACGGGTGCCAGTTTGACCGGGTCGGTCTGGAATTTGGAATTGGCCTTGGCAATGGCCGTAGCCTGTTCGGTCGCTTTTTTGATACCGTCCGGAGTCACCTCATTGGTAGCGGCAAAGCCCCAGGTGTCGTTGACGATCACCCGAATGCCCACGCCGAAGGATTCCGTGTTAACGATATTCTGTACTTTATTTTCCCGGGTAAAAACGTACTGATTGAGGTAACGCCCGATACGCACGTCGGCGTAGCTGGCTCCGTTGGCTCGAGCCGTATTGAGGGCCACATCCGCTAAGGCTTTCTTCTGGGCGTTGTCCAGAGGCATCTCCAGAAAACGCTCCACCGAAACCGCCTTACCGGTGATCGGTACGGCTAATGCCATACCTCCGATCCCCAATCCAGCCAGGTGAACAAAATCTCTTCTTTTCAAAATGGATGGTTTTATACGAAGCTGTCGGTAGCGGCCTTTCCATACTTATCAAGGACCATTTTTTGGCCGTTATAGTACCAGGGCAATACCTCGGTCAGTTCTGGGTTAATGTTTGAGGACGAGTAAGAACGGAAAAAAGGGGCTTAATAAAATCGAAGTGCCGACCACAGCTTCTATGGTTAACGTTTTGGCTAAGTTAATGTATTTGCTTCGATCTATCCCCGTGAAAGGAGCTAATGATGACCAAACCGGGAAGGATGTAGACGAAATTTGAACTCGTACCGAGCAAGCGGCAGATTCCGGCGACCTACACATTACCTATCCACGGAATTTTCCGTAAAAATAAAAATCTAAATTGGATATGCAAATCCCTTTCGGCTCCTGTATCTTTCCGAAAAAACCACCTTATCCAGATGGATTTCGCCTACCGATTTATCCTTCTGACCGCCCTGTTGGGCTGCCTGATCTCCGCTTTCCGGGCAAAGTTGTCCGGTGGTAAATGAAAATAATTATCTTCGGCTGATGAAATTTACCGATTACCAATTTGATCCCAAAATAAAGAAAGGACTGGAGCAACTCGGCTTCCAGCGTCCCACTGATATTCAGTATAAATCCATTCCCAATATCCTGAAAGGGGAAGACCTGCTGGCCATTGCCCAGACGGGTACCGGCAAAACGGCGGCCTTTGCCATTCCCATTATCGATATGCTCTACCGCAAGAAACAAAATCAACGGAGACCGGATGGCGTAAAGTGCCTGGTACTGGCCCCAACCCACGAGCTGGCCAACCAGCTCAACGGCGTATTCAAGCAGATCGCACAATTTACCAATATCAAAACTACGGCCCTGATCGGCGGTGTGGATCAGGATCCGCAGATCAGTCAATTGAACAAGGGGGTAGATATCGTTATCGCCACGCCCGGCCGGATGTTTGACCTGATTAGTCAGGGACACCTGCTCACGCACCGGATCGAGATCCTCGTGCTGGATGAAGCCGACCACATGCTGGATCTGGGTTTTATCAAAGACATTCGCGACCTGATTCGCAAGCTGCCCAAACGACGGCAAACGCTTTTCTTTTCGGCTACCATCAACAACAAGATCAAAAAGATCGCCTATTCGCTGGTCAATCAGCAGGCGATCCGCATCCAGCTTTCTCCGAAAGATCCGGTCGCCAAGAACATTGATCACTCGGTAGTCTTTGTCGAAATGGACCACAAACGCTTTTTCCTGGAACGGGTGATCAACGAAAATCCCGAAAGCAAGATCCTGGTCTTCGTCCGTACGAAAGTCCGGGCCGAACGGGTGGCTAAAGCCATGCAGCGCGTAAATATCCCGGCCCTGACCATCCACGGCGATAAGGACCAGAGCGACCGCTCTAAAGTGTTGCGGGAATTCAGGAACGGAAAAACCAATGTGCTGATTGCCACGGATGTCACCGCGCGCGGTATTGATATTCCGGACATCGAGATCGTGATCAATTACGACCTGCCGGAAGAGGCGGAAAATTACGTGCACCGCGTGGGCCGGACCGGACGGGGCGAGCGCCGGGGCGATGCCTATTCTTTCTGCGCACCGGAAGAACAGGACACCCTGGATCAGATCCAGACCTTCCTGGATAAAGAGATCAAAGTGCTGGAACTCAACAAAGCGGAATACGACGATACCCTGAAGATAGAACGGGAAAGGAAAAACGACTACCAGGCCCTGATGGAGGAGATTGAGGAACTGGAAAAGCGGAAGAAGAAAAAGCGGAAGAAGTAAAGTTTAACCGCCATTTGTGCAAGCCTGAAAAACAAAGGATCGCAAAGTATCCCGGAGGTATACCCTTGCGACCCTTTGTGTCTGCATTGTGCCTTTCGGCCGATCGGCGATCAGATCGCCCAGGCTTTATCCCCTTTTTCGTAAGGGATACAGCCTTCCCACCGGCCCGGCGTTTCCACGTAACGCAGCGCCTGGGTAGCGCCCACTTCCGAAGAGAAGTAGCCCCAGAGCGTCAATTGCTTCATCATGGAAAAATAGTGGTTGGGAGCACCGTTCTCCTTCGTTTTATTGTATTCATTGGCCTCCTGATCGAGTGCCGTCAGAAATTCGGTTTTTTCCTCCGCGCTCAGCTTCATGAAATCTTTCGAATATTTGGCATTCGATGCTTCGTTGAGCTTTCCGATGCCCTCCAGGAAGATCTCCTGGTCCTGTTTTTCATAACAATCCGTCACGATCACTTTCATAAACTCTCCGATCTCGGCGGCCTTGGCACCGGGCGAAGAAGCGGTTGTCGGCAGGATCGTCTCTCCCACCTCGTCCAGGAAAGCGATATTGGTGGGCGTGAACTCCACGGTGGACAATTGCACCGTATCCGGTTTACAACCGTACAGAAATATTTCCGAACCAATTATAGTGCCCCCGAGCATTAAAGAAACCCGGGAAAGTGCATCTCGTCTGGTCATAATTTTATTTTTTCCGGGGGTCAGGAGTCAGGGGTGAGGAGTCAGGAGGATATTAAAAGCCCCCCTGACACCTAACGCCTGACCCCTGACACCTCATTTACAAATTCATTTTCTTCAGCTCGTTGACGGCGTGATCTACCGCCCGGGCGGTGAAGGCCATGTATCCCAGAGATGGGTTCTGGCAGCCGGCGGAAGTCATGAAGGAGCCGTCCGTCACAAAGACGTTGGGAGCATCCCATACCTGGTTCCACTTATTGAGCACGGAAGTTTTGGGATCACTACCCATCCGGGCCGTACCCATTTCGTGAATACCCCGGCCCGGTGTGCCGTCGCCATCCCATTTATTGACGTTTTTGACACCGGCAGCTTCCAGCATTTCGGCCGCATCGTTCATCATGTCCTGACGCATCTTGAGCTCATTTTCCTTGAGTTCGCAATCGATCGCCACCACATTGAGGCCCCATTTGTCCGTTTTCGTTTTGTCCAGCGTGATCTTATTGTCGTAATCCGGCAACATTTCACCGAAACCGCCGATACCCATTGTCCAGCTACCCGGTTCGGTCAGCGCTTCTTTCAGGTTGGCACCGATGCTGTATTCAGCCACGTTCCGTTGCCAGCCCTGACGGCTTGCTCCACCCTGGTAGCCGAATCCGCGCAGGTAATCCCGTTTGTCGCCGAACAGGTTGCGGTAACGCGGGATATAAACACCATTCGGCCGGCGGCCGTAGTAGTATTTGTCTTCGTAACCTTCAACGTCACCACCGGCACCAACGCCCAGGTGATGGTCCATGAGGTTGTGGCCCAGTTGGCCGCTGCTGCTACCCAGTCCTTCCGGCCACACATCCGTAGCGGAATTCATCAGGATCCAGGTAGAGTTGATCGTCGAAGCATTCAGGAAGACGACCTTTGCTTTGTATTCGTAAGTTTCGTTGGTCTGTGCATCCAGGATCTCCACGCCGGTAGCCCGTTGGGTGTCCTTATCGTAAATGATCTTCGTCACGATGCTCCAGGGGCGCAGAGTGAGGTTACCCGTTTTCATGGCCGCTGGCAAGGTAGACGACTGGGTACTGAAATAGCCGCCGAACGGACAGCCCAGGGAGCACTTATTCCGGTACTGGCAAAGGGTACGTCCCGCAAGCGGTCCGGTTACGTGGGCAGCCCGACCGATGATCATGTGGCGCTGGCCCTTGTAGTGTTCCTTGATCCGGGCGGCAACGTCCTTCTCCACGCAGGTCATTTCCATCGGAGGCAGGAATTGCCCGTCCGGAAGTTGAGGAAGACCGTCGCGATTACCGCTGATACCGGCAAAGCGCTCAACGTAATCGTACCAGGGTGCGATGTCCTTGTAGCGTACCGGCCAGTCGATCGCAATACCTTCCTTGGCATTGGCCTCGAAATCGAAATCACTCAGGCGGTAGCTCTGTTTTCCCCAGAGCAGCGATCGCCCACCTACCTGGTAGCCCCGAAACCAGTCGAAGCGTTTGATCTCGGTATAAGGGCAGTCCTTATCGCTGGCCCACCATTCGAGATTCTTTTCGTTGAGCGGATAGTCCCGTTTGAGTACCGGGTAATCCTCGATCATTTTTTGGGTACGGGTACCGCGGTGCTCGAACGCCCAGGGTGGCTTGAGGGCACTGTGATAATCTTTTACATGCTCTACGTTCTGCCCCCGCTCCAGCATGATCGTTTTAAGTCCTTTTTCACACAATTCCTTGGCAGCCCAGCCTCCGCTGATGCCGGAACCAATGACAATTGCGTCAAATACGTTGTCTGCCATATCGTTTTAAATTGAGTCTGATTACGGGTTGAAAGGTAGAATAAAATTATCATTTTGTTATTTAAATTGCCGGACGAATTAGATTTGGTCCGGAAAACAACCAACATAAAAAAAGCGACACCGGAAAATTCCAATGTCGCTCTCAACGCTAGATCACCCTTCGAATGATGATCCTAAGTAAAACTATCTCTAATTCATCGTAGAAGCGTCGTCTTTGACTTTATCGCTTCCATTTCCGTTGATCACCGTATCCTCGAAAAGTTTGACCGGGCTCTCCGGCATACCTTTCTGGCGACGGCTGACAATAGTCAGATCTATATTTTTCAGCTTGGCTGCTTCTTTAAAATCAAGGATGATCTCCCGCACATCCTCATCGATGTTGATCGTTTTGGACGCATCAATAATTACCGTGGAGTTAGACGGCAGGTGATTCAGCGTTTGCAGGATATCCGCTTTGTTCAGGAAGGTTACGTCTTCCGCCAGTTCGATACGAATAGGCTCTCCTTCCACGTGTTTTTCCGCATCGAAGAAGTAAGGCTTCTTGTAGTTGTTCCGCAGAATGTAGAAAATAGCTACCGCCATACCCATTCCGATACCCATCAGCAGGTCCGTCAGTACGATACCGATGATCGTTACCATGAAGGGCACGAACTGGGACCATCCCAGTTTATACATTTGCTTGAACAGCGCCGGCTTAGCCAGTTTGTAACCTACCAGAAAAAGAATAGCGGCCAAACTCGCCAGCGGGATCAGGTTCAGCACAAAGGGGATCGCCATTACGGACAACAGCAACAGGAAACCGTGCAATATAGCCGAAGCCTTGGTTCTACCACCGGATTGAATATTCGTGGAACTCCGTACGATTACCTGAGTAACCGGCAGGCCTCCGATCAACCCGGAGAGCAGGTTACCAACTCCCTGGGCTTTCAGTTCGCGATTAGCCGGGGCGACCCTTTTGTAGGGATCCAGCTTGTCGGTCGCTTCCAGACAAAGCAGGGTTTCCAGACTGGCTACAATGGCAATGGTGACACCGGTTACCCAGACGGCACCGTTACCGATCTGAGAGAAATCCGGGAAGGTGAACTGACCGAGAAAACCGGAAAAGCTTCCGGCAACCGGAATAGTCACCAGGTGTTCGGCCGACAGGCTCAGCGTATCACTACTGCTGAAAACCATATTGAGTACGATACCGGCAATTACCGCTACCAGTGGCCCCTGAATGAGTTGGAAAACTTTTTGTCTTTTCATGAAGGACTGTTCCCAGAGGATCAGTATCGCCAGACAGACCGCAGTAATGATCAGTGCACCCGGCGTGATGGCCTCCAGCATATAGTACAGTTCCGAAAGTGTATTGTGGCCGTCCGGCTGGGAAAAAGTCACGCTACCTTCGTAATCTTTATCATACCCAAAAGCATGTGGGATCTGTTTCAAAACAATAATTATACCAATACCGGATAACATCCCTTTAATCACCGAGGAGGGAAAGTAATATCCGATGATACCCGCTTTGGCATACCCCAGGGCGACCTGCAGTACACCGGCAATTACCACGGCCATCAGGAATACCTGAAATGAACCGAGATCCTGAATGGCGGTCAGAACGATAACGGCCAGACCGGCCGCCGGACCACTTACCCCAAGTTGAGATCCACTAAGTGCGCCAACGACAATACCGCCGACAATACCGGCAATAATACCGGAGAAAAGCGGAGCTCCCGAAGCCAGGGCAATTCCGAGACAGAGCGGAACTGCTACCAGGAACACGACGATACTCGCGGGAAAATCGTGTTTTAGGTTTTGTAAGATGCCAGTAGGTAATTGGTCTTGTTGTTTCATTCTAGAAGATTTAGCCAAATATGATGTTTAAATAGCTGTGTGTTTTTAACCTCTCAGTGTTGTTCAGTCACCTTTTCCGGATGGTTAATTCCCGATGACTAAACTTCAACAGCTTTCCAAGAGCATTGGATTCTTTTGGTTTCGGACTGCGATAGTGAAATGGAAAAGGTAGAGAGCTTGTGGTCGTATGAAAAGGCCTGATCGCCCGGAATTCAAACTTATAATCTCTCTACCTTCGGTGGCTGTTCCACCTGTGCTTTCATTGAACTGTTATCGGTGATGTGGCCCCTGGAACCGATTTCGGCTTTGCCGGCTGGACAGACCGATGGTCAAACGAATGCACAAATTTATAGTAATACTATTATAAATGCAAGTTTATTAAGTATTGTTCATCATAAACCTAACTTTTTTTATTAGTAATACCTCTTTTTTTAATTCCCATACTGTTAATACACTAATTCCCAATTGTTTGTACCTTACAGGCCGCAATAAAAAAAATGTGAATATGAAGTTGAAAAAGCTTTTTTTCCTGCTGATCGCAGCCATTTGCCTACAAAATTTCAGCGCCTGCGCTCAGACTAAGGCGGAAAAACCGCTCACTGACCTGCCGCCGGTCATTCAGAATGCCGACGAGTACAATGAACTGGAAGGGACCGAAGCTAACGTCATTTTGAAAAAAGGGACCGAACGCCCTTTCACCGGGGCCTACCACGATTTTAAAGGAAAAGGCGTGTTCATCTGTAAGCAGTGTAACCTGCCGCTCTTCCGTTCGAAAGACAAATTCAACTCGGGTACCGGCTGGCCCAGTTTTGACGATGTGATCGAAGGCAACGTCGAAGAACTTCCGGATGCGGACGGGCAGCGTACCGAGATCGTTTGCTCCAATTGTAAAGGGCATCTCGGCCACGTATTCCGGGGCGAAGGCTTTACCGATAAACAAACGCGGCATTGTGCCAATTCCGCCAGCCTGGATTTTGTACAGCAGGTATCGGTGAAAGAATGAGTACCTATTTTCAGGACAAGGTCATTTGGATCACCGGCGCTTCTTCCGGTATCGGCGAGGCCCTGACCTACGAACTGGCCCGGGAGTCCCCCTATTTGGTGCTTTCCTCGCGGAGGGCAGCGGAACTGGAACGGGTGGCCCGGCAATCCGGTCTGTCGCCGGACCGGCTCTTCATCCTCCCTCTGGATCTGACGGACTACGAGGAAATGCCGGGACTGGTGGGGCGGGTACTCGATCGTTTCGGTCGGATCGATATCCTGATCAATAACGGCGGGATCTCCCAGCGCAGTTCGGTTATGGATACGGATGTAGCGGTAGCCCGCCGGATAATGGACGTCAACTTTACCGGCACTGCGGCCCTCACTAAAGCTGTTGTCCCTTATATGATCGAGGCCCGATCCGGACAGATCATCAGTGTGGCCAGCGTAGCGGGCGTGGTGGCTACTCCCAAAAGAAGTAGTTATGCGGCCGCGAAAGGCGCCCTGATCCGTTTTATGGAGGCGCTGCGCGCGGAATTGCACGAATATGGCATCCATGTTGGAGTGATCCTGCCGGGATACGTGCGTACGCAGATCTCCGTCAATGCCCTGCTGGGCGACGGCAGTCCCCAGGGATCCATGGATTCGCGAACAGAACAGGGTATCAGTCCGGAAGCCTGTGCCGAAAAAATGGTGCACGCCATTCGCAAACAAGAGGATCAGACCTACATTGCCGGCACTCTGGAAATGTTGGGAGTTTATCTCCAGCGCTTTTTCCCGGCCTTGCTGCGGATCATGGTGCGAAAGGTTAAAGCCAGTTGAGGAGATTTGGTGACACGGTGACACGGAGATGGGGAGACAAGGAGATTGGGTGATGGGGAGATTGGGTGACTGGGAGACGAGGGGCTCTGAGGCAATGCTGTGCTCCCCCTCTCCTAGTCACCCCCTCTCCAAGTCACCTTGTCTCCTTGTCTCCAATGCTCCCTGGTCTTTCTCACAAACAGCATGATCGCTGAAGTCAATAATTAAATTATCAAAACAACCTAAACCTATGAGGCTTTCCCTAACTCTTTTATTTTTCCTTGGTCTGCTGGTTATCCCCGAAGCCGACGCTCAGAGCGATCCTCCGTTGCGTGTAGCGGTGGTGGGACTCACGCACTCCCACGTTCACTGGATACTTGGCCGGCCGGACCGGGGCGATATTCAGATCGTCGGAATTGTCGAACCCAACCGGGATCTCGCTGAGCGCTTTGCCAAACAGCACGGTTACAGCATGGATATGGTTTACAACACGATGGAAGAAATGTTTACTGCCGTCAAACCGGAAGCCGTTACCGCATTCGGCAGTATTTATGAGCATCTGGAGGTGGTGGAAGCCTGTGCTCCGCGGGGGATACACGTGATGGTGGAAAAGCCGCTGGCCGTCAGTGTGGCGCACGCCAAAAAAATGCAGGCGCTGGCCGAAAAACACCAGATCCATCTCCTGACGAATTACGAGACCACCTGGTACGCCACCCACCACCAGGCTTACGATCTGATCCACAATGAAGATAAGATCGGGGATCTGCGTAAGATAGTCGTTCACGACGGCCACGAAGGGCCGATGGAGATCGGAGTCAATCAGGAATTTCTGGACTGGCTGACCGATCCGGTGGCCAACGGGGCCGGAGCCCTGACGGATTTCGGCTGCTACGGCGCCAATCTCATTACCTGGCTCATGCAAGGGCAACGCCCCCGGCAGGTCATGGCCATGACCCAACAGATCAAACCGGATATTTACCCTAAAGTAGACGACGAGGCCACCATCCTGGTGGAATACCCGAAGACGCAGGGTATCATCCAGGCTTCCTGGAACTGGCCTTTCGGCCGCAAGGATATGCACATCTACGGGAAAACCGGTTACATCTACTGTGATAACCGCTCCAAAATGCGAACCCGCTACGCTGGAGAAAATGAAGAAAGCACCGTGAAACTGCCGGAGCGCACTGCACCTTTTGACGATCCATTCGCGTTACTGGCCGCTGTGGTCAAGGGAGACCACCAGCTTCCACCCTACGCCCTGTCTTCACTGGAAAACAATATGATCGTAGTCGAGATCCTGGAAGCAGCCAAAAAGAGTGCCCGCAAGGGTAAAGCCGTAAAGTTAAAATAGGCTATCCGATATATTCCGGCAGGCCGGAGGAGCTACTACACGCAGTTCCTCCGGCCATCGGGCTAAGTGATTAGAACAGCACCTCCATTTCTCCGAAGTCCAGCGGTATTTCCACTACCAGTACTTTGAGCGGTAATTGAGAAAAATGCGTTTCGGCTCCATCCACCTTCAGGCTAAGGGCGTCGAAGGGCATGCCAAACAATTTGATCCGATATGCGGTAGCGGTCGGCTGAAAATCACCGGTAACCTCCTGCCGGATGAGGAAGCCCTTTTCTGTTGCCACGGTACTAAAACTGGCCAGACGGTAGCCGCCTTCCCGGTAGTCGTACCCTTCGCCCGCATCCACGTACCAGAGACTTTCGTCCAGCGAACCGAAATAGGCCCGCAGACCGACGTGATGGATCTCCAGTTCATCCGTATACTGCTGAACCGGATAGGTGGGGATCACCGAACCGGCGCGTACCAACACCGGCAGCCGGTCCGGCCGCGTGCGCAGCCGCACTTTTTGCCCTCCGATAAAAGGAGTAGCCCGGTGGAAGTCGTACCACTCCCCCTTCGGCAGATAGGTCGTGATCGTTTTGGTACCCGGTTTCAGGATCGGACACACCAGGAGGTGGTCACCGAAAATGAACTCGGATTCCCGCTTGAGCGCTTCCTGATCCGTCTGATCAAAGAATGACAGTGGTTTCAGCATCGGGTCTCCGAGGGTGGACGCCCGTTGGAAATAGGTATAGATATACGGCAGCAGAATGTAGCGGAATTCAATCGCCGTGCGGGCCTGATCCGTAAAGGGATCACCGAAGGCCCAGGGTTCCTGATCGAGCCGGTTGAGTCGTTCGGCCTCCTGGACCATTTCGGCTTCCGCCTCGGATGCACCGTCCACATTGTTACCCATAGAGTGGATCCGGAACACGGGATGGAAAACGGCCAGTTGCAGCCAGCGCACCAGCAATTCCCCGGCGGGCACATCCACAAAGCCGCCGATGTCCGTACCCACAAAGCTGAAGCCGGAGATACTCAGTCGCTGGCACTGGATATTGGCCAGTCGCAGGTGCTCCCAGCTTGCTATATTATCTCCCGTCCAGAGGGCAGCGTAACGTTGGCCACCGGAAAACGTGGCCCGGGTGAGCACAAAAGGCCGTTTCTCGGGCTGGTGTTTTTTCAGGCCTTCGTAGGTTGCCCGTGACATCTGCTGACCGTAGATATTATGCGCTTTTCGGTGATCCGCCCCAAAGCCTTCGTAGTGGTGCAGGACATGATCCGGAAAAGTCAGATGGTTGACCTTGAATACGGCCGGTTCGTTCATATCGTTCCAGAAGCCGCTCACCTCCTGATCGGCGTACATTTCTTCGTACTGGTCGGCCCACCAGGCTCGCACCCGGGGATCGGTATAATCGGGGAATACGCACTTGGACGGCCAGACCGGCCCCGTCATTACCTCGCCCGAAGGCCGGCGGCAGAATACATCCTGCTCCGTTCCGCTTTTATACACTTCGTAATCCGGATCTACCCGGATACCGGGATCGATCATCACCACCGTTTGGAAGCCATCTTTTTTTAGATCGGCGATCAGCTTTTTCGGATCGGGGAAATAGTCCTTGTTCCAGGTAAAACAGCGATAGCCGTCCATGTAATCGATATCGAGATAGACGGCATCGCAGGGAATGGATCGCTCCCGGAATTCGGCGGCCAGTTCCCGGACCCGGCTTTCCGGGTAGTAACTCCAGCGGCACTGGTGAAAGCCCAGAGCCCAAAGCGGCGCCAGTTCGGGTTTGCCGGTCAGGTCCATATAGCGGCGGTTCACTGCGGTGAGTTCAGGGCCGTAGATGAAGAAGTAATCCATTTCTCCTCCCTCCGTCCAGAAAGCAGTAACGCCGGCACCGGTAGCGTCAAAGTCAAAATGCGTCTTCCAGCTACTGTGCAGAAACAAACCGTAGGCCTTGCCCTTGTATAGACTATAATAGAATGGAATGCTTCGGTACAACGGATCCGTATCCTTTTGATAGCCGAAGGAGTCCGTGTTCCAGTTCTGCAGGGCGTGCCCGCGCAGATCCATCGGGCAGGTTTTATCGCCCAGCCCCAGGTATTTTTCCCCCGTACGGGCCCGCAGACTGACCTTAAGATATTCCAGGCCATTCATAATGGTAGAGCGAGCCGAAAATGGCACCGCCTCTTCCAGCAAGAGCTGCCCGGATTCGGCATCGTATATCTGTAGTTGAAGATCGATCTTTGCGATCTTACACTTAAGCTTTCCGGTGCTGATGGTAATGAAGTTACCGGCCTCCTTTATTTCGAATAAAACCCTTTCTTCCTGGTCCGGCTCGATCAGTGCATAGCTCGGTTCCTGGCTGAAGGGCGCACTGACGGCATACCGAAACCGGATGACCTCCGGGCTGTACACTTCTACCAACAGACTGGCATCCTGCGCTCCCCGGAATAAGATCCGGCGATCTCCCAGGCGCTCCCAATCGGCCATGGCTCCCGTTTTGTGCATGAAATACACATCGGGATAACGACTGGTGGCCTCGGTAGCTTCATTGGGTACCGCGATGCCGGTTCCCTCCAGGCGCGGACTCGCCGCTACGATCTTCTTTTCCTTTTTTTTCTTGGCCATCTGAAGTTGCATTGATTAAGCGGCAAATATAGTAATGAAGTCTTAAGTAGGGAACCGAATGCCGGACCGTGGACAGGATAAGTCCAAAATTGCGAGGGAAAAATAGATTAGCGTCGCTTGTTATTGATAACTTTCGGCAGAAAACGAAATTCCGGACGAAGAAGTTTGCCCAACAGCGCAGGAAAGCGACTCCATTTTAGTGATCGATCGCCACCGCCGCTCCGGAACAAAACCAACTCAACACATGAAAAACGACCATTTACCGGTGCTGATCCGGCTCATTTGCTCTTTACTACCTTTTTGTATCCTCAACGCCTGTTCACCCGCTGCAGAAGATACTGCTCCGAATATAGTGATCATTTTGGCGGACGACCTCGGTTACGGTGATCTCGGCTGCTATAATCCCGGATCACTGGTGCCCACCCCCAATCTCGACCAACTGGCCGCAGAGGGTATGCGCATGACGCAGACCTACTGCCCGGTATCCGTCTGTTCGCCTTCGCGCTACGCGCTGATGACCGGGCAATATCCCTGGCGAAGCTGGAACAAAACTGGAGTCATGCGCAATTACGAACGATCAATGATCGACTCCGCCCTGCTCACCCTGCCGGAAATGTTACAAAAACAGGGGTACACCACCGCGGGTTTCGGGAAGTGGCACCTCGGCACGACCTTCCCTACCCTCGACGGTGAATTGCCCGTCGGCCACGGTCAGTTTAAAGCCGAAAAGAACGGCGCCAATCTGGATCTGAATGCCCCGGTCAGTGACGGGCCGCTTGATCACGGTTTTTCCCACTGGTACGGTTTCAGTTGTGCCAGCGAATGCTGGATCCTGCAGGACCGGAATATCAGCGGTGCCATCGGTCACGATCTCTACTCCATTGAAGCCGCTCCCAACAGCGAACAGGTCGGGATCATTCCCCTGGAAGATTTCCTGCCGCACATTACCAACTTATCCATTGATTTTCTGGAAGAGCGGGCCAAAACGAAAGACGGCGAGCCTTTCTTTCTGTACTTCGCGCCCTATGTTCCCCATATCCCGCTTGCCGTCAGCCCAGATTTTCGCGGCCGCACCGAGGCCGGGCTCTACGGTGATTACGTACACGAACTGGACCACTACATCGGCCGCCTGATGGAAACCCTCGACCGGCTCGGAATGAAGAAAAACACCCTGGTGCTTTTCGCCAGTGACAACGGCTCGCAGTTTGAACGTACCAGCAAAGCGCTGGATGTGAGCCAGGCTTCCAACAGTCCGGGGCAATCCCCCGTTGATACCGACACTACCGGCCACCAGCCCAACTGGCCCCTGAGCGGTACCAAGTGGGGTATTCAGGAAGGAGGCGTTCGCACGCCCTTCATTGCCCGCTGGCCGGGGCGCATTCCGGCGGGAAAGCAGAGTGGTCAGTTGATGGCGCTGACGGATATGCTCGCTACGCTGGGTGCGGTCAGCGGCTACTCGCTGGGGGAAACGCATGGAAAGGATAGTTACAATTTGCTCCCGGTGTTAGAGGGTGCGGAAACTCCCGTGCGCCCCGAGGTGGTCGTCCAGTCCAGCGGAAAGCTTTTCGGTATCATCCAGGGCAAATGGAAATACGTTGGTGTGGGCAATTACAAAAAAACACAGCCGGATGACCCTCCCGGTGCGCTTTATGACCTTTCAGTCGATCCTGCGGAGAAGATCAACCTTTACAACGAAAATCCGGAGATCGCCCGCCGCCTGCACGAGCGGCTGCGGGAGTTGGTAGCGGCGGATGTGCTTTAGAAGCTATCGTTCCAGTGGTTGGCTTCCGTATGTTCACTCCGTCCATGGATCAATTTGCAGCGCGTATAAAATTCGGAAGAGCTGAAGATCGGCTTCCGATCCGTGCTATACGCGCTGCAAAGTATTGGGCAAAAGGTTATCGGCTCAGCACCATTTTTTTGGTGCCAATCAACTGCCCGTCTACCCAGAGGGAATAGAAATAGGTACCGGCGGGCAGAGCGGTGGCGTCGAGATTGGTCTGCACCCGGCCGCGTTGTTCAACCTCCAGCGTTCGCAGTACTTTACCGCTCTGATCGGCAATGCGCAATTGTACCCGTTGCGCTCGTTCGGGTACCAGATAGGTAATGGTCGTAACGGACTTAAATGGATTGGGTGTATTTTGTTTCAGTTCCGATCGGTCCAGGTCCGCGGCGGCCTCTTCCAGGATCAGATGATTCTGAGCGGTTTGTCCCTGCCGGAGGAGCGTTTCAATCCGGTCCAGACGATCTTCCAGTTCATTGATCCGCTCGTCCCTCCGGTCGATTTCCGATTTCAATTCCTGGATCGCCTTGATGGCCACCACGCTGAACCCGGCGTAATTGATCCCGTAGAGCTGATCGGCTTCTATAAAATGCACGAGTTCCGGGAAAAGCGGGTCTACCTCCTGCGCGACGAAACCGATGGTCAGGTCCTGAGATTTGGTGTCCTTATATTGGTAATTCAGAGGACGGAGCTCCATCACCTTGGATAGGATATCCGGCATCTTTTGAATGTTTTTCTTCAGCTTACTATCCGAAGACTGAATATACTCTCCGGTAGTCGCCGAAAAGGTTCCCCGCAGAGCACCTCCATAGTGCAGTCGTAGTCCGAAACCGTGGGTAATATCCCAGTCCGCGTTGATACCGTCATCAAATCGCAGTCCCGATCCGACTTCCTGATCTTGCTGATGGATGTGGAGACGGGCGGTAGGATTGATGCCCATGATACCCACATGGCCATTGCCCCGTACGGTCACAATATCCTTGCCCCCGTCGGTATCCTCAAACCACAAGTTCAGCCGGCTGTTTTCCGGATTGGTTCCGGGATAACCGGCGATCGTCCAGCGTTTCCCCGGATAGGTTATATTTTCAAAACTGAGGCGACCGTAATCATTCTGTTGCTCGGTCAATAAGATATGGGGGTCCGATATACTAGAATTGTGCAGTACCTCCATACGGGCATTGCTGCTGCCGGGATCTCCCCCAAATGCGGCATCCCCGTTCCCGAAAAATATCATGCGGGTACTGAAATCCGAACTGCCTTCCGGCTTGGAGCGAAAAAGCATATCCTGTCCGGCATTCACGGTACCCATCCGCCATTGGTTACCATTGTCCGGATAGCCGAGCATCAATCCCCCAAAATTGGAACGAACAAAAAGATCCCCCCTGACATCCACGGTAAACTGAGGATCCTGGGTAAGTACGCCCACCCGGGTGGGCGTCATCTTCAGTTGGGCGTGCAGAGCGGAGGAAAACAATTGTAGGATCAATACGGCTCTTAAAAGTAGTTTGATATTCTGCATAGGTCATTATGATTTGGACGAGAAAATTCAGAACAGTTATCGTTCGTTAATACCAACAGAAAGTATATCGTTACAAAATTAGCGAGATACTTAATAAGCAAATTTTCTTCTGAAAAACCCTGATCAAACCATTTATTTTTTCGACTTTTGGTGGCGATCAAGTTATAAAACCAAATTATGGAAAACCCGAGCAGATTATTCGATTTCATTCATTACCAGCAGGCTAAATTCCCGCAGGAAAAAGCTTTTAACCATAAAGTAGGAGACGACTGGGTCCACTACTCTACCGATAAGATCATTGAACTGGCCAATAAGGTAAGTTGCGGACTATTGAAACTGGGCGTTCAACCCGGCGACAAGATCGCGCTGGCTACTTACAAAAACCGGACGGAATGGGTGATCATGGATATCGGCATGAGCCAGATCGGTGCGATCAACGTACCAGTATATCCCACGATCAGCCCGGGTGAATACGAATACATCTTCAACGATGCGGAAGTGAAGCTCGCTTTCGTCGGGGTGGATGACCTGTACGATAAAGTGAAACGGGCCCAGGCCAATGTGCCTTCGCTGACCAATATCTATACTTTCGACCGGGTGGAAGGCCGCCCCTACTGGGAGGAGATCTTCAGTGATGAAGGTATGGATCAGGTCCGGTCCATTATGGCTTCGATAGATCCCGAATCCCTGGCGACCATCATCTACACCTCGGGTACCACTGGGAAACCGAAAGGCGTCATGCTCTCGCACCACAACATTGCGAGCAATGTCTTTGCCGTTGCCGGAGAGATCCCGCTCCAGCAGGGGGACCGCGTGCTCAGTTTCCTGCCGCTTTGCCACATTTTTGAGCGGACCCATACTTATTCCGAGACCTATATGGGGACGAATATGTACTATACCGGCACGGACAATCTCGGTGGAGAAGAGGGAGACATCCAGGCGGTGAAGCCGCATTTTTTCACCTCGGTGCCCCGCTTGCTGGAAAAGGTATACGAAAAGATCTACGCCAAAGGGGAAGGGCTCAGTGGTATGACCAAAAAGCTTTTCTTCTGGGCCCTCAGCCTGACCGAAGATTTTGAATACGACAAGCAATTCAGTGGTCTGGACGGCATTAAGCGCGGTCTGGCCGATAAACTCATTTTCAGCAAATGGCGCGCTGCCCTCGGCGGCGAGGTCAAGGGCATTTTGTCCGGAGCGGCTCCGCTGCCCGCCAAGATCGCCCGCGTCTTTTCGGCCGCCGGGATCCCGATCCGGGAAGGTTACGGATTGACGGAGACCTCACCGGGGATCGCCATCGGTCGTTTTAAGGAAGGCGGTGCCCTGCTGGGAACCATCGGACCGATCCTGCCGGGTATCGACGTCATGATCGACGAAAGCGACGGGGATTACAAACCCGATGAAGGGGAGATCCTGACCAAAGGACCCAATATCATGCTGGGTTATTACAACAAACCCGAAGCGACGGCGGATGTCTTTAAAGAGATTGACGGGGAACGCTGGTTCCGGACTGGAGATATCGGCAAACTGGTCAAAGGGCCCAAAGGCCAGCCGATGCTGAAGATCACCGATCGCAAAAAGGAACTGCTGAAGACGTCCGGCGGTAAATACGTAGCGCCCGCCCCTATCGAAAGCAGCTTCAAAGAAGAGTTCTTGATCGAACAGATCATGGTGGTGGGTGAACAACGGAAATTTGTTTCCGCCCTGATGGTACCTTCGGAAGAAGCGCTGGAGAAATGGTGCTCCCGCAATGAGATCCCCTGGAACGGTATTTCTGAGGCCATTCGCCATCCGAAGATCGTAGCCCTCTACCAGAGTATCGTGGATCGCCTCAATCCCAACTTCAGTCATATCGAACAGATCAAGAAATTTACGCTGCTCGATAAGGTCTGGCAACCCTCACATCCCAACGGGGAAGAAGCGGAACTGACCCCTACCCTGAAACTCAAACGCCGGGTGATCCAGCGGAAGTACGAAAAGGAGATTGAGGATTTGTATAACGGGTGATTTATAACGTATGAAAGTTTGGACGTTGGGATGTTTGAACGTTATGGGCTCTGCGTCCGGGTGTCTCAACAGCTCTATTTCCTGAGGCTTACTCGCGGATCGCCGTAAGCGTACTTTCCTTTTTATCGGCTTTTCGCACCCGCCGGCGTTTGGCCCGGGGCGGTATGATGACGGTCTTTTCGGAAGCCACGTACACCTGGTTGTTGTCGATGAAATCAACCGACTCGTACTGGGTAGCGAAAAAGCACGAAAGTGATTTCCGTTCCATTTCTCCCTCAAAGAATCGGCTGCCGTTAAAGTTCTTGAAAACGAAAAGTGAGGCCGCCGAACTGGGGAAAAAGCCGAGACACATCTTGAAATTATAACCCACCAGGGCCATGGTTTTTCCGTCCGGGCTAATGGCGGCACCGGTGATCACCCGCTTACGCAGGTAGATACTGTCCTGGAGGCGGGCGACCTGCTCCCCGGGATCATCGGCGAGGACGTAGTGTTTGCACTGGTAATTACCGCGACGGAGGCGGTTTTTGGAAAACAGATGCAGGCTATCGTTCATCCAGAAAAAGGCCTCCATATCGAAGTTTGCCCATTCCGGTGGCGGCGGGAATTGCTTCTGGTCCTCGTAGGCAAAGCTCAGCGAATCCGTTGTTCCCGCTTCCAGATCGTAGCGGTAGATCTTCAGATTCTGGCGGGCATTGGCATTGTTGCCAAAATCACCGATGTAGATCCTTCCCTGATCATCGGAGGTAATATCTTCCCAATCGATATGCTGTAGATGCGATAAGGTATCGATACGCAGTAATTTCCCGCGGCCGTCGGTCAGATAGATCATCGGGCCGTCCCCGCTATCGTTGTGCCACCAGAGGCTGTCCGGACCGGCGATGTATAGGCCGGATGCTTCGGAAAGCTGAGGCGGCAGTTTGAATCGCTTTTTGGGCTTTTGCTGTCCGAACGAAGGAACACTCAGTAAGGAGAGCAGAAACAACAGTAGACTACATCTAAACATTAAAGCGGATTTTGTAGTGGGCGGGCCCGGGAGATCAGGGCGTGGTCAGGTTATTCGGATTTTTCAATGGTACTGGCGTGATCCAGCACAACCTGCCACCGGCCATTGGATCTTTCCAGTCCGTAGCTGATGAACATGCGGTGAAAGTAGGGTTTGCCGTTCCGTTCGGGTTCCCGCAGATCGGCTTCCACCAGGGCCGTACCGTGGTCCTGCCCCCAGTTTGCCTGCAGGATTTGGGTGGTCATGGTCCAGCTGGTATCCTGAAACCATTCCTGGTGATTTTGCAGAAATTCTTCCGCCTTCATAAAGGATGCTCCGTTGGGTAAGACCCAAACCAGTTCTCCGCTTTGGGGAACCGTCATTTTTAGTCGGTCGAAATCTTTGGCCGCTACGGCCGCGAGGTGTTCTTCGAGCGCCAGCCGGAAGCTCTCATCGGGCTTTTCAGCAACAACGGTGGGTGCCGACTCCGGTTGCGCTTCGGATTGACAAGCCGGTATCAGGCCGAAGACCAGTAACATCCAGAACCAAAATTTCATAAGCGTTCTTTTAGTGGCTTAAAATGCCGGGAGCAGGGCCCATCTTTCCTGTATACGCCCTGCTCCCGGTTTCGCTCCCCGATCGTACTAAAATCTAAAATCAGGAGTAGCTTCGTCTTCCTTCTTTTCCTTTTTGGAACGCTTGTCCTTCTGCTTTTTCACGCGGCGGTTCTTGATCTTTTTCACCCGCCGCTCCGTTTTCAGGATGGGTTGCGACTCAGTCGGACGACCTTCCTGGTGCTGGCGGTTGACGGCAGAAACAACGTAGGTATATTGCTTCCCCGCTTCGGCCGAACGATCCATAAAGACCATCTTTTTGGCATCCGCCAGGAAGGACGTGACGTGCAGAATATTGCGGGGATCTTCGTAGTCCCCTACCCGCGATCCGTTGAAACGATAAACGATATAGTAAGCTGGTTTGATGTAGGTATCATCCTTGTGGGGTCTCCACTTCAGCTTGACGTCGCCGTCCTTGGAACGCACCTTTTTGAAACGCGGTATCTTGGGTACCCGTCCGGTCTGGTAGTCGATCTGCGGTACCAGCGCGGGTGCCTTGAACGCAGTGCGCAGGGAATCTTTCAGTCCCAGCAGATTGCGCTTAATGGACTGAGCACTGTAGAAGATGCTGCCGTCCACTTCGATATTATTGCGATTCATCGCGATCTGGCGGGGGATCTCCGTTGGGTCCTGCCATTTCGGTTCGGGATTATCACCCACCTTGTAGGCCGCCTGACCGATGTAGAGATGCTGATCCTTCACCCGCATACTCCACCAGTTCACCAGTTCGGCGTAATCCGCGGCGGCAAATCCGATATTCCAGTACAATTGCGGTGCAATATAATCGATCCAGCCGTTTTTCAACCACTTGATGCCGTCCGCGTAGAGGTCATCGTAGGAAGTGACGCTGGCCGAAGTTTCGGAACCCATGGTATTCTGGCTGCGGTTACTCCAGACCCCGAACGGACTAATGCCGAACTTGACGTGGGGTTTGGACGCGCGGATACGCTGGGAAATCCCCATGATCAGGTTATCCGTATTGGTTCGCCGCCAGTCGTCGATATTTTTAAAAGCCTGTCCGTAGAAATAGTAGGTAGCACTATCCGGGAAAGGCACATCCTTGATCTTATAGGGATAAAAATAATCGTCGAAATGAATGCCGTCCACATCGTAATTATCCACTACTTCACCGACCACTTCGGCGATGTGTTTCCGTACTTCGGGCACTCCCGGATTCAGGTACATGCGCGTTCCGTAGGTCAGCAGCCAGTCCCGGTGCTGATTGAACACGTGGGTGGGATGCAGACCGGCGGTATCGAGGTTGACCGTGGCCCGGTAGGGATTCATCCAGGCGTGAAATTCCATCCCCATCCGGTGGGTTTCCTCCACCATAAATTCCAGCGGATCAAATTCCGACGGGATCGGCGGCTGCCCCTGTTTACCGGTCAGGAACTTGGACCAGGGCACCAGTTGGGAAGGATAAAAAGCATCACCCGCCGGGCGCACCTGCACCACTACGGCGTTAAAGCCGAGTCGCTTAAACTCAGCTATTAAATTCTTATATTGTTCTTTGATGGCCACCCGCATCGGAGAAGGCGATTTTGGATAGTCGGTATTGAAAACCGTAGCGATCCAGACGCCCCGAAACTCCCGCTTGGGCGGGGTGGATTCCGGCTCCCAGTTCGTGGTTGTCACCTCCGAATTTACCAGGGCATCCTGGGCACCGGCTCTGTCGGGTATGACGGCCAGCAGGAGGAGGATCAACAGCGTGCATAATCTTAGCATAAGCAGTTCTTGGGGGATTTTGTCCTGTTTTTTTGTGTGTAGCAGCATGGCTGTGTCGTTTCAATGTGGGTCCATCTTACGATGGTGGGATGATGGTCGGAAGCCGATCGCACCAGCTCTAATTGTACCGTAATAACGATGGTAACTCCACGATCTGGTACGTGTACTTACTACCGATAGTTTCAATGTATATCCGAAGATATACAGATTTTCTAAAATACGCTTTACTTATGAGCCCAAAAAGAAATTGGATAAACGTTTTGATGGTCTTCCTTATTTTAAGCTTCAGCGCCTGTAACACTTCTAAAAACCAGGAAGATCTAAGCAGTCAGTGCTGCGGGGAATGCATGGAGGCTTTCAGTCAAAGCCCGGTAGCGGTGGGTGCCGCGGGTGCAAATTGTGGTGAATTCACCACGGGCAAGCCCATTAGTGACCGATGCCGGGAGTATTTTAAAAATAATCCGCGGACGGTGGCGGAGTGTGAGTGAGGTCACCCTCCACTCCCCGTTACCCAATCCGCCGCAACACCTCCAGCGGCGGCTCACTGACGATCTCCCGGCTGTTGAACAATCCGATCAAAACGGTGAGCCCGGTAATGATCAGATAGGAATACAGAGCCGGCATCAGGTTTGGCCGGAAGGGAATATCCAGTTGAAAATAGGCCAGCGCCCAGGCTCCGATCACCGCCAGGAAGAGCCCGGTAATGGTGGCCAAAGAGCCCAGAATGAAGTACTCCAAACCATTGATCCAGAGAATCTGCCGGCGTTTGGCCCCGATCGTCCGCAAGAGTACGCTTTCGCGAATGCGCTGGTACTTGCTGAGTAGTACGGAACTGATCAGCACGAGTAAACCCGTCAGGATGCTGAACAGTGCCATAAACCGTACCACAAAAGCCACCTTATTCAGGATCTCATCCACCGTTTTCAGGATCATGCTCAGATCGACGACCGATACATTGGGGAAACCCTGCACCAGGGCGCTCTGAAAAGCGATCGATTGGCTTTGATCGGAAGTCCGGGTGACCACCACGTGGAATTGCGGTGCATTTTCCAGTACGCCGCTCGGAAAGACGACAAAGAAGTTGGTCTGTACCCGCCGGAAGTCCACTTCCCGGATACTGGAAACTACGGTCTCAATGGTACGTCCCTGCACGTTGAAAACCAGTGCGTCCCCGATCTCCGCCTGCATATCGTCGGCGATATTGTCGGCAATGGATACGTAGATGGTGCCGTCTTTAGCCTTTTCGCCGTGCCATTCCCCTTCCACTACCGTTTCCGAATCGATCAGGGTATCCCGGTAAGTTACCCGGTATTCCCGGTTAAAGACCCAGTTTCGAATCTCCGAGGTGGTATCGGCCTCGTTCTGTGCTTTGGTGATGCCGTTGATGGTTTCCAGGCGCATGGTCACGATGGGCACTTCCTGCAGGAGGGGAAGTCCGTTTTGTTCCACCAGCCGGGCAACTTCTTCTTTCTGGGAAGTCTGGATATCGAACAGCACCATATTGGGCCGGTCGCCGCTTCCCGTCAGGCGCACCTGATCCAGTAGCAGATCGCGGGTGAAGAAGAGGGTGGCCAATAAGGCCGTACCCAGTCCGATGGAGACCAGCAGGATGAGCGTCTGGTTATTCGGACGAAATAAATTGGCCAGACTTTGCCGCCAGACAAAGCTCCAGTCCCTCGGGAAAAACCGCCGCAGCGCCCAGATGAAAGCCCGCGCTACCAAGGCCAGTACGCCGAGGGCAATGCCCAGTCCGAGCGGGAACACCAGCGTGTCCTGCCAGCTTTCCGTTTGCCAGTAAGTAAAGAGCGCCACAAAAATGGTGATCAGGCCGTATATCACCCACCGCAGGGGATCTGCCGGCATTTTTTCGTCGCCGACCGCCCGCAGGGTACGGAGGGGCGAGGTTCGGCGGATCCGCAAGAGGGGTAAAAGTGTGAACAGGATTGAGATCCCCATACCCGTCATCAAGCCTTGGACGACCGCTTTCCAGGAAACGTCCGTGCTAATATTTTCCACCGGTAAAAAATCGGCCATCACCGCGGGCAGAGCCAGTTGCAGTATGCTGCCCGCCAATACGCCCAACAGCGTACCCAACAAGCCCATAATGGCTACCTGAATGAGGTAGATCTGGAACGCCTGACGGCCACTGGCTCCCAGGCAGCGAAGAACGGCTACGGTCGGTACTTTTTCTTTAATGTAGATATGAACTGCACTGGCTACCCCGATACAGCCCAGCAGCAGGGCCACAAAGGCCACCAGATTGAGAAAGGTCGTAAAATTCCCCAGCGCGTTGCCAATACTGCGTTTACGGTCCTCCACGGTATCATCGTCCACGCGTTCGGCATCCAGCATCGTTTCGTTATCCTCGATCAGCTGGTCGATATCAAATTCGGGGTCGAACTTGAAGAAATAGTTGTAGTTGATCCGGCTGCCGCGTTGCACCAATCCGGTCCCATCCAGCCAATCGATGGGGATGTAGATCACCGGTGCGATGGCGGCATTGATACCGGTCCGGCCGGGCGCGGACAACAGTCGACCGGCAATGCGAAAGGTCAGTTCCCCGATCTTTACCGAATCACCTACTTCCGCACCGTATTGTTCCATCATACTTTGATCCACCAGAGCGGAGGGGCCACCCACAAAATTCCGGCCGGCGGCCGCGGGTTCCGTGACGAGTTCTCCGTAAAAAGGAAAATTCCCTTCCAAGGCCTGGATACTGGCCAGCCGGGTATTATCCGATCCCGGAAAATAAGCCATGGACACAAAACTTACCGTGCGGGCCTGTTCGGTCCCCAGACCGTTCATCCATTCCAGCAGGCTGTCCGATGGGGGCTGGTTCAGTTCCAGCGCCAGATCGGCTCCCAGTAGGGTCTGCGCTTCCGCGTCGATATCGTTTTGCAGGTTTTCCCCAAAGGACTGGATAGCGACCAGGGCCGCAATACCGATGACAATGGAAGAGATAAATAGTAACAGGCGCCCCCGGCTTTGACGACTGTCGCGCCAGGCCATACGAAAGAGCCAGGAAGTGGGAACGGAATTTTTTGCCATGTAGGATGTGGGTAAATAGAAATATACTGACCTAAAACTGGTTCGGGAATTCTGACGGTGTACAACACCTCAGGGCCAAACCACCGCGCGTCAAATATAACCTGATCGCTGGATAGTCGAATAGTTTAAACGGTTGGGAAGGGGAATAGTTGAATGAGTTGGTGGCTGAAAATTCCGAATGAACAGAATAAGATAGAAGATAAGGAAGGCTATCGTTTTACTTTCCGCTATAAAACCGATCAGGACCATCACCTCGGTCCGGCAACTTCAATACCGGTCGTGCTCAAAGCACAGCGGATCTATCATAAAGGTTTTGGCGGGCCATTTTCCTAAATATTGAAAATAGCCCGCTTAATTCTACACCAGCAGCTCTTCCTGTTCGAAAGTCTGTATTTCCTCGGGGTTTAGGTAAGGTCGTACCCTGGCCACAAAGTCCGGGAATTTGTCTTTGGGACTGCAACCTTTCAGCATACCGAGATAGACTTTCCGCTGAGGGCCTTTAAGCCGGTTGAACACCCACGGCAGCTGGAATTGCTCGTATTCCTGCAGGTCATACTGCAAAATGCCTCTTACCACCGCTACGGATTCCACGTAAGTGAACGTCTTGGGTAGAATTTCCATAAGAATTTCCTCCTCGTGTACCAGGTGGTCCCGGTGTTGCTGGATCCAATCGCGCATGGAGGTCTGAATTTCGTTCAGGTCGCCATTACCGTTCGGCAGCGCTTCCATTTGTTGGCTCAGGCGGTCGAATGCGCGATGTTCGGCCTCGTGTTCCTCGGTGAACGCGTGGGTGATATTCGGTCGTTTTGCTTCCAACGGCGGATAAAAGGCATTATCCTCCTGATCGGCGTGTAGCTCGATTACTCTTTTTACCTCGCCAAATACACTTTTTAGCTGGGGAGCAGTTGCCGGCGACAGGGTCTCATTCAAAGCTTCCAGGCGGTTTAATCCGGCGCGGATCGCTTCGTGGGTGAGCCTCATGATGGAAAAGGGTTGACAAGTTGACATGGAATTAATTTTTTAGTAAAGAATGATTTTGAGATCAGGTTCTAATTAACGGCCTGGAGTTGTTCCGCCTGTTCCCGGTTCCAGGGCAGCATCGCAATCCCCACCCGGAGATAACATTTGTCGATGATCGCGGTAATGATCAGTCCGAGACAAAGAATGACCGGGATGACGGAAAACAAGGTTGACATCCAATGGTATCCGACCAGGTACAGGGCCATAAACAGGCCCAGTAAAAATCGGAACTGCCGATCTACGCTCCATATTTCGCCGGTGGTTGCTACGGTGATTTCTTCCATGTGGCGTTCCAGCACGTAGACGTTTTCCAGGCCGGCGGCACCAAGCTTTTGGGCGATGGCGTGCGCCCGGTTGCCCGTTTGGCATACCAGAGCAATTTTCAGGTGATGCCAGGATTGATAGTCTTCCACCGAAAACCGGGTAGTCGGCAGGTTGATCGCGTAAGGCAGGTGCCCGTCCCGGAATTCAGCGGGTTCCCGGACATCGATGATGATGACGTGGCCTTTCTTTTGTTCCGCCCGGGTCTCGCGGTAGGAAATGTAATTCGTTTCGTAGTGCATGAGGATCGTTTTGAAAGATGCTGATCGGTATAAGAAGGTTCCTAATCGGCGTATACTTCAACTTTGCCGCTCCGTACCGGGGCCAGGGCTAGATTAGGGAAACAACCATTTTGCCGATGAAATAAACCAGTGGAAAAAAGGACAGGCAGAGGAAACCAATAATGCCTTGTTGGGTACGATTTGAGTTGCTTGAAGTTTCTGATGCTGTGATTTGCTTTTGCATGGCGACAATTTTTTAGCGGTTTATTTTATCAATTGTTACGATGCAAAGATGGGGGTAGCGCCAGGCAAAAATCCCGACATGATTGGATAAAATCTGGACATTTAGGCGTAAAACCCCTTATTTTACTGGCTTCCTGACACAAAATCAGAATTGGGCCGTAAAGAACTATAGTGTGTATCCCGAATGGCCCAGGTCTACCCGACGTGAAGTGGTTTGGGCGTCCTGATGGTTACTAGCAAGACAGAACCAAACCACTGCGGGATGAAAATATCTAGAGCTCCAGCCTAGTGACCTGATCAACCGCTATGAAAAATCAGCAGGACGGTGAGCTGCACCTGTCCCTGAAAAATAGTTGTTGCAATTTTGGATACACACCGGGACACTAGCGGCACTATCAGTTAGTTTGAATATTTTTATATTTGTTTACCGGTACGTCCTCTTTTGTCCCGATACCAGGACGATTTGAATACCCAACCAATAACACAAGATCGATATGAAGGTCCGCCTTCTCTTCACTCTTCTGTATTGCTGCTTTATTGCCCTATCCGGCGCCTTCTCCCAGACCGGCGAGACCTGGCCCAGGTTGGAGCGCTCCTACATGAATCACTTCTACCGGGAGAATGACTCCTATTCCAAAAAATGTTTTGATGATATTTTTCCTGACCGGCAGGGACGTTTATGGTTGGTTCCCTGTGGAGATGAGCGCCTGATCAATTCTATCGGGTTATTCCGCTTCGACGGCTATTCATTCCAGCCGGTGGAGGTACTGTCACCGGAAGGAACCGTAATAGAAGCACCGCTGGTGACTGGCTTTGATGACCAGGGACGTTTTATCGGGACTACCGAAGAAAGGGAGTTTTTCCGCATGGGCCTCGATACCCATGAAAGTAATATCATTTTGCCGGTTGATTCCTCTTTCAGCAACTTTCAGGCAATATGCATTTCCAGTGGGAGCGACGAAGCATTTGCTCTCGGCAAATCAGAAAACAGCCCACCCTTGTTGTTCAGACTGGAGGAGGATGGATTGGTACAGGAGCCGGCTTTTCACTATCCCCAAAGGGAGGAAATGCCGGAAATGTACGGAATGACTATAAGTCCGGAATCGATCTGGTTGCTAAACTTCTCGCTTCCGATATATCGTTTTGACCGGCAAAAGAAGACATTAGATACCTACGGAGAGCAGGATTTTACTGTTCTGAGAAAGATAGAAGCTGAAGATAGACGAACCCTTGACGGCAGGTTTATGCCCAAGCTATTAGTAAGCTCCGCGAGCAATGTTTATCTGCTTTTCAAGGCTGTATACGATAACCAGTTATTTGGGTTGGATCGGGAAAAAGAGAAATTCGTACCCATAACCGACCAGTTTCCAGCCGATTGGCTGTCCGTTGATATTTTTCGGGACCAGGCCGGCAATATCTGCTTCCTTTTTCAGGATGCAAATGCAGCTTATCGGGCAGTATTGGAAACCGTAGATGGACAACGCTTCGATTATTCGTCGGTAGTGGCCGGACAGCAGGATATTCGCTCCCTGGCCGGCCAGGATTTTCGGCGGCAGCTCTTTTTACTGACGGGGACCGGCCTGTACTGCGCTGGTATCCGGGAGGAGGGGCTAATCCAGCAGACACTTACGGATAAATGGGGCAGTTCCATGGCCGACTTGCCCGACGGTCGCTTATTGATCAATACGGTCCAGGATGGTTGGTTTGTCTACGATAAAATAACGGGCAAAACAATGCCATTTCAGGGGCCGGACTGCGGCACGGAACGCCCCGCATTCGGCGATGGTATGAAGCAGCAGATCATCCCGGATAAGGATGGAAAACTTTGGTTTATCTCCCGAAGTTATCTGGTCAGATATGATCCCGCCACCAATGACTGCGAGTCTTTCAATTTCGGCAAGCGGGGCGCACTCTTTGCTTTTGCGCGCGAGGGCCTGGCCGTCTATCAACACAGCCGGAATCAGATCTCTTTTATGGATGTCCGTACGCAGCAAGCGGTTGCCTTCGGCGATGGGGTACAGCAACAATTCGAAGGCTTTGTCCGGGATATACTGGTGGATCAGCAGGGACTTGTATGGATCCCCACCAATAACGGTCTCTGGAAAATAGATATAGACCGGGGCGAAAGTGAAGTCCTGGGACTGGAAAACGGCTTCACGGATTCCCGTTTCACTTCGATCTTTGAAGATGCCGGTGGAAGGCTTTGGTTGGGCACCTATTTTGGTGGCCTCCAGGTCTACGATCCGCGAACGGGAACCATCAACATCATCGACCAGGAGCAGGGATTGTCTAACAATACTGTCATGAGTATCATTGCCGACGATGAGGGGGATATGTGGGTGGGTACCGAATACGGCATCAACCTGGTTTCAAAAGCAGGAGAAGTGCTGAACAGTTTCCACCAGGAAGACGGCTTGACTTACGAAATATTTGAACGTTTTGATCCATTTAAAAGCATGGATGGGCGCTTGTATTTCGGCACGCGGCAGGGTATTAGCAATTGTTGATCCCGTCGCCTTGAAAGCTTCCCTGAGTAGTGATACCACCGTGCAGATCTATCTGACCGAGTTGGGATATTTCGACAAGCAAAAAGGAGCGGAAGTGGTGCAGACCAATAATTTTGAGCAGATCGGTCAACTGGAAATATCGCCGGAAAGGCCGTATCTCCACCTGAAATTCGGCTTATCGACCTACCTGGAGTCCCAGAATAACCGATATGCATATATGCTCGAAGGTAAAGATGATGACTGGCACTTCCTCGGCACCCAACCGGAACTCAATATCAGCCGCTTACCACCGGGCAAATATCGCCTCCTGATCAAGGGCGTCGATTTTCGCAACAACTGGACCTCGACGCCGCTGGCGATTAACATTCACGCCCGGGAATTCTTCTACAAACAGCCCTGGTTCTATCTGCTGGCGGCTTTGCCTTTCATCGCCTTTGGCCTGATCTGGGCCCGAAACAAACAGCAGGAGGCCCGGCGACTGGAAAAGGAAGTCGCCCTGCGAACCCGGAAAATCAGAGATGACAAAGCGGTGATCGAACAGCAGGCTGCGGAACTTCGGCAACTGGACACGATGAAATCCCGCTTCTTCACCAATATCTCCCACGAGTTGCGCACCCCAATCACCCTGATCAAAGCCCCACTGGAGCATTTGATCCAAAATGACGGCACTTCGCTGGAAAGCAGGATCCGCCGGAGTTTAAGCATGGTGCTCAACAATGCCGGCAAGTTGGGCCGCCTGGTGGAAGAACTACTGGAATTGTCCAGTCTGGAGGCCCAGAAGGCGACATTAAAAAAGACTTCCACACCGCTTGTCCTGTTTTGCCGACAGTTATTCAGTGCCTACGAATCCGGGGCTGCCCTGAAAGATATTGACTACCGTTTTCACACGGAACTGGAAGAAGAGGCCCATTTCCTGATCGACCGGAAACGACTGGAAAAGATCATCAACAATCTTCTTTCCAATGCGCTGAAATTCACCCCGAACGGCGGAAAGATCCGGATGAGCCTGACTCGGGAAAATGCACAACTGTTGATTGACGTCCAGGACAGCGGCCGCGGCATTCCCCCGGAAGATATGGCGCACCTTTTTGACCGGTACTTCCAAACCCGCCGGGATGATATCGCCACTGAAGGCGGAACGGGTATCGGCTTAGCCCTCTCCAGAGAACTGGCGCTACTGATGGAGGGTGACCTCACCGTAGAAAGCGAATGGGGAGCAGGCGCTCGTTTTAGCCTGCGGTTTCCGGCAATAGTGGCCATGCCGACGGAGGATTCCAGGGCTTTTGTACCGCACATCGGCGACACTACCGAAGGAGAGCGAGCGGCTGTCATTGCCGCTGCTCATCCAACCCCCAATGGATCAAAAACCAAAATCCTGATCGTGGAAGATAATCCCGACATGCAGGAATTTATCCACCACTTACTGGCCGGTCATTACGAATGTATACTGGCCAATCACGGTGCGGAAGCCTGGACCTGGCTGGAGGAAGAAGATCCCCGTATCATGGATATTGCATTGATCCTTTCCGACGTAATGATGCCGGAAATGGATGGCTATACGCTTTTGGAAAAGATCAAGGCCCACGAACGTTGGCAGCTGCTGCCCGTAATTATGCTCACGGCGCGATCGGCCGAAGAAGATAAGTTGCAGGCTTTACGGATGGGCGTTGACGATTATTTGCTGAAACCATTTTCTCCCGCCGAATTGCTCGTACGGATCAAGAATCTGATTTCCAATTATCAGGTCAGAAAAGAGATCGCTTCCCGGGAAGTAGCCCCGGTCGGCAAAATTGATATCGAATTTGCGGCTGAGTTTGCCCCGGCGAACCAGATCTGGTTGCAAGAAGTGGAATCCGCCGCCAAGGAGGCCCTCAAAAAAGAGATCAAGCTGACCGCTGCCTTTATAGCGGGAAAGGTATTTCTGAGCGAGCGCCAGTTTGCCCGGAAATTAAAAAAACTAAGCGGTCTTACGCCCAATGAGTATATCCAGGAAGTCAAGCTGCAAAAAGCCCGGCAGTTACTGGAGCAGCAGGTATATACTACCGTAAACGAAGTAGCCCGGGTATCCGGCTATAGTTCGGGGAGTTATCTGACCAGGATCTATCAGGAAAGGTTTGGGAAAAAACCGGGAGACTATTTCTAGTTGTAATCCGGGCGGGCCCTATTGCCCTAAACTGACAATGTGCCGCTTAGCCAACTTAGATGGATTGCAAGCATTTTTGGAAAAGTACCCAGCCGAAGTTTGAGACACAGCGGAATCTGCACTAATTATTCAGGCCCCACACCCAGTTTCCTTCCGCATCGAAGTAACCGAGCTTATCGCCTTTCTCCACCCGGAAAAGTCCCTGACCGGCGTAACTGATGAATTCGTAATCCGGTTCGGCGATGAGTTCGCCTTTAAGATTGGAAAGACCGTTGAAGCCCTCGACCCGCACCTTGGCGTAACCGTCGATGAAACCCTCGATCTTATCATATTTCGGAGGAATGACGGACATACCTTTCTGATTGATCACGCCCCATTTACCGTCGATCTGAACGACGGCAACACCGTGTTTGAAAGCAGAAGCCCGCTCGAAATATCCCCGGTAAATATCCGATTGTTCGGTGATGTAGTAGAAGCGGTATTTTTCGTCCCGTACCAGTCCGCGACCTTCGTTGAAATCCAGCAGTCGGTCCAGTTCGGGTTCCACCAGTACCTGGCCGTCCAGATCGATCAGGCCGGTATTGCGAATGCCTTTATTGATCACCGCCCGACCGTCGTCGAAATCCTGGCAGCGGGAGTATTCAAAAGTGATCACCTCCTCCCCTACTTTATTGATGTAACCGCAGCTGCCGTTCTTATAGGCCGCGGCCCGGCCTTCGGAGAAACTGGAGACGCGGGAAAACTGATCGGGGATCACCAATTTACCCTGGGTATTGATGAAACCGTAGCCGTTTTTATCGCGTACGGCCGCCAGTCCTTCCTGAAAAGGTTCGATCGCGTCGTAGCTGGCATTGGTCAGCATATCGCCGTTCAGATTGATCACCCCGTAACGCACGCGATCCCGCCCGTAACGGACGATGGCGATCCCGTATTCATTGAACGGATTGATGAGACTGAACTTGGGTCGGGTGATGTATTTGCCCGACAGGTCGATCAGGCCGTAGCTGCCGTTCTCTTCGATCCGTGCTTTGCCCTGAAAGAAATCATAGGCTTTCTGAAAGCGCGGCTCGATCACGAAGCGCTCGGAGATATCGATATAACCGTAGCCGTTTTCGGTAGAAACCCAGGCCAGACCTTCCTTGAAGTTGCCGGCCCGCCGGTAGTTGAAATCGATCTCGACCTTACCCTGCTTGTTGATGAAGCCCCACTTATTGTCCAGACGAACGGCCGCCAGCCCTTCACTGTAGTTCTTGACCTCCTTGTACAGGCAGGAAACGACTTCATTTCCCTGACCGTCCACGAAACCCCAGAGTCCGTTCTGGGAGACGGCCAGCCGGCCTTCGGAGAAAGAGCCGATCTCGTCGTAGACCGCACCCACCGCCAGTTGGCCCAGGGTATCGATCAGTCCGTATTTCGGTTCCTGCTTGTATACTTTTACGATCTTCTGGTCCGTATTCTCCAGGAATTCGATACCGTCGTATTCACAGGGGATCAGTTTGGCCCCGCGGCGGTCGATCATTCCCCACTTGTCCTGTTTCTTCACCATGGCCACTTCTTCGGACATCGGTTCCACAAAGGTAAATTCGGGTTTGATCACCACCTGTCCGCTGGTATCCATGAAGCCCCATTCGCAATCCTTGCAGATGAGATACGCATTTTTCCGGAAGTGCTGGTCGTACTGCGTGTAATCCAGCATAGCGTTGGGCGAAAGGATCTCCGCCAGGTAAGCCTGCAGTTTATCCAGGCTGTGATCAGCTTTCAGGCTGCCGGATACTTTGCCCTGGAAACTCACGCGGGCCAGTCCGTTGTGGAATGCGCCGATAAAGGCCATATCCTTACGAACGATGCGGCCGATACCGTCCACGAGGCCGTACTTCCCGTCGGAGAATACACAGCGTGCGGTGGGCAGTCCGGAGCGGAGGTCATCGAGTTTAATGTCCAGAAAATCTACTTCCGTCACCGGCAGGCCCATTTCGTTGTTGACCAGGCCGAAGATCATCTCAAAGCGGAAGGTCGTCCGCTCAAATTCGTATTTGTTGTCTTTTTCGATACCTACCAGCGTAAAGCCGAGTTCGCGATCCACTTCGATGTAGTGGAAGGTAGGCTCGATCTGTACGCCGCCGTCGCTCAGCTTCCGCAATCCCCAACGGTCTTCTTTCGGCGAATAGAACCACTCGAAATTTTCCAGTTGGTAGAGCGCTTCCGGGTTGGAAGTATCTTCGTTTTTTTTGCCGGCGATGCGGACGGTGAAGTGGTTATTGAAATTACTGTCGTCAATGAGATTACCTTGCTTATCGAAAGTAAATACCGTCAACTGGCCTTCGCCCTGCCCTTCCTTACCCTGCGGATAAGCCTTGGCCTGCTGGCTGCTCAGTTCGATACGGCCGTAGCCGGGTTCGATCACTTCCTCACCCCGGGCATTCACCACCCCGAATTTACCGTCCTTTTTTACGAGACAAACCTGTCCCTTCAGCGGAGCGATGTAATCGTAACCGATGGGGATAATAATTTCATTTTGCGTATTGACCACCCCCCATTTGCCGTTTACATTCACCCGGAACATGTCCTTCTGGTAGGCCTGGATCTCCGAATATTTCGGTTCGAGTACCGGTCGGCCACAGAAATCGAGCAGACCGAGCTGGCGGTTCTCCTTGGCGAGTACATAACGGCGGGAAAAAGAGTAAAATTCGTCGTATTCCCGGTCGCCGATGAGCTGACCGCACGGAATGGAAAAGAGGTAAACGTGGTTATTTTCTTCCAGGGTAATGAAGAGGTCGGAAAGTTTGCGGAAGCCTTTATAGCGGGCGGGAATGATCTGTTGCCCCCGGTTGTTGACGGCTCCCCAGTCGCGGCCGAGCCGGTAGAACAGCAGGCTGTCGTTAAAGATACGTACTTCGCTGGCTTCGTTTTCCAGCACCGTTTGTCCCCGGGCCGCTACCACTCCCAGCAAATCGCCCTTGCGGGTAATGAAAAAGTCGGCACCTTCCTGGTACACCTCATCAAAACGCGGAGCCACAACGTTTTTGCCCTGCTTGGTCACCACGCCCCATTTGCCGTCCTGCTGAAATGCGAGATAATCGCCCTCCCAGACCTCCACTTTGGAATAGCCTTTGTCCAGAATGATCTGGCCGCGGTGGTTGATCACCATCCATTCGCCGAGGTCCATCACGGCGATCAGGTTCTGATCCAGTACTTTGATATCATCGTAACGCGCGGGAAGGATCTCCCGGCCGGATTCGTCGAGCAGGCCCACCATCCCGTTGCGCTGCATTACGGCAAAACCGTATTCATCGAATTCATCGATGGCACTGTATTCCGGCTCCAGAACCAGATCCCCTTGGTTGTTGATCAGGCCCCACTTTTTGTTCAATTTAACCGGAAAAGAAGATTGGGCATGTGTGGTAACAATAAACAAACAACATATGATCCCAATGCACAATGGTTTCCAATGCATACTCGCTAGTCGACGTTTTGTGAAATATTGGTGCAAAAAAATTGGTCCGGGATAATTGGTCCTCCTATAACGCTTTGAAAATGGTTATATTATGAGCCAATAAAAAACTAGGCTTATTCTATTGATACGAAAATAAGCAGCAAAGTTTCGCAATCCCGGGATGGATTACGGTGCGGTACACAAATAGACTTTGGTAGCGAATATCAATGAAGGAAAGGGGAATATCGGCTTAGAGGGTTTCGGACATTTCGACGGCTCTTCTCTTCAGGAAAAAGAAGTAATAGCTGATCAGTCCGGCACCTCCGCAAAGGAAGATCATGGAGAAGTAAGCGGCTTCGTCATTCATGCCCAGTTCTTCCAGCAGGTAACCCGAAAAGATGCCCGCACCGACACTGAACAGCAAAATGCCGTACTTCAGCACCCGTTCCGGACGGGAGGGTTTTTGAAAAATGCTGGCGTCCTGCCCGCTCTCCAGCAGGGCCATTCTTTCCCGGTGGCGGGAAGTATAGTGCATGTGCACCCAATATATGACGCTGGCAAAAAAGCCAATGACTGAAATTGTTCCGGTTAATATAGCTAGTACACCTTCCATCTTGCTCGGATTGGTCTAAAAAGTTAAACGATACCTCTATGACGACACTACATTAGTGGCAAGTTACAGTAAAATCGATTTTTTTTAAAAATAAGCGGCCGCATAGGGTGATCCGGATCGATTTGCATCTTTAGTAAGAACACGATTTGATCAGCTGTCATTGTACACCGGTAAAAATACCGCTACAATATTCCGGGCAAAACATCCGATAACCCTTGTAACCTTTTTATTTTTGAACACGTCAAACGCAATACCACTCCGCATGGAGGAAGAAAGCAGGTGGATCATAGCGGCCCGCAAGGGCAACCGTCTGGCTTTTCGCCGATTGGTGGAAAAGTACCAGAACTATGTATTTACCATTGCCCTGCGGATACTGAAGCGCAGAGAGGTCGCCGAGGAGGTGGCCCAGGATGTGTTCCTGAAAGTGTACACCACCCTGGATAGCTTTGAAGGTAAATCCAAATTCAGCACGTGGCTGTACACCATAGCCTACCGCACGGCGATCGATGTGGCCCGGAAAAAACAATTGCCGACCCAGGAACTGGCCGATGAACGCACCGGCAACTGGAAGGACGATTTTCACGAAGACGGGCTGCAGCGGGTCAGTCGCCAGGATCTGCAGCAGTATCTGAAGCAGGCGATCGATCAGCTCGATCCATTGGATGCGAGTATCATTACGCTGTATTACCTGCACGAGAAAATGGTCAAGGAGATCGCCGAGATCACCGGCCTGACGGAAACCAATATTAAAACTAAACTGTATCGCCTGCGCGATCGTTTAAGAGAAACATTAACCCAGCAACTGGGTACCGAAATAGAAGATATGTTATGAGCGAACGGGAAGATCTGATATGGAAATATCTGGACGGTCAGCTGGATGCCGATGACCGCAAACGGGTGGAGGATACGCTGGAAACGGATCCATCCTTTCGGGAGCTGTACATGCAGAGCGAGGTGCTGCACCAAAATCTGGGAGCGCTGGAAACCGAAATTCCCTCCATGCGCTTTGCCCAGAACGTCATGGACAGTCTGCCCGCCGTACGCGAACTGGCTACCGGCCCGCTGGTATCCGTGAAATGGCTCCGGAGCTTTTTCGGGGGCACCATTGCCCTGCTGCTCGCCTTTTTCAGTAGTGGCGTGGCCATTGCACCCGCCGCTACCGCACAGGAGAACCACCGCATCGACCGGATGATCGACCGTTTCTACGCCCTTTTCGAGCTCATTCCCGCTAATATTATGATCATGGCGGGCATTATAATGATCAGTCTTTTGGTGCTGTTGTCACTGGATCGCTGGTTGCAGAAAAGATTCCTGCGTTCATAGGCAGTACTCCGGCATAACGGACTGTATTGCCGCTTTCGTTGTACTTTCCATTTCTACAAGAATAGGCTGGCTGGAGGTAGGCGCCCAGGCAGATTTCCCCATCAGGAACTGCTTCCCGTTGAAACCCAGCAGGATAACCCGCGCCACCACATCTTTGGGAATATTCCAGGAGGAAAAACCGTGCCGGCTGGGATACATTCTCACCACCGCGTTAAAATCTTTAAACACCAGAAAAGCCGCTACATCCTCCACCGGAGTTTCGTTGGCGGACCAGCGCAGCGACATCATGATGCGACTGCGGCGACGGTGAAAGAAAGAGGTGCAGTTCCACCAGTTCAACTGGTTGATCGGGAAGTGAAGGTATTTCTTTTCGCCGAGGGTTTTCAGCTGTATATTTTTGGCTTTGGCCGATTTCCAGTCGAAGCGAAGTCCGGAACCGAAAGAAGAGGTCTGGGATACGCCACCGGAAAACAACTGGGAAGCCAGCGGATTGTCCAGACCGGCCTGCAGCGGAAGATCGATGGCAATTGGGATCGCGAGACTAAGCCCTTCCCCCTCACATTGCGCTTCGAGCGACAACTGACCGGCGGATTCGAGAATGCGGTCTTCGGAAGTATTGGTCAGGCCGGACAGTACCATGTCCGGGCGGGAAAAAACTTCCCGGAGGATCAGATTTACCTGGCCTCTGACGGGCCAGCCACTTGGATCTAAAAAGGAATTGGGAGCGATGGTCAGGCGGGTACCCTGACTGCCAACCAGGGTGGTTCGACGGGCCGGATCGATGGTAAAGCACTGGCCGGCCGAGCGATGTTCTGCAAAAAACTCATCTAGATTTCGCGTAGGTATACTCCCATCGGGAAATACCACTGCGGAAGGCTGCGTAGTCATTCCTGTCTAAGTTTTCTCAAGTAATATCTGGCAAATATTGCCTGTTCCCCTCGGTAAAGATGTTTATACTTTATACTAAATAAAGAACCCTCGAAGTGCCACAACTATTGTTTTGGCGAAGTAAAAAAATAAACGCTATTATTGTGCTTAGGTAGAAGCCGATGTAAGGTCGATGGAGGGTACTGGATTGTTCAATTTCGAGTTGTCCAAATATAAAACCATTTTTTTGAATTGCCAAAACAATCCAGATTAGATTATATGCGACCACTTGCCGAAAGAATGCGCCCCAAAAGTCTGGAAGAATACACCGGTCAGGCCCATCTGGTTGGTGAAAATGCCGTTCTGCGCCGGGCGATCGAGTCCGGCAATATCCCCTCTTTTATACTGTGGGGACCGCCCGGTGTGGGGAAAACAACGCTGGCCAAGATCATTGCCAATCAGTTAAAACGTCCCTTCCACAGTCTGAGCGCCATCAATTCCGGGGTCAAGGACGTACGCGATACCATCCAAAAGGCGAAAAGTCAGCGCTTTTTTGACCAGCCGAATCCGATCCTGTTTATCGATGAGATCCACCGTTTTAGTAAATCCCAGCAGGATTCGCTGCTGGGAGCCGTGGAAGAAGGCGTCATTACCCTGATCGGGGCCACTACCGAAAATCCTTCTTTTGAAGTGATCCCCGCCCTGCTTTCGCGCTGCCAGGTATACGTACTGCAGCACCTGAGCGCCGACGAACTCAAAAGTCTCGTCGACAAGGCTTTAAAGGAGGATGAATACCTGAATAAGAAGGAGATCAAGATCGAAAGTTACGATGCCCTGCTTCGCTTTTCGGGTGGCGACGGCCGCAAACTCTACAATGTGCTGGAACTGGTCACCAATTTCCAGAAGGAAGGAGAAACCCTGACCATTACCGATGGCTGGGTAGAAGAGATCATTCAGCAGAACATTGCCCATTACGATAAGGGAGGCGAGCACCATTACGATATCGCTTCGGCCTTTATCAAATCCATTCGCGGCAGTGATCCGAACGCGGCCCTCTACTGGCTGGCCCGCATGATCGAAGGCGGTGAGGATGCCAAGTTTATCGCCCGCCGAATCGTGATCTCCGCTTCGGAGGATATCGGCCTGGCCAATCCAAACGCGCTGCTGATGGCCATGACGGCTTTCCAGGCAGTACAAGCGGTGGGGTTCCCGGAAGCCCGCATCATTCTCGGGCAGGCAGTGGTCTATCTTGCGACCTCTCCGAAGAGCAATTCGGCCTATATGGGCATCAACTACGCCCAGGCCCTCGTCCGGAAGACGGGTGACCTGCCGGTGCCGCTACACCTGCGCAACGCACCGACGCAACTGATGAAAGATCTGAAGTACGGGGAGAAATACAAATATGCGCACGATTTTCCCGGCAATTTCGTCGATCAGGAGTTTTTGCCGGAAGAAGTGAAGGGCACCAAATTGTTTGAGCCGCAAAACAATCGCTCGGAGGCGGGAATTAAGGAACGGTTGAAACAGTGGTGGAAGAAATATGGGTATTGATTGATGATGCGATGATCTGATGATTCGATGATCGGTGATAGGATGATCTGATCATTACATAATTCAATGATCAGATCATCCTATCATCATCAAATCTCTTCTTCATCCAGCAAATACAACTGGTACCGCTGGATCACATCGATCAGTTTCTGATCGTATTCCGGATCATTGGAATAACCTGATTTTTTCAGTCCTTTCGCCCAGGCTTTGTAGTTAGAGCCTTCATCCAGCAGAGACTTAAATTCCCGCTGGATCAACAGGCTGTGGGCCCGCCAGTTTTCCCAGGCACTGTCAAACTGGTCACCGGCAAAGGCCGGGCCAAAGTGGTTGTGCTGGTTGACAGCCGCCGGACTCTGTCCGGCCATACTTTCCAGCATCCCCTGCGCCATTTTGATACTGGCGGGGATCGCGTATTTCCTCATTTCCACTATAGCTACCTTGCGAAAACGCTTGACGTATTCCCGGGCTACGTTGACGTCCAGTTCATCCGCACTGGCGACGCGCTGGGACACTTTGGTCGATTCGGAAAACGACAGCGGCTGCACCATGCTCAGGCGCTGCGTGGTAGGTACGGCAGCCCCACCGGTCTTTTCTGCTTCACCGAAAACGCCGGCCAGGGGTGCCTTCATATTAATGGAAAACTGGATGTCCTTTTTGGTCAAAATAAAGATGGCCAAAGCCGCCAGGCCCAACTTGAACCAGGGCAGACGCCACTGGATCTGCAGCCCGCCGGTAGCCCGGTGGACGGTGTAGCGAACGGCTACGAACAATTTGCACAGTCCGCGCCACAGATGACGCAGGATCATAGATAGATTGATCTCGGGGAACACGGGTTCTCCGTTCGCATGACGCATTTGCCGGTCGGCCTTGAAGCCTGGCTTCTGCTCGTAATTTTTACGGTTAATTTGGTAGTCGGTAGATCCTTTAGGCTTCATATCATCGTCATTTTGAGAAACTTTTTGTATCTTGTGGACCTTATTTGCAATGATTTGCATTCAAATCCGTTTGGTTTTCACAAATCTAAAACAAATAGTTTTTAATCACAAATTATTTTAACACAAATAATTGATTTTTATGGGCAATTTCTCCGATCATATTGTTAATCAGCGCTTTAATAAGATCTACCTGGAGCTTGAGAAATACAATCTGATCAAAGGAAAATCGGACATAGCCAAAAAACTAGGCACCTATAACCACGTAGTGAACAGTATTTTGAAGGGACAGCGGAACATTACGGTGGATCAACTCCACAAATTGTTTGAAATTTACAGTGTCAATGCCAACTACATTTTCGGGATCAGCGACGAAATGTTCCTCGAACCGCCCTCAGCCATCTTCGGAGACATTCCCACCCGGTCGATCGAAGAAAAACAAAGTGGCGGAAGGCAAAATATTACGCTGGTACCGGAACGGGCCCTGGCCGGTTACGCTCTGGAACACCAGGACCACGATTTTCTGGAAAACCTGCAGAAGTTCTCCATTCCCAATCTGGAAGGAGAAATGGTCGCTTTCGAGATCAACGGAGACAGTATGATGCCCACCATTACCAACGGTGATATTGTGGTTTGTGAGCAGGTAGATCGCGATACGCCCCTGCGGGACAATCACGTTTACATTGTGGTGACCGATACCGTAGTGGCCAAAAGGATCCAACAGATCCGGGACGGTGCGGACGTTTCCCGCCTGCGCCTGATCTCCGATAACAGCACGGTTTATAAACCCTACGAAGTGGACCTGGAAGAGATCCGTCAGTTGCTGAAGGTCAAGTGTCGTCTGACTTCCTATGCGATTGCCTGATCTGATGATCTGATTATTTGGGGAACCGATGATTTGATGATCTGATTATTTGATTTTTTGGTGAAAAATCCTATCATCGCAACATCAAATCATCAAACCATCCAACATGCTCGTAGTCACCGGAGCCGCCGGCTTCATCGGCAGTTGCCTCGTCCAGTACCTCAATGAACTCGGATTTGAAAATCTCATCCTCGTAGATGAATTCGACCATCCCGATAAATTTCCCAACCTGCAGGGCAAATCCTATCCCGAAAAGCTGCACCGGGATGACTTTCCCGATTGGCTACGTTCCAACGGGGCGGGCGTGGAAGTAGTTTTTCACATCGGCGCCCGTACCGACACCACCGAACAGGATGTGGCCATATTCGACCGGCTCAATCTCAATTATACCAAAGAGTTGTGGCAGATCTGCACCGAATTCGCCATTCCATTGATCTACGCCTCCAGTGCCGCTACCTACGGCGGCGGAGAACACGGCTACCGCGACGACCACGATATCCTCGACCAGTTGGAACCGCTCAATCCCTACGGTCGATCCAAAAATGATTTCGATATATGGGCGCTGGAGCAGGAATCCGCTCCGCCCTTCTGGGCCGGCTTGAAATTCTTCAATGTGTACGGTCCCAATGAATACCACAAGGGACGGATGGCCTCCGTTATTTTTCACACCATGCGACAGATCCGGGAAAGCGGCAAAATGCGGCTGTTCCGTTCCCACCGGCCGGATTACGCCGACGGACAGCAAAGCCGGGATTTTGTTTACGTCAAAGATGTGGTCAAGGTGTGCTACTGGCTGTACCGCAATACGCCCGAATCGGGACTGTATAATCTGGGTACCGGTCAGGCCCGCTCATTCTGGGACCTCGCGACGCTTACCTTCCAGGCCATGGACCTGGAACCCGATATCACCTTCGTCGATACCCCCGCGGACATCCGGGACAATTACCAGTATTTCACCGAAGCGGATATGAGCAAGTTGCGGGCAGCCGGCTATGCCGAAGAGTTTTATTCCCTGGAGGAAGGTATCTCGGATTATGTGCGGAATTATCTGGCGGAGGAGAAGGTTTGGTAGCTCATCGTAGATTCTACTCGCTTGCGATGCAGATAAAAGAGAAGTAAAGTCCATTTGCGGATCTTCGGTCGGTGATCGCTGATCCGCAAATGGCCCAGTTGTCCGGTAGATTAGGTCCTCCCCTACTGTCCCACCGAATTCAAACCCGCATAATAGATCAGGTACCAGCCGTCGTCGAACTCCGCAAAACGCCGCTCCATGGCGTAGGCACCGGTCTCGTGCCGGATATTTTCCTGGATAATAGTCTCCGAAAGCGGACGAAAGGATACGCGGAAATCGCTGTTCCCGGGGATCGGCCGGTGCAGTTTCCAATTCTCCATTTGCCAGCGAAAGCTGTTTTCCGCAATGGTCAGACTATCCGCTTTGTCCGGCAGCCCCTGCAGTGGGAATAAGATGTGTTCCATCTGGTAGAGGCTGTCCGTCAGGAAGCGTTCGTAAAATTCAGCAAAGCTTTCCGGCAGTTCCTCCGGCATTTGCATTTGTCCTTCCGCTGCATCAGCGTCGGAGGCAGACTGGCAGGCGGTCAGCAGGCCGGCGGCCAGTAAAAATATTACAACTACGTTTTTCATTTATCAGACTTTTCCCAGTGAAGTACGAGCTCGGCCATTGCCGCTTCGGAAGCCCGTTCGGCAATGCGGTAGTGCCGGATCCCCAGCCTATCCAGCGCTGCCGCTGTTGTATTCCCGATCGCTACGAAACGCCAGGTCCCATCGGGATTGCTCTCAACGAAGGCCTCGGCATTCAGCGGACTGGTCAGTACCACATAATCCGCCGGAGCGATCCGGGCATCTTCGATCTTTTCATTGCGGTATACGATGAGGTCCAGCATCTCCAGCCGGCCACTCAACAAACGCTGGATGGATTGCCTCGATTGTTCGGCGTGCGGAAAAAGCACCCGTTGTCCGCGCGCCCGTTCCAGAAAGGCAGTTGCCGTTTCCTCCGGCTCCCCGCTGCCGGTAAAGGCGGGAGTGATGCCCAATTCCCGCAGGCGCCGGGCGGTACCCTGCCCCAGGGCCGCGTATTGCGGGTAACGATGCGCCGGCAGGCCCAGACGGGTGAGGCCTTGCAAAAAAAAATCGGCCGACCGGGAACTGTAGCAGAATACCCAATCGGCCGGGGGGGAATGTAAAAAGTTTATAGCGCTGAACTGTACCAAAGACCGACCCGATACCGCAAATCCCTCCTGACTAAGCAACTGGAGGAAAGGGCTGTCCGAACGCAGGTCCCGGCTGATAAATACGCGCTTTGTCAATGATCCTTTCGTTATGATTAGCTATGCATCAGAAGACTCGATGGTATTACCGGATCCGAAGGATGGCATGGCCGCCCGGTGGTGGACGGTAGCCTTTCGGACCCCAAAACAATTTCTCAGTTTGTAAAGTGTAGAGTTCTATTCATCCTCAAGAATTTCGTCCTCCTCATCTTCCCAGATCAGACGTACGTTACGGGCTATTTGCTGACCTTCTTCGTTCATGCCTACCGTATATTCCACTTCGTCCCCTTCGCGCAGTTCACTGAATTCCCCGTCGATCACGCTTGTGTGGTGGAAAAATAGATTGTTAGGAGGGAATTTGATAAATCCGTAACCGTCTTTCAGACTGTGGATCTCTCCCAGTTTGAAATCTTCATCGTCAATATCTTCGTAGTCATCGTAATTGCTCCGCTCACGCTCCCGATCCCGATCCTCTTCGTAATTATTGTAACTCTTTTTGCCGTCCGTCTGCACGAAAAGATTGTTGATGATGCTGTCGTTCCGCGAAATGCGGTTGTCGATCAGCTGGTGCATAGCCACCGGATAGGTCACCTCTTCGAGCAGATCCTGGGAAGTGCGGGTCACCATGCGCTTGCCGGTATCGGTGGTGAACTCAAAATCCCAGCTCAGGACCATTACGCGGGTTCCCAGCGTATTGAGTTTGCGGATCAGCGGTACGTAGTCCCCGTCCGAAGAGATCAGGACCAGTACGTCAAATTCCTTGGTGATGCAGCGTTCAAAGGCCTCCAGGGCCAGCCAGACCTCGATCCCTTTCTCCTCTCTGCGACCGAAAGAGTTGCTTTTTAGAGGCAGGTAGTGTGTTGTTACACCGGCCGACATCAGAATGTCGTCGAAGACGCGATCCCAGTACAGGGTGTCTCCCCGCTGCCGGGCGTCGTAGGCATTCAGTCGTCCGCGGAAGTAGTGCGCATCCACGATCTGACTCAATCGGATATCTTCTCCTTCTTCCTGGGCAACCTGATGTCTGATAAATTCGTGTAAGCCGGAAATACTAAGTCTTCTCCGCCGGGGATGGTCATAATTGTAATAATTGCTAACGTGCAAAAAATAATTGCCGTCGTAAAATACCCCGATCTTTAACATCTTCTTCTGCATATGCTAGTTCGTATACATCTTGGATTGACCTGTGATCTTACAACGGGTTAAGGTCAACCGCTGGTTAACAATAAATTAATTGTAATCGGAATGATAAAATACAGTAACTCTTTAGGGGTTTCGGTACGAATGACGGATGTGTAAATGGGATGGTATGATTTTGGGGATAATTGGAGAACTTAAATATACGATAGTAAAAATGAGAGCTAAAAAAATTAAGGGATCTGGACTATAGGTATGTTCTGGAATTATAGTGATGTGCGTACCTAATTTACCTTACCACATCGTTTGTATTTCTTTTAAATTGGCTTCTTGATTATGCTTGATGTTAAATCTTCTATGTGTTTTGGGATTACAAATCTAAGCATTAAGTGCACTGTAACAAAAGAAAATTGAAAAAATTGCATAGGAATATATGGGAATAGTGGTGCGGGACCATTATTCCTACGGTGAAATACGCGACTAAAAAAATGGATGTAAACCCGGTGCCTTCGCTTATTCCAGTGCCTTCAAAACGGATTCCGCCAATTCGAAGGTCGTACTGGAAGACAGGTGGATGCGATTCACCGGAGCGTTCCATTCCGGGGCCTTGGCGGCCCAGACGTGGTAGTTTCCCTGCGGGTCCATTTCGCAATAAACGCCCAACGGCATGTGACAGCCGCCGCCGGCCAGTTGCAGTACTTTACGTTCGATATTGGTAGTTTCGGCGACGTCCGCCCGGTGGATCTTCTTCAGTACGCGTCGCACCGGCAGATCGTCCTTACGGGTCTGGAAAGCCAGTACGCCCTGCGCGGGAGCGGGTACGAATTCACGGGGATTGAAGCGCACGACCTGAAATCCATCCAGGTCAATCTCCAGGCGTTCAACCCCGGCGGTGGCCAGCATAATGGCGTCAAAATCGCCGCTCTTCAGCTTTTCCAGGCGTGTAGGTACGTTACCGCGAATATCCTTCAGGGTGATATCCGGCCGAAAATCCAGTAGTTGCGCTTTCCGGCGGGCGGAAGAAGTACCGACCACGGCTCCGGTTTTCAATCCGAAGAGCGCCCCGCTTTCCACCGAAGCCGGATTGATGATCAGACAATCAGCCGGGTTAGCCCGGTAGGAAACGGCGGTGAGCGCCAGCCCCTCGGGCTGCACGGTGGGCAGGTCCTTCATGGAATGCACGGCCATGTCCACCTCCTCCCGGAGCAGAGCATCTTCGATCTCTTTGGTGAAGAATCCTTTACCTTCTATCTTGTCGAAACTCAAATGCTGGATGGCATCTCCTTTCGTCTTGATGATGATGAGTTCGCTCTCGATCCCGAGGTCCTGCAACATACGCTGGGTGTAGTGTGCCTGCCAGAGTGCCAGTTTACTGCCCCTTGTACCTATCTTGATTGTCTTTTCCAAATGTTCTGAAATTTGCGGCAAAGATAAGGTCTAATCGGCAATCTTATCATCATCTTTCTGTAATATGTGCGGCGGGAATCGGCCGGAGGGAAAGAGAAAAGGGAAATGGATCTTGGAAAGTGGATGCTGGACCTAAATATTCCGCTGTATCCGCTCGCATGAAATGCAGTGCGCAGCAATTTTTCATCGCAAAGGCACTTAACGTTCAGGGCTACTTGTCGTCCGCACGGGGAAACTCAGCAATGTACCCGTGGGTAGGGTTCTCTGTGTTCTCGCGCCTTTGCGGTGTAATGAAATGAAACGCTTCTTTCAGCACTTCGGAGGGATGACGCTTAATTTATCATCCAACATCCACCTATAAAACACGACGCGGCGGCAGCGTGTTCGTTGCGCAGCCTACTTCCATTTTGATCCCAGCGGAATGGCGTAACCCAGTCGCCAGGAAGAAATACCCTCCGTCCCCAGGATGGACATGGCGTTGAGTTGGATATCCAGACGGCCACCGGCAGGGAAGTAGGTTCCCATTCCGAGACTAATGCCCGGGCTGGGCAGGATATCCCGCCCAATATCCAGAATGAAAGTCCCGCCGATACGCGTGAAGAATTTGATGCGGGCCGATTCGCTGAATACATAGTGCGCAGACATGTTGTAGGCCAGGCTCAGCGCCGGAGCGCTGATCGCGCCGGACTCCTGCCAGGGCACCCATTTGTAAGCTTCCAGGCTATTGTGCACCAACAGATTGCGGGAAAGGGACGGCTTGAAAGTCTCCACCTGACCGGCAATACCGACCATGGCAAAAACCTCGCGGACGACGATCTGCTCGTTCAGCGCGAGGTCGCCGTAGGTACGTCTGGCGATGATCGGACCGGAGAAAAATTCGATAAAGTAGCTGCGTTTCTTGTCTACTTTGTAGGAATTCTTCAGCGGCTGGTAATTCGGGTCCTGGCAGGAATTGTAATTATCGATCGTCTCCACGATATGTTTGCGGGAAAAAGGTACTTCCTGGATGAAACCGATCCGCTGGCGGCAGTCAAAGGTCAGGGCGTTGAGAATGCCCTGGTAATAGCTTTTGGTACCCGTGCCGTAGCCGGTTGGATCCTCCACATATTCGTACTCGCTCAACTGATGCAGTCTACCGTCTTTTCTGGCGTAAAAAACGAACTCGCTTTCCTCGATGTTGGTTTGGGACAGGTAGAGATCAATGGCACCCGCCGCTACCAGTTTGGCAAAGGTCCTTTCCTTGAACAGGATTTCTTCCCGGCGGTAGGAGGTCTGAATGGATTCGTAAGCGGACCCTTTATCGAAGCGGAAGCCGGAAATTTCGTTCGGGCTGTAAACTTCGTAGGCAGATCTGCCCATCGACTCTTTAAAATGTACCCGCTTCTTCAACTCTACTTCCGTGTCCTGAGCAATATACCCGGTGAGGACCTCTCCATTCAGCAGCGTTAATTCACCTTTCTGATACTGCGCGGAGAGGAAAAGCGGCAGCAAAAGGAGAACCTGAACCAGCAGGAGCATGTTTTTCATATGGAGTAGTTTTAAGAGCAGTCAGTGAAAGTACATCCAGTCAATTATAAATACGAATAAATTGTTCATCAAAGATTCACTTTTATAGAAGAATTTACTAAATGAGTAAAAATTTAAGTTGTCCAAATTTCTTAGAACGAAGGTCTTAAACTTTTTGCTCGCAATGCCGGCCCGGGTAACTGCCCGGTGTCGGGTACTTTTACCGATCTCAATTCATCCGCCAATGTTCTTCATACGCCCCCCTACCGGGACTGAAACGTCAGTAAAAAGCACTTACTGAAGGGCAATGGTGCGGCCGGATGCGTACTTAGAGCCTATCCAGAAAGCGTTTTTGATGTCGAAAATGACCAGGTTTGGGTTCTCACGAAGTCATTTTCGAGTTTCGTAGCAGCGCTACGGGAGGAGGAAATGACGAAATGAGGTTCCATAGATGGTTATTTTAAGATCAAAGGATGTTTTTTGGATAGGCTCTTAATCCCCCGATATTTGTAAATCATCACTTTATTGATGCGTACTTTAGGAACAATTACTAAAAAAACTAACTTTACGCATAGACCAAAAAACACAAAAGTTATGCCTAAGGAGCTAGAATCGCTGACAACAGAAGACCAGAAAGTACTGATGGATGCTGTACCTTATATCACTATTTTGGTAGCGGGAGCTGACGGAGACATCGACATGCGGGAAGTACACTGGAGCGAAAAACTCACGAAGATCCGGTCTTTTTCTTACGAAGAAGAGCTGCGCCCCTTTTACAAAAAGGTCGGTGAGCATTACGATGAGCGCCTGCACCAGTTGATGGATAACCTGCCTAAGGATACCGACAGTCGCAATCAGATCATTACGGAGGAACTGTCCAAACTCAATACCATTCTGCCTAAACTGGATCACTTTTACGCCCGGCTTTACTACCTGAGCCTGAAGAGCTTTGCGGATCACGTTGCCCACGCTTCGGGGGGCGTGATGGGTTGGTTAAGTGTCGGTTTTGAAGAGTATAAGGTCGTCGATCTGCACATGATCGATCCGGTAGAATAGGCCCTAAAAAGAATGTGGTGAGCCGCTGATCTCCCGATCGCGACTCACCACATATTCGAAAACCAATTGGCTATTCGCTATTTTTTTACAAACCGCCGCCCGGCAGTTGAAGCGTGATCTCGGTAGGCGTACAACGGGTGTAGCATACCTGCACGTTGTAGATCGGATGCGTGTAGCAAACAATGGTGGCATCCCATCCGGCGGGGCAACCGAATTCGTCACCGCCTTTGCTGCGGAATGGATTTCCCAGTCTTGAGAACTTACCGCTAGCGTCCATGATCATAAAGCCCTCCACTTTCACCTGACCGGTAGAGCTCTTCTCCGCGACCATAAATAATCTGCGGTTCTTCCGAAGGTCCGTAGCGATCACATTTTTTCCACTTTTCACATCGGCGATCTTTACCGTAGCAATACCGCGCTTGGCGTCGTATTTGCTGACGATACTTCCGATCAGGCTGTAAGCAGAATAAGGGGATACGGCCGCAGAAGCATCAGCCGATTCGGACAGGTGGAAAGCACTTGCGGTCAATCCGCCGAAAATCAGTAACAGGGTAGATAGAATTAAAAAAGACTTTTTCACGATAATGTGTTTTAGGGTTATAAGTGAATTTTCAGCTAAGTGTGTCGGCAAATTCCTTCCTGTACCCACATTCGGAGATTTTTTTTGAAAAAAATGATTTTACTGATCAGGCCAATAGTAATAACTCCTCTAAAAAGGCTGGTAATTATCCTATAATTTTTTGGCTGGCTGGTGCTATCGGTGCGATAGCTTTGCGAACTCGGCCCGTACCTCTTTACAGTTACGCCATTCAAATCGTACCTATAATGGCTTTTATATTGTCCTGTTCTTTCGATTTGAAAATGGGAGGATTGCGAACAATCAGGACCAATACCGGGCTTTCGGATCGGTTTGAAGAGGAAACCGGCGGGCAAGCAAACCGGCGAACTGGGTACATCACCTTGAGCCGTAACACATGATAGTACAATTCATTAGGTAGCGGACGATCGCATGCGCTTTACCGTGAGCAGCATTTCCTGACGGTAACACCATCATTCCAGCTACCGCTAAAACCCAAAAAACGAACCATCGTGAAAAAGCAATTAGGTATTTCGCTGGTACTGCTGTGTACCCTTTCCGTATTGACCGCCCAAACATCCTTACCGGATTATCTGAGCGTTCAGTCCGACCTGTTCCGCAGAAATAGCACTATGGATTGGGCGACGGCCCTGACGGCCCATGCCGATCCGGATGCGGGAAGCATATTGATCCGGACGGATAGCCTGCAAACCGGATATAATGAACTGGGCTATAATCCCCTTTCCGGCCAGAAGTTCTATCTGATCACGGAGCTGGAACACGAACAACTGCAGGTCGTCACATTTGCGCTGCAATACCAAAACGGGAAACTGGATCTGCTGGAATCGGCTCCAAACAGGCCGGGTAATTTACCGCCCGCCTCCTTCCAACATCCGGCTCTGCCTATACGTATAGCGCTCACTCCCGGCAGGACGCCACGGGCCGAAGCGATTTTACCCGAGTACGAATTTTGAAGACCGATCTGCCGGTGTGAAAATACAACCCCAGAAGAATTTGGCTTTTTTTTGGAAAGCTTGGGTACACATTTTTTCGCAGGGACACATGGAGGTGTAATTAAAATCTAATAACCCTTAAATTAATACTAAAGTGAAAAAGAATTTATTATTGACCCTGACGCTCTTACTGACTTTTACCGGACTGATGGCCCAAACCGCGTTCCGGCAAACCTCACAGGTGAAGCAGGAACCTTATCTGACCTACAAATTAAACGATGTAATTGTAACCGGTTTTTCCATTCAAAGTGGCCAGGCGGTAATTGACGCCACCAAACTTAAAGAAGGCTACAACCATATCGCCACCAATACACGCAGTTCCACCAAACTTATGTTAGCCTGCGCTACCGGAACTTACGGACCGATTATCAAAGGGCTGGTCGTGATGGATCGTTACGGGCGCATCACTCCGCTGGGAAATCCCTACGCCGGTAAAGGTGGTGACGGCTTCGGTTGCCCCGATGGCTGGGATCATAAAGTGATCTGCTACACGCATCCCACTTACAACTACCAGGTTTGCTATACGCGTTGTACCCCGACGTCCATTACCATGCAGTTGCCAGGTAACTTCTAGGATGGCTTTGGATCCGGACTGATCCTACTTGCCGTCTTCCATCAAACGGGCCTCCTCCTCTCGCTCAATGCGTATGGTAGGAGTCCCGTTCATATTTTGGACCACCCCCGTAAAACACACCTGCTGGTTCAGCCAATGTTTCTCCCCATCGAAAGGGAAATTTACCAGGTCCGCCTTCCGGATGTATACCGAAAATATCTGATTGGGATATTGTTTATCCAGGTTCAGCCAGAGATTCCCGCTGCGGCTGTAGCGGGAACTGACTACCTGCCCGCAGACATTGATCGTGTTGCCGGTACCCATATAAGCTTTGGCCTGAGCGGTATTGAAGTGCCCCGCCGCCAGCGAAGGCGCAAAGATCGGCTCTACATCCCCGGCACTCACTTCCGGGAACCAGGTCTGTTTATCCAGTTTGCTTTCCAGTAGCTGTTCAACTTTATCCGGTAGATTGGAAAAGAAATCAAAACCGGTTTGTTTCTCTACCTCGTCAATCGTGACCGCGTAGGTCTCCAGCGGATAAGCAAGTCGTTCATTGGGCATGAGGAAACCGATTCCCGTTTGGGCTTCCGCATCCAGTACTACCTTGTAAAAATAGCGGGGAATGCTCACACCGTTAACGCCCCTTTCGATCACGGGCAGGTCTTTTTCCAATATACCACCGGTGACAACGTACAACTGCCGGCCCGGATGCCGGAAGATGTACCCCCGGATCGTCGATTCCAGGTCCGCCCAGCCGACGCGATTGAAATCCGCCAACTGGGGTGCCATATTCGAATAAAAATAGGATTCCGAAAGGGCTGTCTCGGACCACCGGAAATCAGCCGACGGCGCCAGGTGGCCGCGGTCGTACCCGAAGCCATCGTACTGGGAAGAACCATCCGCCTGCGGAAACTTCAGAAAGTAGTCCGCTTCCACCGCCGTGCCGGAGCGGACCAGCGGATCTTCCCGAAAATCGTTGGTCCGGGTCACCTCCCCGTCTACGATATCCGGCAGGATGATGTGGGCCACCCAGGCGGCCTGTTCGTGGTCTTCCGAATACGCCAGGGCCATCGCCTGGTGCATGATATAATCCTCCCCGGGCAAACCGATAGCCCGCAGATCCCGCTGGATCCGGGATAATTTGAGGCCTTCTAACTGAGCTTTCAGCCGCTGCTCCTGCTCCTTTAGTTGTTGCAGTTCGTTTTCTACCCGGTCGATATGCTTTTCCAGGGGCTGTGCGTCCAGCCCGATTGGCAACAGCGTACCCAAAATCAGATAAAAGAGGATTCTCCTATACATTTTAGCTTAATTGGTTTTAATAAGCGGCGGGCTGATCGTTCTTTTCGCCCCCGTGCGGTAATTGTTCAGATGCCATCCGATCTTTTCAATCGAAATATATTTAGCCATTGGATGTGCCATTTCGTCGGCTTTAAAAACTGAACGACCCAGCTCCCGCTATGGTACTTTTCACCAGCTTTATTTACCGGTGAGCACCATCTTCCTGGTATCGACAATGCGGCCGTCCAGGATCAGATAGTAAAAATAGATCCCATCGGACAGGCTGTTGGCCTGCAGGCGGGTTTGCCCCGTTCCGCGATTATGGATCGTAAACTGTCGCACAACATTACCTCCGGCATCAGAGATCCTAAGTTCTGCCTTTTGAATCCCCTCCGGTATATAGTAAGCGATCAGACTGTCTTCCGAAAAGGGATTGGGCACGTTTTGCTTCAGATAAGGCAGTGCCTCCGGAGCAACGCCTTCCCGGTTACCGGTACTTTGATCGGCCGGTGCCGTTTGGCCGGAAAGGATCATTTGCTTTATGGCTTCCAGTTCCCGCTTCAGCCCGGCCACTTCATCTTCCAGGCGGTCAATCCGTTCGGTTTTGAGCTCCAGGTCTTCCCGTTGTTGTTGGAGCAGCGGCACAATGTAGGTGATCATTTTGTCGTAGCGCAGGCCATCGGGATAGCCCGTTTCGTCGTATTCTACGAGCGGAAAGAGCCCCCTATCGTGGAAATCTTCGGCGATGAAGCCGATCTCCTGACGATCCGGAGCCCAGGGACGTGTGTAAGTTTTAGGTTGCATCTCCAGCAAGGCGTTGAAATCTTCCTGCAGTTCCCGGATATTACGCTTATCCCGGCGCGAAGAATTATCGTAACCGATCTCGCCCGTAACATCATTGTACTGCATATTTCGAAAGTCGCCGATGTTGGATAGATTGGAAGCCAGAATAGGTCCCGTACCCCGTACGACCAGGCGATTGATCCCCCCACTGTTGCGAACCACAAAATCCGCGCCGCCGTACAGATCGATGGATCCGCCGGCATCCTGGAGACGGAGCTGGGGCGAGGCGGTGGTTTGCAAATGTAGCTTGCGCTGGGGGTTGGTGTTACCGATACCGACATTGCCGGCCGTACCGGTACTTCCTTTGATAAATAGCCTGGTCCCCCCTTCATCCTGGATCAGAAAGTCTGCACTGGCGTAAAGATCGAAATAGCCGAGAGGGTCGGCCAGTCGCAATTGTGCCGCGCTGGGATTGGTGAGCAGATGTAACTTGCGGAGCGGAGCACTGGTGCCGATACCGGTATTGCCTTCATTGTCACCTTCCCCATCAATGATGAACTGTAAGCCGTTTGCATTGAAGATCCTGAAATTCGTTGCACCGTCGAGATCGAAGTACCCGCTACCTCGGGACAGCCGGAGTTGGGGGTCAAAGTTGTTCTGTAAATTGGATTCCAGGTGCAGTAGTCTTTCGGGCGAAGTAGTACCCATACCGGTTCCGAAATCATTCATATACATTCGGGTGGAACTGCCGCGCATGAATCGAATAGCTCTACCGGACGATAAGGTAATATCGGCTACAGAAGATTGTAGATCGATCTCCTGACCGGAGAGACTGACCCGCGGCGCCTGGGACTGAATGAGTTCATTGGCTTTAAGAATGACATACTGTTCTGCATCCAGGTAGATATCTCCGCCATTCGTTTCATCATTCTGAATGAACAGATCACTACCGGTCCATTTCATAAACGCCTTTTCGGCCCCGCCTTCAATAAACCGGATCGCGGCGGTATCCATTTTCATTTGTTTTTGTGCAAAAAGCTGGTGATGACTCAGGCAGGCAATTGCCGATAAGAACAGGTAAAGAGTAGGTTTCATGTTAAAGAGGTTTTGGTGGATCGAAATTAAATTGGAGCTTATGGAAGTTTCCATACGGATGTACCGGCAGCGTTTCAAATGAAGCGCAAATTGGAGGTTGGGTTCCCCAATATCTTACCTGGTACTCTTGAAATTACGGAATCGTTTCCGGAGTCCCTAACAATTATCCACCTTTAGGGCACTGCCGGCGCGTTGTCACGAATGAACCAAATGAATGAGCGGTCGTAATATTACTCCCGCAAAAACGCGATATTCCGCTTCAATCCCGCGTATTTGGTTCGCTTCACCGCCGACCCACGGAAGACCTCCCGAAATACCTCTTCCGTTAGTTCGTACCACTCTTCTTTTGACATTTCCAGCAGATCGGGATGCGGTTCAAAAGCTTCTTCTTCGTGCGGTTTGGCAAAGCGATTCCAGGGGCAGACCTCCTGGCAGATATCACAACCGAACATCCAGTTCTCAAAACGGCCGCGGTATTCCTCCGGCAGCGCTTCCCGTAATTCAATCGTGAAATAGGAAATACATTTGCTACCATCCACCAGATAGCCCGCGGGAGCAATGGCGTCCGTCGGGCAGGCCTCTATGCAGCGCGTACAGGTTCCGCAATAGTCTTTGATGGGATGATCGTACACCAGATCCAGGTCCAGGATCAATTCTGCCAGGAAGTAGTAGGAACCGGCTTTGGGATGGATCAACAGGGTATTCCGGCCCACCCAACCGACGCCGCTGCGTTTGGCCCAGTCCCGCTCCAGTACCGGTGCCGAATCCACAAAACAACGACCGTCCACTTCCCCGATCTCCTCCCGGATAAAGTGCAAGAGATCTTTCAGCTTGTGTTTAATGACGTAGTGGTAATCCTTCCCGTAGGCGTATTTGGAGAGCTTCGGCGCTGCGGGATCCGACTGTTCCCGGTCGGTGTAATAATTGTACATCAGGGTGATCACCGATTTTGCGCCTTCCACCAGTTTGGTAGGATCCACCCGTTTCTCGAAGTGGTTCTCCATGTACTGCATCTTGCCGTTCATATCCGCCTGTAGCCACTGTTCCAGACGGGTGGCCTCCTCGTCCAGACGCTCCGCCCGGGCAATACCCACGAAGGCGAACCCAAGGCGGGCTGCTTCCTGACGGATGAGATGGGTGTGGCGGGTTTTCATAAATGGTCGACGGTTGGTGGTAGATGGTTGACGGTCGAAGGTAGACGGTGGACGGTAGAGCGGCCCGTCAACCGTCAACCGTCACAATATCTGCAGTTTGGCAAATTTCAACATGATGCGGCGCTGCGGGTTATCGACATCTTTGAAATGAATGGTCGCCACGCGATTGCCTTTTCCCCCGTCGACACTGATCACTTTTCCTTCGCCGAATTTGAGGTGCAGCACCCGCATGCCCGCTTCGATCGATTCGTGCGGACTGGGCTTAAACGTGCTCGGGTCCACTTTAACCTTGCTGGTCTCGGCGGAGCGGGGGCGGGAAAAATTCCCCTGGATACGGGCTCCCCCGTTGGACATCGAGCTCATTTCCGGCGATGCCGACCGTACACCGGCGGTGCTTTCCACGTGCTGGCGCGGGATCTCTTCCAGGAAACGACTCGGTTCATTGTACCGCATGGAGCCGTAGCGGTACCGGGCATTGGCGTAAGACAGGGTCAGGAACTGTTCCGCCCGCGTAACGGCTACGTAGAACAAGCGGCGTTCTTCGTCCAGCCCTTCGATGCTGTCCATCGACATATAGGACGGGAACAGCTTTTCTTCCAGGCCTACGACAAAAACCGATTTAAATTCCAACCCCTTGGCGGAGTGGACCGACATCAGGGTGATGTGATCCCCGTCGTTCTCATTGTTATCGAAGTCCGTCAGCAGAGCAATATTTTGCAGATAGCTGGCCAGTGATTTATCCGGAGGGGCCGTGCCTTCCGTACCGATCACATCAGTTGCTTCTTCCTCTACAAAAGCATTGATACCATCCAGGAGGGCATTGAGGTTTTCCAGGCGGCCCATCCCTTCCACGGTAGTATCGGATTTCAGCAGATCGATCAGGCCGGAACGCTTGGCAATGTAAATGGCCAGTTCGTAAGCATTGGCCGTGTCCGCCCGTTTGGCCGATTTGGTGATCATATCCACGAAATCCGCAATGGACTTTCCGGAACGGCCGCTGGCGCCAAATTCCGGAAGCGCATCCCACATACTGATCCCCTTACTGTTGGCCAGATTGGCAATCTTTTCGATGGTAGAATTACCGATGCCCCGTTTGGGGAAATTGATCACCCGCCGGAATGCTTCTTCGTCGCGCGGATTAACGATCAGTCGCAGGTAGGCGATCAGATCCTTTACTTCCTTGCGCTGGTAGAAGGATAAACCGCCGAATACGCGGTACGGGATACTCAGCCGGCGCAGGTGTTCTTCAAAGATCCTGGACTGCGAATTGGTCCGGTACAGAATGGCGATGTCGCTGTTGCTGAGATGGAAGCGATTCTTTTGCTCCATGATGGTGTCCGACACCCGTTTGCCTTCCTCGCTATCCGTCATGGCTTTGATGATCCGGATGCGCTGGCCTTCCCCTTTGTCCGACCAGATCCGTTTGGGGATCTGCCGGGCATTATAGGTGATCAGTTCATTGGCGGCCTGTACGATATGGTCGGTGGAACGATAGTTTTGTTCCAGCTTGAATACTTTGATCCCGTGTTTTTGGAAATCTTCCTCGAAATCGAGGATGTTTTGAATAGTGGCACCCCGGAAGGCGTAGATACTCTGGGCATCGTCCCCCACCACGCAGATATTGCGGTCACTACCCTCGTAATTTACCAGTTTGCGAACAATGGCGTACTGCAGGGTATTCGTATCCTGGAACTCATCCACCAGAATATATTTGAACTTCTTACGGTATTTCTCCAGCACATTGTCCGGGTTCTTCTGCAGTAGTTCGAACAGGCGGTACAGCAGATCATCAAAATCCATGGCCCCGGCCCGCTTGCAGCGCATAACGTATTTCTGGTAAATGGTTGCCAGATGGGGCACTTTGGCCATGCGGTCCTGCGCCCGGAATTCTTCGTTATCTGCGTACAGTTTCGGCGTGATCAGATTGCTCTTGGCGGAAGAGATCCGGGACCGGATACTGTTGGCATTATATACATTTTTATCCAGGTTCATCTCCTTGATGATGGTGGAGACGAGACTCTTGGTGTCATCGCTGTCGTAGATGGTAAAATTGGAAGGATATCCGATCTTCTCGGCTTCCACCCGCAGAATCCGGGCGAAAATGGAGTGAAAAGTACCGGCCCAGACCCGTTCGGCGCGGCTCCCTACTACTTTAGAGATCCGCTCCTTCATTTCCCGGGCCGCTTTGTTGGTAAAGGTCAGTGAAAGGATCTCCCAAGGAGCGGTCCCTTTCTCGATCAGATGGGCGATACGAAAGGTAAGGACCCTGGTCTTTCCCGAACCGGGTCCGGCAACCACCAATACCGGTCCGTCCGTATTGGTAACTGCCTGGCGTTGTACATCATTGAGTTGTTCTAAATAACTTCCGCCGGTAGTCGTCATGTGAATGGCTTTGTTTCTGGGCCGTCCGGCCGGTGCCGGAAAGCCGGTTTGCTAATTCCAGTTGCTCTATTTCTTTTCTTACTCCTGCTGATATCCTGTTGGGAAAAAAGCGAAACGAACAAAGCACAATTTTACGACTTCTTTGCTAGAATATGGAATGCGCTTCCCGGTTTTCGATGGCCGGACGCGGGATTTTGCTTTCCGGTCAGGGTCCAATTCAGAAAAACCGGGGCCTGCTATCTACTGGTTAAAGTTTTCCATGCCGCCAAAATATAATATTCAACGCAACCATACAATCAAATTAATGATTATTTGATCACTATTTGATTAGCCCTTCTTTTGGCGGAAAAGCCGGAGGTCCGGCTTTTCCGCCATCCGGCTAGATCACCCCACCTCCCCATTCCGCAACAGCGGCAAAGAGCGCACCCGTTTTCCACTGGCCCGGAAATAAGCATTACACAGGGCCGCACCGACGGGTGGTAGCGATATTTCCCCCAGACCTTCCGGATGGGCGGTACTATCCACCAGCTCGATAATGATCTCCGGACTCTCGCCGTAACGCAGCATCGGATAATCATGAAAATTACTTTGCACCGTCCGGCCCTTATCGATATCGATACCGCCGTAAAGCGTAGCGCTCAGTCCATCGATGATACCGCCTTCAATCTGGGCTTTGGCCCCCAGCGGATTAACCACGATTCCACAGTCCACTACCGCAAACACCCGCTCAACCTTCGGCGCACCGGAATCCCGGAGCGTTACCTCCACCACTTCCGCTACGTAGGCCCCAAACATAAAATGAGCGGCAAACCCGCGAAAACGACCGGCTGGGAGGGATTGCTCCCAATCGGATAAGGCAGCCACCCGCCGGATCACGTTGCGCAAACGGCCGGTACTGTAGGTGGGGCCACCGTGGTCATCGTACGGCATTTCCCGGTCTTCTTCGCCGAGCAGTTCCAGGCGATAGGCGATCGGGTCCTTACCGGCTGCCACACACAGCTCATCCAGGAAACTCTGGTCGACAAAGCAGGTCGCGTTGTGTCCCGGGGCCCGCCAGGCTCCCGTACTCACGCGGGTAGCGATCGGAGTATACTCCATTTTAAAATTGGGAATAAAACCCGCCGGAAAACCGTCCGGGAACATTTCGGTCTTAAAGTGCGGCGAATCGTCTCCCCGGAACAGATAACGGGATGTGGTGGCCGACCGGATCTGCCAGCCCGTGATTACTCCGTTTCCGTCTAGGGCGCCCTTCAATTGGTAACGCCCCATTGGCCGGTAATAATCGTGCTGCAGATCATCCTCCCGCGTCCAGAGTACCTGTACGGGCTTTTGGATCTTGTGGGAGAGGTAGATCGCTTCCTGGGCGTAATCCGCGAGCAGGCGCCGGCCGAAGCCCCCGCCCACCCGGGACTGATGAACGTAGATATTTTCGCGCGGTATCCCCGTAATCTGATTGGCGTAGTAGGATACCGAACTGGGCACCTGGGTAGATCCCCAGCATTCGATCCGATCTTCCCGGACATCGGCGATGTAGCTCATCGGTTCCATAGTGGCGTGGTACCAGAAGGGCATTTCGTAGACCGCTTCGATGATCTGATCTGCAGCGGAAAAAGCGGTGTCGACATCCCCGTCATTGCGCAATTCCATCGCACCGCTTTCGGCGGTCCGTTCGGCCATGGTATCCCGCAATGATCCGGTGCTTTCCGTTGCGCCGTCTCCGGCTTCCCAAACTACCTCCAGGGCCTTTTTGCCCTTGATGGCCGCCCAGGTATTTCTGGCGACTACCGCCACTCCGGCGATCCTCAATACCGGATTATCCGCCGCTTCGATCTCCACTACGGCTTCAACTCCCGGTATCTTTAATGCAGATTCGGCATCGAAGCTTTTCAATGTGCCCCCAAAGACAGGGCTTTTCACGATAGTTGCGGTGAGCATTCCCCGGGGTTTGGCGTCCAGCCCGAAGATAGGCTGCCCGGTAGCGATCGCTTCGGTGTCTACATTCGGTCGCGCGGTTCCGATAAGGGTGAAATCCGCCGGATCTTTTAGGACAACACTTTCCGGCACCTCCAGGGCAGCGGCGGCTTCGGCCAGTTGCCCGTAGCTCAGCGAATCCGGGTTGCGGGTATTGGTTACCGTACCGGCCCGGGCCCGGCATTCCGCTACCGGGATACCCCAGCGGTTGGCGGCAGCCTGCAGCAACATGGCTTTGGCCGAAGCGCCCGCTTTTCGCAGGTCTTCCCAGTTGGATTTGACGGCCGTACTGCCGCCGGCGAACTGGGATCCCAGTCGCCGGTCATAATCCGCCTGACGGATGGTGATCTGCTCCCAGGAAACGTCCAGCTCCTCGGCTATGATCATCGGCAGAGCGGTCTTGACGCCCTGCCCGATCTCAGGATTTTTGGCCATGATGGTGATACTGCCGTCCGTACCGATGCGCAGGAAGGCATTGGGTTCGAAAATACTCGTTTCTGCCGGTCGGGTACGGGCGCCCAGCGAAAAGCCCAGCAGCAATCCCGCACCGCTCAGGCTACTTGTTTTCAGAAAACTTCTGCGATTTATATTTTGGATCATGATGTTGTGTTTGAAGTGAATGAGAATCTGGTCCAGAATGGATAACCATCAACAGCAGGGCTTTACACCAAGCGCTGAATGGCCTTCTTAATCCTCGGATACGTACCGCAGCGACAGATATTCCCCTGCATGGCCACTTCGATCTCCGCTTCGGTGGGATGAGGATTTTTTTCCAGCAAAGCGGCTGCCGACATGATCTGGCCGGCCTGGCAGTAGCCGCACTGCGGAACGTCTTCGGCGATCCAGGCTTTCTGCACCGGATGTAATTGCCCGCCGGAAGCAAGTCCCTCAATAGTGGTGATGCGGGCCTCTCCGACGGCGGATACCGGCAGTACACAGGCGCGGGCCGGGGCGCCGTCCAGATGAATGGTACAGGCACCGCACTGGGCCATTCCACAACCAAATTTGGTTCCTTTCAGATCGAGTTCATCGCGGAGCACCCAGAGTAATGGCGTGTCCGCTTCCGCTTCGACGGTAAATTGCTGTTGATTGATGTCAAGTGAATAGGTTGGCATAAGTATTGGATTTGGATCAAAAGATTACGGCCCGATGTCGGACATCGGGATCAAAAAGGCAGGAAATGTGGCAGGAATTGAAATAAACAGCGGGTCGCAATGGCTGCGATCACCTATGTCGTGGACAAAGAAGCGGGGCGGCACCGGTCGTGACCCGGTACTATTCATAAAAGACAGTAGCCTGTAGAAAAGGTTGCTCCGTAAGTGTAGCAGCGAAGCAGGAGTCCGAAAATGTGAGCGGTAATTGCATAGCCTTTAATCCGCTACTAGCCGTATTTCTCGGTCATATAGGCGTAGGACGCTGCGATCAGTTCTTCCAACACCTGCATGTCTACATCTTCCAGTTTGTTGATGTAAAGACAGGATTTTCCCGTTTTGTATTTACCGAGTCGTTCCATGAGCTCGTCGTAGCGGCCGAATCCGGGCATGATGTAAAGCGTCAGACTTTGTTTGCGGGGCGAAAACCCCACTTTAAAGAATTCGCCTTCCCGGCCGCTATCGTAACGGTAATGGTAGCGGTCAAAGCCCACAATGCTGGAGCCCCACATTTTAGGTTCCAGCCCCGTGATCTGCTTCATGAGTTCCAGTACGACCAGACTGTCGGCCTGGCGTTTCGCATGATCGACGGATTCCAGGAAACGGAGCACATCTCCGTCATTTACGGTGGTTTTGAGTTTTGCTTTGGCCATGGTGGTTATCGGTTGGTGTGCGAAACAAGTTATGAAAAATAAATGCCCGATTCAAGCCAACTGCTGAATCGGGCATTTAGTTTCGGTCGCACCGAAGTTCGTGCTTATTCGATCACCATCATTTTCCGGCTGGCGGTATGCTCACCGGCAGTAAGGGTGTAGTACAGCATTCCGGCGGCACCGAGTTCGGATCTGGTCAGCGTTACCTGATTGAGGCCGCGGCTGAATTCACCCCGGATCAATTTGAGGGTGCGGCCGCTGACATCGTAGATGCGCAGACTTACCTCGCTGCTTTCCGGCAGATAGAAACCGATCTGCGTGGCGTCCCGGAACGGGTTAGGTACGTTCTGATAGAGTTCGAAGCCGGCGGTATTGACCGTTCCGGTTCCGAAGTTGATACCCACATCCAGCAACTGATCGTCCTGATCGTAAGCTTCGGCTACGGTGATCCGGTTGCTGATCCGCAGGATCTCACTCAGGCGGGCGTCCGTGCGGGCTTCGAGGCTCAGGCTGAACACCAGAGCGTCCGGATCGTAGGAAGCCATACCGTCTCCCGGAGCATTCCAGGAAGTCGTGATCATTCCTTCCCGTACGGCCCGCGTACCGAAGTTGACGGCCTGGGCGATACCGTAATGGATGTCCGCTACCGCTGCCACCGCCGGATCCATCTGGAGGGTCATCTGGTACCCCTGGATACGGGCCAGGTCTTTGGCGCGGAAATCGATCCGGTAAGTTTCTCCTTCTTTCAGTTCCTGATCCGCTACGTCGAAGAAGAAGGATCCGACGATATTCCGCGGAGTGGAAACGAAGGCGTTGGTATTCGAGCTCAGGTTCAGGTCTCCGATCTTAACGGCTACGAAATCCTGATTATCCAACACACCCTGGAGATTGTTGATGTTAATCACCTCGGGGAAAGCCGGGCTCCAGGGTTTGGACGGATCCGGGAACTGGTAAGCTCTCGGAATGAATCTCCAGCTCGTATTGTTGCCAAACTTGATATCGATATTCAGCACCAGACGACGCAACTGAATGGCGTCCAGAGTCGTGATCGTTTTAGAATTATTGACGTCGGCTGCAATCATTTTGTACGGACTATCCAGAAGCTGCGTACCGAGGATGTGTTTACTCATCAGTACGAGGTCAAAGGTAGATACACCGTTCAGCGGCGTTCTGTCCATATGCGGCGTAACCGTGTAGTCAAATCCGGTAGCCAGATCGGAGAACTGATAATGACCGTCATTCGGCGTTACCATATTCTGGAAATCGCTGCCGCTCAGGGCTACATCCACGCCGGCGATCGCATCGAGGTCTTCGTTGGTAACCATACCGGCGATCAGGCCGCCGTTGCCACCATCGGTGCAGTTCACCATGTTGTCCTGTACCAGGATGTAAGTCTCACAGAAATCGCCGTTGCCCAAAGCATCCCAGGCCCAGATCTCTACCAGCAGGCTTGCATCGTCATCGCAGGTGAGCGTAATGCCCGTCTGATCGGCATCCACTTCCTCCCCTACCCGGTTGATGGAGTATTTCACTTCACCGGAGCAGTCCGCAACCGGGCTGGCCACGAAATCGGAAGCCCAGATGGCCATCGCACCGTTGTCCAGATCGCCGTCACCGTCAATGTCTTCGGCGGGGATCACCGGCATTAGTTCGATAGCCAGTCCGTTGATACAGACGGGCGTAGGTGCCTTGCAATCCACTACCTCGAACGGAATATTCACGCCCACTTCATTACCGCAGCCGTCCTTCACACTCACTCCCAGCGCATGCGAACCGATCGGGAAGTCTCCCGTAACATTGTAATTCGGATAGGTACCCGTCAGCAGGTCGGTGATGTCGCCGTCCAGTAAGCCGTCCGCGAAAGCGTCCAGATAGATGGTCACCGTAAGGTCATCCGGCGTACAATTTTCGTTGATGGTGAAATCAATGCTCACCTCGGCCGGGCAGTCATTCTCCAGGTCGGAAGAATACGTACAGAACGGATCCGGTGCGGTGAATTCCACGATCGGGTTGATATTGTCGTATACCTTGATCACCTGGGTGTACTGCCAGTATCCCACCGAGGCCATATCCTCACAGTGGTCACCGTAGTAAGCGGCCGGATAGTTGTCGCTGTCTTTATCTTCGTTCTCCGTGATCGGGTATACCTCTTTCCAGAATCCGGTGGGGTTGGTTTCGTAGTCGCAGGATTCCCCTTTAGTACCGGCTTTGGGCAGCAGGTTGAACGGATCGTTATCCCGATCGTACCAAACGTGGGAGTAGTAATCCGCCTGGGTCGTTCCGTAATAGTCATAGCATGGATCCGGATCGTTCACCGTTTCGACGATCACCCAGACATCTTCGTCACCGGGTTTGCCGTCACAGTCTTCGTCCCGGTTCACGACCACCGGATCGGAGATCCCGTCGTATTCACACCAGTTGATCACACTGTAGGTCCGGAAAATTTTGTAGCATTCGTCACCGCTGGCGGAGAAGAAATCATCCTTCACACTTACCGCCAGCAGATCACAGGCCAGTTCCTCTACCTCGATGGTATCCGTCTCTGGAGTACCGCAGTTCGCTTCGGCGTCTTTCGGGAACTTGATCTTATAGTGATGCCGTTCGTTCACCGTGATCACCTGCTCGCACTTATTGGTAGAAGTCTGCCCTTTACTGTCGGCTACTTCAAAGCGACGTACCAGCGTGCCGTAACCGCAGTCATTCAGTCCGTCCGTCAGTGGAGCCAGTTCCGTAACGGTGTAGCCGGGGCAGTTATCCGTGCCCGAAGCCGCGCCGAACAGCTCCGTCATTTGCGCGGAATCGGTCGGATCGAAATCAAACGGCAAGGCATCACAGTCGATCGATGCCGGTAGCGGCGGTACGCAGTAAGCCGGCAATTTATCTTCGATGAGCAGATCCATCCAGCAGACATTGTAGTTGTCCCGGACATCTCTGGTGACATCGTCACAGTAGGTCTTTTCAATTTCATTACCCGGGATGCCGTCTTCGTTGCGATCATCCCAAACGCGCAGTTCGATCCGCACGCTCTGGTCCATATCACAGCAGGTGAAGTCTACGTAGTCTCCCCAGGGGGTATAGTAGTATTCCTGGCCGGCACCGTCTCCGTCCGGATCACCGAACTGTACGCTTAGTTTCAGCTCGTCGCCGATCACTTCGCCGTCACCGTCCGTGTCGAACATATCCAGACATTCGTAGGCTTCCGGATCCAGGATGCGGCGACGCACCTCAATGCGGATCGGGCCGCAGTTGTCCGAACTGCCCTCATCGATGTCGTCGGCATAAACACGGGCCAGTCCCTGGCCGCCGATAGATACGTTCAGGTCATCATCACAAACGGCAATGGGTTCGACCCGGTCCTCCACCACGAACGGACAATAAACAACTGTTTTCTGATCACAACCATCGGTTACGGTGTAACGGATGAAGTGGCAGCCCAGCGGGATACCGGATACGTAGCGGGAAGCGCCGGGAGCGATCGTCGCCACCACGGGACCATCCTGGGAATAAGCCAGGATCTCGGTCAGCACCTCCCATTCGGAGCAGTTGTCCGTTACTTCGGGCATCGGTACGGAGAAGGCGGCGGTGCAGTCGTACGGGCCGGTGGAATAAGACGGCAGATCGGATACGCCGTCGTTGTTGTAATCCACTTCCGTACACACTACGGTAGGTGCTTCATTATCGCCGATCTTGATCACCTGCGTGCATTCCCGAACGCGCTCGTAACCTTCCCGGCACCAGTCCAGGATCTCCCAGGTACGAACGAACTTGTACGTACCGGCGCAAACTTCGATCCGCTCACCGTCGGTGTAAGAAGCTCCCAGATTGCAGAAGGCCTGGTTCAGGTAGGACTTATAGTTCTCCGTATCGTCATCGGTCAGGTCAAAGGCCGTATAGAGCCAGGGGTAACCGGTGACATCCGGATGCGGATTACCGTTACTGTCTACTTTAAATTCATCATCACAGGCTAATTCAACGTCAGCCGGGCAGTATACATCTTCCAGATCGGGTTTGGTAAAGATGATCTCCTGCGTGCATATTTCTTCGGCAGCTAATCCCTTGCAGGCATCTACAGCCGTGAAGGTCCGCACGATCTTCACATCGTCACAATTCGGATCGTAACCGTAGACGACCTCATCGCTAACGGTGATGGTCAGATCGCCGCAATTATCGACAAATTGGGCGTAGCCGGTGATGTCCAGGATATCGCGAACTCCGGATGGAATATCGTCGTAATGGATATTGCCGTCCTTATCGGAAGTGTAGGTTACCGGTGCGGGGATCAGCAACTTGTTGATATCGTCACAAAGGAAGGGCTGGTAACCGTAGTTCTTGTCGATACCGGCAATAGTCGGCGGGCAGTAATCCAGCGTCGGCGCCTCTTTATCCTCGGCCAGTACAAAGCCCCAGCAATCGAAACCGTCCGGTCCGGTAATGGTATAGCGGTAGGTACCGCAACCGTCAACCGTAGCGCCGTTGCTCTCGTCGCCATCCTCCACGTTGATCTCAAAATATCCGCTCAGGTCCACACATTCCAGATTGCCCACGAGGCTTTCCGGCGTCAGGGTAGCCTGGCAGTCTTCCTGCAGGTTCACGTTCACCTGTTCCCGGCAGGCGTAGCCTTCCGGAGTAGGAATGATCTCTATGCTTTTCACTACCGTGGCGATACAGCCCGGATCGGCCTCGGCCCCTTCCAGGGTTTCGGCCGCATCCGGCGGGCCCACCACGATCATATTTTCCAGCTGATAGCCGAGTGCTTCCCCGGCATCAAATTCGTAAGTAATGGTATAAGTGCCCGGTTCGTACAGGGACGGGTCAAAAACAGTGATCTCCGTACCGTCAATGTAGAAGGTACCCGTACCATCCACGCCACCGGCATTACCTTCCAGGGTAATGGGCAGGCTCAGGGAACAGAACGGTCCGTCGAGTATACTGGTGATCTCGGGATCCGGGTAAAAACAGGTATTGCTCAACTGGAAGCCGATGGACTGAGCCCCTTCTACTTCCAGGATAACGGTCATATTGTAACCTTCCTCGTCGTTGTGAACGAAGGCCAGTTCATATACCCCATTGTTATAGGTGAAAGTTACCGAGCCGTCCGTAGCGACCGGAACACCGGCGCTTTGTACGCCTTCCGCCGGCACATTATTCACATCGTAGACGCCCGTAGTCGGCGCGATCACCCGGAAGATCAAACCTTCCGGAAGCGGCTGGTCGGCGGAAATAGTTACTATTTCACTAAACTGGCCGTCTCCACCACCGGTTTCGGTGTCCATATCGTATGGCGAGGCGTTGTTCAGGCAATTGCAGGGATCGGCGGCCGTGAGTTCACAGACCGGGCCGGCGGCGATGCTCCGGGTGGCGGTTTGCACGCAAGTCTGATTGGAATTGTCCCGCACTACGATATCATAATTACCGTCATCCAAAGCGGTAAACAGTGGCTCCGGCTGGAAGGTAGTACCACCATCAATCGAGTATTCGAGCGAAATTCCTCCACTGGCCGAGATCTCTATCTGTCCGTCACCGGCTCCATCACAGGATTCGTCGGTTACAATAATATCATCAATACTAATGTTGCTGAGCACCGACACCGTAGTGTTGCAAACGTCAGTATTTCCGGCAGCATCAGTAACGGTCAGCGTAACCATTTGGGGTCCGACCGCGCCGCAGGTAAAACTATTAGGGGAAACCGAAAGCGAAATTCCGGGGCAATTATCAGTAGAGCCTGCATCAACAGCTGCCGCAGTGAGCATCCCAACTCCAAATTCATCTAGTTGTACTTCTACCGTACCCACGGCAACACAGCTGGCGGTCGGTGCCTCATTGTCATTCACCGTAATATTCACGGAACAATCATCGGCATCATTCTTTTCATCCGTTACGACGAAATTGACCGTAGTCGTACCCACCGGGTAGAAATCGGAGGCATTCGCCCCTCCGCCATTGTAGTTATTGACCACTGTATTGATACCACAACCATCACTAACCGTTGGGGCCGGTACCGTTACCACTGCACCGCACTGACCGGCATCGTTGTTTACGGTAATCGCCGGCGGGCAGGTGATCGTTGGCGGATCGCCACCTTCGAAATTGACCATGAAACTGCAGGTCGAACTGATTCCATCGAAACCAGGTCCCAAAATCCCTCCGTTGGGATCAGTAGCCGTAATGGTCACTTCGGTAGTGGTGGAAATCAGAGTGCCCGCGGGGGGATCCTGCGCGAAAATGATCTCAGCGGGATCGAGACAATTATCGGTAGCTGTGATTCCAAGTACAGCGACATAGTCCGGTAACTCGTAAAAGCAACCGTCGGCAGTAGGCGTTTGATCCCCCGGACAGTTATCGAATACCGGAGCTTCTTCATCCGTGATCAGAACCGTGGCGGAACAGGGCTGTTCACTGACATTACCCGCAAGATCCTGTACGGTGAAACTTAAAGTAAACGTACTTCCCGGCCCGGAAGTTATTTCCGTGCCTAAAGCGGGGGTCTGCGTTATGATGAGATCCCCGGTGGGTGTACAGTTATCTGTAGCTTGGGTCACATAAGCACTTCTAAAATCCGACAACCTAAATATACATTCTCCCGGCTGGAGTGTACCCCTTATATTGCTCCCTAGCAAACAGACAAAGGTTGGTCCTTCCGTATCTTCGGCCCGGATCTCCTGCGTCACATCAAAAACATTGCCGGCAGCATCCGTCACCCGATAGGTACGGGTGACGATGAGGGGATCTCCGTTATCTCCGCTACCTCCGTTGTCGGTATCCATCACAAAGCTGACGGTGACTCCACCGCAAGCTTCCAGGGTTTGCCCGGCATTGAGATCGCCGGGAGTAGCCGTAGTCGGACCGGTCCAGGTAAAATCCGGACCGATATTTCCGGTACCGATACGTTGTAAGCTATTGCCCTCGGCGGATGCTATTTCAGAGAACCCGACATCGGTAGATTGCATCCCCATTGCCGGGCCGTCCGCAGCGATAAAAAGACCGTCATAGCTCCAGAATTCCAGTACTTGGGTAGTATTTTTCACCAGGGCAAAGCCATCCGGTTCTTCGTCTTGGATGCCGACAAGGGGGAAACTAATGGCACCAAAACCGTTTGATTCATCGTCGATGATGCCGGTAAGCGGGACCGTACTGTATACCGTTCCGGTAGTACCGTCGTAAAAATACAGGGAATAACTACTGAGATCAGTGCCGGCGGTTCCGGCCACTTCTACAAATTCACCCACATCAACTCCAGCGTTATCATAGTGAAATTCATTCACCCACACCGTTTCCGGGCAATCGCCGCAATTGTCCGCTTCGTCGGTGACCAATTCGGGATCCGGATCGGGTACATCACCGATACAATCGACATTGATGGTCGCCAGCGGGGTAGTAGCCGATGGAGCGGTAGCATCCTGCACCGTGAGGGTAATGGTACAAGCATCACTGTCGCCAGTCTCGTTGACGGCAGTCATGGTAATCGGATAAACTCCCGGTCCCAGCAGAGTGCCGGGCGAAGGATATTGTGTCAGGGTATAATCATCGCCACAACTCTCGGTGACCGTAACGAAAGCGCCCGTCGTGTAATCTGACAGAGCGCTCGTACAATCAGCCCCCACGATCGCCGGACCGGCGAGGGTAGCACAACTCACGGTGATATCGCTTTCTACCGTAAAAGTCTTTTCGAAACAATCTCCGGAAGCGGAAACACAGCCACCTTCACCGCGTACGTAAACCGTATAAGGGCCAATACTTCCACGGGAGCCGATATTAATCGTATTACTCGAACTACTGATGACTTCCGTAACGCCGCAGCCGGCGTCATTGTAGACCACCCATTCCACCGCGTCGTTCAAACTTCCATCGATCGTGATCACCACAGGATCACCCGTGCAATAGGACGTTTGGTTAAAGGCAATATCATTAATCACCGGATCCGTACAACCACCAAGAGTTGACTGGGTGCCGTCACCGCTAACCACAGATGCACCGGTACCGTCGCAGAACCCGAAATCATCCCAGGCCGAAGTATTACTATCCGGAGGATTGGGTGTCGAAGCAAAAGTATTAATGTAATATACGTCAAAGCTACCTCCGTCTGCACGAATTTCCCAACGGTTATCGGTACTGTTAAAGGCGATCACTAAATTAGTGGTAGGCACGTCAGTTTGCACAAAAACATTTCTACCGGTTGCATCGGGGCTCCGGGTAGGATCAATTGCAAAGTTGAAGGTATCATCAAAGCAGCCTGCGGGAGAAACCACTTGAATGGTTTGAGCGGAAAGGCTTACTATACCAAGCGCAAAAAAGAAGCAGAGTAATGCTTTTTTCATATTCAGGTCGTCTAGAGGTGGCGAATGAGATTAATGTACGTAATACAAATGCTCCACTTAAATCAGGCATCAAGTGAAGCGCTGTGTAAACAGTAACGGTAAACGGTCTTGGTCGAGTTAAATTTAAAGCGTTTCCAGTGTAGTTGCTATAGTGTAGTTATTAGGTCTTTACAAAGATACAAGAAATAGTGGTTTTCTGAGTAAAAAACCACTATTCCCCGCCAATTGTCCGGTACAAACCCGGAACAATCCATAAATCGTCAATTTTTTTCTACAACCAGTCGGGCCGAGGCCACCGGTTTACGTCCGGACTCCAGCAAGAGGTGATAAACGCCACTAGGCAATTGGTTGGTATCCAGTGAATACCAGCCTTCCTGCGGGTATTCCAGGGTCAGGGTTTGCATTTTCTGCCCCAGGCTGTTAAAAACGGACAGGTTCATTTTCCGGCCCGGCTCCGCATCTACTGCGGAAAGGTCGATACTTACCCGGTCCTGAGCGGGGTTGGGCGCAAGCCGTAAGCGGGACAGACGCGCACCGCCGAAAAGATCCCGTACCGGCGTACTGGCGCAATATCCCTGAGCGTCCACCACAGTGATCAGGGTCGAACAGGTGGCGGACAAGCCGGCCTCATCGGTAACCGTAAGCATTACGCTAACCTCCCCGAGATCATCACAATTGAATGTGTCGCGATCGAGGCTGACCAGTACACTGCCGCAGGCATCCATGGAGCCTACATCCACCGAATCGGCCGACAGGATACCTACCCCTACATCGTCGAGATCGACCGTAAGGGCGGGTTCACAGACGGCAGTCGGTGATTCCGTATCTTCTACCGTCACCGTAAAGCTGCATTCGGCTACGTTGCCACTGCCGTCGGTGGTCTCGTAGGTTACCGTCGTAGTTCCCAGCGGGAAGGCAGCGCCACTTTCCATTCCGGTCTTTAACAGTGTGCTAGCTACCGAGCAATTGTCCAGTGCTTGCGGAGCACCATAACTGTAGGTGGCCGCACACGTCCCCGGATCGGTGGCTACGGTCACGGACTCCGGGCAGGTGATGGTGGGCAACTCATTATCTACGCCCGCCTGTACAAATAATGGAACCTGGATCTGACAGGCATATGGCCCCGTTTCCGGAAAGGCACTGTCCCTGGCCGTAAAAGCATACTCACCCGTTGCCAAACCGGTGAAAACGCCGGTAGTATTGGTGACCCCATCCAGGGTATAGCCAATAGATCCTCTCACGTTCATGGCCGTTACCGAGATAGAACCGTCGGCTCCGCCGGGGCAACTGGTAGGTGTAACGATGATGTCGTCAAAAGCAATGGTCATGGTGCACCCTAAGTCGATCTGAGTGCCCGTACCCGAAACGGTTACCATACTCCCCGTACAAATGGTTCCCGTCTCCGTCCAGGGATATTCACTACTGGCCGGTGGATCGGGGAAAGAGGGATATTCATTATAGAAATAGACATCCTCGCCGGGTTCTTCGGCGGTGACCTCCCAGCGGGCCAGTTCGGCATCGTAGCGTACCTCTACCTGGTAGGTCTCATTGATGTAAACATTCCGGCCCGTTTCATCCACCCGTGCGGGCAGCAGGATCAGGGGCTGATCGGCATCCAGACAGGGCGCCTGCACCAGCACACCGTCCGGTACGGTCGGATTATCGTCACAGGCATCGGGAATATTGTCGTTGTCCTGGTCCAGATCATCGTCCTCGCCGGGGCAGCGATCATTGGCATCGCAGACCCCGTCACCGTCGGAATCACCGCCCAGTTCGGCGCAGGGATCTTCGCCCAGATTATCCTGGGTACCGTCGCCGGTGACGGTCGGCAGGCCGGTGCCGTCACAGATAGCATTATCCTCCCAGGCAGCGGTCATATTATCCGGCGGGTTAGGGGCGGAGGCATAGTCGTTGTGGTAATAGACGTCAAAATTCCCCCCACGGGCCCGGATCTCCCAGCGGTCGAGTTCGGTATTGAACTGGATCTCAATACTAGCCGGTTCGTAAAAATAAACATTGCGGCCGGAGGCATCCGGGCTTTCGGTCGGATCGAGGGTAAAGGTAAAGGTTGTTCCCAGGCAGGGAGCATTGACATCGATGGTTTGGGCGGAAAGTCCAAACGCAAAAAGGAAAAATGCGGTGTTGAGTAGGGTTTTAATCATCTTCTCTGTTTCTGTGGTTTATATTTTTGAAATTCAGTACTAAAGGAAAGCAAAATTTACATAAAGAAAGACTTTCCAAGTTTCGGAAACTTGGAAAGTCTAAATTATCCTTTGGCTACTTGCCTGCAAATAAGCAAATCAGATCTTAATTCAAAAATACGATCTTACCCTGCAGGGTATATCCACCAGCCCGGAGGAGGTACAGGTAGGTTCCTTGCGGTAGCTGCAATTGCCGGCGTTCGATCCGGGTGGTGGTGCTCACACCGGCTTCCACTTCCTGTTCGAAAATGCGGCCCAAGCGGCGGCCCTGCATATCGTACAGGTCGATGATCGCTTCGGTGGTTTCCGGTACTGCGAATTCGATCGTCATGTTACCGGAAGCGGGGTTCGGATAGGCCCGCAGGGTAGCCTCTGCAGCCTGGAACGGATCGTTGAGCAGTTGAGCAGCCAATTCGTAGGCATCGGCTTCGGCGATGAGGCTGCCGCCACTGTTGTACGGAACGGAGCCGTCGCAGTCGCAGGAAGCACCGATACCACTGAACCCAAGACCGCGTTCTCTACCGGCTTTGATGTCCACATCGGTTTCGTACTTCCGATAATCCCCGTCCAGGGTGTAGTAGAAAACAACGCAGCCGCCGGGTTCGCCCTTGATCCCGCCATTGGGGGCAAAGTTCTCAAACGTAATGGCGTAGCTACAACGGTTTCTACCCGGCTTGCCGGATAAGACGGAAACGCCGCCATCAAAGCTGGTCTCCGCTCCGGTGACCCCATTCTTCGGCAGATCACAAGGCAGAGAGAAATCGATGTGGGAGAGGTCCTGACATTTGGAATCTTCCACACACAGCTCCCAGCGGAAGGTGGTCTTTTTACTAGCTGCATTGTAACTCAGGTCCAGGGTGATATTGAAGCAATCGTCCGACAGGATGGTATTTACCTTGATCTCTTGTTCACAAAGCTTGGTATTACCACAATTATCCTCCGCTTTCCAGCTTCTGGTCAGGGTATAGTAGTCGCTGCCGCAACTGTTATCCCGCACTTCGCCCAGATAGGTAACGAGATCCCCAACGGCACAATTATCCACTGCCGTCGGGTCGCTCACTGCAGGTATTGCCATAACACAATCCACTTCCTTATCCGAAGGGCAGTTGGTAAAGGACGGTGGCGTCGTATCCTCCACAGTGATGTATTGCACCTTACTGGTGCTCTTGTTGCACTCATCCGTAGCCGTCCAGGTTCGTTCGATGGTATAGCAGTCCGCACCCAGGATATTGATCTGCCGGTCACTCAAGCTGATGTCTATAGCCGCAGCAGCCGAGCAATTATCGGTAGCCGTAGCCTGGCCGGTATTCGTGGGAGCGTCGCTCTCATCGCATTCGATGGTCGTATTGGCCGGAATAACCAGCACCGGCGGCGTGGTATCCTCGACCTTAATGGTCTGCTCGCAGCTATGTTGGTTGCCTGAACCGTCTGTGGCCCGATAGGTCCGGGTGATCGTCCGAGAGCATGATGAACCGATGAAGCTGTCGCCTTCATAATTTACAACTACTGCACCACAATTATCCGAAGCCGAGACGACCAAGGTATTGGGGCTGGGCACATCCTCCAGACATTGTACGTCCTCGTCGGCCGGGCAAGTGATGTCCGGAATTTCCAGATCATTCACCGTTACGGTGAAGCTGCAATCGTCAATATTACCTGCTGCGTCGGTGACCCGGTAGGTTTCCGTGGTCGTACCTACCGGGAAACGGGCACCGCTGCCTAAACCAGAGATCTTCGAGGTAGTTGCTCCAGTACAGTTATCGACACCGGTCGGCGGTGTATAGGTCACTACCGCGCCGCAATCAAACGGATCATTCACCTGTACGATGTCGGCCGGGCAGGAGATCGCAGGATCGGTATCGTCCCGCACCGTCACCGTGGCGGTACATTTATCTTCCAGTTGGCCGTCACTCACGGTCAGTTCTACGGTGTAGACACCCGGACTGAAGGGGCCGTTATTATCCAGAGATAAATCCAGTGGATCGCCATCGGGATCGCTGGAACCATCATTGATCTGCGAGGCGGAGATGTCGGCTTCACAGTTGGCATCAACGGCTACGGTAATAGCCTTACAGCTGGCCACCGGTGCCTGGTTGCAGGCGCTCAACGGATCATTAACTATGATCTTCACAACGCAGGAACCGGAGAGACCATTAACGTCTTGCACAAAAAGTCGAATATTCCGCACTCCCGAAGGCGCGTTATCGCAATTAAATACCAAGCTAGGCCAATACACAAAACCGTTTAGGTCGCAATTATCGCTAGCAGAGGTGATGAATGTACTGCTTACAAAGAGGGCCCAATTGGCTGCGTCTATACCCTCCAGCAGGTCAATGCTGCCATCGTCATCCAGATTCACTTCATATTCATCGATGCAAGTCATGGTGGGAGCTTCTACATCGTTCACGGTGACGGTAAAACTGCACAGTTCACTCTGATTAGCGGCCGCATCAAAGCCGTTATATTGCACCGTTGTGGTACCTACCGGGAAGAGATCACCGGGGTCCCAGCCGTTGCCTAACAAGCCGGTGACGACACAGTTATCACTGAAGGTGGGGAGGGCGTAATCCACCCTTGCCCCGCACAGTCCGGGATCATTATCCACTACAATATTCCCAGGGCAAGTGAGGAGGACGGGCGCTTCGGCATCCTTTACCGTGACCGTGAAACTGCAATCATCAATATTGCCGGCAGCATCTCTTACCAGATAGGTTTCTGTGGTCTCCCCTACCGGGAAAGTAGCTCCCGTACCCAGACCACCCGTCTGAGTGGTAATGGCTCCCGGACAATTGTCGATGCCCACCGGAGGTGTATAAGTGACTACCGCACTGCACAGCCCCGCGTCATTGGACTTGACGATGTTCGAAGGGCATACGATCAGGGGATCTTCCATATCATTTACCGTTACGGTAAACTCGCATTCCCGGGTATTAGCGACGGCATCGGTAGCCTCATACCGCACGGTGGTCATGCCGATCGGAAAAACTGAGCCCGAGGCCAGGCCGCCGATCAATGATACGGAAGCAGGACCGCAGTTATCCGAGCTGGTGGGCGTACCATAAGTAACGACCGCCGAGCAGAGACCGGTATCGTTCATTTTTACAATATTACCGGGGCAGGTGATCGTAGGAGGAGTGTCATCTACCACATTAATAGTTTGGGCGACGTCCTTGGTGTTGCCGGCCGCATCGGTCACCCGGTAGGTACGGGTGATGATCAGAGGGCTGGCCAGGTTGCCCAGGCCGCCGTTGTCCGTGTCGCCTACATGACTCACCGTAGGGATCCCACAATTGTCGGCTTCGTCCGTCACCACGGCCGGGTTCGGGGCCGGAACGTCAGCCGCACATTGCACGTTGGCGGTTGCCGGGTTAGAAGCCGTAGGTGGTGTAGCATCCTGGATCACCAGAAGCATACTGCCGGTTGAGGCTTCACACACCCCGGCCGGGAAAGCCCCGTCCGATGCGACTATCGTATAGGTGCCGGCATCCAGGCCTACAAAAACACCACTACCATTACTGCTCACCGTGGTAAGACCCTGCTTCAGGCTATAGGTAATACTTCCCCTGGCACCGCTAGCTGTTACCGATATCACCCCATCGCCGCCGCAGGGCGGCTGGGTCACCGAAGGCGTACCGATGGAAATGACACAACCCAGGGTATTCTGGGTACCGCTGCCATTGATGGTGGGGGTCGGGGCGGTGTTACAGTTGAGTACCGGCGTGCCTACCCAGCTACCGGCCGAGCCGGGCGGGTCGGGCCAGGAGGCAAAGGTATTGTACAAATAGACGTCCATCGCACCGCTACTGGCCCGTACTTCCCAGCGCCCCAGTACGGAGTTATAACGCACCTCTAGGCCGTTGAAAAAGACCGTGTTATAAACATTACGGCCGGTACCATCGGTTCCGGAAAGGGTAAACAGTATGGGATCGGGATCAAGGCAGGACGCATCTACCAGTACGCCGTCGGGTATGGTCGGGTTATTATCGCAGCCGTCCGGGATACCGTCGGAATCCTGATCGGCAAAATCGTCAGAGCCGGGGCAGATGTCGTTGTCATCGCAGGCCCCGTCGCCGTCGGTATCGCCGCCCAGACCGTCGCAGGGATCACCGCCGATAGTGGTTTGGGTGCCGGAGCCGGTTACGGTTGCATTACCGGTCCCGTCTGCATATCCAAAATCATCCCACGCTGAAGTACCACTATCAGGTGGATTAGGAGAAGAGGCAAAGGTATTGATGTAATAAACATCAAAATTACCTCCCCGGGCTCTTATTTCCCAACGACTTGCTCCGTTGTTGTAGCGTATTTCCAGCCCGGAATTAGAGTAATAATAAACGTTTCGGCCGGTAGCGTCCGGGCTGTTACCAGTATCTAGATTGAATACAAAAGTAGCAGCGAAATAGGTAGAGGTTACTGTGACAGATTGCCCCTCTATTGTTCCATATCCAAAACAAAATGATAAGAGTATAAATAATAACCTTTTCATAGCAATTTTTTCATTTTTCGGAGTTTTAGAATTGTGCAATAGAAGACCAGGCCTATCCATTGCACATTGATGGATAAGCAAGCAGGGGAAGAGAGGAAAAATGAGGTACAACTGTGCGGGCCGCTTGCTATATCAGCCCGGGGATCTTAAGTAAGCCTGTTTGCAGGAGTCCTGCTTCCGGACACACTACTTGCCGGCAGGCACACTACCGCATACCGGGTACCAGGTACTGCATCCGAAAGCCGTCCCGAAGGACTGCTTCGAAAATCAGGTGGGTATCCGCGCCCAAGTAGTGTTTGTCGTAGTGTTTTAGAGACTAAACACGCTTACAGGAAACTGTTGAAATAGGTATTATGCTTTCCGGCAGATCAAACCGATCTCGTTCTGGATCCGGATGATCTCCCGCTGTGGGAGGTCGTCATTGGGGAGAATAAACAGATCTTTCATGTTCTTGCCGTGGGTCTCGGTGAGGCCGTTGGCATTGGTCAGTTTATTCCCGTTAACGTACAGTGTTTTCAAATTCGTCAGGCGGGTAATGGGCAGCAGGTCACTGATGGCATTACCGTGCGCGTACAGATCTTCCAGTTCCAACATATTTTCGATGCCGCGAAGGGAGGTCAGCTTGTTCTCGTAAACAAAAAGATGTTTCATTTTCGTGAATCGCTGCAGCGGTTCCAGAGAAGTGAAAGTCATATTGGAAATTGACAGATAGGTCAGATGGTAAAGGGGGATCAATCCGGACAGGTTCGTCAGAACGGTGGTCATATTCGGATGCGCGGCCAGCGGTCCGGCAAAACGCAATGCATCCGCCCGGATCAGCAGGATCATCAATTCATCATCCTTTGGCGGTTCCAGGGTTGGGCCTTTTCCGAAAACGGCTTCATTGTAGGCGAATTTCCACTGGCCTTCCAGGTCTTTCCACCACTGGCGGGCTCTGGTCAGTTCTTCCGGGGTGGTTTTAACGATGATTTGCATAGTCAAGATGTAAGTCAAAAGTTTAAAGTAACTCCCGGTGTTTTGTTCCGGGTTAAAAGGCTAAAGGTGCTGCACTATCCGTCCGTTGGGGATCGGATCCTGCCGGTTTTGATCAGGATCGCAGGTCTCGTCAAGATAGGGCACCAGATCGTAAAAGCTGCGCTCGCGCCTGGTTTTCCGGTCTTTCCCGACCTGCGATCCGAATAGTCTTAATTCCGGGAAGGGAATATACCCTGCATGGCAATACTTACGTAAATGCCCAGGTAGGGGTTCCGCATATTAAAGGCCTGATTGCCGCCATTATTATTGACGGTAACGTTGCCGTTCGCCATACCTGCTCCCAGAGCACCATTGTTGTAAATGGAAGTGCCACCGGTATTGGCTGCGAAATTAGCTCCGCTACCATTGGCGTTGTTGGCCAATCCGGTACCCAAATGTACCGTTGCTACATGACCGTGAGACGGCAGCTGGCCGGTGGTCAGTGTATGGGTTTCAGCGCCACTTTTCTGTCCCCAGCTGATGTTACTCAGGCCGGGGCCGTTACCAACGTGGACGATGGAACGGCCGCGCAGGTCCGGTAAAGCAAAGGTGGTACGGCCATCCCCACCGAAAGTAGTTCCCAGCAGGGAAAAAAGCGCCGTATAAGAAGCGATAGGTAGCAACTGCCCGTCGCAAAAAGCCCAACCCCGGGCGGCAAAACCAAAACCGAAAGCCTGTATTTGTCCTAAGAATGGATTCATGATTGTTGTTTTTTTTGGTTAATTACGCGATGGGTATACGCCCTGCAATGCAATACTGACGTAGATGCCCAAAAATGGGTTCCGCATATTGAAAGACTGGTTGCTGCCATTGTTATTGACGGTAACGTTGCCGTTCGCCATGGCGTCGCCCAGCGCACCACTGTTGTAGATGGAGGTACCGCCGGTATTGGCCGCGAAATTAGCTCCGCTACCATTGGCGTTATTGGCCAGGCCGGTGCCCAGATGTACGGTCGCTACATGATTATGGGAAGGCATCTGGCCAAGCGTCAGCGTGTGGGTTTCCGCGCCGGCTTTTTGTCCCCAGTTGATTTGACTCAGACCGGGACCGTGACCGACATGCACGATGGAACGACCACGCAGATCCGGTAAAGCAAAAGTTGTACGGCCGTCACCGCCGAAAGTGGTCCCTAACAGGGAAAAAAGAGCCGTATTGGAAGAGATGGCAAGCAGTTGCCCGTCGCAAAAGGCCCAGGATCGCGGTGGAAAGTTGAATCCAAAAGCCTGGATCTGCCCTAAAAATGGAGTCATGTCAGGTTGTGTTTTAGGTTGTGAATAGATCTTTATAAAATAGTGATCACAGTTTGCTGTGTCTTTTTTCTCTGGACGAAAAGGCCAGTTTTATCCGGATGTCCGTATTGCTTACGGTATTCGGTAACTCTGATCAAATTACCTACGGCCATCCACGGAAACCTTTCTCGAAGTCCAGGATCCGGAAATGCATTTAGTTCCGGGAAGGGAAAATACCGAACAAGGCGATACCTACGTAAATACCCAAATATGGATTTCGCATATTGAAAGCCTGGTTGCTGCCATTATTATTGACGGTAACATTGCCAAGAGCCATGGCATCGCCCAGCGCGCCGCTGTTGTAGATGGAGGTACCACCGGTATTGGCTGCGAAATTAGCTCCGCTACCATTGGCATTATTGGCCAGGCCGGTGCCCAGATGTACTGTCGCTACATGATTATGGGAAGGCATCTGGCCAAGCGTCAGCGTATGGGTTTCCGCGCCGGCTTTTTGTCCCCAATTGATTTGACTCAGACCGGGACCGTTACCGACATGCACGATGGAACGACCACGCAGATCCGGTAAGCCAAAAGTTGTACGGCCGTCACCGCCGAAAGTTGTACCCAGGAGAGAAAATAATGCCTGATTGCTGTTGATGGCTAAAAGTTGACCATCGCATAAGGACCAACCTTGAGGAGCAAAATTAAAACCAAAGGCCTGTATCTGGCCAATAAATGGTTGCATAATTTGGGTTTTAAGATTTATTATTAAATTGGGTTTATTCTATTATTTAGTACCACCGGAAATGGTTACCCATCTGGTCAGAAAAATATTACGGAATATCTATATGCACAATAGGTTTGTGTGCCAATCCAGGTAAACTGAAAATTGGAACAATAGAATTGCCTCCAGGGAGTTGCATGTATGTAGGGACAGGAATGTAGCAGAGAGAATAGATTGAAAATCTAATTTGGAACTGCTATTTTACAGGAATACCCAAATATACTTATTTTTTGCATTCATGCAAACTGCTATTTACAATACCGGAGAAATTATTAGGAATTGATCAAGAATAGCTTCACCTTTAAGTCTGACTTAATAAATGCATGAATATGAAAAGACGAACTTTCGCTAGAAACACCGGCGCAGTTGGCCTTAGTGTCCTTCTCTCTCCTATCTTATCGCTTAAAGCTCAGACCGTTTCCAGTCAGGTGGCGGCACTTCCGCGGGCCATGCAGGCACAGCTTCAGCAACTGGAACAGCATATGCTGCAGGGACAAATATCCGCCGACCAGGCCGGGATGGTCCGGGATTATCTCCAACCGGTCAGGATCATCGAAGTCGAACAGCGGGGCGATGATTACTCCCTGAAATTCCAGAACCGACAGGCTCATACCCTGACCCTGACCCGGAAAAATGGAAAGCTGTCTAACCGCATCACCCAATAAAAACCGGACCGACCGCAAACGGACCGATGTCCCAATTCCCCTGCTTCTCTGTAAATTAGATCCCGGCTACGCACAACTTCCCCTTACCCACCCGCTTTAATTTGAGACTGAATATTTCTGATGATTACTGATTCCTCCTGGCTAAGGGCAGGAACCGGCCCGGTATCCTGATGGTAATCCCCAATGCGGTGATCCATTACCGTACGGTCTATCTTTTGGCAACCGGTGAATTCTTCCAGCTCCGACAGGACAGATTCGGGCTCCGCTACCAACACTTTGTAGTCGATCCAAAATACTCTATCACTGCGCAGACGACGCCGGGCTTCCTGTAGGTTCATCAACCAGAATTGGCTGAATTGCTGAACATCGGCCAGGTTCCGGCAAAGCTCCATTTGTTTGGCCGAACGCACGCAGGGTTCCAGGTCCCGTACAATGTAGACCACCCGGGACCGGGGCATGATCTGAAGTAATTGTTCCAGTTGAAAGGTGTTCCAGCCGGGCAGTTTTGCACCCCATTGTTCGCGGCCATGTCTGCGGGCAAACTCGGCGAAGTAGTGGAAAAATCCCGCCACCTGATCTTCGAAGCGCGCTACGTATTCCACCGGATCGGGCATGAGGTCGGGTATCCAGTCGTTCACTGCTCCGGCCAGCACCTGCTGCATCTGATCGGAACGCCAGCCGTCGTTCCGGCCGTACATGCTGCTTTTCTGCACGTACAGACCGATCAGCATATTCAGGTCGTTGGCGCAGGTCTCACCGTAGATCAGCGTATCCATTGCCGAGCTCAACAGGCGTTGTATTAAGGTCGTTCCGGAGCGCTGAATTGGCGAAGCGATCAGTATGGGTTCCAGTGCTGCAAGCATCGTTCTCATGGTTTTTCCGGTCCCGAAGATAGCGACAATTAATCCGACCCACTGCAGGCCTAGCGGTAAGATTGCAGATGTTGTTTGAAATATTTCCCATGCCGGGTCAGCGTGTATTCCCAGTCGGAAAATAATGCGGGCGCCCAGCGGGCATCGAACACCCAGACGACATAGGATATATCCCGGCTGTCGCAATAATCGGTAATGGCATCTCCGTAGCTTTCATCGCTGATCACCGGTACGTGGGCACCCCGCTCTTCTTCGCCGGCGAACCCGATCTCGGTCAGGATCAGGGGATACTTATCCTTGATAAAACCCCAGTCCTCCGTCCACTTTTCCGCCCAGGGCTTCGGACGTTTCTGCGGATAGGGATGGCTGACGTAGGCAATGCCTTCCGCCCGGATGGGATCTTCCCGGACCGGCGTCAGATCGTACGCCCAGTTAAAGCCGGCTACCAGGGGTATACCCTTTCCCCCATTCGCCCGGATGATAATGATGATCTCCTCCATCAACTCCTTCCACTGGGCCCAGCTACAGGTCCCCAACTGGTTGTTATAGGTAGTGGGTTCGTTGAACAATTCGTAAAAAGCCACCGTAGGGTGATCTCCGTACCGTTTGGCGATCGTACGCCAGAATTCGAAGGTCTGTTTGGGCGTAGTTTCGTAGATCGGGCTCTGGTAAAGCTGGGTGCGAAGGTTGCCGATGCTGTGCCAGTCGAGGATCACGTACAGTCCCAGTTCGGTGGCCCAGGCAATCCCCTGGTCCAGTAATTCGAGATATTCTTCCGGACCGCGTCGTTCCCAGCGGGTTGGATGTATAGGGAAACGCACGACATTGGCGCCCCAGCTTTTCATTTCCCGGAAATAATCGAGGTTCCAATGGCGCTGGGCGGCCAGGTGATCGGGATCACTGGTATTGAGGCCGCGGAGGACTACTTTTTCGCCTTGTTGGTTGATGAATTGATTGCCCTGCACCTCGAGGCGACTGAGGTGCGCGTTTTGGGCAAACAGCAGTTGGCAGCTTATCAATACGATTAAAACCAGACTACCGGTCTTGATCAGGTGCATCATTGGTTATAGCTTGTTTGGCTATTCAGGTAAAGAAAGATCTACAAAATTTTGTAGGAAAGAACATTAATAATTAATAATCGAAAACCAAAAATGACTGGATTTTCACCGTAACCTGTGCTGCCATATAGCAAGCGCGCAGCGGTCGAGTAGGCACCCAGACGCTAAGCTTTTAGTGTATTTGCCGACGGTAAATATCTGTTTAGTGTATTATTCACCGCGAAGGCGCTAAGACGCAAAGAACTAGGCTGTCTTTTTGGAGAAAATTTGCATTCGCAAATTTTTCAACATTCTTCACAGACAAGAACGCAAAGATTTGTGATTTTGCCTCCGGCAAAATCACAAAAACTTAGCGACTTGGCGTCTTTGCGGTGAATCCAAGCTTTATTAATTCTCCAAGTTCGACACTAGGAAGTTTTGCAGATCCTTTATCTGACATTGTAAATTCAACTCGCCAGAGTATCCATAATCCCATTGGTATACCCCACCGATTCCGCCAGTCCGGGGATCGGGTCCTTACCGTCTTTCTCGTATTCCAGACCAACGATGCCGGTATATTTGATATCGCGCAGGCACTGGATGAAAGCGGGCAGATCCATGATCCCCCGGCCGAATTCCTGGGGCGTGCCCTCGGCGCCTAACTTATTGACATCCTTCAGGTGGATATCGTATAAGCGATCCGCGTACTGCTTGGCTTTGGCGACCGGGTCCTGACCGATCCGGAAGGTATGCCCAATGTCGATACACAGGCCGATACGCTTATCCAGGTCTTTTACCTTGGCCATGACATCATCCGGGCTGGGATAAACTTTGTCCCCCGGGCCGTGGTTGTGAATGGCCAGTTTGATGTCCGTTTCTTTTACCCGTTTTTCCACCAGTGGCAAGAGTTCCGGGTTGGGTACCCCGATGATCATTCGCATGCCGGCCGTTTTGGCGTAGTCAAAGGCATTGTTAACCTCGTCTTCCGATTTCATGTAGATCACCCCGGCTCCGTAGAGGTCGATACCGGCCGCTCTTACTTTGGCGGCTACGGCCTCAATGTCCGATTTGGAGCTATCCAGCGGCAAGTGCATACTCTTGAGGGAAATCGCTTTTAGATTCAACCGGTTGCACACGGCCAGCGTTTCGTCCAGCGTCAGGCTCCGGGTGGTGTAGGACGCCAGTCCCAGGGTCAGTGGATGAACCGGTCCGGTATTTTTTTGTCCGGTTTGGGCAGCTTTACAGGCTACGGATGAGGTAGCGGCAATGGTGCCGATTCCCAGCACCCGCAGAAAGTTCTTTCTCGTGTATTTCATGTCAACTAGTTTTTGTAAATATCAGTGATCAGTTTTGTGCGGGATAATTTTCACTCAGTCCCTTTATTTTTTGCAATTCCACTTTGCGGAATTCCACCTCCGAACCTTCCGCCTGCAGGGCAACCTGTCCGTGGTCGGCCGTACAATCGTAGCCGTAGTTGACCAGATCGCCGTTCACCCACACCTTGATGGAACGCTCGTAACATTCCACCACCATGGTATTCCACTCCCCTACCGGGTTTTCCGATCCGTCCGTCAGATTGGGGATGCGACGCAGGTCACCTTCCGTATTGCCCCATTTCTCTTTCGGCCCGCGGCGTTCTTCCATATTCGGTACCACGATATCCTCCCGGATGACCCAAAAGTCGCCGGCATTTTCGTGCATCATCTGGGCTTCGATGGATTTGGGGAACATCTTGTACAGTGCCCGGGGCGTGGATGCGTGTACCAGCACCCCGCAATTGCCCGGTTCTCCGGCAAATCGATATTCTACCCGCAGGCGATAATCTTTGTAAATTTTATCACTGATCAGGTGGCCGCCGGGCGTACCGAGGCTGACCAGCAAACCATTCCGGATGATGAAGGGGTTGCGGGCATCGGGATTGTCGTCCATTTCGGGTACATCGGCGTGCCAGCCCCTGAGGTCTTCACCGTTGAAGAGGCTTTTCGCCGTGGATCCGCAGGAGCTCAGGGCCAGGGCAAGCAACAAAAGGAAAATTAGTTGTTTCATACGTTGGTAGTTAACTAGCGGTCAGTAGTTGTTCTGCCCGGTAAACTTATCGTCATCGGAAACTATCAATTCCAAATTCAATAGCAATTTCAATGACTGGGAGGTATTGGGATTTAGATTGCCATGCTTATTGAAATTAAAAACACCCTAGCCACAAGATCATCGGACAATTCAGATAGCCCGTCAATGGTTGATCAATTCCACTATCTGCGAAAATTAATCCTGCTTATCCTTCAAAAATTCTTCCGTGAAATGCGCTTTTCGTTTGGGTGCCGCAAATTTTTTCTCATTGTAGGCAGCCGATTGCCCTTTCGGTATAGACAGACTTTGCCAGTCCTGTCCCTTAATCATCCGTCCGATAAAAACGATCTGCCCGACGTGATAGGCGTAATGAGCCATCTGCCGGTTGACGGCCTCGGGAATGCTGTGCCCCATATTGCGGATGTAGACGGTAGTATCGAAATTGGAGGGATTGATACTATCCAAAGCATCGAACAGGCATTTCCAGCCGGCCTCCCATTTTTCGCGCAGCTCGGCCTCGGTTTTAATGCTCGCCTCAAATTCGGCATCGCGATTACGCCATTCCTTTTCACCGTCGGACGTCAGGAAATCCGTCCAGCGGGACAGCATATTCCCCCACAGGTGTCGCACGATAATGGCGATGGAGTTACTTTCGGGGTTGTACTGCCAGAAGAGGTCGGCTTCGGCCAGTTGATCGAAGGTGCGGTCTCCGAGGAGTTTGTAGTATTGGAATTGTTTTCGGGCGCTTTCGAGGTAATCGGTGTTGAAGTTTTGCATGTATGGGAAGGTTTTTGGATGAATTATGGTCTGTTTTTTGGATAGTTCCACCCCCTAAATCCCCCGCCGGCACCGGTACGTGACCGTATGGGCGGGGGACATTTCCCGCGATGAGTTGGGGAAAATTAACGGGATGGTTGCCTCGATGGCTGAAGAAAACCCGGTGAAATTATCCGTAACCAGTCTCTTCGTTGATTACTGTCCCCCGCTAGCGGGGGAAACAGGGGGTGGAAATCCCTTTCGGATTGTCGGTCATATTGATGCATATAATAAAGAGTCTTGAAATTTTAAAAGCGTGAGAAGTTTAGTTTTTGCAGACAAGTCCACCCCCTAAATCCCCCGCCAGCGGGGGACAGTTCCCGCGATGAGCTGGGGCAAATTGATGCGGGTTATTGCCTTGGCTGCTGTAGATGCCTGGTAAAATTATTCGCATCCAGGCACTTTGTTGAGTACTGCCCCCCGCTCCTAAGGGCACGTACCGGTGCTCGCGGGCGAACCAGGGGGAGGAAATCCTTTTTGATGATCAATCCAATCAACAATAATCCTGGAGACTTCTCCCATTTGATTTAATACCTCCCAGCTTGAAAACCGCAATGTGGTAAAACCTACTAAACCGAGTTGTCTATCTCTCTCCATATCTCGCTTTACAGCATCTGTATCATCGTGGGTGATCCCATCTACTTCAATAATGAGCAGTAATTCTTTACACATAAAATCGGCGATATAGTTTAAAACCGAGCGTTGACGCCGGAATTGAAAGCCTTTCATTTGCCTGCTCCCCAGCACATATTTCCACATACAAGCTTCACTTTTAGTCATTGATTTTCGAAGCTGGTTGGCGAGTAGTCGCAGTTTAGGGTTATAATGAAAATTGTTTTGGGGAGAGGCTTTTTCCATGCGAACGCGCTTTATTTTAGAAATTTTGGAAAATGGATTTTAAATGAGGAATTGAGACTGCAGCAATATAGGGATATTAACCTAAAGTTTGCTTCGCTACCGGCACAGTGCCCTATTTCCCAGTCGCTCTTCCGATGAAGCGGTCAGCTCATCGAATAGAATACCTAATTAGCTGGAAAACCGGAACCTTGCACCAGTACGCAAAAACGCGTCGTAAATCCATTAATCATGAACGTCTTCCGCTCCAATAAACTCCGGTCACAGCTCAAAAAAGTGCTGTACATCACCATCGCCTGGACCATCATCTCCCTGATCCAGTATTTCAATGTTTACTCCATCTTTGTAGAGCTGGACGTCTGGCCCGAAATGATCAATGCCCGGGCGGCCTTTGCCGGTAGTATCCTGAAAGGTATCCTGGCCGGTTTACTGGGCGGTAGTGCCCTGGTCTTCCTCTGGGATTCCTGGTTACAGACCAAGAACTACGCCCTGGGGGTACTCTATATCATCCTGACGTTTACCGCCATTTTTGTTTTTGTTTCCGTCGCCATCGGCCTGTTCTATACCAGCCGGCTGCACGGTTTGGCCATCTACGAACCGGAGCTTTGGTCTTTGGTATTCCAGGACCTAACCGGGCTCTCGACCTTAAAGCATTATCTATTCTGGCTGTTCGTGGTGGATGCCACGCATCTGGTCATGCTGGTGAATGACAAATACGGACCGGGCATGTTCCGGGACTTCATGATGGGCAAATACTTTCGTCCCAAAAGGGAAGAGCGGATCTTCATGTTCCTTGATCTGCGCTCCTCCACCACCATCGCTGAGCGGCTGGGAGAAGAGCGCTATTTCAATTTCATCAAGGATGTATTCAAAGACGCTACGCCCGGCATCGTTTATACCAAAGGGGAGATCTACCAGTACGTCGGGGATGAGATCGTGATCAGCTGGAAAACGGATGAAGGGATCCGTAACGCCAGTTGTATCCGCTGTTTTTATGAGATCCAGCGCATTTTGCGGCAAAAGGCACCCTATTACGAAGCGACCTACGGAGTAAGCCCCGAATTTAAAGCCGGACTGCACTACGGGCACGTCATGGCCGGTGAGATCGGGGTGATCAAACGCGACATCGCTTTTTCCGGAGATGTTCTGAATACCACCGCCCGGATCCAATCGAAATGCAACGAACTGGGCGTCAACATTCTGCTGTCTAAACCTCTGCTGGACCAACTGGCGTTACCCCCCAATACCTTTATCCCCCAGAAGATCGGCAATATTCTGTTGCGCGGAAAAAGGCAGGAGGTCACGCTTTTTACGGTCTAGCCCAAAAATATGCAGCGCTTATTCGCCCCCGGTCTGAGCATCACGGTTGATATCGCCGATCTTGATCGCGATGAAATCGAAGGAAAGTCCACCGGTGTCCCCTTCGTTGATGATCCTTACACAGGAGTGTTTCCAACCGGGGATCACTTCACCTCGGCATCACCGGATACATCACCAACTTTTACAGCGATGAAATCCAGGCCGTAAATGTATTCCTCCACCGCATTCAGATTGATCACTTCGGGCAGGTCTTCCTGCCAGGGGTTCTCCGGATTGCTGAATGGGAAATCCGCCGGAATAAAACGCCAACTGGTACTGTTTTGCAACTCATCATCGATATTCAGGATCAGCCGACGCAATTCGATCAGGTCCATGACACTGATATCGCCGGATCGATTCACATCCGCGGCCAGCATTTTGTACGGACTACCCAGCGGTTCCAGGCCCAGAATGTGTTTGCTGATGAGTACCAGATCGAAGGTCGTTACTCCGTTGAGCGGCAATTCGTCCAATTGCGGATTAATAGTGTAATCCAGACCGTAGTCATCTTCAAAAAACGCGTAGGTACCGTCCGGTCGGGTATGTACGGCAATGCCGCTTTGATCGTAAAAAACCTTTACACCGTGCACTCCGCGCCCGTCCTCCGTAGCGATAAAACCGGAAGTAGCCACCGTCCGGCTGCCGAAGCAATGAATGACTTCATTTTCACTCAGCAAAAGATAAGTGGTACAGGATTCGCCGTTCCCATCCGCATCCCAGCGCCAGATTTCCAGCTCGATCTGCGTAAAATCATCACAGGTGAACACCAGGTGATCCTGGCTGCGATCGGCCGTAGCCGCCGATCGGTTGATGGAAAAAGTGAAGCCGGCCGTATCCGCCGGTTCGTTGATCTCCAGGAAGTCGATCGGATACACCGTGACCATGGCGCGATCCGACAAATTGTCTCCGTTCACATCGCTGGCGGGCACCACCAGTTGCATTTCCTTGATGATGCCGGACTTGCAGAGTGGAGGAGCCGAAGTTGGGGAGTCTGCATGAGGAGGATAAAAGTTGTGAGAAAGAAAAGTCAGGGAAAGTGCTGCACACAGCACCAGCTTGGTAGAGAGGATCGTCATAGAAAGCGGTTTTGAGATTATGTAATCATGGGAAAACGTCGCCTGCCCCCAGGGCCGGCATTTAAAGGTACAATTTTTTTAGAATCCGATAGACTGGTTTATAGCGCCTTATGTATCCCAAATTGCACAAACCATTATTCAGTGATTGGTACCGCATACCGTCCTGGCTACAGAACAGGACGGACCGATATGTTCAGATACGGCGCACTGTCTCGATGATTTTTCTTATCGATTGATCAGCTCGCTACGCTGTAGCTCGGTGTATTTTCATCCCTTGAGTCTGAAAATGGGACGGTGCACTACACGTAATTTGAGATACACATGATGGAGCCTGTTTGCCAAATAGCGAAAGCCCGGCGAGTTCTAATATCTCGCCGGGCTTCCATCGGTTTAGCTCCCTTGCTTTATCGGACTGCCAAGGGCACTTATTTCACGAGTAGCATCTTTTTCGTTACGGAATACTCCCCGGCCGTCAAGGTGTAGAAGAGGATACCGGTAGACAAGTCGCCACGGGAAATACTCAACTGGTTCTCACCGGCCACGCCTTCGGTACGGATCTCCCGCAGGAGTTTGCCGCTGAGGTCCGTTATGCGCAGGTTCACGGCCGTAGCTTCCGGCAAAGTATAACGGATCAGCGTTTGCTGGCGGAAGGGATTCGGCTGATTCTGCTCGACGCTGAATCCGGCAATGGTTGCAGCCGGTGTTTCGAAGGCCAGTGCCAGTTCGTAAACCGCAGCATCCGTCCCGACTGCTTCGGCGGGGATCCCCCGGCGCGTGATCCGCAGGCCGTCGCTTAGCTTCACCTCGGTCTTGGCGCGGAACACGAGGCTGAACAATACCTCATTGTCCGCCGTACTACCTTCAAGTGGACGGTGCCAGGCCGTATGAATCAGGCCGTCGGCCAGTTCCTGCAGACCAAAATGCTGGGTGCCATCGGTGGCCCCGATGGTTTTCACCAACTCCAGCTCTTGCGGATGGAAGGACAGGCTCATCTGGTAGGCATCGATCCGGCGCAGATCGCGGGCGGTAAAGTCGATCCGCTGGGTTTCACCGGCTTGCAGCTGCAGGTCCGGTACCTGGAAAGTGATCTGCCCGCGGGTTGTCCGCGCCTGACTACCCGGACTGATACTTTCGTCAAAATCGCCCATCTTAACGGCCACAAAGCTGAGGTCCATCATGGAATTTTCCAGATCGGCGATCAGGATCTGCCGGGGTACTTCTTCCGACCAGGGGTTCTCCTCATCGGGGAACACATAGGCAGTCGGTACGAATTGCCAGCTACGGGTCGTTTCCAGTTGGGTCTTCTGGTAGAGGAACAGGGACCACAACAGATCCAGGTCATCCTCGGTAATCGTACCGGATCCGTCGAGATCAGCCGCGAGTTTTTTATAAGGGCTATCCAGCGGTTCGATGCCCATCAGGTATTTTTTCAGCAGGTGCAGGTCCGAAATAGTGATGCCCTGCAGCCAGTTACCGTCGGCTTCGGGTTGGATCAGGTAGGATTCGTGCATCGCCGCTTCGGAAAACATGTATTCTCCGAGAATATTGGACAACTCGTGGGCCGTATCGGCACTCATCCGGTGGATCATTACACCTTCTACCGGCATTTCGTATTCGGTGGCAATGCGACCGGCCAGTAAGCCGTTGCCGTAAGCGGTTTCCGTTTCGTCATCCGATCCATTATCATCGGCGCTGGGTATATTGGGCGGACACAGTCCGTCTTCGCTTTGTACCAGTACGTAGGTAATGCAGTAGTCGTTATTGCCGAGACCATCCCAAGCGTGCACCTCCAGGATCGTGGCGGCGTTATCGTCGCAGGTCAGCACGATACCGGTTTTATCTTTGTCGGCCGGCTCACCGATCCGGTTGACGGAGTACTGAACGGGGCCGGTACAGTCGTAGGCTGGACTGGCAATAAAGTCACTGGCCCAGATCTCCATAGCCCCCTCGTCGAGGTCGCCGTCGCCATCGGCATCATCGACGGGGATCATCGGCATCAGCTTAATGGCCAATCCATTGATACAGATCGGTGAAGGTCCTTTGCAGTCTTCTACCTGAATAGGGATCTTGGCAACAGCCACATTCCCGCAACCGTCATTGGCTTTTACCACCAGATAGTGGCTACCGATCGGGAAGCTACCGCTGAAACTGTAATACGGGTAGGTACCGCTCAGACCGGCGCTGACGTCCCCGTCGGTATGGCCGTCGGCATACTTGTCGATATAAGCCGACACCGTTACGTCCTGGGGAGAGCAGGTTTCCCAAACGGAAAACGAAAGATCGACCGCAGCGGGGCAGCCGTTATTTTTATCGGAAGAATAGGAACAGAAAGGCTCCGGAGCGTCGAAAGTGATCTCCGGTTTATCGTAATCCGTCACCTTGATGATCTGGGTGTACTGCCAGTAGCCAACAGAGGCGATCTCGCAGTGATCCCGATAGTGCTTGTAATCGTGGGTAATATCCGTTACCTCTTTCCAGAACCCCTTGGGGTTCGACTCGTACTCGCAGCCGTAGCCTTTGGTTTTGGCAGCCGGAATAGCATTGTGGGGATCCCAGTCCCGATCGTACCATACGTGCTGGTAGGTAGGATTATAGCCATAACCGTAGCCGTAGCCATATCCATAACCGTAGCCATAACCGTAACCGTAGGTATCTTCCTCACAGGGATCGGAGCCGCTGCGGGTTTTCACGATCACATAGATATCCTCGTCGCCGGGTTTGCCGTCGCAATCCTCGTCGCGTCCGACGATAACCGGGTCCGAACCGTCTACGTATTCGCACCAGTTAATCACGCCGTAGGTACGGAATATCTTGTAACAACTGCTGCTACCGGGCACGACGAACTTTTCGTCTTTTTTACTTACCGCCAACAGATCACAGCTACCCTCGTGGACTTTAATGTCATCCACATCCGGATATTCGCAATTGGCCACGGCATCTTTGGGAAACTTAATCCAGTAATCAAAATCGCTACAACAGTAGGAATCGCCGGAAGTATCGGCATGGGAAAAAACGGGAAAGAAAAGGCTCAGAAGAAAAAGTGCGTAAATAGCTCCCCGCAGGCTATTACCTGGGTAAACATGGGTCATAATTTCAATGGTGTTTTTCGGGGGGCGGGATGAAGTAATCTGAATCAGAACACTAATGTAAGAAAATATGGAGAGTTTGTATAAGTTATTGTGTTAATATTTCTGTCGGGCGACTAGATTTAGAGTGTGTTTGGGATTCATTAATAGGCCTGCAAACGCCACTTTTTCGTTTATACTTCAGCTATTTTTCAGTCCGTACCTTCCAGGTATGCACTTCAAAATAACCTTCGTCTAAACAAAAAATTGACAGTTTTCGCCTCAAAGAAAAAATCCCAAACACACTCTTAATATTCAATAAACAATATCCACCCCTACTGGCATAACAGTATATTTACTCTTGGCTTTGCCAATACTAGTCTACGGAAGGCCTGAGCTGGATATTCCGGTAATAGATCTCGGCGCCTTCCGCCTGCAGCAGGATCTTGCCCGACTTCAGGGGCAGCCAGGCCGCACGGGTTTCGTCCCAGTATTTCATATCGATGGCTTCGTTGACCAGATGACCGTTGATGAGGAAACGGGCGTGGTCTTCTTCCACCTGCAGTTCGACAAGGTTCCAGCCCGGCTTTTCCCAACTGAAGGATCGCGGAAATCGCTGAAAACGCCGTTCGCGGTCTCCCTTGGTTTGCAGTTCCCCGTCGGCTTTGTAGTTCCAGACCACCGGATTCACCCGGGAGGACACCTGGGTACCGATCAGCCAGAGATCACCGGTATCTCCCTCCTGGATCTGGCACTCTACCCCATTCGGCCAGATCTTGTCTTCCCCGTGAACGTGAAAAACGACCCCGGCATCCCGCACATAATCCTGTCGTGGGCGGAACTTCTTCTCGCCCCAGCGATATTCAAAACGCAGGGTAAAAGTACCGTATTCCTCTTTGGTGATCAGCCCGCCGAAGGACTGCATGGAAATAGCTTCCTGATCTTTGTAAACGTGCACCCAATCGCGCTCCGCCACGAAAAGGTCTTTATCCTGCCCCTTGTCGTCCGTCACGACGTACCAGTTATCCAGGTCCTGCCCATTATAAAGCCACGCAAAACCCGGTAAGGGTGTTTCCCGGGCAGCCGGCTGGTCGGTGGTTTTACAGGCCGGGCTGCACAGCAGTAGCAGGCCGAGAATTTTCAGGTAGGGTTTTAACATCGTATTTCGTTTAAGGTGGTTCCGTTTGGTCGGATCAGTTCCGATCCCCCTAAAATAGCAGAAATAGTCTGAAAATGGTAAGGTGTGTTGCTCCTATACTAACCTAAAATTGGCAAACCAGAAATCCCCCTCAGTCCGGCCATACGGCCCGTACCGGGGTGGACAGCTCCCCCGGGAGAGCATAGTATCCTTCAAGGGAGTGGATAATAGCTATACTGACGTGAAATTAGCGGCCAGGAATAGCTGGCTGTGGGGAAGGTGGGTATTCTGAATTGCACAAACCATCAATTAGCGGAAGGTTCGATGCACCATCATTGCTCCAGAATAGAACAGGGCTTATGTTTCCAGGTGCAGCGCACCGTTATAGCTCCAGAATACCACGGTTTCGATTTTTCCAGGTGCAGCGCACCGTCCTGATAATTTTCCACATCGGTTCATCAGGACGCTACGCTGTAGCTCTAGGTATTTCCATCCCTTTGGGCTGGAAATAGTACGGTGCGCTGCACCTATTATACTGCCATAAAATGGATAAGCTAGAAATAGCAGACTGCGGACAAGATGTGTGTTCCTTATTGCACAAACCCTTAATTGGTGAGAGGTGCAGCGCACCGTCATAGTTTCAGAATAGCACGGTTTCGATTTTTCCAGGTGCAGCGCACCGTCCTAGCTACAGAATTGCACAGCCCCCATATTTCAAGATCCAGCGCTGACGTAAAATTGGTAAACCAGGAATCCCCCTCAGTCCGGCCATACGGCCCGTGCCGGGGTGGACAGCTCTCTGGGGGGGAGCATAGTAACCTTCAAGGGAGGAGATAGCAGCTACGATTTATCTTCCCTGGTGGAGAACTATTCCCGCTGGCGGGAGCCAGTGATAGAACATTTGTTACCTACCCGCTTCGGGCATCCCTAAAATGCAAAGGCCTGCCGCCAAAACAAGATTTGACAACAGGCCTTATTTATCGTTTGCGTTATCAGGCACTCCCCTGACACCTCACCCCTCGCACCTCGCACCTGACAACCCTCCAATCTTACATATTCGCAATGATCTCATCGCCAAATTCAGAGCACTTCAACAGCGTAGCTCCTTCCATCAGGCGTTCGAAATCATAAGTAACCCGTTTTTTGGAGATACCGCCTTTCACCCCTTTGATGATGAGGTCAGCTGCTTCTTTCCAGCCCAGGTAGCGGAACATCATCTCTCCGGATAGGATCACGGAACTTGGGTTCACTTTATCCTGACCAGCGTATTTAGGCGCCGTACCGTGCGTAGCTTCGAAGATAGCGCAACCGGTATTGTAGTTGATGTTAGCACCCGGAGCGATACCGATACCACCTACCTGCGCAGCCAGTGCGTCGGAGATGTAGTCTCCGTTCAGGTTCAGGGTAGCGATCACGCTGTATTCTTTCGGACGGGTCAGGATCTGCTGCAGGAAGGCATCCGCGATCACATCCTTCACCAGGATCTTACCGGCACCCAGCGCTTCTTTCTGCGCAGCGTTGGCCGCTTCGGTTCCTTTTTCCGCCGCGATGCGGTCGTACTGGGCCCAGGTGAACACCTTGTCGGCGTACTCCCGCTCGGCCAGCTGGTAGCCCCACTCTTTGAATTTACCTTCGGTGAACTTCATGATGTTCCCCTTGTGGACCAGGGTTACAGAAGGCTTATCGTTATCGATGGCGTAGTTGATAGCCGCTCTTACCAGACGCTCGGTACCTTCAACGGATACCGGCTTGATACCCAGAGAAACCGTGTCCGGGAAGCGGATTTGGGTTACGCCCAGTTCTTTGGTCAGGAAATCTTTCAGTTTGTTGACTTCTTCGGAGCCGTTCAGGTATTCGATACCGGCGTAGATGTCTTCGGTATTTTCCCGGAAGATCACCATATCCACATCTTCGGGATGACGTACCGGTGAAGGTACCCCGTCGAAGTATTGTACCGGACGTACACAGGCGTACAGGTCCAGTTTCTGACGCAGGGCAACGTTCAGGGAACGGATACCACCACCTACCGGGGTCGTCAGCGGGCCTTTGATGGCCACCAGATATTCCTTAATATCATCCAGGGTAGCCTGCGGCAGCCACTCTCCGGTCTGATTGAAAGCCTTTTCACCGGCCAGTACTTCTTTCCAAACTACTTTGCGCTCACCACCGTATGCCTTCTCCACTGCCGCATCAAATACACGCTCTGAAGCCGCCCAGATATCGGGACCAATTCCGTCTCCTTCAATAAAGGGTAAAATGGGATCGTTAGGGACGTTTAATTTTCCGTTTTCAATCGTTACTTTTGTTCCACTCATGTTTTTCTTGTATTTTAATTTAGGTACCCATTTTTGATAAGCCAGGCGGCTGGGTAATACAGTTTTTTTTTAAGCAACGCAAATGTAAGGAAATGGTTTGAATTTTACGGAAGGAAAAGAGAATACCAATGAACACTAATAGAATTATCAAATTATTGACTGTATTCTGCGTTTTCTGGCTAATATCCTGCAACAGCGGAAAAAAGTCAGACAGTGCCTCCGACTGCAAAACGCAGGGCACGGTGCAGGATTTTACCGGCATGGACGGCTGCCGTTTGCTCATCGTTACGGAGGACGGTAAAAAATTGCTGCCCGGCAGTATACTGGACAGTGATTTCGTGCTGGAAGCCGGCCAGGAGATCAGTTTCGATTACCGCCCCGTGGACATGATGAGTGTCTGCATGACGGAAGATCAGATCGTGGAAATCACCTGCATTAAACTAAAATGATGATTTGATGATCTGATGATTTAGTAATGCGATCGAATCATCAGATCATCAGATCATTGGATCATCATCTGTATATGTTAAACGAAAATCTCGATCCATCGGGTCAAAATTTCAGTTCGGATGAACTGCAGATCGAAAAATCACTGCGACCGAAAGCGCTCGATGACTTTAGCGGGCAGCCGAAGATTGTAGAAAACCTGCAGATCTTCATCCAGGCCGCAAAACAGCGGGGAGAAGCCCTGGACCACGTGCTGCTGCACGGTCCTCCCGGATTGGGTAAAACGACGCTTTCCCACATCATCGCCAATGAGCTGGAAACGGACCTGAAGATGTCTTCCGGCCCCGTGCTGGAAAAACCCGGCGATCTGGCCGGCCTGCTCACCAATCTGGATGAAGGGGACGTCCTCTTTATCGATGAGATCCACCGCCTGAATAACGTGATCGAAGAATACCTCTACTCGGCTATGGAGGATTACCGCATCGACATTATGATCGACAGCGGTCCGAATGCCCGGAGTATCCAGTTGTCGCTTAATCCCTTCACGCTGGTGGGCGCCACCACACGCATGGGATTGCTGACCGCACCGATGCGCGCCCGCTTCGGGATCAACTGCCACCTGGACTATTACGATGTTTCCACCCTGGAACGCATCGTCAAACGTTCGGCGGACATCCTCGGGGTCCCGATCACCAAGGAAGGAGGACACGAGATCGCCCGGCGCAGTCGCGGTACGCCACGTATTGCCAACGCGCTGCTGCGCCGTATCCGGGATTTCGCCCAGATCAAAGGCAACGGTACCATCGATCTCGAGATCGCCCAGTACGGGCTGTCCGCGCTCAATGTGGACGAAAGCGGCCTCGATGAAATGGACAATAAGATCCTCGCTACCATTATTGAGAAATTTCGGGGCGGCCCGGTCGGGATCACCACTATCGGCACGGCCGTGGGGGAAGAAGCGGGAACCATCGAAGAAGTACACGAGCCTTTCCTGATCATGGAGGGTTATCTGCAGCGTACGCCGCGCGGCCGGGAAGCGACCGAAAAGGCCTACCGGCACCTGGGCATTGTGCCTCCGGGGCGGGAACAAACGCTATTTTGATGATTCGATGATGTGATGACCCGATGATTACAATCAGATCATTGGATCATTGCAAAATTAATTCATTTTGCCTTGAATTGTAGAGAGCAAGTGGTAGAGGGTATAGGGACTGCAACCGTTAAAATGAGCGATTTTGCTCCATTTTTACGATAGGTAATCGCTCTACCCTCTACCTAAGTTGCATCATCCCACCTTCACTCCCGTCTCCACGCCGCATTCTTCCAGTATCCAGTATTTATTGATCACATTGCTGGTGGATTCGACCTTTTTGGCCAGATCGACCAGTTTCTCCTCCACCGTCTGGCGGGAATAGGCCGGCGCCTGGTGGCGGATAAGGACCAGTTTCTTGGCAAAGCGCAGGAAGTTGGTGTATCCCCGCTTCTGGTCGGTGGTGATCTTCCGGTTGCGGATCACGTATATCCGGAAGGTATCTATGAGTGACAACAGCGCTTCGGTATCCTTCAGGGCAAAATAGGTGCGTAATAAAAGGAAGGACGTGTTGAGGTGATATTTTACATCCGTAAACTGCACCAGCAGCAGCACCGAAAGCGCTTCACTGTACTGTTTCTTATTGTAATAAAGGTGGGCCAGATTGTAATTGTAGGCATTTTCCCGCCGGTGGCTGGGCAGCATGTCCTTATATTCCTGAATGAAGTTTTCGGTCCATTCGTATTCCTTGAGACTACAGCCCAGGGCCGTGATATTTTTGTAGTTCCATTCGGAAAGCATACCGTTCTGCATGATCAGTCCGATCCGGAGCCCCTGCTTGTAGAGTTGGAATAGCTCCCGCCGGAATTCATCCTGCCCCAGGTTGATCTGTCGGATACAGTAATTACTCGCAAAACCGTAAAGGTCTTCCCGTTGTACGGGTCCCAGAGATTCCACATCCTTTTCGAGCATATTCTGAAAGACGTGCGACTTGGAGCGATCCTCGTAGTGGGCCATGTAGTAGCCCAGCAACTTGTGCAGCCGGTAATCCGCCTGAAAGTAGTCGCTGTCCCGGTAGCCGTGTCTTTTCAGTTGTTTTTCCAATTGTTTGCCCCGATTCTTCAGCACATCGAACTGGTTATTCTCGTAGGCGGCTTCCAGCGTGATCACCTCTTCCCGAAAATTCTGCTGTTCAAAATGATGAACGGACAGAAAGCGATAGTACAATCGCTTGAGGTAAGACATGACGTTGTGCAACTGCTGCTCGTCGTAATCCGACTTCGGGAACAATCGCCGGTGTACATTGACCTTTCCCAATTTGGGTTTGCTCTTATCGATCTCCTTCAGGATGATCTCCAGCAGTTCTATGGTCTTCTGATGCTGATTGAAATAAGGTGAGATCACAAACTGACGGAATTTCTCCCGTTGCTTGGGACCGAAGTCCTGAATATAACGTACCAACCGACTATTTTCCATGGGTGACAATTTAAACGTCAGAAAGCTATTCCCGGTAGTCCACCATTCAGATCGGAATTCCGGCCCCACAAGCCTTATATATAATAGCCATCATAAACGGGCAAAAATATCTGCCTATCCGGCCGGTGGGTGTACGGTCCGTAAAGATCCGCGATCTGAATGATGTACCTGTTAAATTATATGAATATCAGGGGGAGAGGTTACTGTTTTATTTCCTTTTTTCTATACTCGACACAAAGTAGTTGGGAACGTTCCCAAACCGCTTAGGTCGGTAATTACTGCACTTAAATTGGTTTGGAAAATCCAAACCAATTTGCCGTCAGTATCCATAACGGCCGTTCTTTAAAAAGTTACAGCCTGTTCAAAAATTACCGTTTCCTAAAGATAGCATACCTTTTACAAAAAATTAGGATCCAAAATCCTTTACGAAACACTTGCAAAATACAGAAACAACAGTTAATATCATTATAAACTACTGTATTTTAACACTTTATAATTTTTTAAGGCGCTAAAAAAAACACAGGTGGATTTTAAATTGTACTATCGTTAGCTCCAGAGTAGCCTTACATTTGTATTATGGAAAGAAAGTCATACAAAATGACATTTTCCAGCGACTTACTATAGCAAATTATAATTCCAGGCACCACAACGACCACTACTAACAAATTATATCCTTAAATCCATTCCGCAAATTAGAAGCGGAGATTTTTCATGAAACGTATCCACTAATAAATTATAATCTCATGAGTGCCTAGTCGAAAGGGGTATCAAGCAAATTGATACCCCTTTTTTTTATGCTTCATCCAAAAAAATAAATTGAAGATAGCTCAAAATAAATTTTTCAGTTTAGGCCATGACTTCCAGCACTAAAACAAAATAAAAATCTAAATATCAATAATTTATAACCTAACACTATTCAAAATAAAATACAGTAATTGACAAAATTGTACTCTTTTCAAGTGAAAAAACTTTAGACATTTGTATTGTGCAAGGGAAAAAACGATTTCCCACTTAACATTCCCAAAAAAAGGGATTTGAATCTTGCAATTAAGAACATTCTTTTAAACACTTATATTCCCATGAAAAGTTAAAGGATGTCAAAGGACGTCCTTGTTTTTGGTATGTAGATAGCCTCTCAAAGCTCTTTTGGAAACCGGTTGGATCACCCAACCGGTTTTTTTGTTTTATACCGGCTTACTTTATCTATCTTTGCTGCCGAAAAAACAACCTGCTACGAGATGAATCAACATTTGCTCGCCCCTTCGATCCTGGCCGCTGATTTCACAAAACTGGGCGAAGCCATCCAACTGGTGAACGAAAGTGAAGCCGACTGGATCCACGTCGACATTATGGACGGGCGCTTTGTTCCTAATATTTCCTTTGGGATGATGGTGACCGAAACGGTCAAAAGCATTGCCGAAAAACCGCTGGACGTTCACCTGATGATCGTCGAGCCGGAAAAGTATATTGAAACCTTCCGCAAGGCCGGAGCCGATACCATTACGGTGCACTACGAAGCCTGTCCGCACCTGCACCGCACCGTACAGCAGATCAAAGATACCGGAGCCCGGGCCGGAGTTGCCCTGAATCCGCACACCCCGGTGCACCTGCTGGAAGATCTCATCGAAGATATCGATATGGTCCTGATCATGTCCGTCAACCCCGGTTTTGGCGGGCAAAAATTCATCTACCACTCCATCCCCAAGATCCAGAAGCTGAAAGATATGATCACGGTACGGAATACCTCCACCCTGATCGAAGTGGACGGCGGAGTAGGCCTGCAAAATGCCGAAAAACTCCTGCAGGCGGGTACGGATGTACTGGTGGCCGGCAGTAGTGTTTTCCGGGCCAAAGATCCCCGACAGGCGATCACCCAGTTGAAGGGTATCGAGCGGGAACCCAGACACTTCGTCTGATCGCCACGCGGCACCGGAGCGTCGCTTGCTTCCCGGCGGCCGACACCAGAAAGTTAAATTTGCTATTTCATACAGTATGCTTTTATCGCCCGGCGTTAGTCCAAACAACAAGCATTGCCACCGGGCATTGAGTTCCCATGTACCGAAAACTAGATCAATGAAACAAAGCTACCTGACGCTTTTACTGCTCCTGTGCTCATTTTTCCTGTGGGGTCAAAGTGAAAAAGCCATCATTACCGGCATCATCACCGATGCGGTCAGTGACGCTCCGATCGACCTGGCGCTCATCTACATCAAAGACACCAATGTATCGGTAGAAACGGCCGCGAACGGTCGCTACCGCATCGAAATACCGGCCAATGAGGAAGTTATCCTGATGTTCAGCCGGATCGGCTACAAGGAGACCTCCACTACCCTAACTCCTATGCCCGTGCGCTCAACCCGGCAGGTAGACGTCAGTCTGGCCCCGATCGATTCCGATATCGAGGTAATTGTGCGGGAAAGCAAGATCGAGGATGCCGGTCTGATCCGGGAAGAGGTCACCGAACTCAAACTGATCCCGACCACCACCGGTAACTTGGAAAGCGTACTGCCGCACATCGCACTGGGTACCAGCAGCGGTACCGGCGGGGAACTCAGCTCTCAATACAATGTGCGGGGCGGTAACTACGATGAAAACCTGGTCTACGTCAACGACTTCGCCATTTACCGGCCGCAGCTCATCCGGGCCGGCCAGCAGGAAGGGCTGACGTTTCCGAATATCGACCTGATCCGCGACCTTTCCTTCAGCTCTGGTGGTTTCGAAGCCAAATACGGCGATAAACTCTCCTCCGTGCTGGATGTAAAATACAAGCGTCCGGATAGTACCCGCGCGTCCATCGGCATGAGTTTCCTCGGCGGATCGGCCCACCTGGAAGGTAGCCTGAACGCCGGTAAGGACAATTACCGCAAGATCCGCTACCTCTTCGGTGCCCGCTACAAAACCACCCGCTACCTCCTGGGTACCCTGGATGTAAAAGGAGAATACACCCCCAACTTTTCGGATCTGCAGACTTACATCACCTACGATATCAACCGCAACTGGCAACTGGGCCTGATCGGCAATATCAACCGGAGTGAATACCGCTTTGTACCTTCCGAACGCCGAACGGCTTTCGGTCTGATCAATTTCGCGCTGGAACTCTTCAGTGAATTCGAAGGCAAGGAAGTGGATGATTTCACTACCCGCATGGGCGGCCTGTCGCTGACCTACATCCCGGACCGGCAGCACAATCCTTATTTCCTGAAATTCCTGGCCAGTACCTTCCAGAGTGATGAGAACGAACGCATCGATATCATCGGCAATTACAGCCTGCGTCAGATCGAATCCAATCTGGGCGCCGAATCCTTCGGCGATGTGCTCGGCGAACTGGGCGGCGGCATCCAGCACGAATACGTCCGCAACTTCCTCACCTATAATATTACCAACTTCGAACACAAGGGCGGGATCGAACTGCAGGGTTACCACGACGATACCCAGACCACCAGCAGTCATTTCTTCCAGTGGAGCGTCAAACTCCAGAACGAGCGGGTAGACGACTGGATCAACGAATGGGAGCGCATCGACTCGGCGGGTTATTCCCTGCCCTACGATACCTCCGCGGTGCAGCTGTTCGAGGTGATCAAAAGACGTAACAATCAGAATTCCAACCGCTACAGCGCCTTTATCCAGGATACCTACACCTGGCGGCGCGACAGCCGCTCGGAATTCCGCATTTCCGCCGGGGTCCGGGCCAGTTGGTGGGACCTCAATCAGGAACTGCTGATCTCTCCCAGGGTACAGTTACTCTACAAGCCGCTCACCAGCGAGCGGGACATTTCCTACCGTCTGGCCGGTGGCTTCTACTACCAGCCGCCTTTTTACCGGGAGATGCGAGCCCCGGACGGCAGTATCAATCAGGATCTCCGGGCGCAGAAATCCTTCCACCTGGTGGGCGGCCTGACCATGGATTTCTATATGGGCAAACGCAATCCGAAGAAGTTCCGCTTCATTACCGAGGCGTATTATAAATCGCTCTGGGACCTGGTCTCCTACGAGATCGAGAATGTTCGGATCCGCTACTCGGGCCTGAATGACGCCCGCGGCTACGCCATGGGGATCGACTTCCGGGTAAACGGGGAGTTCGTGCCCGGCGCGGAATCCTGGGTAAACCTCGGCTTCCTGCGTACCCGGGAAAACCTCCTGGGCGTCACCCACCTGGAACGGGAAAAAGGACAGACGGAAGGCACGCCGGTGAAAGATGTTCCCCGCCCTACCGACCAGCTCGTGACCCTTTCCATGTTCTTCCAGGATTACCTGCCCAAGAACGAGAACTTTAAAATGCACCTCAATTTCACGGTAGGTTCCGGCCTGCCGTTCGGTCTCCGGGGGGCCAACCAGATCTATCGCAATACCTACCGCTTTTCGCCCTATCACCGGGTGGATATCGGTTTCTCCATTCTGCTCTGGAACCGGGAGCGCATCGGTCGCCGGCCGCATCACCTCCTGCGCTTTACCCGCAATTCCTGGCTCAGTCTGGAGATCTTTAACCTGATGCAGGTGCAAAACCAGGCGGGTAATACCTGGATCAAAACGGTTTTCCAGCAGTACTACGCCATCCCGAACTATTTAACGTCCAGACGGATTAACCTGCGGATGAAGTTTGATTTTTGATGAAAGGTATGAATGTGGGAATGTGCTAAGGTGTGAAGGTGTGAATGTAGTGTCAGGGAACAGGTGTCAGGTGTCAGGGAGTTTTTTTTACAACTTAACCGTCTACCATCGTAACATCTACCGTTAAATTGATTGCAGCCGGAAGTTTATATTTCAGCAAGTGGCCGGATCAAAGCCAGTACGCTGAATCGCTCGGAGGCGTTGGTAAGGCCGAGACCATATTCATTTTTTATCGCTCACCGCTCGCAGCCCTAAGTTTGTCTTTCAGCAAGCAGTCGAATCAAAGCCAATATGCTGACCGCTCGGAGGCGTTTGTAACGCCGACACCATATCCAGTTGCTATAGCTCCACTAATCCGAAGGATTAATCATTTTGGCAAGTGGTAAATGTAGCTTTATCTGCTGTCATTTCTATACTAGGTCGTCGTTACGAATGACAACCAGCGGTCCCGATGAAGATTTAGGTAAGTTACGGATGGCGGGGAAGACATTTAAATCGGACGGAAAGTATTTTGAAGTGCTATTGCCATCAACCGTCGACCATCGACCGTCAACCATCGACCGTCGACCAACCATCCACCCAAAATTTCCCCCCCAAGGTTTTTAATATTAAAAAACGATGCAGATCTTGCGCGTTTAAAGAGCAGAGCGATTAGTTGCTCATTCCAAGAAAATAAACCAATTACACGTGGCCAGTAAGACTTTCTTCTGTATTGATGCCCATACCTGTGGCAATCCCGTGCGGGTGGTAGCCGGTGGCGGACCGCTGCTTGAGGGGAACAACATGAGTGAAAAACGGCAGCATTTTCTGCGGGAATACGACTGGATCCGAACCGGTCTGATGTTCGAACCGCGCGGACACGATATGATGAGCGGCAGCATTCTCTACCCGCCCAGTGATCCGGCAAACGATGTGGGGATCCTCTTCATCGAGACCAGCGGCTGCCTGCCCATGTGCGGCCACGGCACCATCGGCACGGTAACGGTGATGATCGAGCACGGACTGATCCGGCCGCGTACGCCCGGGCAGCTTCGGCTGGAAACGCCCGCCGGCCTGGTGCTCGCTAATTACAATCTGGAAGGGAATAAGGTTAAATCCGTTCGCATCCGCAACGTAAAATCCTATCTGGCTGCAGAAAACATTGCTACCGAATGCCCCGATCTCGGTGCGCTGACGGTAGATGTCGCTTACGGAGGTAATTTCTACGCCATTGTGGATATTCAGGAAAATTTTCCGGGACTGGAACACTATAAAGCAGAGCAGCTCATTGCCTGGTCCCGTGAATTGCGCAAAAAACTACAGGAAGACCACGATTTTGTGCATCCGGAAAACGAGACCATCTGTGGACTGAGTCACATCCAGTGGACCGGAAAAACCATCGACCCGAAAGCCTCGGCCCGCAATGCCGTTTTTTACGGAGACAAAGCGATCGACCGCTCGCCCTGCGGTACCGGTACCTCGGCCCGGATGGCCCAGTGGTACGCCCAGGGAAAATTGCAGGCCGGAGATGAGTTCGTGCACGAAAGCATCATTGGTTCGCAATTCATCGGGCGGATTGAAGAAGAGACCACGCTCGGAGACTACAAAGCCATTGTCCCCAGTATTGAAGGCTGGGCGCGAGTCTACGGGCTCAATACCATCACGATCGATCCGGATGATGATCCCTACGCCCATGGCTTTACCGTATTGTAAACCGGAAAGCTACAAGCCGGTATTTTCCTTTTATAGTTCCCATAAATAACAAATGGTTGAATGGTCGCTATGATCTCCGTCGAAACGGAAGGTCTTAGCAACCATCCAACCATTCATTTATTGGTGAAAAGGTTTGGTCGTGGCGGGCAGTTTTATAGGGTTTTGCCCGCTAGGGTTTGGTGTTTGGCTTATAGGTTAGTCTGTGGTTTTATTCGGTTTTCGGGGTGACGACTGCAAACCTATTTTTATTGATTAATATTCAAGCTCACCGTTCTGTGCCTGTTCTTTTAGGTCTTCGTTGGCGTAGATAGCCACTTCTACCCGGCGGTTTTCGGCAGCTTCGGTATTATCTGTATTTACCGGTTGTTGCTCACCGTAACCTACGGTCGTCAGACGGGTGCGGCTTACACCAAGAGTGGCCAGGTAGTCCGCAACGGACTGGGCACGTTTTTTCGAAAGGTCCAGGTTATAAGAATCCGTACCTTTACTATCGGTGTGACCTTCAATGGTCAGTTCGGTATCTCCGTACTCTTTCAGGGTCGTAGCCAGTTCCTGCAGATTGCTTTTGGTCGTGGCGGTCAGGGCGTAAGAATCGAATCCAAACAGAAGACCGGAGTCAAATGTCACGAGGATACCTTCACCTACCCGTACAACTTCGGCTCCCTCTACGGAGTCTTCAATCTCCTTGGCTTGCTTATCCATATATTTTCCGATCAGTGCACCGGCTGTACCACCGATAGCGGCACCGATGATCACTCCTACGGCAGTATTACCGGACTTTTTACCGATAACTCCACCTACTACCCCACCGGCGGCTCCACCGATAGCGGCTCCTCTCGCGGATTTACTTGTATTACAGGCCGGAGCGATAATGATGATCAGACTGAGTAACCAGATCCAGCTGGTTTTAGCTATTAATTTCATGGTTTTGATATTTGGTTAAATGGTACCGGCGCTCAATAGTAAGGGCCGGGGTTAATAAAGCTTATAGCGTGTTTATGTGTTACAATTCAGAAACAACAATCCAATTTTCCATGTTCGGTACAACTCAAAATATATCCTTTTAGCAACTCACTATCAAGGCTTTATGGCCGTCTAATTTTCGCCTTGCCGGCCGTCTGCAAGTTCTGCCACTCACAATAACAATGCTTGGCCCTCCCCGACCCGGTCAATAATTTTAGCGGTGATATTTTTTCCGAAGCCATAAATTTTCTAACTAGCGGTTTTTCCACAAAACCGAACGGTTTGATCACTTTCCTGTACACTCTGGGGATCTATCTGTATACTGCGGGAATCCGGCTGGCGGCCATCTGGAATGAGAAAGCCCGGCAGTGGATCAGCGGCCGGCAACGGATCTGGCAACAGCTCGAAACCTTTAAGGCCACAGCGCCGGAGGGCGTACCGAGGATCTGGATCCACTGTGCCTCCCTGGGCGAATTTGAACAGGGACGTCCGTTGATCGAGAAGATCAAAGCCCGTCATCCGGAAGTACAGCTCATACTGACCTTCTTCTCTCCTTCCGGTTATGAGATCCGGAAAAATTACCCGCAAGCCGATCTGATCTGTTACCTACCCGTCGATACACCGGGCCGGACCCGGCGATTTGTGCAGGAATTGCGTCCGGACCTCGCCATATTCGTCAAATATGAGTTTTGGTACCACCATCTGCACGCCTTGGACCGGGCAGGAATCCCCACCTTACTTATTTCCGCTATTTTCCGCCCCTCGCAGATCTTTTTCAGATCTTACGGTTTTTGGTATCGTCGACTGCTGACACATTTCCGGCACATCTTCACCCAGGATAGCAACTCGGGACAACTCCTGCAAAGTATCGGGGTGCAGCATTTCAGCCGGGCCGGCGACACCCGGGTTGATCGCGTGTTACAGCTCCGGGAACAGGCTCCGACATTTCCCGAGATCGCCCGCTTCAGGGGCGATGCGCCCGTATGGATCGCCGGCAGTAGCTGGCCGGTGGACGAAGCCCTGCTTTTCCCCTTCTGGGAAGCGACCTTACCGGCCAACTGGAAACTGATTATCGCTCCCCACGACATCGCTGCGGACCACATCGAACAGATCGAACAAAACTGTAAATGGCCCAGCGTACGCTACAGCCAACTCGGCGAAACGGAAACGGCGGCCCGGGTATTGATCATCGATAATATCGGTATGCTTTCCGCACTTTACCAGTACGGTCGGATTGCCTATATCGGCGGTGGTTTTGGGAAGGCCATCCACAATCTGCTGGAGCCGATCGCCTTTGGATTGCCGGTACTCTTCGGCCCCAAACACGAAAAATTTCAGGAAGCGCTGGCTCTGAAACGATCCGGCGGTGGTTTCGCCATCGAGGGCCGGGAAGATCTGGATGCGGCCTTTGAACAACTCCGGCAGGATGACGCCTACGCGGAGGCCTCCCGGCAGGCACTGGCTTATCTGCAGGAGAATCAGGGTAGTACCGATAAGATCCTCCAGTATCTGGACACTCACTTTCCAACCCTGTTCGAGCCGCGCGCATCACACTGACCCGGGCATCCGGTCCGGAATAGCCACATTTCCCCGGGAACAGGGTCACTTATAAATTATTACCGGAAAATTACCGTTCTAAGCGGCCTCAACCCTACTTTTGCGGCATGGACCAAATTGCCAATACATTCGAGGCATTTAACCGACTACGGGTGCTGATCATCGGGGATGTAATGATCGACCGCTACCTGCGTGGCCGGGTACAGCGCATTTCTCCCGAAGCACCGGTCCCCGTGGTGCAGTGGCAGGATAACGAAGACCGGCTGGGCGGAGCGGCCAATGTTGCCCTCAACATCAAAGCGATGGGAGCGACGCCCTATCTGTTCAGCGTCATCGGCAAAGATGATAACCAACACAGCTTCCTGACGGAAATGCAGCAAAACGGACTGGACGATCGCGGGATCATCCTATCCGGCGAGCGGGTCACCACGGTAAAGACCCGCGTGATCGCGCAGAACCAGCACCTCCTGCGGGTGGATAAGGAGGATACGCACGATCTGAGCGAAAAGGAAGCCGATCATTTACTCGCCCGCCTGACCGATTGTCTGGAAGAATTCCCGATAGACGTCATTATCTTTCAGGATTATAATAAAGGTGTACTGCGACCGGACCTGATCCGGACCGTGATCGACCTGGCGGAAAAACGGCAGATCCCCACCGTAGTGGATCCGAAGTTTAAAAATTTCTGGAACTACCGGAATGTGACCCTCTTCAAGCCCAATTTGCGGGAGATCCAGGATCAGCTCAGCTTCCGGGTAGCCCCCGAGGCGGACTCCCTGCTCACCGCAGCCCGGGTTATCCGGGAACGCCTCAACAACCGGATCAGTCTGGTGACCCTTTCGGATAAAGGTCTGTTTGCCGAACAGAATGGTCAATACCATCTGCTGCCTACACAGGCCCGCAATATAGCGGATGTGTGCGGCGCCGGAGATACGGTGATCAGTGTGGTATCGCTGGGTCTGGCATTGGGACTACCGCTGGAAGAGATCGGTCAGCTCGCCAATCTGGCCGGGGGGCAGGTGTGTGAAAAGGTCGGTGTGGTACCGGTGGATAAGGCCCAGTTGCAACGGGAATTCGCAAATTTGGCAGTGTGATCGGGACCGGCATTCTATTTTCGCCGAACCGATCCGTGATTATGGCTATTTTTCAATGCAACCACCTATTCCTTCCAAAATGGCCTTATTTTACGGGGCTGATCGGGAATTACAGCCGAAATGGTCAATTTGCCGGAGCGCAGGGGCAACCTCCGGGAATACCCTTCGGATTAATCCTGCTTTACCCGATACGAGCTATTGAAAAAACTTGTACTTATTCATAAATTTTGTAATTTTCGCGACTCTTTCCTCCTTAACTGGAATGGATTTATTACTAGGCCCTTAATTTTATTTTTTCGCTTTCATCTCCAATGTTGATAATTTCCTGGTTCAAAGTATGCTCAATGAGTTAAGTACGACATTAACTTTAAACCTTTTTTTCATAAAAATAGAATTTATGCAGTCCAAACTTTTTACCCAAATTACGTTGCTGCTGCTGACGTTGGGCAGTCTCCCGATGGTAGCTCAGACGCCGTTTTTCACCTATGATTTCTCCGACGAAACAGCCTCCTTATCCGACTGGACCGGCGGCGGAGAAAACGAAGGTACCGAAACCTGGAAATGGAGTGCGGATCCGTCCAGAGGTGGCTTCCTCAATTTCGCTGCCCCAACTGCCTCCAACGGATATCTTTACTTCGACTCTGACGCCAACGGCCTGAACGAACACGCCGTAACCCTGACCTCCCCGATCATCGATTGCTCCGGTCAAAACCAGGTTTTCCTGGAAATGTACACCCAATACGTATTCTACATCAACGACTTCAGTACGGTAGAATTGGGCGTAAGTGTTGACGGCGGCGATTTCGTTTACCAGGATATCCTGGAAGAAGTAGAGGCCGGCAACGTATTCGTAACCGGCCAACGCGTGGTCGCTGAGATACCCGACGCCATCAATCAATCAAATGTTCAAATTCAAATAAAGTGGACTGGCTTTTTCGAATATTTCCTGCATATTGATGATGTTGCTTTGTATAACACCGCACCGATCCTGGCCAATGACCTGGCCATCCGGGACGTTCGCCACCCATCGGCTTATACGACTCCTCTGTCCCAGGTTGACTCTATGTTCTTCCTGGGTATTGCGGAGAATATCGGTGCAGATCCTCAGACCAACACGCACCTGCGCCTGACTATTCTGGACCCGGAGCAAAACCAGGTTTTCCAGGATTCTTCCGATAAGACGGATATGCTGGCGGCCGGGGCGCTGGATACCCTGATCATTGAACAGGGTTTCGTACCCGAGGCGATCGGTAACTATTTCGTATTCGAATCGGTAGTTGCCGACGAGGATGATGACTTCACCGGAAACAACCGCGAGATCTTCACCTTTGAAGTATCCGAAGACGAATTCGCAGTGGACGACGGCGACCTCCAGAACGTGGCGGCTCCTGCGGAATTGAACGGCGACTTCTGGGAAGGAGGTAACCTCTACTATGTACCCAACGGTGCGGGTTACGAAGCCCACGAAGCCCGTTTTTCGGTATGGAGTAGCGGCCAGACCCACATCGGAAAGACGGCCACCATTCTGCTTTACAAAGTAGCCGAAGACGATGAGCCCGGTTTCACCAATAGCGATGTGGAACTGGTAGCCTTCTCCTCTTATACCTTCCAGGAAGCGGATGAGAACTTCGAACTGATCAATGCACCTATTTATCAGGACGACGGTTTCACACAGGGCGTAGCGCTGGAGGATTCCACCGATTACATTTTGCTGATCTCTCTGCCGGAAGATATTGCTATCCCTTACACTTACCGGAACGTGATCTATGATGTTTCTTCCGTGGTTCGGAACGGAACGGACTGGTTCCTCGGCGGTTTCACCGGTCCTATTGCCCTGGTGGTACGTTTGGGTATCCGCGAAGCCGAAGATCCCAACGCCGTGCAGGAACCGGAACTGGCCGACAGCCGCATCAGTTCCTTCCCCAACCCGGCGCGGGATTTCTACCGGATCAACCTCGACCTGGAAAACAGCTCAGCCGTTCAGCTGCAGTTGATGAGCATTTCCGGACAGATCGTCATGCAACGCGAATACGCTGCAATACAGCAGGATCGCATTGATCTGGATGTCAGCGATTTGCCGGCCGGTGCCTACCTGGTTAAAATTCGCACCGAAGAGGGTGTAAAAACCCTGAAGCTGACCAAACAATAGATCCGGTGACCACGGACGGCTGAGTATCCGTCCGGTACCGCTGATCTGTAGCATAAATTGAAGCCGCGAAGGGCACGAATGTGTACGATTAAATTTATTTTTTCGTAAAAATTCGTGTTCTTCGTGGCTTTGTAATTTATACCTCCTCCGAAATCTAGACTTCGGACCGTCGGTACCTGAAAATAGAAACGCATGAAAGAAGATCTGAGCTATATCCTGAACCACCTGGGCGAGGACCGCGAAAAGTATTTCAATGCCGTTTCGCCGCCCGTCATTCAGACCAGCAATTTCTGTTTTCGGGACCTGCAGCAGTTCCGACAAGCCTTTACGGACGAACTGGAGCATCATATCTATACCCGGGGCAATAACCCCACCGTCGCGATCCTGCGGAAAAAACTGGCGGCCCTTGAAGGCGCGGAAGATGCTCTGGTGTTGTCCAGCGGCAGCGGAGCGATCGCCGCAGCGGTGATCTCTCAGGTCAAAGCCGGTGATCACATCGTTTGCGTTCAGTCGCCGTACTCCTGGACCCAGGCGCTACTCACCAAACTGTTGGCCCGATTCGGAGTCACACACACTTTCGTAGACGGCAAAAGTATGGAAGCGATCACCCAGGCCCTGCAGCCCAATACCCGGATGCTGTACCTGGAAAGTCCCAGTTCACTGACTTTCGAACTTCAGGACCTGCAGGCCTGCGCCCAGCTCGCCAAAGAACGGGGTCTGGTGACGATTATCGACAACAGTTACTCCTCGCCGCTCTTTCAGAATCCCATTCGCCACGGGATCGATATCGTGGTGCATTCCGGCACTAAGTACCTGAATGGTCACAGCGATGTGGTGATGGGCGTGATCTGCAGTTCGCGGGAGATCATCAAAAAAATATTCGAATCGGAACTGATGACCCTGGGGGCGATCCTCCAGGCCCACGATGCAGCGCTGGCCATTCGCGGACTGCGTACCCTGGAGTTGCGTCTGCGCCGTTGCGATGAGAGCGCACGTCTGATCGCTTCCCGGCTCGCTGCACATCCCAAAGTGGAGCGGGTTACCCATCCCCTTCTACCGGGGCATCCCCAATACGAACTGGCCAGGAAGCAGATGAGCGGTACCGGTGGTTTGTTTTCCGCTTATTTTAAAGTGGATGAACGCGAGAAAATGGAAGCTTTTGTTCAGGAACTGAAACACTTCCTGCTGGCGGTTTCCTGGGGAGGGCACGAGTCACTGATCCTGCCCAGCGTCGGCTTCTATAACATTCCCGGAAGGCAGGATACGCACGTCGACTGGAAACTGGTCCGTTTCTACATCGGTCTGGAAGATCCCGAATGGCTCTGGGCGGACCTGGAAAATGGCTTAAAAATATTGTAAAAAATTTACACATCCCTAAAAAACTAGTAGCCAGTGACTTAAGGATATAAAGTTTGAAAATAGGGGCCAAATTAAACGTTAAACCAGATAGTAGATTTTTAAAATATTATAATATCTTATAACTTTATATTTAGAAATATACCAATCCCATATTTACATATCCTATAGCAATAACCATAAAGGACTCAAAATTCACTAGCTTTATTTCCCCCAGGGGACATTTAAGATTATAAATCCACTCACCCGGTATTTCACGGGAATTATAATCCTCACGAATTCAGCATACGCCATCAATCTTACTTTTGCAAGCGCAAAAGCTGTATTAATATTGCAATTTATTTAACCAAAACCTGCTTAAATGATCCGTATTACCCCCCTGTTGCTTCTCCTTTGGATGAGCACGACGGTCATCGCACAGAAAGCTTTAACCACCAAAAGCGGATGGGCCTACGAGGTCGTTACGCCGGGCCGTGGTAATTTTCTGGACCTGAACAAAGGTATTGAGACACACAACCAACTGGTAGATGCCGATAACAATGTATTGGTTTCGACCTACGCCGTTGGGATCCCCGATTATCAGTTGATCTCCGACCTCAGCGGACCCTTCCAATCCGCCTGCGAGGTAATGAAAGCCGGCGGGCATTACAAATTCTTTATTCCCGTAGCGGATTTTCGGGCCACCATTAAGGGCGGCGCCAAACTCAAGCTACCCGGAGATTTCGTCGTCTGGGAAGTAGAGTTGTTGCGGGTTTTACCGCCGCTGCCGGATATCGCCAAGCGAATTAAAACCTCCATCCAGAGTGGAGGCGTGGATGCCGCTTTCCAGGAATTCAAAAGCCTGAGTACCTCCTCCAACAGCGGGGTATACTTCGGCGAGTGGGAAGTAAATGAGGTGGGATACCTTTTTCTCAACCACAATAAAGTGGACGAAGCCATTTCGGTATTTGATTTTAATGTACAAAGGCACCCGCAATCCGCCAACGCCCACGACAGTCTGGCGGAAGCTTATCTGAAGGTCGGCAAAAAGGATATGGCTATCCGCCATTACCGATGGTCCCTGGAGCTTAATCCGAGTAACGCCAATGCCCGAAAGGTACTGGCCGATATAGAATAAGATCACCTACGGGTGCATAGGTAGATTTTGGTTGATCCCCTGCTACCTCCGGAAAAATAACTGAACCAAAAAACAAAGGCATTGCCGACGATCTTTCGATCCCTGGCAATGCCTTTTTTTGATGCCGGAAGTTACCGGCCGCTTCCGAAGCGATTGACCGAAGCGATCGTGCCTCCGGATCAGTTATTATTTTTCTTGGCCCGCTTGATATTGCGGCTGGCTTTGTTCTGGCGAGCGTGCAGTTTTGCTCTTTCTTTTTTGGTTACTTCGCCGTCGGCTTTGGCTCTTTTCTTGGACCGGTTGATCCGTTTTTGCTGGCGTTCCAGACGAACGGCTTCCTTCTTACTCACTTCGCCGTCCTTGGCTCCTTTAATGATCCGTTTTTGCTGATTTACCTGGCGGTCGGCTACTTTGGGGGTGGCCGTCTGGGCGCTTGCCGCCATGGCGAATAATACGAATACGAGGCCAAGGAACAATTTTTGAATCTTCATGATTTAATAGTTTTAGTTTTCAAATTTGCAGATTAGACTTTTCCAAATAGAAAAGGTTTAATTGCTTTTACGGCTAATTAGCCCGCCGAACACCTGTCGGTATTTGATATATGACAGCTTTTTGGTTACTTTACGGAAACAAAAAACCCATTGAATCATGAAAATTTATCCGGTAACGGCCATCCTTTTGATCATTCTCCTGGGAGCTTGCGCTACTCCTCAGGATACAACGGAATTGAACGAACAGGTGGATTATTACAAGGATCAGGCGCTTCAGGCTGATTCAATACGCACAGAATATCGCAACCTGGAAGAAGAAAAGAGACTGGTGGAAGTGGAGCTGAACCAAATGATGAACGAATTGGAAAGACTGCGGGCTACCAATATTAGTCTGAACCGCAGTTATCAGGAGGTATTGTCGAAATTCAACGAGCAGATCAACCAGAATCAGGAAGTGGTAGCGACAACCTCCTACGAAAATCTCACGCTCCAGCAACAACTCGCCCAGAAACAGACCATGCTGGACGAACGGGAGCGAAAACTGGCTCAGACCGAATACGAACTGCGCGATAAGCAGCGTACGCTGAGCATGATGGAATACAACTACACGGAAGCCAAGGGCGTACTCGGACAAAAAGATGCCCGGATCGAGGAACTGGAATCGGCGCTGGCCGCCCAGAAGCTGCGTCTCGACAATCTCAAACAGAGTATTGACCAGGCACTGACCGGATTTTCCAGTGACGAACTGACGGTGACGCAGAAAAACGGTAAACTCTACCTCTCCATGAGCCAGAATCTGCTGTTCACCAGCGGCAGTGAAGATATCGACTGGCGGGGTAAACAGGCCCTGATGCAGGTAGCCGAAGCGCTGAAAAACAATACGGATTTTCAGGTGATGGTAGAAGGACATACCGATACCGACGGAACGGCGTCCCGCAACTGGGACCTGAGCGTTCTGCGCGCCACTTCCATCGTGAAAGAATTGACCAAATACGGTGTGGAACCGGAAAGGATCACCGCCGCCGGTCGTGGTTTCTACGCTCCGGTAGCCCCCAACAATACGCAACAAGGCAAGGCACTTAATCGCAGAAGTGAGATCGTATTAACTCCAAAACTGGATGATCTCTACCAAATTATTCAAAATTAATCAAATACCGAAGCGTACCCGGTACAACATGAGAGCACTGCACACCATTACCAAAACCGCCGGCCTGAGCGGAATGATCTTCTTTTTCACTTTCGGGATGTTTTCCTGTAAGGCCATCCTGAAGGATACGGACCTGAACGACCTCGAAAAGGTAGTATCGATGAATATGGGCCCCTGCTACGGCAATTGTCCGGTCTATACCATCACCGTATACGACAACGGGATCGTTGCTTACGAAGGCGAACGTTTTACGGAACGCAGAGGTGTCCACATCCGGGATATCGGTCGTTCCGACCTGAAAGCCCTGAAACAGGAACTCGTAGCGGCCAACCTCTTTAAATTTCCCAATGCCTTCAAATCCCAGATCCCGGACCTGCCGACTGTAACGATCGAATACTTTGAAGACGGCCGTTCGAAGGTGATCCGAGGTAAGGACGGACGCCCGCCTCAGGTCCTGAAGATCCAGGAACTACTCGAACAGATAGCCAACGAAGGAGAGTGGAAACAACAGCAGGCCCCGGCTACCGGAGTACCCGAAGATTTTATCGCCCACGAACTGATCGTGCAACTGGACCGCGAAGTGGTACCCGAGCAGTGGTCCCGGCAATACGCCCAGCAGGATCTCCGGGTGGTCAAAAGGCTTTCGCCGAATAACTCCTACTGGCTCGTCCGCTACAATACGGATGCCATGCACCCCAATGATATGCTGCGGCAAATGCGCCAGGATCCGGATGTGATCAAGGTTGAATTCAATAAATCGGTGCAGGGGAGGCAACGGGACCGGTAAACCCGGTTTCCTAAATGGAACGGGAAGGTGCCCGGAAGAACGACGACCCCACAACAGCTCAATAACTCATTCATGCAGGACGATATTCTCGACAATGATCCCGGCGAAAGACCGGCCAATCTCGAATCGGTACGTTTTGCCGGCCTGTGGATCAGGGTCGGTGCTTCCCTGATCGATTCGCTGGTATTGATCCCACTCATGGGATTGAATTATTACAATATCATTGAGATCAAAAGTCTCCCGCTGGCGCTGCTACTGGCCCTGCTCAGCGCGGCTTACAAGCCGTTCATGGAGTATTACTACAGCGCCACCGTCGGGAAAATGGCCGTGAAGATCAAAGTAGTCGATTATCAGCTCCAACCTATTTCGCTGGATCAGTCCCTGATCCGTTATCTTCCCTGGGCGTTGAGTGTGGTGATCAATTTGCTGGCCACCATGTACATCTTTCAGCTGGAAGGATTCGAAGAAGTCCGTGATTTCATGAGTTACGGCGATCTGGCCAATACCACACCTTATCAGAAGTGGATCCAGTTTTCCATCTGGATCGCGCCCATTTCCGCCTTCGGGATGTTATTCAATCCCTTCAGTCAGGCTGTCCACGATCAACTGGCCAAAACCTATTGTATTTACGGAACCTGAGTTCTGCCCTGAAGGTCGGGCGCCCGGGAGATCGACGGGGAATGACGCGATTTGATCGCGTCGAAAGTCTGCTCGTAATCAGTTGCATTGGTCCCCAGCAGCCGATCCCAGAAATTGTAGTACAATCCGAAGTTACAGTTGGATCGCGAATGGTGCATATTGTGATGAGTCGAGGTATTGAACCATTTGCCGACAGGATGTCGCACAAACCCTCTGGGAAAAAGCTCATATCCGAGATGCCCCAACAGGTTGAAAAATAAAGACCAGATAGAGAAGGCAAACAAAGCCAGCGGATGCAGGGGCATGACCAGCACAGCCAGGGGGACAATGCCGATCTCTACCATGGCCTCTAAAGGATGAAACGAAAGGGATGCCCATGGGGTCGGATTATTCGATATATGGTGCACCTTATGCAACAGCCCAAACAAGCGGGGATGGTGCATCAGGCGGTGCATCCAGTAGAAATACGTGTCGTGAATTACGGTAAGCAGGAAAAAGGAAAACAGTAAATAAGCCCATCCATAAGTCTCGATCTCCGTATATAGCCGGGTATAGCCGGCCCGGTACAAAAAGTAAATACCGATGCCCAGTGCGGCGAACACTCCGGCCGTTGCTAAGGAATGGATGAGCTCATGACGGATCTTTCGCCAGGGGGGAAATCTTTCCTGGATCCGGAACGGCAGCCAGTTTTTCTTCCAGATGAGATAAAACACCAGAAAACTTATTCCGGCAAACAGGGCATAGCGGGCGAATACCAGCAGGGAACCCAGCGCCCAGGAGGGCAGCAGACCAAATTTTTCGTAAATCGGGAATAGCATAGTTTCGGTTTTCGGAACCGGAACGAATCACTCGACCGGCTATGAGGTATACCGGCAAAGTAATGCCATCCGCAACGGACATTACATTTAATTCAACCACCGGGTCGTAGGTTTCAACTAATGGAACCGAAAAACCAGTAATGATCCCCCATTATTGCTCAAGCAGACTTTCCTGAATGATGGTACCGATCTCCGGATTGTTGCTGTAACGGAGCATATCGTACAAACCGGCACCTTCAAAACTCTTCAGGTACGGGCTCGCGCCACCGGCGAGCAGGGCTTTCACGGCGTCAACCTTCCCGGCTGCAGTAGCCAGCATGAGGGGCGTATAGCCGTTGATACCCTCCTGGGCATTGGGGAAAGCACCGGAAGCGAGCAATTCCTGAATGATTAGCGTATGACCGGCCTGGGCGGCGGCCAGCAAGGGGGTGATCCGGAAAGGAGCGCCGGCCAGATCCGGATCGGCCTTAATGGACAGCAATCGGTTGACGATATCGCCGTGACCAAAACGGGCGGCCCGCGCCATGGCGGTCTCCCCTACCCCGTTCAGGGCATCCTTGTCCGCGCCCTGCCGCAGCAGGTACGCCAGGATCTCTTCCCGCCCCATTTCGGCAGCCATGACGAGGGCCGGATTGCCCAGTTCATCCGTTTGATCGGGAGAAAGGCCGGCTTCGATCAGGTCTTCGACCTTCCCCGCATCATCGTTGCGAATGGCAGTAAACAGAGCAACGGCTTCCGCACCGATCGGATCCCCGGCTCCCTGCTCGATGAAATACCGGACCAGATCCCGGTGACCGCGGTGCATAGCGATATCGACCGCGCTGCCCTGTTTACTGGCCACCGACCAATCGGCGCCGCGTTCCAGATAGAGTTTCACCAGATCCAGATGACCGTAGTAAGTCGCCCAGTTGAGGGGTGTATCGCCCAGGGTATCCTGCATAGTGAGGTCCGCCCCCTGGTCCAGCAGATAGGTGACCAGTTCCGGATCGTTACGCACGCCGGCTTCCATCAGGGCCGTACTTTGAAAATAGGCGGCCCGCCGGGCATTGACATCCGCGCCGGCCTCCACCAGCCTTTTTACGATATCGATCCGTCCGGCATTGACGGCGATGATCAGGGCCGGTGTCCCTTCATCGTCGCGACTATCAGGGGCCGCTCCGGCAGTCAGCAGTGAATCGACCGTTTCGGAACGACGGGCCATGACCGAACCGATCAGTTCACTTTCGGCCGGCGGCGACGGTGGTTCATTCCGGCAGGCAAACAAAAGGATAAGAAAGCACCAGGATACGGTGCCTGGTAATATGCGAACTCCAGCTATCATCATCTATATTCTGCAACATTATTTCCCGTTCCTAATATTCCGGATCATAGATCCGGATAAAGTCCCGTTCTTCCAATTCCTGAACGGGCTTTAAACGAAAACGTTGCTTGTGGAGCATTTCTTCTGCGTAAGGGTGGTCAAAATTCGCAAATTTGGTGGTGGCATTGCGTTCATCCTGAATAAAGGCCCGGCCGAGGATCAGGCCGATCTTGGCCAGATCGTGGTAAAAATACTCCTTAAGCAGGGGCAGAATATGCAATTCGAATACCCCGCGGAGATCATCCAGATCGCGGATCTGCAGAAAATAGGCATGGCCGATCCGGGCCTGTTCGTCCAGGAGCGCTTCCATCCGATCGTTGATGGCCTGGAGTAAACGCTCCAGATCGACGCCGGCCACCATGGGCCGTTCGGCCAGTTCGGAGATGAGAGTATGGTCACTAGGAACTTCCAGAAAAGAGAATCGGCGCCGCAGGGCGATATCCAGGGATTCGGTGCTGCGGTCGGCAGTATTCATGGTGCCGAGCAGGTACAGATTAGCCGGCACGCTGAAAGCCTTTTTGGAATACGGCAGGATGGTGCGTAATTGCTCGGCACAACCGTCGCGTTTATTCGGTTCGATCAGACTGATCAGTTCCCCGAAAATGGCGGGCAGATTCCCCCGGTTGATCTCGTCGATGATGAGTACGAAACGCGGCACGGAATCCCAGTCGCCAGCGTTTTCGGTTACCTTCTCGGCCGCCCGCCGGCAAAGCTTTTGGAATATTCCCGCTTCTACCCGGTAATTCACCTGGTCATTTTCCACTACCGGTTTGATACCTTCGATAAAATCTTCGTAGGCGAAGGACTGGTGGAAGGTCACAAAATCGATACGCCCCGCTTCCTGGTAGCGGTCAAACCGCTTTTTGAGGGCCGTTCGCGGTTCGAGGTCCACTTCTTCCAGCGGTCGGTTTTCGATGATGGCCACGGCGTGGTTGATGGTGCGAAAGGTCTTTCCGGTGCCGGGCGGGCCGTGCAGGATCAGGTTGAGTGGTGGGTAAAACCCCGGATTGATAAAATATTCCGTTTCGGGCTCGTGCAGAATATCCTGCTGGGCGACGAGAGATGCAATGGATTCGAATTGCGCTTCGGTGGCCCGGTAGTTGGTTCCGGATAGTCCCGCGTAAAAGGAGTCGACTGTGCCCGCCGCCTGGAGCATCTCCGCGGTAACGGGACGGTTCCAGAGGTTGTAATCGATCCGGATGGTAACGCGGGCTTCGGTTTCGACCGCTTCCCGGTAATAAGGCATTTCTTCCGGTAAAGGGTCCGTCACCGTGGGATCCGACAGAACGGTTGCCAATGCGTAGCAGCCCTGCGCTTTCCCCGTCTGCCAGATGATCACCTTATCACCGGACCGGATCCGGTCCGTATGGGCGCGCACGGGAAAACTGAACAGCGCTTCCGCCCGCAGGGCATCGCGCAAACGCAGTGTTTTGAAATTGGATTGAAACAGCCAGTAGGCCACGGATCGGGCCGCCGAGCTGTTATTTTCTTTTGCCATTCTTATCGGGTCTTAACGGCATTAAGATACTTTTTTTCCCAAGTAAGTAATAGCTTTGCAGCAAAAGCTTAGCTATGCAGGAAGTTTTTCAACCTACCCATCAGGAAGATCAGTTTATTCTCTACCTGGCCATTGTACTGGCCATTGTGGGAGGCATCGGTCTGGTGCTCAGTCTACGTAAAAAGGCCACCGGTGAAGCCCATACCCGCAACATGCTCGTTGCCATGTTGCTGTTCTTTCTGACCACCATCAGTGCGGGAACGGCCCTCTTCAGCTGGCTCAGCATGCGGAAAACCGGCCCCGTGACCATCACTGCCGATGCCATTGAGACTCCCTACGGGAAAGTGAACTTCAAGAATATTCGCAATGCGGAGATCATTACCGATTCTCCCGTTCGCCTTATCCCAACGAGCAACGGCCGGGGTACGGTCAAACTGCTCCTGATCGAAGAAGATTCGGGGAAGGCCCACGTGATGAGTGAGGAAAATTACGACATTCAGCGTATCTTCGGGGCCTTGCGGGAAGCGATGAAGGGATGATCCCGAAGCTCAAATACGGTGGTGATCTTATTTGCCGGTCGGGCTTCGGCAGCACTGAAATACGATAAGTCCTCCGCTCCGGCAAACATTCGAGTCCCGGTATCAGATACCAAAACAAGGTTATTTTGGAGATTACTCAACTTATATTAACCAATTTTAAAAATTACGAAAAGGAAAGCTTTCAGTTCTCTTCGCAGATCAATTGTCTGGTGGGGCGCAACGGTATGGGCAAGACCAATCTGCTGGATGCGATCTACTACCTCTGCATGGGCAAAAGTTATTTCGTACCCAACGATCGCTATCTGTCGCTGCACGGTACGGACTTTTTCCGTATCGAAGGACATTTTGATCGGGAAGAGAAACGCGAAAAGATCGTTGCCAAGGTGATCCCCAAAAAGAAAAAGGAACTGGAACGCAATGGAGTGCCCTACGCCAAACTGTCGGAACACATCGGTTTTTTACCCGTGGTGATCATCATTCCGGATGATACCCTGCTGGCGACCGAAGGCAGTGAGGCCCGCCGGCGATTTCTGGACAACACCATTTCCCAACTGGACCCGCTGTACCTCAAACATCTGATCCAGTACCAGAAGGTGCTGCGCCAGCGCAATGCTGCCCTGAAGCAGATGGGCGAAAGCGGTCGCTTCCAGGAATCCCTGCTGGAGGTTTACGATCTACAGTTGCAGATGCCCGGACTGTACATCAGTGAAAAGCGGGAGGCTTTTGTGGAGGAATTCAATCCCATACTGGCGCAGGTCTACCGGACGATCTCCGGCGGCGCGGAAACGGCCAGTTGCAGCTATCGTTCACCGCTGCAGAAAGAGCCTGACCTGATGGAGCTGCTGCGCAAGCACCGGGATAAGGACCGTATTCTCCACCGCACCACTACGGGCCTGCACCGGGACGACCTCGTGTTTAACCTGGACGAGTTTCCGCTGAAGCGCTTTGCCTCCCAGGGACAGTTGAAATCCTTCATTCTGTCCCTGAAACTGGCCCAGTACGAACTCATCAAAAAAAATAAAAACCAGCGGCCGCTGCTGTTGCTGGATGATATTTTTGATAAATTGGATCACCACCGCGTAGACCATCTGCTGGCATTGTTGCTGGATGGCGATTTCGGTCAGGTATTCATTACGGATACCGATCAGAAACGGGTCAGCCAGATGATCGAATCCCGAGACAGCAGCTACCGGGAATTTTTAATCACCAAAGGAAAGGCCACTGCTTTATGAATAAGCACAATGAGAAAACCCTGAAGGAAGCCCTCCACGCAATGGTGGACCAATACCGGCTGAAGGGGAAGTTGAACCAGACGCGTATTCGCAGTCACTGGGAAAATATGATGGGCCCTTCCATTGCCCGCTACACGCGGGATATCAAGATGGGCCGGAAAAAATTATACATCTATCTGGATTCCGCGCCGCTCAAACAGGAGTTGTCGATGGGAAAAGAGAAGATCCGAAAAATGCTGAACGAAGCGCTGGGCGAGGAGTACATCGAAGAGGTGGTTATCCTATAATTTGCAAGGGTGGTGCGGCGATCAAATGATCACCGTACCACCCCTGCAAACGTCAAACGCTGGTATTCCTTAAGGAACTACCACGTCCTTCTTATCTTTTTTCTCTACTTTCTTCCACTCGAACTTCCGCTTACCTTTCGTCATCATCGCCTGCTTAACGGCTTCGTAGGCATTCACCATACCACCGGTAACACTCAGGTCGGAGAAAGGAACCAGTTCTTCGGTACCCGGCTTGATCACTTTCCCTTTGAACGGCTGGGCGGAATCCATGATGATGTCTTTCACCTGATTGGCCGTTAGCGTCGGGAAATAAGAGCGCAGGATGGCCGCTACCCCGGCAACCGTCGGAGAAGCCATACTCGTACCTTGCAGTTTTTCGTATTTATCGTTGGGAACGGTCGCGTAGATCTCCACACCCGGCGCGAATACATCCACAAATTCCGGGCTGTAGTTGGAGAAAGAAGCCACCAGGTCCTCCCCTTCACCGTAGTTCAGGGCACCTACCTCGATCCAGTTCTTCGCCTCTTTGGGCGCGAACAGGCCTTTTTTGGCGTAGCGATCGTTCGGATAGTTGTTATCCATTTGGTTCTGCTGGGCAGCGTTACCCGCAGCGTGTACCAGCAGTACGTCGTTTTTCTTGGCGTATTTCACCGCGTCGTCCACAGCTTTTTTGTAAGGAGAGTATCCTTTACCGAAGCTCATGTTGATGATCTCGGCGCCGTTATCCACCGCGTAGCGAATGGCATTGGCAACGTCTTTATCGCGTTCGTCACCGTCGGGGACCGCACGCACAGACATGATCAGCACATTGTCGGCTACGCCGTCCATGCCAATATCGTTGCCGCGTACCGCACCGATGATACCCGCTACGTGCGTGCCGTGCTGGGCGTCGGGGCCTTCCACATCGTTGTTGCCGTAGTTGCGGTCTTCTACATTGCTGGGATCGTCACCCACGATAGAGCGGGCGTCGAAATCCGGGTTGTAGTTGTAGTTGAACTGTCCGTCCAGGTAATCGAAATAGCCTTTCAGCTCTTTGTAAACGTCACCGAAACTCTGGCCCTGTTCTACAAAACCCTGCGCCATATTGGCCACCTGGGTCATCACCGGATCTTCCGTTTTGAATTTCTGCAGATCTTCAATCGTGATATCGGCGGGTTCTTTACCCACCTGCTCGATCAGTTTGTCGAATGCACCCAGAATGGCACCGAACTGCATTACTTTCGGTCCGAGATCTTCACGTTTGTTGTCGATCTCTTCCTTATATTCCTGAAACTGTTCGAATTCTTCTTTTTCCTTTCCGGAGAAATCGCTCGCGCTTTTGCCTTCGTATTTGCCTTTCAGCTTGTTGTACAAACGCACTACTTCGAGGTTCTCCTGCTGCACATTCTTACCGTCTTTTCCACCGATAAAGTTCCAACCGTGGATATCGTCAATATAGCCGTTCTGATCATCATCTATGCCGTTACCGGGGATCTCGTCTTCGTTTACCCACATATTGGCGGCCAGGTCTTCGTGTTCTGCATCTACACCGGAGTCGATCACCGCAACGATCACTTTTCTCGCCTGACGACCTTTCAGTATTTCCTGATAGACTTTTTCCGTACTCAATCCAGGATACCCATCTTTATCTTGGTTCAGATGGAACCAGTTGTTGGGAGCAGCATCCTGAGCCATCGCCCAACTCGCCACTAACATCAACATCCCAGACAACAAATTTTTCAAAATCATTCGTGTCATGTTATTTTTTAATAAATTTTTTCAGATTAAAGAACGTGATTAAAATATAGAAGTTGCTTATTTTTCTACATAAACGTGTAAAATACCTTTCATCTCGGCAAAAAGACCGATTTTTGACAATACCTTAACATCGGCGATGTTGAGCACTTGCCGGCAGAAGGTACAGGAGGAACGGACAGCTCAGCGCCCCCTTCGCAGCGATATCCCTCATCTAAAAACAGTACATCATGGACAACCCAAGTAAAATTCTGGTCGCCCTGCTCGGCTTTTTTCTCAGTGTAAGCCTACCGCTTTCCGCCCAACATTTCGAGTTCGGCCTGCTCGGCGGCGCATCCAATTATCTGGGTGATCTGAGCAACAACTCCCGGACCATGTTCATCAAAGAGACCAACCTGGCCGGTGGCGCTTTCATTCGCTATAATGTGCACGAAATGGCCACGATCCGACTGGGCGCCAACTATACGGTGATCTCCGGACACGACCAGAACGCCACGGATACCGAGCTACAGGGTCGCAATCTGAGCTTTTCCAGCCCGGTGATCGACATTGCCCTTATTGGTGAATTCAATGTGCTGGGTTACCAGCCCTACAACTTATACCGCCCGTTCTCGCCCTATCTTTTTGTCGGGATCGGCATGTTCATGTACGACCCCAGTACCCTCTACGAAGGAGAGAAGGTAAAGCTCCGGCCCCTGGGCACGGAAGGGCAGGGCAATGAAGGACGTCCCGCGCCCTACGGGAAATCCGGGATCTCCATTCCTTTCGGTTTAGGTTTCAAATATGCGCTCAGCGATAAGATCAACCTGGGTCTCGAATTCGGTGCCCGCCATACCAACACCGATTACCTGGACGACGTCAGTACCATCTTTGTTGATCCGCAAACGCTAAGCCCGACTGCCGCCGCACTGAGCAACCGGAGCGGGGAGATCGCCGGCAATGACCTGTCGCGTTACAGTCCGGGAATGGCCCGGGGAGATGCCCGGAAAAAAGACTGGTTCTTCATCGCCGGATTGACTGTTTCCTACAACTTCATTGATAATGGTCTGGTGGGAAGTCGCGCTCGCCGGAGCGGCGGCCGCAAAGGATGTCGGACGGAATAACAGTCCGGGATTCATGCGAATTAAGAGTTATTTTTGTAGGGAATGTGCCTGTAGACTCAAAATGTAGGTAGCCAAAAGACCATTTCATGGCTTAGCGTGCTTTAGATATGCCGTGTAAAAACACATTGCGTACCTACGGCACGCTGGATCTCGCGAATTATTGGACGTTCTACCCATATTTCGTCCTTACAGGACTTTTGTTTATCTCCTGAGATCCATTCGCAGGGATTCGGTACGCCCGACAGAGCAGACGTACCGAATCTCCGGGCTACTTTTTATTTATACCGCTTGCCGTGCTTCAGGACCAGATCAACGTCCTGCAACAGGCTGATATAGCGCAAAACATCTCCCTTAACGGCGATGATATCCGCGTATTTTCCCTCACTGATCGTTCCTACCTCTTTGTCTACGCCCATCAGTACGGAGGGCCAGTAAGTGGCGGCCTTGATGGTATACATGGGATCGATGCCGAATTCGTTGACCCATACATCCAGTTCGTTCCAGGTAGACTGGCAGTGAAACTTCATGGGAATACCACTGTCGGTGCCGGTCAGCAGCACCACGCCGGCATTTATCAGTTGCTTCACTTTTCGTTCCAGGGTCGGCCGGCGGGAAGGCGTCAGTTGGAAATAAGGTAATCTTCCCGGGTGCTGGATGGATTGTTCTATGTCGGCGATGATATCCTCCGGCAGGTCCAGGTGCCAGCAATCATTGTCCAGTTTTTCCGGATTATCCCGCAGGTATTCGTAGTTGTACAAGCCCTCCACGGTGGGCGTCCAGAAGAGAGGCCCTTTGTTCATCTGGGCGGTCCGTTCTTTGATCATCTCCATGACGTCGGCCGGATACTCGGGCGCCGAAGACAAGCCGGTATGTTCAAAGCAATCCACACCGGCAGCCAGTCCACGCCGGATCTCCTCCGGACGGTGCGCGTGGGCCACTACCGTCAGGCCGTGCTGGTGCGCTTCCTCCACGACCGCCTGCACCTCCTCCGTACTCATCTGATCCTGATCGATGAGTTTGATACAGTCCACTCCGGCTTCGGCCAGGCGGCGTACTTTGGCCCGGGCATCGCTCACTCCGTTGACGCCCCAGCGAAAAGCTTCCGTTCCGGGATAAGGCTGGTGTTGGATGAACGGACCAGACATATACATGGTCGGCCCCGGCAGTTCGCCCCGGTTGATCCGGTCCCGGACCGCAATACTCGCGTCCAGGGGAGCACCCAGGTCCCGGGCGCTTGTGATCCCGGCCAGCAGTAACTGATGGGCCGATGCCGGCATGATGATACTGGCCAATTGGTCGATGTAGGCCGTATCCCAGTGCGCGTAATCCGCGTGGCCGTTGATCATGAGGTGCACATGCATGTCCCAGAGCCCGGGCAGCACACTCATGCCTTCGGTGGAAATGATCTCGGCGCCCTCCGGGATCTCGATCTGTCCCACCTGACCGATCGCTTTTATGCGTTCTCCTTCAACGATGACCACGCTGTTGGCCAGTGGTTGCCCGCCGAAACCATCGATCAGTCGCCCGCCAACCAGGGCCTTGATACCGTTAGCCTGGGCGAATATCCAGCCCGGTAAGCACAGTAAAATGAATAATGTGTAAGTGAGTTTTTTCATACCTTCTGAATTGTGGTAAGTAAGGTATCAAATTTCCGCCTGACTACCCTCCGACCCCGGGGAATTCCTGAGCAATAATGCCTTCGGGGTCAATTCGGCCGTTTGTTTACCGGTAAATGGCCGGGATCTAAATTTTAAAAAACATTAAATGGTAAGAATTTTCTGGCTGAGTATAATACGCCATTGAATAAAACCAAATTATTTCTAGTGAACAAAAACTTGTTTTTAAAAGCGAAAGCCCTTACCTTTGGTTGGAACCAAAAAATCCGGCATGAAGAAACAAGCTGGTCACCGTAAATATAATTTCCCGGACGCCGATCTCTACCTGCAGTGCATGGAGCGGATCCGCTACGCCGCCCGGGACAAAAAGGAATTTGCCCAGTACGGCTACGATGTGGATCGCCTCAAGGGTTTCCAGAATCTCTGTCAAAAATTCCAGGCGTTGCCGGATGACGACGAGCTACTGGGCGATCAGATGATCACCACCGAAAAGAAATACAAAGCAGCGGAGAATCTGAAAAGTGCCATCCGCAGTCTGATGACCCGCGTTGCGATGAAGTACAGCAATCGCAGCGGTCGCTACCGTAAATTCGGTACCGCCAAACTCGGGGATATGACCGATGCCCAGCTATTGTTCTGCGGCCGCCGTGTAATCCGGGTAGCCCGGCAACAAATGGATTTTCTGGCCGATCAGGGGGTAAACGAAAACGTACTCAGCCGGATCGCCAATGCCTGTAAAGACTTTGAAACGGCACTGAACATCCAGCAGGATAAGGTGGCGGATCGCGATATTTCCGTGGAACTGCGGGTAGATCAGGGTAACCGCCTGTACGATGAACTGATCGTACTCTGTAACATCGGTAAGGATATCTGGGCGGAAAAAGACCCCGTGAAATACGAGAACTACTGCATCTACGAAAGCAACAACGACCAGAAGATCGCCCGGAAAGAACGGGAAGCAAAATCCTAAAGCTTTCGGTTTCCTGGATAAGATCAATGTAGGCACCCGGATGGTAGCTGAGGCAGAGTCTTCAGCTTGCCGGTACCAATAAATTTGCTCCGGATGGATGGTCTGTCCGGAGGATCGTTTTTTGCTCACTTCTGATGACTAAACCATGAAAAAAGAACTCCTCTTCAGCGCCATTCTGGCCACTACCCTGTTTGTCTTTTTCCGTCTGGTAATTTTCCGGGATCATTGGGATGCCGGAATAGATGTGTCTTGGCACGACAGCTACTATGTATTATCGCCGGTGCTGACTACCGGCTGGCTGGTGGGGCTCATCCTGTTCCTGGTGTACTGGGTTCGTTCGCTTCGCTCCTGGTTCCAGTACCGGCCGATCAACACCGTCTTGTTGGGCCTCAGCGGTTTGCTGGTGCTTTCCCACGGTCTGCTCTTTATCTTTTTGCAACAAATGGGGTCCAGTCCGCTCTCCGTATTGGTGTTGGGAATATTGCTGACCAGTTTATGCAGTCTCGTCTTTTTGGGCTGGAAAACCCGGCAGAGATAAAGCGGGATCCAATTCAGGCCGATATCCGGATCTGTTCCACTGCGATCCGCGGTGCCTCCTCCCATTCCATCATGCCATTGATCAGTCGCATTTCCCGAAATTGCGGCAGGTCCTGCACGTGGATATCCGCGGCATGGATTAAACCGGCTCGCAGATAACGGCCCCGGGCCGTACCCGGCAAAAGCGGGCGGGCGGGCGTAAACCATTTCGAACCGTCGAAAAGAGCAATATTGGCGTAAGAGGTATCGGTAAGTAAACCGTCGCGAATCAGCAGTACATCGTCACCGTAGGTACGATCCCGAAAGAGTTGCTGGAGAGCTTCCCGGTCTGCGTATTTGTGGGCGTATTGGACGTTGTCTGCCTGCACCAATTGCACCGCAGTAACCGGCCGGATGCGGTAGGGTTGGATATCGATCTCTTCAATCGCCGCGCCGTACACCACTCTGAGTTTAAAAAGCCCTTCCTTATACGAATTCGGAATGTCAATCGCTTCGGATAGATCAATGGCCGGATATTGGTCGTAGTAATAGCGATGGCTCGCATTCAGGCGCGCCTGGTGGGCCGCCAGATAGGGCATCCGGCCATTCTCCAGACGGATGGTTTCGAGTAAGCGGGGAGCCTGCTGACCGGTCATCATTCCTTAAATTTCAAGTTGTAAACGTCCGGTGCCTTTAGATCTTTGCCCGGAAGCCGAGCCGCCGCCCAGCGGAAGATCCACTTTGCGGATCATTTCGTGGTATTCGTCCGCCGCCTGGCTGAAGGTCGTGATGCCGCCGCCGGATTTGAATACCAGTCCATCCGGATCTTCCTCTACGTAGCGGATCAGCACTGCGCTGTCCAGATCACGGCCGTCGAAAATGCCCGCTACGCCGGTGTAGTAACCGCGTTCGTAGCCTTCTGCGGCCCGGATCACTTCTACCGTTTTTGGTTTGGGGGCTCCACTGATGGAACCGGCTGGCAACAGCCGAAAGATCAGCTCGCCGATGTGTTGGTAGTAATCTTCGGGCAGGTCACCGCTGATCTCCGAACTCGTTTGCCAGATGCCGCCGCGACTGGTCCGGATCCGGTCCAGATAGCGGTAGCGATCTACCCGCACCCGGCGGGCTACCTGACTCAGGTCATTTCGGATGAGATCCACAATGGTGGCGTGTTCGGCCTTTTCTTTCGGATTATTCAGCAGTACGTCCGGACCGCCCGGTACGGCGGTATCCAGGGTGCCCTTCATGGGATAGGAAAAGATCCTTCCCTCCCGGATCCGCACAAAGGTCTCCGGCGAGAAACAGGTAAAATGACCACGCCACCACAACTGATACGGAGCATCAGTAATTTGAAACATTTGTTGTAGATCCAGATTAGTGGTTAAGCGTGTTGGAAAAGTAAGATTTAGTAAGAAGGAGTCTCCGCGGTGGAGATGTTGTTGTACCAATTCGTAAGACTGGTTGTACCGAGTAAACGGAATTGGGACGGCCTCAAAAACGATATGTTCAACCGTGGGACCGGGCGCAGATGCCCTGTTTCGAAAATCCGGAAAATCATACTGTAAAACATCCGGATCAATATCTTGCAAAGGGATCACGATGGGTTTAAGCTGCTCAAAGTCAATGATGAACAAAAAGGGGCAGCGATTTTTCCCCAGGTGATTCATATAAGATCGCGCATCAGTTTTTTGGAGTACTTGCATCTTTATCAGTCAAAAATTTTCAGTACCCGGTAATTCCAAACGTCCGCTGGAGCTAACCGGTTACCGACCGACTTTTTATCTTTAGACGTCAGTACTCATGAAAACGTCACTTCTCTTCCGAAGGTTGGGTGGTTTTCAATTGCTTGAAGAAAGATAGGATTTTTTGGCGGTCCTCCCGCAAACTCTCCCGCGTATTCTCATCCACTTTTACGAAACGGCGCTCTAATTGCAGGGTACGGTATTGCTCGCGGTAGATCACTGCGTAATAACCCAGCAGAAAGAGGATGGCGACCAGCGGAATACCCCACCAGCCCAGGGCCGAAGTTCCGATCAGTAGCCAGACAATCGCCCAGATGAGGAAGGCACCGATACCGACGGCCAGCCGGACCGGCTCGTAGAATTCGATAGAACGTACATTTTTATCCACGACCCATTTAGCCAGTTTAAGCGGTGGGTAGGACCAGAGCGCACCAATGAGAAAAAATGGCAAACCAACAGCCAGCTGGACACCCAGACCGCCGCTCTTTTCGTAGTGCCGGCTGACGACCTGATCTTCCAGTCCCAGAGCATCCAGTTTTTCGAAATACAGGTCCAGCCAGCTCCAGAGCTGGTTTTTATCTTCTTCTTCGATCCGATTCACCGTATTGGCCACATCCAGCTCCATTTCCAGCCGGCTCCGGTCCTGCTCCAGCACGGGAAAGCGATCTTCCGGATGGTCCGAACGGTGCATGACCAGCAGGCGCTCGGTCAGTTCTTCGTCATTCGGCGCTTCGATCACCACAATGCGCTCCAGCATCTCCTCGCGAAGATCATCGGTAATCGCCGAAATGGCCGCATTGGGTTGGGCATTGTAACTTTCCATGTATTCCGAAGCCAGGATGGGATGTCCGAAATCGATTAGGACTTCGGAGCGGGACTGGTCGGCGTAGGTGTAGTTCACCCCTACCGGTACCACGTAGACTTCACCGATCTCCGGATTTTTATCCAGGGCGCCCAGGGCGATGCGGGCGGTTCCTTTGCGCAGCGGCCGCAGGCGCTTTTCGTGAATGCAGCGTCCTTCGGCCAGGATCATGATGGTCTTGTTCTCGCGCAGGGCCTGGAAGCAACTTTCAAAAGTGGCGTAGTTCTGCTTGAGATTGCTGTAGCCACCGTCCCGCATGCGGTATACCGGCAACATGTGCAGATTGCGCAGCAACTTATCGTAAAATGACTTCTTGAAAAAATCCCCGCGTACCAGGAAGTACAACGGCCGGTCCAGAAAACACGCCAGGATACAAGGTTCGATAAATGCCGTGGGGTGGTTCGCCGCCAGGATCACCGGCTTCCCCTTCGGAATGCGGTCCGCATTCGACATTTTGATCTTCTTGTAATTCGCTTTTATGGCCAGGGCCGCCATCGGCCGTGTAATCGGATACAACATAATCGGTGCAAGTTGGTCGGAATTTAACCCTATGCGGCCAAAGGTACAAATCTTACTCCTTCAAGGAAGCATCTTTTAAATCATTATAGTACTGCATCCGCATTTTCGGTAAACTTTCGGGTTGCTCCTGCTGAATAAAGTTGATCATATGTTCCCGGACCTCGCAGCGCAGATCAAAGGCATTACCCGCATTGGTAGCACTCACCAACAAGCGGATTTCCATCACATCCGGTTTGGAATCCGTGACCTGTACGATACCGACGCGCTGGTCCCACAGGCGGTGGTTTTCCAGGAAATCGGTCAGTTCCCGGCGCAGTACTTCCACCGGAAAGGTGTAGTCCACGTAGAGAAAGACCGTTCCCAGCAGTTCGGACGTGGTGCGAGTCCAGTTCTGGAAAGTCTTGTCAATAAAGTACTGCAGCGGCACCACCAGTCGTCGCTGGTCCCAGATCTTGATCACCACGTAGGTCAGCGTGATCTCCTCTACCCTGCCCCATTCGCCTTCCACGATGACGACATCATCGATCCGGATCGGTTGGGTAAAGGCGATCTGGAAACCCGCCAACAGATTGGCGATGGATCGCTGAGCCGCAAAACCCACGATGATCCCCAGCACCCCGGCCGAGGTGAGGATACCCGTTCCGACTTTACGCACGCCTTCAAACTGGAGCAGGATCAGCGCCAGGGCGATCACGAACAGGACCACCTCGGAAACCCGCCGGATGTATTGGAGCTGGGTCAGGATCTTCCGTTCGTCCAGGTTGTCCTCCACTTTAATGTCGAACTGCTCGCGGATGATATCGGCCACCATATCGATGACGCGCAGCAGCAGCCAGGCCACGATGATGATCAGGACGATCACCAGGGTTTTGGCCCAGATCCCGGAGGTTTCTTCCGGTACCAGGCTGGAGTTCCAGACAATATTGGCCATCAGCAGGGGCCCCAGATAACTTACCGGTCCGTTGATGTGCTGTTTAAGGATCTTGGACATATCGCCGTTCCAGCGCCGGAAATTCCAATACAGGACCTGCATAATGATCTTCGCGATCACCCAGCCCAGCACCAGCGCACCGGCCAGGATGGTGGGTAAGCGCAGTAAAGCGGGCAGGTTATTTAACCATTCGTTGAGGTTTGCTTCCATGGGTTAAGCAACATTTACAGGATGATCCGAAGGTAGTATCGGCCGTAATGCAATACGGCATCACAGGAGCGCTTCCTGCAAAATGAACCACCGGATCATCGGATTTACTAAATTCAACTAAACACACCGTCCCGACCGGCCAGGTGCATGTCCTGCGGCGGAGAATGGCGGTACCTATCTTTTGGTTAGGGATCAAGCGCAGTGCGGGCGATCAGTCCTGAACGTCAGGACCCGGAGCAGATACGGGTGTCCAATCCGGAATACCCCCAATCTCCGGTAGGAAGATCAGGCGCACAGCTACCCGCCGGGCACTATCATTTTATTGAAGGATAAAATACGGAGCTGCCCTACTTGGACAAGCCCTCAAAAAGCCAATCGGCCAGCAACTGCCGGTTCCTTTCGATCAGGATACGCTGCTGGTCACCGGGATTGTGGATATTCGCCAGCTCTACGTAAACGCTGAGCGGCTGGGTTTCCCGGAGCATGTGCAGATCCCGGCCCGATACGGTACCGTGAAAATAACCGCCCTTGCGGTATTTGGCGTACTTGGCCTTCATGGTACTGTGCAGGGCATCCGCTACCTTTTTGCCGGAGGCATTGCCCGGATAGTGGTAAAAGTACACATCTGTCCGTTCGCTCTGGCTGCGGGAATCGACGTGGATCATAATGGCTGTCTGTTCAACAACTCCCTGCGCTTTATGTTTCTCGTAGAGGGCATTGATTGCATCGGATCGCTGAAAAAGGCGGGTTTTGTGGCCGTAGCTCATCTTAATATTTCCCCACAGCACTTCATCTTCGTCACAGTTCAGATAACGATCGGAGCGGATGCCGTCATCGGGGTCACGGTTGATCATGTAGGCGGTAGCGCCGTGCGAGATCAGATTGCGGCACAGGCGGAGCGCCACATCGTAGGCGTATTCATCTTCACACAGGTAGCTTTTACCGCGTTTGGCCATAGCGCCGGGGTCCGGTCCGCCGTGGCCACTGACTACGTAAAACACCTTGCCCGCCAGCTTGTTGCTCTCCAGGGGCGTGTAGGCGTATTTCGAGCCGAAAATATCGAAATGCCTTTTGCCTTTAGCGCCGGTTTCTTCGGGGTTGTCCACTTCCACGGCAACCGGTTTGGCGGGTTCCTTATCAGCTTCCGGGCAGTTGAGAATATGGTGTGGCACCCAGAGTTCGCGATCCTTTTTAAAGGAAGTAGGCCGCATGGCCTTTTCCAGCATCACTTCGTTGTAGGTCTGAATGGCAATGGCCAGGTTCCAGTCGTCAATTCCGATCGAGGAGCGGATCGTTTTGCCATTAAACCGATAAACCTGAATCGGCAACTGATAACTTTTACCGGCCAGCAGGCGGGCGTTGCGCTTCAGATTATTGAGCTTGTAGAACTGGTCAAAATTGCAGGTATACGTATCCAGATCGTATCGTCTGAGAATGGAATAGATACCGTCACCCGGCTGGGCTTTGATCTCAAAGTAGGGAGCATCTTCGGCATGAACTACCGACCAGGATATCATCCAAAGGACCAATAAGTGTGCCGTTTTCATCATGGAGGTTATTATAATATCCGGCTCCGGGCCGGATGTGCTTTCCCGGCGCAAAACCGGATCTAAAATAATACTGTCCGACCGGAAGTCCAGGGAATTTATCCCAGTTTGCCGGGCCGGTACCGGAAGAATTGGAAATGGTCAGAGGTTCCAATCCCTTCCCGCCGGCCAATTTCCGCCCGCACGGGCTCGCGCTCCATACGGTCAGGTGGTGTTTTAACCCGAAATTAGGAGCGTCCGGTTGACTATTGAACTGCATTTGTTAATACAATGCGAAAATATTACTAATCCGACGTACGAGCCAAGAGATCGACCAATTTTTCTCTAAATTAGCGCCATGAAGCTCGTTAAAGAAATCGTTTGGCTGTTACACAAGGACGGGCTCCTGGAATGGAGATCCGGCTATGCGCTCGGAGGCATTTTGTTATATGTACTTTCAACCGTATATATATTGTATGCCTCTTTCGAGAAGATCGAGCCGTCCCTGTGGAATGCGTTGTTCTGGATCGTGATCCTGTTCGCTTCCGTAAACGCCATTACCAAGAGTTTTGTGCAGGAAAGCGGCGCGCGGCAGCTTTACTACTACAGTCTGCTGAGCCCGATCAGCCTCATCCTGGCCAAGATCATCTACAATGTCGGTCTGTTGCTGGTACTCAGCCTGTTGAGCTGGGGCGCTTTTACCCTCTTTGCGGAAAATGCCGTAACGGATAACGGATTGTTCTTCCTGGCTATTTTTCTGGCTACACTGGGATTTTCTATCACCTTTACGTTCATTTCGGCAATTTCCGCCAAGGCCAATAACAATTCAACCCTGATGGCCATCCTCTGCTTCCCGCTGATCATTCCCATAATCATGACACTGATCAATCTGAGCAAAATGGCCCTGGATCTGAAGATAAAGGCAAATATTGAAAATGATCTGTATACGCTGCTGGGCATCGATGCGTTACTGTTGGGTATGACGCTGGTGTTGTATCCTTTTTTGTGGCGGGACTGATCTGATGGCCGGTGTAATCTTTCTGTCAAAGGTTTTACAAAGCTTGTGGGGCAGAGCGGTTCTTCGGAATTTTGGGCGCATTGATGCAACATCCGCACCGGGAACAGCGCCATGTTTTCAGACACGATGGATAGGCCGTCAACTCTGATCGCAAAGTGGGCCGGTCTTTTGGTACGAAATATAGAACTTGACTTAAAAACATCATTATCCATATCCATGATACACAAAAATTGGTGGAAATATCTGGGCGTTGTGATCCTGCTCTACGTACTGACCGTAGGTATGCTGGTTCCTCTTAAGCCCGGTATTTCGGATATCGATCCCTCCAGCGTCCGCACGGGCGAGACCGTTACCTTTAAGGTCTGGGGATACAACTCCAAATTCGCCCAGGCCCAGCAACCCACGCGCGCCTGGCTGAAGCTGGACGACGAGCGTGCCCTGAGTGCAGAACGCGTCGTGGTTAAAAGCGATACCATGCTGGAAGTGGAGTTTCGCATACCTCCCTATCTCCCGGTTTCGCAGAAAGTGCAGGATTTTTCCCTGATCCTGGACAATGACGTGGACGGCCCCTCGGTGTTGCCGAGTGCGGTGTTTATCACCCAGGATTCGGTAGATGCCGCCCGCGGCGAACAGGTGTGGGTCAACAATCCGGTGCAGGACCTCAGTAATGTGAGCGGGATGACCTTTCCTTTCCGGAATATTCTGGGAGAGACCATTCGCAATACGTACTTCCACGTGGCTTTGTGGCTGGCGATGTTCACCATCTTTATCGCCGGGGTTTTCCAAAGCGTACAGTATCTGCGGCTCAGAACTCCCTCCCGCGACCACTGGGCCGTTTCCTACACCACCATCGGTGTATTACTGGGCATTCTGGGTGTGGTAACCGGGGCGATCTGGGCCAAAAATACCTGGGGCGCTTTCTGGAGCTGGGACGTCAAACAGAATACCACTGCGATCGCCCTGCTGATCTACCTGGCTTTTTTCGTGCTGCGGGCTTCGTTTGAAGATCCCGAGCAGAAAGCCCGGGTATCGGCTGTATACAACATCTTTGCCTTCGCGGCGCTGGTACCGCTGATCTACGTGATCCCGCGCCTGACGGACAGCCTGCATCCGGGCGCCGGCGGCAACATCACTTTCGGTTCTCAGGACCTGGATAACACCATGCGTATGGTGTTTTACCCCGCGGTGATCGGCTGGACCCTCATCGGTGTTTGGATGGCGACACTACTCTATCGCGTCAAGCGCATTCAGGAAAAACTCTGGGATGTTTATTAAGATATGAAAACAAAAATCACGACTTTTGGCCCTGCAAAATCCAGCAGCATGAAAAAATACATTTTTGCCCTGACCACCCTGCAACTTTTGTTCACCATTTCAGCTGCGGCCCAAGGTACCGGAGGGAGCGATTTCCTCCGCAGTATTGGAAAGATCTACGTGGTCGTTGCCGTCATCGTTGCTGTGTTTCTGGGCATTGTTGTTTTTCTCATTTATCTGGATAGGCGCCTAACCAAATTAGAAGACCAAATTAAAGATCAAAATGAGTAAACAGCAAAGAAGCTTTTACCAAAGTGTAAGCGATTACTTCGACCGGGCGGCACCCCACACGGGGCTCCATCCCGGTCTGTTAGAACAGATCAAAGTATGTAACTCCGTCATTCAGGTTCATTTCCCGGTAAAGATCGGTAAGGAAGTTAAGGTAATTGAGGCCTACCGGGTACAACACAGTCATCACCGCAGCCCAACCAAGGGCGGTATCCGCTTCAGTAATCACGTCAACCAGGAAGAGGTAATGGCCCTGGCCACCCTGATGACCTTCAAATGCGCCATCGTGGACGTACCTTTCGGCGGGGCCAAAGGCGGGGTAAAGATCAATCCCTGGGAATATACTGCCGGACAGCTCGAAAAGATCACCCGGCGCTATACCACCGAACTCATTCAGCGCAACTTCATCGGCCCGGCCATCGACGTGCCCGCTCCGGACTACGGAACCGGCAGCCGCGAAATGGCCTGGATCTATGATACCTACCGCACCTTTAAAGGAGAAGAGCTCAATGCCGCCGCCTGTGTAACGGGCAAACCCGTTAACCAGAACGGTGTACGGGGCCGGACCGAAGCTACCGGTCGCGGGGTCTACTACGGCATCCGGGAAGCCTGCAGCAATGCGGACGACATGAAAAAACTCGGCCTGGAACCCGGTATCGAGGGCAAGACCATGGTCGTGCAGGGATTGGGTAATGTAGGCTCGTATACATCCATAATTTCCCAGGATGAAGGCGGCGTAAAGATCATCGGAGTATCCGAAGTGGAAGGCGCCATCTACGATCCGAAAGGCATCGACATCCACAAGCTGCTGCAGTTCCGCAAGGAGACCGGTTCGATCCTGAACTATCCGGGCGCCGAGTCCTACAGTAAGGAGTCGCGGAAATCCGTAATGGAGTTCGAATGTGATATCCTGGTACCCGCCGCTTTGGAAAATCAGATCACGCTGGACAACGCCCACCGGGTAAAGGCCAAGATCATCGCCGAAGCGGCCAACGGACCGATCACTTCCGCAGCCGAGAAAGTACTTCTGGACGCCGGGAAACTCATTCTGCCGGACCTGTTCCTCAACGCCGGTGGGGTAACGGTTTCCTATTTCGAATGGTTGAAAAACCTGTCGCACATCCGTTTCGGACGGATGGACAAACGCTTCAACCAGCGTACCTACGACAGCATCCTCGACGTGGTGGAACAGAATACCGGGAAGGACATCAACGAACGCGACCGCCAGTTCATCGCCCGCGGGGCCGATGAGATCGACCTGGTACGTTCCGGGCTGGAAGAGACCATGATCCACGCCTATAATGAGATCCGGGATATCTGGAAACGCAAGAAAAAAGTGGACGATCTGCGGACCGCCGCCTTCATCAGTGCGATCAACAAGATCAGCAGTGATTACATGGCACTGGGGATCTTCCCGTAAGGAAAATTGAGATACAGACAGTGGGGAATGAGCCGATTTTTATCCGTTCATTCCTCATTTCCCATATTTAATTCTGATCATTCAGCAAGCGAAATTTCGCAAGTAAAACAGACATAACTGCCTCAATTCTATTGCTTTTAAAAAATCAAAATTTTATTGTTTATTATTCGGGACTTTAAATTGTTGAAAAAATTTTGATAGGTAATTCCTTTTTTTACTTGTATTTTATTCTATTGCTCAATATCTTAGCGCCCAATATTTAATTTTGTTAATTGAATAACAAACAAGACCGATGTCCGATAAACTAGATAAGATAGACCTCAAGATCTTGAGGATACTTCAGGACAGCAGCAAGATTACTAATCTGGATTTGTCTAAGAAAATTGGACTGTCACCAGCGCCTACCCTGGAACGTGTGAAAAAACTGGAGCAAAGTGAGATCATTCAAAGCTATCACGCTCAGGTTAATCCACAGTCTATTGGATTGAATGTAAAGACTTTTGTGCTGGTTTCTCTGGCCTGGCAAAAGGAAAATGCGCTCAATCACTTCCTGGACAAGATCAAAGAGATTGAAGAGATCGTCGAATGTTACATCATAACCGGTGAAGCTGATTTTCTGATCAAGATCATTTGTAAAGATATTCCTACCTACGAGAAATTGTTGTTTAAGACACTTTCCCAAATCGAAGAGATAGAACGTTTGAAGACCCTCATGACCTTGTCTACCGTCAAAGACAGCAAGGTATTACCCTATAAGTACGACTAATCAGGGTACCGGCTTTCAAACCGTATGAAGAAAAAAAAGAAAAGCCTGCTTTGGCAAATTGACCATTCCGCCTTAGCCAGGCCTTCCTTTTTATTCGGCACCATGCACGTACGGGACGAACAGGCCTTCCGCTTCCTCGACACCGTCCACTACTACCTAGATCAGTGCGACGCCCTGGCTACCGAATACAAGGTAGACGAACAACCCTCTCCCGAACTGGCCACGGCCATGCTACTCCCTGATCACCAGCATATTGTCCATTATTTGCGGCCCAAGCAATACCAAAAGCTCAAAGCGATCCTGCAGAAGGCTTTCGGCCTGAATATTGACCGTTACGGCCACTTCAAACCGCTCATGATCATCAACATCATCAGCGAAAAACTACTGCAAAAAGACCGCCCGCAGGCTCTGGACCTCCATCTCTGGCAATACGCCGGAGACATCGGTAAAACCCAGTTGGGTATCGAAACACTGAACGAGCAACTGCGCATCCTACAATCCATACCGCTCGAACAGCAATTCCAGCAACTGCGCAGTCTGGGACAAAACGTTCGCAAATTTCGCCGGGCGACCCTGAAGAACGCGGCGGTCTACCAGTTCAATGATCCCCAGCGCATTTACCGGCTGGTGCGCAACAGCAGCCACGGTTTGCGCAAACTGCTGCTGTTTCGGCGCAACCACATCATGGCCGAACGGATCGAAAAACTCATCCGCGAGCAGCCCACCTTTTGCGCGGTCGGCGCAGGGCATCTCTCGGGCAAGGAAGGTTTGATCCGGCTGTTGAAACAGCGGGGTTTTCAGTTGCGCCCGCTTCCCATGACGGGCCTGCCGGCGGCCAAACGCCACTCCGGTGATCCGGCCTGATTGCAGCTTGGTAACCTTTCCCAAAAAAATTCCCGTGTCCGCACCCAATAGGCTCCGTTTTATTGAACCCTTTTAGCATTCTACTCGTATAGGGAAAATAGGAATGTGAAAAGAGAAATGAGCGATGAGCAAAAATGCCCATTACTCATTTCTCATTCCTGATTATCTGGTCCTCCGCCCAATGATCTGCCCGCGTAAGTGAGGTGGAAAATAAATTAGAGGGATAATAGCAACGAACTGGTCCGGCACCGGCCATAAAGAAATGATTTTACGGCAATGGCCGCCGTCTGTTTCCCGCTTTTCGCTCTGTAGGGTTACGCTGTAGCCAAAATTACTTTGAACAAGCACTGAAACACTAAATCACATGTCAAAATATGGCCTCAAGCTGCTCCTTTGGGCATTGTTCCTCTATTGGGGATGTCCCTCCCTCTATGGCCAGATCCTGCGCCCTGCACCCTGGCAACCAGGCTTCACTCCCGTCTCCACTTTTGACCTGAACGACGCGCTTCTGCAGCAACAGCTAGCGCAAACCGTTTCCCGCTGGACCAGCCGGGAATTGTCCGATGGCATCTTTTTGAATTTCCCGCTACCCGACGGCAGTACCCGGGATTATCAGATCTGGCGTTCGGAACAGATGGCATCCGGACTCGCGGCGCAGTACCCGACCATCAGTACCTATTTCGGGCAGGATCCCGAAGATCCCCGGCGCACGGTCCACCTGACCGTTTCCCGGAAGGGAGTTAAAGTGCTATTCTTTGGTCCCGGCGGATTGAATTATACCCTTGAGCCGCTGCACAACGAACTGGCGATCTACCGGTTTACCTATCCTAAGTTTGATCCGGCGGCGGCCGAACTGGTCAGTGCCTGTTCCGCCCAAATGGACGAAGAGGACAATCGTTTCACCGATCAGGTAGCCGGGGTAGACCGACGGGGAGAGACAAAACTCTATCGCTACCGGCTGGCGCTGGCCTGTACGGGCGAATACGGAAGCTACCACGGAGAGACCCGCGAGGAAGTCCTGATCGCCATGAACGAACTACTCCTGCAGGTCAATGCCATATTCGAACGCGAACTCTCCATTCACTTTGACCTGGTCAACAATAACGACCAGCTCATCTTCCTCGATCCGGAGACAGACCCTTACGATAACTACAGTGTAGAGGATCTGCTGGAAACCAATAAATCGATCTGTAATTACACCATCGGTTATCCAAATTTTGACTTGGGACACGTATTGGCCACCAAATTCGGCGGACAGGCCCAGATCGGTTCGGTGTGTAATTTTTCCCGGAAAGCCAAGGCCTTTTCCGGCCTTGAACAACCGGAAGGATATTACATGGGCGCCATCTTCGCTCACGAGCTGGCCCACCAGTTGGGCGCCCAGCATACCCAGAGCAACGACTGCAACCGGAACCTGAAAACGGCGCTGGAGCCGGGCAGCGGTTCGACGCTGATGGCTTACGCCGGGATCTGCGCGCCCAATGTGCAGGAACTGCCCGACGATTATTTTCACGGCAATAGTCTGGAACTGATCGCCGAAAAAGCCGCCCAGGGAATTATTTTCGGTTGTGTTCCCGGTACCAAACTGGATAATCGGCCGCCCGTAGCTGATGCCGGACCGGACCTGTACGTACCCATCGGTACGCCTTTCCAACTGGCCGGCAACGGCAGCGATCCCGACGGCGACAGCCTGACTTACCGTTGGGAGCAGATGGACATCATCGTTCCCGAGGATACCACCGGAACTTACGGCCCGCTCTTTCGCAGCCGACCGCCGGGTATTGCTCCCGTCCGGTCGCTGGGAGGCCAGGATGATCCCTGGGAGATCCTGCCGACCAAGGCCCGCAAGGCCCGGTTCCGGCTGACCGTGAAAGACCAGCGCCTCGGCCTCGGCAGTAGCGCTTACGATGAAATGACGGTTTACTTTATCGATACCGCCGGGCCCCTGGCGATCACCCGGCCGAATGGGAATACCGGAGGCTGGACCGTATCCAGTCGGCAACGGATCGAATGGGAAGTGGCCGGTACCGATGCCGGGCCGATCCATTGCGATACCGTGAGCATCAGTTTGTCAGTTGATGGGGGATCTACCTTCCCGCACGTGCTGGCCGTTGGGGTATCCAACAACGGCGTTGCCGAAGTGGATCTTCCCGCACTCACCTCCACCGCCTGTAAGATCCGGGTCGGCTGTGCCGGAGGGGCTATTTTTGATGTATCGGCTGCTTTTGAACTGTTTGATCCCAATGCTCCCGTTCCAGTAGATACAATGACGGTAGATACCATGTCTGTGGATACTATCGTGACGCCACCGATGGATACCGGTACAACTGTCATTGATACCATGACCACCGTCGTGGAGGATACGATGGTCAATCCGGTTACCGATACTACGGACTATCCGGTTCTGGACACCATGATCGTCACCAATCCGGATACCCTGGATCAAGCGGTGACGGACACCACCGGTACGCCGATGGACACGATTCCCGTGACGCCGGTGGATACGATCCCGGTTACACCCACGGACACTATTCCGAACCCACCGACCGATACAGTTCCTGTTACGCCGACGGATACCATCCCGGACGTTCCGGTAGATACCATCAGTAATCCACCGATGGATACGCTGGACGAACCGATGGATACCATACCGGTCATGCCCGGAGATACGCTGACCGAACCTCCGCTGGACACCGTTACCGTCATGCCGTCGGATACCGTGATCGTCACTGATCCGGATACGGTCATTCAGAACCCCGTGGATACCATAACGACTCCGCCTCAGGATACGACCGTGATCGATCCGCCACCCGGCCCGCAAAATTTCCCGGGAGGCAGGATGAATTGCAAGACCTGCTATCCCGGCATTGTGGTGGCTCCGAACCCGAGTCACGGTTCGGTTTACCTCCGGGTAAAACTGGAAAAACCAATTTTAAGCCAGATCAGTCTGATCAACAGTCAGGGTCGGATACTGGAGGACCGAAAAGTTCCGTTGGAGGAGGGGACCAATGTTTTAGACTGGGACCTGAGTCAGTATCCCAGTGGGATCTATTGGTTCCGGCTGACGTATCCAGAAGGAATGCAGATCAAACCGATCGTGCTGGAACATTAGTCAAGCTTAAATATTCGAACAAGCAGGATCCAATGGTCGTACTGAAGTACTTTCTTCTACTTCCGGATGGTTAATACTTTATTTTTCAACCAGTTAGTATTGAATAGCATCTTCCTGATGCTCCGTGCCGCGATTTATTACCCGGGGCATTTCCCAAAAAGAGGAGATTTGGTTTCAACCTCCTGAGCAGATTGAACAATGGAAGCTGCTTAGCGGATCACCGGCAATGACCAGTGCCGGCGCACCGCCAAGGCGCGGATGGTGATCACCACGGCAATGCCCGCGAGCATATTGATGACCGGTGCGGGCCAGATCCACTGAAACAATACGAAGAATAAACCACCGGCCAGACAGGCGGTAGCGTAGATCTCCTTGCGAAAGATCAAAGGCACCTCATTGGACAACACATCCCGCAGCACGCCGCCGAATACGGCCGATACGGCACCCATCAAAATGGCAATAACCGGGGATAGGCCCAAGGCCAGCGTCTTTTGTAAGCCAAGGATAGTGAATAAGCCGATACCAATGGTATCGAACAGAAACATAGTGCGCCGCAATTTCAGGATGTGGTGCTTGAAGAAAAAGCTGATAAGCACCGCCGCTACGATGACGGCCAGATAGTTGAGGTCCTTCATCCAGCCGACCGGCGTACTGCCGATCAGTACGTCCCGGAGCGTACCACCGCCAACGGCCGTTACGAGGGCCAGTATGCCGGCACCAAAAATATCAAATCGCTTTTCGGAAGCGGCCAGCGCACCACTGATCGCAAAAACGAAGGTACCGACAATGTCGATGAGGTAGATCCAGGAAGCAATGACGGACATAGACAGAAAATTTCCGCAATACTAGGGAATTTTATCAGTAAGTGGTATCCCGATGATTGTCCCTAGAAATAAAGTAGGAAAGCCGTCCCCTCCCCTTCTACCGACTGCACCTGGATATTGCCGCCGTGCAGCAGCATGATCTGCTTACAAAGGCTCAGTCCGATCCCGCTGCCGGTCTTGCGCGAACTGAAGAAGGGGATAAAGATCTTATCCCAGAGCGCTTCGGGTATTCCCTTACCGTTATCGGCGACTTTAATGATCGTTTTTCCACTGGGTATCCGGTAGGCGGAAAGTACGATGCGGGCTTCCTCCACATCCCGGACCGCTTCCGTCGCATTGACCAGGAGGTTGATCAGGGCCTGTTCCAGCAGGTTGGTATCCGCCATGATCTGCAGATCGGGATCTTTCAGGATCAGTTGCATTTCAATGCCTTTTTGCAACATGCCCGGTTCCATGAGTTGGGCGATGTTCTCCAGGATACTGTGTACGTAAACTTGTTCGAGCTGCAGGTTGTTGATCTTGTTCAATTGGCTGTAGGTGCGGGCAAATTTCAGCAGTCCCTCTCCCCGGTTCTGAATGGTAGCCACTCCCAGCTCGAGATCATCCACCGGCAGGGCCGTGGCCCCGCTTTGGGCCTTGGATTGCTGGATCTGTCGTTTCAGCGTATCGGCCAGGGAGGAGATGGGCGCAATTGAATTCATGATCTCATGGGTCAGCACCCCGAGCAATTGCTGCCAGGCCTTGGACTCGGCCGCATCCAGGGCGTCATTGACGTTTTTGCAGGCGATCAGTTTATGGGTGCGGCCTTCCGTCACGAATTGCGTAGCGGTGAGCATTACCTTGAACACCGCCTGTTCGAGCTGCATCCGGACCACTTTGCTCTCTCCGGCCCGCAAGGTCTGAATTTCCCGGTACAGTCGCTCGTTCCGCTTTTTCAGACCGTCGATCCGCCGCAGGTGGGGCATCATCAGCATTTCCTTCCAGGTTTCGTTCATCCAGCTCACTTCCCCGCTGTCCTCTTCGTAGGAAAGGATCCCCGTATCGATCAGTTCCAGGATCTTCTGTAAAAAGTGGAATTGCGCTTCCTTCTCTTTACTGATATCCTGAAAAGCGACATTGAGCCGGTTGAAGCCATTTCGCATTTCGCGGATGGTATCGGTCCCGCTCTCTTCGTCGAAATGGCGGGAGAAATCGCGATACTTTACGGATTCGATGAATTGCCGCCACTCGGCCATCGGCAGACGGTGGTACCGCAACAGTTCCCAGAACTGATACGCGCCAAGCGGGAACAGTAAAAACAACGACCAGTGCCCACCGATGGAGATCAGGTAGGTGATCAGGGCGGTCAGCAGCAGTAGTGGCAGTATGCGCCGGAGTATGGGCCATTGTCTGGGTTTAGATATCATACTTGTGGATCCTGCGGTAAAGCGCCGTACGGGTGAGCCCCAGCTCTTTTGCGGCTTTGGTAATATTTCCCTGATTTTTTCGGATCACCTTGAGAATGGTATTTCGCTCGACGGTACTTAACCGGAGATCCTTCGGTTCATCGGCGGTACGTCCCGCGGACTCGATGGGGGAAAAGATGATGTCCTCCGCTTCCAGCTCACTGCCCTCGGACATGATCACCGCCCGTTCGATGGCGTATTGCAATTCGCGGACATTACCCGGGAAGGTGTAGTGCAGTAATTTGTCTTTTGCCCCCTGGGATAAGCCCAGTCCACCCTTGCGATATTTTTCAGCGTACTGTTCCAGGAAGTGATCGGCAATAAGGAGGATATCCCGCCCCCGTTCGCGCAGGGGCGGCACTACGATCTCCACGGTATTGATGCGGTAGATCAGGTCTTTGCGAAAGCGCTTTTCATCCGCCAGTTCGGTCAGAGAAAGATTGGTGGCGCAAAGCAGGCGGATATCCACCGGGATGGGTTCGCTACTCCCCAGCGGGATCACCTGCCGGTTTTGCAACACGCTCAGGAGTTTGGCCTGCTGGTGCGGAGCGATATTGCCGATCTCATCCAGGAAGAGGGTACCACCGTCGGCCACCTGAAAACGTCCCCGGCGGTCTTCCCGGGCGTCCGTAAAGGCCCCTTTTTTATAACCGAATAATTCACTTTCGAAAAGCGTCTCCGAAAGCGCTCCCACGTCCACCTTGACGAAGGCTTTATCCGCTCGCAAAGACCGCTGGTGGATGGCCTGGGCGATGAGGTCCTTTCCGGTCCCGTTCTCACCGAGGATCAGGATATTGGCATCCGTCGGAGCGATCTTTTCAACTTTGTACAGAACGTCCTGCAACTGCTCCGACGCTCCGATAAGGTCCAGATCCCGGCCAAGCTGCTTTTGGTCCGGTTCGGAGCCGCTCCCCTTTTTCTTCGCCAGGATCCCCCGCAGCATTTCCAGCAGCTTTTGGTTGTGCCAGGGTTTCACCATAAAATCCACCGCCCCTTCCTTCAGGCTCCGTACCGCAAGATCGATATCTCCGTAAGCGGTGATCATCACCACTTCGGCCGGCGTATTCATTTTCCGGATCTCCCGCAGCCAGAATAGCCCCTCGTTACCGGTATTCAGCGAACTGTTGAAGTTCATGTCCAGCAAAACGATATCGTAATGATGGTACGTGAGATGATCCTTCAGTCGCTCCGGATGCTTTTCCGTCACGACCTTTTTCACCTCCGTTTTCAACAGCAACTGGACCGCCGTCAGCACGTCGGGATCGTCGTCGACTACCAGTATGGATGCTTTGGATAGGCGCATGATTCGGTTTATTTAATTCATTTTTGCGGGTAATCCGGGAAATATGATGCCTTTGAGGCGTCTTTAAACCCGGCTGACCGGTCGATAACAATATTACAGTAATTGAGCAGGGGCACAAAATTTTATAAATTTAAAATCGGGATCCAGCCGCAAGTGTATCGTTTTCGTACACCTTTTGTAGCGGAAGCGTACGGGCACGGGCACCTCAAAAGCACCTAAACAACTATTAATCAGTAATTTAAAAAGCTGGCACAGTATTATCATTGAGTAGGTAGGATCAGGGACCGGACAGTTTGTGCGGACGTTCAGCCGCCGGCCCCGCTAAAAATCAATTCATTAATGATCAGTATTCACAACATTGCAAAAAGATACCGGACGGACGAAGTAGAGACCACGGCGCTCAACGGGCTTTCTCTGGAGGTCAAACCGGGGGAATTCGTCGCCATTATGGGGCCTTCCGGCTGCGGTAAATCCACCCTGCTCAATATCCTCGGATTACTGGATGAAGCCGACGGCGGGCAATTCCTGCTGGACGGAATCGACGTTTCGCGCTACAACGAGAACCGGCGGGCCGAATTGCGCATGGAAAAGATCGGTTTCGTTTTCCAGAATTTCAACCTGATCGACGAACTCACCGTGTACGAAAATGTGGAACTGCCGCTGCTCTACAACGGCATCAAAGCCGGCGAACGCAAAAAAAGGGTGGAATACGTACTCGATAAAGTGCAGATCATGCACCGGCGCAATCACTATCCCACCCAGCTTTCCGGAGGGCAACAGCAACGGGTGGCCGTTGCCCGGGCCGTGATCAACCAGCCGGCCATCATCCTCGCCGACGAACCCACGGGTAATCTGGATTCGCAGAACGGCAATGAGGTCATGCAGTTGCTCACCGAACTGAACGAAAGCGGTACCACTATCGTGATGGTGACCCACAGTGAACACGACGCGCGCTTCAGCCACCGCATCGTTCGGATGCTGGACGGGCAAACGGTAGCAGAAAGCGTATTGGTATAACCATTAAGCCCTAAATCCAAAACAATGATGTTTCGAAATTATATAAAAATTGCCCTGCGCGGACTGGTTAAACACCGGGCCTACAGTTTCATTAATATCCTGGGACTGGCCACCGGAATGGCCGTTACCCTGCTCATCGGCCTGTGGGTCTATCACGAAGCTTCGTACGACCGCTTCTTACCCGACTACGAACAGGTCTACCAGATCAAACGGCACTACACCATCGAGGGCGAAACGCACACGATCGAGGCCATCGCCCTGCCGCTGGTGGAAATCATGGAAAATGATATTCCGGGCATTGCCCACGTGGCCCTATCCGACTGGGGCAATGCCCACAGCCTGATGGTTGGGGAGACCAAACTCTCTTCCCAGGGATACTTCGTCGGGGAAGATTTTCTGCAGATCCTGAAATACCCCCTGTTGCGCGGTGAGCCCGCTACCGTACTGAATGACCCGAATTCGATCGTACTCACCGAACAGACGGCCACCGCCCTGTTCGGAGATGCGGATCCCATGGGTCAGGCCGTCAAGCTCGACAACAGTCAGGAGCTGACGGTGAGCGGCATTCTGCGGGATGTACCCGGCAACTCCACGATGCAGTTCAGCTACCTGTTGCCATTTAGTCTGTTGGAGAATATTTCTCCATACGTCCGGGAAGCCCGGAACGAGTGGCTGGTCAACAGTTTCATGCTTTATCTGGGGCTGGCCCCCGGAGTTGACCAGGAACAGATCACCCCGCTGATTGAGAATATCCTGGCCGAAAAGAGTCCTGACCTCAAGCCCTATGATCCCCGGCTGAGTCTGCAGCCTGCAGCCGACTGGCACCTCTACGGCCGCTACGAGAACGGCCGTCCGGCTGGCGGATACATCGAATATGTCCGCCTGTTCGGTATTATCGGCCTGTTGGTACTGATCATTGCCTGTATCAACTTTATGAACCTGGCAACTGCGCGTTCGGAAAAACGGGCGAAGGAAGTCGGAGTACGCAAAGCTATCGGCTCTAAACGAAAACACCTGATCGTCCAGTTCCTGAGTGAATCCCTGCTGCTGACCACCGTTTCCTTTGCGCTGGGCATCCTGTTGGTTTATCTGGTGCTGGAACCCTTCAACCAACTGGTGGGCAGTGAGATCCGTATCCCATTCGACCAGCCCTTGTTCTGGCTTCTGATGGTGGCCTATTTGTTGCTCACCGCTCTACTTGCAGGTAGCCGGCCGGCATTCTACCTGTCCTCTTTCAATGCGGTGCGGGTACTAAAGGGCGGCATGCAGAAGCAACGTTCGGCGGTGTGGGGTAGAAAGGCCCTGGTGCTGATACAGTTCAGTTGCTCCATTGCTCTGATCATCAGCACCCTCATCATTTATCAGCAGATCCGCCACGTGCAGGACCGCCCGACGGGTTACCTCAGAGACCGGCTTATGATGAGTGAGATGAGTGAAGACCTCAACCGGAATTACGAAGCTATTAAAGCCGATCTGCTCGGTAGTGGGCTGGTAGAGCAGGTTGCCAAGGCTTCGGGTTCGGCCAGCGAGATCAATTTCTTCACCATTATTTCCAATTGGCCCGGTAGGAATCCGGATCGTGCTCATTTGGAGATCGGTGCGGTACGAGCGAGCGAAACTTACTTTAAGACCATGGGCATGGAGATCATCGCCGGCCGTGATTTTAAAAGCAATCTCGAAGCGGATTCTCACTCCGTCATCCTGAACGAAGCAGCCATTCGGCAATTACAACTGGACGATCCCATCGGGCAGACCATCAATTGGAACCGCAATCAGAATGTCACCATTGTCGGCGTCGTAAAAGATGCCATTTTACTCTCCCCCTTTACGCCCGTCCATCCGACCCTGTTTGCACCTTCTTTTAACCACGAGAGCAGTATTCTGTACCGGCTTTCGCCCAACGTCAGTCCCCGGGAAGCGATCCCCCAACTGGCGGAGATCTTTGACCGGTACAACCCGGCATTCCCCTACGAATACCAGTTTGCCGATGAGGCCTACGCCCGCAAATTCCAGCTGGAATTACTGGTTGGTAAACTCGCCGGACTCTTTGCGGGGCTGGCCATATTTGTCTCTTGCCTGGGACTGTTTGGGCTGGCCGCTTTCATGGCCGAGCAGCGCCGGAAAGAGATTGGTATCCGCAAGGTATTGGGTGCTACTTTAATGCAGATCTGGTTGCTGCTTTCCCGGGAATTCCTGCTGTTGGTACTGATCAGTTGTGTGCTGGCCACTCCGCTTGCCCTTTATTTTCTCCAGGACTGGCTGTTGCAGTACGACTACCGGATCAGTATCAGTCCGCTGACTTTTGTACTGGCCGGACTGCTGGCCCTGATCATTACCGTCATCACCATCAGTTTTCAGGCCATCCGGGCGGGCACCGCCCGACCGGTGGACAGCTTGCGCTCAGAATGAACCGGAAACTTTGAGTTGGCTAAATTAAAAGCAGAAGCAGATGATCAAAAATTATTTAAAGATTGCCCTGCGTGGACTGGCAAAGCACCGTTCGTCCAGTCTAATCAATATTTTGGGACTTTCTGTGGGTATGGCTGTAGCTTTATTGATCGGATTATGGATAAATTACGAATATGCTTACGATCGTTTCCTGCCCGATTACGACCGGGTATATCGCCTCAAACGTCATTACACGCTGGATCGCGTGTACACCAGCAACGCCATTTCATTACCGCTGGTCGATCTCTTTAAAAACGATATTCCCGGTATTCAATATGCCGCAGAAGCGGATTGGGGCGGAAGTGCCCATAGTCTGGTGGTGGGAGACAAAAAGTTGTATTTGGAAGGGACTTTTGTGGGTGCTGATTTTTTAAAAATTTTCCAATTCCCCGTGATCCGGGGCAATGCCGAAACTGCTCTGAGCAGTCCGAATACCATTATTCTCACTGCGTCAACCGCAGAGGCATTATTTGGAGAGGTAAATCCCGTAGGACAATCCATTCGTTTTGATAATCAACAGCTACTTACCGTTTCCGGAATTGTGGAAGATCCTCCCGCTAATTCTACGCTTCAGTTCCACTACCTTATCCCGTTTACTTTTATGGCGCAAAATATGGACTACGTCCGGCAAGCATGTACCGACTGGGGAATGAATGGGTTCACCCTATTCGTCAGGCTTGCGCCCCAAATAAGTTACGAAGAGATCGCGCCCAAGATTGAAAATTTATTGACCCAAAATAGTCCGAAAACCAGAGACACCAAGCAGAAACTGAGCATGCAGGCCATGCAAAACTGGCATCTATACGGGAAATACGAAAACGGCAAAGCCGTTGGTGGATACATCGAATACATTAGGATCTTTGGTCTGATCGGCTTTTTAGTGCTGTTAATAGCCTGTATAAACTTTATTAATCTGGCGACCGCCCGATCTTCCCACCGAGCGAAGGAAGTAGGCGTCCGGAAGGCCATTGGCTCCAAACGGAAACATTTGATCTTCCAGTTTTTGACCGAATCATTTTTCCTGACTTCCTGTTCCTTTGGAATTGCCCTGTTAATGGTCTATCTGGCCCTCATTCCGTTTAACAGTTTATTGGGTAGTCAGATCACCATGCCGTTTCGATCACCTTCCTTTTGGCTGATCATGGTAGCCTATATCAGCATCACCGCCTTGATAGCCGGTAGCCGACCCGCTTTCTACCTCTCTTCTTTTAATGCGGTACAGGTGCTGAAGGGCGCGCTAAGGGGGGAAAGATCAGCCGTAATGGGCCGAAAAATTTTAATCGTTCTCCAGTTCAGTTGCTCGGTGGCCCTGATCATCAGCACTTTTGTGATCTACCGACAGCTGCAGCATGTAAAAGACAGACCTACCGGCTATGACCAAAACCGCCTGATCATGTCGGACTGGAGTGAGGATATCAGTCGAAATTACCAGGCACTTTCCGATGAATTATTAAAAAGCGGCTTAATCGAAAGCGTGGCCAGATCATCCAGTTCAGCCACTAATATCACCTTCTTCAGCAATATCGATGATTGGGCCGGGAAACAACCTGGTTCCCTATCCCTGGAAGTTGCTGCGATCACCATTTCAAGTTCGTATTTCGAAACCCTGGGGATGCAGATCAAAAGCGGGCGCAACTTCCGGGATCAGCTGGAATCCGATGCGAACTCCATTATCTTAAACGAAGCGGCGGTAGAAAAATTAAACCTAAAAGAACCTGTTGGGCAAACCATTACCTGGTTCGAAAACCAACCGGCAACCATTGTGGGCGTCGTGGAGAATGCTATTTTGGGTTCGCCTTTCCGGCCCGTCGAGCCTACCGTATTTACGCCAAAAGGCTTCTACGCCAGCATCCTTTACCGACTGGCACCCCAGGTAAAAACGCAGGAAGCCCTGACCCAGCTGGCTCCGATCTTCGAACGGTATAATCCGAGTTATCCTTTTGAATACGAATTTGTGGATCAGGCTTACGCGCAAAAATTTCAGTTGGAAGTGATCATCAGCAAGCTGTCCGGTCTATTTGCCGCCTTAGCCATTTTTGTATCCTGCCTGGGGCTTTTTGGCCTCGCCGCTTATCTGGCCGAACAACGTCGTAAGGAGATTGGCATCCGCAAAATACTGGGAGCAAGTGCAGCTCAGATCTGGGTCCTATTATCGAGGGATTTTCTCCTACTGGTATTGATCAGTTGCCTGGCCGCTATTCCTATCGCTGTTTACTTTTTAGAAAATTGGTTAGAACAGTACAATTATCGGATCACCATGAGCCCCTGGATATTTTTGATTGCCAGCACATTAGCCATTCTTATAGCCGTGATCACGGTCAGTTTACAAACTATCCGGGCCGGTAAAACCCCGCCGGTAAAAAGTTTGCGGACTGATTAACACCTTAAAACCACCTAATCATGCTCAAAAGTTATCTAAAGATCGCCCTGCGCGGCCTGGTTAAGCACCGGGTCTACAGCCTGATCAATATCAGTGGTCTGGCCGTGGGAATGGCCGTTGCTTTACTCATTGGTTTACTGATCCACTACGAGTTCAGTTATAACCGGTTCTTATCCGGATACGATCAGTCGTACCAGATCTACGTCAATGAAAGCGTGGAAGGAGCAATAGAGAGCTCCAACGCCGTTCCACTACCGGTAGCCAATGCATTACGCAATAATATTCCCGGTATTCGCTATGTAGCCGAATGCGACTGGATGCAGCGGCATGGTCTGATGGTGGGCGAACAGAAGTTGTACCTTAGTGGAGCCAGCGTCGGCGGTGATTTTCTCAAGATCTTTCGTTTTCCCCTGTTACAGGGACATGCCGAAACTGCGTTATCCGATCCCTATTCCATTATCTTAACCGCCCGGACGGCCCGGGCCCTGTTTGGAGATGAGGATCCTATGGGCAAATCCGTACGTTACGATAATCGCTTTGATTTACAGGTTACCGGTGTTATGGGAAACATACCATCCAACAGTTCATTTTACTTTCAATACCTGGTACCTTTTTCTCTGTACGAACAAAGCGCAGGTTGGGTAAGAGCCTCCCGTACCCAATGGGAAAATTATTCCTTTCAAATCTACGCTGCACTGGACCCTAATGCCAGTCGGGAGCAGGTAAGCTCGAGGATCCGCGACCTGATCCAGGATAATTCCGAAGGGAAGGTCAACTTCGAACCCGAATTGGGCTTATACCCATTCAAGGACTGGCACCTTTACAATGAATTTGAAAACGGCCAGCCTTCCGGTGGATATATCGATTACCTGCAAATGTTCGGCCTCATCGGTCTCCTGGTGCTCATTTTGGCTTGTATTAATTTCACCAATCTCGCCACCGCCCGTTCTGAAAAAAGAGCAAAGGAAGTAGGCGTGCGCAAAGCGATCGGCTCCAAGCGAAAACACCTCGTTACGCAGTTCCTGGTGGAATCCTTTTTAATCACTTCACTGGCGGCCGTTTTATCGCTCATTCTGGTATACGCGATTTTACCCTTTTTCAATGATCTGGCTAATGTTCGTATCCAATTCCCTCTGGACCAGCCGTTATTTTGGATCGTGCTGTTGGTCTATACCACACTCACTGCGCTTATGGCCGGAAGTCGGCCCGCCTGGTATCTCTCTTCTTTTCAGGCGGTTAAAGTCCTGAAGGGAAAAATCACTACCGGACGGGGCACCAGTAGGGGACGGAAAATCCTCGTGCTACTCCAGTTTAGCAGCTCCATTGCGTTGATCATCGGGACGATGGTGATCTACCGCCAGATCAATTACGTACAGCAGCGTCCGGTGGGTTATGATCAGGAGCGCCTGATGATGACCCGTATGACGGATGATCTGAACGATAACTACCAGGTGCTCAGGAATGAAATGTTGCAAAGTGGTGTGGTGGAGTCGGTTGCCTGGGGTTCCAGCCCCATCACCAGTATATTCTCCCGGATCGAAGTCGAGCATTGGCCGGGTAAGACCGGTGATACTCCCGCCGGAGGAATCGCCTTTATCCGGGTGACGGAAGATTATTTTAATACTCTGGGCATCCAATTATTGCAAGGTCGCAATTTCCACCCGGACTGGCAGTCGGATTCTACCAGTCTCATCATCAATCGGGCAGCAGCAGACCGATTTGGTTTGGAAGATCCGGTCAATCAAACCATTACCTTACAGGGAGGAGACCAGGGAACTATTGTCGGGCTGGTAGAAGATGCTTTAATGATCTCTCCGTATGACCCGGTGGTACCGACCGTATTTGCCCATGGCCAATGGGGAGCTTCCATGTTGTACCGACTACGTCCGGAAGTCAATACCCAGCAGGCGATCGCTACCCTGTCGGTACTTTTCAACCGGCACAATCCTACATTTCCGTATGAGTATGAATTCGTAGATGATACTTATGCCCAAAAATTCCGGCTGGAAGTGCTGGTAGGTAAGCTGGCAGCCATCTTTGCCGCACTGGCTATTTTCGTTTCCTGCCTAGGGCTATTTGGCCTGGCCACATACCTGGCGGAGCAACGCAGAAAAGAGATCGGTATCCGGAAGGTACTGGGGGCCAGTCTTAGTCAGATATGGCTCTTGCTGTCCAGAGAATTTATCGGGCTTATCCTGCTCAGCTGCATCATTGCAGTGCCGATTGCCCTTTACTTTATACAGCGATGGCTAGCGCAGTACACCTACCGGATCGATATCGGGCCCGGGGAATTCATTATCGCCGGTTTAGGTGCCGTCCTGATCACACTGATCACGATCAGTTTTCAGGCCATCCGGGCCGGGCGGGAACGCCCCGTAGAGAGCTTGCGCGTAGAATAAAGCCCATACTGGACACTTAGCACGGCCATAGAAAGATCTTCCATCCAGGAGGTTATTCTATGGCCGTTTTGTTTTTCCGTTCCCGCTTTTAAGTGCGAAAATCTCTTCCGGCCACCAAAAATACGGGCGTTCTAAAATCGGGAGTACGATAGTAATAATCCGCCCGCTATACGCCATCATCGGCAGATATGCCTTATTTTGCCCCCAAATTGCATTCAAGCATGCTGAAAATGGCATTAGATATAGAACAACTTTTAACACATTTTGAGATCAGCGGGGCGATCGGAAATATTCAGGGATTCGGAAGCGGTCACATCAATGATACCTTCAAGATCACCAATGCAAGCCCGGGGGAACCGGATTATCTCCTGCAGCGGATCAATCATAAGGTATTTCCCCACGTGGGGCCGATGATGGATAATATTCTCCGGGTGACGGAGCATCTGAAAAAGAAGGAGAATCCGGAATACCACAGTATGACCATTGTCCCCACCCGCACGGGTGATCTTTTCATCCGGGATGACAACGGCAGCTACTGGCGGGTGTACATTTTCCTGGAGAAGCTGGTGTCCTACGATGTGGTGGAAACGTCCGAACAGATCTACGAAGGCGGCAAAGCCTTCGGGACATTTTTACGGGATCTGTCGGATTTCCCCGCCGAAACCCTCTTCCCTACCCTGCCCAACTTCCACCACGTACCGATGCGCGTCCGCAATCTCGAACGGGCGGTAAAAGACGATAAAGCCGGTCGGGTGCTCCAGGCCAATCACCTGATCCGTTTTGCCCTGGAGGTTGCCGACGAAATGTGCCGGATCCAGGCGCTGGGCGATCAGCACCAGCTCCCCCTTCGTGTAACCCACAACGATACCAAGTTCAACAACGTCATGCTGGACCGCAATGGCAAGGGACGCTGTGTGATCGACCTGGATACGGTCATGCCCGGATACGTACATTTCGATTTCGGCGATGCCGTTCGTACCAGTGTCAGCAGCGCACCGGAGGACGAAACGGATCTCGAAAAGATCCAGGTGGACCTCGACCGTTTTGAAGCTTTCGCGCGCGGGTATCTCGAACCTTCCCGCGATATCCTGAGTCCGCTGGAACTGGAATACCTGCCCCTCTCGGGAGCCATGCTGGCCTACATCATGGGCATCCGCTTTCTGACGGATTTCCTGATGGGCGACGTCTACTACAAGATCCACTCTCCGGAGCACAACCTGCAACGGGCTACGGCACAACTCGATCTGACGCAAAAGATTCTGAACCGCATACCGGACCTGAAACGCATGATCTGATCGGCCTTCAGATTAAGGTAAATTCTGGATAGAAGGCTACCTACATTTCGTCTCTACGGTACATTTAATCCCTGATTGACAGGACTCAAGCTATATTATACACTACTGAAAAAGACGGAGTGACCAGAAGATCGGGAAAAAGACAAAGCGCATCGCTTTCCTCCCCTTCTCCCAATCTCCTGGTCTCCCAATCTCCCGGTCTCCTAATCTCCCAACCTCCCCCTCCACCAACTGTAAAAAGTAGTCCAGTTATATCAAAGGAAGTCCGGCAAACCGCCCGTTCAACACCTCCAGAGCGTCCGCCTGCAGCCATTTGTTCAAAATGGAAGCATACACCTCGCGAAAATCCACCCGGTATTTCAGGTCCCCCTCGTCCAGATCCGTCAGATCCGGTCCCTCATTGAAAAATCCTTTCCGGCGCAGGTTTCCGCCCATCAGGAAAAGATTATTGGCCGTACCGTGGTCGGTGCCTCCACTGGCGTTCTGACTCACCCGGCGACCGAATTCCGAAAATGTCAGTACCAGGGTGTCATTGATCAGTTTATTCTGACGCAGGTCTTCCATAAAGGCCTTCATGCCTTCGCTGTACTGCTGGAGCAGGCGCTGCTGGCGCCCCTGCTGCCCGGCGTGCGTGTCGAATCCGGTCAGGCTTACGTAGTAGATATGGGTATCCGTATCCGCCGTAATGAGTTCGGCGATCTGCTTCAGGTCGCGGCCGAATTCCGTAGCGGGATAGTCCACGGTCGAACGGTGTACTCTGGCCTGGCTAGCCAGGTAATCCGCCGAAGCCTGGGTATCGATGAGTGTTTTGTAGAGATAGGCCACATTTTCCTCGTGTTCGTGCGGGTGATCCGCGATAAGTTGGAGGTAGCGGTTATCCGTCATCTTTTTCAACTGCGCCGGACTGCTCATCGCAAAGCCACTGCGTTTTTCCCCTTTGAGGGCCAGGCTCAGGGCATCGTCCACTTCCAGTGCAACGTGCGCCTGTTCGCAATCGATACAGGCCTGATCCAGATAACGGCCCAGCCAGCCGGTACTCAGGTATTCATCACTCCTGCTGGCCGTATGCCAGATGTCCATGGAACGGAAATGCGAACGGTCCGGATTGGGGTACCCCACATTGTTAACGATACTCATCAATCCGTCGTCGTACAGGGACTGCAGCGCGGACATAGCCGGATGAAAACCCAGCTCGTCACTTACCGGCAGTACCTCCTCTTTAGCGATCGCCAGGGAGGGCCGCTGCTGGTAATACAGATCGTTCCGGTAGGGCACAATGGTGTTCAGTCCATCGTTCCCGCCGGACAACTGCACCACGACCAGGATCCTTTCGGCGCGGCTGTTGTACAAACGCTGTGGGTTGTAGGCCCGCAAAAAGGCCGGGGCCAATAAAGCGGAGGAAGATATAGCGGAAGTTTTGAGAAAATCTCTTCTTTTCATTTTTCTGAATTTTGAAGGTCCGTGCATCCGGAATACCGGATAAAAACTGGCTAAACAGCAATACATTCCAGATACCGGATCAGCACAACTGGTATTCCGGTAAAGACATGACGCCCACCAGCATCATTGGCAGGGTACGGGCCGTATCCGACTGCCGGGCGAGTCCCTCTGCCAGTAGTGCCGGCAGCTGTACCGGACGTACGATGAGGTATTCCGCCAGCTCTTTTGCGGCTGCCGCCGGTTGCTGCGCCCCCAGCCAGTTTTCCAGTCGGGAAAAATCGATACGGGCGTCCAGTTTCCGCAGTCGCCCACCCCGGCTATCGGATTCCAAAGCGTCCTTGGGGCGTAGGTTGGCTTCACCGGCTTCCAGCAGATAGACCGGCAAATTGAGGCGGAGCATCAGCGTAGAGTTGTCGATCCAGCTTTGCCCACCGGGCCAGCCGGCCACATTGGGCGGGTTGAAGATCATCTGCCCCAGCGCTTTCTGCAGGATGAGGAAAGTGCGGTCATCCCGGAATTCGGTAGGCAACGTACGCATCATTCCGACCAGCAGCACGATGGGAGATTTGATCTGCGTACCCATATTTTGCGGCGCGTAGAACCAGTCGCTGCTGAACAAATTACGCATCAGGCGACCGATATCGTAACCGGAACTATAGAAAGATTCGGCCAGTTCCTGCACCCGCGCCTCATCCACTTTATCGTTAACGAAGTACCGGTAGATCTTGCGGGTAAGGAAAACGGCGGTCTGCTTCCGGGCGAGCAGCATATCGATGATATCGTCCCCATCGAAGTTGCCCGTTTTCCCCATAAAGGTCTTGCTACCGAAATCGTGCTGGAACCGCCGGAACACGAACTCGCCCCGCAAATTGCTCGACCAGCCGGTAAACGCCCGGGCCGCTTCCTTTACATCCCGTTCGGAGTAGTTCCCCCGGCCGATAGTGAACAGTTCCATCAGTTCGCGGGCAAAGTTTTCATTGGGAGAATCTTTGCGGTTTTGTTGGTTGTTCAGATAGCGGATCATGGCCGGGTCGCGGGCAATGCCCAGTACGAGATCCCGGAAGTTGCCGAGTGCGTGTTCTTCCAGTACCGCCAGTTGCTTCAGGGCCAGATTGGGCTGCAACACACGACAGGCAAAATGCCCGTGCCAGAATAACATCATCCGGTGTTTGAGGGCGCTGCTCCGCTCATCGGCCATCATTTGGATCCAGTCGGCCGTGTCGGCCGTGATCTTTTTCCGGGCTTCCTTGCGACGTTCATCTTTAGACATCTGGGACATTTCCGAAAAATTCTCAAAAGGCCCGGATGCAGCGGCAATTGCGTTCCGGATGCTTTGATCCTTTGCTGCTTCCGCAAACAGTTGTTCCACCGCCCGCTGAACGGACCAGTTGCGCCGTTCCGCCCAGGCCGTGGGGCTCAGGCCAAAACCGGCCCGCCAGTAGAGATGTTTGATCTGTTGCATATCATTGGATTTGTGGTAGACAGGAGTCCAAGTCTTCCGGGAGCTGTTCCTGTCAACGTTCCCGAAATTAGTTCTTTTGACCACAATACCCTTCGGAGGTTTAATGTCCCTGCGTTCGCCCCCCAGATTTAACGAGTCTTTAACCTTCGGCCCGTAAAATTTTGTAATCTTTGCCTCTTTTGGGAAGCGGGTTAATAGCCCCTGCTTCTGACTAGAAGCCATCTCAAAAATGTTTTTGATGGTGAAAAAGAGGGATTTTTGAGCCAGATGAGGCGAAAAAACGGAGCATAGCCATAGCTACGTGACGTTTTTTGCAACGAAATATGGCTCAAAAATCCCCTTTTGTAGGCCAAAGGATATTTTTGAGATGGCTTCTAACAACATCCAACTATAACTATGAAAGCAGTCATCTTCGATATGGATGGCACCATGATCGACAATATGATGGTCCATCACCGCGCCTGGCACAAGCAATTGAATTCGCTGGGCCTGAATATGTCCCTGGAGGAAGTTATGGAAAAGGTGCACGGCGTGAATGTCGAGATCCTCGAGCGTTTGTTCGGCGACCGGTTCACGCCCGAAGAACGCGTACAGATCTCCTGGGAAAAGGAAGAAGCCTACCGGGAGATCTACCGCCCGGACCTAAAACTGATCTCCGGTTTGGAGGCTTTTCTGGAAGAGCTCAACCGGTCCGATCTCCAAATGGCGGTAGCTTCGGCCGCACCGCCCGAAAATGTGGACTTCGTGATGGACAACCTCCAGTTGCGTTATCTATTTCCGGTGATCCTGCATTCGGATAGTGTGGAGAACGGAAAGCCCCATCCGGAGATCTACCTGAAAACCGCCGACCGGCTCGGGCTGCAGCCGGCGGAATGCGTCGTTTTTGAGGACAGTCCCGTGGGTGCAACCGCGGCTTCCAGCGCGGGCTGTTCGGTGATCGTGGTGACCACCACCCATGATCCCGGGCAATTCCGGGAGATCCCCGGGGTGAAAGCTTTTATCGGAGATTTTGCAGATATATCGATCGACCGTCTGGCCAATCTGGTTGGATAAAAATAAAACATGAGTCATCCTGAATTTTTTCAGGATTCAAAAAATGACCTCGTAGAGGTTAAACATTCGTAGCAAAATAGTCGAAATGCTGGTTTCGACCTCAGGGAGGTCGGAAAACGCTTATCCATGCTAAATTCTACGAATATTCGACCTCGCTGAGGTCATACACCGCCTTTTATAAAATCCGGGGTGATTCATGTTATGTGAGATTAGCTCTTTGAGGCTATCCAGCAACCGTTTTTGCTGTCCAAATGACCAGATTTGGGTGCTCACGAAGTCATTTTCGAGTTTCGTAGCAGCGCTACGGAAGGAGGAAATGACGAAATGAGGTTCCATAGAAGGTTATTTTAAGACCAAAGGATGGTTTTTGGATAGGCTCTTAAAAAGAAACAAATTCCACCCGTCGGTTCTTCGCCCTGCCGGCGTCCGAATCGTTTCCGGTTACCGGTTTTACTTCTCCGAATCCGGCCGCTTTCAGGCGGGAAGCAGCAATTCCCTCACCGATAATGGCCTGGCGAACGGCGGCGGCCCGTCTGGCCGACAATTCCTGGTTGTAATTTTCCGAACCGCGATCATCCGTATGGCCTTCTACACTCAGCCGTACTTCCGGATGCTCTTCCATCATTTTGGCGATGGTTTGAATGATGGACTGGGATTCCGGTTTGAGGTCCGTGCTGTTAAAGGCGAACTGAATATCGTTTACGACGAATTTACCGTTTGCCTGCAGGTCTTCGTAAAAAGAGAGGCCCGCTTTTGCTACCTGGATAGGCGCGTTGGCCTGTTCGCGGTCGGTGGTCAGGATGGCCAGACTGGCCAGCGCCACTACGGCGATCGCAATGATCAGGGTGAGTTTAATACGCTTCATTTTTCCGTGTTTTTGTTGCGCTTTTCCGTAGACTTCCCGAAAGGAAGGGGATCCGACGGCATCGGCTTCCCGTTGCTCCCGAAAAAGCTGGTTTAATAAATGCTCTTGTTCTTTATGTTTATCCATTGTGTACGGCTTTGGTGAATGGATTCCGGCTTCAATGTGGTATTTCCTTAAAATGCGTCCTTCAGTACCCCGGCACTGAGCAGCCATGCTTTCATTTGTTTTTTGCCCCGTTCGTAATGGGTGCGTGCCGTCCCGAGTTGAATGCCCATGATGTCACTCGCTTCTCGGATGGTGCAATCCTGGTAGAATACCAGATGCAGGACCTGACTTTGCTGCGGGGATAAGCGGTTCAATACTTCCCGAAACACCTCCTTGCGATCGGGAGCGTCTGCATCCGGGCCGGCTTCCGTTTCCGCATGGAGTATCCCGGGCGTCGTCAGCTTCAATCGCTGTCGTCTCGATTGCCGTCGATAATAGTCGGCGGCGGTAAAGCGGATCACCGAGAAAAGCCAGGTCCTGAAGGCGGAAGTTTCCCGGAAGCGGGCTTTGCCTTCCAGTATCTTGAGATAGGTGTTCTGAAGCACTTCGGCCGCGGCCTCACGGTCGTCCGAACAACAGCGCAGGGCCCAGCCAAAACTCTGAGTGTGCAGGCGCTCCAGGGCGGTCTCCAGCTGCTTTTGTTCCATCTTATCCGATTTGATCCGTATTAAGCATCAAAAATTAATTTACCTATAAGTCGAAGGGACATCGGGTTTATAGTACAAGGAAAAAAACTTTTTTTAATTTAACGAGCCTATGGAAGAACAGACACCACCTAATCCGGATCCTATTCAAACCCTAAGCGGACGCATTCGTATCCTGCCCGAGAATGGCGAGGGAGCGCACGCAGCCACCCTGATCCTGGAGGGAGATACCGGCCGGATCATCTTCAAGGGTATACTGATCGATGGGAACACCGCGGACCTGAACATCGGTGCCGAAGGCCGGGCCGGAGACCTCCGCCTTCTCAACAGCGAAGGAAATACGACCGTCCATCTGGACGGGCAGGCCGGCGATATCATTCTGAGTAATGCTGATTTTGCCGAGGATTTCGACATTGACGGGACGGTAGTCGATCGCATCACACCCGGAACGGTGATGGTACTGGACCAACGTGGCCGGTTGCAGGAGAGTAAAGAACCCTACGATAAAAAGGTGGCCGGTGTTATATCCGGAGCCGGCCCTTACCGACCGGGTATCGTCATGGACAAGCAGGCCGATCGGGAACATCGCCTGCCGGTAGCGCTGGTCGGTAAAGTTTATTGTCGGGTAGACGCCGATTACGGAGCTATTGAGGTGGGTGACCTGCTCACGACCTCCGCTCGTCCGGGCCACGCCATGAAAGCGACTGATCCCGTCCGGGCCTTCGGTGCGGTAATGGGTAAGGCCCTGCGGCCGCTGGATAAAGGACAGGGAATGATCCCCATACTGGTAAGTTTGCAATAAGGCGGGAAACGATGAAGGTATTAGCAGTGGGAGATTCCGTTTTATGGGGCCAGGGTTTGCCGGAGGAACAGAAGTTTCACGTCCTGGCCGTTCGGCAGATCGCCGAAGCGCTGGAGCTGGAGCCGGAGCAATTGGAACTTATATTCCAGGCTCATTCCGGCGCCATCATCAAAAAACCGAGCGACGAGCACATTCCCGATGCCAATATCCCCTTCTGGCAGGAAGTCCCGTTTGATCTGCCCTCCATCATCGATCAGGTCCGGCTGGGTAGTTACAATACCGAAGACCCGGAAATGGATCTGGTCATCCTCAACGGCGGCATCAACGATGTAGACTTCCGGGTGATCATCAATCCGACCGGCAGTAATGAAGATCTCGAACAGCGCATCCGGCAACACTGCTACCACGATATGCTGGAACTACTGCAGGAAACCCGGAGACTCTACCCCCGGGCGGTGATCGTACTGACCGGTTACTATCCGATCCTCTCCGAACTGTCCAATCTGCAGATCCTCACGGTTTTTGTTTCGGTGCTGAGTTTAAAATTCGGTCTGTTGGGACCGCTGCTGAGTCCGCTGGTTGCCCGGCGATCGGTGCAGCGAACGCGTTATTTTTACCAGCGGCAGCTGAGCTGGTTGCGTCGTGCGGTCGGCCAGATGCACCGGTCCGGGGATCATCGCGGGCCCGGCATCCTGTTCGCTCATCCGGCCTTTGGTCCCCAGAACTGTGTCGGTGGCCCGCAATCCTTTCTGTTCGAACCCCGCAAGATCCAGGAAAAGACCTGGGAGCAGTTCCTGAGCAATCCGCTGGGCAACGTCCATCGTCTGATCGCCGGGGACCCGATGGCCGAACAACGCCGGGTAGCCTCGGCTTCCCTGCTGCGGGATGATCTGCTGCGACTCATTACCGCCCTCGTAGCTTCCATCGGCCATCCCAATGCGGAGGGCGCCCGGCGCTACGCCGAAGTGGTGCGGGAAAAGTATCTCCAGCACCGGCGCATTTCGTTCCGTAGCGCATTGTCTAAACTGGCCGGAGACGATAAAAAGATCAGTATAAAAAAACTGGCCCAAAAGTACGGACTGGCCAGCCCGACCCTGAGTCTGCACGATCTCTACCAATACTTTGAAATCGACAGTATCGACGTGACGCTCACCACCCGGAGCAGCGACCGGGCCGGTACCGACCACCACGTTTTTTTACGGATCAATCCGGAACGGGAATGGCGACTGAACGAAACGATCTTCGAAGGGGACCTATACAACGATTTTGAAGCAGGCCATACCACGACCTATACCATCGATCCCACGAACGGGCATCCGGAGAAAAGACTCTACCTCTGGGAACTCCGGGAGATCAGTCTCATTCTGAAAATATCCACCCCCGGCCTGCTTACGGAACCCATCGGCACCTGGGAACCCGAACGTGTACAGGTGGCGATCAACGGATACGAGATCCTGAACCGGGAAACTCATAAAACACTACACTATCTGGACAATACCTGGACGGCGGCCGATTTTGGCGAATAGCCCAACCGGGACGAGCTCTTTGTTAAAGCGATAATCCTTCAACATTCATTTATGCGACACCTGGTCTTTTGTTCGATCTGCTGCCTTACAGCCCTACTCATTTCCTCCTGTAACGGAACTGAACCGGCCCCAGCGGCACCCAGCTCCGCCATCCGTGCGGTCAACGAGCGGGAAATCCCAAGCGGGACCGCTACACTGGCGATCATTCATCCGCAGATCATAACCGGAGATGGCGAAACCGTCATTTCGGACGGCTGCGTACTGATCGAGAACGATCGGATCAGCGCAGTAGGCCCGTACGGCAGCATAGATCTGCCGGCCGATATCGAGACCATCGACGCTACGGGTATGACACTGGTGCCGGGCTTCGTAGATGCTCATTTCCACCTCAACCGGATGGACTCCCTGCCGACCCTGTTCCTGCAAAATGGGGTCACTTCCGTACGGGATCCCGGTGCCTGGATCGAAGACTTTGAGTCGGAACGAGCTTCCGGTCGACCGATGCCCCGGCTTTTTCTGACGGGACCGCACATCGACATGTTCCCGCCGGCCTACCCCACCAACTCATTCGTAGTGCGGGATGCCCTGGAAGCCCGGGCGGCCGTACAGCAATTTGCCGACCAGGGAGCCTCCGGCATCAAGATCTATTTCAAATCCTCGCTGGAGATCATCCGGGCGACCTGCGAATCGGCCCACGCAATCGGTATTCCGGTAACGGCCCACCTGGAGATCACGGACATCTACCAGGCCGTAGATCAGGGACTGGACGGCATCGAACACATTACATCGCTGGGCTACAACCTCGTTTCTCCCATCGAGGCGGAAAATTATAAACAAGCAATTCTACACGATACCAATGCCCGCCGCCTCGGCCGGTATCGCATGTGGGAACATATCGATCCGAATGGAGCGGAGGCTACCCGCCTGGGGCGCTTTCTGGCCGAAAAAGGCATTTTTGTCTGTCCTACGCTGGATGCGTTTGAATACCAGCCTACGCCTGAGCAAACCGACACCCTGCGGCTGACCGCTTTTGAACGTATGCTGCAATATACCAGGGTATTGCACGAACTGGGCGTAGCGGTTGTGGTGGGTTCGCACGGCTGGGTAAAGTATGCGGCAAAAGACGCTTCATTTCAACACGAAATGGAATTGCTGGAAAAAAGCGGAATTCCACCCCTGGCTATCCTCCACGCCGGTACCCTGCTCAATGCCCGCTTCCTGGGTATCGCCGACCGGCTGGGCAGTATAGAAGCGGGAAAAATGGCCGATCTGGTGCTGGTGAGCGGAGACCCCTTACAGGGAATAACTGCCCTGCGGCGCGTGGAACGCGTTATGCTGGCCGGAAAATGGGTAGATCGTAAATAAGCAAACAAGGTTTCCGCCATCGCTGTTATAGACAAAATCTTCCCAAAACCACCAACTATGAAAACGAGATCATTTCCGCATTTATCCCAACACGCGATTCTTCCGAAAGTAATTTTTTTGATGCTGATCCTCGCGGTTAGTGCCTGCGGGCAGGTCAAACAGGCAACTACCGACAGCGGAGCACTGCAGGTGCAAAACCTGACCGACGGCCTGGATCATCCCTGGGGCATGGCCTTCTTACCCGATGGCCGCCTGCTGGTCACCGAACGCTCCGGCGATCTTCGGATTCTGGACCAGAATAATAAACTATCCGGCCCGGTAGAAGGTGTACCGGAGGTAAAAGTAAACGGTCAGGGTGGTCTGCTGGATATCGTGCTGGATCCCAATTTTGCCGCCAACAAATATGTCTATCTCTCCTTTGCAGAACCGGGGCCGAACAGTAGCGCCTCTACAGCCGTCGGCCGCGGCGTCTGGGAAAATGACCGGATCACGGGATTCACTACCATCTTCAGCCAGCAACCGAAGCTCAACGGACCGAATCACTTTGGCGGACGGATCGTATTTTCCGATGGTAATTTATTTCTGACCACGGGGGAACGATTCCAGTTCGCACCGGCTCAGGACCTGGGCAATCATTTGGGGACCGTCGTCCGGATCAAACCCGACGGCTCCCCGGCGGATGGCAACCCCTTTATTGGCGAAGAGGGTGCCCAGCCGGAGATCTGGTCCTACGGCCACCGGAATATTGAAGCTGCCGCTATCGATCCCGCTACCGGTAATCTATGGATCGCCGAAATGGGACCCCGTGGAGGCGATGAGCTCAACCAGCCGGAAGCCGGAAAAAATTACGGCTGGCCGGAAGTGTCCTGGGGCGAGAATTACGACGGTACGGATATTCCCGATCCCCCCACTCAGCCCCAGTATGCCGATGCCGTAGTCCACTGGACCCCGGTGATCTCTCCTTCGGGTATGGCTTTTTATTCAGGCAATATGTTTCCCGCATGGAAAGGAAATATGCTGATCGGAGGCCTTTCGGCCAAAGGCGTAGTCGTAGTGGAAGTCAACGGTCAGCAGGCCGCCGAGAAGGATCGTGTAAGTCTGCAGGCCCGCATCCGCGACGTGGAACAGGCGCCGGACGGTTCCGTTTATGTGCTGACGGACGAAGGGAACGGCAAAGTGCTGCGACTTTGGAAATAAACTGAATCTGTAAAAAGAACCTGAAAAGGTGTGATCATTAAGGCTGATCACACCTTTTCATTTTTCATCTCCGACCAAACCCGTAGACAACCTAGTGCAATTCCATCAGCTGTATACCCATATCGTATTCCGTGTAGTGGCGATAAATGCCCTTCATCCACAGCAAATACACTGTATCCGGGGGCGCCTGATAGACAACATAGGGCCGAACATTATTGACTTCGGAATTCTCCGTAACGTCCGCATTCGTCCACAGACCTTCAGTCAGTGCTTCCCAGTGCTCGATCTCAAATTTACCCGCTACATCCCGGGAAAGGAATAGATGGTCCGGTCGATTGGGGTTCATGACCACCCCGCCGGAATAATGGGCTTCCCGCACCTGATCACCCTGCCGTAGATTAACCATCCAGCTGCCCGAATTCACCACTTTCTGGTCCTGCCAGTCGCCGTCGGCCCAGTAAGCGTAATGGTAGATATGATCCGCTTCCGACGGGAAACGGGCGTAGGTGACATGCGGCCGGCCGTCTTTCAGCACGATGTCCCAGATCCAGCCCCGGACCTGTGAAGGTACGGCATCGTAAACCTTGTTGACCGCTCTGATCGCAATGGGTGCCTCCGCCCAGCGGGCAATGGGCGCTCCGTCCGTCTGAAAAAAACCGCCATCCTGGTAATACATATGAAAAACGGAAACATCCGGTCCGATCTTCGGATGTCCATCCGTAAATAAAAAGTCGATTCGGGATTGATGGTCCGTAGCTACTTTCAGATAAGGGGGATTTTTTCGCCCTTCATTATCCAGCAGGATAACCTCTTCACTCCAGTTTTGCCCTTCGTCGTCCGAATATTTGATGTATTGCCACCAGTGTTCAAAAGAACGGGTCGGCCCCACTTTGCGGCCGATCAGGTAGATGCGTCCGTTCTCGCCGCTCAGTTGTACCGGATTGGTATAGGTGTAGCGGTAAGTCTCCGTTGACTGGCAGATCACCCGTTCCGGTTCCCAGGCGCTGATGTCTTCCGGACGGCTGCTCCGGCGCATAAAGACATCGCCATTGTGTTCGTTGTAAAAAGCCAGCAGATGACCATTCGGCAGGATCAGGATGGCCGGTACATTATGGTCGTCTACTTCGAGTGAATCGTGCAGGATAAAAGAACTTACCATTCCGGAAGCCAGATCTTTGGCGCCGATCACAACGTCTCCCCCACTGGTGATGGTGCCGAAATAGATCTGTTCCTTTTGCCCCTGATGATAGATCGCCCGGGGATCGGAAAACCAGCACCAGACACCGTCGTCGGTCAGGGTTTCGATGCGGTTCGCTTCCGTAGTGACCGGATCCGAATTCTCTTCCGTTGGAGCAATGCAGCTGAACGAAACGACCATAAATAAAATAGCGATAATTGAACGGATGTGGATGGCCATGATTATGTAATTAGGCTTTTTTCGATTTTAAATTGAACTTAGACAGGCTCCTTGCGCTTCAAAAATGTAGTCAATTTCTGATTTTTTTAGTCGCTAACGCTATAACTGACAACTCCGGTACGGGCCGTATGGCCGACTACTGTTTACCGGCAGCTTTAGTTATCCAGTGATGCCCAACTCATCCGCCAAGTCCGGGTTATTTCGGCGGATCTCTCGTTCCAGTTCGTTGATCCGTAATTTCAGCAACCGGTTCATTTCCTGCACGGAAGGCTCTTCCACCCTTCCCGGTATCGGTGGCGTTTTGTAGGCGATCCCCTCTTCTGCTATATTGCGAAAGAGTAGATCATCAATGGATATTTCAAAGAGTTGGGCCATTTTGATCAGCGTATCTATAGTCGGTTGATTGATCGCTTTTTCGTAGCTGCTAACAGAACCTTTACTGGCATCGATCAACCGGCCAAACTCCGTTTGGGTCCAGGATCTGGTGCGCCTTAGATACTTAATGTTTTTGTTCAAATGCATTAAATCGTAAGAATAAGTCCATTTTTGACATAAAAAGTCATTTTATTATTGACTTTTTAAATTTATGCCATATATTTGTATAGCCAATAATACACTGCTAAATTTAATAAAACTTTTCCCGAGTGGACTTACTTTGGAAAAGGCTTTTGTATTGCCTTTATGGAACGCGCCGAAAAGATACCTATCCCCTATAATCTGCTGTTATTACTTTCGGCAAGTGTCCTTATTTTTGCCTATATTCGATGGGAAGATGTAGTTATTCAAAATCCGGATGGATCTTACTCGATTGATGATGCTACTTCGGACAAAATAGCGGATCGGGTAGATCGAATTGAGCATAAAACCGTTTTTTATCAACTTGTAGCGGCATCGAATGGCTATTTTATATGTCCGCTTTGTCCACCGGAAGCTTCGAGCAACAACCAATACTTCCTCAATTATAAAGAGGTATATAAATATGGGATCACGATGGCTGAAAACCACCGCTATAGTCAAGCGGAGTTAGCCAGATGGAATTTGAGATATGAGCAAATAGCCATTGGAAACTATACAGAAATGTTGATACTTGAAACGACATTCATGGCTGAATATCCTTTATATCCTGACAATTTAAGAAGGCCAATAAAGCGTAGGTTAATCACCCCGCCGGGAAGCGGCACCAGATTAAGATGATTATGAGAACAAATGTTCGTACTGACATAGAAACCAGTCCATCCTTCGATATCCGCTTCATCGAGGAAATGCTCAGAGGGCAATATGATCATATCTACTTCATCTTCACCACGCTGGAAAATGAACCCGACGATGCCTGGGAGGATCAGGGAGACAGTTTCCTGGTCATTAATATCCCTAAGGAAAAAGTAATCAACGGTTCTATTGATTATAAAGCGGAAATGCTACGGCACCTGCCACGCTTGTTCTGGTTGGAAACGGAAGAACTTGCTTCCTATATTAATGATCGATGGCGTTTGACGGAGGTTTTGGATGAGTAGTTAAATGAACTTGTGAGCTAACTGATTGGCAGGTAGGCATCATTTCGGGTTTGGGAGCTTAGATTGTCATATTGTTGGATGGCTTGGCTATAGCTATAGTTTTGCAGTGATCAACTAGGTAGCCATTTTGACAATAGAAGCTCCGAAACCCGCTTGCTTATTGGACGGTTACTCCTGGTAATTTTATGTGCGGGCAATCGTTAAATAAGCACACTTACCCAGAATTACGACTCAAGGCCTTACAACTGTCCCTATCCTTACTGCAAAACCGCCTCGGCCCGTTTCCCGGCCTGCTTTACTTTCCGCTTCCGCTTTTTCTTCAGTTTATTGATCCAGATGATCGTTCCGGTAATGGGTAAGCTCGTAGCGATAAGACAGGAAATAAAGTAGATGATCTTGGAAAAAGTGCCGTATACATTGCCAACATGCAGGGCTTTGATCGAGCGGGCTACCCGCTGGTTGAACGGCTTTTCGGCAAAGATCTCCTTACCGGTGACCGCACCGCTCACGGGATCGAGGCTGAGTTGATCCCCGGCAGCAGGCGCAAAGAAACCCGTTTTATATTTACTGATGGAAACCGTGGATTGTTTTTCATTGGGCAGAGATACGCGGTAATCTCCGGTATAGGCCAGTTCTCCGTCCGCAACGGCCAGGAGTTCTTCCAGACTGAGCAACTCGCCAGCCGGGGCTTCCGGTGCATTTTCCCGGGCTTCACCGGGGCCGCCATCCCGGTTATTCTCCACGCCCAATACGGCATAAAGGCCATCCCGGTACCAGTCGAACGACCAGAAGAGGCCGGTCAGCGCCATGATCAGCAGAAAGAAAGAGGCGTAAAAACCCAGCGCATTGTGCAGATCGTGATTGATCCTTTTCCAGTTGGCGTTCCATTTGATCTTCAGCCCCTGCTTCCAGGATTTGATCCGCTGCGGAAACCAGATGACCATACCCGTTATGACTAGAAAGGCAAAGATCACGGTAGCCCAGCCCACAATGGGTCGGCCAACTTCCGTGTCCAGCAACAACCAGCGATGCAGGCGAAATACGGTCATAAAGAAACCGGAAGCTACACTTTCTCCGTCACCGGTGACGGCACCCGAATAAGGGTTGACGTAATAATTAGCGCCCCGGCGCTCCCCTTCCTTTTTGATGTTGAGGGTATAGGCCCGCTCGGGATCGGCCGGAATGGTAATGGAACCGACTTTGCCGACATTGAGCTCACTTTCGACCTGACTGATCAGTTCCGCCGCCGGCAGGGGCTCGGCATTTGCCGGTGCTTCGACGAAATATTTCTCCGGTTCCAGCCACTCTTCAATTTCCGTACGGAAGGTGTAGATGGTACCGGTAAGGCAAACCACGAACAGGATCAGGCCCGCTCCTATACCCAGCCACAGATGAATGTCATTGAAAAATTTTCGGATCCGCTTCCAGGAAAAAATTGAAGATGTCATTTGGCGCAACTTTAATGTGATTGTTAATTGGTTCGTGTTGTTCGGTATGGATCAAGGTCCGGTACAGAAGGCTGCGGCCAACAATCTTTTCCGCCCCACATTTCAGCACCTTCACCAGGCTTATTCAGACTCAGTCTAAATAGGACACAAAGCTAAGTTTTCCAGGCCTTTATCACAATCATCATTTCTGGTGATCAGGCTATACCTAATCGTCGGTGAAAAATGGCGAATGGATCTGAGATCACCCGGAACGATAGCTACCTTCCGGCAATAAAAAACCACCTAAAGCCCGCAGGGAGACCGGTACAGCAACCGCTACAGTCGCCGGCCTCCCCAGCAAGTCTTAGGTGGCAATAGGTATATTAGTAATCTTACGGCCGGACTTCTCTACCCTTCGAATAATTGGCCCGGCCGGGAGATCAATTATTTAGACTGGGCCGCCATCCATTCCATGATCGTCACCGGACGACCGTCCAGCAGTACGGGTTTACCGTCAAAATCCAGCCGGGCTTGGTTGGCGTGGGAATAGATCCAGGACCAGTGTCCGTTGTAGTGATAATCCTTTCCACCGAAAAATCCGGTGATATCCACTACGTGATCGTAGTAGGAAAAATGCACATTCGGGGCTCCCGCCTCAACGAGCCGGTGGTATACCGGTACCGCCGTATCATCCGGAATGGTCACGGGATCGTCTTTGGACTGGATGAACCAGATCGGCACATTTTTAATGCTTTCGATCTGTTCGTCGGAAACGAACTCGGAATGGTAAGCCAGGGCACTCGGAAAGGCCGCCGCAAAATAATCCGGATGTTCCAGTACCAGTTTCAGGGTCAGGTAGCCGCCGTTAGAGCAGCCACCCACATAAATGCGATCCGTATCGATGTCCGGATGATCCGCCACGTATTTCCGGATCAATGCCATCACCGCTTCGTTGTAAATATCGTTGTCTTTACCGCGCGTCATGCCTTCTCCGTTATCCATCCAGTAGGTGGGGCTCTGGGGTGACAGGACATAGGCGCCGCCGAAGATCGCCTGGATCTCATCGGATGCATAATTGGCGGCCCGGTTGGCGATCAGGGGAATGGACGGGTCGGTACCGCCTTCTCCCCCACCGTGCAACCAGATGATGAGCGGTGACTTTTCGCCCTCACTATCGGGAGCAAAAGCCGCGTAGGAAAGGGTCGTCCCCTTATGTTTGAATTTCCCGTTCAGGTCGAAACGATCGATCAGCGGTACGATGCGGTCGGATTCCTGGTCCCACACCCGGTCACTGGATTGCTGGGTGATCTTCATGTGGTAATCGATCCAGTTGTTTCCGCGGCAATTCTCATTCCGGGAATACTGGATCGGTGAACCGAGCGGCTGGTTGGGGGCTACCGCCAGCACGAGCGTGACGAATTTGCCCTCGGGAAAGCGGGCACCTTCCGCATTCGACACGTAGGCATAGACTACCTGCCGCTCCCCCGATGCCTGATCGGCCGGGATCTCCACGCAGTCGGTTTTCCGTTCTACGGATACGGTATAATCTTTCCAATCGACGGAAGTGACCGTTTCCTCCAGCGAAAGGATGACTTTGCTGACGGCCGGTCCCCAGTCGTAGCCTTCCACCACGGCGGTGTATTTACCACCGGCGATGGCGGTTGCGGGATTTGTCGTTTCAGCGTAAAGTAGTTGGCTGCCGGTACATACCAGCAGCATAAGGATGATGGATTGGATCAGTTTTTTCATAAATGGGTTCCTATTTTGTTAAAGGTTGAAGTTTGGGTGACCGCCTGGACCGGATCCCTAATTATTGTAAGCAGAAATTTGAAGGATCCGGTTGCTGGAATGCGATAATTCTGCATCCTAAAATAGGGTTCTTTAGATCAACCTACCAAATGACAACTTTTCCCCGGCACCGGGCGGTGCCGTAGTTGGGCTCAGGAAAGCAACAGCAGAAAGACCAGCGGAAAGAGTACGCCGGCTACCGCCAGTTTCCAACCCCGGCTCCGGAAACTCATTTTTCCTTTGCTGATAAACATACCCGTAATGGCAATGGTCAGCATGGCCAGTCCGAAAATATCCGAATAATAGATCCACCAGTTGTTGGTCGTTACGTGCAATTCGGTCATTTGCCCTAGTAATGGTGTCTGCCGGTATTCGCCGATCTTCCCTTTACCGGAAGTCAGGTCCACCTCTACTTCGTGGTCCGCGTAGGTCACCCGCAGGACGTCACCGTCAACGGCGTACCGCCGAATCTGGTCATCAATCTGGAACTCTTCGGTAAAATCCTTCAGGTAGGCATCATCAACCTGTTCGGCGGTTACGGGACTGGGCAGGGAAATTTCCTGCGACGCATACTGGTAACGCATCGGGTGCCAGGTTCGGCGATGGTTCAGAAAGATCCCGGACAGAGAAAAGGAAATGATCAGTCCCAGATAAAAATAGGCGAAATCCCGGTGGATATTTCTTGCCGTCAGTTTCATGGATCAAGCATTGAAAGAGCAACATGAGTCATCCTGAATTTTTTCAGGACTCAAAAATGACCTCGTAGAGGTTAAACATTCGTAGAAAAATAGTCATAATGCTGAGGTCGGAAAACGCTTATCCAGGCCAAATTCTACGAATATTCGACCTCTCTGAGGTCATACACCGCTTTTTATAAAATTCGCGGTGATTCATGTTGCGTTGATTAAATATGCAGGTTTAAAATGAAATTCAGATTAGGAATCGCTGCGATTCACTTCCAGGTTGATGGTTACTTTCACCTCTCCACCGATCGTGGCGGTAGCAGCGTAGTTACCGGTACCGACACCGTATTCGTTCCGGTCGATGGTAAATTCGGTTGCAAAACCACCGATGTAGGAACCGGCCCGGCGGGGATGTTCCATTTGCCCCAGAAACTGGATCGGAATCTCTACTTCCTTGGTCACATCGCGGATGGTCATTTCCCCTTTAGCGAGGTACTGATCTCCGGATTTGGTGATATTGCTCGACTTGAAGGTCATTTCCGGCCATTCTTCCGCATTGAAGAAATCGGCCGATTGCAGGTGGTTGTCCCGGCGTTCGTTCTTGGTATTTACGCTGGCCACTTTAATGGAAAAGTCAATACTGCTTCCCTCCAGATCTTCCGGATCGAAAGTAACGGTACCGTCAAACTCATCGAACGTACCGATCACGGAAGCAAAGAAATGCCGAACGGAGAAGGCCACGGAACTGTGCCCCTTGTCCACCTGCCAGGTGGGAGCCACCGCCGTATATTCCACAACGGTAAAAGCACTCAGGAAACCCGCTGCTGCCAGCAGGACTACAAACATGGTGATCTTTTTCATAATAATTGAAAAGTTTTAGTGGATGCAAGTTTTCTCTAATCGGTAATCAGGTACAGCCTTCTTTAGGCTGACTACCTGCTACTGTTAGTCATTTTGAAATTATTGTAGAAACAGCTTGTGCAATTAATGATGTCTCCGGGCACCGGAGAATTCCATCGCCTCTCCTTTGCCAAAGCCGTAGCTAAAGCCAAGGGTAATAAACCGGCCACGCTGGCGACGACTGTAGAGATAAAAATTAGCCTGGTCCGTAATGGTTTCCCCGATCCGGGAAGCGAATACGTCGCGTACGCTCATATTCAATACGCCTTTGCCGTTCAGGATCTTTTTGCGCAGGCCCAGGTCGGCAAATACCTGATCCGACTGTCGGCTTTGGATCCTCTGTTCGGCCGACTGGTACTGGCCCGTTACCTCAAAGTCAAAACCGGCGGGTAATTTAAGCTTGGTGGTTAACTTGCCGGACCACTGATCGGCGTCGAAATCAAAAGAAGTCGCTTCCAGTTCTCCCTTCCGATTGAAGTAATTGTAGTTAACATCTCCCGTGAAAGACAACCAGTTGTTGGGCGTATACTTACCATTCAGCTCCAATCCCGTAGCCCCGTTGGTACCAATGTTGAGCGGCATGGTCGTATTCACGTTATTTTCAAAAGTAGAGATCCGCTCTACCACATCGGTCGTATAGCGATGGTACACGGTGAAGTTCAGAGAGGTTTTTCCAAGGATGAAAATACTGGCCAGCTCGTAGGAATCCGTGAATTCGGGTTGCAGATCCGGATTACCGGTGCGGATGCTAAAATTATTCCGAATGTTGAAGAAGGGGTTTAGATCCCACAGCCGCGGCCGGAAGATCCGGCGGGAATAGCCGGCCTGTACGGAAATGGCATCCGACAGTTTATAAGAAGTATGCGCACTGGGAAACAAATTGGTGAAATTTTGATCATTGGTTTCATTCGTGTTGATCAGGAAGGTTTTCAGGTCCGTATTTTCGACCCGCAAACCTAATTTCAGTCCCCACTTATCGCCTTCGTAGGCACCGGTACCGTAAACGGCGAATACCTTTTGATCGTATTCAAAGATATTGGTCTGCCGCTCATCATTGATCCATTCTCCATCGATCAGGTTGTTTACGGCAAAATCATTGCTTACGTCATTGATCACATATTGCGCTCCGGTTTCCACGGTGAATTCCTTGGAAAAAGGTTTGGTGTAATCCAGTTTGAAGGTATTTTCGGCCTCCTGAAAATCTGATCTGGTTCGCTGGGTACCGTCCGAATCACTACCGGAAACGGTGGAATCGAAAAATTCGGAAGATTGATCTTTGCCGAAAAAGTTACCCAGCGCACTGAACAGTAAGGTGTGGTCTTCACTGTCCTCAAAATCTCTTTTGTACTGGAGTTCGTATTGCCATTTGGGATTGGTAGCCTGAGTGTTCTCAGTGCGAACCCATTCCGAGAGCGTGGTCCCCGCAGCATCTACATAACTGAAATTGGTCTGGGAGGGCTGGTCTTCCACCTCGTAGGCGAAGTTACCCGAAAGGGTCAGCACGTTGCGATCATTGATGTGGTAATCGGTTCCCAGAATGAAATTGTAAAAAGTCTCATTCCGGAATTCTTCACCGGTACTGAAAATGGTAGTGTTGTTAACCAGGTCCCGGTTGATATTTTCCGAGTCATTGGGCAACTCCCGGTATCCGGCCCCCAACTGGGTGAACAGGTTAAACTTCTCCGTACGCCGGTTCAGACTCAGTCCGAAACTGTGGTTGTGGGGCGCACCCGTATTCAGGGAAACGGAACCGTTTAGTCCTTTACGTTCCTCTTTTTTGATCACGATATTGATGATGCCCGAAGTACCTTCGGCGTCGTATTTGGCCGAGGGATTGGTGATCACCTCGATCTGCTGGATCATATCCGCGGTGATCGTTCCCAGGGCATTTCCGCCTTCGGCCGCCAGGACCGACGGTTTGCCGTTGATCAGGATCTGTACCCCCTGGCTGCCGCGCAGACTGATATCGCCTTCGATGTTTACGTTTACGGATGGTACATTGTTCAGTACTTCGAGGGCACTGGCACCGGTGCTGCTCAGGTCTTTTCCGACGTTGAACACCCTTTTATCCAGTTTGAACTCCGTCTGGGATTTTTCGGCCCGAACGGTCACTTCGTCCAGCATCTGGCTGTCGTTGGACAGGGACAGTTCGCCCAGGTCCACCGCACCGTCTACAACTGAAAAATCCTCGATCTTCCGGGATGCGAATCCGATAAAGCTGATCTCTACGTAAAAATCCTCTGTTTGTACCTCGACACTAAAGGAGCCGTCGGCGCCGGTAGTTGCCCCGGTGATGGGCTGCTGGGTCGCTTTATTCCCAACCATTACCGTAGCAAATTCGATGGGTTGCCGGCTGGAGCCGTCCAAAACCGTACCGGTGATCCGGATATTCTGATCCTGGGCGATCAGGTTTCCCGGGCCAAGCACCAAACAAGCGAACCAAAAACAAAGGATAATTTTAAAATTCATGATGGTTTTTCTGATTTATTTTGAAAATGATCGGACCATACAAAGAAGCGGCGCTTTCTCCAAAAAGAAAAATGGAATCTTTGAACGACGTTATTTTCAAGGTAAACGACATTTTCCCTTTGAGTGCGCACCGAATGCCGTTGAAAGGATAGAATCGGTCGTTGGTGGGATCGGGTTAGTATAATTGGGGTCGAAACCTTAGTTTTGAATATTCATGAGAAGAACTGCCGCCACATTGATGTCTTCCAGGGAATTGATCTTCCAGTTGGTCCTGCACTTTCTGGTCTTCATATTCTTTTCGTTTGACCGGTACCACCCGCAGATCGCGGCCTACCAGGTCACCTATTTTCTGACCTACGCCGTGGCTGCCGCCTTCATCAACTACTGGATGCTTCCCCTCTTTTTCTACCGAAAGAAATACCTGCAGTTCTTCCTGTCCTTCTTTCTGACGCTGGGAGCGGTTATCGTGCTGGAAGAATTGCTGTGGGAACCGATCTACTTTCCCGGTCAGCGGGCCAGCACCTTTCCGGGGGTGTTTTTCTCGCTGGTCCAGATCCTGCCCGTGATCTCCATCCTGGTGGGCTTCAAATTTGCCTGGGATGCTCTCGGAAAACAGCGGGAGGTGGACGAACTGCGGAATACCGTGCAGGAGAGTGAGCTCCAGTTCCTGAAGTCCCAGATCAATCCGCACTTTTTGTTCAACAACCTGAATAATCTGTACGCCTACGCGATTGAGAATTCTCCGAAAACGCCGGCCATCATTCTGGAACTGAGTTCGGTACTGCGCTACATGCTGTACGAATGCCGGGAAAAGTTCGTCCCCTTATCCAAGGAGATCGCCCAACTGGAGAATTTCACCCAACTCAATGAATTACAGATCGAAGAACGGGGAGAAGTCCGGTTCCGGACCCGGGGCAATACTTCCGGTTTCCAGATTGCCCCTCTGATCATGATCGTTTTTATAGAAAATGCATTTAAACACAGCCAGGCTAGCCAATCTGAAGATATTTTTATCGATATTGAAGTCGGTGTTTCCGAGCAGGGCCGGCTCGATTTTTACTGTAAGAACAATTACCATCCGACCAGTAATACGGCCAGTCTGTCGCAGGGGATCGGCCTGGAAAACGTCAAAAAGCGGTTGGATCTGATCTACCCGGACGCCCACCGGCTCGATATCACGGAAACTGAAGATCTGTACACGGTGCATTTATCCATAGCCTTGAACCAGAACCAGCAGGTATGAACTGTATCATCATCGAAGACCAGCCGCCCGCTCAGCGTATCCTGAAAAAATACATCACGGATATCGGTACGCTGGAACTGCAAGCGACCTTTTCGAATGCCATTGAGGCGATGGAATTTCTCAAGCATCAAGCCGTCGATCTTATCTTCCTCGACATTCACCTGCCGAAAATCTCCGGGATCGACTTTTTGAAAACCATGCCGAACCCGCCGCACGTCATTCTGACCACGGCCTTTCCGGATTATGCGCTGGAGAGCTACGAATTCAATGTGGTGGATTATCTGCTGAAACCGTTTTCCTTTCAGCGTTTCGTTAAGGCGGTGACCAAAGTTCCCGAAAAAAATCCGGCGCCCGCCGTCCCAACGTCCCCCGAACCGTCGGTACGCCAGGAGATCTTCATCAAATCCGGTTACGAACACATCAAGGTGACCATCAGCGATATAATCTACCTGAAGTCGGACACGGATTACACGGAGATCTTCCTGCCCAATAAGCGGGTGCTTTCCGCCGAGCCCCTCCGCTACTGGGAGGAAAACCTCTCGGCCGATCAGTTTATGCGCGTTCACAAATCCTATATCGTCAATACCGGGAAGATCGAAAAGGTAGCCGGCAATCAGATCTATCTGCAGGAAGAGGAGATCGTGGTCCCCATCGGCAGAGCCTACAAAGAGCAGTTTCTGAAGCGTGTGGTCAAATAACAACTGGGCTTTACGCTAATTCACTACTGAATAGTAAGCCTATTTCCATTAACTTTCCATTTCTAAAAGTCCAAAACCGAAAAAATGAAAAAACTGAAACTTAAACAGGAAGTATTCGATCTGTACGACAAATACGCCCACAACAAGATCGACCGCCGGGAATTTGTCGAAAAGATCAAGCTCTATGCCGTCGGCGGCCTCACGGTTCCGGCCATTCTGGACTACCTGCTGCCAAACTACGAAGACAAGCAACAGATCCGGATCGACGACGACCGTCTCAAAACCGAAACCATTGAATACGAATCGCCGAAAGGTGGCGGCACCATCAAAGGCCAGCTCTCCCGGCCGATGAACAATCAGGCAAAACTGCCCGGGATCATCGTCGTTCACGAAAACCGCGGACTGAATCCACACATCGCCGATGTCGCCCGCCGGGGTGCGCTGGCCGGTTTCATTACCCTGGCGCCGGATGCTCTGACCCCACTGGGCGGTTATCCCGGTAATGACGACGACGGACGGGCCCTGCAGCGGGAACGGGATCGCGACGAAATGCTGGAAGATTTCATCGCCGCATTCGAGCACCTGAAAAACCACGATGAGTGCACGGGAAAGATCGGGGTGGTAGGATTCTGCTTCGGTGGCTGGATCTCCAACATGATGGCGGTGAAAGTACCGGACTTGTCCGCCGCTGTCCCCTTCTACGGTGGCCAGCCCGCCGCCGAGGAAGTACCTAATATCAAAGCGCCCCTGCTGTTGCACTTTGCCGGAAACGACGAACGGGTCAACGCCGGCTGGCCGGATTATGCCGCGGCCCTGCAGCAAAACAATAAGGAATACAGTGCCCACCTGTATCCCAACGTCAACCACGGTTTCCACAACGATACGACGCCGCGCTACGACTGGGATGCGGCCAACCTCGCCTGGGAGCGGACGATCCGTTTCTTTAGCGACAAACTGAAGTAACTACCGGCTCCTCATTACGGGCTTTAAAGTAATAGGAACATGAGTTCATCCTGAATTTCTTCAGGATTTAAAATGACCTCGTAGAGGTTAAACATTCGTAGAAAAATAGTCGAAATGCTGGTTTCGACCTCAGGGAGGTCGCACAACATGGAGCAATGTGATATATATGCGATCTCGTGAGATCGAAAAACGCTTATCCAGGCTAAATGCTACGAATATTCAACCTCTCTGAGGTCATACACCGCTTTTTATAAAGTTCGGAGTGATTCCTCCCATAGGGACGAGCTATAGGTAGTCCGTCCAATAATTCGGGGGGTTCAGCGTGCCATAGGTACGCAATATGGTTTTACATGGCGTACCCACGGCACGCTAAGCCGGGAAATGGTCATTTTGCTACCTCCATTTTGTGCCTAAACGCACATTGATTCCAAGTTTAACCCCGGATTCGCATGATTCATGTTTCGCATTAAGACTCCGGCTATCGAGCTAACTGAGTCCGATCATCTAAAATCATAGCTAATAACCGCGGCAAAGCTTCGCGGATCCGTCTGATTGATAAAACGGGTCCGGTACGCATTGTAACCGATCTGATCGAAGATGTTGTTGAACAGCAAACGGAAACCGTAATTGGAGACCCGATACCCCAGATAGGCATTGACTACCGTATAGGATTCAATGTTAAAAGGTTCCTGATCGGGTACGATACCCTCGTGGGTGACGGTCGTGGCCCAGTCATTAACGGGACGTTCGCCGATGTAATAAGCCCCGGCCCCCAGGTTGAGACCGCTGAATTTACCTTTACCGACCGTATAATTCAACCAGGCATTCGCCGTGTGTTTCGGCGTATTGAGGGGAGCCGAATCCCGGTAGAAGGACGTATGTTCCTTGTAGCGGGCATCGATGTAGGCGTAGCCCCCAACGATCTCCAGTTCCGGTAAGATGCGACCGATCAGTTCCACTTCGATGCCTTTGCGTTCGTCATTGCCGCCCTTTTGGTAGTAGCCGGTCGGGTTCCAGTTGGCATCGTATACCGGCAGCGGCATATTGGTGTTGTTGATCTTGTAAAGCGTTAGATTGAATCGCAGGCGATTGTCGTACCAGTCGGATTTGATGCCGGCTTCCAGCTGGTCGATCCGCTGGTTACCCAGTTCGACGCCGTTGATGTCCACATTGCCGGCTCCCCGGAGACTGGTACTCGAAGTATAGGAACCGAAAACGTTCAGGCCTTCTTTTACCCGCACCATCAGCCCCAGTTGGGGATTCCAGGCGTTGCCGCGCGATATTTCCGTTTCGGTGGCCGATCCGGTGCTCTCCTGGGAATTGTAGCGAATACCCAGAAAAACGGATGCCCAATTGGTCAGTTCCACCACATCCTGCAACATGAGCCCGTAGGACCTACTCCGGGAACGCACCGGATCGCCCGCCAGCAATTCGATGGCAGCCGCTTCGGATTGTCCGCCGCTGATCACATTGCCGTATTCGTCCCGTACCGGAGCCACGTAGACCTGTCCCGTTTCCGGGAGATCGTTCGGCACGGGCTGGAACACATCAATGATGTCTACGTAGTGCAGGCCGGCCTGCGAACTGCTGCTCGTTTCCAGGAAATTCGTCCGGTAATCCACCCCTACCTGCAGGGTGTGCTTTACAGCACCGGTCTTTACTTCCTGAGCGATCAGGTCCAGTTGCAATACGGAATTCTTGTCTATCCGGCTGGAGGCACCGATCGTGCGGTAGCGCTGATTGAACTCCGAGAGATTGGGCAACCCACGCCCACCGGAGGACAGGCTGGTGGTGATGGAGGAAATATCCAGCCCGGAATAGATATAAGCGGCCCGCAGTTGAAGCTGATCGTTCAACTCCCGCTGGATGCGGGCGGTATAAGTACCGTTCCGGGTAACGGCCCGGTTCGAGGAAAAACCCAGGAAACGGTCGTAGGGCAGGTCGTAGATGGCATTGGTATCGTTGGCCGCCAGGTTGACGGTACCGGGATCCGGCGTGCGGCTGTCATCGAGAAAATCCATTTCCAGGGTTACGGTAGTTCGGGGATCCGGTTTCCAGGCCAGCGAAGGGTTGATGTAGAATTTTTCCAGTGAAACGCCGGTGCGGTAACTATTGGCGTGTTCGTACGCACCGTTCAGCCGGAAGGCGAGCGTTTGCGATTGGTTGAGGAGTCCCTGAACGTCAAAGGTAGGACGGATCTGCCCCCAGCTCCCTACTCGCAGACTGACCGAAGCTGTGTTGTAAAAGCGCGGCACTTTCGTCACCAGATTGATCACACCGCCCGGGCTCCCCAGATCCGTGGCAATACCCTGAGTGATCGCGCTGGCTCCCTTCAGTACCTGAATGCTTTCCACGCCCTGCATATCGGAAAGGATACCGATACCCCGGAAATCGGAATTCACGCGGACGCCGTTCTTCAACAGCGGAATACCCCGGTAGCCGCGAGCCGACATACTCTCCCGCTGGTTGCCGTAGGTGGCAAAAGTGTAAATGCCGGGTACATTGCGGGCCGCTTCGGAAATGGTCAGATTTCCCTGGAGTTCAATGAGGCGATCCGAGATCACGGAAATACTCTGGATCTGGTCGCTGGGCTCCAGCGGCAGGCGGGTGATGGTTTGCAGTTTTTCGACCTGCTTGTTGGGTTTACCGAAAACCTCCACTTCCGTAAGGTCCAGACTGGAAGGTTCGAGCTCGATGTTTAGTTCGGTCCGCTGTCCTACATGTAAAGTGACCTTTTCTATCCGGGTATGATACCCTACCGTTGAAATATGAACGTTATAGGTGCCCGGCGGAATGGGTCCGATGGAAAAAATGCCGGAAGCGTCGGTGAAGGTACCGAGATCGGTTTCGGCCAATACCACATTGGCGCCCGCCAGCTTCTGGCCGGCTTTTCCGGTCACATGGCCGTAGAGGATGGCCGCCGATTCCTGCATCCAGCCGGTCTGTAAAAAGAGGAAACAAAAAAATAAGAGTGTACAAATTCTTTTCATGATCATTTGCAGATTGATTGATATAGAATAATGGATAAAGTGTATTTTAAATCACTTATTTAGACTAAATAAAAATAAGCTCTGCAAATGTAGATACTGAGGAAATGCTTCACAATACCAAAAGTTGATGAATAAATGGGAGGTCACGCCCCGGATCGATACCTAGTTTTTAGCTTGAAGAAGCCCTAATTTTTAGCAAATAGCTTCCCTAACCGACATTTACTACCCCTCTCCTACTTTTTTACCACCCCCGAAACTGACAATTCGGGGCAGGAAATCCGTTTTTAGCAGTATTAATCCACTTATAAATCTTTACCATGAAAAAAATTGGAATGCTCGTCTGTTTTATTTTTAGCGGTCTGATCCTGCAAGCCCAACAGGATGGAGACCTGTCCGTAGATTTTGATTTTGAAAATACCACCGAGGTAAAAGAGATCCTGGTACCTATTGGGACCGACGTCAGTAAGATCATGTTCCAGTTCTCCGGAAAGATCAAAGGCGGAAGCCTGAAAGTCCGGATCCTGGACCCCAATGGTAAAAAAGAAGGTGCCTTCCAGTTGGAGGCCGTCAGCCGGGATGAAGCGAAAGAAAAATCAGAACAGCAGGAAGGCGAAGACAAATCGTATACCTATTCCATCATCGGCAAATCCAGATCACAGGCCAGAGGAAGCATGCGCAAACAGGTATCCAAACCCATGCCCGGCCAGTGGAAAGTCGAGATCGATGCCTACAGTGTCGACGGTAAGCTGGATGCCAATATTCAGCAGATCACGGAATAGGCCTCTATCCGTTTTTCAGCAGATCCTAACTGTAGCGGAACGCCAGGTACCCAGTGGACAAAACGCCGGGAAGCCGGGCCACTCCGCCGTTCCGGATGCCCATTTAATCACCCGATCAAAACTCCATATTTTGAAATTACTGCCCATATTCATTGGTCTGCTGTTGCCGATCCATCTGGCCGGCCAGTATGCCATCCGCGGCACGGTCCGGCTGGATAGTACCTGGGAAAGAACGGTTTATCTCAGTTTGATCCCCGACCTGGAAGATATGTTCCGTTGTTCCGAGCACCTGATCATGGCCAAATCCGACATCCGGGACGATGGGCAATTCGTGCTTCGGGGCAATATATTTCCCGAACGGCCGCACCTCGTCCGCATCCACGTCAATAAAAAGGGAGATCCGCCGGCTACACTGGTGATCGGCGGCAAAGACGAAAATCACTGTTTCCTGGCGCTCGATAAAGATAGTCGGCTGCAACTGAAACCGGCCACGGAGGGCCTGTTCGATCATTTTTCCGTCACGCAGGATCCGCGCAACCAGGCGCTCTACACCATCGATTCCCTCCGGACTTATTTTGCAGCCATCGACACTGCATTTTCCTCGATAGCGTATAAAAATATGGTGCAGAAAGAACAGGCGGCTACCCTGCTGGCCTTTGCGGATAGCTGTCGTTTTTTATTACCGGCCCTCTACGCGGTGCAGCATGCGGACTGGGGCATCAACCGTCAGGAGCTACAGAGTGCCCGGGCCCGGATCGCCGAACGTTTTTCGTACCATCCTTACCTGCAGGGGATAATACCCCTGCCGGTGGCAAACAATACACGGCCTGCCCTCTGGGGCGGGATGCTGGTGTTGTTGGTTTTGATCGGTGGTGTGCTCACCTTGATCCTGCAGCGGCCGCCGGCCGCCTTTAAAGATCTTTCTCCCCAGGAACGGAAGATCCTGTACCATCTCCATACCGGTAAAACCAACAAGGAGATCGCCGGGGAATTGCACATCGAACCAAGCACGGTTAAAAGCCATGTCTACAGCATCTACCAGAAACTGAATATCTCCTCGCGCAAGGAGGTGGTGAAATTCAAACGCTGGATCGATGGGGAATGATGGTTGCGGATGACCCGATCCATTGCGGTGCGCTGCACCTAATTCCTTTCAATTTTACAGGAATCTGATGGTGAAACAGGTGCAAAGCATTGTGCTATCTCCAGCCCAACGGGGATCAATCAAGGTGCAGCGCACCGTCCTATTTCCAACCGTACGGATGAAGATCAATCTAGCTACAGCGTAGCGTCCTAATTGTATCCCGGATAGGTCGAGCCATTGCGGTGCGCTGCACCTGGAATATATTACACATTCTGGGTTGGAGATAATGCGGTGCGCTGCACCTAATTCCTTTCAATTTTACAGGAATCTGATGGTGAAACAGGTGCAGCGCACCGCGCTATCTCCAGCCCGACAGGGATCAATCAAGGTGCAGCACACCGTGCCATTTCCGGTCCAATCGCAACAGATCTACCCCAGCACCTGTTCAGCCCCCAGAAAAGGTTGTTGGTAATGCCGTTTCCCCGTTGCGCGGTATAAGGCATTGGCCAGCGCGCCGATCACCGGCGGGAAAAGCGGTTCGCCCAGTCCGGTGGGATCGATATCATTTTCCACGAAATGGACGTCGATCTCCTTGGGCGCCTCGGCCATCCGGATCATACGATAGCTGTCGAAATTGTTTTTCTCTGCGACGCCATCCTTGAAGGTCTGAGCGCCGTACATCGCACATCCGATGCCGTCCACGATCGCCCCCTCGCCCATATTGACCGCAGCGTCCGGGTTAACGACGATCCCGCAGTCTACCGCACTGCAGACCTTTTGGATAGTCGGTTTCCCATTTTCCACCGTGATATCGAGCGCCTGCGCGGCGTAGGAATTGTGACAGAAATAAGCCGCCACCCCGCGGTGTACATCTGGTTGTTCCGGAGCTGCCGCTAACTTATCCCGGAGCAGTTCCAGCACACCGGCGTAACGATCCGCCTCGTAATCATTGCGCTCGCCTACCGGATCCGTTTGGGCGCGTTCCAGCAGTTCCAGCCGGAATTCGATCGGGTCCTTTCCGGCAGCTTCCGCTACCTCATCCAGAAACGACTGTTCGGCCCCGGCGATGAAATTGGAACGTGGGGCCCGAAAAGAGCCAACCGTTATATTGGAGTCGATCGACCAGTCCTCAGCGAGATAATGATCCACCGCACCGGCCGGGAAGCGATCCGGATACAACGGGCTTTCCGGGATACCGCCGGCCCTCACGTGAAAAGCGATCAGCTTATTATCCGCATCCAGGGCCGCCCGGTAGGTGGCCTGGTAAGTGGGCCGGTAGATACCGGAGGTCATATCATCCTCGCGGGTATAGATCAGTTTAACCGGCGCTTCCACCTTTTGGGAGATCAGCGCGGCCTCTACCAGCCAGTGGGCGTAAGACCGGCGTCCGTAGCCGCCGCCCAGGCGGGTCATCTGAATATCGATGTTTTCCAGTGGCATACCGATGCGCTCCGATAAGGTCTTTTCGGTATATTCCGGTTTCTGGAGCGGACCGGCCAGTTCGGCCTTATCGGCCGTGACGTGGGCGAAAAAGTTCATTGGCTCCATACAGTTATGCGCCAGGAAGGGGGCGGAGTAGGTCCGCTCGATCACCTTAGCCGCATTTTTGAAAGCCGCTTCTGGGTCGCCGTCTTTGCGGCGGACATTTACCGTACCGCTGGCCATTTCCGCCATTTTCGCGTGATGATCGTCGGTATTTTCCAGACCGGCAGGGATGGGGATCACTTCCTGGCTATCTCCGCGGCTGCGCGTATAACTGGAATCCGCGATCGGTTCCCATTCCACCTTGAGTGCTTTTTTGGCCTGCATGACTTCCCAGGTAGAATCCCCGACGATGGCGACCAGATCCATAAAGGTACAGGTGTCGAAATATTGCCGGGCGTAATCCTCCTTGAAGGTCTTGATGGGAAAAATGTCCCGGATCCCCGGCATGGTGCGGGCCTCTGAGTCATCGATGGCACTCAGCTTCATCCCGAAGGCCGGCGGATGGGTGATCATAGCGATCAACATACCTTCCCGCTGGTAATCGATCCCGAAGAGCGGCTGCCCGGTGACGATCTTTTTGCCATCCACATTCTTGCGGGAGGTCCCGATAATCCGAAAATCCTTCCGCTCCTTCAGTTCCACTTCTTCTGGTACCGGGATAGCGGCCGCGGCGGCCGCCATTTCTCCGTAACCGGCACTTTTCCCACTGGCCCGGTGGTGCAGTACACCAGCTTCAGTGCTTACTTCTCCAACCGGCACATTCCAGGCCTCAGCCGCGGCGGCCCGCAACATATATCTGGCGGATGCTCCGGCTGTCCGCAGGCTTTCCCAGCCGCGTCGAATAGCCTGGCTGCCCCCGATAAATTGCCGGGTAAAAGCATCCGTATTGAGGGGCGCCTGCTCGACGATAACGTTTTTCCAGTCTACATCCAGCTCTTCTGCCACGATCATGGGCATGGACGTCTTTATATTCTGCCCGCCTTCCGGATTTGGCGACATAATGGTAACCAGACCGTTCTCTCCGATCTTCAGATAGGCATTGATCTCGGACCATTCCTCCGGCATGGATAATTCCGCCGATTCGCTTTCGGGTCGGCAGGCGGCAAAAAAGTTAAAGCCCAGCAGCATTCCGCCCCCGGCCAAAGCGGTAGATCTGAGGAAGGAACGCCGGTTATGCGTGGTTTTAATAAAAGTCATTTTTATGGATTTAGGATAAAAGGGATGGAAAAAGGGAGTGGTTCATGGTCGGCAATACACCGTCTCCAAACCAAACCAATGCGAAACGGCATTCGGATCCTGGCGAAGCAGCCAAAAGGGTCTTGTAATAAAGTAAGGACCGGCAGCAATCGTCCGCTGTACGGATCAACCGTTTGCTGCGGTTTTAATGGCGGCTTTGATCCGCAGGTAGGTACCACAACGGCAAATGTTGCCGTTCATGGCCGCGTCGATCTCCGCATCACTGGGATCTGCATTGTTCTTCAGCAGAGCGGCGGCGCTCATGATCTGTCCGGCCTGACAATATCCGCACTGCGGTACATCGTGCTCCACCCAGGCCTTTTGCACCGGATGATCTCCATTTTCGGATAAACCCTCAATCGTGGTAATCGCCTGTTCCCCTACCGCCGATACCGGCAACTGGCAGGAACGCATAGCCGCACCGTCCAGGTGAATGGTACAGGCTCCGCACTGGGCGATTCCGCAACCGTATTTGGTGCCGACCAGATTGAGGTGGTCCCGCAGCACCCAGAGCATGGGCGTGGTGGGATCTACATCTACCTGTAATTTTTTTCCGTTGATGTTCAGATTGAAATTTGCCATAATTTGGAATGTTCCCGGTTAGAAGTGATGCAAACTATTGCCGGCGGTGCATGATCAACTGCGAATCCCAAAACGAGGAAATCAGCTTAAATCATTTTGCCCTGGCAATCCGTTGAATTTGTGTTGCCATAAATTACTAAATAATTTTTTTCTAAAAATTATATTTATCAAATGAAAGCTTACAAAATTCAAACCAACCGGTAAATAGACGGGTAGTCTTCCATTCCCGGCACAACGAAGGAAATAGATACCCAGGCAAATTCTCCCATTACTTAACTACCACTAAGTCGCATCGCAAATCTTCTGCTGCCGAAACTCAGCAGTCCCAAAGCGCTGAACGCACAAACGTTCAGTACCAGGAACATGGCAATTGAGGTCTGGTCCAGGAAAAAACTCACCAGGGCAGAAGCCAGCGCCCCCATTACCATTTGAATGCCGCCTAACAGTGCGGATGCATTCCCGGCCGTATGGCCAAGCCCGGACAGGGAAAGCGCCGATGCGTTCGGGAAAATAAATCCCAGACAGCATAGATAGGCAAACAGCAGCAAGGTAATGGTGTAAAAGCCCGCATAATCCAGCATATACACGGCCAGCAAAATCACGGCAATCGCCGACTGCAGGATTAAAGCCATCCAGATTATGTTTTCACTGGAATACCGGTGCAAAATGAGGTTATTGACCTGACTGGCCCCGATGAGGCCCGCCGCGACAAACGCAAAGATCAATCCATACTGGCTCTGACTGACACCAAAGATCTCCAGATACAAATGGGGTGAGCCGCTCAGATAGGCGTACACCCCCGCATAGGCGATAGAGCCCGAAATTGCAAAAATGAAGAAGTGCGGATTCCGCAGTACTTCCCGGTAGTTCTTCAAAATGGAAGCCGGTCTCATGGAATAAGCCGGGTTGGGCGGCCGGCTTTCCGGCAACAGGATAATGGTGCCCGCCAGGATCAGCAGGGCCAGCACCACCAGCAACCCAAAGACGTAACGCCAGTGAAAGTGCGTGGTAATATAGCCGCCAAGCGTGGGCGCAATGATGGGTGAAACGGCCACCACCATAATGAGCATGGAAAAAACCCGTGCCACCTCCCGGGTATCAAACAGATCGCGGACCACCGCCCGGGCGGCTACCAGCCCCCCGCAGGCTCCCAACGCCTGGAAAAAACGGTAAACGATGAGGCCTTGCACCGAAGTAGTAGCCGCGCAGCCCAAAGCCGCAAAGATGTAAATGAGGACGCCGATGTAGATCGGTTTCTTTCTTCCGAAACGTTCCAGGAACGGTCCATAGATCACCTGACCGATGGACAGGCCGATAAAGTAACTGGAAAGTGAAAGCGAAACGCTACTGATGTCGGTACCCAGGCTCTGCGCAATATCTCCGAAGGCGGGCAGATAGAGGTCGATGGACAAAGGCCCCATGGCGGTCAGCAGACCAAGGATCAGCACCAGGAAGAAGCGCTCTTTTTTCTGATAAGTGTTCATAGCTAGTTTGGATACATTACTGATAAATCGGGCGCAAAATTGATGCAATTACCAGATATCAGGTAACATTAACCAAACAAAAAACTACACTTTTCAATCATTCAGCGCGGACTCACAAATGGGGATGAGGCCGGCCCGAACCGCAAACACCGCTTAACCAGAGCAACTCAGGAAAGCAGCTCCTTCATTTTTTTATAAATGAGCCGCGCGGCGCCTTTGGGACTGAGCCGGGAATACGCATCCATAAAGCGGGCGTCCTTACCGACCAGCACCCGGTATTTGTCCTTTTCAATGCCGTCTAGCATGATCTCCGCCGCCTTTCCGGCATCCAGCGGTTGGATCGGACTGTCTTCGGCCTGCCGCTCGGCGGGCGCTTGCAGCCCCGAATTTACCGATATGTTGGTGTTGACGGCTCCCGGAAAAATAACGGTAACTTTTACCGGAGAATCGATCAATTCGGAATGCAAACCTTCGGTCAGAAGTTTAACCGCCGCTTTGGAGGCTCCGTAAAAGGTCTGACCCGGTACCGGCAAAAAACCACCCATACTCGAAATATTCGCGATGTGCGCTTCCGGTCTTTCCAATAAATGAGGCAGAAAGGCTTTGACCATGTACAGCGTACCGTAAAAATTCACATTCATCACCTTTTCGATCGCGGCGAATTCCAGGTCGTTCACCTTGATGAACGGCTGAATGATGCCGGCATTGTTGATGAGTCCGTCCACTGCGCCGTGGGCGGCCAGCACCTGTTCCGGAAAAGCCAGTACCTGTTCTTTATCGGCAATATTCAGGGTATGGATGGATAGCCTGGCTCCGACATTTCCGGCCAGTTGGGCCGTTTCCTGCATACCGGCTTCGTTGATGTCCGCAACCGCTACCCGGCCCCCTCTGGCCAGCAGTTGCAAAACCAGTTCGCGGCCCATGCCACTGCCACCGCCGGTGACAACCCATACTTTATCTTTAATCTTCATAACGCAGTGCTTTTATATTTAGGCTTATCAGCCAAAATGATCCTTATTTGGGAGCGGTAATCCATATTGGGCCAATAGAAGCTGGCCTTGTACAGGAAACCGGTCATTCCAAAACCCGATTCAACCAGTTGAACTCCCGGATTCCTTGCTTAGAGCAACCATACCACAACCGCCGTTATGGCCCCGTCCTCTTACAAACTTAGGATAAAAACAGCGTTATTGTATAAATTTTATACATTAAATTTTATGACCTGATTAGGACCGCTTGCGGCCACTTATCGTATCCTACGTTATTATGCAAATTCCTTTTTGTAAGCTAGGTCTATACCCTAACCCGGTCAATTGGACGGGTCAGGCAGGTCGGTCCGCCGCCGCCTTTCACACTGATCTCTTCTCCCCGGTAGGTGATGACCCGGCATCCCGCTTTTTCCAGTTCGGCCTGGGTGAGCGGGTTGCCTTCTACCATCAGGCACAGACGGGGGGCCAGCGCCAGGACGTTGCAGCCCATACTGTCAAACTCTCCTTCGGGCACCTCTACCAGCCGCACCTGCCGCCGGATCAGTTCTTCCCGGAAGGCCACCGGCATGAGCGGTGAATAGACTACCGCCAGATCCTCGGCTACCGGACTGAAGATGGACATCAGGTGAAAAACGTCGTCAGGCCCCCGATAGTGGGGCAGATCCACCCGCAACACCTGTACGCCCTGCGGCTGGAGTAAGGCTTCCAGTTGCGCAATCCCCTCCAGATTGGTACGATAGGTATATCCAACCGCCAGGGTTTGGGCATCCAGCCAGGCGACATCTCCGCCTTCAAGGGTACCCGGAGAGCGGATCGCTCCCAATACCGGAATCCCCAATCGCTCAAAAGCATCGCCCAGGGCGCGGGGTTCGTGCCGGCGGGCAATCTTCCCCATATTGCAGAGGATCATTCCTGCGTCGGTAGCAATGGCGGCATCCCGGCAGTACACGGAATCCATAGTCAGCCCTTCATCGGTCGGCAATTGGTAGATCTCCGCTCCGGTGTCGCGCAGTATAGCTTCGAAAGCGGCGTATTCGCATTGGGCCCGTTCCAGATCGGGTGGAGACAGATAATTCAGGGCGGCCCATTCGGATTCGATCCGCTCCGGACTTAGGAAAGCGTTTTCCACGGGTTTGATCAATACCGATCGCAGGGTGCCGGATTCGGAATGACGGGTGCTGGACATAATTCACAGATTTGGGTTAGCAATGAGTTCTATGCTGACGTAAAATTGGTTTGGGCAATCCCAACCAATTCGCATCATGTATAGCTTTATTCCACCGGTGGTTTATCCTTTTTCAGCCACACGTAAAACGGGATACCGGCCATCAACAACAGGAATCCCCAGTAAACGGTTTCCTGCCCCGATCCGGCCACCGCCCAGAGCGAATAGGCAAAAGCGATTAGGGCAATTACCATACTGCCCCAGAACTTTTTCCCGCTGCGGATACCCCGCTTTAAGGACAGTAAGGCAAAGGTAGCGGCCGAAAAGAGATAGGGCACCAGTACCGTGAGCGTGGAAAGAAGGATCATAAATTTAAAAGCGGCCGCCAATCCCCGGGTAAAGTTCATTACCATCAGCAGGCTCACCAGAATGCTGGAAATGGCAATGCCGATCCCGGGCATGCCCCTTTTATTTTCCTTTTTAAAGATCGGTGGGAACAGGCGATCCTTTGCTGCGGCCAGCGGGATCTGCCCCTGGATCAGGATCCAGCCGTTGAGGGCACCAAAGGTGGAAATAACCACGCCCGCGGCGATCAGTTGCCGGGCACCTTCGCCCCAGATCCGGGCGGCGGCATCGGCGAAGGGAGCACTGGATTGCTGCAGTTCCTGCGGCGGCACGATGCCCATCACGGCTACGGTGCCCAGGATGTAGACCAGAATGGTGATCAGGGTTCCCCAAATGGTTGCCCGGGGTATTGTCGTTTCCGGATCCTGCACATCAGCGGCCGGGATCGTTGCACATTCGAGCCCGAGAAAGGCAAAGAGGGTCAGGGTGGCCGTAGCCGTTACCGCGGAAAAATCGGAGCGGTCACTTAGATTAAAGGGAACAAAATTCGCGGGATCCAGGTAAAAAAGTCCGCCCAGCGCGATGACTATCAGCGGGGTTATTTTCAGCACGGTGGTGATCAGTTGGACCCGCCCCGCCGAGCGTACGCCCCGGGTATTGACCCAGGTCAGCAGCCAGATGACGGCCAGCCCGACCAGCACGGCGATCAGCGGATCTTCGGCCAGAATGGGAAAAAACACACTCAGATAACTGACCAGGGCCACAGCAATTCCGGCATTGGTACACCAGATGGATATCCAGTAACCCCAGGCTACCAGGAATCCCGCAAATTCTCCGAATCCCACCCGCGCGTATACGTACGGCCCGCCGCTGAGATCGGGCACCAATCGACTGAGGCGGCTGAAAACCAGGGCCAGGAAAAAAGCCCCCACAGCCGAAAATATCCACCCCAGAATGCTGATGCCGCCGTAGGCCCCGAGCGAAGCCGGTAGAAAAAACACGCCCGATCCGATCATGTTGCCGACCACCAGCGCCATACTCATCCACAGTCCCAGCTTCTTTTTTACCTCCGGATTTGATTCATTCATACGCGAACAATTGTGAGGCAAAAGGTAGGAAATGAAGTGGACATTTATTCTGATCCCGGAGGAAAAGTAATGTGGGGAACCCTTTTAAGGACCGACCGTGGATTGCGATCCCAGCGGCATTGCGCAGCAAAATCCCGTTTTGGTCCTGAAGGCCTGCCAAAAAATTGCGAACTTCGCCGGGAGGCTACCAAGGGGGCTGCGCATCCGGCCCCATTCCTTATTTATTTATCGCAATACCACCGCTGATCCATATGTACGAGCGCTTACCCGAACAGAATTACATCCAGCAACTCTCCGTTGATTGTGTCATCTTCGGCTACCAGGACCGGCAGCTTAAGGTATTGGTCAGCAAACTGAACTTTGCGGGGGATTTTTACGGTCTGCCCAGCGGTTTTATTTATCAGGAGGAAGATATCGATCAGGCGGCGCACCGCGTCTTACAATACCGGACCGGCATTGCCGATATTTATTTGCAGCAATTCCACGTTTTCGGGAAGGCCGCCCGCAAAAATCAGGAATTCCTGGACCAGCTCATTGCCCTCAATCCGGACCTGGAACGCAAAGATCAGGACGATCACGCCATCTACCGCTGGTTCGCGCGGCGATTTGTTTCCATCGGATTTTACGCGCTGGCGGACATGACCAAAGTAAAACTGGGAAAAAGCGAGATCGACGAATCGATCCGGTGGTACGATATCACCGAGCTTCCACCGATGATCCTGGACCACCGGGAGATCACCGAATGTGCCCTGGAAGCACTCCGGCACGATCTGGACCAAAAGCTCAATGCCTTTAACCTGCTCCCGGATACCTTTACGATCAAGGACGTACAGAAGCTGTACGAAACCATTTTTGACCGCACGTTCGTCCGCTCCAATTTCCAGAAAAAGATCCTCGACCTGAACGTGCTGGAACGGATCGGTAAAAAATTCACCGGGGCGGCCAATAAGGCGCCATATCTCTACCGCTTCAAGCAATAAGACAGAGTAAATGATTGCTTGCAGTAACGACTTTGCTCTACCTTATTCCACTTTCGTACGCAGCCTTTCCGCAAAATAACGCCCGATTGCAAAGCCTTCCTCCTGCCCGTTAACGATGGCGGGCATATAGTGAATGCCCCCGTAAAACCGGCTGATGGCCGCCTCGTCGGCTGCAGCCCGAAAAGAACTGTAGTGCCGGGTGGGCAGGCCAAACTCCATTTCCGTCGAATCGGCAAAAGCAAAATCGTCACCGAACATGCGGGTCAGCATGATCGCCGCGCCGGAAGAGACCACACTGTGCCCGCTGGTATACTCGGGAAAGGGAGGCGTTTGCAGTACCGGCGTCCAGTTGGGGTCAATGTACTGATTGATGTAGGTCTCCGGGCGAATGACCGAACTGCGGTATTTTTCATCCCAGCAACTGATGAAGCAATCGGCCAGGGTGACCGCCACGCTGGCGTAGGCTTCCGCCGATTCCACCGTCGACGCTCCGGCCTTCTTGCAGGCCAGGGCCGTGATGTTCATCCAGTGGCCGTTCGGCGAGATCTTTTTGGTAGCGTACATCACATGGCCGCGCACGTTCATTTTAAAGGGGTTGCAATCCCAGAAATTGGCGATCTCATTCTCTTCCGCCGTATTGGATCGTACCTGCTGGTAAACATCCGTGACATCTTTATAAAACCGGCTGGTGGTATCCACGGAGAATGATGGTGGCGGTTCCGGTTTGAACTGGTCGGCAGCATCCAGCAGAAACGGACGCAACTGATTCCAGTGCGGTTCGATCGCTTTCAGATAGGCCGGCGGGGTCGGTTTCCAGGAACCTTCATCGTATTGGACCCGGTATTCGGGCATCGAGCGGATCTTGTGGTAATTGTCGCCGCCCGCCCAGGCCAGGATGTGGGCCGCTACCCGCTGACCGTAAACCAGGGAATTTTCCAACACCTCCTCCGGCATACCGTGTCCCCTGAATTCTGTGAGCAAAGCACTTTCAAAGTCGTTGATCTTTTCTTCCGAAATGACAAAAGCTTTACCCGAGGTAAGCACCGCGTGCACGGCGGCCAGGGTCAGGCTGATTTCCCGGCCCGCTTCCGGCTCCGGTACCGCTTCCAGATCCAGTAACTGACCGGCCATACTTCGGTAGGTAGGGTCCCCCTGGATCAGCGTCTCGTAGGCTGCCACGGAAATATAGGCGTAAGTCCGGCTCGTGACCGGCGGTGAGTAGATGTCGTAAACCATTACATCCGTCACTTGCTTGATGGCCCGGTGGATATAATCGGGCTGTTCGGTTTTGCTTTTCCAGTCGTCCGATTGCAGCACAAATGCCAGGATCAGACTACCCCACAGTAATCGCATCATAATACTTTCCTTTTATTACCGCTGAAATCGGTAATGGTCATACTTTTTATCTGGTTATTGATCGGGAATTTTCGGGATGACTGGGACAAATAGGTAGCGCCGTAATAAAATTCTACCCGCCGCCGGCTCCCATCCCGGTAAAGGATGTCGGCCGAAAAATCGTTGGCCTGCAGATCGATCCATTGGGTGATCTCCCTGCGGGTGGAACTGTTCTCATTGAACACCAGCAGATCGTCCTGATTCTGGGTAGCAATGACGGCCATTTCCTTTTTGGCAGTTTGCAGACTCGCCAGCCCTTTGGCATCGCCCCGGACGAAAAATCCACTTTCCTGCAGCGGCACTTCGGTAAAGTGTCCCTGTCCATCCCCCAGCAGGCAGAGGCCGGAAAAGGCGTCGTGTCGGCCGCTGTAGGGATCCATTCCGTAATCGTTGCCGACGAGTAAAAGATCCAGATGACCGTCGCCATTGACATCGCGACTGATCATTCCGTAAACGGGCGCTTCCTGGGCAGCCAATGGGAGCGGGCTCATCACGAAACGGCCATCTCCCCGGTTCTCGATGTAAGAAGTCCTCATTTCCGTAGCATCCAGTTGGATGGCATCTCCCCGGTCGGCCGCAGACCAGATATCGTCCATACACGCCAGGCCGTAGGCCGTGTAGGTGGGGAATTTCTTGCGCATACTCACTACCTGACTCACGAGGTCATCGCGGGAAGCCATCGGGTAAGCACGTCGCACACCGTCCGCCCCTTTGATGTAGCAAAAGACCATGGGATCGATTAGTCCGTTTCCATCCATATCCTTGGCCAGGATCGTCATGGGTTCTTCCGGACTTGCCGTATAATTGGTGTTCAGCCCCTGATTTCCGGCCACATAATCGATATCGCCGTCGCCGTCAAAGTCACCGGCGGTCAGGCTGTTCCACCAGCCTGTGCGCTGATCGAGGCCCGTCTCGATCCGCCGGAAAGCCATACCTGTATTTTGCAGAAATACAACCGGCATCCACTCGCCGGTCAGCACCAGATCCGGCTTTCCGTCCGCATTGAAGTCACTCCACAGCGCGTCGGTAACCATGCCGATATGCCGGAGTTCCGGGAAGTACCGTTCCGTGACGTCCGTGAATTTTCCGTTGTTGTTTTCCAGCAGGAAACTCCTGGGCGCCATCGGATAAGCGGCCGAAACTACCCGTCCGCCGACGAAGAGGTCCAGGTCACCGTCACCATCAAAATCCGCCGCCTTCACGCAGGAACCGTTGGTGAGATCGGCAGGCAGGGCTCCTTCGGCCCGGGCGAAATGGCCTTTACCGTCGTTCAGGAAAAATCGGTCGTTGCTGATGGGGTGCTCCGCGGGAATCTCGTAACTACCGCTCACCAGATAGAGATCAAGGTCCGCATCGTTGTCTGCATCGAATAGCAATACGCCCATATCTTCGTACAGAATATCTTCTTCCTGCAAAAAGCGCGAATTGTCAGCGGTAAAACGGGCATTGGCATCCTGCATAAAAAAGACGCCGGGATGATCGGAAGAACCCCCGACGTAAAAATCGTCCAGGCCATCCTGATCAATATCGCCCACCGCAATACCGGGACCGTACTGGCTCAGTTTGTGGGGCAGGGTGCGTTGGATGTTGTAATCGGCAAAATCGGTTTCTACGGGCTGGTACCGGACGCCGTGTTCCGCCGTGGTATTCCGGAGCAGTGTAGCATCGAAGCGGTCGGCCGGTGCTTTTTCTATCCGGCGTCCGGCAGCCTGGTGGTTCAGAGTGATGGTTTGTCCCGTTTTGATGCGTTCGAGTTGCTGACTACTGCCGTCCGGCCAGCGAACCAGCAGGGAATCGATCCTTTTCACAGGCGGTGCGAAGTGTGCCCGGGGATCGTTGGTCGATAAATAACCCCGAATGGGATAATGCTCGTAAAATTGCTGTTGGCCCTGATCGTAATAGATCTGCAGGGTCGCTCCCAGTCCGTCCGGATTGGCAGCGGGCCCTTCGAAGCGGACCGAAAGGTAGCGGTCGTTGTCCTGCAGGGTATTTTCGTACAAAAAAGCCGGACCGTTGATGTTGTTGATGACCACTTCCAGATCGCCGTCATTATCCAGATCCACATAGACTCCGCCGTTGGAGAACGACTCGTCGTCCAGCCCCCAGGCCCGGGCCGTATTTTCGAACAGGACCCCGTTAGTGTTCCGGTAAGCGTAGTTCGCCAGTTTGACCACCGGCAGCGAATCGGTCATGGCCAGGGTATAACTTTCGGAAGCGCCGCTCTGGCCGTTACCGTAGGCGATGTAATCCAGATCGGTCACATCCCGCGGCAAACCGTTGGTAATAATGAGGTCCCGAAAACCGTCGTGGTCGAAATCCGCCACCAGCGAACACCAGCTCCAATCAGTCTGGTAGATGCCTGACATGAAACCGACATCCTCAAATACCGGCTGCCCATCCGGAGTCGGGCCGGAATTCAACTGCAGCATATTGCGCACATACTGGTGGTTGTACCCATACTGCTCATTATTGATGTAGTTGTAATATTCATTGCCGCTCAGCATTCTTTTCTTCCGCAGGTTATTTTCCGGCAGCATTTCCAGAGAGATCAGGTCGGAATAGCCGTCATTATTGATGTCCACAATGTCAGTCCCCATGGCGTTCCAGGCCGTGTGTTTGAAGTATACACCTAACTGGTCCGTGAAGGTACCGTCCTGGTTATTGATGTAGCACAGATCATTGGAAATGAAATCATTGGCTACGTAGATATCCGGCCAGCCGTCCATATTGATGTCGGTAATGGAAGCAGCGTGGCCCCAACCTTCGATATTGATGCCCGCTTCCCGGGAGACGTCCGTAAAGCTCCCGTTGCCGTTGTTGCGATACAAGCGGTCCGTGTTCTTCGCACTGCCGTCGGTCAGCTTGGAGCGATAGCGAATGGGCGTTCTCGGATCGTAGATCTCATTGGTCACCTGGTAGAGATCGAGATCTCCGTCCAGATCATAGTCAAAAAAGTAAGCCTGGGTGCTGAATCCGGTATCGTCCAATCCATATTCGGAGGCTGATTGTTTAAAGATCGGTACGCCATGGGCATCCAGCCCCTGATTGAGGTAGAGCAGATTGGTCCGCCGTTCCGCGTCACTCCGGAAAGAAGCCGAAACGTACAGGTCCGGCCAGCCGTCCGTATTGATATCCACCACGGCCACGCCCGTACACCAGCGCCCCTGTCCGTCCACCCCGGCCCGGTCCGTGATATCCTGGAATTTCAGCTCTCCCTGGTTGAGGTATAATTTATTGGAGACCATGTTGGCGGCAAAATAGAGGTCCATGAGGCCGTCCCGGTTGAAGTCGCCCACCCCTACCCCACCGCCATTGTAGAGGTTGGCCTGGTTCAGGATATTCAGGGTATCACTTTCGAAAAGCTGGTTGTTAAAATCGATACCGGTTTCGGCCGCCGGCAACAGTTGGAAGAGGGTGCCGTTGTGCTGGCCGGACAGCGGGAGCGTCCGAAGGTAGCAGCATACGACCAGGGTAAATAGGAATGCATTGCTTCTTATCTTCATCATCTTGCCAATCTAAAATTTACTCGTTTAAAGCTGTTTCGGGGCCGCGATCGCCCCGCAAATGAACACGAACAAATTTAACTTTCGGCAAAAGATCGACCTTCCCCATACTGTTCAATTGTTCGTCAATTTGTGCCAAAATGGGGTCTCTCGCCCGGAGAACAGGCTGTAGATGAGGCATTTCGGGACATCCAGCAGAAAGGACGGATCATTCTTTCGTCAGATAGACCATCTGGGTAAAGGCTCCGTTGGCGGCCACGTCCCAGACCTCCAGCCGGAGCCATGATTGTCCCCGAATATCAGCTTGCAGGGAAAAATGATCGCGATCAAAAGTCCCGGTTTCGTCCAGGTTGATGATGCGGCTGGAGGTGGTCGTACCGTCTCCCGTAATGATCCGGATGTAGTTCAGCGGGAACGTCCAGTTGAGGTCCATTTCGATGACTGCCTCCGAACTATCCGGTGTTAACTCCCCACCGGGAGGCACGCCGTCAACCGTAAATGACTCAATGATGACCTCCCCGGTCGTGGTGAAATAGTTACCGGAACGCAGGGCATCCAGTACCGGATGCCAGCCGTCGGTGAAGCGTGGGATGCGGTCCATCTTGAGATAATTGACGTTCATGGCGCCGTACAGCTCGTAGCCTTTAAAGATCTTAAAGATATCCACCTCGCCGATGATGTGCTTTCGTTCCCCCCAGTTTGCCATATCGTCCTGCAGGTCCAGTACCCGTTCTCCCAGGAAGGGTTTGGACAGGTCAGCGGGCATCGCTTTCCAGGCCCCGCCGAAGAAATGAGGTGAGCGATAAAAGGCCTCCTCCCGGTAATCATCCGGAAAGGTTTTGGAGCCCTTGATCCGGGGATGCGCGGTCCACATCAGGCCATCTTCCTGCTCAAAAAGGCGCAAGACATCTTCCTTACTGCCGACGTGATAGACCGTTCCCGTTTCGGTTTCCCGTTGAAATAGCTGGTCTTCCGGCCGGTTGAGTACCCAGTCTACGGGTTTGGGAAAAAGACTGATCCAGTGCCCGCCCAGGTGTACATTGGGTTCCTCTCCGGGGATTAACAGGAAATCGTCGGAAGACAACCGCTCACACTCCTGGTGCATGATGCGCAGTTGTTTCAACCTTTCGTCCGTCGGCAGCCTCGGCGTTCGCCCGACGTGGAACTCCGCCAGATGCACCATATCTACGCCCATATCTTTGAAAACCTGGACAAAATCGGGGTCTTCCAGGCCGGCGGGGATGCCGTCCGTTCCCTGCTTCTCCTGTTCTTCCAGATAATTCAGAGCATGTTCGACGTGATAATGACTCGTCAGTTTCCGGTAACCGGGCAGGTCGGGGAAGCGATCGTGGTGGGTGTATTCCTTCACCCGCTCCAGCACTTCCTCCGCCGGGGCATCATCCGCCAGCAGGAAACAGCCCATCCGCTGCACACTGCCGGGAGGCGCGTTGATCCAGGGTACCCACCTACTATCTCCATAGGGTGGCTGCCTGAGGCCGATCCCGAAGCCTTCGAACAGGTCCAGATAGTCCGTACCCGACCAGTTGTACCCATAGTTCTCCACGAAGTCCAGCGGATACAGAAACTGATGGGGCGGCGGAAATAAGGCCAGAGCGCCCGCTTCGGAGGCCCCCAGCACCGTGCGGAAAGCCGTTTCGCGAACCTCGCCCCGGGCGGCAGATCGTTCCATGCTCTGCCAGCCCTCCAGCGGTGACTCCCAGTGGACGGATTGCAGGCTGTTGGAATAATTCATCAGACCAAAGCTGTAGAGGTAGGCCATATCGGGCACATCCGTCTGCACGGCTGCTTCCAGCCGGACCAGGGCACTGCCCGGGTAGAAAATAAAATTGATAGCTCCACGGAAAGAAGCCGATTGCAGGCCGGTTACCGACAGGGTGCATCGTTTTCCGGTGCTACTCAGGATCAGAGAATCCGGACGGAGGATACTTTTCTCGATAGTGAAGGGCTTGCGATCCGGTCGGTCGAAAAAGATGGTCCAGTCATCCTTTCCTTTTAGATTGCGTTCACCGTGCCAGAAAGTGTACACCGGATGCAGTTCATTGAACAATTCCTTTTCCGTTTCCTGCTGGACTAGTCCCAGCGACTGAATGAGTGCCCGGCGCTCGTCCAGCCGGATGCGCAGGTACATATCCTCACCGTCGCCTTTACTCCACTGTAGCCGCAGCTGTTCCCCTTCGATCCGGTAAGACAGGCCGCAGTCCGGATCGTAATCATCGGTGTGCAAGCGATCGGAGATTTCCTGGCCCGGCAGGTTTACAGTGCCGGACAGCAAAAGGAGCAAAAAGAGATACTTGTTCATACGGGGAGGTTTTTCTGAGCCCATTAAAATACCAAAAACCTGCTAATTCGCAGTCGGTTTCAGCCGGGCAGTACATCCGGTTTTAGGAGTTGATTCAGTTTGGGACATCGGTTAGGTAACCGGCATCGCCGATGTTCCTCCGTTCGGAAAAAATACCCGGGGGAGATCCAACGAATTCCCCCGGGCGAGGTATGGATTTATGAAGCGAAAATTATTGCAGGTTCATCATTTCTTTACTCTCCTGGCCTTGCATCACTTCCGGGTCCATTTCCACCTTGATGTATATAGATCCGGGACCCGCAGTACGGTTGATCTTACCTACTCCGATGTCCCGGTGCTATAGATGGAAAGCATTGTCCAGTAATGCGGGCCGGCCGGTTTTCACCACCTTCCGCCGGCCCTTCCGTGATTTCCCAATCGGTAATTACTTAGAGACTATTTGAAAACCTCTCACTGGGTTACAAAACGCGGCTTTTGCCACCACTTTGCACCTATTTTTAACTCCGTAGCTGGGCTATGCAGTGAAAAATAGCTTTCAATTGACGCCAAAATCCGGGTTTTTCTCCGGCAGCAGAAGTTTTCAAACAGTCTCTTATTCCTGCTCGTTCAATTTTTTGATCAGATCCGCTTCATCCTGACGGTAAGGCGTACCGTCTTTCCGGAAGACCTCGTGAAACCATTCGATCGGTTCTCCGCCATCCTCAATGGGCGTATTCCAGGCGTATTTGGTATTGGATCTTCCCGCAACCAGTCCCCAGTTGATGGCCCCGATATTCTCCCGTTTGAGCAGGGGCAGGATGTTGGAGAAGCGGCTGTTGTTGGTACGGGCCATGTATTCGGTACAGATCATGGGCCGGCCGTGCGTTCTCAGCAGGTTGATGATGTGCTGATGGTGTTTTTCATCACTGTAGTTGTGGTAGGTGATGATGTCGGAATTCAGTGCCTGAAATGCATTCAGTTCCTGGAAATCCCAGGCCCAGATACCGGCCGAGATCGGCTGACTCGGATTGACCTCTCTGGCCCAGATAAAGATGCTTTTCAGCAAAGGCATGGAGCTGGTGAGTTTGCCGGTGTTGCCCGGTTCGTTGTAGAGATCCCACATCAGGACGCGCTCGTCATCTTTGAAAGTGTTCAGCACGTCCTTGACGTAGGTCTCCAGCGCGGGAAAGTTTTCGTTTTGTTTTGATGCCGGATCACCGGGATCCTGCACCCAACCGGAATTGTGGGTGCCGGTTACCGGTTCCGGCTGTTTGCCTATTTTCGGCGTTTTTCCCCATACATCGTCGAAAAAGACGAACATGGTTTTGATCCCGTGCTTGTCGGCAATTTCCAGATAAGTATCCATGCGTTTTTTGAATCCTTCCGGATCCGCTTTGTAGGCGAGACTGTGCAGGTACACCCGCATGGTATTGAAACCGATGCCTTCGGCGTAGCCCAGTTCGCGATCGATCGTAGTCGGATCAAAAGTGGCTTCCTGCCACATTTCCAGTTGGTTGATAGCCGTGCTTGGATTAAAATTGGCACCGGTCATCCAGTCGTGTTCCGCATACCAGGCGTGTGCTTTCTCAATAGACCACTTATTCTTTTGCAACAGATCTTCCTGGGCCACAGACCACTGTACAGCAAACAACACGAAGATCATGGAGAGGAATAATGTATTTTTCACAAGTTTCTTTTTTTATTAATGTACTTCAATAAAAACTTCCGCTGCCGGCAGCAGTCGGAATCCTGCAGATGGGGTTCCCCGGCCAACCGGCCGCTAAGACCGGCTGGACACGGGTGAATTACAGGAGCCCCCTGTTTTCGGCAGGGCTATTCAGTTCTAAAAAATTGCCAAAGGTCTTTTCCAACCGCAATTAAATAGCAAGGGAAAATCCAGCTTCTTGAGTTATTTAAATTGACATTGCTATTGAAATTGCCATTTTAAAATGGAATAATTTAGCAACTGAATGCCCCGGTCCTACACTCCGGGACGCCCACTCCCACGCTGGGAAGCAGACCGGTCACCGGAGTAATCCATAAACTATTCTGCCCCGGCGGATACTCCGCCGGAACCAGTAGTCCAAAGACTTCTGTAATTACAAGCTTACCTTTTCCACCTGCGTGTAGATCATGTCTTCCACCCCGGCGATCTTTACGCCGATCCGGGCAAAGTAATAGCCCTGATCCGGTTTTTTAGCATCCTCGGGGATATCGACTGACAGTGAAATGCGGCTCAGGTCGGAAATATCGGCGGCATTGGACTGAGCCAGGCTGCCTTCGCCTCCGCTGTTGGCATCCACAAACTGCGTCCGGTTGATGATCAGGGTGACCCGCTCTACCTCTCGGGCTTCATCACCGGTAATGATCTGATCCAGTGAACAACTGGCACTGACCGTGCCTCCCGAATGGGAGAACTGCGGCGTCCGGATCATGTAATAAGGCGTCACTTCCAGTTCCATGATCTCATCTCCGTTCAGGTCCAGGAAAATGGTGTCTGTCGGTGCCCGGAACGGCCCCTCACCCGGCAGAAAGGCCAGTTGGTACTGTCCGGAAAACAAACGGCTGCTGTAGCTTCCGTCCTGAGCGATCGCTACATCGATCGGTGCGGACAGGCCGAAACCCGGCTGCCAGAGTTCGAACCACACCTGGTTGCGGGCCACCGGAATGGGTTCGCCCTGGTAAACGATATGGCCCGTAAAGAAGGCATCCGGTTCCTGAAAATTATCGAGTTCACAGGCGCTGGCCAGGAGCAAAGCGCCGAAGAGCAATATATATATCTGAGCTTTCATAGCCTTTTCTGTTTATGATTTGATTACTGATTCGGGTTTCTCACCAGACGGGGATTGTTGTTGAGCACATTCTGGCTGATCTCCGAGTAATAATTCCCCAGTTGGAAGCGATCCGCTCCGGTAACCCGGGAGAGTCGCAGGATCTTGTACAACCACTTACCGTCGTTGGGATCTCCCGGGTTGTGGTACTTGTAGGGCCAGATGCTGTAGGGCTGGGTCTCCCGTTTAGTGGCCACACCGATATCCTGGGTGACCTCAGATTCGCTGATCGGATTGCCGTCCAGAATGATATGGGCCAGTCTCCAGCGCTTCAGATCGAAGAAATGCAGCCCTTCGAAGGCCAGTTCTACGTAACGCTCATGGTAGATCCGGTCGAAATCCACATCCGCTCCGGTCAGGGCCGTAGTGATGCCGGCTCTCGCCCGCACCTGATTCAGGTAGTCCGCCGCCAGATCGGCCTGTCCGAGTTCGAAGGCAGCTTCCGCCGCGTTCAGCAATACTTCGGCGTAGCGGTAGCGGATGAACCACACGTCACTCTGGGTACCCCGGCGACCGGATCCCACGGTGGGGTCCTGGTATTTACGAATGTAAAATCCGCTCTGGGCCGTAAATTCCAAGCCGTCGATCGGGCCGTCAAAACCTACTACCTGCACCTGCTGGGAGGCTCCCGGTAATGTTTTCTCCTGCCCCCGGGAATCACCGGTTACAATGGAGCCGTCTTCGAGAACGACGCCCGCCCAGATGTCCACGGGTTTTGATTTGAAGCTGGAACCCGGCAAAATAACTGTTGCCGCCAGGCGGGCATCTCTGCCCTCGAAAATATCGTCGATGTTGTCGTAGTAGATCGGACTACCGCCTTCCTGATTGGGCAGCGGCGCGTAGGTACCGTCCAGCAGTTCGAAAGACTGGACGAATTGCAGACTCGGATTGATCCGGCCGCCTTCTTCCTCTTCCGCGCCGAAACGGGGCTGGTTCCAGCCGGTGAAGTAGTGTACCTTTCCACCACCTACCTGGTAGTCTTCCACAAAAATGGCCTCCGGATTGTTGGCCTTATCGTAGAACAGCGCCTCGAAGTTCTCGGAAAGATCCGGCTTCTTGTTGTACAGGCCGTAAGCGCCGGCATCACCGTTGATGATGGATTGGGCCGCATTCAAAGCGGTCGTGTAGTATTCGTCGGCTCTGGAAGCAGGGATCCCCACTTCGTTACCCGGCAGGGAGACCTGCGGCGTGTTCTGGCCGTATTTGGCGATAGAAGCTGCGTAGAGCGCCGCCCGGGATTCCATGGCCAGCGCCGCCCCTTTGGTCGCTCTGGATTTGGATCCGGCATCGGCCGGCAGCAAATCCTTGATGGCCTCGGCCTCACTGATCACGAAATCATAAATAGCCGCTTCGGTTTCCCGCGGCTGTTGCAGGTAAGACGCGTCTCCGCTGAAATCGTATTCCTGGGCTTCCAGGATCAGCGGAACACCGCCCATGCGCTTCACCAGTTCAAAATAGTAAGACGCTCTCAGAAAACGGGCTTCGGCCAAAAAGCGGGATTTCACCGCGTCCGTCAGTTCGGTTGCCGCTTCGCAACGTTCCAGGAAGAGGTTGATCTCCCGGATATAACCGTAGTCCCAGATGCCCCAGGCACCGAAACCCCAGCCGCCGTTCTGAAATTCCGGATAGCGACCGGCTTCGGACCAGAATGCGATATTGAAGCGGGCTACGGTTGCCCAGTCGTCCAGCCTCGCGAAATCTTCGTAGCGGTTGTAGAGGTCGGCCAGTACCGACAGGGCCACACTCGGATCGGAAAAGACCTGCTCCTGGGTCAGTATCGAACTGGGCGGCCGGTCCAGGAACAAGGCATCATCCTTGGTACACGATGTGATGAATAAAAGGATAAAGGATATGGAAAATAAATGCTTTTTCATTTTGACTGTATTTTATAGAACCTGAAGCGGGTGAGTCCCCTGGTAAAGCAACTTCCGATGAGACCACCCGGAACCGGTCCGGCAACGCCTCATCGAAGTTGGTATACATGACTCACTCACTAAAGCTTATATGGATAGGTTGATCCCCACATTCACGAACTTATTCTGCGGATACTGCAGGCCATTCGTATCGTTCACTTCCGGATCGATGCCGAACTTGGCGAGGTTATCAATGGAGAATAGGTTGTAACCGTTGATGTAGAAGCGCGCTTTCTGTAATCCCAGCTTACGCAACAGATTTTCCGGCAACGAATACCCCAACTCGATGGTCCGCGCCCGCAAGTAGGTGACATTGTGCATCCAGAAAGTTGAAGCCTGACCAAAACGGTAATTGCTGTGATAAGCACTGTTGTAACGCAGGGCCGGATATTTACCCGGTAACCAGCTACTGTTGGGATTGCGGGGATCTTCCCGGCGCCAGCTGTCCAGGAAAATGGTGTTCAGCGCGCCCTGGTTCTGGAATGCCCAGCGGGTTTCCCATTCCTGGGCCCAGGAGTAACCCGAGCCGCCGGAAAATTCAGCGGTAAAATCAAAGCCGCGGTAACCCATGCGGATACTCAGCCCGTAGTTGACCGAAGGCTGGCGCCCGAAAGCGTAACCGATCGGCATTTCGTCGAAGCCGTTGATCCGCCCGTCGCCGTTAAGATCTTCGTAGATCAGGTCGCCCGGAAGCAGGGTCCGGTTACCCTGTCCGTCGATATCCACCGTGTAATTGTTGATCTGTTCCTGGGAAGTGAACTGCCCGAGTACATTGTATCCCCAGCGGATGTCGTTGTACCGGCCCTCACTGGAAGCCCGGTATTCGTGCCAGGAGTTCTCAAATCTCGGTTTGTACGATTCGATGAACTTACCCCGGGAGTAGGATCCGTTACCGGAGATCGTCAGGTTCAGAGCACCGATGTTGCCGGTATAGCTCAGAGAGCCTTCAAATCCGGACTGGGCATCGCTGTTCACGTTCTCATCGGGCAGGCTGTATCCGAGTTCGCTCGGGATCAGGATGTCGTATTTGAATCCGCGGAGGCCGGTACGCTCCCGGTAAAACCAGTCGGCCGAACCGGAAAGTTTACCGTCGAACAGTACGAAATCGGCACCGATATCGGTGATCTTACTTTTAAACCAGGTAATATTATCCACGATCTGACCTTTATCACGGGCCGCCACCACGGGCTGTCCGTCCAGAATGGCGGTACCTACGTTGTAGTTGTAACCGGGCAGATAATCGTAGGCGCCGATGCCGATATTGTCATCCCCGAGAATACCGTAGGAAGCTCTAAGTTTGAATTCGGCAAACAGCGGATTGGCGCCACCTATATTCCGGAACCACTCTTCCTCGTTCAGTCTCCAACCCACGGAGAAAGAGGGGAAGAAACCTTTGCGTTTATCGGGAGCAAATTTCCAGGAAGCATCCTGCCGGCCGGAGAGTTCCAGGAAGTATTTGTAGCGATAATTGTAATTGAACTTACCGATGTAACCGATACGGGCAATTTGGTTATCCAGATCGTTGAAGTCGACCACATTGGCGTAGTAGATCAGCGGCAGCACATTGGTTTCCGGTACGGAGCGCATCCATTGGTTCTGATCGCGCTCCTCCTGCCGTTCTACGAGGAAGAGGCCCTCCACGCGGTGACCTTCACCGAAGGCTTTTTTGTACTGCATTTGTCCCTGGTAGACATTTTTCTGGATCTTGCGGTTTCTGCGTTCCCGCCAGGGGTTGGTACTACCGCCGGTCACATTGTAGGTATCCGTATCTTCATCGTAGGTGTAGGCTTCGTAGGTGTATTCGTGACCGTTCAGGACCTGGTCGGCCAGATAGTAGGAGTACATCCCGCGGATGGAGAGCCCTTCGGCGATCCCGCCGAACTCGTATTCTCCACTAAAGTTGGATTGCAGCACCCGCCAGGTATTGGTGGAATAACCGCCGATCTTCTTGTTGTGCAGCGCCCAGTTGGTTTCGTTGTGACCGATATCGTTCAGGTACTCGGGATTGTCGTTGGCGTAGGGCCGTTCGAAGGGACGGTTCCGCAGAATGGCGAAACGCGGCAGCCAATAATCATCCGCCCCGGGAATCCCCGGATTATCGGTGGTCTCGATGCGGCCGTTGATCTGCACACCCACTTTCAACCGACGGGTAATGTCGGCATCCAGGTTACTCTGGATGTTGGTCCGTTCGAAGTTGAATTCGGGGCCCAATACGGCTTCCTGCTTCAGGTGTGTAGCCGAAATGTAGTAATTGGTGTTCTCCGATCCACCCGTTGTACTCAGGTTGACGCTGTACAACGGCGCGTTGTTCTTGATGATGAAATTTTTCCAGTTGAAAGAACGATACCCCGTCTCGGTTCCCAAGCGGTACTTCTCCAGTTCTTCCTGGGTGATCTGAGTTTCTCCGAACTCGTTCAGTTCGGCTTCGGCCTTCCGGCTCATGTACTCGTAGGAGTCGTTGACCACTTCCGGGAAGCGCGACCAGTTCTGCCCACCGTAGTAAGCGTTCACGTTCACCACGTTCTTGGTGTTCTTCCGGCCCCGTTTGGTAGTGACCACCACTACACCGTTTGCCGCCCGTACCCCGTAGATGGCGGCGGAAGCATCCTTCAGTACGGAGATACTTTCGATATCTCCCGGAGCGAGGTTGTTGAACTGGCCGGCATCCTGCTGAATACCGTCAATGATGAAGAGTGGGTTCCCCAGGTTCCGGATCTGAACGTTGGCCGTAGCCCCCGGTCGTCCGTCCGGCATTTTAAAGGTGACCCCCGGCAATTTACCCGCGAGCCCGGAACTGACCGAGGCCCCGGCGTGCACATTTTCCAGGTCATCACTGTTCACCGAAGAAATGGCACCGGTGATCGACCGGGCCTCCTGGGTGGTATAACCGGTCACCACTACTTCTTCGAGCGTCGAGACATCGTACACCAGCTCGACGTCAAGTACCGTTCGTCCGTTGACCGGCACTTCCATACTCTGATAACCGATAAAGCTAAAGACTAAGGTGGCGTCGGCCGGTGCTTGCACGGAATAGGTCCCATCAAAATCGGTAGCGGTCCCCTCGGTGGTATTCTTGATGATAACCGATACCCCCGGTAAGGTTTCACTGCCGTCTGTTGAAGTTACCGTTCCTGTAATGGTAATTTGATCTTGCGCTAACCCCTGAAAGAGACAGGTGCACAGCAAGATGACAGATAGCACTATCTGCCTAAGTTGCATTGGCTGTTGTTTCATTGTTTTACATTTATGAATATAGCGATACGAGGTCCATTCCGACCGGGAGCATCTCGCTACCCCGGTCCGGCATATTTAGTTGGAACAGTTGGTTAGAATTAAAATCGGTCCGAAAGGACCCTGGCTATGGTTTCAAAATGATTAGGTGGGATTATCGTGTAATTCCATACAAATAAAAGATTTTTGACAGGTAGGCCGTTTTTTATTTTGTCTCATTCTAACACCAGAATCGTTCAAATTCTCGCTAAAACACCCCATAGGGACGCTTTTGAGACATATTGTAGAATTTTGAGACGTTTTGATCAGCGGGAAGGACCGGATCGGTCATTCCCATTCCTGTCCGTCCGCTCCGATGACCGGTTTTCATGGTTTCCGCCGGGGGGCAATGGCGAAGCGTCCGGTCCCGCTTATACATTTAAACAGAACCAAAAGTCTGCTCATCAAAACAAAATTTTATAACTTCGACAATGTGCCACTTTTTACTTTAATATGCATATACAATTTGTTTCAGTATCACGTACAATTTATTCAACTTTGCTCTTTCAAATAAGTAATGTGCATTCGTGAAACAGGTTGCAGGACGATGAGATGAATTGTATTCCTGCAATTGCGTAAAATTCATTCAAACTTGATGGGGTTGAAAAAGGTCACTATCTACATCTGGGCGGCATTAATTTTCTGGCCGGTTCTTTCATGGGGGCAAAAGTATTACTTCAGGCATTTTAAAGTAGAGGACGGGCTCTCCCACAATACCGTTATGAGCTCCTTGCAGGATTCCAAGGGCTTTATGTGGTTTGGCACAAAAAACGGCCTCAATCGCTTCGATGGGTACACCTTTAAATTGTTCCAAAAGGATCCCAGCGATCCCCGGAGTTTACTCGGCAGTTACGTCCAGTGTCTGCACGAGTACGGGCCTATGTGGGTGGGCACCGACAACGGTCTGTTCAAATACGACGAAGAACTCGAAAACTTTGAGCTGCTGCGACCCACGGAAGGCCTGGCCCTCGCGGACATTGAAAATGACGGTGAGGGAAATCTCTGGTTCATCGCGGCCAATCAACTTCACCGCTACCACACCGAATCCGGAGCGATCCACAAATTTCCTACACCGAATAATATGGAGTATGTGGATATCACCCTGCTCCAGGATGGCCGCTTACTCATCACCTCCTCCGATGCCCTGTACCTCTACCAAAAAGCCGATGATTCTTTTCAGGAATTGGACCTTGAGGTAAAGAGTAGCGCCGAGCGTCCCTTCCGCATCAATCGATCCTTTTCCCTCGACCCAACCACCATCCTTCTCGGCACCCGCAACCACGGAGTAATTGCCTACGACCTGGAAAACGCCCGCACCTGGGATTTTCTGCCGACGCAGGACCCCGTCTACGTACGGGATATCACGCGGCGGGGCGACGAGCTCTGGATTGCCTCGGAATCCGGGCTCCATATCTATAATTTGCAGGATCAATCCTACACCAATCCCCGGAAGAACTACAATGATCCCTACGCCCTGTCCGACAACGCCATTTATACCCTAGCCCTGGATCAGGAAGGCGGAGTGTGGGCGGGATCTTATTTCGGCGGGGTCAATTACTATCCCAAACCCTATACCCCCTTCCGGAAATTCTTTCCCAATGTGTCGGAAAACTCCATCAGTGGTAATGCCGTGCGGGAGATCCATTCCGATCAATACGGCAGCATCTGGATCGGGACCGAAGACGGTGGGCTCAACAAATATGATCCCGATAGGGAGGTATTTACGCACTACACCTCAGTTGACCGCGGCGGCACCCTGTCTCATTTCAACATTCATGCGGTGCTGCCGGTGGGAGATAAATTATGGGTCGGCATGTTCGAGCATGGCCTCGACATCCTGGATATCCCTACCGGTCGCGTAGTGGGGCATTACAATGTAGATGATGAAAGTGAGCTGCTGAGTAATTTTGTATATCACCTTTATCAGACCCGGTCGGGGGAGATGTACGTGGTCACCACCAGAGGCATTCAAACCTACGATCCGGTGCAGGATAAGTTCCTGCTCGTCGATGCTTTTCCCCAGAATATGGCCTACACCTGCCTGATCGAAGACGATGCGGGAAAGATCTGGGCCGGATCTTACTGGGACGGGCTCTATTACTACGATCCGAAAACGGGCGAAAAAGGTAGTTTCCTGCAGGACGGAGAAGATGGCGAATGCATTAGTCACAACCAGATCAACGGCATTTTTGAGGATAGCAGCAAGAACCTCTGGGTTTCCACCGAACACGGACTGAACCTCTACGACAAGGCCAAGGGGACGTTCCGGAAATTCACCATGGAGGACGGCTTTCCCAGCAATGTATTTTACGCTTTTATCGAAGATGATGAGCACCAGCTGTGGATCAGTACGGCCAATGGACTGGTAGTCTACGATCCGGAAAGTGGGGATAAAAAGATCTATACCCAGGCAAACGGCCTGCTGACCAACCAGTTCAACTACTGCTCCGCGCATAAGGACCGGACCGGCCGGATGTATTTCGGTAGTGTGAACGGACTGATCAGTTTTGATCCCCGCGATTTCGTGGTGAACAGCTACAAGCCGCCGATCTACATCACCGGTATCCAGATCAATAACCGGCCCGTGCCCATTAATTCCGGGGGATCGCCGCTTGCCAAATCCGTCACCTTTACCGAAAAAATCGAACTGAAACCCCGGGAATCTTCCTTCAGTCTGGATTTCTCGGCCCTGAGCTATACCACGCCGGAAATGACCGAGTACTGGTACCAGCTAGGCGGGCTCAATGAGGAATGGGTGCCGCTGGAAAAAAACCACAAGGTTTTCTTCACTGAGTTGCCGGCGGGGGACTATAATTTCAAGGTAAAATCAGTCAACAACAGCGGGATTTGGAGCGAGGAGGCCTCGGCCCTGCAGATCAAGGTCCTTCCTACGTTCTGGAAAAGCAACCTGGCCTACGGTCTGTATATCGGACTTATTGGTTTCCTCTTTTATCTGGGACTGCGCTTTTACCACCAGCGAATAAAATCCCGGAACAAGGAACTGCTGCGGGAACTGGGCATCAAAAAGGAGAAAGAAGTATTCCAGGCCAAGATCGAATTCTTTACGAATGTCTCCCACGAGATCCGCACCCCGCTGACCCTCATCAAAAGTCCGCTGGAAAAGATGCTGAAAAAGGCGGACCTCAAATCCGAACTGGGAGAAAACCTGTCCATCATGGACAAAAATACCTCCCGCCTGCTGGATCTGGTCAATCAGCTCCTCGACTTCCGGAAAACCGAACTGGAGGATATCAATCTGTCGTTCGTAAAGCTCAATATTTCGGACCTCGTGCGCAATACCTCTACCCGCTTCAGCCCCTCGGTGAAGGATAAAAAGCTGGACCTTGAGATCTCCCAACCCGAGAAAGACATCTACGCATTCGTCGACGCCGAAGCGATCAAAAAGATACTGAGTAACCTGATCAGTAACGCCATCAAATACGCGGAGAACAGCGTGGGCATTTCCCTGGAGAAAAACGAGGACTTTTTTGAATTGCAGGTCCGGAACGACGGTCCGCTGATCCCCGCCCATCTCGCCGGTAAGATATTCGAACCCTTCTACCGGGTACCGGGCTCGGAAAACCAGAAACAAACCGGTACCGGTATCGGCCTGTCACTGGCTCATTCGCTTACGGAATTGCACCACGGCAGCCTCCGGCTGGACACCAGTTCCAGTCACCTGAATACTTTCGTGCTCCGCCTGCCGCTGCGGCAGGAGCGGGAATTCCCCCTCTATCTGTCCAAAGAGGCGGAAACGGAAAAAGTGGTGGAACGACAGGCCCTGGAACTTGCGGAATCGGCCAACCAGCCCGCGATCCTGCTGGTAGAAGACAACGAGGATCTGCTGGATTTCATCGCCAAGGACCTGGTGGAAGACTATCAGGTATTCAAAGCCACCAGTGCGGAGGCCGCCCGGGAGTTCCTGCAGCAGGAAAAAATACAGTTGGTGGTGAGCGACATCATGATGTCGGGTATGGACGGCTTTGCGCTGTGTAAACATATCAAGACCAGCCTGGAGTCCAGCCATATCCCGGTCATTCTGCTCACGGCCAAAAGCGCCCTGCAGTCCAAGATCGAAGGACTGGCTTCGGGCGCGGATGCCTACATCGAAAAACCGTTCTCGATGGAGCACCTGAAAGCGCAGATCGCCAATCTGCTGGCCAACCGACGGTATATTCTGGAACACTTTTCCAGTTCACCGCTGGCGCATATTCGCAGCATTGCGCATACCGAAGTCGACGAAAACTTTATTCGGAAACTGGACGAAACCATGAGCGAACACATCTCCGACCCAGAACTGAACGTAGAGACCCTGGCGGAGATCATGCACATGAGCCGGTCTACCCTATACCGGAAGATCAAGGAAATGTCCGACCTGAGCCCGAATGAACTGATCAACATCGCCCGGCTGAAAAAGGCCGCGGAACTATTGAAGAAGGGTGATTACAAGATCTACGAGATTGCCGAAATGGTCGGCTATAATTCCCAGACCAGCTTCGGCCGGAATTTCCAGAAACAGTTCAATATGACTCCTTCGGAATACGTGAAATCCTGATCGGATGAAGCGGTTCGCAAAAGAGGTTCCTGCAATTAGGAAGATTATCTGCTTATTCCTGAGCGGTCTGATCGTTTTTACTGCCGGCTGCGGGGCCGAGCCCTGTCATTGCGATCCGGATGCAGAACAGCTTATGAAAAACGAGCGGGTGATCTATTCACGGAGCCTGTCGCCGGATTCCGGATTTGGGGATTATTGGAAACGCTTTCACGAACCTTTGCTCACCGAGCGCAAAGTGGAATCTTATCGGTTTTCGGTGGTGGTCCTGCTGGCGGACTTTTTAAAGATCTATAGAATAGACCGGTCTTCCCGGAATTACCAATTGCAGATAAAAACATACGCGGTTTCCACTACCGTGAGTTACAGAGCAGACTCACTGGTCAGTTGGGTGTCGACCAGGTTGTCGAAGGACCAATGGGAATCGATCTCCAGCGCCATTGAGCAAAGCTGCTTCTGGACAATGACTACGGATATTGCGGCCGACGACGGTTATCTGGATGGTTCCGGCTGGATGATCGAAGGTTACCGACACGATAAGAACTGCACCGATAAGAACTATCACGTCGTACACCGAAATTCCCCCCAGGTAACTGAGGGTACCGCCGATTTCCTTAAAATATGTGACCAATTCATCGCGTTGGACAGTCTAAACGTGCGAAGTTTTTTAAATGAATAGCCGTGTATTACCAATCACCAGATGAATTCCTTCCAAAATTCACCTTCAACATGAAAGGCGTATTGACCGCATTTTTCTTTATATCCTGTTGGGTATTAAACGCCCAGAAAGCGCCCGATGAACCGCTTTCCTACCAAGACGACCTGGATTTCGAATGGCAGTCGGAAGGCACTTCCCACAAGCTGTGGGCGGTAAGCCGATCCCACGCGCCGATCGAGGTCCTCCTGACGGATCGATCCTCCCAGGCGGAAGTCCGCTCCGTTTTACTACCTTCTTTTGAACAGATAATGGTGCTGGAAATGACGGGCCCGGAGCTGGAAGCCGTTCGGGCAAAGATCAGGGACAGTCTGCAGATTGGATATTACTTCGGCCATCCGGATCTGATCAAAGCGGATCTGAATTATCCCTACCTCTTCCCCTTTCGCAAGGGAAAGAAATACGAAGTCAGTCAGGGATTCAACGGGAAGACTTCCCACCATAGTGAGCAGTCCCGATACGCCATAGATTTTCAGCTAAATGTGGGAGAACCGGTGTTCGCGGCCCGGCCCGGGCTGGTAGTCAAGGTAGTGGACTGGTTTACCAAACAGGGTGGCCCCGAACTGCGTAATGCCGCCAACCGGATCGTCGTGCTGCACGATGACGGGACCATTGCCAGCTACGTGCACCTCCAATTCCAGGGTAGTCTGGTAGCCGAAGGACAGCAGATAGCGGCCGGGGAAAAGATCGGATTTTCGGGACTGACCGGTTACACCAATGGTCCGCATCTGCATTTTGTAGTCAGGAAGGAAAGGGATCAGGCTATTCCGGTCTACTTTACCGGCTATGAAGGCAAAGCACTTAAACAGGGAAAAAGATACAAACGCAACCACTAGCCTGCGGACACTTTGTAACGCTCCCGGGATCTCCTATGCATAGCGCCATCGCTTCATTCCATTTATCCTCCTTAAATGGGCCATTTCTCCTATCTGCTGGTTTCGACAAAGAAATTTTCATGAAATGTTCCTCTTCCTAAAACTATAAAAAGTTTCGCTTGTCCTAATAATAGTAAAACTACGATTTGTTAAAAAGATGCATGTTTTGAAAGGTTTTATGAGTTAGCCGGACTAGTCATCCGGCTTGCAGTTTGATCAACTAAGTTGTAGTACTAATCCATTTTTGAGAAGATCCGTCGTCCGTACCTTATTTTTTAACGCGTATAAATGTGATCGAAATGACGGCGGATCATTCTTTTTCCGGGCAATTCTCTACGCCCAGCTGGCTTTCCGTTGTACATAATGCTTCCCGTTGGTGTCCGGCATATTATCCGGTTAAAGGTTGGCCAGAAAATGCAAAGCATGTATTTTGGGCCCATTACCAATAATCCGCCAGCCATCGCTGCGGATCACTTCGCCGGGTCCTGTTCCCGGGAACACACCGAGCATAACTGAACATCATGTCATTAGCCTACAATCCGAAGTACCCAAGCATTCCGGACCTTCGGGCCAGAGCCCGGAAACGGATCCCCCGTTTTGCCTTTGAATACGTGGACGGCGGCTGCAACGCGGAGATCAACCTGCGGCGCAACACCGAAGTTATCCGGGAAGTACAGCTCAAACCTTATTATTTGCGGGATTACGGCGGTATCTCCCTGGAAACCGAACTCTTCGGTCACCGCTACTCGGCGCCTTTCGGTATCTCTCCGATCGGGCTGCAGGGACTGATCTGGCCCGAGGCTTCCGAAATACTGGCCCGTGCCGCCTTCGAAAGCAATATTCCCTTCATCCTGAGCACCGTTGCAACGGCCAGCCTGGAAAAGATCAGTGAGATCACCGAAGGGCAGGCCTGGTTTCAGCTCTACCATCCGGTCGAAGAAGAACTGCGCGACGATCTGCTCCAACGGCTCGAAGCCGCCGGCTACAATGTACTGGTGATCCTGTCGGACGTACCTACTTTCGGCTACCGCTCCAAAGAGATCAAGAACGGACTGGCCATACCCCCCAAAATGACCCTCCGCAATATGCTGCAGATCGCCGGAAGACCAAGCTGGGCCATCCGCACCCTGCTGGCCGGTACGCCCGAATTCAAAACGCTGAAACCCTATATTCCCAAAGGAATGAGTCTACGCCACCTGGGCCTGTTCATGAATAAGACCTTCTCCGGCCGCCTCAATGCCGACCGGGTCAAAGCCCTGCGGGACCGCTGGAAAGGTAAACTGGTGATCAAAGGTGTGGCCAGCGAGGAAGATGCCCGCAAGGCCATCGAATGGGGACTGGACGGCATTATTGTGTCCAACCACGGTGGCCGGCAACTGGACGCAGGCGAAGCCGCTATCACCCCCCTGACCGCCATCGCCAAAAAATTCGGCGATCAACTACCTGTCATGATGGACAGCGGTATCCGTTCGGGTCCCGATATTGCCAACGTCATGGCCAGCGGCGCCGACTTTACTTTCCTCGGCCGCTCGTTCATGTACGGCGTGGGTGCGCTCGGCCGTGAGGGAGGCCAACATACCATCAATATGCTCAAAGTACAGTTGCAACAGGTCATGGAACAGGTGTGCTGCGAAACGCCCCGGGATCTGCGGAAGCATTTGATTGGGCGAGAGGGGTCAGGCGAGAGGGGTCAGGGGTCAGGGTTTTAGGGGTCAGGGGCAGGACAGCACTTCTGACACCTGACACCTCTCTCCTGAAACCTGACACCTCGCCCCTGACACCTCGCACCTCTCTCCCCCCTCCCAAAACCAACCACCATGCCACCAAACACAAACCTTTCCACCAAACTCGACCGATACCACGCCCGCATCAAGGGGAATCGCTGGCTTCGGTATTTTACCGTCTTTAATCGCGTGGCCCTGGCGGCCGGTTTTTTGCCATCCGGATTTGTGAAGATCGCGGGAGAACGGTTCACGTCGCTTTCCAACAATCATCCGATGGGACATTATCTGGAGGCGCTGTTCCATACCGGGTATTACTATACGTTCATTGGAGTAGCGCAGATGACGGCGGCGATTTTGCTACTGATCCCCCGCACCGCTACGCTGGGGGCGCTGCTGTATTTCCCTATCATTCTGAATATTTTCATCCTGACCTATTCGGTACGCTTTGACGGTTCCATGCTTACTTCGCCGCTGATGGTGCTGGCCAATTTGTATCTTCTGGCCTGGGATTACGACAAGTTGAAATTCATTTTGCCATTCTATAAACCGGCCGTACCCGCAACGATCGTTCCGCCCAAGGTGAGGAGTAATAAATTCCCGTTCCGTTTCTTCGCGGGAGTGGCGGCAACCGTCTTCACCGTAGCTGTTATCATTTTCAACCTCTACAACATAAAACCCCGCAACACGTTAGCAGAATGTAGGACCCAGTGCCGGGACAGCAACAATTCCCAGGCCTGTTTTGAATTTTGCGATTGCATTCACGAAAACGGACAGTCACTGGATCAATGCCTGGAAACCTACCGCGCTGCGGGTGAAGATCGGCCCCCGAACCAGTAACAAGTCCGAAACATAAACGCTCGTTCTCAACCTATTGCTCAACGTAAAGCTCCTCTGTATGTCTAGAAAATGGGTTTCCCAATGGTCCAAACCTGCCAGTTTACTTCCCGGTACGGGAATAAAGTTCACCTTCTTTTGGCTATCACTGTTCAGTCTTGTCCTTTTCCAAGCTGCCTGTACGAAAGAGACGGCAGAACCCATTGTCTTTGCCTTTGAAGGTACGCTCAATGGAGAAGCATTAATTTTTGATGACCCTAGTGTAATTCTGGAAGGAAGTGGCGGGGACTATGCGACGAGAAGCAGATTTGGTAATCCGGTGCCCTCCTCCCGGGGCCTGGAGTTCTATTTCCATTTCGACGGTAAGCCGGATTTTGAGACCATCCGACAGCTGGATGGGCAGGAAATACTCCAATCGGCCGAAGCCAGGCCCCTGCTGCGGGTTCGGGTGTTTGAAAAACCCGAGGTCTATTATTCCGACTATGGAGAAGATTCGAACGATATCTTCCGGATTGATGAGGTGAAAATAGCTGAGGGGGAATCATTTAGTAGTATGATTTACAGCACGGGCCGGGTGATCGCACTAACGGGCTATATGAAACTCATCGATGAAGATCTGGAGGTCGAAGGAAATTTTACCCTTAAACTGGTGGAATTTGAATAGGCACAATTTGACTTGCTTAACTTTTTATAAGATTACGCCCCGTGGAACAGAATTCAATTCCCAGCCTGTAGCGCGTGTTGCCATCCACGGTAAAAACCCCGTACTAATGTGTTATCCGGATCGGGCCGAATGAATTCCGTCTGCGCCCGGTTCAGTGCTACCAGTTGATCGATTCCCGAATAGATACCGGCTTCCAGGCCCGCCAGATAAGCCGCTCCCAGCGCCGAGACATCAGTATTTTTCTTCTTTTTGAGATCCAGTTCCAACAGATCGGTTAAAAAGCGGATGACGAACTGATTGTTGGAGATCCCACCGTTGACGGCGATCTCCCGCAAGGGAGTGCCCATATCCTGCTGCATCGCCTCCATTACATCTTTGATCTGATAGGGAATACTTTCCAACGCGGCCCGGACGATGTGGTTTTTCGTCGTTCCGAAAGTCATACCCACAATGGAAGCCCGCCGGTTCATCTGCCAGTGCGGAGCCCCCAGTCCGCTGAAGGCCGGCACCAGATACACGCCGGCATTATCCGGAACGGATTGCGCCATGGCTTCCGTTTCGGTAGGATCGGCAAACAGCTGCAATTCATTTTTAAGCCATTCCAGAGTGGAACCGCAGGCCACGATGGCTCCTTCCAATGCATAATCTACCCGGTCGGAGATACTCCAGCAAATGGTGGTCAGCATACCGTTGGCGGAAGTCAGCGGTTGATCACCGATATTCATCATGATGGAGCTTCCCGTACCCAGTGTGACCTTACCGGTTCCCGGTGCAAAGCAACCTTCTCCGAAAGCGGCGGCGTGGGAATCTCCGATCATCGCGGTTATGGGTAAAGCTTCCGGAAATAGTCCGGCAAAATTACTGTGGCCGAAAGCAAAAGCGGACGGCTGCACCTCCGGTAAACGCAGCTTGCTCAGGCCCCAGCGGTCCAGTATATCCCGGTCCCAGTCCAGGGTGTGAATATTGAACAGCAAGGTACGGTGGGCGTTGGTATGGTCCGTACGAAATTGCCGGCCTTCCGTTAGTTTGAATAATAGCCAACAGTCGACGGTCCCGAAGTAGATCTCACCCGCATCGACCCGCCGCTGCAGATCCGCATCGTTTCGCAACAGCCACAACAATTTGGTAGCCGAAAAATAGGGGTCGATGATCAGGCCCGTCTTTTGCCGGATCATTGCTTCCTGCCCCGCCGCTTTTAATTCATCGCAAATGCCGGTGGATCGTTTGCAGGCCCAGACCACGGCCGGGCTCACCGCCCTCCCCTGCTCATCCCAGAGCATAAAGGTTTCCCGTTGGTTACTGATCCCACAGGCGGCGATTTCGGCCAGGGTGTGCCCTTTTTGCATAAATACTTCCAGGCACTGCCGTACGGATTCCAGTACGTTCCGGTAGATGCCTTCCGGGTCCTGCTCGACAAAACCATTGGGGAAAGCCTCCGTATGCAGGGCCGCAGATCCCCTGGCCTCCGCCTCACCGGCGTCGTCGAAGAGTATGGTTTTGGTACTGCTGGTACCCTGATCTATAGCGAGTAGGTATTGCTTCCGGTTCATGCTTCCTTCCGATTCATTTTATCAATGATCACCGCCAGCAGGATGACGACGCCTTTGGCCACCTGTTGCCAGAATGGAGATACATTCAGTAGGACCAGGCCGTTATTCAGCACACCGATGATCGCCGCTCCGATCACGGTTCCCGTTACGGAACCGACACCGCCCGACAGGGAAGTCCCGCCGATAACGACCGCCGCGATGGCATCCAGTTCGTAGGTCATCCCCGCATTGGGCTGGGCGGAATTGAGGCGGGCCGTCACCAGTACCCCGCCGATCGCCGCCAGCATGCCGGCCAGTCCGTAAACCGCCAGCTTGATCCGGTTGATATTGATCCCGGACAGGAAGGCGGCCTTTTCGTTGCCACCGATGGCGTAGATATAGCGGCCGAAGGCAGTCTTGCGACTAATGAACACAAATACCAACACCACGATCAGCGAGATCCATACCGGTACCGGGATGCCCAGCAACCAGCCGGATCCGATAAATTCCAGGCCGGGGCCCAGATTGGAGATCGGAATACCCTTGGTATACAGCATCGTCAGCCCGCGGGCGATGGTCAGCATGGCCAGCGTGGCCACGAAGGGCGGTACGACAAAACGGGTGATCACCCAGCCGTTGAATAGCCCCAGCAGCAGGCCCACCAGCATCGCGCCCAGGATACCGCCGAGTACCGTAAATCCAACGAATAGGTCCAGCGATTCAAAGGCGAAACCAAATTTGATCAGTCCGGCGCAGATCGCCCCGGAAAAGGCCAGAACGGATCCGACCGAAAGATCGATGCCCGCCATGAGCACCACCAGGGTCATACCCACCGCGATACAGACGTTTACCGAAATTTGCCGGAGCACGTTCCATAGATTGGAGGTCGTCAGGAATTTATCCGACAGCAGGGCAATGAGCAGGCACAGCAGAAACAGAGCAATCAGCGATTGCGATTTTCTGAGTAGTTGATTGTTGAAGGTAAGGTTCATCGTTTGTTTAAGGTTATGGTGACGGAGTGGGGTTTCGGCGATTACGAACTTCCTATCCCGGAAGGGCGGCCTTGAGCAAATGGTCTTCATCCGCTTCGGTGACCGAAAAGTCGCCCGTGATCCGACCTTCCGCCATTACCAGTATCCGGTCAGAAAGCGTAAGTATTTCCGGGATCTCGGAGGATACCAGCAGGATACTCAGGCCGTCGGCAACCAGTTGTTTCATTAATTCATATAGTTCATGCTTGGCTTTAATATCGATGCCCCGGGTGGGTTCATCCATGAACAGTATCTTCGGCCGGGTGGAAAGCCATTTGGCCAGTACCACCTTCTGCTGATTGCCCCCACTCAGGTTGCGGCACAACTGACGCTCGGAAGGGGTTTTGATGGCCAGTTGGTCCACGTAAGACCGGGCCAGCTCTTTTTCCCGTTGCGGTTGCAGCATGGGGGTTTCCGATAGGGTCGGCAGGCTGATGTTGGCAGCAATATCCATTCCGAGGATCAAACCTTCGGCCTTGCGGTCTTCCGTCACAAAGGCCAAGCCTTGCCGGATGGCCTCCTGGGGCGACTTAAACTGACGGGCCGTGCCCTCTATCTCCAGGCGATACCGACTGCGTCCGGGATGCAGGCCAAAAAGGGTTTCCAGCAGCTCCGTGCGGCCGGCCCCCATCAAGCCGAAAATACCCAGTATCTCTCCTCGTTTCAGATTGAAAGAAATGTTCTCCAGGACCTTGCGCTGCCGGACGTAGGGGTGGTCCAGATCCAGGTCCTTTACCCGCATCACTACTTCGTCACTTTGAGTGACCAGCGTTTTGGCTTCGATCTTAAGTTCGCGCCCTACCATCAGCCGGATCAGTTCCGCTTCGGTGGTATCCTCCATTTTTCCGGTACCGACCATAACGCCGTCCCGCAGCACGGTATAATGATCAGCGATGCGGAATAATTCGTCCATCTTATGGGAAATGTAGACGATGGTTTTTCCGTCCGCTTTCAGATCCCGGATAATGCGGTGCAGGTTGTCGATCTCCGTATCGCTCAGCGCCGAGGTCGGCTCGTCCATCAGGATCACCTCAGCGTCGGTGAGCAGGGCCCGGGCAATTTCCACCAGTTGCTGCTCCCCTACTTTGAGCCGGCGCACGGGTGTCTGGGGAGCGATATCCAGTTGCAGTTTTTCCAGAACGGCCTGCGTCTGCCGGTTCATCTCAGTGGAATCCAGCAATCCCAGCTCCCGGTGCAACTCCCGACCCAGAAACAGGTTCTCACTCACCGTCAATTGGGGGATCAGGTTCAGTTCCTGGTGAATAATGGCTATACCCGCCCGTTGTGCCTCCCGGACACTCCCGAAACGCAGCACCTTGCCATCCAGCAGTATACTGCCCTCGTACTGTGGGTATACACCGGTGAGGATCTTCAGCAGGGTGGATTTACCGGCTCCATTCTCTCCGAGAATTACGTTGACCTGACCGGGATAAAACTGCAGACTAACATCATCCAGAGCCTTGACGCCCGGGAATGATTTGGAAATATTCCTGGCTTCTAGTAGCATTATTGCGGTATTATTTGAGCGGGAGTGATCATTAGGGCCGGATCGTCCAGCGCTTTTTTACTCAGTTTTACGGCACCAACCACCGCGATACTGTCACCGGTCTCTAGGGCATCGATTAAGGGCGGCATTACCTTCGTTCGCACCAGAGCATTCAGGGCTTCGGAAACCCGGTTAAATTCGGCATTGGTCTTGAAGTCGGTCAGTTTTACCAGTCCGGAGGCATCGCGCAGGGCATTGCCGAAAATGTACCTCGTATTGATCCCCACATCGCCCACTCCGGCGGCCTGCAGGCGGATCGCATCTTCCGTGATCCCGGTGATCACGCCGCTCCCTTTGACCATGAAGTAAGCCGAATTACCGATGCCCAGGCGGTTGCCGTAATTTTTAAAAGCAGCATCCGCATCATTCCGGATATCGGCCAACAGGGTGGCGAGTTCCACGGCCGCTACCTCTTGCAGCATTCCCTGGTAATAGAGGGAATCCGCATAGGCCCCATAATCGAAATCCGCTTCCGCTCCGGCCTGGCGATCGCTCAGTTTTTCGAAATAAACCGAGTTATAGCCCAGCAGCAAAAAAGCGAGGAACAATAAGCCGTATTGGTAAGGTTTCATCGTTTTGACTTTTATAAAGTGACCGAAGACCAGTAGGCCGGGTCCGGTCCGTTATTCCTGATATTGGTCTACATTACCGGCATCTACCAGTTCCACTTCCACCGGCACCCGCTGGGGAAATTCCCGCCGTCCGTTAAAATATTCGTGGGCGTATTCGGCCGCCGTTCGGGCCATTACCTTGGGGTATTGCATGCCCGTAGCAACGATCTTTCCCTCTCCGATCTTTTCGATCACATCCGCAGCGCCGTCGAAACCGAATACCTTTACCGCGTCGGCTTTACCGGCTCCCTGCAAGGCCTGATAAGCGCCCATGGCCATCGCATCATTCCCGCAGAACACCGCATCGATATCCGGCTGGGCCTGCAGAATGGTTTCCATGACTTCCATGGCGCGGTTCCGGTCAAAATCGGCACTTTGCTGCGCCACCATTTCCAGGCCGGGAAATTCATCCACAACGGAATGAAATCCGCCGGATCGGGCCCAGGTATTATTGTCTCCGACCAGTCCGAGCAGTTCCACGTATTTCCCGCGACCGTCCAGAGCTTTTACAAATTCGATCCCGATCTCCACACAACCGGAATAGTTATCCGAAAGGATCTGACTGGTGGCGGCATCGTCGGCGTTCACTTCCCGGTCCATACAAAAGACCGGTACTTCGGCCGCTTTGGCTTTCATGATGTTCACGATGGAACCGTCCGCATCGGTCGGATTGAAAAGGATGGCGTCGAAGCCGGAGGCGATGAGGTTTTCAAAATTGTCGGATTCGGTCGCCGGATTATTCTGGGAGTCAAATATCTTGGCTTCGTAACCCAGCTCACGGGCGTTTTCCGCAGCTGATTCCGCCAGCACCACAAACCAGGGGTTGTTGAGCGTTGAAATTACCACTGCCACTTTTTTGGTTTCTTCGCTTCCACTCCCTCCGGAACTGCAGGCCGCTAAGCCCAACAGTATTATCAAATACAAAATCGACTTTTTCATATTGCTTAGGATATTGAAAGTGACCGGAACTGTTAAACCATTGATCATAATTGGGTACCTATTTTCAAAATGCGCAGAGCGGGGGATGGGGAGACTAGGGGATGGGGAGAGTGGGAGATGGGGAGAATGGGTGAAGCGTACTGCCTTACCCCCTTCGCCAAGTCTCCTGATCTCCTCGTCTCCAAGTCTCCTGATCTCCATGTCTCCTCGTCTCCTGATCTCCATGTCTCCTCGTCTCCTTGTCTCCAAGTCTCCAAGTCTCCTTGTCTCCAGGTCTTTCTCATTTTCCCAGAGTATGACGAACCAGCAGCCTCACGGCAACACGTTAACAATCACCCGCTGGTAACGCGTTAGCGATGGTTGCCCGTCATCCGTTACGGCCAGCACGATGTGCATCGTTTTCACCTTATCGACGGACGGCGCTGTGAAGGTAGCGACCGACTGATCTTCATCCTTTATCTTTAGATCGTTTCCGTATACATTGAGCGTTCCCGGTTCATCGTAGTAGATCCACTTGTACTGCAGTGCATCTCCGTCCGGGTCCGAAGTGCCGGCGGCATTCAGGGTTACCGTTTCGCCCGACTTCACTTTGATCACATTATCGTGGTCCAGTTTGGCTACGGGTGGGTGGTTTGCATCTTCGTAATTCGGGGTCGTACACCAGTCGATCCGGGCGGCAAAATCGTGCTGGTAGGCTTCCCGCCAGCGCCAGATCGTGGCGTGGTGGCTGGTATGCGACCGGCCCGTTAGTTCGCTGTATACTTCATCCTGAGTATTGGTCCAGATGGGCCGTGTTTCGGGTTCGTACATATACTTTTTGTAGGGCGGAATGTACAATTCGTAGCGACCGCCCCAGCCACCGAAATTCGGATGTTCCGGGTTATTCAATCCGTTATTGACCAGCCCGAGGAAAGACGGCGTATCTCCTTCCATGAGGTACTCCGTTTGCGGGTATTCGGCACCCAGCGGTCCGTGATCATCGCGGATGTGTTCATCGAGCCAGGGATTATCCACCAGGGTAAAATCCGGTCCGGTAAACCGACCGTGGAAACGGTCACCGGATATCCCCGACCAGGTCGCATAATGATACTGATCGCCGCCGTTTTCCTGATAGCCGGGACTCACAATGTAGAAGAGGTCCGGGAAATGCTTCCGGATCCAGGGGCCGGTATCATCCTGATCGGAGATCGTATAGACCCGCATTTTCCGGATAATGGCCGCCAGTTCTTCCGGCGTTTTGGTCCGCTCCATTCTCCAGAGCGCCTGGGCCAGTACATTGGCGCCTCCCCAGGCCTGGATGTAGACGGGGCGCTCATCCGCTTTTTCGAGCACCTGGATCAGCCATTCCGAACCTTCGGAATCCTGATCCGCCCCCACGCCGGACATACCGAAACGGGGCACTCCTTTTTTAATGATACTGCTCAGATAAGCGTGGGTCGGATACCCCGGTTCGTGCCGCTCCAGGTTATCCCTGACCTTACCGAAAGCATCTACGATCTCTTTGATGCGCCATTCGGCGGTGGTATCCCGCTGCCAGCAGGAGGTGGTGGCCACCAGGCCCTCCACGTCCCAGTGATTGGTATAGGTCAGGAAACGCACCAGCGACTGGGCGTCGTCCGGTTCGTTCTCAATGTCCGTGAGGACAAAGACCCGTGGTTTTTCCGCAAAGTTCTGGGCAAAAGCCGTCTGGGATACCAGCAGAAAAAAAGGCAGGTAGCGACTGGTTGTTTTGTTTAAAGTTGGCATGCTAAAAAGCTTCGTTTTGATTCAAAATCCGGAGACAATTCCCTGGCTCACCTTTTATTTACCGCTCCCCGATCCAAGCAGTTGCAGGGCCGTACCCATCAGGCCTTTACCCGAAATCCCGTAGTGATCGAAAATCTCGATTTGCGAACCGTTAACCGTATACTCATCCGGTAAACCGACGATCTTAAATTTATTCCGGCAACCATTTTGGAATAATAGCGCGGCAACCGCTTCGCCCAGTCCCCCGTGTACGGAATGCTCCTCGGCCGTGATGACCGGTTGCCCGTTGGCGGCGGCCGCCAGGATGAGTGATTCATCCAGGGGTTTGATGGTGTGCAGACTGATCACCCGGCAACGGATGCCGTGTTTTTCGGCCAGCATCTCTGCCGCTTCCTCACAGGGTAGGACTGCCTCTCCCGTACCGATAAAGGTCAGATCTTCTCCTTCCCGGATGGTGCGGCCCTGGCCGATCCGAAATGTCGGGTCAATCGTCCGGTTTAAGGTCGGCATTCCCTTCTTTCCGAAACGGATGTAGACCGGGCTGTCCATTTCCGCGGCCTGCCGGATGGATTCCGCCGTTTCAAAATTATCGCAAGGCGCCACAATGGTCAGATTGTGGATGGCCCGCAGTACGGCAAAATCGTGCAGACTGTGGTGCGTGGTCCCCAATGCTCCGTAGCTGACACCGGCACTGATGCCGATCAACTTGACCGGATTGTCGGAATAAGCGACATCGTTCTTGATCTGCTCCAGTGAACGGGCGGTCAGAAAGCAGGCCGGAGAGACGGCAAAGGCCTTCTTGCCCATACTGGCCAGACCGGCCGCCATACCCACCAGGTTTTGCTCGGCGATACCGACTTCCACGATCTGGTCCGGAAATTTTTCACCGAACGGGACCAGCTTCCCCGAACCGCGGGAATCACTCGTCACCACCAGAATATCTCGATCTATTTCCGCCAATGCCTGCAGGGTTTCCGAAAACACGATCAGGTTGGGGATATCTTTTGTTTGTACCATTTCCATGGGCATTCGATTTAAAGGCTGCTCAATCAGGCTTCGACCACTTCCTCCAGCAGTTTCTGCCGGGCCTCTTCCAGTTCTTTCATAGCCTGTTCGTATTGTTCGGGAGAGGGAACGCCGTGGTGCCATTTCAGGACACCTTCCATAAAGCTGACACCTTTCCCCTTTACCGTATGGGCGATCACAAAGGAGGGTTTACCTGCTTCGAACGGCAGGCACTGCAGGGTATCTGCTAGGGCGCAAACGTCGTTGCCGTCCACTTCGCGCACTACCCAGCCGAAAGCCTCTACTTTTTGACGGATCGGTTCCAGACCGATCACATCCGCATTGGCCCCGGTGATCTGTTGTTTGTTGTAATCCAGGATCGCGCAGAGGTTATCCAGTTTATAATGAGCGGCCAGCATCATGGCTTCCCAGTTGGATCCCTCGGCCATTTCGCCGTCGCCCAGCACCGTAAATACCCGCAGCGGCAGCTTATCCTTTTTGGCCGCCAGTGCATTGCCGGAACAGATGGCCAGTCCGTGCCCCAGACCGCCGGTATTCTGCTCCATGCCCCGGACCTTTTTGGTCGGATGCCCAATGTAGGGCGACTGATACCGGCAGAGGGTCAGCAGGTCTTCTTCCGGAAAAAAGCCCAGATCCGCCAGCACGACGTACAGCGCCTCCACGGAATGTCCTTTGCTCTGTACGTAGCGATCCCGCCCCGGATCATCGAAATTCTCCGGCGAAACGTTCATCACCTGGTTGTACAGCACATTGAGGATGTCGATACAGGACAGGCTGCCGCCGGTATGTCCGGCCTTGGCATGGTAGATATACCGGAGTATTTTCTGGCGGTATTCCACCGACTTCAATTTCAATTCCCGATCGGTCATTTTTCCTGATTTTCTTTTCCGCTAATGGTAATTTCCAGTTCGTTCGGACTACTCGTGCACGTAGACCTCCCAGCCCATATAGTTCGCAAAGGCCTCCTGCAGAATGCCCGCCGTTTTGGAGGCATTCATCACTACGTGGTGTTCGAAACCGTGGCGACAAACGTACTGCATAAGGCCCTGCAGATCGGGGATCTGGGCCACCGCCCGGTTGCCGAAGGTTTGCAGGGGATCATCCGTCAGTTCTCCTTCTCCCAGATAGGCCTTGATCACGCCCTGCGGATCATCCGTACTGATCCGGCCGTAGGTCAGTGGCATCGCCGGGGTGCGGCCGTCGAGCGCTCCGTAGGTATTTTCCACCCCGACGGAGGTTCCCAGGATCGGCGCATTGCTGATCTCAATATCCGGCAGGAAGGATTTGGCCCAGTTGCCGCAGTGGAACAGTACACATTTATTGGGATCATCGGCGTAGTTGTTATTCCAGTCCACCAAAGCTGAAGGGGAGTTGGAAGCCAGTTGCATGGCGTACATGCTGAGCGTACCCGTCACGTCCACCTCACAGGCACTGGGCAGCATATTCTCACTCATGATGCTCATGCTGGTACACACATTGCAACCGTAGTTCTGTTGCAGGGAGGTCCAGCACTGGATGGCCGTCGCGTCCAGCGCGTATTCTTCCATATACTGCTGTAGTACCACATCGAGTTTGGCGATCTGGATCATAGCCGTATTCGGCGCATTGCCGTGGGGAGCGTAGGCCTGTACTTTTTCGAGGTGCTGCCGGACCGGCGCGTCCGCTTCGGTGAGTTTTTCCGCGCGTCCGAGTATTTCCGAAAGGTCAAAGGTGGTCACGGTGACACCGTGCCGCTGGAGTATCTTTTCGCTGTAGCGAACGGTATTGAAAGCTCCGGGCCGGGCACCGATGGCGCCGATGCGTACATTGCGCAGGCCCTTTACTACCCGGCAAACGGATACGAAATTCAGCAGATCCTGTTGAAAGGTCGGATCCGACGGACTCACCACGTGCTGGGTGGTCAGTGAATATTTGATACCGTACTGGTAAAGGTTGTTGCAAACGGAGATCTTTCCGCACCAGGAATCCCGGCGATTGACCACGTTCATTTTCTGCAGATCGTCCGGATAGGCCTGAATGAGGACCGGGACGTCGAGATTGGCCAGTTTCAGGGTATCGGCCACGCCCTTTTCATCCCCGAAGTTGGGTAGCAAAACGAGTACGCCCATGATGTCTTCCCGGTGCTTCTTGAAAAGATCGGCACACTTGCGGGCCTCCTGGTAAGTTTCTACCCCTCCCAGCTTGGTATCCTGCGGGTCGAGTAATACCGGATGCAGATCCAGTTTTTCAAAAACCTCGATGATCTCGAGTCGTGCTCTTTCCACCAAACTATCCGGGAAAAAATCCCGGTTTCCGATAATGATACCGAGGCTACTTGTCTTGCTCATTATTTTTCGTTGTTTTTAATTTATTCGGATCCGGCTCCTGTGACCGGTTCAGGCGCCCGCAAGGATCAGTTCGATTTCGTGTTCCTGAAAAACGGCCTTGTGTTTTTCTTCGATACCCTGGTCCGTAACGATGAAATCGATCAGGGATAAAGCGCCGAGACTGGCCAGTGCACTTTTACCGATCTTCGTACTGTCCGCTACCAGATAGGTGATATCCGCCGCGTCGATCATGGCTTTCTTCACTACCAGATCACTAATGGATGGGTAAGTGAGGCCCGATTTCAACGAAATACCGGCGGTAGCCAGAAATAACTTTTGCACGTTCAGTCCTTTGAAAAAATCGGCGGCTTTTTGCCCCGTCAGCGAAAGGGTCGGCGGTTTGAATTCACCGCCGGTGACGATTACTTCTATGCCCGGTTCGGCGCCCAGCATCAGGGCAATATTCAGGGCATTGGTGATCACCGTCAGGTTTTTCAGTCCTTTGAGCTTTTTGGCGATCTCGGTGGTGGTCGATCCCGAATCGAGGATGATCGTATCGCCACTTTCGATGTATTCCAGGCACTTACCCGCGATCACCTCTTTTTTATCCAGGTGGTCCTGGTGGATCAGTGTAAAATTGCGCACCTGATCCTCCACGTTCTTCAGGTAAGCGCCACCGTGTTCCTTAACGATCAATCCTTCCTTTTCGAGCTTTTCCAGATCCTGCCGGATCGTTACCTCCGTGACTTTAAAGATGCGGGCCAGATCGACCACCTTGGCGGATCCATCTTCCTTTAACAGGTCCAGTATATTCTCTCTCCGCTGGTTGGGAAGCATGTTTCGATTTTTGAGCTACAATTCAAAAGTAAAAGTAAACAATCGAAAACAAAAGAAAATAAACGAAAAATTAAGAAAATATGGCATTGACTGGCTTTTAGGAGGTTTTACTGCTTATAGAAAGGCCTGATCTTCCCCGGTCGATGGCGGGGAATTCTGCCAGTCAATCAGTCTGCCCACGGATGGCGAGCGCTACGGTGGGCCGCAAAGTAGATTTAAATCAGGCGCATTCGTGGGAGCTGCTGCCCCACGAATGCGCTGCCCGAAAAGGCTATAATTACATTATGACATTGGCACTTATTCCGATAAGAGGCCCTCCAGCGTCGGTTGCACTTCCTGGATAGCTCCCGCGGCATCGAAGGTGAGTTTGTCAATGCATACTTCCCGGTTGAAACCGGCGGCATCGCCCATATCAATACCCTTTGGTTTATTAAACCGGTGGTAAACGATGTACCACTGGTCATTAGCCTGATCGTGGATCACGGAATTATGACCGGTGCCGTAAATTCCCTGATCTGGGTCTTTTTCGATCACCAGATTGTTTTCGGGAATATTTAGCGGACCGAGGGGAGAGTCGGCGGTCGCGTAACGAACCCGGTAGTTGGGACTGCGGGTATCGTCTTCCGACCACAGGAAGTAATATTTGCCATCCCGGTAAAACACTTCGGTACCTTCGCGGTAAGTCCTATCGGGCGTCAGCACCCTGATCGTTTCCTTTTTGATCGAGACCATATCTTCGTTCAGCTCCGCAACCGCCATGTAGCCGTTACCCCAGTACAGATAGTCCTTGCCCGACTGGGGATCATGGAAAACATCGGGGTCGATTTCCTGTCCTCCTTCTACCCCATCGGGTTTAAAGTTGATCAGTGCCTGCCCCGAATCCTTAAACGGACCGATCGGATTGTCCGCTACCGCTACCCCGATCTTCTGGGCGGCGGTAAAATAGTAGTAGTACTTATACGAATCCCCTACCTTCTTCTCAATGGCGCAGGGCGCCCAGGCATTGCGGTCGGCCCAGGAAACATCCTTGGTCAGGTCGATAATTTTGCCTTCGTTACTCCAGTTGACCAGATCATCCGAGGCAAAAACCTCAAAGTACTTGCCGGACCAGCCGTTAAATCCATCACTGGTGGGATAGAGGAAATATTTTTTCTCCCGTTCGGAATAAATGATCTCAGGATCGGCGTAATATCCGGCCAGTACCGGATTCGCCCGTCCTGCTACGCTTACCGCAACGGTCCTGGTTTTTCCGTCCGCGGTGAAGGTATAGGATACCGGTCCTCCGCTGAAATCCTGCGCTCCCGGGGGAGTCACTTCCACACCCTCGCTCACGGTGAAATCCGGATCAAATCCACTGAGATCGGTACCCGGCGCCACCGGAAGTACGATCTGCTCTTCCTCGATCTCGATATTGTTCTGCCGCACCTGCTCGTTTTCCGATCCCAGCACCAGCATCGACAATTTCCCCCATTTGTCCAGCAGGCGCTCCTGCTCTTTCCGGGTAATGGGGATCACCGATCCGTGCCGGGGGTGAAAATCCATGCTGATGTCTTCGTCAATGACCTGGAAATTCTGCAGGTCATCCGTTACACAAAACTGGTATTTTCCCGCCGTGTAGAGATCGTACATGAGGATGTATTGATCCGTGCCGATTAATTTAAAAGTTCCAGAGCCTTCCACGGCGTCATCGGTCTGATCCACGAAACCCTCCTGTACTTCGTAACCTTCGTTGATCTGATCCGAGATAGCCAGCATAATGCCTTTGGCCCCTTCGTCTTCATTCTTAAAAAAGAGGTAACATTTGCCGTCCTTCAGCACGATATCGCCGTCGATACAGGCGCCTTTTTTGAACAGGAGCTGTTTCGGTTCACTTTCGAGTCCGGTGAAATCCGCGTTGGCATAGGCATAGTAAATGATATCCGCATCCTGATTGTGCCGCATGGACCAGTAAAGCATGTACTTTTTAGCCTCCGGATCGTAAATGGTCTGGGGTGCCCATACCCGGTTGACATCGCCGAAGTTGTCGGGATAGGTAGCCGGGATATCGATCACGGTGTGCGTCCAGTTGACTAGATCGGAGGATTTCAGTAGTACCATGGCGGTGTTTTGCCATCCCATTTCGGGCACGTACAGGTCCGTCACGACCATATAGAACTGGCCATCCTGACCGCGCAAAATATGGGGATCCCGGACACCACCGCTCTCGCTGATCGTTTTGGAATCGATCACGGGCCGGTTATCGTTCAGCGCCTGATAGTGGTAACCATCCTTACTGATGGCGTAGTGTACCTGCTCCTCCCCGGGGCCGTTACCAGTAAAATAGGCAAACAGATAAGCCGAATAATCGGGTTCGGTGGGTTGGCAGGAAGCCAGAAAAAAAATGGCTAGACCGGTCAAAGTCATCGTTCTCAAAGTCCGCGAAATTTGCATAGGTAGTTTTTTTAATCAGTTGGTTGGTTTCAATTTACCGAAGTTGTCCAGTGCCGCGTAATATAATTAATTCAAGATTCGATACTTGAATTGTAGAGCGTAGATGGTGGAGGGTAGAGAGACTGCAACCGTTAAAATGGAGCAAAATCGCTCATTTTAACGATAGGTGATCCCTCAACCCTCTACCTAAGTTACATCGCAAATTAGATTAATTACAATGGTCCGCAAATCAGCGGGAATCCACCTTCGGCCCGGAGATTGGTTTTTCTCGACCGGCTTGTTTCCGGGTCCATGTTCCTCATCAGTTCGAATTACCAATCCTGCGCAAGTAAGTCATTGCGGTGAGGAAAATCAGGGAATGATCAGCCATATGCAGGGGTGAAATTGGTCTCACGGGGTTTTAGGGACGGTAGAAGGGCAAGCCAGGCATTAGGCATTTTACCGGCTGATGATAAATCGACGGCTGACCGCTACTCGCCGTTCACGCTTCCGAAACACGATCGTATAAGCGCCCGCATGCAGAGCAGAGAGATCTATCCAGGTTTCCAGGGTCAAAGTACCGCTGCGTAGGGGCTGCCCCAGCGCATTGATGATCTGGTAGTCCCATTCCCCCGCATCGACGCTCACTTTCAGCAGATCATCCGTTGGATTAGGGTAGATCGATATTGTCGGTTCCGGCTCGGTCTGTTTGACGGCAGTGGGCAGCGGGCAATTCCCGTAGACCACCGTACTGTCAATTTCAAAACATTCTAGGGAAACACTCTGGAAAAAACATTCGGTCTCTTCTTCCGCACCCCAGAAAGTCCAGGTACTGCCCACTCCGCTGATCCATTCCCCGCAGGATTCCCGCCACACTTTCCGGTATTCGGTACCGACCAAAATGGAATCCGTCTGTAAAACTTTGATCGTAGTCAGGGCACCTCCCCGGTAGACCTGTTCCAGGGAGTCACCCGCGTTCAGGCGATAATCAAATACCATATACTCCACCGAAGAATCTCGTGGGATGACCTGCAATTGATCACTTTGGTAGCGCATAGCACCAAGGTAGGTGGTGTCATTCAGGTAGAGTTGTTTATAATTTTCCGCATTGATCATCGTATCGCCGATCAGCGTATAGGTCAGCTCGCCGTAGGCTATCCCCGGATCCGCCCAGAGACTGTAAGTCCATTTGCCGTATCCTTCCGGAATAATAAAATGTTCTTGTCCCCGAACGGGACTCAGCAGGAGCATTCCCACTGCGATCAATGTGATTTGTTTGAGATCCATCAGACGGCGTTTTAGGATGATAATGGAGCGTATGGAAAATCGGGATGAGGCCTAAAGCAACGCATCTGCGGAGTGAGGCTCACCGGTCAATAAATTTAGAGAGGAATAGTGAGATTTGCCAGGACAAAAAATGACAAAAGTGCAATTTCCTGTCATTGATTGGTTGGATAGAGTACTGTCCAGCGCGATTGGGGTCAATGGTCGCCAAAAAATAAACCCCACACACATTACCAGAATGTGGTGGGGTTCCGTATCTAAATCTGACTTTAAGTCAAAAGATTTATTGCTTCAGGTCAAATCTGTCCGCATTCATCACTTTGGTCCATGCTTTCACGAAATCATTGACAAATTTTTCCTTGCTATCGTCCTGTGCGTACACTTCGGAGTAAGAACGCAGGATGGAGTTCGAACCGAACACCAGGTCGATCCGGGTAGCTGTCCATTTGAAATCGTTGGTGTTACGATCACGGATCTCATACAGGTTCTTTCCGGCCGGCTTCCAGGTGTTACCCATGTCCGTCAGGTTGACGAAAAAGTCATTCGTCAGCGCTCCTACATTATCGGTCAATACGCCGTGGCGGGTACCACCGTGGTTGGTGCCCAGTACGCGCATACCGCCTACCAGAACGGTCATTTCGGGAGCGGTCAGTCCCATGAGCTGCGTTTTGTCCAGCATCATTTCCTCTGCGCTGACCACGTAATCCTTTTTCATGTAGTTACGATATCCGTCCGCAGCGGGTTCCAGCGGAGCGAAAGAATCGGCATCGGTCATTTCATCCGTAGCGTCTCCACGCCCCGGGGCGAAAGGTACCGTAATATCAAATCCGGCTTCTTTGGCACCTTTTTCGATACCGACATTACCCGCCAGTACGATGGTATCCGCAATACTGATACCAAATTCTTCGGCGATCGGCTCCAGTACAGACAGTACGCGGGCCAGACGCTTCGGTTCGTTAGCTTCCCAGTCTTTCTGCGGGGCCAGGCGGATCCGTGCGCCATTGGCTCCTCCGCGCATATCAGAGCCGCGGAAAGTCCGGGCGCTATCCCAGGCGGTAGCTACCATATCAGCAACTGAAAGTCCGGTTGCGGCAATTTTTGCCTTCACTGCATCCACATCATAATCCGTAGTACCTGCCGGTACGGGATCCTGCCAGAGCAGGTCTTCAGCCGGTACATCGGGTCCGAAATAGCGAGCTTTCGGTCCCATATCGCGGTGCGTCAGCTTGAACCAGGCGCGGGCGAAGGTATCGGAGAAATACGCATGGTCGGCGCGGAATTTCTTCATGTACTCCAGGTAGATCGGATCTACCTTCATCGCCATATCGGCATCGGTCATCATCGGCATGGTGCGGATAGAAGGATCCTCCACATCTACCGGCATGTCTTCTTCCTTGATGTTTACCGGTTTCCACTGCAGACCACCGGAAGGACTCTTGGTGAGTTCCCATTCGTGGTCGAGCAGCATATCGAAGTAACCGCCGTCCCATTTGGTGGGGTTGGTGGTCCAGGCACCTTCCAGTCCGCTGGTTACCGCGTAGCGGCCCTTACCGGTCTGATGGGGGTTCGCCCAGCCCATGCCCATGGCTTCAACGGGCGCAGCTTCGGGATCCGGTCCCAGCAGGGCGGCATCACCGTTACCGTGGGTTTTACCGACCGTGTGTCCGCCGGCGGTCAGAGCAGCCGTTTCTTCATCGTTCATCGCCATCCGGGCGAAGGTTTCCCGTACCTGAGCGGCCGTTTTGGCCGGATCGGGTTTACCGTTAACCCCTTCCGGATTCACGTAGATCAATCCCATTTGGACGGCAGCCAGCGGGTTTTCCATGGTTGACGGGTTTTCTACATCTCCGTAGCGTTCGTCACTCGGCGCCAGCCACTCTTTCTCAGCTCCCCAGTACACGTCTTTTTCCGGGTGCCATATATCTTCCCGGCCGAAAGCAAATCCGAAAGTTTTCAGTCCCATGCTTTCGTAAGCAATGTTACCGGCCAGGATCATCAGATCCGCCCAGCTTACTTTATTACCGTATTTTTTCTTGATGGGCCACAGCAGTCGTCTTGCCTTATCCAGGCTGACGTTGTCCGGCCAGGAGTTCAGCGGAGCAAAACGCTGGTTGCCGGTACCGCCGCCACCACGACCGTCGGCAATGCGGTAAGAACCCGCCGCGTGCCAGGCCATCCGGATCATCAGTCCACCGTAGTGTCCCCAGTCGGCGGGCCACCAGTCCTGGCTATCGGTCATCAGATCGTGCAGATCCTGCTTCAGGGCATCAACGTCGAGTTTTTTCAACTCTTCCTGATAGTCAAAATCTCCACCCATTGGGTCGGTTTTGGTGTCATGCTGGTGCAGAATATCCAGATTCAGGGTGTTGGGCCACCAGTCGGTAACGGACGACTGGGTAGTAGTGATCCCCCCGTGCAATACCGGGCATCTCCCCCGGGAGCTATCATTTACTTCGGACAGCTCGGAACCATCGGAATGCTTTTTATCCATAACTTCTAATGTTTAAATTTTCCGGTTATATGTAGTTGAATATTTTGAATGGTAAAGTTCTTGATCCCCTTCTTTTCGAAGTAATCGATGATGAGTTCATCCAGCGTCTGATCCTCGTAGTCCTCGATGCGGTCCGTTTCCTCACAGTACAGGTGATGGTGGTTGAACGGCAATGGGTCATAACGCATGATCCCTCCTTCCGTTTTCACCTTTTTCAGCAGGTGGTTTTCGACGAAGGAGTCCAGTACTTTGTAGACCGTTCCGATCGAAATATTCGGATGGTTGATCTTGATGTACTCAATGATGTTCTCTGCGGTAGGATGGTTGTTCAATTTCAAGATCGCGCCCAGGATCGCAATCCTCTGGGGCGTAACCCTCATTCCCTTGGCGGAAAGCTTTTCGGCTATTTCTACTTGATTCATGAATTATTACTAAATGAGAATGATTCTCTTCTAAGACTGGCGCAAATGTAGGAATTCCTTTGGAAATAGTACAACTGAGGCCGGAAAATGTTTTGGTTTTCTGGTTGCCGGCTGGATTTGGGAAGTTTTGTCCGGCAATTCTGCGGTAAATGGGATCGTAGGATGGGATGCTGTAGTAGCGAAAAAATCTTGCCAGGATGAACAGGAGCCATCTGTCGGGCTTTCTTCGTACATTATCGCCCACCGAATTCTTCCCGTTCCTGCGCATGAAATAAAAGCATTGGAAAATAGCGATACCACCGAATATAAAGACCAGAGTATCTGGCTGGTCCTCCTGTACATGCTGCTGAGCATTCTCGCGTTCACGGTGATGAATGCCTTTGTCAAATACCTGCAGGACCTGCCCCCCTTTGAGATCGTTTTCTTCCGCGCACTGGGCACCCTCATCCTGTGTCTGATCCTGCTGCGGGCAAGAGGTATCTCGCTGGTAGGCGACCAGGTCGGCTGGCTGATCGGCCGGGGTATTGCGGGTACCATTTCCATGCTGCTATTCTTTATGGCCGTTAAGGAGATCCCCTTCGGATCGGCCGTTTCCCTGCGCTACCTGTCTCCCATTTTTGCCGGGATCCTGGCGGTTACCTGGTTGAAAGAACGGATTACCGCGTGGCAGTGGATGTGCTTTTTCCTGGCCTTTTCCGGTGTATTGTTACTGAAAGGATTTGACACCCGGATCAACCTGATCGGCCTGAGCTACATCCTGACCTCCGCTTTTTTTAGCGGTGTCGTCTACGTGCTGATCCGCAGGATCGGATTGAGCAAACATCCCCTGGTGATCATTACCTACTTTATGGGCTGCGCCACCGCCATCGGTGGGTTGCTCTCCCTGTTCAACTGGCAGACACCCCGAACGCAGGACTGGTGGATACTGGTCAGCCTGGGAGTGTTCGGTTTCTTCGGGCAATTGTTCATGACCAAAGCCTACCAGGTAGCTACCGTCGGCACCGTTGCCCCCATGAAATATCTGGAAGCCATTTTTGCCCTGCTCATCGGCTGGATCTGGTTCGGGGAAACCTACGGCCCGGGCAGCCTATTGGGTATTGCGCTGGTGATTGGGGGAATGCTGCTCAATATCTTTGGGACGCGGCGGGAATAAAGAAGAGCAGAAAGATTGCCGGGAGAAGGAAGCCCACGCTATGGTACCAACTCGATGGTGACCTTTACTCCGCCCAGCTTTCGCAATTGATCGATGCCATTGCCCTCCAAACGCCCCAGACTGATCAGCCCATTGGCGTAGCCGAAATCCTTGTAGAAGATAGCGACGTCTCCCCACGGAGCGTAATAGGTAATGTCTCCTACCGAGGGGTCAAAACCCGCCGGAGCTTCCGCCGTGGACAGTTTACGGTCCGGATAAAAGATCTTTTCTATTCCTGCATAATCCTCCAGCACTACAGTGATGGGAAGCATAGTGATGAGATCCCGGGAGGTAGGATTATCGTAGAGGGTAGCCATCAATACTACCTTTCCCGCAGTGATCCTTAGCTTTTTATTTTCCATAATGAGGGGGTTTTCGGGGAACGGGAATTTCCCGGCCGGAATACCGTCGATTAAACACAGCATTCCAAATAGATAGGCAAAGAAAATTGGTTTCATCTGTTCGTTATTATCCGGAGGCGGTGAAGATCGGACAAATAATTGATCTGGAGATGTCGCTACGCTATAGCTCTGTTCATTTCCTTCCCTGCGGGTTGGAAATAGGACGGTGAGCTGCACCTGATTTTTATGGTTGGTTTGGAAAGAGAGGTGCAGCGCGCCGTTCTATTTTCCTCTCCCGAAACAGCATGGGAGATACCCTAAGTTAGACACCTCTAGATATTAGTCGAGATAAGGTGCAGAGCACCGCTCTATATCCAACCCAAAAGCTACAAGACCATTCGAGGTGCAGCGCACCGTCCTATCTCCACCCCATAATTAGCATCGAAGATAAGGTAAGACATCAAATGCGGCAGGGGCGATGTACCTGTTTCTTATGGCAAAGATGGGAAAAAGGTGCAGCGCACCGCCATATCTCCAACCCAAAAGCTACAAGACCATTCGAGGTGCAGCGCACCGTCCTATCTCCACCCCACCCGCTCGGGAGCAACCTTAACCGGCGTAAACCGGAAACTTACTCGCCTCACCGTAATCCTTGATCGTTTCCACATTTTTCAGCAACTCCATATCCTCGTCGGAGATCTCAAATGCTACGGCTGCATTGTTTTTCATGTGGGCCGGATTTGCCGTTTTGGGGAGTGGTAGTAAGCCCAGTTCCAGACAGTAACGGATGGCCAGTTGCGGTACCGAAACACCGTATTTTTCCGCCATCCTGGTCACTTCCTCATTTTTCATCAATTCGCCGTGGGCGATCGGGGAATAGGCTTCGGTCAGGATGCCTTTTTCCTGATGATACGCGATGAGTCCTTTCGGCGTATTGCTGATGTGCGCCAGCACCTGATTGACCATCGGTTTGACGGTGCAGGATTCCAGGATATTATCCAGGTCCGCTTTTTCGAAATTGGATAGTCCGATAGCGCGCAGCTTACCGGCCTTATAGGCCTCTTCCAGTGCTCTCCAGGCTTCGCGGTTCCCTTCAAAGTAGGGATCATCGCCCTGGAATTCCTGCCAGGGTTTGGGGCTATGAATGATCATCAGATCGATATAGTCCAGGTCCAGGGCTTTCAGCGAAGCATCGATGGACTTTACCGCCTCTTCGTACGACTTCACTTCGGCCGCCAGTTTGGTGGTAATGAACAGTTCCTCTCTGTCTACGCCACAGGCTTTGATGCCTTTACCTACCCCACTTTCGTTTTGGTAAGCCTGAGCGGTATCGATATGGCGATAACCGATAGCAACCGCATCTTTCACGGCCTGTACGACCTCATCATTACCGATGAACCAGGTTCCGAGCCCTAATTTTGGAATTTCTACGCCGTTGGACAGTTTATATTTTTCCTGTAAAATCATGATGTTAATTTTTTGCTTTTTCTAATGTCTTAATACACTACAAAATTAGGCCCGACGGGCTAGGGGTATATAATGACTATCAAATCAAAACTTAAGAAATTCAAACAACTAAGCATCTTATCACTGGAATAATGCAGTTTCAAAGCCATAACCTATTAATGATTTCAAATAAAGGCCCTGACTTACTGGAATAAGCGCTGTGCAAATATGACTAGGTAATCCCGCCAGTTGTTCCAGGTATGACCGCCTTGCGTTTCATGATATTCGTATTGCATGTCGATACCATCCATTTGCTTGCGGAAATCCGCGTTGCCCTTATAGATCATTTCCATATCATCAATGCCCATCCCCATCCAGTATAATTTGTAGCCATTGTCCCGCTGCCGTTTCAGTTTATCATCTTTGTTCTGGTAAACCGGAGACGTAACGCCGTTGTTTGGCGGTCGAACCCCCAGCGCCGAAGAAAACAGACCGATGTAATCGAAAGTATCCGGATAGTAAAGGGAAATGTTCGCCGTGTGAAAACCGCCCATGGACAGCCCGGCAATGGCCCGGCCCGCTTTGGTATTTTCGGTGCGGTAATTATCCTCCACAAATTTCATGATGTCGCCAAAAGTTGCTTCAAACTGGCCATCCATGGTGTGCGGCAGCATGAAGACCGGTTTCACAAAACCTGCACTGCCCATACCGGGCGCAGCATCCTGAGCGACATTGCCGTTGGTGATCACCACGATCATGGGCTTGGCCTTTCCTTCGGCGATGAGGTTATCCATGATCTGGGCTGCTCTTCCCGATCCCAGCCAGGCCTCCTCATCTCCACCAATGCCGTGGAGCAGGTACAAGACCGGATAATCAGTGGTACTGCTTTCATAACCCGCGGGAGTGTAGACCGCCAAGCGGCGCTTTTTATCGTTACCGGGCGAATTGTACCAACGGTAAGCAACCGTGCCGTGCGGGATCTCATTCACTTTATAAAGATCAGCCTGCCCCCCACCGACAATGAATACGTTGGACAAGTTGCCGACATCTCTAATGGCGTGGGCATTAGCGGGATCAACCGTCCGGACGCCATCCACCGTAAAGTGATAACGGTACATTTCCGACGGCAATTCCGGCGTGGTGAAACTCCAGATCCCGTCCTCCCCTTTTTCCAGGTCGTAAGTGATACTGGCAAAGCCCTTGTCTGCGTCCAGGCTGCCGGTGACGCTTACCTTTTCGGCATCCGGAGCCTTGATCCGAAAGGTTACCGTATGATCCTCGTGGATCTCCGGAGAATTTATCGGATCTTCCCGGAAGATATCCTGTTGGGCGTGAGCGGAGTAGGTTAAAATCCCTAAAAGCAGGGTAAAGTATAGCCGTTTCATGTCTCTTGATTTTCTTTTTGAAATAGAATGTATTTTCTAAAAGCCAATTGAATGGAGTGGGATCATTTTCCGATCCGGTAAAGCCGACCGTTCTCGTGATCCGTAAGCGCATACAAAGCACCGTCGGGTCCCTGCACGACGTGCCGGAACCGCTGCCCCTCTTCCGTCAGTATCCGTTCTTCGCTAATGATCCGCCCCGTTTTTTGGTCGACGACCAGCCGGGCAATATGCATGCCCCGCAGCATCGCTACGAAGAGGTTGTTTTTCCACTCCGGGAGCAGGTTACCGTCGTAAAAGGTCATACCACTCGGTGCGGCAGCCGGATCGTAGTAGTAGACAGGTTGCTGCGTGCCCTCTTTCTCCGTCAGACCGGTTCCGTTGACCGCTCCACCGTTGTACTCCAGACCGAAGGAAACCTCCGGCCAGCCGTAGTTCCCGCCTTTCTGGATGACATTGATCTCATCGCCGCCGCGGGGTCCGTGTTCGGTTTCCCATAACTCACCATTTACCGGATTAAAGGCCAGTCCCTGCGGATTGCGATGCCCGACGGACCAGATCTCCGCCAGGGCCTTATCTTTTCCGGCAAATGGATTCCCCTTCGCCGGCGTACCGTCCTGATTGATGCGGATGATCTTTCCCAGGGCCGAATTCAGTTGCTGTACTTCGGGCCGGCCCGACCGAAATCGATCGCCGAAAGTGACGTATAAGCGACCGTCCTGATCGAAAAGCATACGGGAACCAAAGTGAAACCGTCCACCCCGGGTGGGTTGGATCCGGTAGATGACCTCGACGTTTTCTAATCTGGATGCATCCCGGGATAAGATCCCGTTAGTCACGCAGTTCATGGCATCGCCCTCGGAGGTAGTGACGTACGTCCAGAACACCCGTCTTGAGGTGGCAAAATCCGGCGCGAGTTTAAGGTCGTACATGCCGCCCGATCCCTGGTAGCGCACCGGTGGTACTCCGGCCAGTGGTTGGCTGACCTTTCCGTCTTTGGAGATGATCCGGATGTTTCCCGGTTTTTCACTGACGATCATGCGGCCGTCCGGTAAAAAGTCCAGTCCCCAGGGAAATTCAAGATCATCCGTTATAATCGTCGCGGTGTACGGCGAGGGGGTTCCCACGGTGGGTACGCGCGTTTGTTCTGGGAAGTTCGGTTTTTGTTGCGGAGCTTCCTTTCGACCCTGTTCTACCGGTGGATTGGTCTGCGCCAGAATAGGTCCGTCAATCGTTAAAGCTCCTAATGCGATGAGGATAAAAGAAATATACTGACGTAAAATTGGCATACACGTAAATTTATTGGTTGTGATCGGGCTTTTAAGGACGGTTGCTAAAGCAAATAATCGCAACCTTATTTGGCATATTGTTCATCCGAAACCTGCTCCATCCAGGTAACGACCTCACCGTCTACTTCTTCCTGAATGGCAATATGGCTCATGGCTTTCCCGGGCGCAGCGCCGTGCCAGTGTTTTTCATTGGGTTCAAACCATACCACATCTCCGGGACGGATCTCTTCGATGGGCCCGCCTTCCCGTTGTACCCAGCCTAATCCGGCGGTTACGATCAGGGTCTGACCGGCCGGATGGGTGTGCCAGGCCGTTCTCGCTCCCGGCTCAAAGGTGACCATTGCGCCCCCTGCCTTAGTCACTTCTTTCTTCTGGAATAAAGGGTCTATCCGCACCGAACCGGTGAACCAATCCTGCGGTCCTTTTACGGACGGTAATTTTCCATTTTTGATAATTTCCATAATGTTTTATTTAGTTAGTGTTTCCTTCAATATTCTGGCGGGTACTCCCCCGACCACCGTATTCGGCGGCACATCCCTGTTCACGACCGCTCCGGCCGCTACCACGGCGTTTTCTCCGACCGTTACGCCCGGAAGAATGGTTGCCCCCGCCCCGATCCAGGCATTTTTTTTGATCACCACCGCTGCGGGCACCAGGGTCTTTCGGGTGGCTACCTCCACCGGATGATCTTCGGAGGTAATATTCACCCTCGGCCCGATCATCACATCGTCCTCGATGACGATTCCGCCCAGATCCAGGAAGCTGCAGGCGTGGTTGATAAAGACATTTTTCCCCAGGCTGATGTGGCGGCCGACATTGGTGTGGAACGGTGGAAAGAGGGTCGTACTTTCCTCCACCGGCGTACCGATGATCTCCCCCAGGATGGCCCGTACCTCATCCACATGAGTAGCGGTATTCAAACGGGCCAGCCGGCCGAAGGTCAGATTTACCGCATCCCGGATCTGCCCGTAATCGGGATCAGTCATCGGAACGGCTTCCCCCGACCGCATTCTGGAAAATATATCCTTTGGTGCCATAGCTTTACTTTTTCATTCTTGTTAGTAAAATTCCTGGAAGCAAGCGCTTCGCGGTTCTATTCCTCCGGTGCGGTGCTTTCGTAAGAGGCGGCGATCTCTACCGGCCCGCCGGTATATTGCTGATAATTCGGATAAGAACACAGCAAATAGCCGCGGACCTCCTTATCAGTGCCGATGTTCCCCTCTTCATCGATGACCAGCGTTTTGGCGGGCGCCTGCTCCCGCTCCACCCAGTCGATCAACAGATCAATTTTCTGCAGATGATCGGCGGCGGGAATGGACCTCACCGGTACGGGCTCTCCCTTACCGTTTTCCGAATAACTCCGGCCGAATAGGATGTGGTTGCCGTTCGGAATGACATACAGGCGGGCGAAGCGATCGATTTTTTCTCTACCCATTTCATCCAGCAGGGATTGGTAATAATCCATCTGCGCGCCCGAAGAGGCGATATTGTCAATAGCGCCAATGGTGAAAATGATCTTGCCACCGCGCTCGTGGAACTTTGACAGATCGGGATCGGTACTGTCGAGCCAGCCGGACAATTGTTGCCGCCGCTCTTCCCACGGACCTTCCCGGTAGTCCAGAGGATTGGCGGAAAGATCCTGCATCAGAAATCCCTTTACGCCCAGAATGCCGAGGTGGGTGAACATCGGTGCCTCCGTACCAGCGCCCTCCTGCCCCCGGTAGCGGGCATCAGTGATCAGACCAAACCCATCGGGCTCGGTAGTCGGCGTCCACATCCCAAAGGAGGTAACGCCATTGGCCAGCGGTTGGGGAAAGCGGTAGGAACTGTAGACAAATTCCAGGGTTTCGATCTGTCCATCCGTCAATTTGGCCGCATCCGTCGTATCCGAGGGATTGGGATCCGTATTATTCGGAGCCCGCAATGCCGCCCAGGGATCATCCGGACCTACGCCGTCGTGAACGTTGAAAATTTCCCGTGCATCCACATAATTGCTGATAATGCCGTCCGCCAGGCCATCGAGTTCATCGGTCTGCCGCAGAAATTCGGCGGTAATGGCTTTTACCTTGGCCGTGGGTATCCAGTTCGCTTCCGGCTTTTCCTGGATCCGGATCAGCACCGGACTGAGCATGAGTGTAGAAAAATTCACAATGGGCACGTTGGAGATGATACCTTCGTAATCTTCGGGGTAGCGCTGGGCCACCGTCAGGGCTTCCCGGCCGCCCTGAGAGTTCCCGACGTAGTAATTGTAGGCGGGTTCCGCCCCGTATAATCTCTGCAGGATGACCATGGCCGCATCGTGGGTCTTTTTCATTTGCATGTATCCCAGATTGCGGATAGCTTCGTCGTTCAGCGACCACTCATCCCCGGTGGTGGGGCCGGTAGCCAGCGGTGCCGGTGCCGGCGGTGCTCCCGGCCGGTTCCGGACGGTCTGGTGCCCGGAATCGCTCCCGTACATCGCAAAACCTTTACGGAGCATCGTGGATTTGATCACATTGAACATGCGGTTATTGGCTTCTTCCACCGTTATTACGCCGTTGTTGCCGCCGCCCCCCTGCTGCATGGCCCGTTTTGACCATTTCTCCGGCAACAGTACCCGGAAGTTGATGGGCCATCCGTTAGGGTCCACCGGCAGGATCGAACCTTCTACCACCGCGTGGGCCGGAGTGTTTTCGTCAGCTTCCACCCAGCGCGGAGGGTAGAGTTTGACGGATCCGACCGCTTCGCCGATCTCGTCTACTGGGATGGAAGTGCCAACTTTGCCGATATCGGCGGCGGTAATGGTTACTTCCGCACTGGTGCTCTCCTGCGGTTGGGTTACACAGCTACCCAGCAAAAAGGTAATGATGAGGAAGGAGAAGGTCTTGCTCATGTTTTTTTGTTTTATGGTTTAGACTGGCTTTTGGTGAATGCGACGGATCACCGGAAAAGCAATGGTGCAAATTCCCGCAGATTATGACGCCAGGTGATAAAAGTATGTCCGGCATCGTAAGTATTGGTTTCATACTGTATCCCATACTTATCAAAGATCTTATTGACCTCCAGTCCATTCCGGTAGGCAATATCGCTTTCGCCACCCATGGCGATCCAGAACAGTCGCAGCTTGTTGATCTCCGGATTCTTCAGAGCAGCGGTGTGTTCTTCCTCCAGCAATTTGCGTTGTGCCTCAAAGTAGCCGGTGCTTAGAGGCAGCACGTAGCCAAATTTTTCGGGAGCAAAAAGCGCGATATTCAACGCCTGCAATCCGCCCATGGACAGCCCCGCAAAAGCAGTTTGGTAGCGGTCGTCTTTCACCCGGTATTTCTTCCGGACCAGGGGCAGGATCTCATCGAACAATTGCCGGTAATAAGGATCTTCCTCAACGCCCAGCCCCATAAAAAAGCCTTCGGTCGGATGCCCCATCGGCATCACGATCACCATCGGTTTAGCTTTGTTTTCGGCATAGAGGTTGTCCATGATGAAATTGGCCCGGCCGATTGTCGCCCAGGACGCATCATTGTCTCCACCGCCGTGCTGCAGGACGAGAACCGGAAGCTGCTCTGTCATGCTTTCGTAACCGGGCGGTGTGTAGACGTGGAAACGGGTCATTTTACCGGTAGTGGTCGAATGGAACCATACTTTTTCTACAGTCCCGTGGGGGATATTGAGATTCTGACAATACTCCGAGGCAGTTCCGGGCAGGATGAAATAGTTGGACAGGCTGTTCTCACTTTCCTTGACGAGCGTATTCAGCGGGTCCAAAGTCCGGACGCCATCTACCGTAAAGACGTAGGAGTACGCATCCGCGGGCAGTGGCTGGGTTGTATAAGTCCAGACCCCATCCTCATTTACGGTCATTGCATTTTCCCGGGAAAAAGGGCGGGACGCATCAACCGCTATTCCGGCAAAATCTCCACCTACGGTCACCTGCGTGGCCTTGGGCGCGTAGATACCGAACACCACACTTCCGTCCGGAAGTACCCGGGTAGATTGTAGCGTATCATTCGGAGATGGCGGAGGTCCCGGAGGTTGAGCCGCGACCTGAAACACCAGGAATATCCCGAGCAGGGAGTTGAAGGTTTGTTGTAATTTGCTCATCTTGTTTAAAGTTGAACGGGCATTGCAAGGAACGGCAGTCCGCTTCCCTGAATAGTGGAGGGAGCTTACCGCAAACCGCCCGGGGCCGAATGCCCCGATGCGATCTCAGTCTTTGGTCTATAGGTCATCCGGATCAATTACCGGCGTACGTTTCGTCGGATACCGCTTCCATCCATTCCACGATCCCGTTTTCCGTATTCGGAAGAATGTACATCTGTTGCAAGCCGGTATCCTCGCTGGCACCGTGCCAGTGCCGGACGTTCGGCGGGCACTTTATCACATCACCTTTTTGCATGGTTTCCCGGGGCTGTCCCTCGATCTGGTGGTAGCCCACACCGTCGGTGATGATCAGGATCTGGCCGGCCGGATGCGTGTGCCAGTTACTTCTGGCTCCCGGTTCAAAATAGACATTTCCGATAACAGTCGTATACGTTGAATCCATTCCTACCAGACCGTAATTGTAGGCAGCTCCGGTAAACAGATCCGCCGATCCCCGCTGGCCCTGCGGGAAAATGGCCTGGACTTCGGTGGATGGTGTGGATGATTCGGTTTGCTCCGCAAGCTGTTCCGTACAGGCGAAGAAAAGGGTGCTCGCTAAAAGCAGCATAATGGTTATTGACCTCATGTTGTAAGTATTTTAAATTAAAGCGTGTAAAGGTCAAAATTCGTAGAAACAGCGGTCAATAAATTGCAGAATACAAACGAATAGTTATAAAAATCAAACAGCGGTACGCTATCCGGCATTCCGAAATTTGGAAGCATTCAGCTCCATATGTTTTTTGAAAAAATTGCTGAAATGGGTTACTTCCTTGAATCCCAGGGCAAAAGCGATCTCGGAAATACTCCAGGTCGTGTGCTTCAGCAATACTTTCGATTCTTGTAAAATTCGATCAGCGATCACTTCCGAAGTAGTCTTACTGGTAGTAGACTTGACGGCCCGGTTGAGGCTGTTGACGTGGACGTTCAAGTGCTCGGCAAATTCCGAGGGGGACCTCAGATCGATGGAGAGATGACTGTCGTCAATGGGAAACTGCCGCTCCAGCAATTCCATAAAAAGTCGGGAGATCCGATAAGCCGCATCTACGGAATGATTGAACAGGGAAGTGGAAGGTTCCAGTTTCAACCCGTAGTGGATGAGATCCGAGATCCGGTTCCGGATCACGTCAAATTTATACTTGTAGCCGGAATTGAACTCGGCCTCCATGGCCTCAAATATTTCCTGGATCTCCGCAAACTGCCGATCCGTGAGTTCAAATATGTGATTGCCGCCGGGTTGAAAGATCTCATAATCGGTGAAAGAAGTATTCTGGTGGAAAAATTGCGCATTAAAGATGCAAAACACCCCATCGTACATTTTATCGAGCTGCTCCCATTTGTAGGGGATCAGGGGATTGGAAAAAGCCAGCGCCTGCTTTTTGATCTCGTATACCTTATCCGCAAAATAGACCTGACTGTTTCCCTGCAACAGCATGATCTTATAGAAATCCCGGCGCCGGTACGGCACCGACCGGGCTTTGCCTTCCCGGAAAGGAGCGATCTGGAAGATGTTGAAATGACCAATGTCTTTCCCCAGGTTTTCCGGTAATAATTCAAACTTACGTTTGTAAAATTCTTCCAGTGATTCGACGGAATCCATAGGTTGCTTTATGATGTCATTAAAAAAACGAATCCACTCGGTTTGCATTTCCTGTTCGTTTTGAGCGCGTGGGAGTCGGAAATTCCCGGTCGGCAGAATCACTATTATTGCCCCGATAATTCACCAAAATATGCGCTGTATTCCTCCAAACAAAGAAGCAGATACAAACAGGCATTTCCTAACAAAATTCAAACCGATAATTACAAAATACAAACCGGCGGCCGGCATGCCGTTATTCGTGCATCATTCATCCGCCAGCGCATACCTCACGTAAGCGAACTTGTTGCCTTTCGGATTCCAGGAAGGTACATTGATCGTTCCCTGCCCACCGTAGAAGGCTTCCGTCAGATCGGTTACCGCTTTGGTTTCCAGGTCCAGCAGGCGAAGCTTTACCTGTCGGCCGAAGGGATGCGACTGCTCCTGATCTTCCAGATAGGTGATGATCGTGGCTACCTTGCTACTGGGCGCCGGATGGGCAAACCAGTTGGAATGCTCATCAAAGGTCATTTGCTCCGGGTCGGCACCATCCGGCTTCATGCGCCAGATCTGCATCCGGCCGGAGCGGTAGGAATTAAAATAGATATACTTACCGTCGGCGGAGTATTCCGGACCGTCATCCAGTCCGTCGGTAGTGGTGAGCCGGATCTCTTCTCCCCCATCAACGTGCATTTTATAAACGTCGTAGTTTTCCTCCCGGGGCGCGCAATACACCACATACTGCCCGTCGGGAGAAACGCCGTGCCAGTAACTCGGGGAAAGCGGTGTGATCTGGGTGGGCGTACCTCCTTCCGCCGACACCTTGAAAATAAACGACGACCACCCTTCCACTTCCGGCTTTCCGCTGGAAATGAAGAGGGTTTCACCGTCAAAAGAGTAACCGTGATCATTATTGGCCCGTTGCACAGAGCCGGTGTTCAATACACCCAGTTTTTTTCCCTTTACGCTTACCCGTTCCAGCTTTCCTCCGGAATTGATCAGCAGGTACTTGCCGTCTCTCGACCAGTTGGGCGCTTCGAAGTGGCGTTTTTCTTCCAGGATGAGTTTGGATTTCCCCGATTTGAGGTTGTAAATGTACAGGGAACTGATCACCTGCCTGCCTTCGGGTACCTGGGCGGATAGCAGGAAAGGCAGCAGGAGCGATAAGCAGGTGAGAACGTTTTTCATTACGTAAGCAGTTTAAGTTTCTTGGAAAATTAATGGCAAAAAATGGTTGCAATGGGCAAAGACCAACCCAAATGGAAGCAAATACCGATTCCGGATCAAAGGTCCAGTTGATTGGCACCGCCCTTCAGTTCATGGGTTTTCCCTTTCCACACAAAAGTCCCTCCGATACCTTCCGGCAGCGTGATCGCCGCCTGTAACTTCTCGCCCGACCGCACGTAGGCAACCGATATCGTTCCTGCCGGATGCGGCATCTCTCCGGCAATATTTGCGATGCTCCCCAGATGCGGTGCTATCCGGACCGACTGGAAATTAGGCGCCGCACTCTCGATACCCAGAATAATCCGGAAAAATTCGATATTAGGACTGGAACCCCAGGCGTGACAATCCGAACGGGTCGTTTCCACCTGTGAAGTCTCCCCCCAGGTCGTCAGTCCCAGTTCCATGTTTTTCCGCCAGATATCCAGCCAATCCAGGTAGTCATCACCCAGGCCGGCCTCATTCAGGGCCAGGTGCAGGTAATACTTGAAGTAGATCGAAGCCGGGGCCAGAGACGTATCCGCCAGCATCTGTTCTCCCATAGCCCGTTTATCCGCATCGTCTACCAGGCCGGCCAGGATGGCCAGCGCATTGGCGTGTTGAGAAAATACTTCTTTTTCCGGAGTATCCGCGTACAAATTGCGGGAAGCATCCCAGTATTTGTCTTTGATGGTATGGGTGAGTTGGCCGGCTAGCGTGGTGTACAATTGCACAAATTCTGGTTTGCCGACGTGTTTTTCCAGCGCGATTGCCGATTGTAAGGCGTGCAGCATTTGCAGGTCCAGCGCAGCGGAAGATCCGTCTTCGGCCATAGGCGCCGTGCCGAAGCGCCATTCCGGCACCCAATCCGTATAATTCCAGCCCGGTACATTTTTCAACGATCCGTCCGTATCCAGGTAAGTGATGAAGTAATTGAGGATCTGCCGGGACCCTAGTAATTTACCCTTAACGAAATCCGGATCGGTGCCGTACATCATATAATCGTACAGCATGCTGACGTACCAGAGCGAATAGGTCGGAATCACCTGGTTCTGCCGGTCGGGATACCTGCTCAGGGTATGCCCGTTCGGCTGTCGGGAATAATCCATCAGGTTCAGGGCATTTTTGGCCAGCCGGTCGTCCCCACTATTGTAAAAGGAAACAAAATGCTGGATCCGGGTATCTCCGATGTACTGCAATCGTTCGTAATAGGGACAATCCATGTAGGTATCCACCGCGCACAAGCGGGCCGTGCGCCAGCCAATCTCGAACATATCCGCCAATTCCTCCCGGTCCGAACTCAGTTTGGCCTTCATTTCAAATGGGTAACCGGTGAAGGTGCCGTAAATATCGTCGATGGTCAGGGGTGTCGCATCCGTGTTTACCTGCAGTTCCACGTAGCGGTAAGTCCGGTAAGTGAGCGTGGTGAACAACTGCCGATCCGCCCCGTTGGAAATCAGGCTGTCCTTCCGGCCGGAGATGCTTTTCCCTTCGATGATATCCCGGTTGCCCTTGGCTCCCTTTTCGTCGTATAAGCCTTCGGCGTAGGTCAGCCGGATGGTGCTGTTTTCCCCACCGCTGAACACGAGGGTCAGGTAGGCGTTGGTGAGCATGGTCTGATCGAGCAGAATTTTGGCGCTGGTATTCGCGGGGATCCGGACAGGTACCGCCCGGGCCGGAAAGCCGGCAGGTACCGATACGCCTTCCGCTTTTCTCACTTCCACCAGTCGCTGTTCGCTGAGCTCCATGGACGGTAAGATGGAAGGCACCAGGTTCCAGCCGGCCCGCTGGCGGAAACCGAAACCTCTGGCTTCGGTCTCAAATACTTTCTTGGCCGTTTTCCAGTTGCTGTCGTCAAAGCTGAGTGTGTTCCAGTCGCCCACCTGCTGTCGCATATCGATCAGATCGCCGGCACCGGCAGCGTAGTATCCCCGCACCCGCTGGGCCAGGGGCGTGTAACTCTTATCTTCGGTACATTTCCAGGTTTCGTCGCTGTTGATCACCTGGCTTTGCTCATCCACACCCTGCAGAATGAAGGCCGTTTTCCAGGAGAACTGCGCTACCGCCCGGAGCGATCCCTCATTCCACACTTTAGCGGCGATGATGTTCTGACCCGGCCGGAGATAAGAGGCCAGATCCACCGTTTCGTAATTCCAGTGTTTGATGTCTCCCCAGGCCGGCCCGACGGATACCAGTTGCTCGTTGACGTACAGTTTGTAGCGGTTATCGGCGGACAGGTGCACTTTAAAAGTGTCGGGTACTGCACCGAGCTCCACCGTTTTTCTAAATAAATACAGCCCCGCTTCCTCACCGGCTGCATTCGGAGCGGTAATCCAACTGGCGTTCCAGGGTTCCCCCTGTCGGGAATTACCGAATTGAGCGTGAGCGCTTATTGCCGTGAATAAGATTAGTATGGTTAAAAGTTTATTCATAATTAATTGCTGGTTAACGTTTTGTTGCACGGATTGTAGTGTCTAAAATGGCTTAGTCTAATATAGAGCAAATGCTAAGATAATTTCCCGATCGAACGCCACATTTTCAGTTCCTCCGCGAAGCGATCCTCGATTACCTCACATTCCGTATCGATGCGCATGGTGGCCCGGTTCTTCCGGGTATAAGCCGGCCATGCGGGCACGCCCTCAGCGGCGGGGGTACCGGTACGGGCGAAGGTCGTCCAAAGTTCGGCCATCTGGTGGGAAGCTTTGTAACGATCCGGGCTGCTGCCTCCGAAAAATGAACTTTCCTGTCCGCCTTTTTCGGGCGGTACTTCGTTGTTGAACTTGAATGTAATGTCCATCGCGTGGGGCGTACCCAAGGCGTAATCACTCCCGGGGATCTTCACCTCCGACTTGTAGCCGAAATTATACAGATAGACGGGAGCGCCACCCTGTTTGGTTTTGCGCTCGGCGATCACCACCGATCCCAGTCCCATCATATTGATCGAAGCTACGGCGATGAAAATTTCCGGAGCGGTAGCCTTGGGATTCGCTTTCCGGTAGGTATCGATGATCTTGGGTGTGTCCGTGCCGTACTGCGGTTCCAGTTTCGCCCGCAGTCCGTCAAAGTCGATTTTAGTGAAGCTGACATCCCGGCTTTGCCAGGCAAAGAAGGTATACTCATCCTCATTCCAGCCGACCATCAGGGGCTTATCGCGGGAGATCTTCGGCGCTTTGGGGTCGAACGGATGGTGCGGCAATACCCGCCCGTCAACCACCGGACCGAAACCGGTGGGCAGTTCCGATCCTTTTTTGCGCCGGCCCAGCGATGGCGGCACATTTGGGATCTTCGACTGGACCGCCAGCAGATCGGCCGCGGGTACCTCCAGCAGTTTTCGCCAGTTTTTCGGATCGATATTCAGCTCCTTCAGGACCAGGGCCGTGGTCGCCGCCGCCGCATCGGGCGTGGTCATCCGAACGCCCGGGCCGCTTTCAATAGAGGCTTTATTGAAATAGGGCGCAGCTTCCGGCATGGCGTACAGGCAGGAAGTTTTGGCCCCGCCCCCCGACTCACCGAAGATCATCACGTTGTCCGGATCACCGCCGAATTCGGCGATATTTTCGTGCACCCATTTCAGACCGGCCGTGATATCCAGGGTTCCCATATTCCCCGATCCGGCGTAATCCGGACCGGCTAGTTCATCCAGATAGAGGAAGCCGAGTAAACCCAGCCGGTGATTGGTCTGCACCACCACGACGTCGAAATACCGGGCCAGATTGGCCCCATTCTGCCAGGAGGACGCACCGGAGCCGATGACAAAACCACCGCCGTGACTGTAGAACATGACCGGCCGCTTTTTTCCGTCATTGGCCGGGGTCCAGATATTGAGGAACAGGCAGTCCTCCGCCGGAGCCGGTTCATTCTGCCGGGGCGGCTGCACGGACGGTGGCCCGAATTCCAGGGCTTCCCGTATGCCCCTCCAGGGCTCCAGCGGTGCCGGTCGGCGAAATCTTCTTTCGCCCGATACTTTCCCGGCGTAGGGTATGCCCCGGAAGATGTTAACGCCGTTAGTGCGGGTTCCGCGCACTTTCCCGTAGGCGGTTTCCGCATCTACGAAATCGTTGGCCGTTAGGGGTCGTGCTCCGGTGGGCAACAGGTTTCCCATTCCGGGCATGGCTAATAGAGAGACCGTTGAAAAGGACAGGTCTTTCAGAAAATGTCTCCTCTGCATTATCTATCTTATTGATTCAGTGGATGAATTTCAGCTCAGAATTTAAAGTGGCAAGACAACAAGAACAGTAAATTATTATTCAATAAGGCAGGTCAAATTAAAATAAAGTACGCTTCCAATTTTAGGCAAAACCTAATTTTTTTTATGCAATATCAATCATGGTGTATTTTTTCGGTATTGCTTGGGAGTCAGGGAAGTTTTGCTTTTGAAAAAACGCGAGAAGTCACTTTGACTCATTTTGCCCAGCTTATAGGCGATCTCCCCTATTCCCAGATCCGTTTGCTTTAACAGCACTTTGGCTTCCATTATTTTCATCTCACTGAGCAGGTCCCGGGCGGATTTTCCGGTTGCCGCCTTGACGTATTTATTCAGGTGATTAGGCGTTACGGAAAGATATTCGGCGTATTCAAAAACTTTCGACTTTTCGTACATCAACTCCAAAATGGCTCGTTTGTAACGCATAGTCAGCAAGGCGGCCGGATCTTTAATTTTCTGGTGGTCAGATGATGGGGGATTGGCCAATTTGACCTCCGTGAGCAGCGTGAGCAGGTACAGCGGGATCAACTCAAAGCGTTTATTTTGGTGCTTATCGTATTCCCTTTTGAGCGCTTCCATCAAGCGCACCAATGGTTGACTGTCCGCCACCGGGATGATCGGCTCCGCCGTCAGATCGAAAAATGAAAAGTCCATGTGCAGATCCAGCTGCGGCCGGAGCTGCTGAAATATCCGGGGATGAAAGTGACAGTAAAACCCGGTCGTATCCGGAGCGATGTCCTCAATCGAGGTAGTGACGTTCGCCGCTATAAAAAAAAAGTTGTTGGGTAAGACCTCGTATTGGTTCAGCAGTTTGGATCTGGTAATTTTTCCGCTAGCCACGTACACAAAATAGAAAACGGACCGGCGGTGCGGTAAGATGGGAAGCTTTATGAGGTTCCTGTAATTTTCGATCCGGTCAATATGGAAACTTTCGTACAGATCTTCCGTGGGCTCTTTCCAATCACCGAAAAGGTGGCTGAGCAGCTGCACCGCATCTAATTTTGGGACTTCCGATTTGTTGTCTTTTTTTGGCATGCTGCTCTTGGGCTTCGACGGTGTGGGTCGTGTTGTAAAAGTAAGTAAAATACCGGGATGGCAACGATTTTTGGATGACCGGGATGTGGGAGTGGAAGGGAGGTGTGAGAAACTCTGTTTGTGGGTTGTGTAGCATTACTCTGGTCATTTGGGATATCTTTCCTACGAAAGGCCTGGGAAGAGAGAAATCCAATAGTAGATATAGTTTCTAAATCTATGCGAATCCTATCCCGGTCATCCAATCATCCAGGCAATCCTGGTACGTCATTACCCTTCACTTGACCGGCACCCTATTTTTTCCTAAATTGTCTGTCATCATTCTCTCTGACAACAAAACGTATACATGCAACATCGCGCGCTCACCCACCAGATCATTGGTGCGGCCATGGAAGTACACAGCTTCCTGGGTAATGGATTCCCGGAAGTCATTTACCAACGATCCCTGGCCCACGAACTATCCCTTCGAGGCATTTCCTATGCCAGAGAATTTGAAATGGAGGTCCATTACAAAGAGGCCCATGTAGGTACCCGCCGGGTCGATTTTCTGATTGAAGGTATCATCTCCACTGAACTGAAGGCTGTGATCAAATTGGAAGATGTGCATTTGGCACAAGGACTGAATTATTTGGAGGCCTTAAATTTAGAAGTGGGCTTATTGCTAAATTTCGGCGCCACCAGACTGGAATACAAACGATTATTGAATAAGAAGTATCAACCAATAGCTAAACCACGATAGCCAGGATATTAGGATGGCCAGGATAAGGCATTGACATAGTTGAGTGGAGAACATAAGTTTATCATCAAAGATATCACATCCTGCTTATCCATCAATCCCGGCTATCCTGGTCCGGAGGTAATAGAATAAAATGAAAAAAGCCGCAACCCAATTAAGGATTGCGGCTTTATTCCAGTGCCGAAGGGGGGATCTCTCCCACACCTCTCCAAACTCTTGATTATCAATAAAATAAAAATCCCACAGACAGTCCGTTGTCTGTGGGATTGTATGTGAGGTATAATGAGGTTACCACTTATCATCTTTAGATCTTGCCACAATGTTCTTTTTTATATCATTACCAAATAAGTGGATACTCTTCAAAATCTTATCTTTAACTTTAATCTGAGCTTTATTCAGGTTCTCTTCGTCCGAGAACATTGATTCTGCGGCAACTCTATCTTCTAATCCAAATTGGACCTCAAAATTGTATAATTGATACCGATATCGATTGTCTTTCATTTCAAGCTTCAAAGAATGCCAAACCTTATATTCAAAAGCAGTGCCTAAATGCTCGATCCATATTGTGAATAAACCTTCTACTAAGATCATCCCCAATTCTTTATCCTCCAATTCAATCACCTTATCCAGGTTTCCGTAGGTGTCTGCTAAGTATTCTTTACTTAAAGTGAATATATTCGATGCGGTCAGTCCTTCCACAGGTACTACTTCACTATACAAAATTTTGCCCTCATCACTCCTGGCGAACTTTTGCTCCGAAAAACTATGTTCAATAATTTCTTTAAACATCCGGATCGGCGATCGCCGCAGTTCATCCTCCTTCCCCAATAGATAATACTTCAAGTCCCCTCCTTCCCTGTCCACAATTTCAGCTTCGGCCAGCTGGCCAGACTTCAGGATAAGGGTATCCGGAGCAGACGGCTGGACGACCTGGCTAAAACTTAGGGTAGACATCAAAAGAGCAGCAATAATAATTGAGGTTTTCATCATGTATTTTTTTTGAAAAAGAAATTCCCATCACCTACCGGCGTCCCTTCTAAATACTTCATGGACCAGATCTGTTTTTGACTACGAACTACTACCCTAACCCTGTGGTAGCTTTTGTTTTTTCCCCTTCTTCATTTTCTCAAAGTCTGCTTCCAATTTGCGGAGGATTGTGTGCAGTTTTTCATAGTCGTCCTTTTTGGACTTTTGTTTTGCCATATCCAGGGCTTTGCGCGTGAAAGTAACCTGGTGAAAGGTCGCAATTATAGTATCATCAAGTTACTCGTTCCTAAAATCATCAAAGTCGTTTGAAAGTTTCTCTAGTCTTTGTAGTAGGTCCTGGTATTGGGTTTGGGTTATAGTAGATTGGGGTTCTTTTAACTGCTTCGATTCACTTTTTCGAAGCAACATTTCTCCATCCCCTCTTATCAGCCATTCACAGCTCACATCTGGGAATTCACGAAGGATATTGAATACAACTTTTGCGCCTACTGGCTTGATGTTTCTAACTGTCACACTTATAGTCGATTCAGACACTCCAATTTTTTCGGCAAATTCCTGCTGCTCCAATTGGTAATAGTCAATGATTCCCTTTATCCGTTGATTTATTTCCACACTTTTTGGGACTTTATTCGATTTAGTAAATCGAAACCTTGTTTAATTCGAAAAAGTAAAGTATGTTTGTTCGTGTTACGAACTTTTATTGTTCGTTGGGCGAACATATTAAGAAGTGAATTTAAGTAAAGTGACGGAGATATTAAAGTATACCATCAAGGAAAAGATCACCGAAAAGGTAGAATCTACGGAGCCTAAACTCGATAAGAGTGCATTCGTGCGTAGCATTTGCAGTCGATTGAATATCAGTGAAAGCCAGTTTCGTAAGATTCAAAATTATAAACTGGGTGAAGTAAGTGAGATCAGCGCCTGGCAAATGAAAGTGATTGCAGAATCATTAGACTGCGCAATGGAAGATCTCTTCACCCCGATCGAAGAACAACAGCCGGAAGCGGCTTGAAGATACAAGAGTTAGGTTTTTGATTAGGCAATACCTTGAGTAAGCCGGGTGTCCCCTCCCCCGGTTTTTTGAAGAAGTAAAAGATGGACGGTGTCCGAAAGCGGGCACCAGGAACATAGCACCCGGCGGATGGAAGGAGGTAAGTAAAGCCGGGTGCCTTTTGAATGGCTTTAATGAGGTCTCACCAGCAGACTGCATAATACAATCCAATCCTGCTGCACCGACGGGTGCAGCAGCTTTTTGACCGGAAGTAAATTTGTTTCATGTGAAGAACCCCCGGGCTCTATAGAGCGCTGAGCCTGGGGTTTTTGAAACGAATCCACGAATATAACTGGGGTTTAGTTTTATTTCCAGGCCGGCCCGATGGGTCGGCCTTTTTTACCACGCATGAGATTTATGATTTGTATACCATGAGGCTCCCCTATTCGAGACGGGGAGCTTCTTTCACTCAAAAAATTATAATTGCCATGGAAATCGTTTGGCTCATCATCATCGGAAGTATACTCACCGCCTTCTTCAATCGGCGGGAAGATCCTATTGAGCAGCTTCCGGAAAAGAAATTTGATAAGGTAACCTGGAAGGAATACCGGTACGGTGGTCCTCCGAAAGAATAAAGCCCCTTACCGGTAGGACGGCAAGAGGCTTGTTTGCAACAACACCGGCAGGGCCGGTATCATTAACATTTCGAATTCAAATATCATGAAAAAAACAGAAAATTCAAAGGGTAACGTTTTAAACAACCCGAAATTTGAGATAGTAGTTCTCTGGATCCAGGCGCATATCGGCCAGTTGATCGTGTTTTTATTGGGCGCTACTTACTTCAGCACTGCCTTGATGATCGCCGTATCCCTACAGGATGCGCTGCTCACCCTGGGCCCTACCCTATCCTGGATAGTGGCTGCACCAATGGCTTTGTTTGGCCAGATGATACGTGGCAGTCTGGTCTATTTCAATCAGGCCAACCCCTACCGGATCAGTAAGATGTGGGAATACCTGGGCATGGTATTCGCTTTTGTGCTCACCGTGTGGGCCTGCTATGAAGTACATCACTTATTCAGCAGTCAGGGTATCGGAGATGCGGCCCAGATCAGTGCCATCGGGTTTATCGTTGCCGGGTTCTTCCTGGAAGCTTACTTCCTGGGAGAGATCAACCGCACCAACCGAAGCGTGCTGGTAGCCAATCCGGATATGATCCAGCAAGTGATCGATTACGAGCGGGAATATGCCGATCTACAGATTGCCATCGGCGAAGCAAAGATTGAGTTGGAATATGCGAAGAGAGATAGATTGAGTGGGGCCCTGCGAAAAAGACAACCGACATCTGCTCCGAAGCAGGCCCCTACCCCACTGATCGAAGAGCACACCCACGAACCAGAGGAAGAAGCAGAAGACGTGATCAGTGAACCCCTATTTAGTTTTTCAACGAATGGCAACGGCCATGTAAAAAACTGATCGAGGTCGGGTTCGATGATCTGGAAATCGAGCCCGACCTGATCCGATGTTGCCTCTGGTGCAACGTCAATATCGAACACCGACGATCAAACAGTTTGTTTTGCACAGATGCCCATCGAATGAACTTTTATAGTCACCGAAGGGAGGAATACAAAACCAGATCACGGAAGGAAATACACGAAAACAGCCGCAAAATAGACCTGTTGAAAAGATTGAACTGATGTTTTTAAGAAGCTGAAAAACAAGTATTTACAAAATCGGCGAAGCGTCGCCCTAAGCGTACTTAATTCTATGAGAATCAATGACTTATCCGATGTACAAAAAAAGGATGGCTTTGTAGTCAAAAAGGAAGAGTGGAAATTCTACCTGGACGGCTTCAAAGACCTGCTCAAAAGAGTTGAAACAATCGGTGTCAAGCAGGAACGCTTAAAGCAATACTTGAATCAGTCGGCCACCATCGTAGAGCAGGCCAAGAACAACGGAACCATATCTTTTCAAGACGGGCTGATCATCACCGAAACCCTTTGTGCTTCCATCCATTTTCTGGATGCCGGTGTACAAAGGTGGGTGAAAGGAGAAGGGGATGATATCGATGTGCGGCTATGTCTACACCACAGGAAATATTTGGTCTACCTACTTTTTCAAATATCAACGTACCAGGCCAAACCGATATACGAGCAGCTACTACAGTAATTAATAATAGGAGAGCGGCTATTTCACCCCCCAGCTGCCTCCCGGGCTTTAGACTACTACATACCAAATCACTCAAGTAAATTTTTATTGGATCTGCATCCGATCTGGGTGTGCTATTAATCATCGTTTTTCTCCGCTGACCAATGCCGGAGGAAGCCCAAGAACATTTTATGTTATCGACACCAGTTTATATACCGAAAGAAACTGCCGAGAAGATCAAGGACGCCGCCGTGCTGACTGACATCGTGCAGGACTTCGCCGTGCTCAAAAAACAGGGGAGCAGCATGGTGGGGGATTGTCCGCACTGCCACGCCAAGAAATTCACACTGACTCCGGGGAAGAAGATCTACAAATGTTTCAGCGGATGTGAGAAAGGCGGCAACAATGCCGTGCAGTTTCTCACCGAGATGATTGGTAAGACCTATCAGGAAGCGCTGCTGTACCTAGCCGATCGCTACAATATCGCCATCACTGAAGAAAAAAAGACGAAGGCCACGAAGGCCAAGAACCGGAAAATGAAATTTCGGGACCAACAATTGCGTGACTCCGGAATATCGGAGAAGGAGCAAAAGTGGTTCCTGCATAAGAACGACGCCAATGCTACCCAGGTAGAAGCCGACCGGTACCAGGCTGCCAGCATAGATCGGAATTGGAATGTAGTAGCCGGAGATGATATGGTGCTGCATTACCTGGGGCTCGATGGCCAGCCGATCAAGTACAAAGCGAATGGTGCCCGGGAACAGATGCTCATCCGGGTGCGCTGGGCCAATCCGGATCTACACCGAAGTAAGGATGGTAACCCGATGAAATACCAGAGCCCTTACGGATCCGGCTCGCACTTGTGGTTGCCGAACCTCATTATCAAGGCTGTGAAGCAGGAGCAGATTATTGAGACCCTGTACATCTGCGAAGGAGAGAAGAAGGCTGATAAGATGTGCCTGCACGGTATGCCGGCAGTAGGAGTGATGGGCATCCACAATTTCGCTACGGCTAACAGTATGCCTGCGGTCTTTGAGCAGATCATCAAGAAGTGTGCCGTCGCCAACGTCATGTTCGTCCTCGATGCCGACTGGCAGGATATCAGCGTCAAGAACGGTAAGCCCGCGGACACCAGGCCAAAGACCTTCTTTAAGGCCGTGATGAAGTTCCGGGATTACTTCTACAGTTATTCCGGATCAGGGGTATACCTCAATATCTATTTTGGCTACGGCAAGAACAAAGCCTTTAAGGGTATGGATGACGTGCTGGTGCGCGAACTGAAAGAGAAAGAGGCCCAGCTGGCGGAAGACTTCAAAGCTGCGATGATTGATCGAGAGGGGAGTGGAGAGCACGTACAAGTGCATAAGATCACCGAGATGAGTGATTACAAATTGAAGGAGTTCTGGTACCTGCACAGCAATCCGGCCTTCCTCAACCACTACCGGGAAGAACTTAAAGGTCTACACGAATTCAAGCTGGGCCGCTTGCGCTGGAGATACAACGAGAATGAGGATAAGTTTGAATTGGCTCAGAAGATACTGCCGCACGAACAGTACTGGACCAAAGAAGAATGGGAAGACCGGGGTGGAAATAACCGGGTGAAATATGTCTTCAACTATACCAACTGCCGGCACTTCCTGCGCAATAGGGGATACGGCCTGTATGAACACCAGCCGGACCAGTTCCGCTTCATCCACGTAGATAGCAAGATCGTGAAGGAAACCACAGCGCAGAAGATCCGCCGCTACGTGATGGAATTCACCGAAGAGATCGAAGAGAAAGATGTGCTGGAAGTACTGCTCCGCGGCGGCAAACAGTACCTGGGGCCGGATAAACTGAGTGATATGTACCAGCGTGATCTCCAATTTATGCAGAGCGATAAGGATTGCATGTTTCTGTTTTTCAAGACCACCTACTGGAAGATCACGGCTAATGATATCGAACAGCGGCCGCTCAGCGAACTACCACACTACGTATGGAAGGATAAGATCAACGACTTTGAGCCCACCTATATCGGTAAGCCCATGGTGGAAGTGACGCATGAGGATAAAAAGTGGAAGCTTAAAATAGCGGACGAAGGCAAAGCCTGTGACATGCTGCAATTCTATAACAACACCAGCATGTTCCACTGGAAAAAGCTACAGAAGCTGGCGGAAGACGACGGCAAAAAGTATTACGATCTGAAAAGCAATACGGAAGAAATCACTCCGCAAGATATCCAGCTACACCGGTCGCACCTGGTCACCAAGATGATTGCCGCCGGATATGTGATGCACGATTACCGGGATTATGCCAATATGAAAGCAATTGTCTGTATGGATGGCATCGAAAGCGAAGTAGGCCGCAGTCAGGGCGGTACTGGTAAAAGTCTTTGGAGTTTGCAGTTTGAACAACTGGTGCCCACGGAAGTAGTGGACGGTAAGAAAAAGAATATTGAAGATGATAACCACCTGTATGAACTGGTGGATGAACGTACGCACCTAATCATCTTTGATGATGTACGGGTAAATTTCCCTTTTGAATGGCTGTTCTCCCAGATCACCCGGGGCGTAGAGGTAAACCCGAAAGGAGAGCGCCGGACGAAGTTGCCGCCGAAGAAGTTCATCATCAATACCAACCACGCCATCAATGGCGAAGGTAACAGCTTCCGCCGGCGCCAGTACCCGATCGCGTTCAGCGACTACTACAACCAGTACCGCACGGTAGGGGATGACTTCGGCTACCAGCTTTTCCACGAATGGGACAACCGGCAGTGGAACCTGTTCTACAATTTCATTGCCACCTGCATCCAGGTATACCTCCAGTTCGGTCTGGATCACCGCATTCCGGAAGAAGATATCGAGCGCCGCCGGCAGCGCCAGAATATGGGTGAGAAGTTCCTGGACTGGGCCAACCTGGTATTCGATCAAGAGCCCGACCATACCGGTGATCCGATCGGCATCTTCCTGAACAAAACCTGCGAGCGCAACTACCTATATGGGAAGTTCCTGGATGCGTTCCCGAGCGAACGCCGGTACTGCGACAGTCGGCAGTTTAAGGAAAAGCTACAGGTATACTGCGAGTACGCCGGGCTGGCATATAATCCCACCGCCAAGAATGACCGGCTACGCATTAAGAGCAACGGAAAGGAATATTTCCTGCTGACGAATAACCAATTCGACGCCAGCCGGAAAGCCAGCTACATCGACAATGACGACGATCTGAGAGGCATGAATTTACCTTTCAATAAATAACACTCAAATGAAAAACATCTTAAAAGCCTTCGGGGATCTCAGTATCATCGGCGTAGTACTCGCCGGATTCCTGATCGCTATAAACCTGATTTGGGGAGACAAGGCCCCGGCCTTCGTCCCTGAACCACAAACAGAAACCATCATGGGAACCTTCAAAAGATCAGATTTCAATCTCACCGCAGAAGATTTCGTGAAAGAACTCACCCGGGAGCTGACCATGCGTCAGGCGGTGTATACCAAGCAAACCCAACAGAAAAAACTAAGCCCCAAGGAAGCTGCCAAAAGATATCTGATTATTCAGGAGCTAAAGGAAGTAATGGAGCTGGCCGGTACCCGCGGCCTCCGGATCCAGGACATCAAACAAATGATCCAGGATACGGAGATCAAAGCCAAGGTCAATCAGGGGAGTATGTTCAACAACGACCAATACCCCCGATAAGAATAAACCAATTTTTTTTTCAATCCTGCGAGTGGTTGTAGCCCGTCCCCTCCGGGCTGCTTTTCGCAGATCAAAAACTTCAAGTACCAATGGAAAAGATGTTAGAAACCAAGTTGGCTGAAAAGCTGGACATCCCAAAAACAGAGGCGGACCGACTCGTGAACGCCGTGAAGGACGTCCTGATAGAGTGTATCCAGGAGGATAAGAACTTTCGCCTGGACGGCATCGGTAGCTTCAATACCAGTCTTCGTAAAGAACGCTTCGGCCGCAATCCAAAGACCGGTGAAACGCTAATCATCCCGGAAGCCTGGGTGGTAAATTTCAAACCCTACAAGCGGCTGAAAGAAGCTGTGAATTCGTAACCCTATTCCCTAACGTAAGAACGGGCTACCATGCCCGGCAGCCCGTTCTAAAATACTGTGTCAAATGAATACCACAAATCTAAAGATTTTAGATGTAAACCGGAAGGACCGCCACCAAGTTGCCGCCGGCCGAAAGCAACTCGACCAGATACGAAAATCCGCTAAACTGCAGCAGTCGCTTCGCCAGCACATTGCCTACGGGGTGCCGGTGAATTGCATTGGTCCTAAGTTCGGAATCACTACCGAGCAGTGTTGGACTATTCTTCGGGAACTGGAAATTATATAACTCATGATCTACGTATTGCACACGGCTAATCTGATTCACATCCATTCCACCGGCCCGCACCTGCTGGTATCGTATCGGTGGGAGAGTGGTGGGAAGATTGGGTTTGGATTGGTGCTGAATTGATTTACTCACACTCAAATAGATTGAAATGAAAGTAGGATACGCAAGGGTAAGTACCGGAGAGCAACACTTGGAACAGCAAATAGAAGCGCTCAAGGCTGCTGGTTGCGAAGAAATATTCCAGGAGAAAGTAAGTGGTGTGAAGTCTAAGCGGCCACAACTGGAAGCTTTGAAACGGCATATTAGACGTGGAGATAAAGTGTATGTATGGAAGCTGGACAGGCTAGGCCGCTCAATCATCGAGCTAACGACTATAGTAACTGAATGGAGAAAAAAAGGCATTGACTTTTACAGTGTATCCGATAATACGCAATTCGATGATACTGCGGGTGGCAAACTCTTTTTTCATATGATGGCAGCCTTTGCGGAATTTGAACGCAATCTGATCAGCGAACGCACCAAAGCAGGATTGCAACGCGCAAAAAAGCAGGGACGTGTTGGCGGCCGGCCAAAAGGATTGTCAAAAAAGTCTAAGCAAAAAGCAGTAGTAACTGCTGGTCTATACCTGAACAGCAACATGAGTATTACGGAGATATCCGAACATTTGGAAATTGCCAGGTCTACCATATATAGATATTTAGACCACATGGAGGTGGATTATGAAAAGCGTAGCAAAAAACGTGAAAAGAAGCCTCAAAAACAGACTAATTAAAGGGGAGCGTTTTTGCTACACTTTTTACTGTAATGATGAATTCTCCCCTGTTTGGGGATTTTTAAAAATTAAATGGACGTTTTATGAGACTAGCTTGGTTTAGCGCGGGAATTACTTCGACGGTGGCGTGTAAGCTAGCCTTAGAGCAATTCGATGACGTACAGATATATTACATCGAAACCGGCGCAC
>NZ_PDUD01000018.1 GCF_002646595.1 Flavilitoribacter nigricans DSM 23189 = NBRC 102662
TCTAATAAAATGTTTACCCCGAAAATAGGCAAATGTGCCTAGATTCGGGGTATTTTATTTGCCTTTTCCTAAGCTAATTTATTGAAAGTTAATCACCTAGAATTTACAGGGATGGCCGATGTAGTCATTTCCAATATAATTATAGCCCTTTAGATCTTCTTCTTCTATTATCGAGGCAGGGACTTCAATAAACGCATTGACATAGTTTGCAAAATGCCGCCCATTATTCCTCGCATAGATGTGTAATGTATAAGAAGTTTTGGTCTTTTTTATAGGCGATCTTCTTGATAGAGGATCAAAAGTTGGCGGAGTTAAAGGATTATATGGTTCATAGGTATAGACTTGAACTTCAAACTCTAAGTCTATCTTTGGATAGGTGCCTCTATTCATAATATCTCTTATCTCATAATCATTCATTGGAACAGACACGAAATTAAATCTCTTATAATATCTTAAATCAGAAGCTTGATGAGCAGTTTCACTTTTGGGAATATCGATGACATAGACCACATTGTTTTGATTGGTCGACAACTGCACCGAAAATATTTTCACACCATTGATTCTGGGTGAAATATTACTATTTATCACCTGTTCAATCCATTCCTTGGAGAACTCATTTCTATCTATCGGTGTAATTTTCTCCGGTAGGTGATTCCTTTCTTTATCATCAAATTCCTTTATTCCATAAATAATCCTTCCCCCATCTGAGTTAGCCATTGCTGAGATATCTTTCGATATTTCTTTTTTCTTTCCATCAGATTTACCTAAGGCATCAGCTGCTTTATAGTCGAGATGCAAGTTTTCCTCAATTTGGTTCCGGATCATTTCATTCAAGACGTTTTCGTTTATTTCCATTTGAGGTAGGAGTTAATCTATCAAATTCGTTTTTAACTGATCACAAACAACCTGCAATTCAGTCGTCAATTCCAAAATAGTATCCTGGTCAGAATCTTTAGATAGGCAATTAGATAGTTGTACCTGGAGCTCTTGTATACGCTCCGCGAGAGTCGTCGAATTATTCATGAGGATAGTTTTGCTATTTGGTCGATCAAATTAAAACAAAGTGTTTGTTTTAATAGCAAAAACTATACCAATTGTTTTGTATTTAAATTGATCTTGCACCAACAATTTGGACATGACCACTTTTCCTAAGTGCTTCTTTCAGACTCAATTGAATTCTATAAGTTCTATCAGCACCTGGTCTAATTGGACCAGATAAAGTTTCCTTTTTTTGATCCACTAGTTCATTTCTTGAATCGAAAAATTTGAAAAGTAATTCTATATCGTCATAAGTAGAGAATTGAGCATAGTTTTTTAAAGTTAGAGTATAACCTATTTCGATTTCTCCTATATCAAAATAAGGATCCTGATCATTTAACTTGATATACTCTTGAGGTTTTTCTGTTTCTCGACTACTGACTCTACTTTTTTTTAGGTACTCATTCACGAAAAGAGCACCCAAAAATGTGAAAACTACCGGCAGTACGATAGCAAAATATGATCTCATTATGAGTTATAGTTTGACTATTTGAACAATAGGGTTTATTAAAGTTCTTTCTAAATGTTTACTTGTTCTCAATCTTCAAATACTTTCCCAATTCCGGAGCCTTCTCCAAAATGGCCCGTTTCAAATTTTCAATCTGTTGTTTCTGCAAGGCGATGATCTCATCTTTCATCGCCACTATGTCTTCTGGTGTTAAAGGAACATCGCGCTGTGCCGGCACATCTGGTTTCCACATCTCGCCCTTGCCAGCGATAAACCAATCTAAATTCAAATTAGGGTATGCTTCAGCTATGGCTACAATGGTTTCTCCGTTCAATCCAGAACCTTGATTTATGATTCTGTTGACTGCTTGTTTCGACAAACCAACCTTTCGACAAAACTTAGCCTGGGTTCCTTCATATTCTACCAAGTTCTTAACTCGTTCGGAATAAGACATATACGTAGTAAAGCTAAAAAAATACGTAAATAAAGTACTCAATTGTTGACTTAAATTGATGTATTGAGTACTTTTGTTGAATCAGAATTTACTTTTTCTTATAAAAGAAACTTAAAATTCTGTCAACACAAATGTACAAAATGTAAGGTAAAGAATCCGCACATTCTTGCCAGGGGAATTGAATGGCCTAAAATAGGGCCAAAAGGGCTGGAGGGAATAGGTGTTTGCATGCTGTAGAATTGTGTTGTTGAAGGCCCCAAAATAGAGACATTTACTCAATATCATATTAAAAAACATCAGCTATGAATGAAGAATTCTGGGAATACGTCAAAGTGAATCTATCGGCTAAAGAATACGAGGAACTACCCCGTTTGATTGGCTGCGCTCCCAAACGCCTGGCATGGCTGAAAAGCGGTAGTACGGAGTTTGCCCTGGAGGAGATCCAAAAACTGGCCCAGCTCCTTAAGCGCAACCCACTCGATCTGATTATGGAATACCTGCTCGGCGAAGGCAACATCTCTTTCAAAGAGCTCCGCCAGCTAGCCGCTGCTCAGGGTTACGAGATCAAACTATTGGCCCACGCCGCCTAAACTGACTATCATGGAAAACGACGCCCTCATCACTGCCATTAAAGAAAACACCGCCGTCATGCGCGAGCTGCTGAAGCTTGAGCGGGCCAGGATCACCCGGTCCGAGTGGATGACGCCCGAGGAAGTCGCTCAACTTATCGGATTAGATACCAACACGACCACCAAGTATTACCGCCGTCAGGTCAGCCGGGCTGCCGATCGTTACGGCCTGCGGGTTACCGGTAATAAAAAACCCCGGTATTGGCGAGCGGATATCATAGAGTACAATCGAAAGCTATTAGCGGGCACCGCCGTCATACCCGGCGGCAACCGCTAGCAAAGAGACACCGCCAAAAGCGGCGGCAACCGTGTAACCAATGTACCTGCTGTTTGTATCCGACGTGGCCTGGAGGTCTGGCTATTTCGTAGCCAAGGTAGAGCGAAACCCTGCGTCGGACTGGCTATAATTCTCCATAAGAGAGCTATTTGTTGATGCGCCCGGCTTTGAGCGGTCGGGCGCCTTTTTAAGCAGACAGCAATGATTTTCTCATAGTATGTGCTGACCGATAGCGTCAGCAGAACAGGTCGTCCAGGCCGGTCCGCGTTCATGAGAGCGGGCCGGCCGATCTGCCGGGCCATTACTACATACCAGATAACAACAGAAATCCGGGAGCTATTACCCTTCGGTGGTTCCCTTTCCTGAAACTACATCAAGAATTCCCGCTGCGGCTCTATTGGGGTTGAGCGAACGAAGCGGGGGCTATACTGCGAAGCGTGGCGGGGAGATCTCCGGATCTTCCCGACCACCTTCCGGTCACCGTCGTGCACGTGGTGCCCGGTCAGGATCCGTTCCTGCCGGCAGTCACCCGAACGCGTGCAGGCTATTCCGACCGTTGCTTCGCAGGCAGCCCGAAAAGAACCCCCAGACAACAATCGAATCTTATGAACCAGATTACCATCAAGTACGAACTGAATTTGTGGCGCCAGCACGAAGTCACCCTGATCCATCCGGCCCTGTCCGGGCCGATCAGTGTGATTGGCGATGCGCCCGGAGCCCTCACCCGGGAGCTGGAAAAGAAGCTCGCGAAGGCCACCAAGCAGATCCTCTTCAAATTTCTGACGAAGGTCAACCACGGCAAAGGCGCCTACCTGGTGGGAACGGACCGCCAGTATCTGCGCGATCTGGAAGAACTCCGGAGGCGCCTGTCGAAGCGAATGCGCCTGGTCACCCTGCAGGAAGCCCTGTCGGCACAGCTGCACAAGATCCCGGTCATGATCCCCAACCGGGCCAGCCGGAACTACCCCTCGCAGCTGCTGAAGTATCAGTTCTTCCAGGCAGTCACCGCCTTCCGGCTGGAACAGATCGATCACCTGATCAGCAGTACCGTTTAAACCGCGCGCTAATGTATAATTATAGTCCCTTCCTAGATAGTAAAGAAACGGTCGGAATGATCACCGCCGAACCCACCATCGGGTTCACCGGAAATTTCGATCCCCAGGGCGTTCCCGGCGAGTCCGTACCGCCCCACCGGCAGCGGGCCAACTACAATCGACGCCGTTGCCTGGCCATGCGCCGGCAATTGAGCCAGAACCAGCGCAATTACACCGATCTGCACGAATGGCTGAAGGAAAAGCGGCGTCAGGGGCAGATGGTAATGGGGCCGGGCTTTGAATACCTCATGGACTTCCGGTACAAGATCAATACCTGCTGTCACCACGCCCTTTTCCGCGAGCATCTGAACAGCAACTCGAAGGAATTCATCGGCGCGCACACCTGCAAACACAAGCTTTGCGCGGTTTGCAACGCCCAGCGGGCCAAGAAAGTCCGCCGTACCTGGTGGAACTTCTTCGAAGCCTACCCGGATCTGATCCGTCAGTACGACTTCATGCACCTGACGCTGACGGTCCCGCACGATGAGGCCAACAGCTTTCGCGGCCGGCGCTGGTACGCCGACGAGCTGATGAAGGAATTCAACTACATGCGGAAGAAGGCCTTCTGGAAGAAAATGGTCTACGCCGGTGAGTTCGGCGTGGAGGTCACCAAGAATGAAAACGGGCTGCACATCCACATTCACGCCCTGTTGCTGGTGCACAAAAGCCTCCAGAACCGCAATTCCCTTCACCGTCAGATACTTCTGGCCTGGAATATGCAGACTGCCGGCTCCGGACAGCGAAACGCGCTCACAGCGGCTGAAAAAGCCTCCATTTTGAAAGGCAACAGCCTGATGACCCAAGCCGATGTGAATGGCCTGTCTCCGGACGGTGCCACGCTGATCGGTCTGGAGAGCCTGTATCTGCGCTCCGATCAGGAAAAGCGCGGCTATCGGTACGACGAGCGCTCCGGAAGCTGGAAAAGATACGTCCGGCCCGAAGACGGCTTTGACACCTTCCTGGGTGGGATCATGGAGTGCATCAAATACCATTTTCAGCCCATGGCCATGTACGAAGACGGCACCCTGGACTTTGAACTGATCACGGAGATCCTGCCGGCCATTAAGGGCAAACCGCTCTACCGGAAGTTTGGCGCTTTTCACGCCGGTACCAAAAACGCCCATCCGGGGGCTAAAACGCTCAATGTCAACTACAAACCCGACGAATCTGGAGCGGAAATGGCCGAAGATATGGCCAATCTCGGCCACGAAGAAGTGATCGATCCGGAAAGCGGAGAACCCGTACTGCGCGAAGAATACCGCTACCTGGTGGTCAGTCTGGCCAAGGTCCGGGTAGATCCCAACGATGATCTCCGGATCAAATTCGATAAGAACGTAGCGCCTAAATACCTGGATAACGCCTACACCGCTTTCGATGCCCTGGTCGAAATGGACATGATGGCAAGGGCCAGGCAGCGGGCGATCAAGAATAAATTCATTAAACCAAAAAAAGCGAGATCATGCTTAAAGCAGAAATCATCGGCAACCTCGGCGCTGACGCCGTAGTCCGCAACGTAAATGGTACCACCGCTATCGGTTTTTCCGTAGCTCACAACGAGAAGTACAAGGATTCCAATGGGGTCACCCACGAAAAGACCCTCTGGATCAATTGCACCTTCTGGCGCACCAAAGAGACCCGGCTGATTGAATACCTCAAAAAAGGCCAGATGGTGTTTGTGGAAGGCACCCCGTCGGTCGGTGTCTACAAGAACCGGGACGGCCAGCATGTCGCCGATTTTCAATTGCGGGTCAACCGCATCGAGCTCATCGGCAGCCGATCCGACAACGATCAGCAACCGACCGCCGGCCAGCAAAATGGCCAGCACCAGCAAAGACCACAGAACGGCCGGCAGCAGCGCCCGCAGGCCCACACCAACGGCAACGCTCAGCAACACGCCAACACTCAACAGCCGCAACAAAACGGCAACGGTCAACAACGACCCATTCAGCCCCTGCAGCCCGTACGAGTCGACGACGTAGATACCTCCTGGATCGACGATTAACCTTCACCGTTCGCGCCCCCCAGCGATAACCCCAATCAGGTCTGGCGGCAAAGGCCGCCGCCCTGATTAGGGAAAACTACACAAAACATTTTCCATGAACAAAATGAAAAAACCGGACCTCCGCTTTCGGCTTTTTTCCTGGCTCGGTAGGATCTTCTACCGCTTCCGGATGGAGCTGGAAGAGTGGCAATTCTGGATTGATGGAATAGCCAGTCGGTATGATCCGGATGAAAACTAAAAGGGTCCCACTTTTCAATCGCCCAAAAAAGTGTGGCGCCCGCCCAACGAGCCACCGGCAACCTTGAATTATCAAAAGCGCAAACCGTTGCCGGTGTGGTCCCGCCTTAGCGAAAAGCCGTTAAGAAATTTCAAGCTCGGAGGCGATCGGAGCGATCGACGAGTGACGACGCAGGAGGAACGGCTTGGGTCGTGACAGCCGAAGAGCTTGAAATTTCAGGCTTTTCGGTATAGCCTGGGAACGCTTGGTGCAGTGCACCAAAGAGTGAAAGCAGCACTTTTTTTGCCAACTTTTTTTGTTGCTGCAGACAAAAAAAGTGGGTCCATTGAGAAACCGAAATGATCATCACAAACCAAAGCAATGAAGATCCACAAAACACTACCCGAAGAAAACATCCAATGGAAAGCCGATTCCCCCAGCGTCCGCGGCATGCGTCTGATCCTCCCCATCGCCGCCCTCTTATCCGCCGTCAGTCTGGCCGGAGGCATTGCCGCCTTTCTCGAGATCGAGCTCAGTTCCACGCTGGGGATCCTCGCGGTGATCCTGTTCGCCGTTGGCGCCTGGTACTTCGATTCCCTGGCGGTCAGTAGTGGCCAGAGCGTCGTCCGGGATTTCATCCTCGGCAAAGGCGAGCAGATTGAAATGGGCACCCTCTTCTGGATCAACGTCGCCTTCGCGGCGATCATTTCCCTGGCGATGGTCTACGGATCCTTTCAGATGTCCCGCAACGGCATTGCCTATCTGGTCCTCGAAGTGCGATCCGCCCGGGCCATCGCCACCCAGACCGACACCGTGCTGACCGAAAGCGTCACCGGTGCCGCTGCGCAGAACGACGCCATCCTGCAGGCCAAGCAAAAAGCCTACGACGCCCGGGTAGCTGCCGTCCAGGCCACCTATGCCGGCCGGATCGAAGCCCTGGAAGCCGAGATCGACCGCCGCCGCCGGCAGCGCAACCAGGAGAACCGCTACCACATCGACAATCAGGTCCAGAAGTTAAAGAAGCAGATCGGCGAAGTCAAAGCGGAGCAGGGCGCGGAGCTGGCCAAACTCGCCACCGCCTTCGCCGCCGAGCAGGACCGTTTACTCGCCGGCAACGAAGATCTGCAGGAAGTCGCCGTAGAAGACGCCAAAGCCGCCAGTATGCGCCAGAAAGAGCAGCAGGCGGTCAAAGACCGGATGGATCGATCCCTATCCACCCTGGTCAGTTCCATCTTCAGCTGGTCCGTCGTCCTGATGCTGATCATCGGCCTGCGGCTCACGATGCTGGAGACCCGCAACGGGATCCTCCCCAATCCCATCCTTACCAACGCCGACGTCTCCGGCCAGGCGATGCTGTTCCGCTTTCTGCTGGCCGTGCCGCACTTCATCTTTTCCTGTCTGGCCTGGTTAAGCGAATGGCTCTACCGGAAAGCCCCCAAGCACCGCACCCCGGTGGTGGACAATGACCTGGTCGATTTCAAGAGCGCCCAGGCGAAGGTGGTAGCCATCCGGAAGGAGAGCAAGGCGAAGCCGAAAAAGGCCGCTGCCGCCTTAACGGAAATTGGTTTCAAACGATCCGGCGAGCTGGCCGCCCAGGGCCCGGAAGTTGGTTCCGGAAAAGTTGGTTCCGGAATGGTAGAACAAGAAAAGTTGGGGTCAGCAAAAGTTGGTTCCAGTGCTGCGGAACCAGAAAAAGTTGGTTCCAAAAAACCTGGTTCCGACCCAAAAAAGTTGGCGAATAAAGGGTCCAGGTTTTTTTCTGGTACCAAAACCCCAAAAAGTGAAACCGGCACTCCGGCGAAAGTTGGTTCCGAAACCAACTTATCCGAAGCGGAAAAAGAACTGATCCGCCAGATCAGGTACTCGAAAAAGGAATTGACCAAGTACAAGAAACGGGTCGCCTCTTCCTACCAGAAGATCAAGGCCGATGAAAGAGCCGGCAAGACCCCGAAGACCCAGACCCTGAACGCCTACGAAAACCGCAAAAGCAAAGTAGACGAACTCACCGCCGAGATCGAGCAACTGGAAGCCAAACTAAAATCAATGTCTTGAAGATCTACGCGATGGGCCTGCAGATCACCTTTCGCCTGCCCGTAGGTCGAAAGCGGAGGCCGATAGGATTCTATCAGAAGCCGGCGCCCTGGGTGCTGCGGTGGCCCATCGTCATCCGACGGACGAGATAATACTATCTAAAATGAAAGACAAGAAACTAGAAGACCTCTTAAGAAGCTGGGAAGACCGGCAAGAGCGTCCGGAGCCCCGCCGGCTCCTGGCCCAGCTCGGGCAGATCGCCCTCATTCTCCTGCTGATCCTACTGGTCGCCTGGGTCTACGAACGCATAGACGAAATAGAAGACGGTCTTAAGACCAGAGAAAGACCCATCGAGCGGATCTCCTAAAGCATTATCCTGCTGTTTTTGTCCTCGCCCGGCCGGCACTATTCAGGTGAACCTTCGCCGGTCGGGCTTTTAAAACCCCGGTCCCATGATCTACATCATCCATTTTGACGAACCCCTGGCCCACGCCCGGCACTATGTCGGGTATTACAAACGCGGCAATCTGAAGAAACGTCTGAAGGAGCACCGAAGTGGGAGAGGGGCGAGGATCCTGCAGGTGTGCAATGAACGTGGCATTAGCTACCGGGTGGTCCGCTTAATGCCCGGCGACCGGAATCGGGAGCGGCAGATCAAGAATGCGAAGTGTACGCCGCGGTACTGCCCGGAGTGTAGTAAAATCAAAAAACGTAATGATATGAAAGTTGTAAGGTTCGCAGAAACCATTGGTAAAAAGAAGATCTCATTTACCTACAAATTAGCTGATCACCGGAAGGGTACCTCCTGGCCGATTTACGGCCGGGTAGTTTTTCAGGGAAAGAACACCGAGTTCCGGAGCTGGGCCATGCCGGATCGCTATCTATCCTTTGCCGACCTGGAAAGGGAGCAGGAGAAATTGTTCAAGGAAGCGCAGGCAATCACCGACCTGGTACGAAACCATCCTGATAAAGACTTGAAATGGGGCGTGAATCAGTATTTGAATGATGAGAATGTCATAAGGCACAAGTTGAAAGATATCCGGGCGTTGAATCAGAAGCTTTGTGATAATCTGAAGAAAGGAATGTCGACGAGTGAGGCACTAACAAGTTTCGTTAAGCAAGCGGAAAGTATTTTAAAATGAGTACAATAACAATTTTCAACTGCTTTGGCGAGCCGGAACAAATTAACCTTGAATCTAAACCTAAAATTCGACCCGTCAATGATTACATTCCTACAGACCTTAAGACGGTCAATTCTATGTCCGGTGGTAAGACATCGGCTTATGTCGCTGCCCACTATCCAGCAGGCTATAATGTTTTTTCACTGGTCCGCATTGAAGATTCAAATTGTCGATTTAAGGATGAAAAGATCCGACGTCTGGTAGAGGATCGCATTCAAGCACCTTTTATCGGTACTGCAGAAGATGATACGATTATCTATACTATACTGGATCTGGAACAATACCTGGGAACGCCTATCCATTGGGTTACCGGACCCACCTTCGATTGGATCGTAAAAAACGCCGGCGGTTGGCTTCCGAATAAACTTCATCGTTATTGCACTACCGAAATGAAGATTCGACCTATTTTCGAGTGGGTCTGGCGCACGATCGGAGAGCCAGTGACCGTCCGGATTGGGTATCGAGCGAATGAGACGAAACGAGCCCGCAAAATGATCGATCGCCTTAACGAAAATGGACTGTTGACTATAAAACACAGCTTCCGGAAATGGGAAACCGGTATACACAAAGGCAAAAATCGTTGGGAGCATTTTCAGTGGCAGCGACCTGAATTTCCATTGATTAGAGATCGGATATACAAATGTCAGATTGAAAATTATTGGGAGTTGAAGCCAGTGCGCTTTGCTCCTTTTAATAATTGTGTGGGCTGTTTTCATCGTAACCCGGTCCTCTTAAGAAAACAATTTGACTGGCATCCGGAGAAGATGAATTGGTTTCAAAGTCAGGAGGGGGGTAAAAATGGGTATTGGCGGTCTGATCTGAGTTATGAGACCATTGGTAAGCATAATTTGCAGGTAGAACTGGATGTGTCGGCTTTTTCGGAGTGCGATTCTGGGTTTTGTGAGGGGTAGATTAAAACATACGATCCGCAGTTGAAATAATAAAGCATATTTCGAATTTACTAAAACTATCAGATTAAGTCGTAACTACTTCACTTTAGCTAAGAGGCCCTATTTCTAAAGGGGGATCATCCTGCTTTGGATTAGAGCGACTAGCTTCTAATCTTCTTTCTTTTTCTTCACGGATGCTTTTTCTAATATTAAAAACGTTAGCAACTGCTCCCAAAACCAATGCTACGATTGAGACGAGTACAAAAGCAATCACCTTGAATGGAGTATCTTTTTTCCCTCCATTGGTACTCTGTTTGACCTCTGCTAATTTCCCTTCAAGATTTTTTATCCTTTCTTCTAAATGGTCTATTCGATTATGCAGGGCAGCTTTTTTAATAGTTTTAATTTTATATTTACTACTTGATTCTCCAACCACGATATAAACTAGGCTTGTATCACTTAAGGCCTTAATACCTTTTGTTAAGTTTTCGCTGCTACTTTTGTCAATTATCACGGTGGAATCCAATAATAACTTATTAGTATATCTCCTTGTGTTAGAAGTCATTTTTAGAAGTGCAATTCCATCTTTTTTAAACAAGGGATCTTGTCCCCAGTACCTGAGTTCGTCTTCAATTGATGCTATCTCTGCATTGATTAAAGAGATTTTAGGATCATCATTTATCATTTTTTCAGAAACAGTAATTGTTCCGTGGAGAAACATAAAAGCTAGGATTATAAAATATTGAAGTGGACTTAACCTTTTGTAAGAGGAATTTCTTTGATAGAAAAACAGGATTAGTAGAAATACTGTTAGAGTATAAAAAGAAAATTCTATCAGATTCATATTTAGATGATTTAGTTGATCTATTTCGATAATATAGATGATTTGTAGGTTTTTTTTCCAATATTTTTGACTAATGGGGTAAATGATTCTATGAATATATTTCTTCGCTGTCCGGAGCTTACCTCAAGGCCCATAACTCCCGCTATTCGGCGTTTGCAACGCCTAATCCCTATCCTACGGCTGCACCAACCGAAAGATCCCATACTGACTCCCATCATTCCGCTGCTGCGCTTCCCGAAACTCCCGGTTAACGGCCCGCTGAGCCTCGATAATCCGCTGGTAGCTATCAATTTCCTTCGTATTGAGCAGGGCATCCGTAGCGCCAATAAAAGCATTGCTGTAAAATGTCCAGACCTGTTTCGGCAGCTGGGTAGGGGAGTGCGCGATAAAGTAGACATCCAGCATCAGGTGCCGGAAATCGATTAGCAGCCGCTTCAGGTATTTATCGTGATCGATGTTCGAGGAGATATAAGAGCGGCAATCATCCAGCACCAGGTTACCTTTGCGGAAGTGCCAGTAAATGTGGCGGAAGGTCTCCTTTTCGTGTTGCATGTAGACCACCTGGCGGATCCCCTTTTCAAATTTCCAGCTGTCTTTCCTGGCGGGATCGATGATCGGGTAGGGCTCCCAGATCTCCGGGATCCCGTTCATGGTCACGGCGATGGTGCGCCCGCCTACGCCCTTAATGATCTTTTCCACCAGGGTACTTTTCCCGGTACCGTTCTTACCCAGGATGATGGTCACCTGCGACTGTCGGACCGTTTGCGGTTGGTATTTCCTTCTTTTAGCCATCAGACAATTCTTGCAGAGCGTTCACGATTGCGGATCTTTTCTTCCATTTCTTTTTCCTTAAGGATCTTCCGGTCCTGTTGGATTGTCGCAACGGTCGGGCCGTAGACCATGCCCAGGGCCGTGAGGAACATCATCTCCAGACTCATCCGGGCGTGGTATTTCTTAACCATGGCCGCGGCGCTATCCACGTAGAAATCCGGTGGATTGCTGTTGGCAAACTTCTGGTAGCGTTCCGGTTCCTGCCCGGTGGCGTACATGCCCAGCCAGCCCATGGCGCTATCCAGCAGGCCGATAAAGAACAGGGCCGTGTTGCGATGATCCGGACTGTAGTTCAAATGCTCGAGGTTCGCCTCATCGTCATCGGTGATCGGCTCGCCGTCATCTTCCGGATCTTCCGCTTCGGCCATGGCAAACGCGCGCTTATTTTCCTTGCGGGGTGCGCTCATCCGCTGGATAAAAGCGTCAATATCATTACCGGCATCCGGAGCAGGATCGGTCTTGACGGTCTTAGAGGGCTCTTCTTCGGGTAAAGACCCGGTCTTAGCCTCCGCTTCTTCGACCTGGGGATCGGTGATCGGCGGCTTTTCCGCCGTAGCAACATTACTTTCCATCGGTCAGCTTGTTAAAATCGCTCATGGGAATAAAACGGGACACGATCATCTGATCCCCTTCCAGCCGGTAGGTGATGATATCGATCCGGATCCGGTCCTTCATGGGGTTCAGGCTCAGCATGGCGTGGGCTTCACCTTCCTCCAGTACGCCGCCTTCACATTCCGGCTTGTTCAGTCCTTTGACCTTTTCCATCAGACCCGGGAGCATCGGTTTGGCCATTTTCAGGATGGCGTTCATGGGACTCAGCTGGCTGGCCATTTCCCTTAAGTAACTTTTCCCTTTCATCGCTTGCGTTTTGATTGATGATAAATGAGTATTTCCAGCAAAAAAGATTGTTGCCCGTACGCTGTTTTTCCTTAAGGACAATGCCGTCGAAGACGAGCTGGTCGGCCGCACGGCGGACACGTTCCCGCAGATTGGTGATATTGCGGGTATCCATGGAATCATCGCTTAACAGACCAGTGATTTCCTTAACGGAAAGCGGGGAGATTTGGCCTTTAATGGTTTCCTTGACCAAATGGTCGAGATATGTTCCGTATTTGACCAAAATATTTATATTTGTAGCAAATATAACTAATTTGATTACATAAAGAAACAGGACTATGGCCCTTAAGATCGAATCCATAAAGGAGAGTCCCACCGGCAAGCGCGTTGATGCGGTGGTTCGGAAAACCAGTTTCTGGGGAAGCGATGAGCGTTTCGAGATCCGGATCATCTCCGGAAAAGAGATGAAAGATCCGGAAGATCTCCTTAAGGAAATTGTGGAGCAACGGGAAGACTGGCAGCAGGGCAAAAAGAACCGTTATCTGAAGCTCTACGGCATCAACGGAACGGCCTATATCCTTAAGGAAGAAACCATCGAATCATGAATGCAGAAACGATAAAAAATTTTTTCAACGGCCAGTTTTTTTCTGACGGTAAGGCCCGGGAGGTCCAAATGTCCTTAAGGTTCACCACGGCCGACGGCAAGATCTGCGAGGTTCCCGGGGTGAGTATCTGGGAAAAGACCACGATCGGAGAGATCTTCCATACCTACCACGATTTCCTTAAGGAAAGAGTAGGGGAGGAGCCGGCATTCAAAACGGATCCGGCGGTCGACCGGGTCAGCACGGTAGACTACCGCAACAACGAATACCTGGTGCAGTACTACACGGACGGCACGCAGCAGATCCGCAAATCCGACGGTAATTTCCTTAACCTGGACAGCCCCACCGCCAAGGCCATTCTGAAGAAGGCCGCCGGCGAAAAAGAATAGGTAGTCTTTAGGAGACTATTTGGTATGTAGTTGAGCTTCGGTCAGATGATGGCCGGAGCTTTTTTTGTGGGTATTCGGGTCAACCTTAACGTTAAGGTCGGCCTTAACGTTAAGGCAGATCCCAACGTTGGGGTCTGTCCGAATACCTTTTCCGCCTTTCCGATTTGGTCTAAAATTGTGCTCAACGAATTTTTCAACAAGCAAACTTTTTGACCAAAAATGGAAGCAAATGGTTAATAAAAGACTACAGCAGCGCCGCCTGAAAATCAATTCTCCGAAGATGCACGGCGCGCCCACGGTCAATGTGATCTCCGGACCGGACGGTGCGGGTCAGACGGACGTGGAGACGGCTCCGTATTTTTCCCTTAAGGTCGACACCACGGCCCGGGCCGCTGCTACCGAGATCATCCTGCTGGATGCCGAGCAGGGCTATCAGCTGCACAACAACAAGCTGAATCCGGTCGATGTGGTGATCGAAGGACTGACGGACAACTACCAGTTCCTGCTTAACGACCTGGCGCACATTGCGGCCGTGATCGATATCGTAAAGGTAACGGTCAGCGACAAGGCCAAGGCCCTGGCGCAGTACGCCCGTAAGATCGAGATCTACGACTCCGTTCGCGGATCCGGTTCCCACAAGGTGAAGACCATTCACCCGGAGATGGGCGTGCACGAAGGGCAGCAGTTGATCGAGATCAACACCTTCCCGTTTAACGCCAAGTTGACCGGCCGTTCTGCGATCGTGTACGTGCAGGAGCCCGGCATCATTATGACCTGGGGCTTTTACCAGAAGGCCGAGCTGGGGCGCAAAGCTTAAGCGGCTATGGCACTGGATCAGTTTAATACTTCACCAACCGATCGCTGGCTGTCGCTGGGTCCGATGACGGACTACGGCACGGCGGAAGATTCGGCACCCGGAGCCCGGCAGGGCAAAGGCTGGGATTGGGTACTCGAGCATGGCGATGACGTCATCGGCGGGATCCATTCGGCCCTTTGCCTGGCCAATCCCCGGCGGCCGGGTTGCCCCGGAGATCCCAACCGGCAACCGGTGGTGGTCAACCAGGGCGTTCCGCTGTGGGTCATCATCGGCCTGCTGGTCCTGTTCCTGCTGATCCTATTATTCATTTTCAAACCAAGCAAGTAATGGACGCAGCTACGTACAAGAACCGGGCGGTCAGCCGGCTGGTCAGCCTTAAGGACGGGTTCCAGTCGACCATGTCGCGGCCCAAGCTGACCGTTGACCAGGTGGCCGCCATGAGTGCCTTACGCGGCGGGGATGCGAAAGCAATTGAGCAAACGCTGCCGCAGAAGGAAAGCGAGCACAAGATGCTCCTCAAGAGTGCCGGCATTGCGCTGGCCCTGATCCTGCTGTTCGTACTGGCAGTTAAATACAAATTCATCAAACTCTAATACACATGAAAGTATCCGGTGTACAATGGTGGATCTTCGCCCTGATCATGATAGCTGCCGTAGCCGGCGGGTTCATCCTGGGTGATCTCTACCTCGAGCAAAGGGCTAAGAAAGCCATCAACGAATAAGTTATGGAAAGCTCCATTTTCGAAATTGGCGAAGGCGGGGTTAAGGCCACGGTTTACGTGGGCATATCTCCCCTGAACGCTTTTTATCTCAGCATGGCCATTTTTGTCGGGATCTTCCTGGCATTGGTCCTTTCAAAACGATTTTAGCAATGGCACAAGCAGTGATTTCCAGTGTATTGGCCAGCGCCCACCAGACGATGGTCCAGCGCGATGACGATTCGGTTGTCAGTCTGGGGGAGCACATGCGCGCACCCGGCGGAACGGCGATCGTCGGTGTCCTTCAGGGCGCCCACGCTGCCGTGGTCCGCAATAGTGCCGGCGATGTAAAGGCCCTGGCCGATCACATCCGGGCTGCCGGCGGCGAAACGGTCGACCTGGTATTATCTGGAGCCTACGCGGGCCTGGTCCAGACGGATCAGGGGATCCTCAGTGTGGGCGATTACCAGGTCAACGACGAGGCCAATCCTTAACCAGTAAGCTATGAATTTTAAGAAGATACTACCGTACGCGGTCCTGGCGATCGCGCTGATAGGATTGTGGTTTCAGTACCAGTCCTATTCCAAGAGCAAAGGGTGCAATTGTGGTGGCCACGCTAGTGGAATGATCGACTAGCAATGGTTGATCGTTCCATTTTTTACAGTGCCGGTACGGTGTTGGTCCTGATCCTGCTGATCCGGATCTCGGGCCGGTTGCACGCCGGGAAATGGTGGCTGATCGATCTGCGCACGAAACTGCCAGTCCATCCGGAGCGGAAATTCAGTCGAAGATCCTTAAGCCAAATCGACACCATAGTGGTGCACCATACGGCCGGACCGGTCACCCAGACACCGGCGGACATTGCCCGTTACCATACCGGTCCGGGCAATCACATCTGCGCTGAGGGCTGCCCGGGGATCTCCTATCACTTTTTGATCGACCGTGCGGGACTGGTCTACCAGGTCAATGATCTGGAGGCGGTCAGTTTTCACGTATCGGGCGCCAATACGCGCAGTGTCGGGATCTGCCTGATCGGTAACTACAGTCAGATCGAGCCGACGGCCACCCAGCTCCGGCGCCTCCGGCAGACCATCCGGCTGGTGGAGCGAAAAGCCGGCCGCCAATTAAACCTAACTGCCCATCGGGACTATAAAGCCACGGATTGCCCCGGTGACAACATCGTATTACATCAGGTATGAAGATACTGACGCAAATATTCCTGGATCCTTTTTACGACTGCGATGACCGGCCCGAAAGTGCTGTATGCAAGGCTGCAGAAGGCGGGATCTACGCCGCGGAGGCCAGACGGGCGGAAGCGGGAATGGAATCCGCATTTGCCGGTCTGCAGACCCTGGAGTTCCATCCGCAGGGAAGCATGGAGCAGCAGCTCGGTATTGGCCAAACGCCGACTCTGGTATTTTTCGATGCCACCGGCAGTACGGCCCTGACCCGCTTAAGCAAAGGGCAGATCACGAAGACCAGGGTAGAGCAGATCTACACTTTCCTGGCGGATCTGGAACCGGCCGGCGACGGCAGTGGCGGCTTTGTCACTTCCGACGGCGATACGGTCTTTCAAAGAGATCTGTGGGAGCAGACGGAAGGCAGCTGGTTTGGTATGGGCCTGGGGCCCGCCCTGGGCGGATGTCCCGGTTGGCTACCGAAGATCATCTGCAATTTCCCCGTCTGGGTAGTGCTCCTGGTCGTCCTCCTGATGGTCCTGATGATCTTTAACAGCTTAAGAAAATAGCATAGGTATGGCCTGGTGCTTCAACAATAAAAAATGTCAAGCGAAGGATGCCTGCAGGAAGCGTTGTAAGAGCTTTTTTCCGGGCCAGAAGACGCTGCGCAAAGGCTGCGAGAGCCTCTGTAAGACCGGTTTTACCGATTTCGGTAAGGAAGAGTACCTGTGTAGTGGAAAATACGTCGATGAGGCCGCAGTGATGCTGGAATTCGGTTACGATCCCTGCTTAACGAGCGGACCGACTATCCCGGATATACTGGACCCCACCGATACCGCCGGGCAGGCCGAACGGAATTACGAGCGGCTGGAGCCGGTATACATCGGTCTTGGCCTGCTGATTGTAATCGCCCTGGGCGTATTGTTTTTCAAAAAATAAGGTATGGATCCGGTTAGTGCCATAGCAAATGCAGTCGGGCAGGTATTCGGCCCAATTTTTAGCCGGAAGCGGCGCGGCGATGTGCCGGACTGGTTATCCCCGAAAGATTTCCAGGTAGAGGACAACACACCGGTAATCATCCTGGGTGCCGGCAGTCTGATCCTGATCATCATCATTATTGCCATCATGTTCAAAAAATAGAAAGATGCCTGGTCTTAATGACTTACAGAATATCAACATCTCGGGGCGCCTCTACGGTGCTTACCAGGACGAGCCATCTTTTCAGATCGCGGGCCTGGACGGCCTCACCGGTCTGACCGAACTACTGCAATACATCCTCGATACGCTGGCCGGCGGCGGTGCGGCGATCGCCGTGTATACCACCTACCAGGAAGACTTCACCGGTACCGATTTTGCTCTCCCGCTGGCCGTCAACAACGGCAAATTACCCGCGGACAACGATAAGATCTTTGTGTTCATCAACGGCGGTCTGGCCTATCCGGACCTGGACTACGGCATCATCCGCAACGGTGCCGGCATCGCCGATCAGATCCAATTCTCAGTAGCCCTGGATACGGAAGATATTCTAATCCGCTTTATCGCATAAGCCCATGAAAAAACTACTTATCCTATCGATCTTTTTTTTCGGACTCCTGAGCTCCTTAAGCGCCCAGCGCCGGATGAATCCGGCCAAACAGCTCTACCGGGCTCCGGATAGTCTGATGGTGCTCTATTCCGATCAAAACGGCGAGCTCCAGTTTGCCTACCTGGCGGACCTGGTGCCACCCTTTGCCGCCGATCAGGATACCATCCAGGTCTTACCCGATGGGCAATACGTGATCATCGATGAAGGCCGGCGGGATACCATCGATACCCGGGCCGATCATTCCCAGATCACCACCACGATCAACGTCGACGGCCAGACTTTCAATGCCGGCGATGTGGTGCAGGATGTGCTGATCGCCTTAAGTCGCAACAAGGGAAGTAGCTGCAATACGACCATCAACCAGGCTGATCACGGATTTTCGGTCGGTGACCAGCTCGCTCAGGATACCACCGGTATTTACTTTATAGCCTCCTCGGCCGTTGCCGATTCCTTTCCGGTAGCGGTAGTCTGTAGCGTGATTGATCAGAATACTTTTCAGACCAGCATCGACGGCCGCATGGCCTGGACCCACGGCCTTCCGCTGTATCGCGACTACTGGCTGCAGGACGACGGCAGTATTGGCGTTACCCCGGCGGATAACCCGGTTTTCGCCTTTCGTACGGTCAAAGCGGATAGTGTCGATATCGATGTCCCGGAAAACGTCACGGTCGGTGCCGGCATTGGTGCGGGGGATGACTGGGGCAATCAGACCGTTGTTTCGGATGAAACCCTGACCGGTGATGGTACGCCCGCCAGTCCTCTGGGTGTAGTTCACGATGCCGACTGGCTCACCTCCGGCGGGGATCCTGCTCTGGATATCAACGAAAATATCTACACCAATGGCTATGTGGCCATCGGCAGTATTCCCCGGCCGCACAATCTTTTTGTGTCCCTGGCCAGCGGTGGCAATGATGTCCGCTTCGGGGATTCCAACAAAGAGAACGACCTGAACTTTGTCAAAAATATTAGTGGGGTCTGGATCAAGAACGGCAATGATTTTGGCTCCAACTACGCCGGCATTTTCTTCGGCGGCAGTGCCGGATCGGTCGCTCCGACCAACGGCTATCTCAGCTTCTTTTCCGGCGGTATTCAAACCTTGCGCCTGAACGACGGTCGGCTGGTATTGGACAATGTTCCGGATTACGCCTCCGATGCGGCCGCTGATGCCGACGGTGGACTGATCACCGGTTCGGTCTACACCGTGACGGCCGAAGATCGAACCTTAAGAATTAAGCCATGAGTATGAAGAAGCAACTGCTATTTTTTTTGGTGCTGATCCTAAGTTTACCGCTTTGGGGACAGCGGCGGTTAAATCGCTTATCTGAGGATACCACTACGCAGAAAAAGACTTTAAATTATTCTGTAGTAGCTGATACCTCCCTGAGCGCAACTACCGACAATAGGAATTACAGCATTGACCTTAAGTATCGTCGGACAATTGCTGACCGATTTTCTACAAATGGTATTTACTCGGTCAGGAACATCAATTCATTCTACAATGGGCCGGTTTTCGATGTAGTCAATGATAGTGATTCGACCGGAACTATTTACTACCGGAACGGAACCGTAGATACCGCCGCCATCATGGGCTTTGCTGTAAATCCTAACGAAAATGTATACATCTCCAAATGGTACGACTCTTCCGGTAATGGCTTGCACGTCAGGCAGTCGGACAAAAATAAGATGCCTAAAATTGTCATCAATTCTACCCTGCAAACCCAGAACGCAAAACCTAGCGTTCGGTTTGATGGTGGAGATATCCTGCTGCGAACAAACACGACATTTGAAACGGACACCCTTAGCCTAATGCTCGTAATGCGGGTTTCCGCTACTTTTAATATGCCGCTTGCAACCGGCGACCTTTCGAGCACACTGGGAGCCGGTATGCGCTACACATCAACCGTTATTCAATTGTCCGGCAACTCCGGTTACGGTGGTGCACAGGGATCCACACTATTGGCATCCACCGATTCATTGGACGTAGGTGAGTTGGTAGATGTTCACTTCACCATGTCGGCCGATACCGGTGCACTGTTCATCAACAACAGCTTTATTTCACCCACTACCCTAAACAAGGGTGATTACAACGGACAAACATTCCACATTGGTGGACGCGTAACCGGGGGCGTTGAAACCCCGACATTCAATGGGTATATATCCGAGATCATATTATTCAAGAATGATCTAATCGCAGAGCGCAATAGTCTGCACCAGGATGTAAATGGATATTTTAACATTGATTCTGAAGCCAAAAATACCGTCCTCAATGATGGCCATTCCGTCACTTTGCCTCCGCTCAATACGCTCGAATTAGGCGTGCAGGTAGTTATAAACACGACCAGTAACGGCAAAAATGCCTCCGTAATATCTTCAGATTCTATTTATGCAAAAGGCAATCTTTATGGCTCCATATCTACCGTTGGTAATAACAGTTATACTTTCCAGGTGGTGAAAGATAGCCGTGATAGTTTGTCCTGGAAACTGATCGGTTCGACTGACATTGCTTACACGGACGCAGATACGGTCGGAGTGATCAACTTATTGAGCGGAAAACACCTGAGTTCTAAAAACTATGAAACCGGGAAAATTATAAAACTGTCCAACGGAGCAGAGTATGAGGTTGTCGAAGGACTCATCGATGGTACCAAGGCTGACGGGATTGGACAGGTCTCACTATCCAACAATAAATACGCACGGATCAGGCCAGACGGTAGAATGATCCGGTTTTCCTGGTTTGAACAGACAACTTCGGATGCTGACTCCAACCATTTAGTCGGACAGGCTGCACTGGACTATGCAAGATCAGCGCCGGATATTGACGAAGTATTATTCGACTATGATACCGCCACTTTTAAGAATACAATGTACATTCCTCCACACGTTACCGTGATTGGTTTGAGTAATACGGGTGCTGCATTTGATAACGATCAGCCACAAACCACTTTTGTGGATATGCAGGATTCAACCAAATTTCTTTTCACTCTGGAGCAAACCGGGGATTTCTATGTAATGGGCGGCGGGATAAAAGATTTCTATATCAGGGGAGTCAGTGCTTCATCCGGCATATTCATGGATTCCGGTTGGGGCAATCATGCGGAAAACATCTACATCGATGGCACCGGCAATACCTACATTTATGAAGGATTCGCCGTAAAGGGTGGCTTGCATTTTAGAGGTGAGAACATCTATGTTGCCGATTGTCGGCGGGGCTTCTCCGGACTGCCTGGGGCTACAAACGGGGGAACCGGCAGCAATAATACATTTACCCGTTGTGGTGCGCAAGGTGGCGATTTTGGCATCTGGAATATGCCGCGCTCAACTTTTCTTGAGATCAATTTGGAAAACCAGGACACCGTATCGATCTATATGGATAACGGGAATCGACTGAATATTTACAAAATTGAAGGGGAGAGGAACCGGCAGTTGTTCGATATCAGGAACGGCGAACTGGTGGTGTACGGAGGTAAGTATTCACCCGGGAACGTTTCTACTGATCTTAACCTTTACCATCCCATTGCGCTGGGAACTGTTGACACCGGTAAAGTGATTTTGGAAGAGGTTTATTTAGGTGCATTTAGGTTATCCAAAAACACGACAACGGCGAATACCTCCAAATTTGAACTTAGCGGCGAATTGTACTTCGATCAATTGAGTCATATAGAAAACTATTTCTACGACATGTCGGACGTGAAGATCGAAGCCACTGGTTTTGATGGGGACGGAGGCAGCGATGACCTTTGGCAGTACGATAGATCTTCCCAACTGGAAGAATCCAGGATTGACAACAGCCACATTACCAATAGCAATCTATCGGGGTCTTTGACGGTGAATAATGTAACAATCAGGAGGGAGGCAGTTAACCTCATGACGCTCTCCAATTACTTTACTACTCCAGGGAGTCTTGACGGAGGGAATGTTATTCTCTCGGATACCGTTCTGACCGATATCAACGGGGATACTACATCGGCATTGATCATTCATTATGTAGATGACATCTCTGAAGGTCTTGAGTTTATTGCCAACCTGAATGTAGATTCAAGCATTCTGGCAGGGACGACCTACAATGTGAGTTTTTACGCGAAGAAATTAAATGACAGCGATGGCACAGCATCGGTAAAGTTCAATTTGTCAAGTGACACGGAGCAGATGACTTTCGCCCCCATCATAAATACGGAATGGGCTCGATACCAAAACAGCGCAACGGCAACTACCGGGGCCGGTGCAATGGCGTTCAGGATTACCAATGGGGCAGTTGCGGGCGATTCTATTGCAATCTATGGCCTTCAGTACTCCGTTGGCCGATGGGCAAAGACTTACCAGAAAAAGCCGGCCACGGAAACGGATAACCCCAGGTTTATAGTCGAACAAAACAGAAAATTAATTTTTGATGGTTCGATAGAGGTAACCGGTACCCTTACGGCACAGCAGTATCGGCAGTTTCATCCGCTGCTTTACAATGCGGTAGATACTTTGCCGATTGAGCGCCTGGAAAGCGGCTATGAAGCCCTTTTCATCAGTGATGAGCTGAATGGCCTGGATATCCAGCTGATTACTTACGGGACCGCCCGCAACGTGACGGCGGATACCCAGGTTCGGCTCAGCTATTTTGATGTATCGGCCGGCACCTATTCCAGTTTTGGTAGTGCTACGATCCCGAATGGCAGTAATCAGGTCACCGTGCAGGGACTGAGCCAGACTGTAGAGCAGGGCGACTGGATCTACGCCGAAGTCATCACCGGTGGCGCAGAAGCCAATGGCCTGTCCGTTACCCTTCGCCTCCAGTAGTGACGAAATGAAAGGCATCCTTTGGGGAGCCTTTGAAAACAGATGTTCAGGTTAGGCGGGCGAGGAAGCGGGCCATTCGGTGGGTGCGGGAGCCAGCCTCGAGTTGGGCATTGAATGGTCCGGCGTTTTTGGTCCTTTTTGAGCGCCAAAAAGGACATTAAGATTTGAGAAAACTAAAAGAGCCCCCAAATCATAATCCATGAACAATGAAAGAAATCCTACTAGCCATCATGGGCTCCGGGGCCTTAATGTTTACCCTCAAATGGGCCAAAGAGATCTGGCAGGCACGCCGGGTAAGATTGCATCCGACCAGCGCTGCCGCTGAATTTGAGCTCGGTATCGAGCAGTTATTGGAAGAAGCGCTGAGCAGCACCAATGCCGACCGGGTGTTGCTGCTCCGGACCACCAACGGCGGTGGACCGATCAAGCCTGGTAAACCGATTTATATTGAGGTCTACCGGGAAAAGCACACCTACGCGGTCCGGTCGGTGAAAGCCGACTTTCAGGGCGTGGAAATGGATACGGCCTACGCCGAGATGATCCAGCAGCTGATCCGCGAGCAAAAGATCAGCTACCGGACCGAGGAAATGAGCAAGGGCAATATCCTGCACGACACCTATTTAGCCGATCGGATCCAGGAGAGCAAGATCCGCTATGTCTGGGAAGCCGATAACTTTTGGTTCCTCAGCTTTTCAACGGTGACGGCCTTTAATTCCCACGACCGGCATCGCTTCGAAGTGATCACCCGGCGGATGCGGACCCTGTTCCGCCGCAAACTATGACTACTATTTTTTCAAACATAAAACATTAGCGAAATCATGAGCAATGAAGAAAAGTACGGCATTCAGGAAACCGAAGATCTTTTTGATCTGGCGGTAAGTCTGAAGGAAGCCGTAGCCAAAGCCAAGGAAGGCGATGGAAAGATCGACATCAAAACCGATTTTATCCACTTCTTCCAACCGGTAACGCGCATTCCGCGGGCCTTCGAGGGTGCCGGCAACATTCCCAAAGAATGGAGCGATCTGAGCGAAGCGGAGATCATCCGCCTACACGATCGCTTCGGCGATATCGTCAACGACGAGCGCTGGCAGCGGGCCTTCATCGGCCTGGCCATCGCCGGCGATGCGATCTACGAGATCGTAAGCGAAGAAAAGGCGGCTTAAAAAGCGCCCTTAGATACTGAGAAAACCAGAAAGACCGGACCCCATGGTTGTTCGGTCTTTCTTACACCCCCTTACCATGAACTATGAGACGCTAAGAATGAAGCTTGGTCAGATCCTCCTGGACGAAGGGCGATTTCAGAACCGGGCCGAGCTGAACCAAGCCATTGTCAACGAGATCGCCGAAAACTTCGATCCCAACCAATTTGATCCGGTAGTGATTTGGAAAGATCCCAAAGATGGAAAGATCTACTTGCTCGCCGGCCATCATCGCTACGCCGGCATTAAAAAAGCCGGGCGAAAGAAAATAAAGGTCCGCTGGTTCAAGGGAAGCGAAGCTGAAGCCATCACTTATGCAAAGGAACTATCCAACGCCAACCGCACCCTGGAAACGCCCCTCGAGCGCGCCGCTATCTACCGCGAAAAGCTGAAACGCGGCGAAGATCCAAAGCAGGTAAGAAAGCAGGCCGAAAAGCTGGAGGGCAAAAACTGGCGCTACATCCTGAACCTTGCCCGCCTTAATCCGGACGGGAAAACCGTCAACGCCCTGCTCGCCCTGGTCGACAATTCCGATAAAGTCACCCAACAGAACCTGGAAAAGATCGCCGACTGGATCGGCGAGGCCCGCCGACAGTTTGATCAGCTGACCAATACCCACGAAAATGAAATGTACGACTTCCTGCTGGACAACTTCAAAGCTAAAAAGCCGGCCATCAGCCGGAAGGACGTCTGGATCGAGCGGGTACGGGCTATTGTGCAGGCCCTGGACTTCAACGCCGCCAATCCGCTGAATCTGAAACGAATCCAATACAAAACGCAGGGAGAAAGCGAATATGAGGCCCAAATGCGGGAGATCGATCAAAAGATTGACCAGGCAGAGAAGAAGAAGCAGGAGCTGCGCGATCGCTTCAATAAGCCCTCCCACAAATAATACGTCTCTCCGGATCTTCCGGACTACGATAATCTGCAAAAACGGGCAGACGACCAGGTCGATAAGCTGGACCAGGATCTAAAGGCCCTTCGAAAACAAAAACTGGAACTGGCCCAGAAAAAAGGCAAAATGGCCAGTGGCGGACTTGCTCAAATGGATATCTTTTCAGCTGCAGCCCAGGCCGTCAATAAAAAGGTCGATGAGATCCGCACCAAGCAAAATAAGCCGGAGCGCAAAAGAACCCTCCAGCGGGCGGATGATCTGGCCGACACCTATGAAAAAATCTACACCGAAGCGGAGTATATCGGCTCTATCCGAAAAAAACTGGATCTGGCCCGCCAGGATAAGCTGAAACTAACCGAGGCTGAGATCATCGAGTTGGGTATCCTGATCCGGCCCCTGGTGCAAAGTTTCCGGGGCGCTCTGATTGATATCGGCAGTACGAATAAGCGCGTATTAGCGCCTACTTTGAATAACCTCTTACGCTGGGCGCAAAAGCCCGGCCATTATGACCTGGTCGGCGTGGATATTGCCGGTGGGGTAAAACCTACGGTACTGGCCCGAAAGGTCAAACGAGCACGAATTTTTAATTTACTTGGATTAAAATAAAATCATCATGGAAAATCAGACGAACATCAACAATTTTCAGGCATCTATTGGACCAGCTTTGCTGGTTATTGCGGCGGGAGTGGCTTTGGGGGTTTGGATGGCTAATCGGCTGGTGTGAAATTTACTCACAGGTTTGTAAATTTCACTACAAACTGCTTGATTATTAGAATATTTATAGAAACCACTAGTTAGATTGATGATAATTCGAAGTATTGGGTAAGTGTTACCATCAGCAGAACTACTGCTCCATACCATGAAATTCGTGAAGCTGGATCCTTAAATCGGCCAGTTCTTAAATCAACAATGATTGCAAATATTAATGAACTAACTACTTGGATAAATGGTTCGGATTTTCCATCCAGTAGGTTGAAATTAGAACCTGAATTGATCGATAGATAAAACACAAACATTACGAGTAGGGAATAAATAATTGAAATTCCTATTAGGTTATATGTAACTCTATTAAATTCAGATAGAAGACTCGTTCTCTGGTCGGTGTCTACTAATTTACTCTTGTTGATATTTTCATCATTAGGCCTAAGTACAAGAAGGAAAATGACGACTGCTATAATAAGTGCAAAAAAACCGGCAAAAGAATTAAATTGATTCGGATTCGATAAGACTTGAAAAACCGCCAAATTGTGAGCCCAAATAAGCAGTGCGAAAACAAAACCTACAGCAACGATTTTAAAATATTTCATTACAGATAACCGATTTTTTGTTTTTTAGGAAAAAATTCGGCGCAATTTAAAAGCTTTATAGTTTAATAACATACTCTAAATTAAAATTTATCTACATGTATTATATTTTGAATTCGAACTGATATTCAAATACTTATTTATGATAATCAACTAAAGAAATCAAGGTCCACAGCCACCTGCGCCGTATCCAACCCACTAGCTCGCAAATAAGTCCGTAAACTTTGCAGATCCTTCCATCCTCCCAGATCCCCAATCATTTTCAAACTCACGCCTTCCAAATACAAATTAGTTGCTGCACTGCGCCGAGCGGTATGCGTAGTCACAAACATACTTTTCGGACCACTTTTGCCATCCTGGGAGGTAGGCGTGTTAATGCCGGCCATGGCCGCAATAGTTTTCAGTTCTCGGTTCCCCTGAACATTCCCGGAAAATGAAAAGTCGTATAGGTGCTTTCCCATTAGAGCCAGCGCACTGGCCTTTATCGGAAGTGTAGCCTCCACTTTTGTCTTGGTACTGGTATATCGCAAAAACTGTTTGCCTTGCAAATTAAACAGCCATTCCCGTTTCACCCGACACACATCCGAAAATCGCATTACGAACCAGTAAGCCAGCAAAAAGCGATCCCTTTCCCGTTCCATATTCGGTTGGCTGGACAGATCCAACTGCTCCAGCTGATCGATTTCATCAGTAGTAAGATAAATCTTCGAAGAAGCCTTCATTCGCGGCTGTTTGAACGCCGGATCCCGATGCGACAGGTTAGAGTGGAGTTTTTCCTCCAGCCCCATATTCATCAGTCTTTTAGTGATCTTGATGTGTTTGCCGAGGCCCGGAAGACCGCAGCCGGCATGCGTGGTGAGGTAGTCCGAGAATTTCCGATAAAAGGCCATATCGATATCCTCAAAATAAATATCCTGGAGGCCGTAGAATTGGCAATATTCCTTCATCCTGCGCAGTAGACCGCGGTAGCCTTTCAGTGTCCCTTCTGCTAAATTGTACTGACCATTATCCGCCCGCTGGAGGACTTCTTCGCAAAAACTAAGGAGGCTTGCTTTCTGCTCTTCCTGACCGAAATTGTCAAAGTTGCCGCCGCTAAAAAAGTGTTCTTCCAGCTCGAGGTATAACTTTCGGATGCGCGTATTGTAGACCTTATGGTTTGGATGACTTCTTTTTACGATGCCGTTGCGCTCATCCCATTCTTTAGGCAGGACGGCCAGGCCGGTGGAGTAATGGCGCTGCTTGCCTTTCTGGTATACGTAGATCTTGATATCGCAGCGACCGTCTTTATGTGGGTCATACTTCCAGAGGATTTTCTTTAGCGACATGGAGGGCGTTTTTTCTAAAGAGTTGATAAAGAAAAGTGACGCCTTAAAGCTACTTAATGCAACAAAAAAGTGCAAATAAAACAATGAGTTTCTGTCGCTGAATCCCTTGGAATACAAAGAAAAAAGCCTTGACAGCTGACCGTCAAGGCTTTTTAAGAAACATTATGTTTTATAATCGGTGGTCTCGCTAGGAATCGAACCTAGATCCCAGGCTCCGGAAACCTGTATACTATCCGTTGTACTACGAGACCGGAATTTAGTGGTCAATCGCGGGCGGGGCACTGCTGCCTTTTGGATGGCGAATGACGAACTGTATCCATAACGTTTCGGGCATGCAAAAAAGTTCCTTCGCCCGAAAGCGGGGCAAATCTAAGGGCTTTCTCTCATTTATCCAAGTCTTTTTTTGGAGGAAACCGGAGAAAATGAAAATTGTAGCGTTGGGGTGGTACAGTTGAATAGGGGAGGAGAAGGGCTAAAATGAGCTTTCGGACCATAAATACCGCATGCCGAAAGCTGCGGTTGGGCGCGCCGCGGGCCATTTGTCGGGTAATTTGTCGGCTGGCTTAGGAATCGTAAAAAAGAATGAAAATAAACTTGATTTTAAGGCAATGTGGGAACAAATTGAAGCGTTCGACCATTATATTTATTAGCCTAACACGCTTTTTACAACACGTTTCTTTATTTTTTTAACACACGTAAGTAGACGACCACTATTTACACCCAAAAACATAAGTGAATCATGAGTTGGATAGAGAGATTCAGATCCTGGCGCGGCCAGGACAATGCAACCGACAAGCCTAAATCCGATAATCTGAAAGTGGCCGAGGCCGCCAAAAAGAAAATCGAAAAGGTAATTGATCAACCAATCGTAAAAGAATTGTTCCAGACGGACGACGATCTGGGATATTGCTAGCGCAGTCGCAAATCTGTAAGTCATAAGTGTGGAGCTTATGGCTTACGGATAAACGACTTTTTCGTTTACCAGAACAAACGCAGCGCCGCTATGAAGGTCATGATGATCACGAAGTAGCGGAATTCTTTTTCCGGCAGATGCCGGATGACTATAATGCCCAGCCAGATGCCCAAAGCGATGGCGGGCACAGCGAAAAGATTGATTTTCAGACTTTCCCAACTGATCGTTTTCCAAACCCAAAGGTGAAAAGGAAATTTAAAGAGGTTAATGATCAGAAAATACCAGGCTCCGGTGCCGATGAAATTATTTTTGGGCAGTCCCACTGCCAGTAGATACACAGCCATTACCGGACCGGCCGCATTCCCGATCATCGTACTAAAACCACCCAGGAGGCCGAACAGGGCCCCGAATACGTAGCTTTGCGTAATGGCCTGCGGTAATGCTTTCCTTTCCTGTGCGACCATCAGGATCAGCCCACCGATCACAATGATCCCCATAACTACTTTAAACGTATCGTCATTGATGTAGAGGCCGACGAACAGGCCGATCAGAACGCCCGCCATGGCGGCGGGTAACAATTTCCAGATGTAGGACCAATCGGCGTCGCGGTTGTAATATAACACGGCGAAGACGTCCGCCACGATGAGCATAGGCAACACCAGACCGGCGGAAACCATGCCGCCGAAAATGGCTGCCATAATGGGTACGGCCAGCATTCCCAATCCCCGCAGACCGGCTTTGGCGCCACCGATCATGATGGCACTGAACATGAGCCAAAGCCAGTCGCTGGTCGTGAGGGTAGGGAGGGTGTCCAGTAGCATTTTTAGGCAAAGAAAGGGTATTTTTCCCTATTCCCCGCCTCCTTCCTTCTCCGTCTTTTTCTTTTTCTTGAACGGGTTGAACTTATCAAGCTGGTCCTTAATCTGATCCGTCGTTTTGGTAGTATCTTTTTTCAGCAGATTGTCCAGCAGCTTCTGGGCCGCCGTGTCCGCTTTTTCGCCCACCTGGTTCTTCACCTGATCGATAGCTTTGTCTTTCGCCTTGTCCAGCTCTTTCTGGGCCGCAGTTTTGGCCGAATCAACGGCAGCATCTACTTTTGACTGTACCTCCGCTTTCGCGGCTTCTTTCTGCTTCTCGATCTCGGCTTCCAGTTTTTCCTTTTGCTCGGCGATCTCATTTTTCACCGTCTCTTTGGCGGCGTCTTCCAGCGTTTGGTTGCCTTCGCTACCCAGCAGACTGTATTTCACGCTCGGATCGGTCATGGAACCGCCCAGATTGATACCGACGTTCACAAATTCACTTTTCTTGATATCAAATCCGATCTTATTCGCCTCTGCGGTCAGTCGGTCCAGGGCGCTACCGGCGGCCCGGCCGATGCCACTTTTCTCGAGCATTTCCCGCGGGATCTTGGCTTTGATACTGTAATCCATCGACTGGTTCAGTCCGTGGCTACCGGCGATGGTCATGCCGATACCCTTGATATTTATATCGAAGGGTTTAACGGCGATTACGCCATCCTCGATGGTGAACCAGGTCTTGATATCGTCCAGCTGGATCTTGTTTTTCAGTTCTTCGATGTTCAGGGCATTACCGATGGCATCGAAAGGCTGGAAGTCCGCCAGGAAACTGTTGATGGTCTCCAGGAATCCCTGCGCGTTGATAGTCTCCAATTTGGGCATCAGGTCCTGACCGAGTTCGCCCTCCATGATCAGCGAGGAGGTCAGGTTACCGGTAATGTATTTCCCGATCGGCGCCAGTTTGGCGTAGCTGTTAAAGGTCTTGAAGGTTTCCGCAAAGCTGAGTTGGTTGAGGTTGTATTTCAGCGTGAAATACGGTTTTGCGGGATCTTCCGTACTGTAACTGCCGCTCAGCCCGATATCGCCGCCCAGCCCTTTAGCCGTAGCGTCTTCCAGTACGGCCACGCCGTTCTCCATATACAGTTTGCCCACTACATCCCGCAGTACCAGGTTGGTGTATTGTACCTGGTTGACTTCGGAAAGGATGGTCATATTGATATTCTTGGGAATGACGATCACTTCGTAGGCTGCGGCTTCTCCACTACTTGCGGTGGTGGCGGTAGCATCTTCGTCACCCATGAAAGAGTTCAGGTTGAACAGGTTCGATTTTACCTGAATGTCTCCACCCAGCGTGCCGCCGTTGAAAACGTAGTCGAACATATTGGTGATGGTACCGGAACCGGCCATATCACTGTCTTCGATCACGGTGCTGAAACTGGTAGCTTCCAGGCGGTTGGGCATCATTCGGCCTTTGGCCTTGGTGTCTTTCAGTTCGTATACATCGTAGAGAATGGAACCGACTTCCGCATCGATGTTGAAATCAAAGCGGTCGAAAACCTCGTAAGCGGCGTTTTCGTCGGCTGTATTGGCGGCCAGACTGACCGTATCCACCTCTTCTTCGGCGATCCATTCGTTGGCGTCAAAAGTATTGGAACGCAGCACTACGTCACCCTTCATGGTCTTATCCGGTGAAAAGTAGGCCATGATATTGGTAATGTTACCCTGGGCGCGAATATCACTTTTACCCAGTTGGGCGTCAAAATCCTCGATCACTACCCGCTGGGGCGTGAAAGTCGCTTCGGCCTTGCTGATGGTGGTAGGCGGTAATCCGGCGGTCTCGTAACGAAAACCGCTCATACTGACATCGCCGCTCATATTGATGCGATCGTACTGCTCGCTCTCCACAAAGGAATAGCGGGTATCCACGTCCATATCCGCTTTGATCAGCCCGGTCAGTACGTCGATACCTTCCATCGGGTAGGCTCTCACCAGATCCGCCAGATCAATCGTACCTTTGGCGCTGGCCTTTACGGCCGGATCCGACATGGGCGTCCGCAGTGAAAAACTGCCGCGGAAAGGATTATCCCCCAACTGCAGGCTGAATCTCGGAAGATCAACTTTCAGCTGATCCAGATCGCTGCTGGGACTTTGTACATTCGCCTGGGCGAAAATATTGTCGATGGACAGGGGCAGGTCCGGGTATTTTACCCGTCCGTCCGATACGTCGAGATTGATGGTAAAGGTAGGCAGTTGCTCCCGCTCGGCGTTGTAGGTACCCTTAACTTCTCCGTTCAGCACAAAGCCACCATCCACCTGCACATCCTCGTATCCGGCGATGTAAGCGTTAGGGATCAGGGAAAACAGGTTTTTGAATTCGTTCTGCGGAGAATTGAAACTCAGGTCCAGCAGAATATCTTCCTCCTGTAGTTGGATCGTACCGTCGGCGTTGACGATCAGGTCGTTCACTTTCAGTTCGTTGTCCTTTAGGGTATACAGGCTTTCCGTTTGCTTGATGTTGAAGATCGCATCCAGGGTAGTATGGGCAGACTTCAGGTACGGGATGCCGGCCTGACTGACGGTCAGGGCCGCAATGTCCGTTTCCGTATCGAGGTCGAATTCTTCCAGTGTGAAGTTACCCGAACCGCTGTGGTTGATGTTTTCCGCAAACACGTAGGTATCCGCGCTGCGGTCGTCGTAGGTGAACGTACCATTGGTGATGCTGTATTCATCCAGTTCGATCACCATGCCGCTGTAGTCGGTTTCGCTGGCCGTTTCCTGGATGCGCTCGTCCGTCGGTACGGCGATATCGTAATTGGCGCTGCCGTCGGACAGCACCAGGATGTTTACGTTGGGATCTTCCAGGTGCACCGAATTGATCCCGATGGTGCCTTTCCCTTTGATCACGGACATGAGGTCGAGTCCGAAATCGAGCGTTTTACCGCTGGCCAGTGGAATGCCTTCGAATTGTTCGATGCCTTCTACTGTGAAATTACCCAGACTCATATTCAGGTCCGGAAAACTGCGCAGCAGGGAAAGATCCAGGGTCTCAAAATCGACCTTGGCGCGCACGTTCTTATTGATCTCTTCTTTGGTCAGTGCGACCAGTTCATCTTTAAAGATCATCGGTAGGGTAATAGCGGCCGCTACCAACAGCACCACCAGTACCAGAATTCCTATCAAAATGCGTTTTACGATTTTCATGCTTATTCGCTTTGTATCTTATGTAACCCCCTGCGGAGGGGTATTTGTTTTGTTTTAGATCTTGCGTGTTGTCTATGGTGTTCCGTATCGAATGCGATATTAGTGTTTTCTTTTATATCGCACCCCCGGTTCGTTTGTTTTAAAACGCAACTTGCGTCAATTTATGCAGAAGTTGCGCTCCGGCGGTACAAAATGTTTTTCCCGGAAGGATTTTTCCCTCCCGGCGGCCCGCAGGTACCGGTCGGAATGTTCCGCTGCGGTACCTCTATGTAAACGTTTATTCGGGTGCAATTGATTTTTAGTCCTCATTCTTTCTTTGGTATCGATCAATACTTTTATTTTTGTCCGGTATAAAACTCCCCTTGTAGCTGTTTGAATTTGGCTTTTAAGCTCTTTTTGGGATCATTTTTGACTCCCGGATGTTTAAAAACCGTGCTAAACGAAAGGTCTAAAGACAAACAGCAGGTAGTCTCTTACTTATGGATGATTGACAGCACATACTTACATAAATAAAGAGGCATATTAAATATTCTTTAACTATTAATGACATATGCCATCAATTGATGCATCGTACCAGCTACTGGAAGATCTGGATCGTTTAGAAGACTTTTACCAACAAAACAAACACACTTCCTGGCTTGCCTTTGACACCGAATTCGTGGGAGAAAAACGCTATTACACCCTCTTGTGCCTGATCCAGGTGACTACTGAGTTTGGGGTGTATCTGATCGACCCCATTAAAATTAAGGATCTTCGGCCATTTTTACGACTTATAGAGGACCCAAATATCGTAAAGATCACCCACGCGGGGGATAACGATTACCGCCTGCTCAATACGGCCTTCGGAACGGTACCCCAAAATGTTTTTGATACGCAGATCGCGGCCGGATTTATCGGCTACCGCTATCCGATCTCTTTTCAGAATCTGGTGGAGGGTGAACTAGGCTTACGCCTTAAAAAAGGGTACGCCGTGGCCGACTGGGAATCCAGACCTTTTCAGCAAAGACAACTGACCTACGCCCTGGATGACGTTATTCCCCTGCACGATCTGTGGACGCATATCCGCAAAAAGCTCAGCTCCCTGAATCGGGAACACTGGGTAAGCGAGGAACTAAGCGCCTGGGAAACGCCCGAATTCTACGAGCGGGATCCCCACCACGAATTACTGACCAGCAACCTGGTGCGCTCCCTGAAAATGCGGGAACGGGTCTTTTTACTCCGCCTGCTGGCCTGGCGCCGAGAAACGGCCAGGCAAAAGGATTACTCCAAGGAAATGATCCTGCCGGGTAAACTGATCAGCCACATCGTTCGCGGTATCGCCTCCGGTAAGGACGCGCTGAAGAAGAACCGCCGCATTCCCGACCGGTATACCGATCGCTACGGGAAAATGTTTCTTCAGATGTACCAGGATGGTCCCACCCCCGAAGAAAAGGAAGTACTGAGCCGCCTGCCCTCCAAGAAGAACGGGGAAGTAAGTGATACGGACAATATCATCCGTGATCTGCTGTACCTGCTGATCCAGCACAAGGCGCAGTCCAAAAATGTAGCGCCGTCCCTGGTAATGCCCAAAAATATGCTGGATAAAATGAAGTCGGATCCGGAACTCAAGTCCGTGATCACGGATGCCGGCTGGCGGCAGGAACTTTTGGGCGATACCTTCGTACACTGGATTGAAAATATCAATAATCTGGAGTTGGAAATAGAAGGTGGAAAAATTGAGCTCAATGTCGAATCCCAAGGATAAAGTCCTGTCGGTTGACGGCCTGCGCACTTATTTTAATACAGATAACGGTTTTGTAAAAGCCGTGGACGGGATCAGCTTCGACCTAATCCGCGGCGAGACCCTCGGCATTGTCGGAGAATCCGGTTCGGGCAAGTCGATCACGGCCCTGTCCCTGATGCGACTGGTGCCCGCACCCGGCGAGATTGTCGAGGGGCGAATACTCTTTTTCCCGGCCGACCCGGATCAGTCCGTCGATCTGGTGGCACTACCGGAGGCCCGGATGCGTACTTTCCGTGGCAAACGCCTTTCCATGATCTTCCAGGAGCCGATGAGTTCGCTCAATCCCTTGCTGCGCTGCGGGGAACAGATCGCCGAAAACCTCGGCATGCATACCGCCGGCAGCGGAAAAGACCTGCGGGAGGAGGTGATCGGCTGGCTTCGGAAGGTGCAGCTCAGCGATCCCGAAAGGATTTACCGTTCCTACCCGCATCAGTTATCGGGCGGACAGAAACAGCGGGTTATGATCGCCATGGCGATGTGCACCCATCCGGATATTCTCATCGCCGATGAGCCCACCACTGCTTTGGACGTTACGGTCCAGAAGGCTATACTGGAATTAATCGCTTCCCTGCAACAGGAAATGGGCACGGCCGTGATCTTCATTACCCACGATCTGGGGGTGATCGGACAGATCGCCGATCGCAGCCTGGTGATGCACCGGGGGCAGATCGTAGAGCAGGGTAGTGTGCAGCAACTTTTCGAAAATCCCCAACATCCCTATACCAAAGGATTGCTGGCTTGCCGGCCGCCGCTGGACTATCGCCTGACGCGCCTGCCCGTAGTGGCCGACTTCTGGGCCGGGGAGGACGCCGAACCGCCGGTGCCGCCCCAACTGGAAAAAATTGACCGGACGGCTACCCGGCAGCGACTGGAAGAGTTGGAGGCCCAGTCACCGCTTCTGGAGGTCCGGAATTTAAAGACCTGGTTTACCGGTACTACCTCTTTCTGGGGGCAACCCAGATCTTATGTAAAAGCCGTGGATGATGTCAGTTTTGTTGTTTATCCCGGCGAAACTTTGGGGCTGGTGGGGGAATCGGGCTGCGGAAAAACGACCCTCGGACGGAGTATCCTGCGCCTGGAAGAACCCAGTGCCGGACGGGTGGACTTCAACGGTCAATCGGTGACGGATGCCGATGAACGTGAGCTGAAAGCACTGCGCAAAGAAATACAGATCATCTTCCAGGATCCCTACGCTTCACTGAATCCCCGCATGATGGTCGGGGCGGCGATCATTGAACCCATGCTGGTCTACGGCATCGGCGAAAATGAAAAAGATCGAAAAGACCGCACCCGGCAGTTGTTGGAGCAGGTCGGATTATTACCCGAGCATTTCCACCGGTATCCTCACGAGTTTTCCGGCGGTCAGCGCCAAAGGGTTTGCATCGCCCGGGCCCTGGCGGTCAATCCGCGCTTTATCGTTTGCGATGAGGCGGTTTCAGCCCTGGATGTTTCGGTGCAGGCGCAGGTACTCAACCTGCTTCAATCCCTGCGGGAACAGCACGGACTTACCTATATTTTTATATCGCACGATCTGTCGGTAGTCAAATTCATGAGTGACCGGATACTGGTGATGAAGGACGGAAAGATCGTTGAATCGGGACCGGCCGATGAGATCTATTTTCACCCCCAGGCGGACTATACACGGGAGTTAATTGCGGCCATTCCAAAATAATTTGAAAAAAAGTGACTTTATTTGCAACCGCTCGAAAAAAAATCGCGTCTATACTGTTGAATTCGTCCGGTAAAATCGGCTGAAAGTCGAAAAATCGGCGGAGTATTTAGAATTTAACGTAACTTTAAGGAGTTATCGACCCATCATCGATGAAGATGATTCGAAAAGAAGACTGTAATGAAAAAACAAACTGCCCGTACCGTTCTCGTCGCTCTAGTAGTTCTCGCTAGCCTGGTTTCTTACATTTATCTGAATACGGTGGAACTGAATACTTCCTCAGAGAAGGCCACTCAGTACCAGCTTATGGAAAATGAAGAACAACTGGATGAAGAAACCGTCACTAACACTAAATTGTACTTACCGGAAGTAGCACTGATCAAAAAAGTGATCGAAACCGGAAAGAGTCTGATTCCCGGTAGTTAAACGGTTCTCCTTCGGAACAAAAAAAGCCCCCCGAATTTCGGGGGGCTTTTTTTGTTTATAGGCTTTCCGCTGCCGGATCATTTAATGGAAACCCGACTACCCTGGGAATGACTCGTGAATTCCGGCGCATACATACACTGGATACTCGTGATGCCATTTGAGAACTCGCCTTTGTAGGTTACCCGCAACGGATATTCAAATACATAAGTACCGGCCGGGAGGTAGTCAAAGAAAAAGTTGGTAGCGGCATCACCGGGGCTTTCGTAATAGCCGAGGCCGTCCTGCCAGCGGTAGCGGCTGAGGATGTTAATCGGTTCCAGGCCCGCCGCGCGGGTATCCTTCATGTGTACGTATTCCATAGCCCGGTCGACCCTCAGTTCCAATCTGACCACAAGTTTGTCGCCGGGATGCAGGGCCGCGTTGGCCCCAAGGGCTTCCAGCACCGGTCCGCGATCGCCGGACCTTTCGATGAATAAACCTTTTTTCAACGTGAGGGGCGTTTCTTCAAAAATATCGATCTTGTCAAGGTCCTCGAAATACTGCCAGTAGGCTGCTCCCCAGGCCGGTCCCTTGTTGGGATTCCTCACCTTGATCCGGCTGATACTTTCATCTACTTCCGATCCGTCCCATTTCACCTGGAAATATCCGGTACCCGCTTCGGCACTAGCCTGAGCGGCTTCGATCTTGTCGTCATAGTTTTGTTTGTTCCAGCCGGGGAAGCGGATCTTCACTTCCTGACTTTCGGCCAGCCAGTTATCACCGGCATTCAACAAGGCATAGACGGCGGCTGCGGTAGAGGTGGTGGTCGGCCAGTGATTGGTCTGCTTGTTTTTCAGCAACCATATCTTCAGTGCATTGATGTCTTCGATCGGAGCGTCCAGGGAGCCGAATACTTCGATCATCAGCGCGTGCGTTTCGATGGGGAGTTGGTGCCAGAACCAGCTGTTCGGTTGCTTCCAGTACATGCCCAGTTCGTCGTTCCGGAGGGCTCTTTCCCGCAGAGAAGCCAGGATCTTTTGCGGGGTAGCCATTTGTTGACGATTGGCCAGGGCGAGGGCGATCAGTCCCTGTTCGTAGAGGCCCTTATCGAGCCAGTATTTTTCACATTGTCGCAAATAGTAATCAATGATGGTCTGCAATTCCTCTTTGGCCGGCACCTCAAATAGGGAGCGGGTGTACAGGTAATGAATGGTGAGGCTGTTGAGGTGGTCGTCCTCCCATTCGGCGTTCTGCCGATCCACCTGTTCCTTGAGTTGATTATATTGCTCGACCACTTTTCGATCAATGTACTCGATACCATTCAGGCTGATTCGGTCGGTAATGCCGGTATAGGCGGGATCAGATACATTCAGTTTTTTCAAACGGCCGATGCCCTGCACAACGTACTGGGTTATGTGCCAGCTCGGATTCCCACCGGGGAACCAGGAAAAACTCCCGTCCGACTGCTGCCGTTCATCCAGTTTAGCCAAAGTACTCTCTTCTTCGCGGGACATGCGATCCAGATCAAACAACAGCCCGATATTCTGCTTTTGTTCTTCTTCATTCTGAGCGTCCAGTACCCAGGGCGTTTCTTCGAGCAGCAAGGCTTTCAGGTCCTGATTTTTCCGCAGATTACTCAGCATGGCATCCTGGGCCTGATCGCGCCACTCGGTAAAAACCTGCCGTACTTTGGGATACTGATTGGCCGCTGAACTGGCCAAGGCATTGGCGTAATAACGGTTAAAGATCTGTTCGGTGCATTCGTAGGGGTACTCCATCAGGTAAGGCAGTGCCTGCACGGCGTACCAGGCGGGGTTGGACGTAAATTCCAGGGAGAACTGATGGGCTTTGGCCGTTGGCGAACTCAGCGCCTTACCGAGAGCCCCCAGCTCAAAGGTCTTGGATTCTCCTCCGTTGAGCGCCAGCGGTTGGGATTCGGTAACCAGCATGCGATTGGTCAGCACCGGGAGGGCGGCTTCTTCGCCGTCTGTAAAGGAGCCGGCGCGGGCGGTGACCCGGTAGATGACCGCAGAGGTACGTCCGGTGGGGATTTCCAGCTTCCATTCTAGTCCGGCGGAACCACCGGCTTCCGTTTGGAAGGATACATTGGCCTGATCATTGCCGAAGGCCACATCGATGGATTCCCGGGTGCGGGCGTCGAAGAGTTCGAGCCGGGCCGATCCCGATAGAGGACCTTCGCTCAGGTTACTCACTTTAGCCGCAAAAACGATCTCGTCGCTTTCGCGGAAAAAGCGCGGTGCGCTCGGTAGCACCATTAACTCTTTTTGCGTAACGATCTCTTTTTCACTACTGGCGTAGGCCAACTCCGGCGTGTGGGCGAAGGCCAGGAATTTCCACCGGGTCAGCGCCTCGTTCATAGTGAAGGAGATCAACACATTGCCGTCCTCATCGGTCCGCAGATCAGGCAGGAAGAAAACCGTTTCGTTTAAATTGGTCCGGGGAGTGATGGGGGCATCCTGGTCGGTATCCGCGTCGGCCTCATCTCCACCGGTGGCATCATCGTAAGGGGTCGGCATACCGGCTACATTGGCTACCTTGCTTTCCGCCATGGCCATGTCCATTTCCACGGATTCCTCTTCTATTGTTTCCATCCGGGGAGCGGCCGGTGCCGGTGCCATGGATCGGGCGGAAAATAAACGGACTACTCTGCTGGTCAGGATCAGGCGGCGGTAAGTGCGTTCGGGGAGTTTATCCCAGTCCTGTTGGGGCGTGTTGAGCATATTGCCGTTGGTCTGACCGAAACCGGCGCCCTGCCAGCGACGGTGATCCATATAATAATTGGGAAAGGCGGTAAAGTTCCAATTGTTCTCCGCAAACTGATCCAGGGAGGCATCGTACATGGCGGCCACCAGTTCGGCGGCTACTTTTTCCCCACCGGGACCACTGATCTTTAACTGCCATTCTTCTTCCGCTCCCGGTCTTAGTTTATCCCGAAAGGTCTGATATTCAATTTGCAATTCCTTGTTGCTCCAGGGAACGACCACGGTCACACTGGGGGTGAACACCCGATTGTACCGGATAGCAGCGATCTTAATGTGAAAACTACCGCGATCTTCTTCCCGGACCAGTTCGTTCATATCCAGCCACTTCTGCAGGTCTACCCAATGGGGTTCTTCTTTTTTGTCCCGACGATCTACTTCGTACAACAAATGCCAGTTCTCCAAAGAAGAGGCAATAGCCAGATTAGCCAGATCTTTGGGCTCGTACACTTTCTGGTCCAGTTGGGTCCACAACCATTCATTGGTCGGTATCTGCTGATTGACCCGGTCGTACAACTGGAAAAAGCCCTGGGCTTTGATCTCATGCCCTCCCTGATCCTGGGTGGTAAAGGTATAGCGGTAGTGTCCCACCGGCCAGTCTTTCACTTCCAGTTTCAGTGATTGGGAGGTTCCCGTATTGATCTCCTGACCGTAGATCTCGCCCACTACGGGCCAGTTTTGCGGCTCGTTCTCGTCCTCGTACGGCATTAGCGGGAACTGCTGGCTGAACGTCTCCTTATCGATCACGTGGTAATCCGGTTTTTCCCAATAGCGCTCGAGATAGGGGTGGGCCGGAGCGACCAGTCGTTCTATAACCAGGGATCCGGTAACGTCCTGCGGCTCACCGTCCAGGTTATTCGTATTTACTTTTAATTCCAACGGTTTTTGGCGATCGGAAGCATCCGGAACTACCACTTCGGCCTGAAGCCCCAAACGAGCGAGTTGTATACTTTTTTCCCCGCTGTGGGTTTCCCCGGTTATATCCGTGACATCGGCATAAACAGTGAACACGAAGGCGGGATCTAACTGGCGGTTGACCGTCGGATCGGCTTTGGCCGGGAAACTGATCGTAAAGTTACCGTCGGCATCCGTTTTGGTAGTGCCGTTGGCGACCTCCATGCTGGCCGAACGGCCACCCGGGAATCGCATACTACTGCGACGCCACCAGGGTAGCCAGGGGTAGCGGACTTCCCGAACCACCCGGTAGGTTACATTGGCATCCTGGACCTGGTCTCCGGCAAAACCTGCGGCTGTTCCGGCAACGCTTACTTCCGTATTCAGTTGCGGCTGGCTGTCCAATTTATCGAAGGTGACCTCAAAACGCGGCCTCTTGTATTCTTCGACCCGAAAATAATGGGTACTGCCGTTGCCGGCCCGGAGGAACATCTGTCCGAGTAGACCGGAAGCGGGCGCCACAAAACTGCCGCTTATACTGCCGTAGTCATTACTGGTCAGTTCAAGTTTCTTGACTTCCTGCCCGTTGGCATCGTGAAAGCTGACCGTGGTTTTTTCGTTGGGCAAAATGCGGGGTTGTTGGGTTTCCCCGTCTTTTTCCAGCAAAATGGCCTTAAAATAAACGGTCTGTCCGGGGCGGTAGATCGCCCGGTCCAGAAAGAAGTGCGCCATTTGGCGGTTACGGGGTTCGTTACTGGAATTGTAATTACTGTATCCGTTCTCAAGGAAAAGGATATCCTGGTCGAGGGTCAGTTTCACCCGGAAGTAGAGGTTTTGGGTGACGTTGTGATGGACAAAACCGTCGGCATCCGAAACGGATTCGCCCACCTTATTTAATTCGTATTGCTGCTTCTGTCGGTTGTACATGCGGGTGAAGAACTCTGCCTTCACACCTGGCATCGGAGCGCCGGAACTGCGGTTCACCACTACAAATTGCATCTGATTTTCCGGGGAATGCCGGTGCAGATACGCCAGTTGGGAAACATGGGTCTCGACGAAGGCCGCTCTGCTGACCTTGGGCTCGATGGACTCCGTATCGGAAACAACGATCACGTAGTGACCGATATCCAGTACCGGAACGGCCAGTTCTACCGAATGCCCCTGATAATCCCCTTCATCGGGTATCGCCTGGGACCAGGTCTTGACGGGTTTTTGCCGTTTGATGTAAGCGATCCGTTCGTTGTAATTCAGCGTGGAAAAATCCAGTTCACTGTCCAGGCGGTAAACCTGGAGGAACACCTTATCAATATTTGTGTAGCCAATCCAGAGCAGAGAAGGCTGAACGGGAATATTCACCTGTTCGATCTTCAGTTCCAGTTGCTTGCTGCGAATGGATTGCTGCAGGTTTTTACATTTGATCGCTCCGTAACTATCCGGGAATTTCTCAATAGCGGTTTGGCACAATTCGTAGGCTTCCTTGATCAGCCAGCGTTTTTCATCGTCGGTACCCGGCTGGTAGGTTCTACCCAGTCGAAGTTTGAATTCAGCGATCTGAGCCAAAATTTCCGTGTAGACCGGCTGGGAGGTATATCGTTCGGCCATTGCCTCGAGCGCATGCAGGTACAAACTGTCTTTTTGCGGGAGAACGGCTTTCTCGTGAACGACCTGCAGCCGTTTGAGATCGGCATCGACCAGGGCCGCGGGCTGGTCATCTTCCAGATGCTGACCGAGTACCCGTTGGAACAGGCTCAGGGTCAGGTAAGGAAAGGAGGTTTCGTCTTCGGTAACGAAAGTATGGGATACAAATTCCGCTGCCGGGTCGAAAGCGGCCGGATCGTCGATCGTAAACTGGTAGACCGGCTGGGTGATGTAGGTTAGTTCATTGGTAAACTGGTCGATAGCCCGGTGGGCCAGAAAATCAAAAAGCGTAGGACGTAAGTCGTCCGTATTTTTGGTAGCCGGAAAAAGTGGATCAAAGGTGCCGATGGGAACGGCGAGCAGCGCCTCGGGATCTTCCACAGAGGCCAGGTAGTATTCGGTGCTTTTTTGGAGTAACTGCTCGGCGGACCAGGTTTTGATATCCGTTCCCGGATCGCCGCTTACGGATTCCCGTTGGCGAATCCGCCAGATCTGGTCCCGGAGGTAATTCATGTATAACTCACCGAGTACCGACTGGAAAATGGCGTCTACAGGAAAATCAACATTAGGAAATTCCGTTTCTAAATAATTTATGGAAGCCACCGTCCCGTCTTCGGACAATTCCGGCAACAGAGCGCTGACCTGTATCGCAGCCTTGGCCTGGTGGGCGGCGTTTTTATCATTTTTGGCGCGATCGTATAGTTCGAGCGCTTTACCCAGGGCGGAATTGGGCAAACCCTGCTCCTGTAATGAATCAATTGCTTTCCATTCTGCGGTGTAGGGGTCGTTATTAACTGGCATAGACCCTGGGTTTTGGGAGGTAAGTGGGATGTAGGCGAACAGTATCAGCACCAAGGCCCATGGGATAGTCCTCTTTCTCATATTTCGTGTTTTGTGGGGATATTGTTTTTATAACCATGTTAGTGATAGAAAAATTATGACAGAAGCCTTTTATTTAGAGGGATTTAGCCCAAATCGGCCAATATCGACCCCGGGATCAATCGGTACACCGCGGGTCAGCACGTCTGCAAGGTGTTGAGCCCAGTAGGGACCGAGGGATGCGCCTTTGGTACCCAGTCCGTTAAATATAACCAATTGTGGGTGTTCTGGGTGCGTTCCCAGTAGCGGGCGCCGGTCTTTGATGGTGGGGCGGATCGCCGCCCGGTGCTCTTCGGTGCGATAGGGGAGCCGGAGCAGTTCATCGAGTTTTTCCGTCAGGTATTGCCGGCTTTTTTCCGATGGGAGATCATCCGTATGGAAATTGTTGCTGGTCGATCCGATCCAGTAGCGGCCGTCGGCCAGGGGAACGACAAAGATCCGGTGTTTGAGAATACGTTCAAAGCCGGCTTCCGGAATGGACGTGATCAGGGCTTCGCCCTTATTACCCTCGTAGGGAAGGTAGGAGAAATAGGGATTGGCTTTGGATTTTGCCCCCTCGCAAAAAACGACCACACGGGCTCGGATACCCCGGTATTCAACGCCCTGGTCGAGTAATTGGAGCTGAGAAAAATCAAAAGCTGCTTCGGTTAACAAGCCTGCATTTATCAGCCATTGCCGGTAGTGTTCCGCGAGGGTGCCGATCTCTACCTGCGCTCCTTCCCGCAATTCTCCGTAATCAAAGGCAGGGACCGTATGCTCTGCGTAGCGACCAATATTGACTTCATCTCCCGGTACCATATAGGCCTGGTAGGCGGGATCAAAAGCCCGGGCCTGCCAGTCATTTACCTCCCGGTTATTAAAAAGAGCCCGCAGCACGGGGCGCGGATGGTAGATCTGGATATTCAGCTTCTGTTCGAGTTCCCGGTAGGTTTGCTGGGCTTTGGGGATGAGGTCATCGATCCGCCAGGATTTAACGTAGCGTCGACCCGTAACCGGATTGATGATACCGGCCGCCACTTTGGTAGCCGCCCGGGGATAATTATCGTCGATAAGATGAACGGCCTGGCCGGCTTCCAGTAAAAAATGAGCGATCAGGGTGCCGGCCAAACCCTGCCCAACGATCAGATAATCGGTAGTAATGTTCAATTGATCAGACAAATCTCAGAAACTGTTTTAAAAATGGTGCTGCAGTTGGGAAGCCCGCATTTTGCGACTGATTGAGGCGTAAAAAAGTGAACATAGCCTTAGCTACGTGACCTTTTTTGTAACGATGAGCAGGCGGAAAATGCGCGCTTCTTAAACCAGTATTTATTTTTAAAACAGTTTCTCACGGTAAATTATTCAATTCTTCGCGCAATTTCTTCGGCATTTTCTCAACCACCAGATCGTAGGAGTGATCGATCAGCTCGGTCAGGAGTTCGTTGTCCAGTCCCGTTTCCAGTTCCACCGTATTCCAGTGCTTTTTATTCATGTGGTAACCAGGGATGATCTGCGGGTGACTTTCACGAAGCTCGACCGCCCTAAGCGGGTCGCATTTCAGATTGGCAGTCGCCGTTTCACTGTCCAGCCCGGTGAGGGCAAACATCTTGCCCATCACTTTAAACACAAGGGTTTCCTCGCCGAAGGGAAAGGTTTCTTCCACCCCTTTTTTGGACAGGCAGTACTCCCGGAATTCTTCTAGGTTCATAATTTGGTGATCGTCGGGTTATAAGGTAGCCGGCAAGCGGCGGTTCAATTCATAAATACGGCAAACTCGCCCGCTTCCTGGATCTCTACGTCAATATTTTCCTTCAGGGTAGTGGCCAGCGACAGCCCCACATAATCGACCTTAATGGGGAACGATTTATGCTGCCGGTCTACCAGTACGGCCGTTTCGATCTTTTTGGGTAGGATGGTCATCAGTGGTTTGCAGGCATAAAACATCGTGCGACCGGTGTTTGCGACGTCATCTACAAGGAGGATCGTCTTCTGATTGAGTTCTTCGACCGGCATTTCCAGTTCGATCGGACTACCCAGCGGATCGGCCGGGCTCAGACGGATGCGGGTCAGGGTAATGGGTAACGGTTTGAGTTGTTTTAGTTCCTCGATCAGCAACAGGGCCACCTGCATACCCCGGTTGTTGATCCCGATGATAATCAACTCCTCTTCCTCGTAATTGTGCTCGAGGATCTCAATCGCCAGCCTTTTAACTTTCTGCCGGATCTTTTTATGGTCTAGTATTTTCATGGTATATTCCTTGAACTACAAATTTATTACTTTGGCGATGAATAAAAATTAAATTTGTTGAGTTTTGTACAATCGCGGTCGAGATGTTATTTTAGCGAAAATTCGCTGAATTAAATTGTCTTTTAGCCGGTGATCTTTCGCACGGATTAATTCCGGCAATCAGTGATCATTCATTCGTTGTGATTGTTCAGCTACTGCCGAGCCCCATAAACCGCAACTTAAGCATTTTTATGATACAACAGATTATATTCATCATTGTCGCCGCCGCCGCACTGGGCTATGCCGCCCGGCAATTCCTTCGGGTGCGCAGAAATATCCTGCTCGGGCAGGACGAGGCGACCACCGGAGACCCGGGCGCGCGCTGGAGCAATGTACTCCTCGTTGCTTTCGGGCAAAAGAAAATGTTCAAGCGCTGGATCCCCGCCGTCTTTCACTTTTTCATTTACGCAGCTTTTCTCATCACGCAGATCGAACTGATCGAGATCTTTATTGACGGAATTTTCGGCGTACACCGCTTTTTCGCCTCCGGTCTGGGTGGGTTTTACACCTTTGTGATCAGCTTTATTGAGATCCTTTCCCTGCTGGCTTTCGTGGCGACCATCATTTTCCTGGCCCGTCGGAATGCGTTGAAATTACCGCGTTTTCACAAACCCGAAATGAAGGGATGGCCGAAGCTGGACGGTAACCTGATCCTGATCTTCGAACTCATTCTCCTGGTCGGTATTTTCAGTATGAACGGTGCGGATATGGTGCTGCAGTCCCGCGGAGTGGAGCATTATTCGGATACCGGTAATCTGGCGGTGAGCAGCTGGCTCGGTCCGGCACTTTTCGGCGGGTTGAGCGACGGGACATTGGTCGCCGTGGAGCGTTTCGGCTGGTGGCTGCACCTGATCATGGTATTCGTCTTCCTAAACTATCTGCCCAAATCGAAACACCTGCACATTGTACTGGCTTTTCCGAACACCTATTTTGCCCGGCTCAGACCGCGCGGCGAAATGGAAAATATGCCGGAGATCATGAATGAGGTGAAGAGCATGATGGGCCTGGGAGATGATACAGGCGAAGCGGATCTGAGTATGGAAGAGGAACTGCCCGAATTCGGTGCCAATGATGTATTCACCATGTCCTGGAAAAATGTGCTGGGCGCTTACGCCTGTACCGAATGCGGTCGGTGTACCGCGGTATGCCCCGCGAATATTACCGGTAAAAAATTATCTCCCCGGAAGATCATGATGGATATCCGGGACCGGGCCGAAGAGATCGGACAGCGACTGGATAGCGGCAATAAGGAATTTGCCCGCGATCCCGAGCAACCGCTTTCCAAAGAGAACTACGAAGACGGCAAATCACTCTTTGATTACATCAGTCGGGAGGAGATCCACGCCTGCACGACCTGTAATGCCTGTGTGGAAGCCTGTCCGGTACTGATCAATCCGCTGGAGCCCATTCTTAAGATGCGTCGCTACGAGATCCTTACGGAATCCGCGGGACCATCCGACTGGCTGCCGATGTTCAATAGTATTGAAAACCAGGGAGCGGCCTGGGCCATGAATATCGACCGGGAACAATGGACCAGAGAATAATGCCGGGATTTACGATCTGTATCGGAGATCCTCCGGCATGTTTCACTCACAATTGACAATTATGCAAGAACTGAATATAAAAACGATGGCGGAAATGACCGCCGAAGGTACCAGCCCGGAAATATTGTTCTGGGTGGGCTGTGCGGGTAGTTTCGATGACCGGGCCCAACGCATCACCCGGGCTTTTGCCACTATCCTGCAGGCGGCGGAGATCTCCTTCGCTATTCTGGGCAATGAGGAATCCTGCACCGGGGACCCGGCGCGGCGGGCGGGTAACGAATTCCTTTTTCAGATGTCGGCCCTGCAAAATATTGAAGTACTGAACCGCTACGAGATCAAAAAGATCGTCACGGCCTGTCCGCATTGTTTCAATACCCTCAAAAATGAATATCCGGCGCTGGGCGGAAACTACGAAGTGATCCACCACACGCAGTTTCTCCAGGAACTGATTGATCAGGGACGCCTGAAACTGAAAGAGGGGGGCACGTTTAAAGGCAAGAAGATCACCTACCACGATTCCTGTTATATGGGCCGGATCAACGGCGTTTACGAAGCACCGCGCTCGGTACTGGCACAGTTGGATGCAGATCTGGTAGAGATGAAGCGCAGTCGTAAAAACGGCCTGTGCTGCGGTGCCGGCGGAGCGCAGATGTGGAAAGAGGATGAACCCGGTGACAAGCGGATCAATACCGAAAGGGTAGAGGAGGCTTTAGGTACGGGGGCGGAGGCCATCGTGGCGAATTGCCCGTTCTGTATAACCATGCTGAACGACGGCGTGACGGCCAAGGAAAAACAGGAAAGCGTGATGGTCTACGATCTGTCGGAAATGATCGTAAACAACCTGCAATAAGAAAGGCCGGTGTGCCGCCCTTTACAAGTTGCGGCACACCGGCCTAAAAAAAACGCACAAGTATCAGGAGCGTTTTGGGCCCCTATATGACAGGTTTAAGGCAGCTGCGGTGGTTCGGTAATCCCCTTGTCCTTCCGAAGAAAGAATCCTTGCGGATTGAGGCCCGCCCTAGACACCATAAGTCTGACCTTTATTATTATCGTGTTGAGCCAAAACTTATTTTGATACTTGCGCGTTATTCGTTGCAAAGCCGGTTGCTTTGCGCTGCTAAGTTAGGATTTTTTAGCATACGAAAAAAGTGGTTTAACAATTTTTGAAATTTGATCATGGCCTATACTAAATCACAATTATTGGAAAGTTTACCTCAGGTAGGAAAAGTAGAATGGATCGGTATCCGGGCGGAGCGCCGCGCTGATGTGGAGCCCGTTTCCGAGATCACGGTTGATGTTGAAGCTGGCTTATCCGGTGACCACTACAGCCGGAATGGTGGTAAACGGCAGATCACCCTGGTGCAGGCAGAGCACATCGAAGCCGTGGAAAAGATGCTGGCCCGTTCGGTTGACCCTGGCGCATTGCGTCGGAACATCGTTATTTCGGGCATCAATATCCTGGCTTTTACCGATCGTAAATTTACCCTCGGTGAGGTAGTTTTGGAAATGACCGGTCTTTGTTATCCCTGCTCCCGGATCGAGGAGAATGTCGGTCCCGGCGCCTACAACGCCATGCGCGGCCACGGGGGGATCACCGCAAAAGTAATTAAAGGAGGAACGCTCCGTGTAGGTGACGAAGTACGCTTGTACCAGGAACCGGAAGCGGTGGAAGTTTCCTAAAAAATAGCTGATGGCTGAAGTAAGAATTGCCTGCCCAAAGTGTGACTGGGAGCCCGATGGAAAGCCCTACTGGTCGTGCACTTGCGGCCACGTCTGGAATACTTTTGATACCGGCGGACGTTGCCCTGCTTGCAAAAAACAGTGGGAATGGACCCAGTGCGTGGTGCACGCCGGCGGCTGTCTAGCGATGTCACCCCATTTGGACTGGTACCGCGGACTGGACGAATGGCTGGAAGAAGAGATCTCAAAAATTGAAGTGATCGTCGAGACCTCCTGAGGCTGTGGGCTTTAGCTAAAAGATCGATTCTGGCCGAGTGCCCGCACAAAATCACTGACCAGATAAGCGATCAGTTTTCCCGTCGTAGGGTCTATCAGGCCGTTATCCAGACGTACCGCTCCTTCGCAAATGTGTAAATAGGCAACCGGCGCTTTGCTCCCGCAAAGATGGAGGTATTGCCGCGCCTGGGTGCTGGTAATTCCCGAAGGGCTCATGGCACTGGACAATACACCGGCTATGGCGTCCAGATCCAGTTCAATGCCGGTCGTGCCGGATCGCGTAAAAGCGATAGCTTCTAGTACTGCTTCCTTAAAACTGCACCTTTCTTCCAAAAATATCTCTTCCCAAAAGCAATAGTGGATGTTCGCTTCTCTAGCCATCTCATCGATGACGTTTGCCGCATTGTAATTGCGATGCAGGCCGATCATGGCGTATTTTTCCAAAATGCCCTCATCAAACGCGTAGCGGAAACCGTTGCCACTGTGCCTTCCTTCCCGCCGGCGAAAATCGGAATGGGCATCCAGATTGATCGCATCGAGCTTTTCCGCCGCTATCCTGCCGGTGCGATGGTAACCGCTGGCCGCTCCCCGCAAAATGGGATAAGCATTGTTGTGCCCACCGCCGATCACTACCGGGAAACACCCGGCGGCAACGATCTCATCAACCTGCCCGGCGACTGCCTGGTCAATCAAATTGACGGCTTCCCGCAATGCTGAAACCGATTCGGAATGCTTCAGATGTTGCAGATCACTGCAATCGAGATATCCATAAATACAGGTCTCCGCACCGCGGAGTGATTGGGTAGATTGAAGGTTGAGATAAGCCGGAAGAAAGGCGTTCCAGGCGGTAGTGGCCCCGCCGGTGCCCAGATTGGCCCGAATGCCGATGTCTTCCGGAATGCCGATGATGGCCAGGCGGGAATGATCCAGCCCTTCCGCGCCGGCAGAAACGATTTCGCCGATCTTGGTTTCCCCGGGGCGGACTTTGGTGAGCCGTTTAACATCTTCCTTATCGTAGATCTTCCACTTCGGCATAAGACGGATAGCTTTGGTGTACGGTTTTACCATTGATGATCACCCGGTCCACCCAATTGTTCCCGAAGGCATAAGGCAGGTAAGCCAGACTGGGTACAGGTTTACTCAGGATGAGATTGGCCTTCTTCCCCGGGGCAATACTGCCGAGTTCATCCTGCACCTCCATGGCGCAGGCGCCGTTCAGGGTCAGGGCATTAATGCCTTCTTCCGGCAGCATGCGCATCTGAATACAACTTAGCGCCAACAGATAAGGAATGTTCCCGCTGGGTGCGGATCCCGGATTGTAGTCGGTAGCGAGGGCCACTCCCAGTCCGGCATCGATCATTTGCCGGGCCGGCGGATAATTCATGCGCAGGAAAAAGGCGGCTCCGGGTAGTAAGGTCGGAATGGTATTAGAGTCCCGCAAACTCGCGATCTCTGCTTTCCCAATATTTTCGAGGTGGTCAACGGATAAAGCGTTTTCGTCTACGCCCAATTGAACGGCACCGAAATTATTCAGTTGATTGGCGTGCAGTTTCGGTCGCAGACCGAATCGTTTCCCAGCCTGGAGGATCCTGCGGGTTTCCCGCAATTCGAAAAATCCTTTTTCACAAAATACGTCGATGTAATCAGCCAGACCTTCCCGGGCGATGACCGGCAGCATGTCTTCGATGATCTCCCGGATATAGGCCTCTTTATCTCCCTGTAGACGGGAGGGAATAGCGTGGGCACCCAAAAATGTGGACTTGATCGTTATTTCGTGATCGGCACGCAGGCGCTTGATCACCCGCAACATTTTTAATTCGTCGGCTACCGTTAGCCCGTAGCCGCTTTTGATCTCCACCGCTCCGGTGCCGGTCCGCATAATCTCCTGCAAACGCTCTTTAGCCGAACGGTAAAGCTCTGCTTCGGAGGTTTGTTGTAAGGTGCGGGCCGAATTTTGGATTCCGCCTCCCCGAGCTGCGATCTCGGCGTAGGTTAGCCCCTTAAGCTTGTCGACAAATTCCGACTCCCGGCATCCCGCGAATACCAGATGCGTATGCGAATCGCACCAGGCGGGCAGCACCAGGCGGTCCAGGGCATCCACAACCTCCTCGTCCAGCTGATCCCGCAATTCTGACATTGGGCCAAAATCTGCGATCCTGCCGTCATGGATGCGGAGGTAGGCATTGGGGATGGTGGGAAGCTGAGCCATTGCCTCGCCCCGGAGAAACTGATTTGCGGTGTGGGTCCCGAGCAGCTGTCGGATATTGATCAAAAGCATATTTTGCGGAACTTATGGGTGGTGATAACATGAGTAATCCTGAATTTTTTTAGGACTCAAAAATGTCCTCGTATAGGTTAAACATTCGTAGAAAAATAGTAGAATTCCTTGTTTCTACCTCAGCGAGGTCGGAAAACGCTTATCCAGGCTAAATTCTACGAATATTCGACCTCTCTGAGGTCATAGACTGCCTTTTATATAATCCGGGATGATTCATGTTATACGAATGATTTAATGGTCCAGGCGGCTGTTCAGATCCAGGCGATGCGCTTTGGCGGTCGTTTCCGCCAGCTTATAACCAGCATCAGCATGACGGATCACTCCGAGCCCCGGATCGTTGCGCAGCACCCGGCTGAGTTTTTCGGCGGCGGCATCGCTACCGTCGGCAACGATCACCATTCCAGCGTGAATGGAATAACCCATACCTACACCGCCTCCGTGGTGGAGGGAAACCCAGCTTGCACCACCGGCCGTATTCATCAGGGCATTCAGGATGGGCCAGTCGGCTACTGCATCCGAGCCGTCGAGCATGCCTTCTGTCTCGCGGTTGGGAGACGCAACCGAACCGGTATCCAGGTGATCCCTGCCGATGACGATGGGGGCTTTGAGTTTGCCCTGGCGTACCAGTTCATTGATAGCGAGTCCGGCACGGGCTCTTTCGCCCTGTCCCAGCCAACAGATCCGGGCGGGTAGTCCCTGGAAGGCTACTTTTTCCCGGGCCAGTTTGATCCAGCGGTGCAGCGATTCGTTTTCGGGGAACAAATTTAGCATCAGTTCATCCGTGGTGTAGATATCTTCCGGATCTCCGGAAAGCGCGGCCCAACGGAAAGGACCTTTGCCTTCGCAGAATAAAGGCCGGATAAAAGCCGGCACAAAACCGGGATAATCGAAAGCGTTTTTAACGCAGGCTTCCTGGGCTCCGGCACGCAGATTGTTGCCGTAATCAAAAGCAATACTGCCCTGTTGCTGAAATTCCAGGATTAGCTCAACGTGGCGGGCCATCGACTGGGCCACCAGCTTGCGGTAAGCTTTCAGATCCTCCTCCCGCAGTGCCAGGGCCTTTTCGGCGCTGATCTGAGCGGGGTAATACCCGAGATCCGGATCGTGGGCGGAAGTCTGATCCGTGATCAGGTCCGGAGTGATGTTTCTTTCCAATAGCTGTTCCAGCAAATGAATGATGTTGCAGCGCACGCCGATAGAACGGGCTACGCCGGCCGCTTTAGCTTTCAGCGCTTCATTGATCGCCCGGTCAATGTCGTTGTAGGCCACATCCAGATACTGGGTTTCCAATCTTTTATCGATCCGCCAGCGGTCAACTTCTGCCACCAGGCAAACCCCTCCGTTCATGGTAACGGCCAGCGGTTGAGCACCACCCATGCCTCCCAGACCGGCGGTAACGCTCAACGTGCCCTGCAGGCTGCCCTGGAAATGCTGGCGCGCCGCTTCGGCAAAGGTTTCGTAGGTCCCCTGCACGATACCCTGGGTACCGATATAGATCCAGGAGCCGGCCGTCATCTGGCCGTACATCATCAGTCCCCTTTTTTCCAGTTCGTTGAAATGGTCCCAGTTGGCCCATTTTGGTACCAGCTGCGAGTTGGAGATCAGCACTCTAGGTGCTGCCGGATGGGTAGGAACCATGGCCACCGGTTTGCCGGATTGGACCAGCAAAGTTTCGTGATTTTCCAGGACCTTAAGGCAACTCAGTATCCTTTCGAGGGATTCGTGATCGCGGGCCGCTTTACCACGTCCGCCGTAAACCACCAGGTCTTCCGGTCGTTCGGCGACCGCCGGATCAATATTATTGAGCAGCATGCGATAGGCAGCTTCCTGTTCCCAGCCTTTGCAGGTGAGCTGAGAGCCGGTCGGGGTCGTATGTTTTACTTTATGCGGGGTGGTCGACAGGGTGGTTTCCATATTCTGATAATTTTAGTGCGGTGATAAATTGACGGCTACGTTCGATATCTTCGGACAGGATCCGGTCTTCGGCGATGAAGGGCACCTCTTCCCGAAAATCCTGTAAAAGTTTTTCCAAAACCGGAGCGGTCCGGCCCGGACGGCGGAAGGCCATGGCCTGTCCGGCGGTCAGCAATTCAATGGCCAGTACCCGTTCTACATTTTCTATGATCCGGAGGCATTTGGTGGCGGCATTGGCGCCCATGCTCACGTGGTCTTCCTGGCCATTGGAGGAAACAATAGAATCCACGGAAGCCGGACTGCAGAGCTGTTTGTTCTGACTGACTATGCTGGCGGCGGTGTATTGGGGGATCATCAGGCCGGACTGTAGGCCCGGATCCTGTACCAGGAAGGCGGGCAGACCACGCTGGCCACTGATGAGTTGGAACGTTCTTCGTTCGGAAATGCTGGCCAGTTCCGCCATGGCATTGCCCAGGGCATCGAGACTGAGCGCCAGCGTCTGCCCGTGGAAGTTTCCACCGGAGATAATCAGGTCCTGCTCCGGAAAAATACTCGGATTGTCGGTGACACTATTGATCTCGCGGATCACCACTTCCCGGCAATGTTCGAAAACATCGCGGGAGGCTCCGTGCACCTGGGGGATGCAGCGGAAAGAGTAGGGGTCCTGTACCTGGGATTTGGACCGCTGGCTAAGTGGACTTTGCCGGAGCAGATCCCAAAGTACGGCCGCCACCCGCTGTTGGCCGGGATGGGGGCGGATCTGGTGAATAGCCGGATGGAAAGGCTCCGGACTGCAGTCGAAGGCATCGCAGGATAGGGCGGCAATCCAGTCGGCAAGCGCAAGCAGCTGGGCCGCTCGTACCAGGCAATAAGCGCCGTAAGCGCTCATAAACTGGGTGCCGTTGATCAGGGCGAGTCCTTCTTTAGCCCTAAGAGCAATCGGGTCCAGGTCCAGCAGATCACTCAACTGATCGGCGGGGATACAACGCCCCGCCGGATCACTTACCCGGCCTTCCCCGATTAGCGGTAGGCTGAGATGGGAAAGGGGTGCAAGATCTCCGGAAGCTCCGAGGGATCCCTGGGTAAAGACCTGCGGATAATACCCGAAATTGTACAGATCGAGCAGGCGTTGAACGGTTGCCAATTGTACGCCCGAATGTCCCTGGGCCAGGGAGTGAGCCTTGAGCAACAACATCAGCCCCACGATCGGCCGGGGCACTTCATCTCCGGTACCACAGGCATGAGACCGCAAAAGGTTGTATTGCAACTGCTCGATCTGCTGCCGGTCGATCTTCACGTGCTGCAGGAAGCCAAAACCGGTATTGATCCCGTAGAATGCCCGATCGGTGGTTTTCAGTTTTTGGTCCAGATAGTTCCGGCAGTTGCTGATCTTTTCAACAGCATTCTCGGACAATTCTACGGAATAGGAGTGTTCCAGCAGAGACCTGATCCGGCTCAGATCCAACGGCTGGTGTCCAATAGCGTAAATGCCGGCTTGTTGTTCAAATTGGACCATTCGTTATTTGGTTAGGTGAGTACGGCCATCGGGAGGCTTCCGGCCGTAGTCAGGTTCTACCGGCAAAGTTCGATTTATTTTTGTATAACTGAAAATAGCATTAAATTGCTTTATTGATAACTAAAAGTGATCAATGGAGCTTAGACAATTGAAGTATTTTCTGGTGCTGGCCGAGGAGCTGCACTTTAAAAGAGCGGCGGAAAAGTTGTTTATCGTACAGCCCGCCCTGAGTAAGCAGATCAAAAATCTGGAAGAGGAAACGGGGGTGAAATTATTCGATCGGAGCAAACGAAAAGTGGAGTTGACCGAAGCCGGCAAGTATTTTCGGGACGAAGTAAGCCGGCTGCTGAAGCAACTGGAACAACTCAATAACCGCGTCCGACTGGTGAGTGAAGGAGAGTTGGGAGAGATCCGGATCGGATATGTCGGGTCCTGCATCCATACCTTTTTGCCCGATATCATCAGCCGGCTTCACGAAAAATATCCCAACATTCATCTCTATCTCGATGAAATGACCTCGAGCGCACAGTTAAAAGCCCTGCGCAGTGGTGCACTGGATCTGGCCTTTTGCCGAAACCCGGACCTGCCGGGACGTTTCGGTCGGCAACTCGTCTTCGACGAAACTTTTTCGATCGTTTTACCCGGAGGGCATCCGTTGCGAAATGAAGATTTTCGTTCCGTTGCCCAACTGGAAAACGAAGCCTTTATTCTACCTAAACAATCCGATGGGAACGATTACTTTCGCCTGCAGTTGAGTATTTGCGAGGAAGCGGGTTTTACGCCCAATGTGGTCCACGAAACGGTGCACGGTCATACGGCGCTGGCACTTGTTGATCAGTCTTTCGGGATCTCCATTCTGCCTACTTCCTTTCAGCGCGTAACTTCCGCCGATGTGCGCTTCCTGGAACTGCGGGACATTTCCCAACGTTCGGAAATAACCGCCGTCTGGGACCGGCAAAATCCCAATCCGGCATTGCGAAAACTACTGTTGCTTATACAAGAGAACATTCCTGGAGAGAAACATTAACTACCGTCGCTCTGCACCTCCAATTCTACCAGCGTTCCGCTTAGTACAAAATGCACAAAAGTGCGGACTGAGGGCTGATTGAAAGCGATCTGCAGGGCGGTTTTAGTGAGATAGAGCCAGGGAGCCAGTTCAATGGCTTTATTATCCCGGGCCCGCCCGTCTCCGGGAAAACCGCTGTATTGGATTAGGATCAGTCCGGATGGGCTTTCCAGTACCAGGTCGGCAATAGTCGTGAAGTTCCGGCCGCCGTGGTGGTGCCGGATCGGGTATTTCCGATGATCATTTCCCACCCGAAAACCTTTGTCCAGAAATTCCCACCAGCCATCAGCCCGCTGGATCAATCGCTCACTTTCCAAAATATCCTCACTAATATCGAATCGCGCCAATAATTCCGCAGCCATCAGCTGGCGATCTTCCGGAGCATACTTATTTCGGTCGGCGGTCAGGAAGGCTTTGACCGCTTTGGCGATAAGGTAGGCATTTTCTTCCTCAGCGAGGTCCAGTGGTTTTTGATAGACCTTGGTATTGATGATGCGGCCGTTGGCCGTGATGTCGTTGTTGCCGGCATTGAGATCGATCTCGTAGGGGATCTGTGGCTGCCGTCCGGCCCGGGGCGCCTGAAAATTAAGTTGAGTTTGCTGTGTTTCCTGGTAGCCGAAATCACGGGGATAAGGCCAGACCCGGGTGTCCATATCCAGAAAGTGGCCTTTCCAGTCCCAGGGGGATTCGTGGGTATGGTGATCCAGGGTAGGAAAGTCTTCCCGTCCGTCGTGCCACACCCGGTTCAGCCACTGGGTAGGGCGGTGGCCGCTGGGGAAGATCAGGTAGTCGCGGGCGCGGGTGAGGCCTACGTATAGTAAGCGGGCTTCTTCCTGCAGCGCCTGCTGGGTTTTCTGCGCTTTATCCGTACCGGCATCGATCTTTTCAGCCAGCGGAGTATTCCGGAATTGGTCGGCGTAGGGATTCACCCAGTAACGCAACCAGCGATTGCCGAGAATATTGTCCAGATCAACGGTGTCCGTTTCGGGAATGATCTCCACGCCCCAGACTTCCGCGCGAAGTTTCCCTTCCAGGCTGTGGCAGAGTACGATGGGCCATTCCAGGCCTTTACTTTTATGATAAGTGAGTACCTGCACGGTATCGGGACCTTCGCCGGAACCCTGATCGTCATTCTGGCCGCCGGCCAGTTCATTCAGGTAGAGCAATAAGCCACCCAGCGAGGCTGCCGTGTGGAGGCGATTGCAGGCCTCCTCGTATTGGAGTGCGTATTTTCGGAGGGCATCAATGTTGTTGAGTCGCTGCCGGGCATTCCCCCAGCTGACGATGATCCGCCGGAGGTCCAGTTCTTCCAGCAGCAGATCGAGGATCTCCGCGCTGGAGAGCTCTACCACCTGTTCCCGTAGATCGTTCAGGGACCGAATGAAAGGATTGTGGGCCGCCCAGGCTTCGCGTCGACTGTGTCGCTGGGCTTCTTCTCTGGCTTTCAGAAATGACGCCCGGCTTTCGATGATCTCCTCGATGGGCATTCCGCCCGCCAGCAGCAATATCTCAGCGATGGAGAGTGAGTCGTATTGGTTAAGGATGAATTTCAGACAGGCCAGGATCAGCTTGGCTTCCGCCGTTGCCACCAGTCCGGAACGGGAAATTGCCGCTTTCAGACCGGCCCGGTGCAGCGCCTCCGCTACCAGCTGACATTCGTTATTGGAGCGACAAAGCACCGCCACATCTCCGGGCTGCGCCGGCCCCCAGGCGTTTTCGTCCTTGGGAAATACATAGATCTTTTCGTCCAGTAATTGCTTTATGGATTCGGCGATACAGTTTTCCATCCAGGGGCGTCCCGGAGGGCGTCCTTCTCCGTCGTATTCGAAATGCCAGTGCTTGAGGGCCAGGCCGGTTTCCGTGGGCTCATCCGTTTTATTTGCAGTATCGGCATCCGCTTTTTTGCGCCTCTTGGGCTGCAGGGCCACCTGATCTTCGGGTAATTCGCTGAACGCTTTGCAAAAGATGGCGTTGGCGGCCAGTACCAGTTCTTCCCGGGAACGCCAGGAGAATCCCTGAATGTTTTCCGGTCGAATGCCACCGGTCTGTTCCACAATGGCCTGCATTAGGCGCGGTTCGGCACCCCGGAATCCGTAAATGGACTGTTTTGGATCTCCAACCCAAATGGAATGGCGGGCAAATTGGGACAACCTCAAAAAGATCTCCAACTGAATGGGACTGGTATCCTGAAATTCATCCACCAGCAGCAGGTCGAGTTCCTCCCGCAGGACGTTCTGTACCTGGGGATGATCCAGCAGACGCTTGATGAGCACCTCCATGTCGGTATAATCGATCAGCCCGCGCTCCTTTTTGTAACGGTCGTACTCCCGCAGCGCCTCGATCCCGATATCGAAAATATGGAAAATAAAATCGCGGATATCCTGCTGAAATTGCGGGTGGCCGGTATGACTGAGGGCAAATTCCACCAGGTCGGTTACATCATCCCGGCTTTTGGCGCCTACACTGAGTTTGCCGATCCGGACCCACTGGTGCCAGAATAATTCACCCCTTAATTTTAGCTCTCTGAGAAAGTTCTTGAGCGTTTGGACTTCTGATGCCGTCTTTTTGGTACTGTCCTCGTTCTGTTCGAGCGCGTAGATGGTACTGCCCAGCAGTTCTTCCAGTCGAGCTGCATATTCCCCGGCCGGCCGGTCGGATACAGGGCCCAGGTATTCCCGGAAACTATCAAAAGAAAGTTGTTTACTCCTTTCCAATACCTCAATGGAAAAATCATTGGCCCGGGCGATATCGGTCAGCTGTTTGACCTCTTTTCGCCAGTCGTAATATTCCCGTTTGTGCAATCCGAGGCGGTCACTGAGGCCTTCCACCGTCGCTACCCGCTGGGCGGTAAGGACCGTTGCCAGCGCCTGATTGAACATCAACTGCTGGTCTTCGTCGGCAATGATATCTACTTCGGGCGATACACCCGCTTCAAAGGCGAAGCGGCGCAACAACTTTACACCCAGTCCGTGGACCGTACCGATCAGTGCATTGGTCAGTTGATCGGCCTGTTCGGTCATGCCCTCCTCCAGCAATTTGACCCGGACCCGCTCCTGCAATTCTGCAGCCGCCTTGCGGGTAAAAGTCGTCGCAATGATCCCGCTGGCCCTGACGCCTTCCCGCAGCAGCCGGACCATTTCCTGGGTAAGGCGGTAGGTTTTACCGCTACCGGCACCGGCGGAAATGATCTGAATGTTGAGTTGGGTCATGGATCTTCGTTTTTTGGAGTGAGGGATCAGAGGAGAAGGTCAGGCGTTTAGAATTTGTTCTTCCACATCATACTTTCCACGGGACGGACGGTGCGCTCGTTGTACTTGGCGTTCTGCTTTTTATTGTAGTAATTGATAATGTCACCTTCTACCTGGAAATAGATCAACTGGCCGATGGGCATACCGGCGTAGACGCGGACCGGATGGGTGCAGGAGATCTCCAGGGTCCAGGTATTGCAGAAACCCACGTCTCCCTTACCAGCCGTGGCGTGAATATCAATACCCAGCCGGCCGACACTGGATTTACCTTCAAGGAAAGGCACGGCGCTGTGGGTTTCGGTGTATTCTTCGGTAACCCCCAGATACAGGGTATTGGGGTGCAGGACAAAACCGGTTTCGGGGATCTCCAGATGTTCGATCTCATTGTGGCGGCGGGCATCGAGAATGTGGTCCTTGTAGATGGCCAGGTATTTGCCCAGGTGAACGTCGTAGGAATTGGTGCCCAGACAGGTCCGGTCAAAAGGTTCGATCACAATTTCACCGGATTCAATGCTTTGCAGAATACTCTTATCGCTGAGGATCATTAACGTTAATTTTATGGAGCGACAAAAATATCAAAAAATCCCGGTTTTAAAGTTGCTAAACAATTAGAGGGTATTTGTCCAGGACAAATACCCTCTAACCCGTTTAGTGATTCGGGATCAGCCTAAGCGCCCCGACTTATTGGCGGAAGAAACGCTGTTGGGCGCTGGTGCCTCCGTTCGTTACCCGCAGTACATACATGCCGATGGGAAGTTCTTCTACATCCAGCGTGAAAGTACTTACCTGCTCCACCATATTTTCCTGACGTCCGATCAGCCGGCGCCCGGAAAGGTCGAATACCTCAATACTGATGGCTCCTTCGAGGTCAAGATCTTCGAACAGGGCCTTGAGGTGGATATTCAGTGATTTGCTTACCGGGTTTGGATACAACTGTAATTTGAGACGGTTGGTCACGGTATTGAAAGGTACCTGGATCACGTAGGGTGAACCCGGTCCGACCCGCTCAACCATCACAAAATTCTCAGACAGTACAAAGCATCCGGAACTCATCATAACCTGTCCCAGGGTATCACCCACTTCCGCGATCACTTCACCGGAGTAGGAGAGTCCCCATACCCGACAGATGCCTTCGCTGGCTCCTTCGAAATCCTGCGTATCACCGGCGGGAACACCGAGGATGGCGTTGTTTTCGTCGGTAATCACATAAGTGTAGCTCACGCCGGAAGTGCCGGTGCTGTCGAATGCGATCACATCTTCGATACCATCACCACTGATGATACTGATCTCCGTTTCACCGTCTTCCGTGCTCACCGTGCCACCATCGAAGTGATCGTTCACCAGACTGATGTAATTGGCGGATACCGCGGAACACTGGTCGGATAACTGTGCTTCCAGGATATTCATGCCGAATCCAGCGATGAAGTCACCGGTGAAAGACACACCCCACACGCGGAAAAATCCGGGATTCGCTTTGTTGAAATCTACGACATTACCGCCAATATCCGGGATCAGGATGTTGTTCAGCGTATCGGTGATCACGAAGCGATAGTTCGGATCCGTGCTGGTGGTTTCAAATGCTCCGATATCTCCCATACCATCGTCCAGACAAACGTACAGTGGGTTGCCGAAGGCCGAAGTGATCGTACCGGCATCCAGCGGCGGTGTGCGTTCTACCTGCACAGAGTTGGTGGAAAGTTCGTAACAGCTGGTGGCCAGATCTACCTGGTCGAGGGTATCGCCGACCTCAAAGTTGAGAGAGCCGGTGTAGGAAAGCCCGTGTACCAGATAATCGCCCACTTCATAAGTGTTGAAATCCACCGTGCCTGCTTCGGCTGTGCCCAAAATGGCGGAGTCCGGAGTGGTAATGATATAGGTGTAACCGACAATTGCGGTACTGGTTGTCGCAAAATCAACGATGCCGCTGGTGCCGCCGATACACACCCTAAGATCGGTGCTGCCTTCACTGTCGCTAATCATACCGCCTTCGGGCAGCCCGTTGATCAGGGTGATGTAGTTATCGGAAGTATCGTAACAGCTGTCAGAAAGCATCACCGTGGTAATATCCATGCCGATCGGCAGGGTAGGGGTACCAATATAGGCAACACCCCAGATCCGCAGCGTGTCAAAAGGAGATCCTTCCACATCGATCGTATTGCCGTTTACTTCGCCGAGGATAGAGTTGGTTGCGGTCGTGATCAGGTATTGGTAATTGACCTGCGGGTCATTATTACCGTTTTGGAAAGTGATCGGGTCCGCCACTCCATCGCCGGAGCAGACATATTCCACGTCGGTAGATCCGCTACCGGTGAAAATCGTGCTACCGTCCACACTCAGACGGTTCAGGGTAATGAAGTTCTCGCTGATGCTGAAGCAATCGCTGGACACCGGAACGTCATTAATATTGTCTCCGGGTACCGCAATGATCTCGCCGGTGTAGGCCATACCGTAGATCCGGCAGATACCGCCTACGGCATTGTTGAAGTCAAACTCCGTATCCGTGATCGCAGCGATCAGGAAACCGGATTCATCGGTGATCAGGTAAGCGTACTGGGAATTGGACGCGCCTTCTACACTCAGTTGTACAACATCGGCAAAAGCGTCTCCCACGCAAAGGGTTAGGTTGTCACCGCCAGGAGTGCTGATCGTACCGGCATCCGGTGTATCCCGCACAACGGAGAGATAGTTGCCGGAAAGATCGAAACAGTCATCGGATAAGTTGGCCTGAGTGATGTCATCACCGGTCTGCACCAGCAAATCACCGGTATAGGCCAGTCCGTAGATCCGGCAGGTACCGAGATCCGCCTCGTCAAAATCGAAGCTGGGCTCGGTGGTAGACATCAACAATTCATTGTTTTCATTGGTGATCAGGTAGATAAAGCTACCGGGGAAATCGCTGTCGCTGCTGAATTCCAGCAGATCGGAGCGTCCGTCACCCGGGCAGGTATACTGGATATCCGAACCATCGGCGAAAGTCATGGCGCCGCCGGTTGGCGTTTCCCGCACTACCGTAATGAAGTTGTCGGAAATGCCCCAGCAATCGTCAGACAGTGGATCCTCGGTGATCAGCGATCCGGACTGGATGATCCAGTTGCCGGTAAAGGCAACACCGTAGACCCGACAGTTGCCCGGTTCGGCAAAATCGAAGTCGTATTTGCCGGTGAAACTCACATCCAGCACGCGATTATCTTCCGTAGTGATCAGGTAGATATAGATGCCGGGATAGGTAGAGTTGGTGGTAAATTCCAGAATGTCGGACTGGCCGTCACCCGGACAGGTATAGATAATGTCGTCACCGTCTACGAGATCAATGGTCCCGCCAGTGGGTACTTCGCGCACGACCTGGAGGAAGTTCTCGGAGAGCGAATAACATTCGTTTGAGAACAAAAGGGTATCGGCCTGCTCGCCGACCGGTGCATTCAAGGTGCCGGAATAGGCCAGACCCCAGATGCGGCAGATGCCTTCCGGAGCTCCGTCAAAATCGAAGTTGCTTTCGGTGGTTGTAGCTAAAATAATGTTGTCAGAGTCCGTGACCAGGTAAACGTAGCCGTCGGAAGAAAAACCATTGTGCAGGTAGGTTAGTACATCCGGGTTGCCGTCGCCGGGACAGGTGAACTTCTCCGTTCCGCCTCCGGTGAATTGCAATTGCCCGCCGTTCACTTCTTCCTGGCGGATGGTCGCAAAGCTGTTACTCAGATCGTAGCAACCGTCTGATGGCGCAATATTCGTCAGAATGCTGCCAAAGGGAACATTCAGGGTGCCGGTATAGGAAAGCCCCCAGATGCGATATGTACGCGGAGCAAAAAGATCAAAATCAATGATGCCTCCGTTCACCGTGGAGAATACGCGGTTGTTCACGTCGGTTACTACCAGCACGTAAGGCTGATCGGTAGCCGTAGTGGTCGAAGTAAAGGTAAAGGCATCGGGAATATCGTCATTGCCGCAGGTCAGGGCCTCGGTGTCGCCGTTCAGGATGGTCAGATCGCCACCGTCCACGACGATCCGTTCCACTTCGATAAAATCGTCGGAAAGGTCAGAACAGCCGTCCACCAGCGTGGCGGTCGCCGCATTATCGCCGGGCTGGGCCATTAATACGCCTTCGTAATTGAGTCCCCAGATACGGCTGGTACCTTTGGGCAGGTCGGATAGTGGGATGGCCTCTCCTTCAATGATCTGCAGAATATTATTATCGGTATCGGTTAGCAGGTAAGTATAGGAAAACTCGGCATCGCCGGTATTACTCAGGTTGAGAATGGTCTGTCCGAAGGTATCCGGGCTGTCGCAGCCGGTGAAAGCGTTCGAACCGTCCGCCAGGGTTACTGAGCCGCCTTCGGGGCGGATCCGCGTAATGGTGATGAAATTTTCCGAAACCTGATAGCAACCGTCGGTCAGATCGGCTTCTTTGAGTTCCTGGCCGATGACAGGCAGGATGTTTCCACTGTAGGAAAGTCCACGAACCCGGAAATCATCTTCATCGTCGAATTCATCGATGGAGATCAGATTTTCCGTATAAATGCCTTTGATGAAATTATTGTCGCCGGTCAGGATCCAGGCGTAGCCTTCCTGAGCGGTGCTGGTCGTTTGGAAACTGAAACTATCCGGCAGTTCGTCGATACCGCAGGGGCGGACTTCGGTACTGCCATCGGCCAGCGCTACCTGGCCGCCGTCCACAAAGGTGCGGGTCAGGGTAATGAAATTATCGGAGATATCGAAACACCCGGTCTGCACGTCCGTGAAATCCGGATAAGTTCCGGACGCTCCGGTCAGTTCACCGGCAAAGCTGATCCCTCTCACCCGGCTGTTCCCCATGGGGAGCTCGGAAAGGTTGATCGTATTGCCCTCCACAACCGTGAAGGTCGTTTCGGCTTCATCGCTCAGTATATAAGCGTAGTTAAAGGTTTGGTCATTATCATTACCCAGTGTGATCACTACGTTGGTAGCTTCGGGGTAGTCGCAGGCCTGTACATCTTCCGTTCCGCCGTCGGCGGTGATGGTTCCGCCTTCCGGCTGGGTGCGTACTACGGATACGTAATTGTCGGAGACGTCGTAGCAGCCTTCGGCCAGTTCGGTTTCGTGAATGTTTTGTCCGGCTTCGACGATCAGACCGCCGGTATAGGCAATACCGTAAACGCGGCAAACCCCCTGACTGGCATTGGTGAAGTCGACGTTGCCGTCTTCACTGATGCTGAGCAGTTGGTCATTCTCATCGGTCACCAGGTAGGCGTAGATGGGTTCGTTCACTTCACTGGTAGTGAAAGAGAGCAGGTCGGGCAACTCATCATCCGTACAGATGTATTCGGTGCTGCGTCCGTTGCCGGATTCCACCGTGCCGCCTTCGGGTACAATGTTCAGAACACCTATATAGTTGGGCGAAACGGCCGAGCAGACCGAAGCCAGATTGCTGTCAAATATATTACCGCCCTCCTCAGCTAACACCAGGCCAATGTAGGAAAAGGCATATACCCGCAAATTACCGCCGGGTAAACCGTCGAAAGATACCTTATCACTGATGCTGACGCGCAAGATGGTTCCATCTTCTTGGGTGACAATAAAACCGTAGGGCGTATTTACCCTACTGGTACGGAACCGGATCCACATGATGGCACCGGGTTCACAGGTGATCGTCGTGTCTCCCTCGCGCACCGCAATTTCGGCGGGCACGCAAAGCGAAGAGTTCTGAGCCTGTACCCCGTAAAAAGACAGGAAACATAGCGCCAAAAGCGTGTAAAATCTGATGAGCTTCATAGAATGACGTTAATTTTCTAGTAATCTAAAAAAGACAGTTGTGTTAATAAAAAACCGGCCTGGGTAAAGGGGAGTAGATGGGGGTAGGATAATAAAAGAATACAGACTATTGTGTTCTACGCTACAAACTACATATGGTTTCTAATAAATGCTAAATTGGGTCTAATTGATCCGTTCCTCACGGTTAAATGAGGGAAGGGTACGGTTTCTTGACTAAAAGGCGAGTGGATGTAAAAAGACTATGTTTTGATTAATTGCAGACGCTAAATTATCACAATTTTCCGGACTAGGAAAAAAATAGCCACTTTTTTAATATGTTTTCTTTTTAAATTAAAAAGATCTTTAACATGATGGAAGTTTCGTAGAATAATTCTAATTTTATCCTCCTCACAACTATCTATAATAGCAACTACGAGAAGACCGTTTTAAGCTCAATAACTACTCAATTTACAAACCGGATTGTGTAGCTACTGCTTATCCCTATGGTAAAAATGACGTTAAATAATTGGTGTTTTTTCTCCTTGCTGGGAGTTGTTTTGGTACTTGGCGCACCGGTGGAGTCCCTGGGTAATAACCCGGAAGGCCCCGGAATACCTAAGTCTGAAGGACCTCCTAACAAAACAATTCGTACGGAAGTCGGCCTCACTCCCGAGGAACTGGTCCGCAACGTATTTGTTGCCGGCACCTGTGATAATATCAGCAAGATCAAAGGACTGGGAAATCCCGACGGGATAGGGTATTTTGAGAATGGTAATGCGGCGATCGGATTGGATCGGGGCATTATTTTGGCTACCGGGCCGGTGGCTTACGCCGCAAATTCGAACAGCGCCGGCGATAAAAGTGGCGATTTTGGCGACAAAAGTGGTGATAGCGACCTCGGTAAGCTGGCTTCTACTTCCATCCGGGACCGCGTAGGCCTGGAATTTGATTTTGTTCCGCTCGATTCCTTCGTGACTTTCCGCTACGTTTTCGCCTCGGAAGAGTATTGTGAGTTCGTGGGCAGCAAGTACAATGACGTATTCGGATTCTTTGTCAGCGGCCCCGGAATTGAGGGCGGTTTCACCGGAAATGCGGAAAATGTAGCGCTCATCCCCGGGTCGGCGGATTATGTTTCCATCAATAACGTCAACCATAAAAAGAACAGCCAGTATTACATCGATAATACCCGGAATCACGATGCTGAACGCTGCGGATTCCCCTATGTAGCCTCCGAACGGGAAAAATACATCGAATACGATGGGTTTACGGTACGATTGACGGCGCGTCTCCGACTGACTCCCTGCGAAACCTATCATATCCGCCTCGTAGTAGCCGATGTGGCTGATAATTTTTACGATTCGGCGGTCTTCCTGGAAGCCGGTAGTTTCGACCTCGGTGGCCAGATCAGTGTAAAAGCGATCACGCCCTCGGAGGAAGCCGTATCCGAAGGGTGTAGCGGTACTTTTTTCGAATTTAAAAGAGATAATCCTTCCGTTGAGTTCCCGATGAGCGTGCGTTTTCGGCTGACGGATGAGACAACCGCTGCGGAAGGAACCGATTTCGGTGCTTTCCCATCCTTCATCACCATTCCTGCCGGTCAGCGTACCGTGCGACTGCCAATAGAGGTCTTCAACGATGCGCTGGTAGAAGGCGAAGAAAAAATTGCCATAGAATTAGATATACCCTGTGCCTGCTATTCCGACGGGGCGGAAGTCCTGATCGACGATCCGCCGGATCTGATCGTGCAGTTGGATGATCTGGCAATCTGTCCCGAGCAAACGGAATACCTCATTCCCGAAGTCTCGGGCGGGAATCCGGGTTATCAGTATGCCTGGAGCGACGGATCTACTTCCGACCGACTGCTGATCGAACAGATCCAGGAGGAGCCTTATTATTTGACAGTTACCGATCAGTGCGGCCACGAGATCAGCGTATCCGCCAAAGTTACCCCGACCCAACCACCGCGTGCGACCATCTCGGGTATACAGGGCATTTGTGCCGGGGATACAGCCAGGATAGAAGTGAACTTTACCGGTATCGCGCCCTGGAACTTTACCTATAGTATCGACGGAGAGCCGATCGCCCGGAAAGAAGGTATCAAATCCAATCCGTACTTTCTGGACGCTACCCGCGATGGGGATTACGAGTTGATCGAGTTCTCGGATGCCGGTTGTAGCGGTGAAGTGCAGGGCCTGGGCTCCGTCAGTGTCTATGAGATCCCATTGGGAGCCGAAGCCAGTCCGGTAAGTTGTGCGGGCAGTTCGGATGGCCGGATCGTAATTGATCTGACGGAAGATTTTCCACCCTACCAATACAGCTGGGAGGAAGTGCCGGGTAATACCTCCAAAAATTTGAATAATGCTTCAGCGGGAGATTATACTTTTCGGGTACGTGATGGCCGTGGCTGTTCCAGCTCGATCCGGGTGAGTGTGGAAGAACCGCCGGCATTGATCTTCCCAGAACTGGATTGCGAGTCCATCCGGGACGGAAGCTGGCGACCGGTGGCGACCGGTGGCACGGGACCCTATGACTATTACCTGAACGGTTCCGGGATCAGTGTTGACGTCCTGGCCCAGAGTCTGGAAGCGGGTAACTACTACGAACTGGAAATTGTTGATAGTCGCGGATGTACGGTAACCGATAGTTTACTGGCGCCATATCTGGGAGAAAGTTACGTCAGCCTGCCGCCATCGATCAGTCTGCTGCTGGGATCGGAATACCAGTTGATGCCCGATCTGAGTCTGCCCCAGAACCTGCTGGCCGGCGTGAGGTGGTTGCCGGGAGAGAATCTGTCCTGTGACGATTGCCTGAACCCTTTTATCGAAATGCTGGAAGATGGTAACTATACGATCCGTGTGATCGATAAATTTGGATGTACGGATGAAGCGACTTCCCAGATTATCCTGAATACGGAATATCCGATCTTTATCCCCAATGTATTTTCTCCCAACGGTGATGAAAAAAATGATAGATTTGGCGTGATGTCCCACGCGGCCGTAATAAGCCGGATCCTGAATATGACCTTGTATAACCGATGGGGGAACCAGATCTTTCAGGTCCGGGATGTGCTCCCGGATGCCATCAACGCAAGCTGGGACGGTACCGCCGGCGGACGCCCGGCGCCTCCGGGGATCTACGTTTATCAAATGGAAATAGAACTCGCTAACGGAAGGACTAAAATATTGACGGGCGACGTTCTATTGCTGCGATAACCATACCGACCGAAGCGCCTTGGCAAGCCTGATGGGGTAAAATGGTCAGGACCAAACCGTTACTTTGCGTCGGGAACAGCTGCCTGTGACACACGGCAGCTGGTTCGCTGTAGAGAATTCAAACAATATGCTATGAAGAAAATCGTGCTGCTCTTTGCACCGCTCTTACTTTTGACTCCCTTATTCGGACAAAAGGATTTTTACAAAACCTACGAGTTTACGGAAGCGGATACCCTGAGGGGCATGTTACGACCGGAAAGAACTTGCTATGATGTTACCTTTTACGACATCAATATTCGCATTGACCCCAACCAGCAGGAACTGTCCGGTTGGGTGGACCTGTTCTACCGGACCGTTGAAGATTTCTCCCGCCTACAGATCGACCTCTACGAAAACATGGACCTGGACAGCATCAGTTTTCAGGGCAGATCACTGTCATTCGAGCGCCGGCACGATGCTATTTTCGTAAACTTTCCGACCGAACAAAAAAAAGGGACCAGTGGTCAATTCCGGATCTTCTACCACGGTAAGCCAACGACCGCGAATAATCCCCCCTGGGACGGCGGCTTCGTCTGGAGTAAAGACCGCCGGGGCCGGCACTGGATCGGGGTCGCCTGCGAAGGCGATGGCGCCAGTCTGTGGTGGCCGAACAAAGATCACCTGTCAGATGAACCGGATAGTTTATCCATTCGGGTTTCGGTCCCAAAAAATCTAAGCTGTATTGCCAACGGCGAATTGCGGAAGAAGGTCGATCAGGGCGATTACCAGCGCTGGGATTGGTTCGTATCCTATCCGATCAACAATTATAACGTCACGGTCAACATCGCCAATTACACCCATTTTTCCGATACTTATCAGGCAGCGGACGGCGAGGAGTTGTCGCTGGATTATTATGTACTGGATTATAATGAAGAAAAAGCGCGGGAACATTTCGAGCAGGTTAAACCGATGCTGGCGTGTTATGAGAAGTATTTCGGCAAGTATCCCTTCTGGAACGACGGTTTTGCGATGGTGGAAACTCCCTACCTCGGCATGGAACACCAGGGAGCCATCGCCTACGGTAACCGCTACATGCGCGGATATCTGGGAGGCATGATCCCGGCCGGAATGGATTGGGATTACATCATCATTCACGAAACCGGGCACGAGTATTTTGGCAACAGCATCAGTTGTAACGATCTGGCGGAGATGTGGATCCACGAATCTTTTACTACTTACATGGAGGCTCTTTACGTGGAGTGTGAATACAGCTACGAAGATGCCGTCGGCTATCTGGTCAGTCAGCGGCCGTACATCGATAACGAAGAACCCATTCTGGGGCCGAAAGGCGTCAATTGGGAAGACTGGTCCGGCAGCGATCATTACTACAAGGGAGCCTGGATGTTACATACCCTGCGGCATGCGCTGCAGAATGATGAACTGTGGTTCGATATCCTGAAATCCTTTCACCTGGAACACGCGATCTCCAACGTGACCACGGAAGATTTTATCCAGTGGGTCAATGATAAAACGGGAGCGCAGTGGGACGCCTTTTTCGAGCAGTACCTGGAATATCCCGAAGTTCCTACTCTTGAATACCGGACTACCGCGGTTGGTAACGATCTGAAAGTGGATATCCGCTGGGACTGCGCGGTGGAGGAATTCGCCATGCCGGTCCTGCTCGGAGATCCGGAGGACTGGGAAATGGTTCGCCCCACCACCTATTGGCAATCCGTTACGCTAAAAGACATCGACGAAAAAACCTTTGAGATCGCCACGGATCTTTTCCTGATCAGGACGAAACGGGCGAAGTAGCCATTGTCGGCAGTGCAAAAAGAAAAGTAGCTCCCTGGTTGGGTTTACTGATCACCCGGATCGTGGAATTATGTAGATCCATGATCTTGCGGGCAATGGCCAGGCCGAGCCCCGTACCGGTACTTTTCTCTTTCGCCGGTTGAGCCGATTTGCGGTACCGTTCAAAAATAAAGGCCTGCTCGTCTTCCGGGATCCCGGGCCCGGTGTCCGTCACCCGAACTTCCACCTCCTGTCGGTTGGCGGTAATGGCGATGGTGATCACACCTCCTTCCGGCGTAAACTTCAGCGCATTGTCCATCAGGTTTTGCATGACCCTTTCTACCAGGCCAACGTCGGCAAAAACCATCGGCAGGTCCGGACGCATATCCAGATTGATCTGCACGCTTTTCTGATCAGCCAGGATCTGGAACTTATTTCTCAGATCATTGGCCAGTTCCGTAATAAAGAAGGGTTCCTTTTCCGGAGTGATCTGCTTGGCTTCCAGTTTGGAGTATTCGAACAACTGGTGAACCAGGCGGCTGAGCTTATGGCTGCTGCTCAGCACGATATTCAGGTATTTGTTTCGTTCTTCGGGGTTCAGTTCATCCGCTTTGATCTGCATGGTCTCGATGTATCCCTGCATGATCGCGAGCGGGGTACGGAGATCATGGGATACGTTAGCGATCAATTCCCGGCGCAGGTTCTCCACGGATTTCAATTCCTCGATATTAGCTACGATCCTGTCGGCCATTTCGTTGAAGGTTTCGGTCAATACGGGCAGGTCCTTGCCGGTGGCCGCCGGTATACGAGCCTGCATATCGCCATCGCGGAAACGGCGCACCGTCTGGATGGTGCTCGTCAGTCGCCGGGTGAAATAGCGCAACGCCAGCAGGCCGATCACTACGGCCCCAAGAAGCGTGAGGAAGAAAAGATTCCCGCCCAGCTGAAACAATCGACTTTTGTAAATGGAAGAGGTAACCTGAGCCTGTTTTACACTGGCCAGAATGATGTAGGCATAGCCGTTTAGTTTACCGTCGTGATGAAAAGGCGCGGCGGAAAATACCATCTTTTCATCCGGGATCCGGGGATTATCCCCCACGATCACTTCGTCCTCTTTTTTGTTTAGAAAGCGTTGGATCGGAGCAAGATCCACTTTATCGAGTTTCACATTTTCTTGCGGCACCACGTAAGTGACGATTCCGCCGAGGGTATCGAGCAGATAGACCTCCACGTTGGGATTGATCACCATCATGGAGTGCATGATCTCGTGCAGCATGGCCGTATCCACCGAACCGTCCGCTTCGATCTTCGGCTCGGTTTCTTTAACCAGGTGTTCGGCAATCGAGCCGTACAGGCGCTGGTTGGCCTCCTGAAAATATTTTTGTTCTGTATAGATGGTAACCGCCACGTAGGCAATCCCCAGCAGCACCAATACGCCGAGAAAGGTGAGGGAGATCTTCCAGTATAATCGATTAGTGAAGAGATTTTTCAAGGCCTTTGAGTTAGTTTAGCGTCATGTCTCGTTTTGTAAGGGAGGTAATTGGTGCAAAACGACTGATGACTAATTTGTAAACAATTCTTCATTGAACCGGTAACCTACTCCCCAGGTCGTAAGGATGAACTGTGGATTGGAAAGATCGGGTTCAATTTTGGCGCGCAGACGATTGATATGTGAATTGACGGTATGTTCGTAGCCATCGAAATCATATCCCCAAACTAAATTGAGAATACGGGTTCGATCGTAGCTTTTGCCGGGATTGGAAGCCAGTAGCGAAAGGAGGTCAAATTCTTTGGGCGAAAGTTCGATACGCTGATCACCGACGGTAACTTTCCGCATATCCAGGTCAATGGCGAGCTGACCAAAGTGCATGCGGCGTTTCTTTCCATTGGCATCCTTTTTACTCATCATCTGGGTGCGGCGGAAAATAGCCTTTACCCGGGCGATGAATTCACGAACGCTGAAGGGTTTGGTGAGATAATCATCCGCACCAAATTCCAGACCCAGCACCCGGTCGATCTCTTCGGAACGGGCCGTTAGCATCAGTATGGGCGTGATGATCTCCCGGGCCCGTACCTGCCGGCAGATCTCCGTACCCTCCATTCCGGGGAGCATCAAGTCCAGGATGATAAGATCGTAAGAGGGATCGAGGGCTTTCTGGAATCCATCCTGTCCGTCGAAAGCGAAGGCCACTTCGCAGTCGAGATCCCGCAAATGAATTTCCAGTAAGGCGACGATATCCCGGTCGTCCTCCACGATCAAGACCTTCTTTCTCATGACAATAGGGGAGTATTTGGTGATAGATAACTCCTGCAAGTTAGTCTCCAAATATCACAAAACTGTCACAAGGCAATCTTAATGGTGTGACGCGGACGTTTTTCGGGCGGGTTTTAACAGAAACCTGCCGATTGTCGCGTAATGGAGATCGACAATCGGCAGGATCGGGCTTAGGGTAAGGTGAAACGTACGCCAAATCTGGCGTCTACACTTTCCAGGCTACCCAGACGGATCAGGCCGTCGCCGTTGTTAAAGGCATTTACATTGCAGGTCATGGGCTCAAGGGCGATCGCGGTGCGATAGGGAGGAGTGAAAACCTGTAGGAAATTGTATTTATTATCTCCGGTTTCCTGCCAATAGCGCATTTTTCCCTTTTCGCCGTGGACGTACACGGATGCTTCCACCCGATCGTCGCGGAGGGCAAAGCAGTTATCCAGCGTGGTGCCTCCTAATGTTTTGAGTTCGGCAAACTGGTCGTAATCGTAGCGTTTCCCGTTGGGCAACATTCGCTGATCGATGGCCACCAGTTCGCAGGGCGGGAACTGGAGTTCCAGTTGATCGACTTTTTCGCCCAGATTGAAATAAGGGTGCCAGCCGAAGCCGACGGGGATATCCTGTTCACCATCATTCTGGAAAGCCATCAGAACAGTAAGTTGATTACGCTGATCGATGGAAAACTGGATGTTGAACGTAAATGGAAAGGGATAGGCCGGGTTATCTCCGGCATTTTGGTATTCACAGCCGATGGTAGCTCCTTCGGGGCTTAATTCGACCTGGGTGATCCGCATCGGTTCTTTAGCGCCGAAACCATGGAGGGCGTTGTTGGTGGCCGGGTCATTGATCGGGAACTGGTACGATTGCCCGTCCCATTCGTAAGTGCCGTCTTCCAGGCGGTTCGGGAATGGAAACAATACCACGTTTTTGGACCAGCGATTGCTGTCCATTTCCTGCGGGGTCTGGTAACCGTCCAGAATGGAAATGCCTTCAAAAACGAGATCCAGTACACAAGCTCCGTGGCCGGGTACCAATTCCAGCCGGTTTTTTCCATCCGGACTGCTCAAAGTGTGTTTCTCCCATTTTCCGAATGGGCTGATCTGGTGTTGATACATGCTTTAATTTTTCAGTGCTCGGCGCTGGCCTTCCATCCCATCGTTTGACGGAGAAAGGCTGAGCTTGGCCTAATTTTCCAGTGTTGTAGGTGATTCCTGCAATAGTCGCAATAATACGCCATTTGTCCATCCAAAGCCATCCTGGACCGGATATTCTCCACCGCCGGCTTCCAGGCTCATATCGAGTACATTGTATTTCTCGACCATTTTTCCGGTATGCTTATAGACCCGTACATTGAGATCCACCCAGCGTTCTTTAATGGTATCGGCGAGGTCATTCCGGCCGTAATTCCGTAAGCCTTTGATGGTGATCCACTGCAGGGGTGCCCAACCGTTGGGCGCATCCCATTGCTGACCGGTATTGGTGAGGGTGCTCACCACGCCGCCTGGTTTCAGAAAATCCGACTGTACGATCTGGGCTACCTGCTCGGCCATTTCCGGTTCGGCCATACCGAAGAACAGCGGGTACAGACCGGCGAGGGAAGGCGTGGCGGTAAAGGCGTCTTTTACAAAATTATAGTCCATAAAAAATCCCAGCTCGGGGTTCCAGCAATACCGGATCAGGTTGTCCCGTCGTTGCTGGGCGCGCTGGGCGAAGAGATCGGCTTCGTCCTGCTGCCCGTTCTCGGCGTAAGCCTGTTGCAATTGCAGCTCCAGGTTGTAGAGCAGTGCATTCAGATCCACGGGAATGATCTCGGTAGTCTGGATCGTATTCAGGGTTTGCCCGTCGGCGAGCCAGCGACTGCTGAAATCCCAGCCCGACTCGCAGGCTGCCCGCAGGTCGGAATAGATCTCCTGGGGTGTTCTTTGCTCGTTTTCTTTGGCGGTTTCCACATCGTCCCGGTACATTTCAGCCCGTGGACGTTCGCCCTCATCCCAATAGCGGTTGAGGATACTGCCGTCTTTGAGCCGCACTACGTGTTTGCGGGCCGGATTGGCATTGGAAACGTCTTCCATGCCGTTCATCCAGAAAGCGTATTCTTTTTCCAGAGCCGGCAAATAATTCACCCGTACGGATGGTCCTTTTTCCCCGGCGAGCAGGTCCACCATGGCGGCAAAAAAAGGCGGCTGGGACCGGGTCAGAAAGTAGGTGCGGTTGCCGTTGGGAATAAAGCCGATGGTATCGATCAGATAGGCAAAATTGTCGATCATATTTTCGATCATGTCCACCTTGCCGGCGCTTTGCAGTCCCAGCATGGTGAAATAACTATCCCAGTAGTAGATCTCTCCGAAGCGGCCGCCGGGCACGATATAGGAGTTGGGCAATGGGATGAGCGTCCCCGGTTCTACATCATCCGGTTCGCGGGTAAGTACCGGCCACAGGGCGTTGATGTGTTCGGCGGCGCTGCGGCTGGTATCGGCCTTAAAATTGGTGCTGTATTGGTGGGGCAGCTCAAAATGTTCCAGGACGAAAGCTTCCAGGTCAAAATCTGCTTCCTGCTTTGCCTCCTGGTAGTCGGCTACGATTTTAGTTGGTGCCATCTTTGGGCTGCAGTCTACAAAAGTTTTTCCGTCGGGAAATACGGCGGCCATCTGCACGTCGACGAATAATTCACCGTAGAGTGCTTCGGGCGACTGGAGTCCCGTCAGCGGTGCTGAGGTATCCGGTGCTACATTTTGCCGGCAGGCCGTAAAAAAGAGAATGAACAAAAAGCCATAGATAATACGCATAATCGAAATTTTGAATTATGGGCTTAGCAACTAAACGTCGGGTTAAGGTGTTAACATGGCTTATTCCCTTCCGGGAAAAAACGCCGTTCTGTTTCTGGTCTGATCCGACCAAAGGTACACATCAAAACAATATTCCATGGGGAAAATGGTAAAAATCACACTTTTGCTGGCGAGTACATTGACCGTGATGGCCGGCGCGGCCATTGCCCCGGCATTGCCGACGATCAGCGTGCATTTTGCCGAGGTTCCCCGGGTCGACTTACTGACCAAACTGCTGCTTACCCTGCCGGCGCTTTTCATTGCGCTCTTTTCCCCGGTGATCGGTTATCTGCTGGACCGTTTCGGGAAAATGAGCATATTCCAGGCGAGTATGCTGTTGTACATCGTGGCGGGCTCGGCCGGTTTTGTGCTTTCCAGCCTGCCGCTGCTGCTGGTAAGCCGAGCGTTGCTGGGCATCGCCGTAGCGGGAGTGATGACCACCGCGGTCACCCTGGCGGGAGATTATTTCGAAGGAGAAGAACGGAATAAATTTCTTGGTACCCAGGCGGCGGTGATGGCATTCGGAGGCACGGTATTTGTTACTTTTTCCGGTCTGCTGGCCGATTTCGGTTGGCGCTTTCCCTTCCTGATCTATACCCTGGCGCTTCCCGTTTTGATTTTGGTTCGATTCTATCTGACCGAACCCGAAGTTTCGGATGAGCAAAAGCAGGATGCTCTAAATGGCAATAAAAGCCTGGGAGATAAAGTTCCGGCCCTGATCCTCATCTACGCGACGGCTTTTCTGGGCATGGTAGCCTTTTATCTCATTCCCGTACAATCACCCTTTCTGCTTAAGGAGATCGGCGCCGAGCGACCTTCCATGCAGAGTGTGGGCCTGGTGCTGGCCACCATTATGGCGGCCCTCATGGCGCAGAACTACGCCAGATTGCTCCGGTTCTTAGGCTATCGGGGTATTTTTGCCTTCTGTTTCGGTATTATGGCAGTGGGTTTTATCATAACGGCTACGGCCGGGCAGTACTACCAGGCGGTGATCGGTCTTTTTCTCGCCGGCGGCGGTGCCGGACTACTGATGCCCAACTCCAATACCTGGCTCATGCAACTGTCTCCGCCCAGTATGCGCGGGCGTTTCATGGGGGCTATGACTATGGCTATCTTTCTCGGACAATTTTTTTCCCCGGTATTTTTCCAACCTCTGGTGCGAATTCAGGGTTTACAAGGTGCGCACCTCACCGGAGGGCTCTTCTTACTGGGTATGGCGGTCCTGTACGTGATTAACGGGATCTACCAGGCCAGAAAATGATCTGCGGATAACCTGTCGAAAATCATCGCATTTGGTGATGATGATGGTTTTGGCGAAAGGAAATAATCGGTAAATTTACAGGAAGTGCATGCGCAATCCCTAACTATAAACTGTACTTAAATTGGTTGGCTTCCCCACCAATTTGACGTCGGTATAAAAAACTTCCTCTTATGAAAAACACCATCCAAAGACCGGGAAAATCGGAAGTTGTTCTTTTTCATACTCATTATGATGCCAACGATTCCTTTGACCAATTCCTGGACGTTTTGTTCTACCGGGAAATGAAGTATTTTGCCAGTGATCTGCTCGAAAAGGGGCTGAGCCCGGATGAGATCCAACAGGCCGTCAGCCGGGCCATGCTGGTCGGTAAAACGGCCGGCCTCAATCTCCGACAGCATTTTACCATTGTCTACACCCAATACCGGGGCGGTCTCATGAAGGATTGTAAATTGTCCAAACTGGGTTACGCCATGGTTTTGCTCAATGCAAGTGCCAGCAGCCCGATGGTGGCTAACTGGCAAATGCAGGTCCTGGACCATTTCTTTCAAAGTGAAAATGATACCCTGAATCACTGATCAGCGAAAATCACCGAAAATAATTTTCGCAGTCGCTTTCCCGGATTCTTTGGGGAGGGACGCACAGGTTTGTTGTACACAACGACGAATAACGTTGTGGATACAGCCTTTAGCCGGTGCGCTAACTTCACAGCGCATCATGCAATCTACGGCAAAGCTCGGCATACCCTCTTTAATAGAACGATCGCCTTCGATCAGCGGGATACTAACGGAAGAAACGGTAGTACCATTCGTAAAGCGACCGAGAATGGTATAATAAGTGCCAGCCTCATCTTCAGCTTCCACCAAGGCGGCTTCCGTAACCCAGGCGGAGGCATTTTCCGCAATGGCTAAAACGAAAGCATCGAGACTTTCTTCAGAATGGATAGCGTAATCCTGACCCTGATAAGTTACAGAGAGATCAAAAGGAAGGGTAGGGGACGTGACCAGGTCCTTTTCCTGCCAGGTGAAGGATACAAAGACCACACTGACAAAGAGCAAGAGCAGCAAAATGTTTTTCATACCGTCTAGAGTTTTAAAGGTTAACGCGTTATTTATCAGTAGATAAAATAGGTCGAAAACCTTCAAATGTCCCGGAAAAAACTAGGGTTTAACGGGGTTTTAATACTTCCTTTCCGCTATTTCCCTCCAGCTTATGCCCTCTTAACATTTCTTTACAGGCTTTTCCTCGATAGCTGAATGCGCCCGAAATTGTGATCGACCTGATTGCTGCTCACAATTAGAGGCTGATTTAATTATTCCCTACCTTCCAGCCAGGCTCCTAGGGAGGATTGCGCTAATGGCTCTACGGCCAGATTGGGGAAAGCCGATTTGATCTTTTGGTGCTCCATAGTTTCCGGGGCACTGATCACCAAAGTGCGGATGCCCGGATCATCGGCGGAATCCAACAGGCGTTTTATACCCGTTGCTGGTGGAGCCGCCTTATCCAGCTTTTCAACAAATGTCTTCTGAGGGTGGATCCCAAGCAGATAGTTGTTCTGTTCTCCAGCGACGACATAGATCAGCAGTACTTCATCCTCAAGATAAGCCTGAATCTCCTCTAGCGATCTGGGAGGTTGGCGGGAGGATAGTACTGCGTTGGCCAATTGCGCCGCAGCAAGTGGAGAAAGCAGTTCTTCCTTTTCTCGTTCCAATTGTTGCAGATCCGTCCGCCAGCCCTGGACTTTATCCGAATTGGCGCTTCCGGTTTTCTGCATTTCGTTCCGGATCTGTTCCCGGTAGAATTGAATGTTGATCTCCAGGTCATTAAAGCGCCCCTGCAACGTGTCGGGCAGCGTAGCGATCTCAGACCTTAAGGTAGAAATGGCTGCTTCTTCTTTTTGCGCCATCCGGGCGCGCTCGGAAACTTGGAAGAGCGGTTGTAGGCTCCTGGGTTCCGCTGCGCTTTCGTGGCGCCAAAAAGCAACATCGGCGGACCGTTCGTAAACCGGAAAGGTGTCCTGTGCAAAAAGGACCGCGCTACCCGCAAAATGCTCCCGACGTAGCCGCTCCGCCAGTTTGATGGCCTGCAGATGGTGCTCCAGGGCCGAATTTAGGCGGGACTTATCTTCGGGCTTAGCTTTCGACAGTTCAATCAGCGCCAGCCCCTTATCTCGCAACAGTTTAAGAGAATCCAGATTGCTAACGTTGCCGACCGGTAGGCGGAAGGCAGCGTCGTAATAACTCAGTGCCTGCTCAAAATCGCCCTGCATCGCAAAAATGGTACCCATGTGCCGGAACTTTTTGGCCATCAGCGGGTGATCGGCCCGACCCATTTCCTCATAGGCGGTAATGGATTGTTGCATATAACGGATGGCATCATCGTAGCGGCCCAGGCTGCGGTAGGCATGACTGAGGTTGTGCCAGGTGAATTCCTGGTGGTAGGGTTCCGTTTGGTGGATGGCCTCGGCTTCCTGGAGCACCTGCAGCGCATTATCGGCCTGCCCGGCTTCCAAATAGGCCAGGGCCAAATTATTGCTGCCGTCAATCAATCGCTTGACCACCTCCTGGGAAGCAGATTGCTCCAGCAGTTTCAGATTTTTGGAACCGTATTCGATCGCCTTCTGCAGTTCTCCCTGGCGCATCCGGACGATGCAGAGGTTGTTCAGCACATTGGCTATACTGAGGGCCTCCGCATTCTCCGCATTTTCCAGGATTCCCAGGGATCTTTCGTAGTATTGGGCCGCCCGCCCCCAATCAGACCGGTCCTCGTAGAGATCGGCCAGATTGTTGAGATAGGAAGCAAAGAGATAATCCGGCTCCGTGTAGGCAATCGTCAATAGTTGGTAATTCAGCGCCAATTCGTATTGCTCCAGCTGCCGGTAAGCGACTCCGTACAGATTATACAATTCACCCCAACGGGCATCCCCCTGGGAGAGAGCAAGTTGCTGCATGCGTTTTTCCGCCCGTTTCAGATCCGGCGGTATCTCCATCCATCGGGCCAGTTTGACCCGGTTGTTGGCATTGAGTAGCAGACAGGAGACCAGCGTTTCCGATCGGTCCAGATTTTCCAGGATGGGTATGGCTTTTTCCATATACACCAGAGAACTGTCCCAGCTTCCGTAAACATAATGGAAAACTTCCGCTTTGGTCTGGTAAGCACCGGCCAGCGCTTCCGACCTTTCGTCAAGCTGGGGTGCGGCTACCGCAATGACTTCGTTCAGTGGGCCAAGCATTTTATCCAAATTGCCCCCGTAGAAATGATAGGTCGCCAGGGCTACGCCTCCGGCGGCGAAGGCTTCCCACGCTTCCGATTCCCGGTATAAAGCCTGTAATTGCTGCCGGATCCGGATGGCGGAATCCAGGGCTGGGGTTTCGGCGAGGCTGTCGGCGCGGGCTTCCCAGGTTGGGGCGGTTTTTAGAGTTATGGGGCTGGTACTTTGTGCTGTAAGTAATATTGGCAATGATAGTATCAATTGAAAATGAAGAGTTTTTAAAAAGTGGATCATGACAAAATTTGATTAAAGAATAGAGTGCAGATTTTCAATTCACAATAGGATAAAGTTATACGGTTTTTAGCACGATGATTTTACTCTAATTTCTATTGAGATTTTTCGACGCTTCAACTCACAGCTATTTTACTTTTATAATCTTTGATTTTATGAGGAGTTATCTTCCTTAATTTTTAGTTTGGCTTTTTTTACTTTTAGATCAGCATCTATTTTTTTTAATTTATCTGCAGACACAATCGAAAATTGCTCTAATATAAATATGCCGTGGTTTTCTACTTGCTGTTTATATGTTGCCTTACCTTCGGGATATGGAATATTTTTAAATGTTACATATCCAATAGTTTCCGTATGGATATCCTCAGATGGAATATTGTATAAGAAAAAATCAGCAGGGCAACCTGATCTAACTTGTGTATATTCAGGGTCTTTAAATGGCACAATTACTTCAATTACCCCTTCAAAATAAATATATAACTTTTCAATATTTGGTTCTTTTGGCCATTTCCAGTTTATTGTTCGAATTGTGACGTCAATATGAGGATCGGCAGCAGTGATATTTGTAACTTCTATAGGTGCTTTTTTCCAATTTATACTTGGCATAAGTTTTGAATATTATGGTTAAATTCAAATGAAATTTTCTACACTTAAGATTTGGGGAAGTATCAGATTGTTGGAATAAAAGGAATCAACTGCCATTGCTGCGAATCAGTACCATTGTCATTCCAGGTTCCTATTCCATTTCCATTGCTAACACTTTTTCTTGCATCCCAAACCTGATCATCTTGCTTAAAGGGGGAGCGAATGGTAATAAAAGGATTTGTACCTTCATCCCACCAACAAATGTTCCATAAGAAGTTATTATCTATTTCATTCGTGGTGTTAGAAAGCTTGGGATCCTTCAATTGAAGGTATTCATTTTCACCATTGTAAACTATGGCCTTATTAACAAAAGCTGAATATATTAGCAATCCCGCTGATTTTAAAATAAAATTATTTTCGGTTGATGATGGTACATGAAAGGATATTTGCCATTGAAAAGCGGCTTCAGTCTGATCAAATTTACCAAGACTAACTGCGAAGTTACTATTGGCATTTGGGTCTACGCATATGGAAAGCGTTCGGTTTGATTTGTTTGCAATTCTAAAGATCATATTGTATCGTCTTGAATAGTTAACAAAAAATAGAAAATCAATTAAATTTCGTTTTTATAAAATAGTTTGAGTGTTTCTTTGTATGATTCCAAATTATCGACAAAGCAATATTAGGAAGCTATTCATTTATATGTAAGGACAAGTTTTAACAATTGTTTTTTATTATGAAGATGTTATTTTTTTTTCTTTTATAAACTATTGTTGTGTAGTGATTTACAATTTTTTTTCATAAAAATATTGTTTCAAAAAAATCAACATCTTTCAAATAAAAAAAATAGCTTTTTATATATCTATCAATAACAATTTATATCAAACCTTTTTAATTTTGCAAGGCGGGCTTAAAAGTGTTCTCTTCATAACATTTCTCTAGTCAAAGTCCTATTGTCTGATCTGTAAGAGTTATGTAGTATGAATATTTTTAAAATTTGCATGCCACGGACTTATTTTTAAAAACTCAAAAACCATGAGCCAACCCGCCGTAGAATGGGACTTTATTCTCAACACCCTCATCGACGGGAAGTGTATCCTGCTGATCGGTCCCCATGTCGCGCGCTTATCCCCCGAGCAACCGTTTTTGGATGGCTTATACGAGTCGCTGGATATTGCCAATAATCCGCACATCGCCTCCTTCTACGAAAAGGAGGACTTTTTTTTATTCGGTAGTCCCCAGGCCAAGACCAGAGTGTATTATCAGATCAAGGATTATTACAAAAAGAACGCCCCCCCGCCGGCACTGTACGAAAAGCTGGCCCGGCTGCCTTTTAAAATGTGGATCAATGCGACACCCGATCGCTTTTTGAACGATGCGCTCGATGATTTGGAGATCCCCTACGAGTTCGAATATTTCGATAAAAGTAAGGCCCGGACCGATATCCCGGAACCGTCCACGGCGCGGCCGGTGGTCTATAACCTGACCGGTGTATTGGAAGAGGAAGAGTCACTGATCCTGACGCACAGCGATCTGTACCAGTTTCTGGAGGCCGTACTGGCCCGGCAGCAGATCCCAGGGCGACTCATGAACGCCTGCCTGAGTGCACATAGTGTTATTTTCCTGGGTTTCAATTTCGATAAATGGCACGTGCAGCTGATGCTGCGCCTGCTGCGGATGCACGACGAAGCCGGCCGGCACGTCCGCTACGCTACCGATCAGAAATTTAATGCCGATACCTTGTCCGTTTGTAAGGATCAGTTTCAGATCGAGTTCATCAATGAAGATATCGAAGGTTTCGTCGGGGAATTATATCGCCGTTGCGAAGAGGAAGGTGCCTTGCGGGAACCGGGAGAGAAACAGGAAAGTCCGGCCAATCAGATCCGCATGCTAATCGCCGAGGATGAGCTGGAAGAGGCACTGGATCGCGCCCGCGAATATTTCGAAGGCAGAGACGAAGACCTGATGATGGAAACCCTCGGGATCATCAGCCGGTTTAACCGCCTGAAAAAACGCATGCGCCAGGGCGTACTCGACGAACGGGATGCGGATGTACAAATGGCCAAAGTCCGCCAGGCGATCCTGGAACTAACCAATGAGATGTGAAAATGACCTGCCAGATTTCACCAATCTGGCAGGTCTCGATCCCACAACTCCATCAATTTATTTTATAACCCATTTCACCCATCCATGCAATACCGCTATCCCGGAGCCAGACCCTTTACCGACGAAGACCAGGAGTTGTTCTTCGGCCGGGATCGCGATATTGACGATCTCACCCGGCTCCTGCTGCGTGAAAAACTGGCGGTACTGTACGCCCGCTCGGGGCTGGGCAAAAGTTCCCTGTTACAGGCCGGCATCGTTCCCCGTTTGCTGTCGGAAGGAAGCTACGAGCCCTACAGTTTTCGATTCGGTACCTGGCAGGAAGGCCGGGAAAGCCGACCGGTCCAGCTGACGGTTGATCGCCTCGGATTGGGGGCCGGGCCCTTTTACCTGGACAAACTGATCCCCAACGAAGATTCCCTTTGGTACCACTGCAAGCGGCTGCAACTGCAGAGTCGGCAAAACCGGCTGATCTGGTTGTTCGACCAGTTCGAGGAGATATTTACTTACAATACCGCTGCAGTAGCCCAGTTTGGCGACCAGCTTTCCGACCTGTTGTACCAGCAGATCCCATCCCGCTTCCGGGACGCACTCGAAGAACAAGCGGATCTGCTTACCCAGGAGGAAATGGACCAGTTGTACGAACCCTTAGAGGTACACGCCCTGTTTTCCATACGGGCGGATCGATTGAGCCTGCTCGATCAACTTTCCGGCATTTTGCCCGCTATTTTGCACCAGCGCTACGAATTGAAACCGCTTTACCGGCTGCAGGCCGAAGATGCCATCCTCAATCCGGCTTACAGTCGCCTACCGGGTTTTGCCACTCCGCCGTTCGATTATACGGATGAGGCACTGGATTATATCCTGGAGTATCTGACCGAAGGGGGCACCGAAACGATCGAGTCTTTTCAGTTGCAGATCATTTGCCAGTACGCCGAACAGCAGATATCCGGACCGGAAACCGGTAAACTTATTGCCGTATCGGATCTGGGCGACTTAGGGAATATTTTTAAAAACTATTATGATGGCCGTATCGGCCGATTATCCACTCCCGAGGACCAACTGGCGGCCAGAAAACTGATCGAGGAAGGACTGATCTTCGAAGATGACGAGCGAAGACTCAGCCTGTACGAAGGGCAGATCGAACGGGATTTCGGAGTATCTTCCGCATTGCTGAAAGAACTGGTGGATACCCACCTGCTGCGCTCCGAATCCGATCCGCGGGGCGGCTTTGTGTACGAATTGAGCCACGATACGCTGGTGGCTCCCATCCTGCAGGCCAAACAGCGCCGTCGGCTTCGGGAAGAAGAGGTCCGCCGAAAAGCGGAACTGGAAGAACAGGCCCGGTTGCTGGCCGAAGAACGGAGGAAACGGCGCAAAGCTATTTTGATTGGTATCGGTGGTGTTGCCCTGGCTTTGATTGCCTTCATAGCGATGGTGGTAGCGTTTCATCAGCGATCCCAGGCTAAGGCCAGCCAGCTACTGGCCGAGCAAAACCGGGAAAAGGCGGAACGATCAGATGAGATTGCTCAAATCAAAGCGACCGAAGCGGAGGATTCCCGAGCGCTGGCGGTAAGCCGGGCAAATGAAGCCGAAACCGCCCGGCAAACGGCGCTGGCGGCAGAAAAAGAAACGGCGCTACAACTGGCCCGGCTCCAGGCCGCCAACCGTCAACGGGTAGCCAAGAAGCTGGAAGAGGCGCAGGAACTGATCAATCAACTACAATTCGCACGGATTATACCCCTGTTGCAGGATGCCAGAGAGCTAAGGGTAAATCCGGAGGATACCCGCAAAGCCTATCTGGAGTTGATCTTTTTTTATACGGAAGCCGGCCGGGCCACTTCAGCTTATCAATTGTGGCAGGAAATAGCGGCAAACCGGTCGACGACGGCGGTTGGTACAGATACTTTAGGGTACCTCAGCAAGCAGTTAACGGCTGTGATGCCCGCAGCGTGGTCAAAAACCATTCGGGATAAATATTACCCTCGTCTAATCTCTGTACAGGGAGGGAGCTTCATCATGGGATCATCCAAAGCTAACCGGTCCGATATCTTACCGGAGCACGAAGTCCAACTTGACGATTTTAGTATGGGAGCGACGGAAGTAAGCGTTTTGCAGTACTATTTATATTGTGCCCGGACTGTCCAGGAAATGCCCGACGTGCCCGGTTTACAATTGCTGGGGGATCATCCCATTACCGGAGTGAGTTGGGCCGATGCGGAGCAATATTGTACGTGGCTGGGTGAACAGACCGGCCGGCCGATCCGCTTGCCAACGGAAGCGGAGTGGGAATACGTGGCCCGAAAAGGAAATTATACCGGCAATCTCGGTTCCGTAGCCTGGTTCGAAGAGAATAGCCAAGGGCGGCTCCATCCGGTCGCTCGTAAAGAACCTAATGCCCTTGGGTTCTACGATCTGCTGGGAAATGCCCAGGAATGGTGCAGCGATTGGTATGAGGCCGTCTACTATACCGGTAGCCCGCTCCTTAATCCGAAAGGTCCCGAAAATGGCATCCGGAAAGTACTGAGAGGGGGATCCTGGGAGGATACACTGGGTAATATACAACCCGTGATCAGAAATAAGAATATACCCGGCATTCGCAGTGATAAGAATGGTTTTAGAATAGTGGAAGAATAAATGGGTTCTTCCACTATTCTAATAACCAATACGCTTACACATCCTTCATAGACAACTGGATCCGCCCGCGTTTGCGATCAATCTCCATCACCCGGACCTGGACTTCCTGATTGAGACTAACCACCTCCGCCGGATTTTTGACGAATCGGTTGGCCAGTTGGGAGATATGGACCAAACCACTTTCCTTGATCCCGATATCTACAAAAGCACCAAAATTGGTGATGTTGTTGACGATACCCGGTACGACCATGCCTTCATTTAGGTCATCGATCGTTTTGATGTTGGCAAACTGAAAGGACTTGGCCTCTCCCCGGGGGTCGAGTCCCGGTTTTTCCAGTTCTTTCATGATGTCCTTCAGGGTGGGCAGACCCACTGTTTCGGTGGTGTAACGGTTCAGGTTGACTGATTTCCGTAGCTGGGCATCATCGATCAGGCGCTGTACTGTTACGCCCAGATCTTTAGCCATCTGCTCCACGATCGGATAGCTTTCCGGGTGGACGGCGGTATTGTCCAATGGATTTTTTCCTTCCCGGATGCGGAGAAAACCGGCACTCTGCTCGTAGGCCTTTTCACCCATGCGCGCTACTTTCAGCAGAGCTTTCCGGGATTGGAAGGCGCCGTTTTGCGTACGGTACTCCACAATGTTCTGGGCTAGGGTAGGGCCGAGGCCGGAGACGTAGGTCAACAGGTGTTTACTGGCGGTATTGATGTTGATGCCGATGCTGTTCACGCAACTTTCCACCACCTGGGTCAGACTTTCCCGGAGCTGTGGTTGGTTGACATCGTGCTGGTACTGCCCGACACCGATGGATTTCGGATCGATCTTTACCAGTTCGGCCAGCGGGTCCATCAACCGGCGACCGATGGAAACGGCTCCCCGCACCGTGATGTCTTTATCCGGAAATTCCTCCCGGGCTACATCCGATGCGGAATAAATGGAAGCTCCCGCCTCGTTAACCAAAAACACCTCTACCCGTTTGCCGAAATCGATCTTCTGGCACAGGGCCATGGTCTCCCGACCGGCCGTACCGTTACCGATGGCAATAGCGTCGATCTGGAAGCGGTTCACGAGTTGTTCCAGCGTTCTACAGGCGCCGTATTCGTCCGATTGGGGAGGATGGGGATAGATGGTGTCATTTTGCAGCAGGTCGCCGCTATCATCGAGGCAAACCACTTTACAGCCGGTTCGAAAGCCGGGGTCGATACCCAGTACGCGTTTTTGGCCCAGCGGTGCCGACAGCAGTAATTGCCGGAGATTCAGCGCAAACACTTCGATGGCTTCCTGATCGGCTTCGGATTTGGAAGATTGACGGAATTCCGTCTCGATGGACGGTGCCAATAGTCGCTTATAGGCATCCGCAATGGCCGTTTTAACCTGTTGGGTGGCGGGGCCGTAACCTTTTAGGAATAGCTTTTCGAGTCCATAGAGACTTTGCTCTTCTTCCGGCTCAATGATCACCCGCAAAATTCCTTCGGACTCCCCGCGACGGATAGCAAGCATCCGGTGGGAGGGGCACTTTTTTAGCGGTTCTTGGTAATCGAAATAATCGCGGTATTTTGCGCCTTCTTCCTCTTTGCCCCGGGCTACTTTACAGGTGATCATGGCTTCTCGGGCGAAAGACCGGCGGACCTTATTCCGGGCTTTTTCGTCCTCGTTGATCCATTCGGCCATGATGTCCCGGGCGCCCTGAAGGGCTTCTTCAGTATCCGCAACTTCGTCGTTAAGGAAGGACTGCGCCAGTTGTTCTACGTTTTGTTTCTCCTGTTGGAATAAGATCTCCGCCAGCGGTTCCAGGCCTTTTTCCTTGGCCATGGTGCCCCGCGTCCGGCGTTTGGGTTTGTAGGGAAGATAGATGTCCTCCAGTTCGGTGGCATCGTAGCAGTTCAGGATACGCTTCTTTAGGTTGTCGGTTAATTTTCCCTGATCTTCAATCGTTTGTAGAATAGTTTCTCTTCTTTTTTCCAGATCCGCCAGCCGGCGTCCTTCTTTTTCGATCGCGGCGATCTGCGTTTCATCCAGCGATCCGGTCGCTTCTTTCCGATAGCGCGCAATGAAAGGGATGGTCGCTCCGCCATCTAACAGAGATAATGTGCCGGCCACTTTTTTAGTGGGCAATTTAAGCTGGTCGGCGATCAGGTTGATATGTTGTTGTTTACTCATAAATGAATGTCCTTGCTGGCCAATTGCCCGGTAGCCGGACCAAAGCACGGGGCCTTGAACCGGTTACCGGGCTATCGGCAAATCCGATTACGCTTCCGTGAAATTTTTAATGGTTTGAATAATGATGTCACAGCATTCGTGCAATTGCTCCTCGCTCATCACCAGCGGCGGGGCAAAGCGGATGATGTTGCCGTGGGTTGGTTTGGCCAGTAATCCGTTCTCGGCCAGCTTCAGGCAAATGTTCCAGGCCATTTCGCTTTCTTCGTCATCATTGATCACGATGGCGTTGAGTAGCCCCATTCCCCTTACCAGGGTGACCAGATCGGAAGTCTCAACGAGCTCCTGCTGGATACGGCGTCGGAAAATTTGACCCAGATGTTCGGCCCGTTCGGAGAGTTTTTCTTCTTCTACGACCTGCAGCGCGGCCATTGCCACGGCACAGGCCAGCGGATTGCCGCCGAAGGTAGATCCGTGCTCGCCGGGTTTGATGGTCAGCATGATCTCGTCGCGGGCGAGTACGGCGGAAACCGGGAATACACCGCCGCTGAGAGCTTTCCCGAGGATCAGGATGTCGGGTTTGAAACCGTGGTGCTCGCAGCAGATGAGCTTACCGGTACGGGCAATTCCCGTCTGGACTTCGTCCGCAATGAACAGCACCTGCTTTTCCCGGCACATCTCATAAGCCCGGCGCAGGTACCCTTCGTCCGGTACGACCACGCCGGCCTCACCCTGAATAGGTTCCACCATGAAACCGGCCACGGTCGGATCTTCGAGTGCATCCGCCAGAGCATCCAGGTTGTTATAGGGAATGATCTCATATCCGGGCATATACGGCCCGAAACCTTTCGTGCTGCTTGGATCAGTGGAAGACGAAATGGCCGCCAGGGTGCGTCCCCAGAAATTCCCGCTTACGAATAGGATCTTAGCCTGGTTCAGCGGCACGCCCTTTACTTCGTAAGCCCATTTCCGGCAGAGTTTGATGGCCGTTTCGCCACCTTCTACACCGGTATTCATGGGTAGGACTTTATCGTATCCGAAAAATTTTGTGATGAATTGCTCATAGCGTCCCAGCACATCATTGTGGAAAGCGCGGGAGGTGAGGGTCAGTTGGTCAGCCTGATCCTTGAGTGCCTGGATGATCTTTGGGTGGCAGTGCCCCTGATTGACTGCGGAGTAAGCAGAGAGGAAATCATAGTATTGTTTGCCGTCCGTATCCCAGAGAAAGACGCCTTCACCACGGTTAAGCACCACGGGAAGCGGGTGGTAATTGTGGGCACCGTAGCGGTCCTCCAGTGCAATCAGGTCGGCTCCTTTTAAGTTGTCAGTTGTGGTCATTATCTGTCGGTTTATTGATTAGGCAGGTTGTTGATTATCGGTTGATACGATGATTTGATAATCAGGTATCAGCCCAGCAGGTCTTTACTCTCTATAAGTTTTGCACCTTTTTCCGATAGTTCTTTTAGGGCATTTTCGGAATCTCCTTCCTGGAGATTTACCCCACGACAGCCGTCGGTGATCAGGTAGGTGGAAAAACCCAGTTGGAGGGCATCCAGTGCCGTGAATTTTACGCAATAGTCCGTAGCCAGCCCCATGATGTAGATGGTATCGACTCCTTTCTCCTTTAGGAAATCCCCCATTCCCGTGGCCTTACGGTGACCGTTGTCAAAAAATCCACTATAGCTATCAATGGCCGGATCCGTTCCTTTATTAAAAACGTGTTGAATTTTGGAAGTATTGAGTTCACGGACAAATTCGGCACCGAAACTCCCCTGTACACAGTGGATCGGCCAGAGTACCTGGGGTAGGCCGTGCAGGTCGATCACTTCTCCCGGCGTTTTACCGGCGTGATGGGCGGCGAAACTCTCGTGAGCGATCGGATGCCAGTCCTGGGTGGCTACCACCAGATCGAATTGATCCAGCAGCTGGTTGGCAATGGATACCGTCTGGTCGCCTTCCCGAACGGCCAGCGCACCACCGGGGCAGAAATCGTTTTGTAAATCAATTAAGATCAGCGCTTTCATATCTTCGTACTTTACTTGATGATCAGGGTATCCAGTCCGGCTTTCTGTCGGACAAATTCCCGGATACTTGCTTCGTAATTTCTTTTCTGAGTACTATTCAGGCCGGTTTTCCATTGGATCTCCAATTGGGGGATCTGTAGTGTGGTATCCACTTTGATGATCGGATTCCTGGAAAGGGAAACCGCATCGATATACGGATTCATGCGGACCACATCCTGTTGAATGTTGATCATCCGGATGGAATCCTCGCGCAGACTATCCGCCAGCGTATTTTGTTTTTCCAGCACTTCCAGCTGCCTTTCGGAGATAATACTGAACGAATCGAGCAATTGTTCAAATTGCCCGGTAGTTCCCCGTTGCCAGCGTTTGTCCAGATTTTCCAGCTCAATACTGTAATCCGGGATGGCGTGGAAGCCGGTCCGGTAGATACCGAAGGAATCCTGCATGATCCGGCGGAAATATGCGAAGGAATCAATGGGTATTGTTCGGTTCATCAACTCCAGCACCAGAATATTGGAATCGTACGGGATCTTACTGTTGAGATTAAAGATCTGGGCAAAGCTATATTGATTGTCGTAGGGGAAAGACAAACCTTTGCCCCGCGAAAAGCCGTAGATGTGGGAATCAGTACAGTACCTGAATTCCGAATTAATGAATTTTCGGATACTGTCCTCGTACTGGAGTTTCTGCCAGACATTCCGGAAAATAAAGAGACTCGGAATGATCAGTAAAAAGCTAAAAATCGCAATACGAAAACGAGTTTTCCGCGCTTCCGTCGGATTCACGTAGGACATGTACGGGAAATCCAGCAGCCGGATGATCAGGTAAGTCGTACCGGCAATCGTAAAGGAGTTCAGAAAAAACAGATAAAAGGAATTGATCGCAATCCCATAGTCGCCATTGGCGATCCCGAAGCCGGTCACACAAAGCGGCGGCATCAAAGCCGTAGCAATAGCAACGCCCGGAATGGCGTTGCTTTTATCCTTGCGGGTGGTGGAGATTATACCAGCCAATCCGCCGAAAATAGCTACCCCAACGTCCAGAATGGTCGGCGCCGTCCGGGCCCGGATCTCATCGGTGATCTGATCCAAAGGCGATGCCCAGAAGTAGATGATGCTGGTGGTAAGCGCGATAATAATAGCGATCAGAAAGTGCCGCAGGGAGATCATCAGCGCTTCCCGGTCACTGGTACCCACGGCCAGTCCAATCCCCAGAATAGGCGCCATCAGCGGGGAAATAAGCATCGCGCCGATGATCACCGCCGGAGAATTGAGATCCAACCCCAGCGAAGCGATCATGATCGAGCACATCAGCAGCCAGGCGTTGGCCCCGCGCATGCGCTTATTGGTCTTAATGGCAATGATGGTACCTTCGCGGTCCATCCCTTCCTTAAGATTCACAAAATCCTGAAACCAGCTGCGAAAGGATCGCGCGGATTCATTAACTACATCTTTCAGGGTGTAGCGCTTGCGGGAAGAATATTCGGGCTTGGGTGCTGACATGGGCGCTTAGGTTTTGGTTCATGATCACTTTTTTAAGCGTCCGTCCTCCATTTCCAGTCGCCGGTCACTCATTTCTGCCAGTTCCTCATTGTGGGTAACGATGATGAAGGTCTGTTGCAGATCCTTGCGCAACTGGAAAATGAGTTCATGCAGTTCCGCGGAAGTATTGGAGTCCAGGTTTCCGGTCGGTTCGTCGGCGAAAACCACAGCCGGTTGGTTGATGAGCGAACGGGCAATGGCCACGCGTTGCTGCTCTCCGCCGGACAGTTGGTTGGGTTTGTGTTTGAGGCGTTCGGCCAGTCCCAGATAATCCAGTAATTCTTTTGCCCGGGCCCGGGCTTTATCTTCGTTCTGATTCTGGATCAGCGCGGGGATGATCACGTTTTCCAGAGCCGTAAATTCGGGTAATAAGTGGTGGAACTGGAAAATGAAACCAATATTGTTGTTGCGAAAGGCCGCAAGCCTGCGGTTATTCAGTTCGGAAATGACCTGATCGTTGATCTTAAGCGAACCTTCATCGGCCAGATCCAGCGTGCCGAGAATGTGCAACAGGGTGCTTTTCCCGGCGCCGGATTTCCCGACGATGGCAACGATCTCGCCGCGATCTACTTCCAGATCGACCCCTTTCAGTACGTGTAAATTTCCGAATGATTTATGTATATGTCGTGCCTGAATCAACTTCTTTTGCTTTTGCCCGCAAGATAGGTAATTTTTGGACGATTGGAAGACGGGAAGGGGCTAAGTTGGCAAATTGAAGCTTTTGTAAGTAGGCGGGCGGGGTGAGGTTCCGTCCCGCCTACTTTTCGACTATTTCATTAGGCGCTGATCTCCTTTCCTTTACCGGAAGAAATACAGCAAAATGGCCGTCAAAACCAGCAGGATGACGGATTGATACCGGTAGTTTTTGTACCAGGGAAGCTCCGCCAGTTCTTTGGTCTCCTCCCGAATGATCTTTTTGTTCCAGGTATAGTTGGCCACTTTATCGGCGGGCGGTGGCTGGGTCAATAAACTGGTCACCACATTGACGATCAGGCAGAGGAAAAACAAAAGAGCCGTGCGGTGCAGGAAGTGCATGTTCGTAAACCAGCTGTCCACTCCCCGGATCGACTGGATCAGGAACAGGATGGCGTAGGCAAACCCGAACAGCAGGCTGACGATACTTCCGTTGGCGTTGGCCCGTTTCCAGAACAGGCCGATGATAAAGGTAGCCGCAACCGGAGGAGCGATGAAGCTCAGCACCACCTGCAGGTATTCCCACAGGGAAGCCGCTTTTTCGATCTGCGGTGCCCAGAGGCAGGCCAGGATAACCAGCGTCATGGTAGCGACCTGACCGGTGCGCACCAGTTGCTTGCTGGTCAGACGCGGATTGATCTTGGAAACAAAATCCATCGTGATTAGCGTGGAGGCGGAGTTAAAGGTGGCCGAAACCGAAGACATCATTGCCGCCAGCAATCCCGCCAGTACCAAGCCGAGGATCCCCTTCGGCAATAGATTGAACAAGAGCAGGGGATAGGTCGCATTCGGGCAATCGATCAGGTTCTGGCAGATGTTTCCGTTTGCCAGCTGGTAATTCAATTCTCCGATATTCACATCCTGGAACAGAAGGATCGCAATAGTCCCCGGCAGGATCATTATGAAGATGACCGGCAATTTCAGCAGACCGGCAAAAAGTGCTCCCCAGCGGCCGTGGTTCAGACTTTTAGCGCCGAGTACCCGTTGCACCATGAATTGATTGTTGGCCCAAAAGTAAAAGCCCAGTATGGGGGCACCGATCAGCAGGCCCGACAGGGGCATAAACCGGTCTTTTTCCGGTCGAAATAAACTAAGGATCTGTTCGGCCGTGGTCGGCTGGTAATATTCCGTCTGGTAGATCCGATCCGCTAGGGGAATCGAATCAATAGCCGTATTGGGCGGAAGGCCCATTGCGGCCAGGTCTACATCATTGATCTGGGGGAGTTCCCCGCGGCTGCCCAACTGATTGAGCCCGGTCATCAGTTCGTCCCAGCCCCCGATCTGGTCAAACGCATAATAGGTGATCAGACAGGAACCGATAATGAGCAGTACGGCCTGAATGACCTCGGTCTGGATCACGGAGTTCAGGCCACCGGGCACCGTATAGGCGGCGGCCGCAACGGCGAGTATCGTAATTACCGCAGCGGTGGATAATTCCGGGAACAGCAATTTGAGTACGAGGCTACCGACGTACAGACTGGCTGCCGTATCGATCAGTACGTTGCCCACAATGGTAATAAAGCTGAAATAGTAACGCGAACGACTGTCGTAGCGCCGCTCCAGGAATTCCGGCATGGTGTAGACATTGCTACGCAGGTAGAAGGGCAGGAAAAAGATGGCAAAAAACACCAGCACTACGGTGGCCAGCCATTCGTAATTGAAAACCTGGGTGTTGGTCTTGTACGCGTCTCCGGCCAGCCCCACCAGTGTTGAACTGGAGATGTTTGCCGCAAAAAGGGAGATGCCCACGATGGGCCAGGTCATATTCCGGCCGGCCAGAAAATACTCTTCCGAGTTTTTTTGTTTGCCGTGGTAGATTCCGTAGCCAATTATGAAAATTGCGTAAAGGACCATGATGCCGATATCCAGGCCGGTCAATTGGAAAGTTCCCATAATTTGAAGGTGTCGTTAAAGTTTCGGAAAACAAACTTTGGCTAAGTGGGGGAGGGGGCAAAAAAAAGAGCAAAGACATTAAAAATGCTTCGCTCTTGTAAGAAATCACCCGACTGTTATTATGAAGGATTAAAATTCTTTTGGCTCCTGGCCTGTATCTTAACTCGCTGTGCGAGAACTGTTCATGATCACTTTGACAATTCAAAAGTAGAAATAAACCTGCAGATAAAAAAATTTAGTGTTAATAAATCATTAAATCCGCCTTACAGAAGCAATATTAGGAATAAGATTTAAAATATCAAAGAAAATTTTTCATTTGCCTCATTTATAAATACAATTCTCGATAAAAAATAGTTTAACGGAATAAAAATAGAGTATTTCGAAGCAGCAGCAAATAATGTTTAGTGGGAGTGTTAATTTTTCCGAAAAAGCAAAGAAAATTACAAATTCATAAAAATGGATGTCCTTGAAAATCAAGTAGATAAAAGTAGGGGAGTGGTCCCATTCGCAAACTGGAAAGGGTACTGTCAGGCCTATTGAGGGCGACCAGGAAACCGCAGAACAAAATTTTCCCGCAAGTTAGGGGACGATGCCGCCGGGGAAGGATTTTTTGTTCCCGGAAGATACTGTAAACCGGGTAAAAGGCAACTTTCCCCGTCGCAAATAGTCCTTAAAGATATGATCACCTACGCTGAATTCTGGACTTTTTCCATCTGTCTACTGGGCGCAGTACAATGTTTTTTGCTGAGCTCCTATTTCCTGGTACTGAAAAAGGGTAATTACCGGGCGCACCGGATCTTTGCGGTACTCATGCTCCTGATCGGATTGCGTTTACTGAAATCGGGGCATTACCTTTTTATCGGCGAAGAGATGCCGCGTTGGTGGATGAATGTAGGTTTTGCAGCCCACCTGGCGGTCGGGCCAACGGTGCTCCTTTACCTGAAAACCTATTTCGGACATAAAATACGCCCGAAAAGATACCTGCTGGAATTGTTCCCCGCCGGTTTACTTTTACTATCGGCTCCCTGGCTGGATACGGCAAATTTTTGGTACGTAGGAGGCTACAGTCTCCTGTTGTGCTATACACTCATTTACCAGGCTCTCTCGATCCGGCTGTGGTGGCTGGAAAAAGCAAAAGAACCGGGCAAAGTTTCCTCCCGGTGGATTTCGAGTATTCTTTTTGGCACCGGAATTTTTTTCCTGGCTTATTTCGCCAACTATATCCTGCGGGTGATCCCCTACGAAGCGGCACCGGTACTGTACAGCATGGCCGTATTACCGATCAGTTTATACGCCTGGCGCAGTTATCCGGAATTGGTCCGGTCTCCAGGCAGAGATCCGGCCCGCTACGAAAACCTTAATCTGGACGACCAGCAGATGGCAGACATCCGGGACCGGATCCTTAAATTGCTGGAAAACGAGACTTTATATCTGGATCCGGATCTTGATCTGGGTAAACTGGCGGCGTCGGCATCCGTTCCCAGTCATCTTTTATCCATGACCTTCAACCGGTACATGGGCACTAATTTTCCCCGTTTGATCAACGGTTACCGGGTGCAGGAAGCCTGTCGCCTGCTGCACGATCCGGATAAGGCCCATTACACCATTGCCGCCATTGCTTTCGAGGCCGGTTTCAATTCACTTTCCGTGTTTAATCAGCATTTCAAGAAGGAAACGGGCGTGACGCCTTCAGTCTATCGCAAAGATCGCTAATAAACGAAAAGGCCTGCCTATTGCTCGAAATAACGGATCATTTCTTTCCGGGCTTGCTCGTCCGGTAATTTGCCGTAGGCGGCGCCCATGTTGTCTTCCATGTGGTGCACCTTGGACGTAGCCGGTATGGCACAGGTAACCGCCGGGTGGGAAATGATGAATTTTAGAAAGAATTGGCCCCAGGATGTAATATCGTACGCTGCGGCCCAGTCGGGAAGTTCCTTGCCCTTCACCCGGCTGAAAAGACTGCCACCGCTATACGGCCGGTTGATCAGTACCGCCACGCCCCGGTCTTTAGCCAGAGGGAGCAGACGCCGGTCGGCGTGCCGGTCGTTGATCGAATAATTGACCTGAATGAAATCCAGATCTTCCGTCCGGATCAATTCGGCCAGATCATCGTGTGCGCTGTCGGTGTAATGGGTGATCCCGATGTAGCGGATTTTTCCTTCCGATTTCCATTGCTTCAAGGTCTGGATATGGGTGTGGTAATCAACGAGATTATGCACCTGCATCAGATCCATGGGGTTGGCCCGCATTTCCTGCATGGATTGTTGCATCTGCCGGATACCGGCCTGTTTGCCCCGGGTCCATACCTTGGTAGCCATGAACAGCTCCGGAATAATTTTCAGTTCTCCGGCCAATTCTCCGACCACATCTTCCGAGCGACCGTACATGGGAGAGGAATCGATCACCGTTCCACCTTTTTCCGCGAAGGTTTTCAGTACCTGCTTAATATTTTCCCGTTCGTCGGCATTGTTGCCAATATCGAAAGTTTGCCAGGTGCCCATGCCGATGGCCGGCAGTTGTTCTGATGTACCCGGAATGGTGTGTTTGATGATCTCCATAGAAGGGGTCAAATTTTTGCAATAAGCTAATACCGGTAGTTGGGCGGCAACCATGGCCGCGCCGGCTTTTAAAAGGTCTCTCCGGTTCATACGCAAGTTCTTAAAGTTATTTTGGAATTGATGCTTCATGATCTTTTAATTTTGGTTCGGAAATTTTAGCCAGGTACCAGGAATTCCAGACCCACCATCCACTGATGGGAATACTGATCAATGCGGCGCTTATCGGATGACTTAATCCAACAAATACCAGATCGTAGATCCAGCTTCCGGCAACGTCTCCACTCCGGGAAAAAACCGTATCCACCAGGTTTTTTGCTCCGTATTTGGCACGGGGTTTCAATTGTGTATGCAGCACTTCCCGCAGCGGTCGAACCAGGGCATAACTTCCGACCTTATGCAAGGTCATACCCATCACCAGGATCCAAAAAACCGGACTCAGGAACTGAAAGAATAAAAAGATCCCGACCGTCATGGGAATGACCACGAGCAGTTGTTTTTTTGAAAACCGTCGAACAAGGTGCTGAAAGCCAAACCATTGCAGTAAAAAGCTTGCAACGTGGATGATCAGTGCAATGTTCGCGAGCAGACGCACCTGTTCCAGTGGCTGCAGACTACTGGCAATGACCAGCTCCAACTGTTCAAAGTAAAAAAAAGTGTTGATCATGCCGTACAAAAAGATCTGGATCGCACTGGCCCGGAGTAAAGGCGATTGCCGGACTATCCGAAACAATTCTTTAAAGGCAGCTAAGCGACCTCCCGCATAATTCTGCTTTTCAATCTGCTGATCTACATCCTTTTGGAGGATCAGATGACGTTGAATCCAGAAACTGATCAGTATTGCCGGAATGGCCAGGCCGATCATTCCTTCCCGGCCGATATGATTGACCAATAGACTGCTCACGGTCGATCCGACAATTGCTCCAACCGCCAGTCCGGTAGCAATTTTTCCGAATAGTTGTCCGGCATCTTCTGCCTCAAATCGACTCACCAGTTCACTCCATAACAACGATATACTGAAGAGATTAAATACACTGATACTAACGAAAAAGCAGGCGTTCAGAGCCGGGCCGTTCAGGGACCTGATCTCCGCAAACAGGAACACACCCAGCCAGATACAGAACAGGCCGTAAAAACGCGCCAGCCAGGATCTGAGGGCCGTCCGGCGACCGAATTGGATCGCCAGTGCCAGCATCAGCACCAGGGTGCAGAGAAAAAGGTAGGGGAGCAGGGAGGCACCCAACTGAATACCAATACCGTCCCGGATCGGCCGCAGCAAGAAATTCGCGGTATTCAGCAGAAAAAAACCGGCAATGGCGTATCGGACCGTTTTGGGCATAATGTGGTTTGAGATATGGACTCCAAGTTAGGCCCAAACCGCTTTTTAAACCACCGGATTAATTAATTCGAGAAGCTATACGGAAAGAAATCGGAAAAATGCGGAAAGGAAAAAACGGGAGAGAAGATATTGTATGGATCATCTTCTCTCCCGTTTGGGCATGGGTTTACTGTTCTCCCGGGCGGATCACCTCTACCCAGCCACCGGCCGTGCGGGCATTGATCGTTTCATCGTACATCGCCTGGCAGGATACCGCCGGCAGATAAAAACGACCCTGGTAAGCCGCATTGAGCTGGACGCGGTAAGTATGAGTTTTGGTCGGGAATATATCGAAGAAGGTATACACCCGGTCGTCCCGGAAATCCTGATATTCCGCGGAGCTGGAAGCGGTGAAATTCTGGACGTTATCCATGCGGGTATTCAATACTTCCCATCCGGAAGGAAAGATCTGGTTCAGGGCCATTTCCCGGTAAGGGATCGTTCGAACCCCGGGGTGCTTAATGCTTACTTCGGCGATAAAGTCCGTTCCCTGCGGCAAGACCGACGGATCGATCGTGCGATTTTGCAGGTCCTTATAGGCTACCTTGATACCGAGACTGTTTTCCGCCGGGGTTTCAAAACCCGCCAGTGGCTGTCCGGTCAGAATAAGCCGGGCGAAAAGCAGCCCGTTCCCTTTGTTATCGACTTTGATCGCTTTTCCGGCACTGCTTCCGGCCGGTATATCGATCAGCATCATGGGTTTATCCGAAGCGGCATTGGTTGCCGTTCCTCCCGGAAGCTGGTAGGCAAAGTTGAGTTCGTCGTCCAAACCGGCGCTGGCGGCGAATTTGCCGATCGCCAGCAGGCAGTAGGCGGTAGTCTGGGTACTGTGCCAGCGCTGATTGTTCAGCCCTTCGGACAGCGCCTGCAGCATTTCGGCCGCCGCTGCTTCCTCCTTCATGACTGTGAGCGCTTCCAGGATCATAGCGCGATCGCGCAGCCCGGAGCCGTAGGTATACGACAGCTCCGTGTAATCCTCCACATTGGTGCTTAACCCCTGGATCAGTTGTTTGGCTACATCCGGTTTGCCGGCCTGGGCGTAAGCTGCGGCCAGATTCCATTTTGCGGCGGGTTCCAGTTGCCGGCTTTCGCGTAGCCGGTTCATGGCGCCCAGTTCGGCCTTGCCGGCCAGCGCCAGGGTGTAGAGGCGGTAGCTCTGGGTCATTTCGTAAGCCCGTTTGCTCATGTAGCCGTAATCCTTCAGACTGGGGTCCCAGTTGCGGGCCACCTTTTTCTGGAAGGCGGCCCATTTTTCCAGTTGAATATTGGGCACCGTATAGCCAAGCGCTTTGGCTTCCAGCAGGAAATGACCCGCGTAGCTGGTGGCCCAGTGGTTGGGCGAATCGTCTCCCGGCCAGTAGGCAAAACCACCCTGGTCGGTTTGGAATAACTTCAGGCGGTCAACGGTCGCTTCGATATTTTCCGGTATCTTTTCTTTCTGCTCATCATCCAGTGGAATGAGTTTGTCCACATAAAGCTGCGGGAATCCCGAAGAAACGGTTTGTTCGAGGCAGCCGTAGGGATACTGCAGGAGGTATTTCAGCCGCTCCCCGAGATTGATCGGTGGCATAGCCGAAACTTCCAGTTGGACCTCATTGGTACCTTCCATCCCCGGCAGTTCAACTACCGGCGACCAACTGCTGCCGGCCTGGATGTTTTGACGGACGACATTCGTAATGTATGGATTAGGATTCCGGACATCGATCTCGATCTCCTGGGAAGTCGATTCGCCGTTCCCTTCGGCCCGGATGGTGAATTTGGCGATACCGGTCCGGTCCGCCATTTTTATGGGAAAGCGTACCAGTTGATCTCCGACCCGGCTAAAGCTTACCGACTGACTGGCGGAGCCCAATTGCGCCAGACCGGAACTTTCCTCAATGCTAACCCGGACGTTCCGGACTTTATCTTCCATGGCAAAAACGTTGACGGGTAACTCCAGGCTTTCACCCGGACCCAGTACCCGCGGTAAGGTAGCCAACACCATCAACGGTTTTCGTACCGGAACGCTTTTATCGGCGCTGCCGTAAGCTCCATCGGCGCTGGCCACGACCATCGCCCGGACGGCACCTACATAATTCGGTATTTTGATGGTGTGTTTGGCGGTCCGACCTTTTCTCAGCTGGAAAGGCCCCAAGTGCATCACTACCGGTTTAAATCGGTTGGCATTCTGGTCATCCGGGTTCAGTGCGATCTCACCGTCACCGCCAATACTGAGTATCCGTTCCAATTCTCCGCCGTGGGCGCCGACCACCGCATCGTAAAGATCCCAGGTGCGCACGCCCAGCGCCTCCCGGGAGTAAAAAGCATCCCACGGATCGGGCGTTTTGAAACGCGTCAGGCTGAGCAGCCCTTCGTCCACCAGGGCAACGGTATAAGCCATTGCTTTTCCGTCGGCCTCACTAACTTCGATCGTGACTTCCTGTTCCGGCTGCAGTACTTCCGGCATGTCGATCTCCGGTTGCAGGTGAGTGCCGGGATCCTCCACACTGATCGGGATCACCCCGTACATGCGGATCGGAAGGTCATTATCCTGTTGAGCGTGGGGCTGGATGAGCGCAACGTGGGCGTATACATTGGGCGTCATGGCCTTGGTCGTCTGGAAGGAAAAGGTATTTTCACCGGCTTTGGATTCCCGCCAGAAGGATTCCAGTACCTGGCTGCCGTTCTCAATTGTGATCAGGGCGCGCCCGGAACCACCGCTCGGAATGGTAAGTTTCACTTCCTCGCCGACATTATAAGTTTGTTTATCTGACGAAAAATTCAGCATGGCCGCAGCCTGACGTCCCTGGTCGTCGTCGCCGTTCCAGGGATATCCGGCGTAGAAAAAGTCTCCGGAGCAATGACCACTTTCCGTATCGCAAACGCGCACGAGGTAACGTCCCCAATCGTCTATTTTCAGGTCCCATTCCACCTCTCCGCTGTTGTTCGTCTGGAGGTTAGCAGTTTCCTGGGCATCGTAATGGTTGCTGTTGTTGAAGCGACTGACGTTGTCGTAGCCTTCATCCCACCACCAGCGCCAGTTGACCCGGTACAATCCTACTTTCAGGCTCCGGTTGGCGAGCGGTCGACCGTTCTCGTCCACGGCGACCAGGTCGAGGGATTCATCCTGACCGAGGTCCAGTCTTTTTTCACCGTATTTATTTTTGGGAATCGCAATACCGGCATATACCGGGAAAGGAGAATAGGGAATGGTTACATTATCCGTGCTGAAATCTCCGCCTTTTTCGAATACCCGGGTTTTGAAGCTGGCATTCAGAAATCCGGGCAGCAATTTGGTATTGACCAGTTTGGCGGTGAAGCCGGCCTGCCCACTGTCGTTGAGTTTGCCGTCGTACAGCGTACGGGCATCCTGCTCGATGCGCCGGGCGGGATCATCAAATACATAATCTCCGAATTTATCAAAAGTCGTTCTCTTGGAACTGAGCTGTACTTCCACTTTGGCTTCCAGTCCGGATGCCGGAGCGCCGTGCAGCCAGTTAACCTGTAAACGGGTTTCCAGCGGCTCGTCCGCCTGCCGGATCAGATCCATCTGCGCCAGATTGAGATCGATCTTCAGCCGGTTGGGCTTTACGGTCTCGATCTTCAAAGTTTTCTGGAAAGTAGCGCCACCGGCTTTTACCTTGGCGAGCCAGTTGCCGGTCGGGGCGCCTGTACTGGTAGCAAAATGCAGTGGGTACAGCAGGTCTATATTTTCGGCGGTAGATCTTTTGGTGTGGAGTTGGCCACGCGGATCATACAGTTCAAACTGGATCGGGTAATTGGGCGGCAATTTAGCCTGCCGGTCCTCCAGAATGAAGTTCAGATAGACAGAATCTCCCGGACGCCATACACCGCGGTCTCCGTATAGATAACCCTTTAGCCCTTTCTGGGTAACCGTACCACTGACATCAAACCGGCTGAGAGATAGCGATTTGCCGTCTTCCAGTTTGAGGTAGCCTTTCTCCGGCCCCCGGCTGGCGACCACAACAAAGGGAGACCGATCCAGTTTAACCGTAGCGATACCCTCGCTATTGGTTTGAGCCGTTTTCAGGCTTTGCTTTTGGTAATCAAAAAACTCCAGTTGAACTCCGGACACCGGGTTGGCATTGCGCAGATCCGAAACGGCCAGCAGATAACTACCGTCGTTACCACCTTTGGCCACGATGCCGAGATTGGAGGCCAGTACGTTCCGTTGTACAAAGCGGTCGGAATTATAGTAGGCCGGGTAGCAGGGATCGTCCCGCTGATCCCAGCGATAATCTTCGTAATAACCTTCGATACCGTACCAGGATTCCATAATACTCTGGATGTTCCCGTCTTCATCGAATGGACTTTCGGCCGCGAGTAAGTCTTCTTCCGCTTCTTCCCGGCTTTGATTGTTACAGAAATAATTGCTGTAAGCCGGGCGGAAACCGATCCGGATCTGGTAGATGGCCTCATTGTCCTTTTCAAACAATTCATTGAGATCGAGGGCATAACGCGTCCAGCTTGCCGGATTTGCCTGCGTATTCAGGTTCATCAGATCGACCCGTTTTTGCAGGATAACCCGGCCGACCCGTTGCAGATCATATTCACCATTGAGATCGTTGGTCTGCAGGAACTGCAGGATATTGTTGCTATAGATCTTGAATACTTCAACCTCAACGGCACTGAGGCCAATAGCCTCAAACGGGAAGATCAGGCCCTCCGATTCGGGAAGGATCACGCCGCGTCCGGCCAGCCGGACTTCCGGTTTTATATCTTCAAAGGTAATCTCGTAGACACTCGCCTTCGGCATGCGCTTGTCATTGATGTTGCGCAATCCGGGAGAAACGGTAATGCGACGGGAGCCGACCAGTCGCTCACTGGGATAAACGCGAATGTCGTTCCCCTCAATGATGTAGCGCAGATTGCCGGTATAATCGGAAATAGAGATCAGCCCGTCCAAGTTCTGGTTGGGTTGCAGCGGGTCGGAAAAATGGAGCCGCAGGTATTTTTCATCTCCCCGTACCAGTTGTGCCTGGGTCATTTTAAAGTCGCCCAGAGCCGGCACTTCGACGGTTTCGGAGCCTTTGATGTTCAGGTCGAGCGGCCGCCCGTTCCAGCTCAGATCCACTTCGCCGGGAGCTTCTCCGCGGCGGATACCCATAACGGTAAAGTTGTGCTCATTGCCAACGTGGGACCAGTCTACTGTAAGGTTCCGTCCATCCTGCTTGGCGGTCAGCAGTTGTTCCACGTCCTCGTCATCGGCCCGGTCGGAAGTGACGAGTGTCCCCTGGAGCGCCTGTTCGCTCAGTGTCTGGACATTAGGCGGATAGAGGCCGGCGGTACTGACTGCAAAATACTGATTGCGGGTGTGGAATTCGAATTCGAGATTCCGTACATCGGAGGGAAGATTGTCGAATAATTCACTCAGGTTGACGGTTGCTACGTACACCGTTCCGGATTTCAGCAGTTCGGACGGTTCGAAGCGCAGGGTCTGCTCGTCTTCCCAGATCGCGGTCCCCGAAATACCGGGGGAAAAAGAAATGATACCGCCATCGGCTTCCTGACCGACCTGTTCCATATCGGTGACCTGACTGGCGAATCGAACCCGAATGGGATCTTCCCGCGAAATAATGCCGGAAGTATAGCCGTATACGTAGGCGCCGGCACTTTCCGGCATGGCTTCGGCGTGTTGCTCCCGGCGGCAGGCCGGAAGGAGGATAAGAGAGATCAAAAAAAACAAAAACCAATGTCTTCCTTTGGCTTGGGGTAAGCTGCTTTGCATGCTTTTGGGTTTTTAGAGTGGTTTCAGGATTTTTCCTGTGCTCAAATTTCTTAATTTTAAGCTAAGATCACACAACTAGTAGAGGAATTTTATGTTGGTTGTTAAAAATACCCACGGTCATTATGTCAGACTTATTACCCATGTTTCCCCTTCAAATTGTGGTATTTCCGAATGAGGACCTCAATTTACACATTTTTGAGCCTAGATATCAAGAGTTGGTGCGGGATTGTGAAGAAGAAGAATTAACCTTTGGTATTCCGGCATACATCGAAGGAAAACTGATGGCGATCGGTACCGAGATCCGCCTGAACCGGATCGTTAAAAAATACCCCGGCGGAGAGTCTGATATTCGCACCAAAGGCATGGGCATATTCGCCATTAAAGAGTATTTTGAAAAGGTGCCGGGTAAGCTCTATTCCGGAGCTTCCATTGAACGGCTGGAACTGGACATGGAAGAAGCCCCTTATCTGAATGAGCAGATCCTGGAGAAAACCCGCGAGCTCTTTCAACTGCTGGATATCGAAAAGGACCTGCCCGAAGCGGCCTCGGATCTTTCCGTTTTTGATATTGCCCATCACATCGGACTGAGTCTGGACCAGGAGTACGAGCTTCTCAGTATCGGTAATGCACAGGAAAGACAGGAATTCATAATTGACCATCTTACCCGCCTGATACCGGTGGTGAAACACATGGATGAGATCCGGGAAAAAGCCCGGATGAACGGACATTTTCGACGCATCAATCCGCCGAAATAAAGTGTCGCAATCCCATTAATACATGGTATTGTCGTTGGCGCTGGTCTCGGGTATTTCCTGGATGGCATCCCAGTGCTCTACGATCTTGCCCTGATCATCAAAGCGAAAAAAATCCATAGTGACGTATTGGTCGCCATCCGGCCACATCTGATGGGTGTGCAGCGCAACCAGATCGCCCTGAGCGACGGCCCGCACAAAATCAATACTTTTGGCGGGATACTCCCGCTGCATTCTTTCAAAATAATCGATAAAAGGACCGGTGCCGTCCGCAACCAGCGGATTGTGCTGGATATAACGGTCGCCGACGTATAGGGAGACCGCCTGGCGGGGATTACCTTCGTAAGCCATCCGGTAGAAGGCGATGGCATTCGCCTTGTTGTTTTCTAACTGTGTATTGGTCATAATCTAGGCCTTTATATCCGCTATATGTTGTTCATCGATCTGAGCGGGAACTATTTTTATTCGTAATATAATCACAATACTGACGATAAAAAAGAATCCCAGCATCAGTACGCTGTTGCGCATACTGCCGGTGATCATTTCGAAGAAACCGAACAGGAAAGTACCGAGAATGATGGCCACCTTTTCCAGTACATCGTAAAAACTGAAATAGGAAGTGGTATCCTTGGTGCTGGCGGGCAGCAATTTGGAATAAGTAGAACGGGAAAGGGACTGAATACCGCCCATGACCATGCCTACACCGGCCGCTACCAGATAGAACTGCAACTTGCTATACACAAAATAGGCGGTGATGCAGATGAACGTCCAGATCACCAGCATGGTGATCAGCGAAATTTTATTGCCCTTTACATCCGATAGCTTAGCGAAAAGGTAGGCGCCCACGACGGCAACCAGTTGCAGGATCAGCACGAGAATAATGAGATCAGACCCGGCAAACTCCAGCTCTTTTTCGGCAAAAGTAGAAGCCAGGAACAGGACCGTTTGTACACCTGCACTGTAGCAGAAAAAAGAGAACAGAAAGAACTTGGTATTGTGTTGCAATTTTATGGCCTGCCATACGCGCTTCAGTTCATCGATACCTTTCTGGATCAATCTTTTCTGCGGTTTGTTTTCCGGATCGCTGGGCAGGCGTTTGAAAGGGATCTGGGCAAAGCCGATCCACCAGAGCCCCACCATCAGGAAGGAGATCCGGGCCGCCAGGGTGCCCTCCTCTGGTAAGCCGAACCAGTCGGGCTTTTGCAACATCAACAGATTAATGATCAATAGCAGAATACTGCCAATGTAGCCGTAGGCAAACCCCTTGGCACTTACCCGGTCGTAATTTTTTTCCGATGCAATCTCGGGCAGGTAGGAATTATAGAACACCAGACCACCGGCAAAACCGATGAGACCCAGCATGAACCCGATGGTGCCCAGCCCCAGGGTTTCGTTGCCCTGAAAGAAAAACAGGGAGATACAACCCAGCGAGCCAACGGTGGTGAACAGTTTCAGGAAAAACTTCTTCTTCCCGCCGTAATCCGCGATCCCGGACAGCAGCGGAGAAAGGATGGCAATGATCAGGTAAGCAAAAGAGATCGCGTAGGCAAAGAGAGTCGAATTGTACATTTCAAAGCCAAATACGGAGATCACATCATCCGTTACGGCCAGAAAGTAGGCCGGGAAAATAGCAACCGTGATCACCAGGGCAAAAGATGAATTCGCCCAATCGAACAAGGCCCAGCCGTTTATAGTTTTGGGATTATCCAGTTCGGAGGCTGAGCCGTGATCATGGGGTGAGGTCTGCGTTGGTGTGTCCATTATTATTGTTGATCTTATCCGTTTTGGGAATACCGATCCGGAATGAGGGTGCGAAAATTAGTTGGGGATCCATCCCTAATCAGCTTGCAGTTTTGTGGGGGGCTTTCATTTTATTTGCGTTATACATAAGTACGATCTGATCTTCGCACAAAGCATAAATATGGTGGAAAAAAACCGGGAATTTTAATCTGACGACTGCAAGATGTCATAATTTTTTTTTCTTTGAGACATGAAGATTGCCATTTTATCACGGGGCCCGCAATTGTATTCTACCCAAAGCCTGTTTCGGGCGGGGCGGAGAAGGGGGCACAGCATGCAACTGCTGGACCACGCGCGTTGTAGCCTCGTCATGGAAGACGGGCAATTTCGCATCATCGAGAACGGGCGTATCCTGCAGCCGGTGGATGCCGTAATCCCCCGGATCGGGGCTTCGGTCACGAATATCGGTGCATCGGTAATTACTCATTTTGAGAAAATGGGCATATTTACCGCAGCTTCTTCCCAGGCGCTGCTGCGCGCCAGGGATAAAATGCGTTGCCTGCAGGAATTGCAGGAACACGGGGTGCCGATCCCGACCACTATTCTGGTGGGGAGTAGTCTGGATCTGCCGCAGCTGGTCGACCGGGTCGGTGGCCTGCCCATCGTAATTAAATTGCTGGAGAGTACGCACGGAGCCGGGGTTTTACTGGCGCAAACGATGACGAACGTCCGGGCTACGGTAGAAGCATTCCACCGACTCAATCAGCGGGTGACCTTGCAGGAATACATTCGCGAATCCAACGGTAGTGATATCCGGGCCCTGGTGGTGGACGGCCAGGTGGTGGCCAGTATGAAACGGCAGGCGCAGGCCGGAGAATTTCGTTCCAATCTTCACCGCGGCGCCAGCGCCAGTGTTGAACCGCTCACTACTGAGGAAGAATCCATTGTACTGAAAGCCGCGCAGGTGATGGGACTGGCGGTGGCCGGAGTCGATCTTCTGCGTTCGGCCCGTGGGCCCCTGATCATGGAGGTGAATGCCTCACCGGGGCTGGAAGGCATTGAAAATACTACAGAAGTCGATATTGCGGGCGAGATCATTAATTACGTTGAACGGGGCGTCAGCGCCCGCAAACTCGTGGAGAAGCTGCCCGGAAACGGCCCGGATATTCAATAGATACCAACAAACATGATGACCTTTACCTTTCAGGATGCAGATATTTTTCGGGGAGCTCAACGTATCATTTCGGGGCTGAACTGGCGGTGGAAAGACGGCCAGCACTGGTTGCTTACCGGACCGATCGGAAGCGGGAAAACGACCATTGCGGAAGCGATCATGGGGCGTTGTCGTACGAGTCCCGGCGGACTGACCTTTTACGATGACGGTCAGGTGGTCTCCATATATTCCCTCAAACCGCACATGCATTATCTGGCATTCACCGAAGATACGCATAAGCTGCGGTTCGGCGATGTGTTCTACTACCAACAGCGCTACCAGGCTATGGAAAGTAATGCCGGCCTCACCGTGGCGGAATATCTCTTTGGTAAAAAACCGCAGACGGTTCCCGGAGCACTGGCCCCTCTGAACGTCGAACCTCTCCTGGATCGGCGTTTTATCCAGCTTTCCAACGGACAGACCCGGCGCGTGCGACTGGCAAAAAGCCTAATGACGAATCCCCGCTTTCTGATCCTGGAAGAGGTTTTTACCGGTATTGACCGGCAGACCACCGGCATCATTGAGAATATGCTGGTTCAACAGGCCGAACTGGGTACCCGGATCCTGCTTATCGGAGAATACGCACCTTCCTTTATTACCAATGTGCTGAGTTTGCACGAATCCCAGTCGGCCGAGAGCTGGACCCGGGCCGATTGGATGGCCCGTTCCGATGATCCCACCGTCGCCGATGTAAAGACAATACCCGTCGAACTGACGCGGCCACCGGCTGCCAATCCGGACTGGAATTTTGCGGATGCACTGCGCTTCGACGAGGTTTCGGTCTCCTATCAGAAAAAGACGGTGGTAAAGGATCTGAACTGGCGGGTAAAAAAAGGGGAGAAGTGGATGCTCAGCGGTCCGAACGGATCGGGAAAATCTTCTCTGATCAGTCTGATATTTGCGGATAACCCGCAAGCGTATTCCCAAAAGATCACCTTGTTCGACCGGACGCGGGGAAGCGGCGAAAGTATCTGGGACATCAAGCGAAAGATCGGATTCATCTCACCCGAGCTGCAAACCTACATGCGCAGCCGGCGTAATGCCGTCGACATCGCGGCGGCCGGATATACCAATACCATGGTGCTGAGCCGCAAACTGGTGAAACACGAAATTGATCGTTTGCGCGATCTGTTCGACTATTTTGGCATCCGACATTTGGCCAAAAAACCGTTTACTGATCTCTCGAGCGGCGAACAACGCCTGGTCCTTTTTGTACGTGCCGTTATCAATAATCCGGCGCTGCTGGTCCTGGACGAACCTTTCCACGCTATGGACGAGCATTTTCACCGGCAATGTCTGCGATTTTTAACGGATTTTTGCCACGAGGAAAGGACACTTATCTACGTTTCTCACCTCCAGGAGCCTCCTCCGAAATTTATCACGCACGAACTTGATCTCGGGGCATTATAAGGCCCGAAAAAAGAGGTAAAAATGAACACATTTTCATGCTTTCATGGTTTTGGAAATGTAATTTATTTGATGACCGGATGTTGATTTTGACATCATATAGGTGTTAAAAACAGGTTACTTTTTTACTTTTTTACACTAAGGTTTTGCGTTCATGAACTTAATTAATTGAAAATCAATTGATTAGTTCTAAAAATATGCACTTTTTAACAAAAGAAAATATGAAGATTTATTCATTTATTATATGTAAATAATTGAAAATTAGATTGTAATAAATATTTAAATAAAAAATTTATATCATATCTAACATTTGTTACCCCGTAAATTTGCAACTCATTCCTAAAGGGTCTATACTTGTGTCAACAAAAGGAAATAAATATGTTCAAGACTCGTCAAATGTGTTGTTGCTGTTGTCTGGTGAGCGATCACTCCGGCGGGGCATTTTCGTATTGATGAGCTATATTTTGACAGCTCAGAAGGCCTACTCGGAGATCACGGGTAGGCCTTCTGACGTTTACAGCCCTTCCCTCCGATTCAACCAAACTCAATAGATCATAACAAAAACCAAAAATAACAGTATGTCGGCTTTTGATTTTTCCAAAGTAAGCGAAGCAGCGCGCAAAGATATTATTGAACTGGATCGCCGGATCAACGACTTCAACAGCGGAAAAGAGGACGAGGAGCGCTTCAAGCATTATCGCCTGACGCGTGGGGTTTACGGACAGCGCCAATTTGGGGTACAGATGTTCCGGACCAAGATCCCTTACGGAAAACTCACTTCCGACCAACTGGCCCAGATCGCCAACGTTTCCGAGAAATACACCAACGGTAATCTGCACCTGACCACCCGTCAGAATATCCAGATGCACTATGTAAAGCTGGCTGATTCTCCGGCCATCTGGACGGAACTCGCTTCCGCCGGCGTAACGGCCCGGGAAGCTTGCGGCAATACCGTCAGAAACATCACGGCCTCGCCGACCGCCGGAGTTGATCCGGAAGAGCCGTTCGATGTGTCTCCCTACGTTCATGCTGTTTTTGAATATTTCCTGCGCAATCCGATCTGCCAGGATATGGGCCGGAAGATCAAGCCCGCATTTTCCGCTACCGAGCGGGATTCCGCCTTTACTTATTTCCACGATTTTGGTTTTATTCCCCGCCTTCGTATTGTGAACGGCAAGGAAGTGCGCGGCTTTAAAGTCGTACTGGCCGGTGGATTAGGAGCAGTACCCTTCATTGCCCCCACCGTGTACGACTTTATGGAAACGGATCAGATCATTCCGTTCATGGAAGCTACCATCCGCGTATTCGATCGCTACGGCGAACGGGAAAAGCGGATGAAGGCACGGATGAAATTCCTGCTGCAAAAGTTGGGTCTGGAAAACTTCCTGGAACTGATCGAAGTGGAAAGAAGATCGCTTCTCAATCAGTCTGTACCCATCGAGGTGGAGGAGCAGGAAGTGATAGTACCCGAACTGCCCGAAGAACTGCCGGTTGCGGATATTGATCAGACGCGCTACGAGTTTTGGAAAAACACCAACACCTTCGAGCAAAAGCAAAAGGGCTGGTACGCCGCTTATATCCGGGTGCCACTCGGAGATATCCAGGCGGAAGAGGCCCGTCAACTGGCGGCCTTCATTAAAAAATACGCAGCGGACGATATCCGGATCACCGTCAACCAAGGACTGCTGGTGCGTTACCTGCGTCCGGAAGTATTGCCGCTGCTCTACCAGCAACTGGAAGCGATCGGTTACGGAGAAGGCGGCGCCGACAGTATTGCGGACGTTACGGCCTGCCCCGGAACCGATACCTGCGCCCTGGGCGTAACGAACAGCACCGGCCTGGCGGATGTACTGAGCCAGACCATTCAGAAAGAATATCCCGCGCTGATCACCGATAGTGAGATCAAGATTAAGATCAGTGGCTGTATGAATGCCTGCGGGCAGCACATGGCCGCTCAGATCGGCTTCCACGGAAGTTCCATCAAGCGTGATAATATGGTGATCCCCGCTATGCAGGTCGTACTGGGCGGTGGGGTTTCTCCCGAAGGTAAAGGAAGCACGGCAGATAAAGTGATCAAGTTGCCGACCAAGCGTATCCCCGATGCGATCCGCGCCCTGCTTAACGATTTTGCCGAGCATAAGAATGGAGGAGAGATCTTCAATGACTTCTACCAGAGAAACGGCAAACGCTACTTCTATAACCTGCTGAAGCCGCTGGCCGAGCTCGATGAACTGACGGAGACCGATTTCTTCGACTGGGGCCAGAACGAGCAGTACGAGCAGGAGATCGGAGTAGGGGAGTGCGCCGGGGTAAGCCTCGATGTGGTCGGTACCATTATCAATGACGCCCGGGAGAAGATCGAACTGGCGGAGGATGCTCTGGAAACCGATGAACTGGCTGCGGCCGTTTACCACGCTTACACCAGTTTCGTGATCGGCGCCAAAGCATTGCTGCTGAGCAAGGATGTAAAGTGTAACACCCATATCGGTATCCTGGACAGCTTCCAGGAAGCTTACATCAATGCCGGGGAGTTTCCGCTACAGGGCGATTTCGCATCTTACGTACTGCGCATCAACGAACAACAACCGAATACTCAATTTACCACCCAATATCTGCAGGATGCCAGGGCTTTTGTTGCCAATGTGATCCGTATCCGGGAAGACCAGTTGCAAGGAACTGCCGGAGTGGACAAACTGGTAATTGGTAACTACTATAAAGCGTAAACAATATGTCCTATCATCCACAACCTAAAGTATCTCTGGTCGGTGCCGGTCCCGGTGATCCGGACCTGATCACGGTGAAAGGCTGGAAAGCGCTGCAGAATGCGGACGTTGTTCTGTACGACGCGCTGGTGAGCCCGGAACTGCTGGAAGAAGCTCCCGCAAAAGCCGTGAAGATCTACGTTGGCAAAAGAGCGGGAAAGCACAGCTATAAGCAGGAAGAGATCAACCGGCTGATGTTGGAGTGTGCTATGAAATACGGACACGTTGTCCGGCTGAAAGGCGGAGATCCTTTTGTGTTTGGAAGAGGACACGAGGAAATGACCTACCTGGCGGGCTACGGCGTGCCGGTATATGTGATCCCCGGAATTTCCAGCAGTATTTCGCTGCCGGCTTTGCAGGGCGTTCCGGTTACCCGCCGCCATCTGAACGAGAGCTTTTGGGTACTTACCGGTACTACCCGCGCGGGCACTTTGTCTTCGGACGTGTCCCTGGCCGTGAAAAGCAGCGCTACGGTAATCATTCTGATGGGCATTCGTCGCCTGCGGGAGATCGCCGAACTGTATCGTTCCGAAGGTCGGGCTGATATTCCGGCCATGGTCATCCAGAACGGTTCGCTGCCGGAAGAACGCAGTGCGGTAGGCACGATCGGCGAATTGCCGGCACTGGCCGAAGCGCAGCAAATTGGTACCCCGGGTATTATCGTCATCGGTGAAACGGTTCGGTTACACCGCGACTTTTCCAAAACACTTTTTCAATTAAACAGCCTGCACCAGGAATTGGTGGCTCAATAAAAGGCAAGAGATCATGACAAAAATTACCAGCCATATGATGACGACCGGTCGCAAGCCCAACGATTGCGTACAGCACTGGGAAGTGGATTATCTGAACGAGGTGTTTTCCCCGATGACCTTCCAGGAAAGAATCCAGAATCTATACGAATACTTTTGTGAGGAGGACGTTATGATGACCACTTCGTTCGGTACCAAATCCGTTTTTATGCTGTATTGGGTGAGCCAGTTGCGGCCAAGTCAGGCAGTACATTTTTTGGATACAACCTACCATTTTCCCGAAACCCTGCAGTACCGCGATGATCTGACCGAGCAATTTAAACTCAATATGATCACCCTGACCCCGGAAAAAGAAAAGAACGAGCGCAGCCTCAAAGAATCCTGGTGGTCCACCAATACACCCCGCTGCTGCTATACCAACAAGATCCAGCCACTGGAGCCGGTCAAAGCGGCCCATAAGGTGTGGATGTCCGGGCTGATGTCCTACCAGACGGAATTCCGTTCCGGCCTGAAAGTTTTCGAGCAGCAGGGAAATATGCTGAAATTCCACCCGATCATCGATCTGGATGAAGGAGAGTTCCTGTACTATATGGACTTACTGGAGCTGCCCCACCATCCGCTCGAAAACCTGGGCTACGGCTCCATCGGATGTACGCACTGTACGGAGCACGGATCCGGCCGGGAAGGACGCTGGAAATCTTCCGACAAAACGGAATGTGGTCTTCATCCGGACTTCTTTTTGAACAAAAAGAAGTAAAAGCTGACATTAATCATACCTTTAAACATTATCAATATCTTAATTTTGTGCCAATTTTGAAACTTCTCCGGAGGGCGGGTCGCGCTTCGGGCAGAGTTTCACCATCTACATTTGAAAGTTAATACCATGATTGAAACGGATATCCTTATCGTTGGCGCCGGGCCGGTTGGGCTTTTTACGGTGTTCGAAGCGGGGCTGGTCAAATTGCGTTGTCATCTAGTAGATTCGCTTCCACAGGCAGGTGGACAGCTGAGTGAGATCTACCCCAAAAAACCAATTTATGACATCCCTGGTTACCCTTCCATTCTGGCCGGGGACCTGGTTGACCGCCTGATGGAACAGATCGCTCCTTTCAACCCTGGCTTTACCCTGGGCGAGCGTGCTGAACAGATCGAAAAGACCGAGGACGATAAATTTATTCTGACTACGAATAAAGGTACCAAACACAAAGCTTCTGTGATCGCCATTGCCGGCGGACTGGGATGTTTTGAGCCGCGTAAACCACCCATTGCCAATCTTGAGAATTTCGAGGATAAGGGCGTGGAGTACATCATCAAAGATCCGGAAGTATACCGCGATAAGCGGGTGGTGATCGCCGGTGGTGGAGACTCGGCTCTGGACTGGACCATTTTCCTGGCCGATGTTGCCAGTGAAGTAACTCTGATCCACCGCCGTCAGGAATTCCGCGGTGCGCTGGATTCCGTAGAGAAGGTGATCGACCTGGCTAATCAGGGCCGGATCTCCCTGCTGACCAACGCGCAGGCCGTCGGCTTGAACGGAAACGGCAAACTGACCGATGTGCTGATCAAGCACAAAACGGAAGGAAATATCACTCGTTCTACGGATCATTTTATTCCGCTCTTCGGTCTGTCGCCCAAACTGGGTCCAATCGCAGACTGGGGGCTGAATATCCAAAAGAACGCCATCGAGGTGGATACCTTCGACTACAGCACCAATGTACCGGGGGTGTACGCTATCGGTGACATCAACACGTATCCCGGCAAGCTGAAACTCATTCTTTGCGGTTTCCACGAGGCGACGCTGATGGTACAATCTGCTTTCAAACACATTTATCCGGACCGTAAACTGAGCTTTAAGTATACGACGGTGAATGGGGTGGAAGCGTTTTAGGTGTTTAGGTGCGAGGTGTCAGGCGTGAGGTGACAGGTGTCAGGGGCGAAGGTGTCAGGATCATTAACGCTGATATCTCGCACCTGACACCTCACAGCTCGCGCCTCTCACCTGACACCTGCCTCCTCTCACCTGTCCCTCACTCTCACACCTTCCGCTGCGCCCGTTCCCACAGCACACTTTGCCGGCCACCCAGGATCCGAAACAACCCTCTGTATACGGCATAATTCATGATGCAGAAATAGTAGGGGATGAACAGTGCCTTACTGCGCAGTTTTCTTTTTTCCAGCAACCAGCCCAGCAGTGCGGCCAGGTAGAACAGCACCTGCCCCGCCAGTGTGATCTGATAGAAAAGCGAGCCGGTGCTCAGCAGCGCAAGATTACTGATAAACAAAGTGATCAGAGCCAGCGGGGCGAGGGTCCAGCGGAGCACACGGTGCGATATGTACTGAAAACTCAGCCAGCCGTACCGAAAGATGTTCAGCAGGGGAGCCAGCCGGTAAATGGCCTGTAGCCCGCCGGCGGCAATCCTTATTTTGCGTTTCAGTTCTTCTTTTACCGAAGCTGAGGCCGTTTCCATGGCGTAGGCCTGATCCTCGTACTGGACCCGGTATCCCTTTTGGGCGATACGTAGGGTGAGATAAAAATCTTCGATGATGGTATCGTTAGGAATATTTTCGTAGAGGTCCGTACGAATGGAAAAAAGCTCCCCGGCGGCACCTACCACGGAATAGAGCTGGGCATCCCATTTTTTTAGCTGGGATTCATATTTCCAGTAAAAACCTTCTCCCGAACTGCTCGCTTCTTCTTTTTCTTCCTGTAGAATACGTTTTTCTCCGGCTACCGCACCTACCTCCGGCACCTGATAGTGGCGTACGATATTGCGTATGGCCTGGGTGTTGAGCAGCGTGTTGGCATCGGAGTAAATAACGATAGGTGAATTTACTTTAGGCATTACGCGGTGAACGGCGGCAATTTTACCCCGGCGTTCGGGCTGGTGTTCTACCAGTACCCGAATGGACGTATCCTGACTGAGGGCCCGCAACTGATCGGGCGTATCGTCATCAGAGCCATCGGTAACGAATAATAATTCCAGTTTTTCGGCGGGATAATCGAGCTCCAGAGAGTTCCGAAACTTCTCTTTTATCCAGTGACTTTCATTGTAAGCGGCCACCAAAAACGTGACTTTTGGCACCTCCGAATCCGGTGCCGGAGCGGGGATTTTTCGCTTTCCCTTAAATTTAACTAGGAAAAAAAGCAACATTCCATAGCCCAAATAGGTATAAAACAGTAGAAATAGGCTGACCCAAAAGATTACTTTCATGTGATCTTTTAAAATATATGTTAAAAAAACGAACAAATAAGGGGCTGAGGAAATTCAGATGTTAGATAAGGGCACAAAATAGGCAGCTCACTTATTTAAAATTAAAAAAAGAGTGAATTAATTTTAACGAACCTCCAGTTTTTGTATTTTTACGTCGGCAATAAACACTAAACAAGCTCCAGGCAAATATCTTAATAATTCAATTCTTATTTGAGCACGCAGTCCCAACTCCGCAAGACGTGAAACAAATATATTTGCCCTTACCTTAAGATCAGTCTATCCCACTTTTAGAGTACCCAGCACAAAAATTTTTTAAGACCATTATGTGGTGTATTTCCATGGAAGTATTCCCGGTCAGCTTTATGGAATTCCACTAAGGCATTTATCTACTTCTCCGTATCCCCCCCGCGAGTTGTATTATTTTTTTATGTTCTAATACATATTTAATACAGTATGTACCAACCATCTATGTCCACGATCCTAGTAGTGGAGCAGAACCCTAGTCTCGGTGCCATAATAATGGAAGCCTTGAGGGGGAAATACCAGGTGTCTGTCAAAACGGATCCTGCCACTACTTTTACTTATCTGTTTCAGGGGAATTTACCTGATCTGATCATACTCGATTACAACCGGGACCAGATCGAAATTCAGGAACTGTTATTCGAACTGCAACAGAATCGCTTCTTCAAACACATACCACTGGTTCTGCTGGGTAACGATCCACTCTTATCGAATGGTAGGGGAGGCAGTCCATCTTCGGGGCACCACCTGATCGGAAAACCCTTCAATCCGGAAAAGATTTTAGCGTATACTGATAAAATTTTGCGGCGAACTGAACATCTGCCGTAATCCCTCTGGTTAAACTATTATTTCGAACTACTCCGAACCATCTTACAACAAAATACCAGATATCCTATGAATCAATTTCACCCCGCTAAAAGTCGTAATATAACCAAAGGAAATATTTTGACGATCGGGCTCTCTGCTACGGAGTCCGCTAAACTTTCTCCAAAATCCAAGTACAGTTTTTCCTGGAATCATCTAAATCAGCTTCCCGAGGCTGATCGCTGGTTGCGCTTCAAACAGCGCAATATCCCGATGATGGTTTTTGCCGATTACCGGAAGGTAGTGGATGATCAATTCAACTGGGTTAGAAAGTTTAGAAAAGACCCGGCTCTGCAGTATGTACCCGTAATTTTGCTTAATTGTCCGGATAACATGGATTTCCGCAGAGCTTTATCCGCAGGTATCGATGACTGGTACCGCAGCGACGAGGACTGGGGAGCGCTGATCGCCCGTGGCCGACAGTTGCAGCGGGTACGCAGCCAACTTGACCGGCCTTCACCGAAGGCTGACCTGGAAATGAAAAAGACTTTCTGGCAACGGGGCAAACGGCTGTTTGACATCGTCGCTTCGTCCTCCTTACTTTTGCTGAGCGCTCCGATCTGCCTGCTGGTAGCCCTGCTGATCAAGCTGGAGTCTAAAGGGCCCATCATTTATCGCTCCAAGCGTGCCGGCCAGCATTACCGGGTTTTTGATTTCCTCAAATTCCGCTCTATGTACATGGACGCCGATCAAAGACTGGAAGAGCTCAAAAAACTGAATCAGTACGGCGAAGAGGGAGCCGCTTTCGTTAAGATCAAGAACGATCCGCGGATCACCCGGGTTGGCCGCATCATTCGTAAAACGAGCCTGGATGAGCTGCCCCAGCTGGTCAATGTACTGATGGGAGATATGTCTCTGGTTGGCAACCGGCCGCTGCCGCTGTACGAAGCAGAACAACTGTGCAAGGAAGATACCGCCGAAAGGTTCTCTGCACCCGCCGGGATTACCGGTCTCTGGCAGGTGACCAAAAGAGGTAAGGATGATATGTCGGTAGCCGAACGCATCAGTCTCGATATTGAATACTCCCGGAAATCCAGCTTTTGGTTTGATATGAAGATCGTTCTCCGGACCGTTCCCGCTATGTTGCAACACGAAAATGTATAAGTAAGGACCTGTGATTGTATTATTGATACCAGCAGTTGTTGTATTATTCTTTTTATTATTCCCATTCCTGGAAGTATTGCTGAGCCGGATGGTCAGGCCGAAAACTCCCGAACGCACGGATGACTTCCGCTCGTTCGGGATCATTATTACCGCCTACCGGAACTGGGAGATCAGTGTGCCTCTGGTAAGATCGCTGTTGAAGCAGGATTACCCGGGCAATTTCCGGGTGTATCTGGTAGCGGATAATTGCGAACCGGCCACCTTTCCGGTGGAAGACGAACGGCTCACTGTGATTTGGCCGGAAACGCCGCTCAACCTGAAAGCAAAGTCTATAATTCACGCTACGGAGCGTTTTCAGCACACCTACGATCACATTGTGATCTTTGATGCGGATAATCTCGCAGCACCCGATTACCTCCGCTGGATCAACCGGTATATCACTTTGGGTTATCCGGCAGTGCAGGGTCAGCGCACGGCCAAAAATCTGGATACCTTTTACGCCCGGGCCGATGCCGCCGGAGAATTTTACAAGAACTATACCGACCGGGCACTTCCGTTCCGGCTGGGTTCCTCTTCGGTCATCTCAGGTTCCGGGATGTCCGTCGAACGGGAGGCCTATCTCGGATATCTGAATAGCCCGGAGATCCAGGATGGGCAACACCTCTGGAAGAAGATGCTCCAGGAGGACAAGATCCTGCAAAACCACCTGTTGCGGCAGGATCTCCGGATCGCCTACGCTCCGGAAGCGGTAGTGTACGACGAGAAAGTCTCCGACGGTGCTGCCGTCGAGACCCAGCGTAGCCGCTGGTTGTATTCCTACTTCCAAAATATGCCCAATGCCATCGGCTTGCTGAGACGGGGACTGACCCGACTGAGCTTCAATCAATTCTGGTTCGGCCTGGTTACCATTGCGCCGCCACTGTTTATCCAACTGCTGCTGGCGGGTGTTCTGGGACTACTGGGACTGATCTTTTACCTGCCGGTATTCCTGATGATGCTGATCGGGGGGATCGTCTTCATCGGGAATATTCCTTTGAGCCTTTATCTGGACAATGCTCCCCGCTCGGTGCAGCAGGTCTTCTGGCGTTTGCCCGCCTTTGCCTGGCGACAGCTGAAGGCCCTGGCCAAGATCAAGGATCCCAATAAAAATTTCAAGCATACCGAGCACCGGAAAATGGTCACTCTGGACGATGTTGAACGTCCGGCCTGATCAAAGCCCGGATACTTCTATCGTGGCAGTCCGGTAAGCGCCGTCTGCCGGTCTAAGAACTGTTGGTTCGACAACTGAAGTCACCCTGGTAGGGCCCTCAGGTCCACGTCTATCTGCATTTCCCGCTTTTGATAATATTATACCCAAAAATATCCCGCACTGGAGATATATTCATTTCTTTGCTGTAATGAAGCGAAAGTATCTGTTGTGGCTGTCTCTGGCCCTGAACGGGATCGGGCTAATGGCGGCCGGTTACGTCATCTACCGCCTGGGCGGCTGGAATTTCTTTCGTTATCGCCTGGAACAGAGGGGCGTAGCGGCCGAATACGAACATCGAAAATCACTTTACGAAATTATGCAGTCGGATACGGCAAGTATTGTTTTTTTGGGAAACAGCCTGACGGCCTATTGCGACTGGGCCGAATTGCTCGGTAATCCGAAGATCAAAAACCGGGGCATTCCCGGGGACCGGATCAACGGTGTGCTCGATCGGCTGGAGGACATCATTCGGCTGGAACCGGATCAGTTATTCCTGATGATCGGGATCAATGATCTGCTTTTTGACGATCCGGTTTCCGTCTCGAATAAGTACCGGAAACTGGTGGATCGCCTGCAAAAAGAAATTCCTGGCTGTCAATTGCATCTTAAAAGCGTTTTACCCGTAAATAACCAGGTAAGGAATACATTCATTAACAATGAGGATGTACAGGTAGTAAATGAGGCAATCGAGCAATTAGCCCGGGATCGGTCGATCCCATTCATTGATCTCAGACCTTTGCTGTGTGATCCCTCCGGCCAGCTAAATGCAGCTTATACCGAGGATGGGGTCCATCTGAATGGACCAGCCTACAAAATTTGGGCCGCTGAGGTCGAAAAATATCTGCGCTAATTTGCCGACCTTTACGCCTGAGGTACACAATAATTAGACCCTCAATGGTTTTTAACAGTCTGCCGTTTTTAATCTTTCTGATGTTGTTCTTACCCCTCTACTTCGCACTGAAGGGGAAGAGCCGGCTCTGGTGGTGCCTGGCCGCCAGTTATTTCTTTTACGGTTGGTGGGACTGGCGTTTTCTCGGACTGATCATCTTTTCTACTTTGATCGACTTCACGATCGGAGCCAAAATGGCCATAGAAACGGAAGAAGATCAGCGCAAAAAATTGCTTTGGCTGAGCGTAGCCATAAATCTCGGAGTACTCGCCTTTTTCAAATACTTCAATTTCTTTGCCGATTCTTTGCAGGAGGCCGTGTCCGTGTTTGGCTGGCAGCTATCCTGGAATACCATGCACATTATTCTACCCGTCGGCATTTCCTTTTATACCTTTCAATCGATGAGTTATACCATCGATATCTACCGCAGAGATCTCGAACCGGAGCCCAGTTTCCTGCGCTTCGCTACCTATATTTCCTTTTTTCCGCAACTTGTTGCCGGGCCAATCGTGCGGGCCAAGACCTTTTTGCCGCAGTTGCGCCGGGATCACGCTTTCAACTGGGATAATTTATACCTGGGACTGGCGCAAATGCTGTGGGGATTTTTCAAGAAAGTGGCCATCGCCGATACGCTGGCGCTCTTCGTGGACCAAAGTTTTGGTTCTCCTCACCATTATGGCTCGCTCCATTTATTCATCGGAGTGTTTTTCTACGCCGTGCAGATCTACTGTGATTTTAGCGGATATTCGGACATTGCTATCGGATTGGCCCGGACAATGGGCTATCGCTTCCCCGTTAATTTTCGCACGCCTTATTTTTCCCAGGATTTTAGTGAATTCTGGACGCGCTGGCACATTACGCTGTCCAGTTGGCTGCGGGATTACCTTTACATCTCTCTGGGGGGGAATCGCAAAGGATACTGGAAAACACTCCGAAATCTGATGATCACCATGTTACTCGGAGGCCTCTGGCACGGCGCGGGATGGACCTTTGTTTTCTGGGGATTCCTCCACGGTCTTTATTTGATACTGCAGCGGATGCTCAGTCCGGCCTGGCAAAAGTTACACGCCAGATTACGGACCCCGAAAGTACTGTACGGCGGATTGAATATCCTGATCGTATTTTCGCTGACCTGTCTGGCCTGGATCTTTTTCCGGAGTACCAGTTTCGACCGGGCGCTCATTATCCTCGAACGGATGGCCTCACTGGAAGGATTCAGCTGGAGCAATGTGATCAACAAATTTGCGGTACTGCAGGGTGGATTTCTGATCGGGATCCTGTTGCTGGTGGAAGTTTCCAGTTTTCAGTTGGATTACCGGCGTCGGATTATATATCAACCCGTTTTCCGAGCGTTCTCTTTTGGTGCCCTTCTGTGGCTGATCGCCCTTTTTGGTACTTTCGGAGCGAATGCATTTATATATTTCCAATTTTAGTTTAACCCAATTTCGGAAGGCCGAACCTTTTGAGATCAAATACCGATTACGCCTCAGCATGAAACAATTTCTCTGGATAGCTGGATTTATTCTACTGGTTCTGGCGGGTGACCGCCTGGGCGGCTATTTGTTGAGGCAGGTGATCGAAGGAAGTGAGTTTCGGTACTCACGCCTTTATACGGGCAGGGCCGAAGCGGATCTACTGCTCCTCGGCAACTCGCGCGGCCTGGCGTTTTATCAGCCCTACATCGAAGAAAAGACGCAACTGGCTACCCTGAATTTAAGCTATAACGGACTTCCGATCAATCTGGCCGCCGGCCTTGTCCGTGATTATTACGATCATTACCCGGCACCGGAAAAGATCGTGATCGATGTGAGCCTGTGCGATCGATTTGACGATCAGCTCATTATGAATTTTAGTCCCTATCTGCCGTATTCCCAACGTATAGACAGTCTGATCAGATTGGCCGATCCCCAGATCAGGGGCGGTTTGGGCCTGAGTCATCTATTCCGTTACAATAGTGAGATCTTCCAGCGAGCGCTTTACTATCAAAACCGATCGGATGAAGGATGGGTGGTGGAACGGAACCTGAGTGAGAAAGAGTCCCGGTCAGTTGCTGAGGACTACGAGTTCATCATCTACTACCCCGAAGAAGCACCGGAAATACTGGCGGATCTGGTCCGGTATTGCCAGCAGCAGGGCAGTGAGGTACAATTGGTGCTGGGGCCCTATTTCCCCGCATTTTTGGCCAAAATGTCCAATCTGGAAACTTATATTAGTACCATCGAACAGGCTACCGGCTTACCCGTTCATAATTTCTCCAACACGGTCGATGATTTTCATCTATTTGCCGATTTTCAACACCTCAACAAGGCGGGAAGTAAGGTCTTCATCGACAGTCTGTTCCAAATGGGGGTATTATCGAGCCGCACGGAACAGGCACTGGAATAGAACACCCTACTTCCCGGTCAATTGCTGAATTTTTATTGCGTCCGGGTCGCCCAGATCTCGTACATCGGTTGTCCGGAACTGCTTTTGCCACTGTGGTGCCACTCTTCGTCCTGACGGCTGAAATCGAACGGTAATTCTGCACCTACCCGATTGTCGTCACGCGAGAAAAAACGGATCTTTTCCACGTAGGCGCCATCCTCGGCGGTATATTCTCCACCACCACTTCCGAAAAACTCGCCGCTTTCCGTATTGTAAGCGATCCACTGAAAGCGGGTACCGCTTAGCAGTTTCATGGTTTTTCGTGGCTGGTTGGTATCTCTTCGCTGTACTTCCCCGTCGCGTTCGCGGCCGGCAAACAGCCAAGCGCCGGTGAGAGGCGTTTTTTCTCCAACATCGATAGACTGCCAGGTACTGGTATTTCCGGCCAGGCTCAGCGCCAGTTCCTTGCCCTTGGGTTCGAGTTTCCATTCTTCCAGTTCCCCGACCTTGCCCTGATCGGCGGAGTGGAATTCGAGATAGCCCCGGAGGAACATTCCCGATTTGGTGTAGTAACCTCCTTTGGTCCAGATAAAGGCACCATTTTCCTGCTCGTGACGGGTGAGAGAATAATAGCCGTCCGCGATCAGCAGGATCTCCGTCAGGTCTTTCCCGCCCTCGCTAAATTGTCGGCTCCAGGCGCCCGTAGGCATGGGGTCATCCATATTGATGTTGACGGTCCCTTTAGTGGCGTTGCGGGCGCAGGATTCGCCAACCAGGAAAACCGTCAGCAAAAGAAATATTCGGATAGGGTAGGAGTAAAGCATAGTTTTTCTTTTTGTAGGTAATTGGATTAAATATGTTCGTAAGCTAATGAATAATTCAAATTGCCATGCAACTTAGTAGAAAGTATAGAGAAGAGGGTAGTGGGACTGCAAATCGTTAAAATGAGCGATTTAGCACTATTCTCCCAGTCTCAGTCTCTCCACTCTCTACCATCTTCTCTCTACAATTCAAGTATCGACTAGAATTAATTAAGATAAAATACGTTACCGGGAATTTCAGTCCGGATTGCAACTTTTTTTAGCAGCGGGAGTCTTTGTGAAAGTATAATGGATAAAAAATCAGACCACCCGACATGAATTCACACACCTTAAAACTCACACTACGCAATTTCCGTCGTCACAAAAGTTCATTCTTCATCAATTTAATCGGCCTCTCTACCGGATTGGCCTGTACTTTATTGATCGTACTTTGGGTGAACGACGAACTGAGTATGGATAAATTCCACGCTCAGGAGGATCGCCTCTACAACGTCATGGAACACCAGCAATATGCAGAAAGTGTTATGACGACCAACTCCACTCCCGGAATGCTGGCCGAAACCTTAAAGGAAGAAGTTCCGGAAATTGAATACGCGGCCACGATTACCTGGAATAATACCTATACGCTCTCAGTAGGAGAAACCAATATTCAGGCAAAAGGTTATCACGCCGGCAGCGATTTTTTCAAAATGTTCAGCTTTGAATTGTTACAGGGACAACCCGAATCGGTACTGCGCGACCTCAATGCCATCGTTCTTTCCCGGAGTACGGCCGAAAACCTGTTCGGATCGGCTACGGATGCAGTGGGGCAGTCACTGGAAATCAATCACGAAGAAGTCTACCAGGTATCCGGTATTTTCGAGGATACCCCCAACAATTCTTCGTATGATTTCGATCTGATCCTCAATTTCGAAAAGTTCAAGAATGAAGAGGGCAATTCCTGGCTCCGGAGTTGGGACAGCAATGGTCCCAGTACCAAAGTGATCCTGACGGAAGGTGCCGATGCAGCGGCAGTGGAAGCCAAGATCGCCGACTTCGTAAAACAGCGAAATGAAGACAGCAACGTCACTTTATTCCTGAAGCCCTTTTCCGAGAGTTATCTCTACGGACGTTACGAAAGCGGCAAACTGGTAGGTGGCCGGATCGACTACGTACGTTTATTCTCCATCATCGCGGCCTTTATTCTGATCATTGCCTGTATTAACTTTATGAACCTTTCGACGGCCCGGGCTTCTTTGCGGGCCAAGGAAGTTGGTGTGAAAAAAGCGGTAGGAGCGGGTAAGGCCTCCCTGATCTGGCAATACCTGACGGAATCCACTCTGATCGCTTTTGCGGCCTTTGTGGTCGCCATTCTGCTGGTATTCCTGGTGCTGCCGCAATTCAATCTGATCACCGATAAAGAGATCAGTCTGCGTTTTAGTCCGGAAATGGGCCTGGGTTTTCTGGGCATCATGTTCATTACCGGTCTGTTGGCCGGCAGCTATCCGGCGCTGTACCTTTCTTCTTTCAAACCGGTAGCCGTATTAAAAGGGGAGATCAAAACCTCCCTGGGCGAACTCTGGGCCCGTCGCGGACTGGTGATCTTTCAGTTTACCCTTTCCGTTATCCTCATCGTTGCGGTATCGGTCGTATACCAGCAGATCAAATATGTGCAAAGTAAAAACCTCGGATACGATAAAGACAACCTCATTTATTTCTCTATGAACGGACGGGTCGAGGAACAGGCCGAAGCCTTCCTGGCCGAAGCCGGGAATCTGCCGGGAGTGGCCAGCATTTCGAGCATCGGCCACGATCTGATCGGGCGGCAGAATAATACCAGCGGACTGGACTGGCCCGGTAAGGACCCCGAGACTCGGATCCTCTTTGAGAACGTGCGGGTGAATTACGATCTGCTGGAAACCATTGATGTGGAAATGCAAGACGGTCGTACTTTCTCCCGCGAATTCGGTGCGGATACGAGCAAGATCATCTTCAACGAAGCCGCGATAAAAGTGATGAACCTGGAAGACCCCATCGGCCAGAAGATCCGTTTGTGGGGCCGGTACGACCGGGAGATCATCGGCGTGGTAAAAGATTTTCATTTTCAATCCCTCCACGAGGAAGTTAAACCCCTGTTTTTTGTATTGGACGAGGAAAATACCTGGATGGTCATGGCCCGTCTGGAAGCCGGAAGAACCCAGGAAGCAATCGGAAATCTTCAGGAGTTCTACGAAGCCTACAATCCTGGTTTTGCCTTCAATTTTGAGTTTTCGGACGAGCAGTACGCACTGCAGTACGCGGCCGAACAAAGGGTCGCTTCCCTGTCCAAGTATTTTGCCGGTTTTGCGATCCTTATCTCCTGTCTGGGCCTGTTCGGGCTGGCGGCCTTTACGGCCGACCGCAAGAAGAAGGAGATCGGCATCCGCAAAGTATTGGGGGCGAGCGTAGCCAATATCGTCACGCTGCTCACCCGGGATTTTACCCGCTTGGTGCTGGTTGCCATTCTGATTGGCCTGCCGGTAGCATATTATATCACGGGGCAATGGCTCAATCGCTTTGCCTTCCGAATCGATCTTACCATCTGGTACTTCCTGCTGGCGGGTAGTTTGGTATTGTTCATTTCCTGGCTGACGGTAGGATCGCAGGCGTTCCGTTCGGCCCACGTCGACCCGAAAGAGTGTCTGCGCGACATATGATGGACGGGAAACTCCAGGCGGCAACAAAGCACAGGCTTTTTTGTTAGGCCTCTATGGAACGACAACTGGCTCAACCGTGGATGCAGACGACTTTGCGATTAGCGGCCGTCTACAATATCGCCTGGGGAACCTGGGCGGTACTTTTCCCGAATGATTTTTTCTATTTCACCGGAATGGAATTGCCCCGTCATCCGATGATCTGGCAGGGAATGGGCATGGTGATCGGAGTCTATGGTTTGGGATATTGGTGGGCCAGTGTGGCGCCGATCCGGCACTGGCCGATCGTAGCGGTGGGTTTTCTGGGAAAAATATTCGGTCCCATCGGCTTTCTCCTCAATTACTGGCAGGGCAAGGTGCCGGGGGCGTTCGGTTATACATTGATCACCAATGACCTCATCTGGTGGATTCCCTTCCTGCTGATCCTGCGGGCTGCACATCGAGCGGGCTGGCCCTTGGAGGGAGAGCAAGAAAGTGGCCATTAAAATAGGTTGAGCGGTGAGCAGGATAGTGCAGATATGCGCCTTGCTCACCGCTCATTTTTTATGACCTACCAAAGCTGGTGTACTTCCGCTTTGATCTTATGGTCGTAGATCTTTTTCACCGCGGCCATCTGCTCGTCGGTCAGCGGCGGCAGACCAATAGTAGCCAGATTATCGTCTACCTGCTCGGGGCGGGAAGCGCCGGGGATCACGCAACTGACTTCCGGGTGCATCAAAACCCATTTGATGGCGATCTGGGCGAGGTTTTGGTCCGGAAAGATATGTCGGATCTCTTCCACGGCTTCCAGTCCCAGGTCATAGTCTACTCCCGAAAAGGTTTCACCTTTATCAAAGGCTGCTCCGTCGCGGTTGAAGGTACGGTGATCGTCTTCCAGGAAAGTCGTATCCCGACTGAATTTTCCGCTCAGTAGGCCGCTGGCCAGTGGCACCCGGGCGATGATCCCGATATTTTTTTCTGCTGCCTGCTGGAAGAACAGCCCATCGGGACGCTGCCGGAACATATTGAAAATGATCTGTACCGTATCGACGTTGGAATATTCTATGGCCTTCAGGGCTTCTTCTACTTTTTCCACGCTGACGCCCAGCTTGGAGATCTTCCCTTCCTGGATCATTTTGTCAAATTCGGCAAATATCTCCGGCCGGTAATACACTTCCGTGGGTGGACAGTGCAACTGGATGAGATCGATCTGCTCCAGGCCCATATTTTTCAGACTGGCCTCTACGTAACCGCGTAAGGCTTCCGGGGTGTAATTCTCATTGATGTGCGGCGAGATCTTCCGGCCGCATTTGGAAGCTACATAGATCTTATCAGCGTGGGATCTTACGAGTTTACCTACTGCTTTTTCGCTTTCTCCATCACCGTAAACATCCGCGGTATCGATGAAGTTAACACCGTTGTCTACAGCGGTATTCAAAATGCTATCAGCTAGCTTATGGTCGAATTTAGCGCCCCATTTACCGCCTACCTGCCAGGTGCCAAGGCTGACTTCAGAGATGACGAAGCCGGTTCTGCCCAATGTTCTGTATTCCATATATTTAGTCTTTTGTAATTATATTTTACTCAGCTAAAATTTTCTTTCTATTGTATTTCCCAATATAAAAATGCAGGAATAAATAGAAATGGTTTTTATCGTGCAGGAAATGATTTAAGTATTCCTGACGAAACCAGGAAATCAATACATTTGCTATTGAACGCTTTATTTTGCTGTCAGGTTTTAGATCAGCGTCAACTTGACCAAAATACTTTAACCGGCGATCCGGTAGGGTAGGGATACCGGACCAAATCCCGGCAACCTTATATTAAAGTCATTTTTTGATGATAACTAGAACATGGCAAACAATCTAATTTATTTTTAGGGTGTAATTTTACTCAGTTAAAAAAATCTCATTAATAAAAAGAACTTAAAATAAACATGAAGTATATAGTTTGCGAACAACCCGGACAATTCCGCTTAGGGGAAAAGGAACCACCCGTAGCCAGGGAAGGGGAGGTGCTGGTGGATATCAAACGCATCGGCATCTGCGGGACGGACCTGCACGCTTTTAAAGGCAATCAGCCTTTTTTTACCTATCCGCGCATCTTAGGGCACGAATTATCAGGTGTGGTCAATACCGTTAATTCCATATCGGCAACCGTGAAGGAAGGGGATAGGGTAGTGGTGGTGCCTTACGTCAACTGTGGGGAGTGCCTTCCCTGTCGGAATAACAAGCCCAACTGTTGTGCCAAACTGAAAGTCCTCGGCGTACATACCGATGGAGGCATGCAGGAGCAGATCAGCGTACCGGCAGAGCTGTTGATCCCCGTGAATGACCTGAGCCTGGACGAAGCCGCCATCATCGAGCCCCTGGCTATCGGTGCCCACGCTCTGTTCCGTGCAAAAATATTGGACAAGGAGACGATCGTCGTGATCGGTTGCGGACCGATTGGATTGGGCATTATGAAACTGGCTCAGGTACTTGGCAACAAAGTCATCGCAATTGATGTCAATGCGGACCGTCTGGCCTACGCCCGGGAATCCATCGGCATCGAATACACGATCAATGCCCTGGAAGACCCACTGGAGCAGGTGAAAGATCTGACGAACGGCGATCTGGCCACTGCCGTATTTGACGCCACCGGTAACAAAACGGCCATGGAGAGTGGTGTCCAGTACCTGGCCCACGGCGGACAGTATATTCTGGTTGGTTTGTTCAAGGGGGACCTGCAGTTCAATCATCCCTTTATCCACGCCCGGGAAGCCTCCATCCTGTGCAGCCGTAATGCAACTTTCACGGATTTTCATCAGGTGATCGATGTGCTGTACGAAAAGAATTTTCCCGTGGATTCTTACATTACTCATCGTGCTCCTTTTGACCGGATGATCGATCATTTCAACGGATGGCTCGAGCCCGAAAACGGGGTGATTAAAGCAATGGTAACACTGGGGGATTAAGGAAGTACGCCAGCAGAAATATTCCAAATGCTAAATGTCTGACACACAATAATTAATGCTTTCGGCCGGGGTTCCGAAAGTTACTTTCTCCGCCAGGTGTTCATTTGCGGACGACATTGTCCGAATGCGCACAATTTTGAGAAATCCCGTTGGTTTTAAGGTGCTGTATTTCAGTGGATTATAGTCTGGCATGGAATTGGTGATGTAAAAAGTATTCGCTCATCATCACAAAACCATTTTATGTCCTACCTGAAATACATCAATCGACGCTTGAATTACCTCTTACTCTTTTTACCGGTTCTCGCTTTCACTTTCCTGAATGCCGGAACCTATGAAACGAATACGGATCCTGGTATCGCAACAACCATTACCCAGGCCAAGGAGGTCGACGGCAAGTGGAAATCCAGTTGGAACGGAGATCAGTGGTGCGTGGAATTCCGGGTAACACCAACCGGCAACAGCAACTGGCAGATGGATGAATGTTTCCAGGCCAGTGAATACGACCGGGTACCCACCGATGGCCACCAGGCCACGGTCCGTATCACCCGGGAAGCCGGCACCATGCAGCTTGACGGCACCTTCGGGGATCGGAAAGGCCACGGCAATTTCGTTTTCCTGCCGGATGAAGCCTTTGTAAAATTCCTTGAAAAAGAAACGACGGGATCGATCCGTGATAAACAGATGGTACTCCTGTTTATGGGCAATGTTGGCCGGGAATACATCAATTATCTGAGCCAAAACGGATACGATCAACCAAATATTGAAGATATTGTACGCTTGGGCATCCATAATCTGGATTATGCCTACCTGCAGGATTTCCTGCCCGCCGTAAAAGCCTATGGCATTGATCAGATCCCGCTGGATGGTCTGGTAAAAATGAAGATCCACCACGTGAGTAGTGATTACATCCGCAAACTGGCTGATCTCGGGATGAATGATCTGGATGTGGACGACCTGGTACGGGGAAAGATCCACAACATACAGCCGGACTACATCCAGGCCGTTTACGATTCCGGGCTGAAAGAGATCCGCTTTGAAGATCTGATCAAATTCGGTATTCATCACGTCGATCCCAATATGATCAAACGGATGGTACAGGCCGGCTTTACCGATATTTCCGCCGAACAAATGGTACGAGTAAGCATCCACCACGTAGATATGGACCTGGTAGAGGCCGTTCAGGAAGCTGGGCTGAGTAATATTTCGCTGGAAGACATCACCCGCATGTCCATTCACCATACCAGTCCGGAATTCCTGCGTTCCCTGAAAGCGTTAGGTTATAGTGATCTGACGGCCGATATGATCATCAAGGCCAGTATTCATAATGTAGATGTCAGCTTGATAAAAGGCCTGAATGAGCTGGGCTACAAGAGCGTGCCAATGGACGAGTTGGTAGCACTTTCCATTCACCACGTGACGCCTCAATTTATCCGTCGCGCGAACGAGAAAGGCTACGTGAATTTATCCCTGGATGAATACAAAAAGCTGAAGATCCACAATATCGTGAACTAACTGAGCGAGACGAGAGGACCAGGTGACGAGGAGACCAGGAGACAAGGAGAAGGGGTGACTTCTCCCAATCTCCTGGTCTCAAAGTCTCCCGGTCTCCAAATCACCGTCAAACCACTACCGGCAGCGGCATCTCCAGACCATACTTCCCAGCATAAGGTGCAATCGCCGGGAGTATACCGGAATATAATTCCACCCCACTACGCAACTGTTCAGCACGCAGTTGTAGTCCGCGTTGACCGGGCATCCGTACCGGTGGTGCACCCGGAGGAGCGGGAGTAGCCAGGGCATTATCCCGGAAAAAACTCATTTCCTGCTTAAAATAATCCAGGCCGCCGAATGCTGCCGGATTGATCACCTGCAAGAAAACAGAACCACCCCAGTTGTCCGGTTTACTGGACCGGCCGAAACCTCCCAGAGCATTGGTCAGTGCTTCGACCAGAATACCCAGTGCAAATCCTTTGTAACCGGTATCCTGGTTACCCAACGGCAGAATAGTGGCCGGCGGATCGACAAAAAAGGCTTCCGGGTCATCCGTTACGCCACCCTGCGCGTCCTGCAGCCAGGGATGCGGGAGTTTTGCCCCCGATTTTTGCTTCTGAATTATATAACCATTGGCCGTTGCGGACATGCTGATGTCGATCAGTATCGGATCACCGTCCGTGGGGAAACCGGCCGCGATGGGGTTCGGACTGTATCCCCCCTTTACGCCTCCGTAAGGCGCTACCGTCGCATTTCTCGGATCCGAACAGGACAACAGCAGAACCAAACCCTGGCTGGTAACCTTTTCCGGATAAGCCGCCAGACATCCGATGTGATGGGCTTTTTGAATGGTGGCGCTGACGACCGGGTGCTCAGCGGTACGGGCTACCGCCTGATCGATCGCTTTGTGGACCAGATAGGGACCGGGCAGATAGTTTCCGTCCCAGCTAAAGGAGGCTCCGTGGTCCTGAATGACGGTCGGTTCGCCGGACCTGGCCATGCCTCCGGATTCCAGTTCCTTCAAATAAACCGGTAACAATGCCAGGCCATGGGTGGTGTGCCCCATCAGATCGGATTCGATGAGCGTGTCGGCAACGGTGATCGCTCTGGATTCGGATAAGCCACAGGCTTTCAGCAGCCCTATACTCAATTCTTGCAGGTCTTTCTTATGGTATCTCAAAGTGACTATTGGTTAAAAAAGTGAAAGTCAATCGCGCTAAAATAGAAGATATCTTTATATTGCCAATGGTCATTCGGGGAATTCTCGTCCCGGATGAGATACCGGATTCTGTCTGGAATGCGTTAATTTCGGACATTGTTTTATTTCAAGTACAAAGACAGCATCCCAGCGATGCACCTTCACAAAATTTCATTCAATGAATTACCAACTGATTAAGAAAACAACACTGTTGCTGGCAGTTTGCCTGCTGGCCTTCTCCCAGGCCTACGCTCAGGACGTTCCCAAACCGCTCCCGATGAAACCGGGGATGACCGAATTCTGGGAACCGGAAATTGATGTAGTCACTCCGGGCGAACAAACGGATAATGCCTTTATTTCGGCTCCGTCCGACGCCATCGTACTTTTTGACGGCAAGAATCTGTCCGAGTGGGAGCACGCCGATGGATCGGATGCGAAGTGGACCGTGGCGGACGGCGCTTTTACGGTGAATAAAGGTACCGGTGACATCAAGACCAAGAAGGAATTTGAGGATTTCCAACTGCATCTGGAATTCCGCATTCCCGAGGATATCACGGGCAAAAGTCAGGCGAGAGGCAATAGCGGGATCTTCCTGCAGGAGCGCTACGAGGTACAGGTACTCGACAACTACAACAACCGTACCTACGCCAACGGCCAGGTGGGGAGTATCTACAAGCAATCCCGGCCGCTGAAAAACCCAATGCGGGCACCGGGTTCCTGGAATGTTTACGATATAATTTATGCTGCTCCCCGTTTTAAGGAAGACGGTTCGCTGTTTTCCCGGGCTACCGTCACAGTGATCCTCAACGGAGTAGTGGTGCAAAACCATACGACCATTCTGGGGAACACCATGTATATCGGCTTGCCTGATTACGAAGCCCACGGTCCGGCTTCCATTCGTCTGCAGGACCACGGAGATCCCAGTGAACCGATCAGTTTCCGGAATATTTGGATCCGGGAAATGTAAGAATAGACCCTGAGTCGGACCTTGGTCCGGGCTTCTTCGGTCTAACTTTTCAGGCCGGAAAGTCGGCGGCCAAGGTCCGGCGATTCTCATTTAGCAGCTTTGCCCAAGCCAGCAGCATGAAGCATAACATTCAGATCAACGAGCACTCCAAAACCCCGAAGTACATCCAGATCATCAACTCTATCCTCAGTGGGATCGAATCCGGTGTATTGGAAAAGAAAGAAAAACTTCCCTCGGTAAATCGCTTGTTGATCGATTTCGATATTTCCCGGGATACGGTCGTAAAAGCTTACGATCATCTGAAACAGATCGACATTATCGAATCGGTGCCGGGAAAAGGATATTACGTCAAGCGGACGGACATTCAGCGCAAGGCCAAGGTCTTTTTACTTTTCAACAAGCTCAGTGTACACAAAAAGATGATCTACGACGCTTTTGTGGAGGTGCTGGGTGAGGAAGTATCCATCGACTTTTTTATTTACAACAACAACTACCGCCTGTTCAAACAGTGGATCCTGGAAAACCTCGATAAGGATTACTCCCATTTTGTCATTATCGCCCACTTTCTGGATGGCGGTAAAGATGTGGTGGAAGTGATCAACCAGATCCCAAAACACAAGCTTATCCTGCTGGACAAAAAGGTACCCGGCATCGAGGGCGAGTACAGCGCGGTCTATCAGGATTTTGGTAATGATATCTACCAGGCACTCACGGAGGCCAAAGATAAACTGAGCCAGTACCGCAAGATCAAGATCATCTTTCCGGAAGACAGCTATCATCCGAAAGAGATCCTTTCCGGTTTTCGCCGATTCTGCGCGGAGTTCGCCTTTGATTACGAGATCGTACGCGACATTTCCTCCAGCCCGATCGAGCCGAAAGATGCCTTTATCAATCTGATGGAGGACGATCTGATCACCCTGATCAAACGGGTAAAATCCCTGGGATTAAAGACCGGTGAGGAGGTAGGGATCATTTCCTACAACGAAACGCCACTCAAAGAGATCCTGCTCGATGGGATCACGGTCATCTCTACGGATTTTAAAAAACTGGGAGAGACCGCGGCTCAACTGATCCTGGAAAAACAAAAGGCACATATCATCAATCCTTTCTATTTTGTCCCCCGCAACTCACTGTAATTGTTTCCGCTAGCACCTCTGGTAGAATAACTAAGCGCACACTTACCAGAAGTGTTCTTTTTCCACCTGTACCAGTTCGGGATATTGTTGCCCCCGGTCTTCATATTGTTCCTGCAGATCGAGTAGGAGTTGTTTCAGCTGCCGGACCTCTGCGCTGTACGCGGGATCGTCGTATACATTCCGCATTTCTGCCGGATCGGCCTCTAGGTCAAAAAACTCCCATTCCGGTGGCGTAGGATCAAATTCCGTCTGTCCCAGCGGTAAGCCGTAATAGAAGATCAATTTGCGGTCCTTAGTCCGTATCCCGTAGTGGGCGGCAACTTCCCGGTGCAATAGGTGCTGCCAGTAGTGATAATAGACGGCCGTCCGCCAGTCTTCCGGAGTCCGGCCTTTTAAATTGGCCAAAAAGCTTCGCCCCTGCATCTCTTCGGGGACGGACAATCCGGCCATATCCAGGAGTGTGGGAGCAAAGTCGGCGTTCATCACCAGGTCGGTATTGCTCGTACCGGCATTGATCCATTCCGGATAACGGATGATCAGGGGCATCCGCATCGCTTCATCGTACATAAAACGTTTGCTGAAATACCCGTGCTCCCCCAGGAAATGGCCCTGGTCGGCGGTATAGATGATGATGGTATTATCGTATAGCCCGGTTTCCTTCAGGTGCTGGATTACTTTACCGACATTATCATCCAATACCCGTCCGCACCGCAGAAAGGATTTGATGTATTGCTGGTAGATGTACCGGCGTTGCTCCAGGTCGGAGACTCCTTCCAGTCGCCGGTGCGGGAAGGTACTCTGGTTCATGCGCTCCAGTTTCAAACCGGTCCTTTTTGCGGCTTCCGAGCGATTAGCGTAATCATCGAGCAGATTAGCCGGTTCGGGCAGGTCCTCATTTTCCCAGAGGGTATCGTAGGGCGGCCGGGAAGCCCAGGGATCGTGGGTTGCTTTATAGTGGCAAAAAGCCAGGAAAGGTTTATCCGGATCGCGCTGCTCCAGAAAATCGATCGTCATCTGGCTGATCACATCCGTGGACCATCCCCGGTGGGTGATGAGACTGTCTGTGCCCTTTTCGTGAAATTGGGGATCCTGATAGCGGCCCTGTACCGGCAGAACCTTATAATCATCAAAACCGGTCGGTAGGGAGCGCAGGTGCCATTTGCCAAAAATAGCGGTCTGGTAACCACCAGCCTGCATCAAAGCCTGTACGGTGGTCTGGGAACCGTCAAAATCCTGCCCGAGGCAGCGCACGCCGTTTTTATGGCTGTATTTTCCGGTCAGGATGGTGGCCCGACTGGGCGAGCAGATGGCGTTGGTACAATAAGTATTCGTGAACAGCATACCTTCCTCGGCCAGTTGATCAATGTTTTCCGTTCGGGCGTAATCAGCAAAAATACCGCCGTAGGCACTGATCGCCTGGGTGGTATGATCATCGGCCATGATGAACAGAATATTGGGTCGCTGTTGTTCCGTTACCTTTTCGGAGGGAGATTGGCAACTGATGCTGGCCAGCAGACACAAAAGAAAAATGGTCCTTGAGCTATTCATACAAATTGGAGTTAGAACATTTTTAAAATTCGTTTTTGATGGCGAAAAAATGGTAAAGTGAGGTTCATTAGATGGTTATTTGACCGGGACGGGCCTGTACGGGCAGGCCAAAGGATGAATTTAACCATGTTTTTAGGTGCCGGCGACCATCCATTCTGTTCTGCGGATCATCCGGACGCCGAAAATTAAGCCGATCAGACCGATCGCCGTTGCTCCGGCCATTACGGCCGCCATGGATAGCGCTGATCCGCCGGCGAAGAGACTGACCAATGCGGAAGCCAAAGCTCCCATGCCCATTTGTACGCTGCCTAATGCAGCGGAAGCTACCCCTACGTTTTCCGTGAAGGGACTGAGGGCGAGGGCCAAAGCGTTCGGCCCCACCATGCCCAGACAAAGGGTATAAAACCCGATCAGCACGATCATGATCGGCAGGGTGATCGTTCCCTGATAGACCATGAACGCCAGAATGATCCCATTCAGTAACTGGAAAGCCACCATCGGGATTACAACCTTATGGCTCTGGCTGTATTTCAAAAAGATACGATTGATCTGACTGCCCAGAATGAAGCAGGCGGCATTGCCGCCAAATATCCAGCCAAAGGTTTTAACATCCAACCCGTACAAGTCTATATAAACGTAGGAAGAGCCTGATATATAAGCAAATAGCCCACCGGTATTCATGGCCCCGGCAATGACGAAAGGGATAAAAAGCGGGTTAGCCAGGGTTTTTCCATAGTTCCGCATTACCGCCGGGAGGCGAAGGGATACACTTTTATCCGGAGCCTTACTTTCCGGGAGCGACCAGATTACGGCGGCCAGCACGACGGCACCGATCGAAGCCAGTACCCAGAATACGGCCCGCCAGCCCCAGTCTTCTACCACAAAACCACCTACGGTCGGAGCAATGATCGGCGCTACGCCCATCACCAGAATCAATTTGGAAAATACTTTGGCCGTTTCTCCCGGAGGAAAGAGGTCCCTTACTACCGCCCGGTTGACCACCATCCCGCAACTTCCGGCGAAAGCCTGAAAAAAGCGAAAAATGATCAGTCCCTCAATACTATTGGTCCAGGAACAGGCCAGACTCATGATGATGTACAGACTGAGGAAGATCAGAAGCGGATTCCGGCGACCAAAGCGGTCGATGAGCGGGCCGTGGATTAATTGCCCGATACAGATCCCTGCAAAATAGCTACTGAGCGAATAGCCCACTTCGGGAACGAGTGTGTCGAGTCCTTCGGCGATGGCGGAGAATGCCGGTAGGTACATGTCCGTAGTGAACGGGCCGATCATACTGACACCCCCGAGGATAAAAATAATAGCGGTGGCGTTTCTACTTTTCAATGCGACAAATTTTGAATTCTAACAACGGCACGAGCAACAAACGAATGACTGTACCTGGATTGTAAGCGGCTGCTGAAGGATGTGGAGGTGCTTTTCTAAGCGATCCGAATTGTTCCGGTAATACATTTAGCGCTTAAAAACACCGACGTTCGGGGCTTTAAACAAATAGAAAGCATTTATCGCCTGAATTTGTTTCATGCGGTTGGGAAGAATGGCCATTTTTTTAGGAAGTAGGAAAGTCCGCGGGAGAAAGCCGGATAAAGAAGCACAGGAGAAAGACAGGAATAAGAAAGGGGTGCCGATATCAGCAATTGACTGTCGGCACCCCCTCCTCAGCGTATATCAATTATTTTTCCGCATGGAAATGAAGATCGGCAAAATCCATATACCGTTCCCAGTCATAGCGGGTTACATCGTGACGGCCGGATCGGATATGATAACCCAGCTGCCCGCTACTCACCGGCTCGTTGACTTTGGGGTGCTGGAGTCCGAGTCGGGTGCGGTAACCCAATAAACGATAAGCCGGCTGGGCGAAATAAAGCGAGAGATATTCGCCGTAGGGATCGGCCCAGTCATCCTGTTGGGCACTGGCCACGTACAGCGGTCGCGGAGCCACCAGAGACATCAGCATATGCTGGTCTACGGGCAGGGTCTCTTCTTTACCGTTGTATTGCCGGAACGAGCGTGCAAACCAATGGGGGAAATTACCATTGATATCTTTCAGGCGCTCTCCGGACTTCCGGCGCGAAATGGCGGCCCCGCCACAGCCCGAATCATTGGAGATCACCAGTGCAAAGCGTTCGTCCTGGGCACCGGCCCAAAGCGCTGCTTTACCGAGCCGGGAATGGCCCATCACGGCCACTTTATTCCGGTCAACGTCCTCATCCTGCATCAGGTAATCCATCGCCCGACTGAGTCCCCAGGCCCAGGCACCGATCGTACCCCAGGATTGGTTATCGCGTTCGCCGGAAAACAGCGCGTGCACGCCATTCGTGAAACCATCGTCAAAATCGGGGTCAATATCTCCGCTGTAGACGACCGCCAGGGCGTATCCGCGCTGAATGATGCGCTCGGCCGGCCAGCGGTAGGCCCGGACACCCCGGGAAACCTCGTCGGCCTGATGATCAAACACACAGAATTGAGAATTATTGGGCGTCCAGCTGGAACTAATAGGAATATCCGAATCGGCATGGACAGTATGATTACCGTAGAAATTCAATCCCAAAAAAGTAGGGTAGGGGCCCTTATCGGATTTGGGAACCAGCAGGTACAGGTTGAAATTGTGGCTTTTACCGTTTGCGCTGAGCATAACCGTTACCGATTTGCCGATCGCTTTTCCCTCCAGGGCATCTTCATCGATATTATCCACGGAGAACTTTACCTGATAGTCCTGTTTGGGCACTCTTCCGTACACATTGGCCTGGAAAGCATTAAGGATCTCGGGGCGTCTTTTGGCCGCCCAGTCCGTGCCGGTCGTGATATTGTAACCGCTGAAGGTGGTCATGATGTCCGGCAGGTTCATCTCGTCCGGTGGCGGCGTACGATCGGCCTCCCAGGCATTACCGGCAGTTGCATCGCGGCCGGTCATCGTGGTGGGCGTCTGTGCGGCAAGCTGTTGGAAGCCTACTAACGCAAACAGCAAGCATAGGAGAGATGTAATTCGCAAATTCATAATCAATGGTTTGGTTTTAAGCGAACGATCAATGTGATGAACTGATAAGCTATCCATTCTTCTGTTTGTACCATAAACGATCCGGCTTGGGCGATCACTTAAATTAGGTGCAGAAAAATTTTACTCAGTTAAACATTTCCTAATAGTATATAAATCAGAATAGTAACAACAGTCAATGCAATTCCCATAGGTTTTGCGTATTTCCACTGGGTCATTTCCACCACTCCGACATCCTGGATCGAAAATGTCTTTTTCGGAGGATAGGCGATAGACACGGCGTGCATGACGATAATGTTCAGAATAAATTCAATGCCCCAAACGTGTACGAAATGCAGATCGATGGCAAAAACCATATACACCAGGATGTAGAACAGCAGACCAAAGATCAACCCGGCCTTGGCTCCGATGGCCGAAACCCTCGGGAATAAAAATCCGGCGATAATCACCGTGGCCATGGGAATAAAGAAGATCCCGTTCAGCTGCTGCAGGAGCTGGTAAAGCCCATCGGGTGCATTGGCCACAAAGGGTGCGATCGCGATCGCACCGATCGCCAGTATAGCGGAAGTAAGTTTCCCAATATTAACCAGTCGGTTGTCCGTAGCTGCCCGGTTGATGTAACGCTTGTAGATACCCACACTGAACAGGGTAGCGGCGCTGTTGAGCGCACTATTGAACGTACTGAGAATGGCTCCCATGATCACCGCCACAAAAAAGCCGGTCATCCAGAGGGGCAGTACTTTTTTCAGCAATTCGGGATAAACAGTGTCCTGATCTCCGTAGAGTTGATCGCCAAAGTAATAGAATCCGATGATCCCCGGCAGTACGATGACGATGGGCATCAAGATCTTGAACAGTCCGGTAAACAGCAAGCCTTTTTGGGCTTCCTTGAGACTGACTGCCCCGAGGGCCCGCTGAATGATCGACTGGTGCATGGCCCAGAAATACAGCTGGTTGATCACCAATCCGGTAAACAGTACACTAAAAGGCAGTATGGCATCCCGCGAACCGGGCCCGACCGAAGTTTCCCGGCTGACCACATTAAACTTTTCCGGAGCGTGCTGGTATACTTTGGAAAGGCCATTCAGCAGATTGCCGTCCCCGATATCCCAGAGAGCGAGGATCGGGACGAGCAGGCCGGCGATCAGTAGCCCGAATCCGTTGATGGTATCCGTATGGGCAACCATCTTCAGCCCGCCAAAAATGGCGTAAACGGCACCGATACATCCGACAACGACAACGGTCAGCCAGAGGCCTTCGCCCTGCGAAATGCCCAACAGTTCCGATATGCCGAAAATGCTCTCAATATTGATGGCACCGGTATACAGTACGATGGGAAGGAGCGTAGAAATGATGGATACGATCAGCAGCAGATTTATCAGGGTACGGGTTAAACCGTCAAATCGCTTTTCGAGAAATTCCGGGATGGTCGTCAGACCCATTTTCAAATACCTCGGAATGAAGTACAGGGCTGCGATCACCAGAGCGATGGCGGAAGTAACTTCCCAGGCGATAATGATCGCTCCGTTTTTATAAGCGGAGCCGTTCATCCCGATCAGGTGCTCGGTGGAAATATTGGTGAGCAACATCGAGCCGGCGATCACTACTCCGGTAAGACTGCGTCCTCCCAGAAAATAGCCGTCTTTGGAGCGTAGATCATCTTTCCTGAGTTGCCGGCTCGCGTAATAGGCAACAAAGGCGGTAAATGCGATAAAAACTAGAAATTGAACCATAAGAGGATAATTATCCGAAAATTATTTGTAAAAAAGCGGATAAGCTCTGATTAAATTTCGAAACTTGCACTTCCTAAAAAAATAGAACCATGAGTAAGAATTCGCTTAAGGAAGAAGCGTTACATTATCACCAGAAAGAAAGACCCGGTAAGATCGAGGTGATCCCGACAAAAGAAACTGCCAATCAGCGCGACCTGTCGCTGGCATATTCTCCGGGTGTGGCCGAACCTTGTCTGGCGATTGAGCAGAATGTAAGTGATGCCTACAAGTATACGGCCAAGGGCAACCTGGTCGCAGTGATCAGCAACGGTACGGCGGTACTCGGATTGGGGGACATCGGTCCCGAAGCGAGCAAGCCGGTGATGGAAGGAAAAGGACTCCTATTCAAGATCTACGCGGATATCGATTGTTTTGACCTGGAACTGGATACCAAGGACGTCGATGAGTTCATCCGGACCGTAAAAGTACTGGAGCCGACCTTCGGTGGGGTCAACCTGGAAGATATCTCGGCCCCTGCCTGCTTCGAGATCGAAGAGCGCCTCAAAAAAGAGCTCAATATTCCGGTGATGCACGACGACCAGCACGGTACGGCCATCATCAGTGGCGCTGCCCTGCTCAATGCACTGGAACTGGTCGGAAAAGATATTTCCAAAGTAAAGATCGTCGTCAACGGTGCGGGCGCTTCGGCTATTTCCTGCACCCGTATTTACGTCTCTCTGGGTGCGAGTCCGGAGAATATTTTCATGTACGACAGTAAAGGTTTGATTCACCCGGATCGCACGAATCTGGACGGTAAAAAATCCGAATTCATCAACGGGCAAGTTCCGGCAGATACCTCCTTGGCCAAGATCCTGGAAGGCGCTGATGTATTTATCGGTTTGTCGCGGGGCAATGTCCTCGACCAGTCCATGGTAAAAGAAATGGCCGAGGATTGTATCATCTTCGCGATGGCGAATCCCACGCCGGAGATCAGTTACGAAGACGCCAAGGAAGCCCGTCCGGACTGTATCATGGCCACCGGCCGCTCCGATTATCCCAATCAGGTGAACAATGTATTGGGTTTTCCCTTCATCTTCCGCGGTGCCCTGGATGTGCAGGCCTCGGAGATCAACGAAGCGATGAAACTGGCCGCCGTACATGCGCTGGCCGATCTGGCTAAAAAGCCGGTGCCGGACATTGTAGATATGGCTTACGGCGATATCAATTTGAAGTTCGGCAAGGATTATATCATTCCCAAACCGGTAGATCCGCGCCTGATCACAACCGTGGCTCCCGCGGTGGCCAAAGCCGCCATGGATTCCGGCGTAGCCAAATTCGAGATCACCGACTGGGAATCTTACAAGGAAGAGCTTTCCAAGCGCCTGGGACAGGATAATACCATCTCCAAAGTCATTGAGAATAAAGCCAAGCAGGACATCAAACGGGTCGTGTTTGTAGACGCGGAGAATATTTCCGTACTCAAAGCGGCGCAGGTGGTCCTGGAAGACCGGATCGCCATCCCTATTCTGCTCGGCAACCGGAATAAGATCCAATCATTGATGGAAGAATTTCATATTTCCCTGCCCGGCGTACGCATCATCGATCCCCAAAAACCGGTAGATGATGCGGAAATACGTACCCACGAGCGGTACAGTGAGATCTTCCTGGAAAAGCGCAAACGTAAAGGAGTTACCTCCCTGGAAGCTGCCGATGTAATGCGCAGCCGGAGCTATTACGGCGCCATGATGGTGGAAGTCGGTGATGCGGACGCCATGATCGGAGGTCTGGCGAAGAAATATCCCTACACCATCCGGCCCGCTCTGCAGATCATCGGTCCGCGGGAAGGGGTAAAAAAAGTAGCGAGTGTTCACATCCTCATGACCCGTTTCGGTCCCTTATTCCTGGCGGATACGACCATCAACCACCACCTCACGGCGGAAGACGTAGCGGATATCACCGAACTGGTGGCCGAGGGCGTTCGCAAATTCAATATTCAGCCCAAGATTGCCCTGATCACCTATTCGAACTTTGGTTCGGTGCCCAATGGAGAATCGGCCGTATTGATGCGCCGGGCTACCAGCCTGCTGCACAAACGCCACGATGACTGGATCGTCGACGGGGAGATGCAGGTGCACATGGCCCTGAATCCGGACTTATTGCAACAGTTCTATCCGTTCTCCCGTCTGGCCGGACACCGGGCGAATACCCTGATCTTCCCGAATCTTTCTTCGGCGAATATCGCTTACAACCTGCTCAGCCACGCGGCTGACCTGGATATCATGGGCCCCGTTCTACTGGGACTGAAAAAACCGGTACACGTGCTGCAGTTGGGCGCTACGGTTCGCCAGATCGTTGACATGGTCGCGATGGCAGCGGTGGATGCTCAGGACGCTTAAATGCCGTTGATGATGCTGTGATCGCCAGGAAAGCGATCACAGCATCTCAAACCTTTCACGTGTAAGCATAGATCTGTATTTTCTCGTCTTGGTAGCAAACCATTTATATCAAGATGACAAGCAGACGAGACTTCATTAAGCAAAGTGCGCTTTATTCCTCAGCTTTCGCGCTTTTCCCTTTCGCCAGGCCCCTGGCGGGCGACAAAACTGACCACGACCTTTCCCTCCACGTTTTTTCTAAACATCTGCAATTCCTGAACTATACGGATATGGCGGAGGCCGCCGCGGAGATCGGTTTCGATGGTGTCGATCTGACCGTCCGTCGTAACGGTCACGTCTTACCCGAAAGGGTAGGGGACGACCTTCCCCGGGCGGTGGAAGCTATAAAATCCGCCGGACTACTCGCGGATATGATGGCCAGCGATGTGAATAATGCGCTCGATCCACTGCACCGTAGTGTGCTACGGGCCGCTGCCGCAACCGGTATCAAGTGGTACCGGCTGGGCTATGTAAGTTTCAATGACGATCCCATCCCCGAACGCCTGGCCGAACTCAATGAACAGATGAAACGCCTGGGCCGCTTTAATCGTATGCTGGGGCTGACCGGCGCTTACCAAAACCACGCGGGTATACGGGTGGGAGCAGCCATCTGGGATATCTGGCATCTCCTGGCCGATCTGGAACCGGATGTAATGGGTTGCCAATACGATATACGTCATGCCATTGTGGAAGGCGGTACTTCCTGGAAAAACGGCCTGAAACTGATCCGTCCGAAGATCAACTGCATCGTGCTGAAGGATTTTATCTGGAAAAAAGTCGATGGCAGCTGGAAGGTGGTCAATGTCCCTCTGGGCGAAGGTATGGTCGATTTTGCTGCTTATTTTAAAATGCTCAAGGCCTTCGAACTGAATGTACCGGTGTCTATTCATTTTGAATACGATCTGGGCGGGGCGGAACACGGAGACCGCAACATCAGTGCTACCCAGCAAAAAGCGGTTTTCGAAGCGATGAAGCGCGATGTCCAATTTGCGAGAACGACCTGGAAAAATGCGTAATGTGAAACAAGCCTGTTTTAAGCCCTTTCTTTTGCTGGTGGTGCTGACGGTAGGACTGGTATCCTGTCAACCGGATCAGGTCGAACCGGGCGCCATTCCCATGACCCTTTTCCGGCGGTCCGTTCTGGACCAAAAGATCCGGATGCTTAGCCTGCGTTTTGGCGATGATCGTTTTGCTGCCTATGATCTGGAAAACGACCGGCTGCACAAGGTGTGGCGCGGCGGCGTACTCTGGAACGGCGCAGCCTTCAATAATATGAAAACCGTACAACCGGAAAGTTACGGTACTGCCTACTGGGAAGACGACGGCCAGCGGGATGAATGGTGGATAGAAGTTAATCGCAAAAAGCAACCGGCAAAACTGAGCTTCCGGGCCTTTCTCGACCTGGAAGATGGTCCGACCCTGGAATACCAGCTGGCTGCCGGTAAAGACAATGTAGTGACGGTTCGGGAAGCTCCCCGTTTTCGGGAAGTGGAAGGCGTCACTACTTTTGAAAGACATTTTCAGATTACAGCAGCTCAACCCAGTCAGCAGGTTTACCGGAATGAAGCGTTGATCTCCCAAGATGAGCCTTTGATCGTCGTACAGGCGGAGAGCGATCTGCCACCGGCCCCGCCGCCGGCCAGAGCGGTGAGTACCAACAACAGTCAATACTGGCTGGAACGGAGTGGCTGTAATACCTGCCACCACGAAACGGAGAAAGAGATCGGACCGAGTTACGAAGCGATCGCGGCCAATTACGAAGCGACTAAGGAGAATATAGCCCTGCTGAGCGAAAAAGTCAGGAAGGGTGGTTCCGGCCAGTGGGGGAATGTAGCCATGATCCCGCACCCGAACCTCGGCGATAACGATCTTAACCGGATGGTCCAGTATATTTTATCGCTGCGGCCAAAAGTAGAAGGCAAAGCGGCGGCCAGACCGAAGGCCGTTTCGGAAACGATGAGCCCGGATCAACCTGGATTTGGAACTCCCGTTGCGGGAGTGCATCCGGGCCTGGAGCTGATCAATTTCCGACCGGCGGATTTCCGGCCCCGCGTCGGCGGTATGGCTTTTCTACCGGATGGCCAGCTACTGGTCAGTACCTGGGATTCTACCGGAGCGGTTTACGCCCTCTCGGGACTGGAAACCGGAGACAGCAGTCAGATCGATATCCGGATGGCCGCCAGCGGGCTATCGGAACCACTGGGACTTACTACGGTCGGCAAAGATATTTTCGTACTCCAAAAACACGAACTCACCCAATTGATCGATCTGGATGGGGACGGCATCACCGACGAATACCGGCAGATCAATGATCAATTCGAAGCCACGCCCGATTTCCACGAATATTCTTACGGACTGGAATACCGGGACGGTAATTTCTACGGCGGATTGGGACTGGCGATGCGACTGATGTCCCACGAGCTGCAGCTTTCCGATCGTGGTACTATTTTCAAAATGAGTATGGACGGTTCGTTCGAAAAGATCGCTACCGGTTTGCGGCAGCCCAATGGCCTCGTGTTTAGTCCGGACGGCGAACTGTTCGTGGCCGAGAATCAGGGGCAGTGGGTACCGGCCTGTAAGATCATCCATATTCAGGAAGGCCATTTTTACGGTTGTGAATTCGGTGCGGGAGATCGATTTACCGGACTGGATGCAACTCCACCGGCAGTGTGGTTGCCACAGGATGAGATCGGGAATTCGCCCAGTCAGCCCTTGTTCATCAGCGAGGGGCCTTACCGCGGACAGATGATCCACGGTGAAGTGACCCACGGCGGTGTGAAGCGCGTTTTTCTGGAACAAGTCAACGGTGTATACCAGGGAGCGGTATTTCGTTTCACGCAGGGTTTGGAAGCGGGCATCAACCGCATGGCCTGGGGGCCGGATGGCGCATTGTACGTCGGCGGTGTGGGCATGAACGGCAACTGGGCCCATATGGGCCACCAGTTCGGATTGCAAAAACTCGTTTTTAAAGACGAATTACCTTTTGAAATATTGGCCATCCGCAACCGGGGTGATGGTTTTGAAATTGAATTCACCGAGGCGGTAGCTCCGGAGATCGCTAATCCAGCTAAGCTCATTCAGTTGCAGCAGTGGTATTACGAGGCAACGGATGCCTACGGAGGTCCTAAACTGGACCTGCACGATTTAAATATCAGCTCCGCTGAATTCTCGGATGATCGGACCCGTTTAACGCTACGAATACCGGGCCTGAAAACAGGCTATGTCGTCTATTTTGGGTTGGATCCCCAATGGACGAGTGGATCGGGCAAAAAATTATGGAGTGGAGATGCCTGGTATACGCTTAATGAAAAAATGCGTTGACCGCGATTTTTAAGAACCAATGATCCGGCTTGTCGATATGTCAATCCGGGAGAAATAAGAAAATCTATGAATTCAAATCGTCGCTCCTTTCTCCAAACCGCGGCCTACGGAGCAGCCGGATTAAGTTTTTTACCTGTTTTAAACTGTCAGACCGGAAAAGCTATGAACAAACCCAAAAAATCACTGCAGATCTCGGCCGTCAATTCCAACTTTGAAAGAGAACCACTGCGGCATCCGTTTGGCTTCAAAGGGAGCGCGATGACCAATGTCTGGCAGATCATTGCCAAGCTGGAAGAGGCGAACGGCACGGCAAAGATCGGCCTGGGTACCCAGAACGTTCTGTGGTCGGACTCCCGCGTATTTGCCGCTCATTCGGAGAACGGAGGCAATGCCCTGATGTACGCCATTACCGAACGGGCCCTGCAAATGATCAAAGGACAGACGTTTTCCGATCCTATCAGTATGCTGGACGAGATCCTGCCGGAGGTACTGGCCTACGGTAAGGAGATCACCGGCCTGAACAGCCTACGGAAAACTTTCGCGCTGAACGCGCTGGTGCCGGTGGATAATGCCGCCTGGCTTTTGTACGCGGCGATAAACGGGATCGATAGCTACGACAATATGGTACCGTCGGAATATCGTCCGGGACTTTCCGCCCGTCATGACAAAGTGATCAGTATACCTGCGCTGGGCTACGGCACTTCTATGGAAACTATCAAAGGCCTGGCCGACCGGGGCTTCTTTATCATGAAGATCAAGATCGGTGCGCCGGGAGACCAGAAAACCATGCTGGAAAAAGATAAGGCTTTTCTCAAGGGCATTCACGAAACCATTGGGCACTACGAAACGCCCCACTCCCCGAATGGGAAAATACCGTATTATTTTGATGCCAACGGCCGCTACGAAAGCCAGGACACTCTACACCGCTTCCTGGATTACGCGGAACAGATCGGCGCACTCGATCAGATCGCCGTACTGGAAGAACCTTTCGGGGAACACAACCACGACTCGGTGAGCAGTCTCACCGCCCGCGGCCCGCGCGTTGCCGCTGATGAAAGCGCCCATACGGACGAAGATGCGATCAGTAGGATCGAGCAGGGCTATAATTCCATCGCCGTAAAGGCTATTGCCAAAACGATGAGCATGACCATGAAGATCGCCCAGGCGGCCTACGAACGAAATGTACCCTGTTTCTGCGCTGATCTTACGGTGAATCCCATACTGGTAGACTGGAATAAAATGGTAGCGGCCCGTCTGCCGGCTTTCCCCGGCTGGAATATGGGCATGCAGGAGACCAATGGGTGGCAGAATTATCGCGACTGGGAGGAAATGCTCAGCCATCATCCCCAGCCAAATGCAGACTGGGTGCCGTCCAGGGACGGGCTTTATGATACCGGCGCTGCCTTTAACCGAAAAAGTGGGGGCATCTTCGCGGAGTCGGAATATTATAAAGGGCTCGTATAGCTAAGGCACAGGATTTAGGGACGTTTGGGTGCTGAGCCCAAACGTCCCTAAAATTATTCTGAAATAAAATACACCTTCGCAATTTTGTGATCCACGATCTTATAGATAGCGATCGCCTGTAAAACCCGCCCGCCGGGAAATCCCGTCACCCGCTCGTGATCGATTACGGTATTGCCCATAATGGTGCGATTGACCAGCTCGCAGTGCAGATCGGGGATCTGTTTGAACATACCGGAGTAATTTACCCTCATTTGCTCCTTGCCCTTTCCGATCAGTTGATCCGGGAAATTGTACAACTCCACATCCTCGCTGTAAGGAGCTACGAAGGCCTCGATATTCCGGGCATTGTAGCCATTGAGTTGCTGCTGGACCAGATCTTCCGGGGTCGGCAACAGAATGGTATCCGGTTGCATCAGGTTACCGGCTTTGATCACATAAGCTACATCCTGGATAGCCTGAATATCTTCCAGTGGATTGCGGTTGAGGACCACCAGGTCGGCGATCTTGCCGGTCTCGATGCTGCCCAATTCATCTCCCATATCCAGTATTTTGGCCCCGTTAATCGTGGATGCCGCGAGGATCTGTGCGTTGGAAAGACCGGCACCTTTCATCCGGTCGATTTCCGAGAAGTAAGACGAGGTATGCAGGGTGCCGATGTTGCCGGCGTCCGTACCGGTGGCTATCGTCACGGACTGACGGCTGATCAGTTCTAAGTTAGCATCCATAATGCTGTCTTCCCGGGCCTGCCGGGCCTCCAGCGTAGGCAGGCGGGCTTCATAACGGTCGAAAACGCTTCCTTCCGGAAAGTGCTGCGGATCGTGTAAGGATCCGAGGGGGATGGGATTGGCGTAGGCAAAATCAGCAGCGGTGTGATCCAGTTTTTGCGCAAATGCCTTTAGGTACTGACCACCCACCATCAAGGTTGGAATATACACGACCTCATTTTCTACCAGCGAACGAATGAATTCATCGTCTACCGGATCGTCTACGCTGTGAACTAAAATGTCTGCTCCGGCTTTTATAGCCAGTTTGGCGGTATTGAGCTGCGTTGCATGCACGGCCACTTTCAGCCCGTGTCTGTGGCTTTCGGCTATGGTCGCTTCAATGATCTCGTAGGTTGACTCGGCCGAAAGTTCCCGGGTAGCGATGTACCAGATCTTGATGAAGTCCGGTTGGTAGGGGAGTTGCTTTTGCACCAAAGCAATCGCTTCTTCCTTATTATTCACCTTTACAATGGGCGGATCCTCGATCTGAAAAGCGGCCGGCTGGTAGGTAGATACCAGAGGACCGGTGAGAAATAGATTGGGATACAGGGTACTGTCCCGGTAAAGATCCCGGATCGTATAGTTGTACATCGGTCCGCCCACATCGATCACCGTGGTGATGCCGCTGCGGAGGTAACGCTTGAGCAGATCCGGTGCCTGTTCCTGTAGCCAGGCGATCTCTTCTTCATACGGGCGGTTTTTGGTGAGGTTGATGGCATCCGGGCGGGTGTAAAGTCCGCCGGATTGGAACAGGTGGATATGGGCATCCACCAGGCCGGGTATGAGCCACTGGCCACTGCCATTCAATTTAGTAACACCATCGGGTATGGAGATATCCGGACCCACAGCCCGGATCTTTCCATCTTCGATCAGGATGGAGCCTTTTAGAGCACGGCCTTCAACTACATCGATATAGTTGATGTCCGTGATGGCAAGCGTAGTCTCTTGTCCAAAAAGCAGGGAGACCAGCAGAAGCAACGCAAGGGAGAAACCGTATTTCATAATTTGATTTTCGGGAATGATTAGAGCAGTGTTTTACGAATTCATCAGTATAGCTGCCACCATAAATAACACGCAATTACCGATTAAAATGATCAGAAAATGGCGATAGTGTCGCTTTAAAACAGCATCGTCAGTTTGGTCCAGGTACGCCAATAGCGCTGACCTGTCGGCCGCAGCATAACTTACGAAGGGGTAAATTAACATTAAAAATACAAATGACCCGATCTTGCTATCCGGAAGCAGGTGATTACCCGATCGTCCCAAAAGGATAATACACCAGAGAGCGGGGATCAGGCACAATTGCATCTTGGCCAGAAATATCCAGGCGCCACTGACCGGACGTTTTCTGGCGTCTGTATTGAAAGCATATATGCCGACCAGGAGTTTACTCAGATAATTTATCGTTGTCATAAACGCCAGTTTTTGCGGGCAGCGGATAACAGTATGCCCCGTTTGTATAGCCTCGCGTTGAACAGTGATCTTAAGGTGTTAAAAACGAACACTTTAGCAAAATTGACGATTTAATAAATAAACGTCATTGCTATGTTATACCCATACACCAAATTTCCATTATTTCTATTATTCTTTATCGGTTTTGTTCTGCCGGTCGCGCAGGCCCAGGACCCGAATGTCGGTTTCACCAATAGTATCACCATGGCCGAGACCAACAAAAGTTACGGGCGGGACATCGTCGGACGCTTGACGGAAGCGGATCTGCTCAAACGAAAAGGGGAGTGGCAGGAGGCCCTGCTCGCCATCGACAAGGCGCTGGCCCAGCAATCCGAATGGATCCCGGGGCTGGTCGCCCGCGCCGAGATCCTGACCTTTATGGGGCAAAATGCGGAAGCGGAAACAACTCTTAATCGGGCCAGACTGATCAACGAAAGGGCAACGGAAGTACTCATGAGTTATAAATTGAAGAATCCTACCCGCTTTCTGGCATTATTCCCCCAGGCCTGGATCACGGAACGCCTGCCGCTGCCGGTGGCCGAAGTATTGTGGGTAGATATTAATGCGCCCGATTATGATCTGTTGGAGCTGGACTATTTTAATACGCAATACGATCAATTGATCTACGCTCCGGATTCCGTTGGTGTATTCGATCTGATCCGCTTACAGCTGAGCGAAGACATCGGCGATTTGCCGCAGGATGTCGATCCGTACCTGACACCGGAAACCGATGTGAGCCTGCGGGAGATGCTGAAGGGAAATGTAGAGCTACTGTACCGCCATCCCAATGATGCTATTTACCATTATACCCGCGCCATTGAGCAGGGTACGGAATCCTGGCCGGAATTACGATATAATCGCGGACTTACCTTTATTTTTATGAACCGCTATGCCGTAGGGTGCCGCGATCTGGAAACCAGTGCGGACCAGGGATTTCGGCCGGCGCTGGCTATGCTGAAGTACCTGTGTAATTTCTAAGCCGGGAAACGGGAAGCAGTACAGCGTGTGTACTGCTTCCCGTGGAAGCTACTTCAGCGTCACCAGAAAAGCCATCACATCTCTGATCTGGTTTTTATCCAGGATATCGGCCATATTGAACATGCCGGAAGGAAGCATTTCCCGTTCCTGTATTTCTGATTTGGCAATGTTACGGACCGGATCATTGCCAACCTTTACCTTCAGTGCGGATTCGGTCTCTTCTTCGAGAATACCCGCAACTTCTTTCCCATCTTTTAATTTCAGGAGGATCGTACCGTAACCGGGAGCGATCCGGTCATTAGGCGCCACCAGAGCGAGCAGAAGGTCTTTGCGATCCAGCTGGGAGGCAATATGGGTCAGTTCCGGCCCTACAGCCCCTCCACCTTCATTAACCACGTGGCAGCGGACACACTGGGCGGTTTCATTCCGGAAAAAGATCCGGCGCCCCATCCGTTCATCACCGCCGTACATGGTCGCCGAATAGAGCGCAAAAACATCGGTACTGTCAATTGATGCTTCGTATTCCTTGCTTTTCGCTTTCAGCGCATCGAAACTACTGTTATCAATGGCCGCCAGGACGTCAAATTGCAGTGATGGATCGATCGCTCCCTGACTAAATCTATCCCACCATTTTTCCAGTAAAGCTTCGGCCTCGGAAGTCGACATTTTGGAAAGGCTCGCCAGCGCCCGTTGCTTTTCGGGAACGGTATTATTGTTGAGTATCTTTTCGTATTTCCCTACGAGTTCCGCTTCGGGTAATTCCACTTCGCTCAACAGGTCCTGGGCATTGGTACGCAGGTCCATATTTTTATCGACCAGGGCAATATCCAGGGCTGTCGCCAGATTTTCGCTTTTCAGGGCAGCCAGTGCGTTGAGTGCAGCCGCCCTGACGTCCAGTTTAGCGCCTTTATTTTTGAAAAACGTGAAGATCCTGGCTTCTCCCTGCTTATAAGCCAAACGGCCCGCAGCGGTAATGGCCGCTGCCTGCAAGGCCGCATTAGATTGATCCAGTAACTGGTCAAAGGTCGTTTTCAAAGCAGCCTGCCCATCGGACAACTGGTGCCCGCTTAGTTCCCGGTAGCGGCCGTCGACCCGGTCGAGTAGGGGAGGATCGCTCCAGTAGCCCAGCGCCCAAAGTGCATCGGCCCGCATAGCTTCCGGAGCCCTGGCAGATCTTGCATAGTCGGCCAGTCGCCGGGCACTCGCTGCATCGGCAACTCTTAAATTCGCGTTGATTGCCCGGCGCAGAAAAATTTCATTGGTGGAATTGGTGGTTGCGAGCGTTTGGGCCAAAATTGGCAATGCCTCCGGAATAGAAAGATCATCGTTGATCGCCCGGGCGGCTTCCGCCAGCACTAAAGGATCTGTATCCTGCAAAAATGTAGTAACGGCCGGATCACGCAGCGTCCGCAGGGCCATGATCGCTCCGAGCCGGACCTGCCGGGAAGAATGACTGGCGAGTTGGCCCAGTGCAGCGGGCTGGTTCAGCCGGGAAAGCGCATGGGCGATACCGTGCCGCAGATGAGTTTCGGATTCTTCGACCGTTACGAGCAGATCGACCAATGGATCAAATGCCGCATTGTCGCCAATTTTTCCGAGGGCTTCGGCGGCAAAAAACTGAACCCGCCGGGAAGGATCCTGCAATCGGCTGATCAGAGGGATCATGGCTGATTTAAACCCGACCTCACCCATGACCTTTGCGGTCTGGGCGCGTACTTCGGCTTCCGGATCATCCAGAAGAGACTGTATAGATACTGCCACGTCCATATTCTGGTTGAGACGGGCGTATTGGCCTACGCCCCAGATGCCGTGTAATCTTCCGAAAAGATTGGGGCCGGTCTTCGCCGTAGCGATCAGTGGGTCCGGTTCGTTGCGACGGACGAGTTCAAACTGAGCCGCCATCCGTACGCGCTGATCGGAATGAGCGAGTAATTCAGCCAGTTCGGCTACGCTGTGATTGCCCACGCCGGATTGGAGCAATTGCTGGGTTTCGATGCGTTCCGGGCTTCTTTCTTTCACGATATCCATTTGCCAGATCCGCCCGGTCGGCTTTTTATCATAACTGTCCTTCCAGTCGTTGATGTACAGCGCACCGTCGGCGCCGAAGGTAATACCGGTAGGTACAATACCGCCAACGACATCCTGCTCTTCCACAATTTCAAAGGAAGCGCCTTTTGGCTTGATCTTAAAGCCGATGATTTTGGAACGGGCCGACGAGGCGGTAAAGTGGGAAGAGAAAAAGAAATCGTTCCATTTGGATTCCAGCGCAGTACCGGGATTGAATGCTAGACCGGCCGGGCCGTCGTATGCCAGAGCCAGGGGAGGCGTAATGTAAGCAGCCTGCCCGGAAAAATGCGGAACCGATAATTGCTCGTCCATCCATACTTTATAGGATTCGTTCGGATTATCGTATTTACCGAATTGCCAGTTGATCCGCCAACCCGAATCCGATCCTTCTACAATATGTACATACCGTTCGTGCTCGCCCTGGTGGTCGCCATCGTTGTCGACACTGATGAGGTTGCCAAAGTTGTCGAATGCCAGTTCCTGGGGATTGCGAAGACCGTGGGCGAATACTTCAAAATCGCTGCCATCCGGATTGCAACGCATGACCGCACCCTCGTTGGGATACGCCCAGCGTTTCCCGTCCGGCCCGACAACATTGACGCCGATATCGCCAATGGACCAGTAAATTTTACCGTCAACGCCCATGGTGAGCCCGGACATATCGTGACCGGCGTAAGCGATGTGAATGCCGTAGCCGTGACTGATCTTTTCCCGCTGATCGGCAACGCCGTCCTGATCAGTATCCCGCAATTTCCAAACATCCGGAGCTGCGGTCAGGTATACATTGTCATCGTAATTTAAAATCCCGGCCGCAACGCCCGTCAGCATGTCGTTGAACCCTTCGGCGTAGATTTGGGACATATCCGCCCGGCCGTCGCCGTCACTGTCCCATACGCGCCGGATATATTCACTCTGCACCTCCAGATCGCGATAATCGTGAATGCCGTCTTCATTGAAATCGTCCTGCCAGGTATTCTGATCGCTCAGCTCGGTCGCTAATTTTTCCAGGTGCAGGGCCCGGGTATCTTCCAGACTCTGCAGGCGCAGTTCGTCGACCATCCAGTCGCGGTGCGCCCGGATATCGATATCTGAACTTTTTCGGCGATTGGTTTCCGCTACGTACGCAATTCCCTGATTGTCAAAGGTTATTGCGACTGCGTTACGCAATAACGGCCCCGGAGCCCAGAGTTTGAGGGCCAAACCTTCCGGTAAAGTGGCCGACACCTGGTTAGCTTCCTCAAAATCAGCCGGTTCCGCGTGGACGGTTTCCGGTGCGATCTTGTCTTCTTTGCAGGCCGTCAGGACCAATAAGAGTGCAAAAAATAACTTCGATAGTTGGTTCATCATCTTGAAATTTCTTCCCATTTTTGGATAGGGGAGTAGCCTCCGTAAAATTAATAAATCACCCCAGGGGGCTTACTTCTTGTGTTGTGGTTTCAGCTAAATTCTAAATAAAACAATTTGTTTTTTGTTTAATTCGGCGTACATTTTCTTGCAACTCAATAATTATGTTAAGTAGAATCCTGTTCTAAAATAAACTGAACATGGAGCGGAATAGGGCACCTGATTTTGGCTAAGATAGAATGGATCGGGAATATTTCCTCATGCCGGAGGCAGGATGAAGTGTTTTTATTTTTTGCCGAAAAAGTATAGTTCCGGCCGTATTGCGGCGAATTTGGAAAATTTGTGCGGACTAAGTGCTTTGAATTAAAATAGGCCATTGCTCATAGATAATCTAGTTCCTTGACTGTGTAGCGAATCAATAGCCCTTACTTAGCCTTCTTTATTCTGCTGTATTTGCCGTCATACCGGGCCACTACCCGTATTTTCTGCTGTATTTGATTCCTATAATATATATTATGTTAAGTAGAATAGTGAAAAATGCCAAATAAGCCCCTTTTGGGCATTTCTGAAGAAAATTCGTAGTTCTGGAGAAGTTTTGAAAAGAATGAAATTCCATAAGCCCTTGTTTCGAAAAAGTTCTACCAGTAATACTGGATGAAAATTCCTGCGGAAAAAATCACCATCCCCTACCCTGGGTAAAATCGCTCCAGACTCCTCCGGGTGTGCCATCCGGAGATTTCCAGCTTATTGCTTTTAAAAACTGAAAATAAGATTAATGCCTTCATTTAGAACGCAAAACGGTCGCGAACTCAATATATTATGAAATAATAAATGTAAAAAACACATTTAAAACTTTGGGGCTTTGACTTATTTAAATATTTTTGTAGAAAGCTAGATATTAGAATAAAATTTTGTGGTTCGAACGAATCCAAATTATTATTTTTAATAGTAGTGACCTCTGTATTTATAGTGTTTATTCACTAAATCAAGGATATGAATAAAGCAAAACAATCCAAGCCATTGTCAGGCAGGGCTACGGCAACTGCATTCCGACACCTTCTCCTGACACCTCTACTCCTCCTGTTGCTGAGTTCTGCTCTCCTTTCCCAAACTCGCGTTATTACAGGAACCGTACAATCAGACGAAGAAAACATCCCCCTGGTCGGAGTTAGTATCCAGGTCAAGGGGACCTCTACCGGAACCATTACCGACATTGATGGAAAATACCAGCTGGAAGCTGCGAACGATGATGTTCTTGTGTTTTCCTATATCGGTTATCAGAACCTGGAAGAAACGGTTGGTGAACGTTCCCAGGTCGATGTCAGCCTGCTGTCCGCATCAGAGCTACTGGATGAAGTAGTGGTTATCGGTTACGGTACGGCCGAAAGAAAGGAGATCACCAACTCAGTGGCCAGTGTAGATGCCAAAGATTTCAACAAGGGTAATGTGAACGACCCGGCGCAGCTGCTCCAGGGTAAAGTAGCGGGACTTTCCATTGCCAAACCGGGCGGTGACCCGAATGCCGGATTCAACATCCGTCTTCGCGGTTTGTCCACTTTTGGTGCCAATTCCCAGCCGTTGATCGTTATTGACGGTGTGCTGGGTGGTTCGCTGCAGACCATCGATCCGAATGACATTGAATCGATCGAAGTGTTGAAGGACGGCTCCGCTGCCGCCATCTACGGTACCCGTGGCGCTTCCGGGGTGATCATTGTAACGACCAAAAGAGCCAAGGTCGGCGATGGCGCCCGTATTGACTTCAACTCCTATGTCGCTACGGAAAACGTCGCCAAATTTGTCCAGAACTCTACCCCGCAACAATATCTCGAAGCCGGTGGCGTGGACAATGGTAGCGAAACCAACTGGCTGGACATGCTGACCCGCAACGGGCTAACGCAGGTTTATAACCTCTCCGCCTACAACAGTATCGGCAGTGGCAATTACCGCGTTTCCGTAAACTACCGGGATGTAAACGGTGTGGCGCTCAACAGTGGTTTTGACCAGATCAACGGTCGGTTGAGCCTGACCCAGCGGGCCATGAATGACAAACTGAGATTGTCTTTCGATCTGGGTGTGACCAAACGTAACTCGCAATTCACGCCTTACGAAACGCTGCGGTTTGCCATTATTGCGGACCCCACGGCTCCCATCTACAATAACAACAATCCGGACGACGGCTATTGGGAACCCAATACCCCTGAATACCATAACCCCTACGCTATTTCCCAGGAAGTAACCGACCAGGGGATCTTTAAGACCTTACTCGGGAATATCCGGGTCGATTATGAATTATTCAACGGATTGAGCCTGGGAGCATTTTACTCCCATCAGTACGCCAATGACCTGCGGTCTCAGTACTTCAGTTCCAAAACCAGGTTTACCTCTGCTTCCGGGCAGCGGGGCCGGGCGAATAAATTCACCGAAGATCGGAAGAATGAGTTGTTTGAATTTACCGGTACGTTCAAGCGGAATTTCGGCAAACTCAGCCTGAACGCAGTAGCCGGCTATTCCTGGCAGGAGTTCTTATTTGAGAACTTCAATGCCTTTAACACCAACTTCATTACGGATGATCTGCTGTTCAATGCCCTCGAACTGGGGCTCGGTACCGCCGTTGGCAGTGACGCTACGGCCGGTATGAACAGTCAGAAAGAAGAATCCCGGCTAATTTCTTTCTTCGGTCGGACGATATTCAACTTTGATAATAAGTATTTCCTTTCCCTGGCATTACGGCGGGAAGGATCTTCCAAGTTCGGACCAAACAACCGCTGGGGTAATTTCTACTCCATCAGTGGTGGTGTCGACCTGGTGCAGGCCGCCAATGTCCCGATGGACGTGTTGAAGCTACGCGTGGGTTACGGTGTTACCGGCAACCTGCCGAATCAGAATTACGAATATCGGACGCGTCTTTCCCGCGGTTCCCGGACTTTCTTCAACAGTCAGCGCTATCTGCAGGGGGTAAACTTCGCTTCCAACCCGAACCCCAACCTGAAATGGGAACAGAAAGCAGAAACCAATATTGGTCTGGATTTCGGTTTCATGGATAACCGGATCAATGGTGCTATCGATTACTACGTTCGGAATACCACGGATGTACTGCAGTCGATCAGTGTACCGGTACCACCGAACTTCTTCCCCTCTACCCTACTCAATATTGGTGAGCTGAAGAGTAACGGTCTGGAGGTTACGCTGAACTACGCAGCGATCCAGGGGCCAAGCTTTAGTTACAATACCGGACTGGTATTCTCCACCTTCAACACCGAACTGGTTACGCTCGACGGCGAAAGAGAGCAGATCTTTATCGGGAACCTGGGCCCTCCGGGCCTGAACGGTATCAACGTGATCCGGGTAGCTGAAGGCCAGCCGATCGGCGATATCATGGCTCCGCTCTACGAAGGACTCAACGATGACGGCCAACGGATCATTACCGATCAGAACGGTGACGGAACGATCAGTCAGGAAGATGATGCCGTTGTGGTGGGTAACGGTCTGCCGGACTTTGAACTATCCTGGAACAACTCGGTACAATTCGGCAACTTCGATCTGAGTGCCGTGATCCGGGGTGCATTCGGCCACAGTCTGGTAAACATCAACCGTGCCTATTACGAATCACCGGCTGCTGCGAATAATTACAACCCGGTTCGGACCAAATACTACCTGCCCGAACTCACTGAATCCGAAAACTGGAACAGCTACTACGTAGAAGAAGCTGATTTTGTGAAGCTGGATAACATCACGCTCGGTTATAATCTGAACTTTTCCAACGCCAGTGTGCGGAGTCTACGCTTCTATGCCTCAGCTCAAAACCTTTTTGTGATCACTGGATATACCGGAGTGGATCCCGAAGTTCATTACAGCTACGGATCTGTACTTGCGCCCGGAGTGGATGACCGGAACTCCTATTTCAGGACCCGGACCTTCACTTTTGGTATTAACCTGGGGCTTTAACCTTTAAAGAATTGGAAATGAAGCATTTAATAAAATTTAAAACCGGTGCATCTGTCTTCCTGCTTTTGAGCTTCGTCGCCTGTACGGATCTCGATACAGAGATTTACAGTGATTTGACACCGAATACGGAATATACTACGACGGATAACCTGCTGGCTGCTATCCTTACGGCCTACGGTCCGCTCAGCAATAGCTACGGTAATAACGGACTCTTTGAGGTCCAGGAATTGTCCACGGAAACGAGCGCGGCTCCCGCCAAGTTCGGCCCCTGGGACGATGGAGGGATCTGGGCCCGTCTGCACCGCCACGAATGGGAAAACAACGCCTGGTTCATCAACAACACCTGGAACATGTGTTTCAGCGGTATCTCCACCTGCAATCGCCTGATCGAAGAGTTCCAGGCTACCAGTGGTGATGTGACCGCTGCGGTAAATGAATTGCGCGGCGTACGTGCCCTTTACCTTTTCACGGCCATGGATCTGTGGGGCGGAGTACCCCTGGTGACGACGTTCAAAACGGCGGAGGCGAATCCCTCACGGGCTTCCCGTACGGAGGTGTACAATTACATTGAGAGTGAATTACTGGATATCATTCCTTCGCTTCCGGATAATCCGAAAGGGGAAAACTACGGTAGGATCAACAAGTGGGCGGCCATGGCCCTGCTGGCCAGAATGTATCTGAATGCGGAAGTCTACACGGGTACTCCCCAGTGGCAGAAAGCTGCTGACATGGCCCAGATGGTCATTGACGGCGGTCAGTTCTCGCTGCAGACGGATTATCTGGACAATTACATCACCCGCAATGAGAGCTCCGTGGAAAACATCCTGGTGGTCAGCCACTCTGCTTCCAGCGGCGGTGCATTCAATATGCATATGCGTACCCTGCACCCGCTGAGTAAGGAGACCTACGGCTTTACGACCGGTCCGTGGAATGGATACACCGCCCTTGAGGAGTTCTATAACTCTTTCGAAGAGGACGATAAGCGACGGGATATCTTTATTACCGGACAACAGTATACCCTTAGCGGAGAACCGATCCAGGATCCGAACGGGGCCATCGAGATTGACTCCAAAGGTAATCCCGATCCCGACGGAACGCCACTGATCTTCACGCCCTATATCAACGAATTGACGCCGAAGGCTTTCAGCCAGTCCGGAGCCCGGATCGGGAAATACGAATTTGCGACCGGCCTCGACCTGGCCATGGATAATGACTTTCCGGTATTGCGTTACGGTGAAGTCCTCCTGGTGCGCGCCGAAGCCCTCTGGAGGATGGATAACGGCAACCGGGAAGCGGTGGAACTGATCCGCCAGATCCGGGAAAGAGCCGGTCTGGAGCAGATCGATCCGTTGACGGAAGATGCCCTCTACAACGAGATCCAAAGAGAACTGGCTTTCGAAGCCCAGGCCAGAACGGTCATGATTCGGTACGATCGCTTCAATAATACCTGGTGGGAAAAAACGATTACGGACCCGAACAAGAACCTGTTCCCGATTCCAACGGCACAGTTGAACGGCAATCCCAATCTTACTCAGAACCCGGGATATTAATGGATAAATGCGCAGGGTGGCACTGGACGCCACCCTGCGTTTGATCTTTTGGACTTTCTCCTGTTAATGGCGCCGGCGGACTATCGGCAAAGGATACCTTTTCCGAGCGCACTGGCTTCGACCACTCCTACTACCCTACATTCATCGGGATCGATTCGGATCGAACCCGAAACTACGCTTATCCATTTCGAAGCCTTCCATACCCCATTACGGGAAGACCGGTCAGATCAAACTACTCAAAATGGGAGCGTCCCCTACCCTTTTCAATATGATCTGGTTTCCCGGTCGACCGCTAACCCCGGCTATAGAACAGGTAACTAAGTAAAACTGATATGGACACGTACCGAGAGGCTATTGTTGCCGGTCTGTTAATACTTGTAATGATCTTCATCGGGTGTGACTCGCCGGAACGGCGATACAAGCGACTGGAAAAGAAAGAACTAGCCAGGAATGAGCGCTTTGATGATCTGTTCTTTGGCATTCGTTTTGGCATGAGCAATCAGGAGTTTCGTGACCACTGTTACGAGATGAACCTCCAGGGGAAATTCAAACAGGGCGGACAACGCAATCTCATTTGGGTAGAATGTAAGCTACCCGAAGAAATGGACTATCCGGCAGCGATTAATTTTTATCCGGAGTTTACGAACGATACCATCACCGGAATGAATGCTTCCGTATATTACGACAATGCCGTCTTTAGGGATGGTATTTTTGAAACGGACAGCCTCCTCCTGGACGTCCTGGCCCTGTCGGATAAATGGTACGGTGCCGGACATACGCGGATTGAGAGCCCGGTCTTTTACAAGGAGGATATCTACGTAAAGATCCGGGGAAACCGGCGCATCACTATTTATCCGGATATTAGCGGTCAGATGATCAACCTCTGGTATCAGGATCTGAAATCAAGAAAGCCTAATGAAGATGAGTAGAACGTCTTGGCGGTTAGTGTGTTTTTTCGGTATGTTGTTATCTTCCTGCGGAACGAAAAGCCCGGAAGGTAATCCGGATACGCTTTTTACGCTAATGGGGGCAAAGACGACGGGAATTGACTTTGAAAATACCATTACCTACGATAAGGACTTCAATATTTATACTTACCGCAATTTTTACAACGGAGGTGGTGTAGCGATCGGTGACATCAATAATGACAGCCTGCCCGACATTTACTTTACTTCCAATCAGGGGGCCAATCAACTCTATCTCAATAAAGGCGACTTCCGCTTTGAAAACATTACGGATCGCGCCGGGGTAGCCGGCACCCATGCCTGGTCGACCGGCGTGGTGATGGTGGACATTAACGGAGATGGTCTGTTGGATATCTATGTCTCCAATTCCGGAGATGTGGAGGGCGACGATAAACAAAATGAACTGTTCATCAACCAGGGCGATCTAACTTTTACCTCTGAAGCCGAAAGCTACGGACTGGCCGATGAGGGATTGACGACCCAAACCGCTTTTTTCGATTATGATCAGGACGGCGATCTCGATGCCTACGTTCTCAATAACTCCTTCCGCCCGATCAGTTCTTTCAACCTGAAAAACAACGAACGGGTGATCCGTGATCCAGTCAATGGAGATAAGTTATACGAAAACCGAGATGGACATTTTTACAATGTCAGTGATTCCGCCGGCATTTACGGCAGTATCATCGGCTTTGGGCTGGGTATTCTGACTTCGGATCTCAACGGCGACGGTTGGCTGGATATCTACGTGTGTAATGACTTCTTTGAACGGGATTACATCTACATGAATAATCGGGACGGCACATTCAGCGAGCAACTCACCCAGCAGATGCGATCGACCAGCATGGCCTCCATGGGCGTGGATATCGCCGATCTGAACGACGACGGATACCCCGAGGTATTCGTGACCGAAATGCTCCCGAAAGACGAAGCGAGACTCAAAACTTCCATGACCTTTGAGAATTGGGCCAAATACCGGTTCAACCACCGGTATGGCTACCACCATCAGTTCACCCGGAATATGCTCCATATTAACAGCGGTCCTTTTGATACCCTCCAGGATATCGCTTTTACCGAACAGGGCCGGCTGCGCGGAGTGGAAGCCAGCGATTGGAGTTGGGGTGCACTCCTGGCCGATCTTGACCTGGACGGTCACAAAGATCTCTACATTACCAATGGGGTTTATAAAGATATTCTCAACCAGGATTACCTCCGTTACATTTCGAGTGACGTCGTCATCGAGAGTGTTATCTCCGGGGAGGGCGTCAATTACCAGAAGCTTATTGACATCATACCGTCGCAACCCATCTCCAATGTTGCTTACGCCGGCAGTAAAGAGGTGCTGTTTACGGATAAAACCCGGGAATGGGGACTGGAAGTGCCCGGATTTTCGAACGGTGTAGCCTACGGTGATCTGGACAACGACGGGGATCTGGACCTGATCGTCAATAACGTAAACATGCCGGCTTTTGTGTACCAAAATCAAAGCCGGCAAATAGATCCCGAACGGTCCTATCTGAAGATCAAACTGCGGGGACCGGATAAAAACACCCAGGCTATTGGTGCCCGGGTATTGATCCGGCACCGGGGTGAAAGCCACTGGCTGGAACAGGTGACGGTTCGGGGATTTCAGTCTTCCGTCGACGATGTACTGACCTATGGTTCCACCAGTACCGAGCCGATAGACAGTCTGGTGGTTTTCTGGCCGGACGGACGGGAAAAAGTCCTGACCCAGATGCCCCTAAACCAGACTTTGTACCTCAACGCGGCCGATGGACCGGATACAATAGCTGATGACCGGGATGAATCTTGGACCGCACCTGACTTTGCCTTTCAGGATAGGACCACTACCCTACCGGATTCGCTCCTGCATCGGGAAAATGAATTCAGTGATTTTGATCGCAACGGCATGTTATTCCATATGCTGTCAACGCAGGGACCGAAAATAGCGGTTGCGGATATCAACGGCGACGGTCGGGAAGATCTATTTCTCTGCGGTGCAAAAGATGCGGCCGGAAAGCTTTACCTACAAAATGCCGACGGCAGACTTTCCGCCCTGGCATCGGCCACTCTGGATGCCGATCGACGCTGTGAGGACGTAGATGCCCTGTTTTTCGATGCGGATAACGACGGCGACCAGGACCTTTACGTGGCTAGCGGTGGCAATGAATATGTATCCAGCTCATCGGCCCTCTCCGATCGGCTGTATCTCAACGACGGTCGCGGAAATTTCACTAAATCACCCCAGCTATTACCCGTTTCCCAATTCGAAAGTACTTCCAATGTCACTGCTGCCGATTTCGATAAAGATGGTGACATGGACCTGTTCGTAGGGATTCGACTCAAGGACCGGATGATCGGTATACCACAGAACGGCTACCTATTAGAAAATGACGGTCAGGGCGATTTTACGGAAGTTTCCAGTGAGATCGCCCCCGGACTACAGGAGATCGGCCTGATCACGGATGCCGCCTGGACCGATATCGATGGCGACGACTGGCCGGACCTTATCGTTGTGGGGGAATGGATGCAGGTTGAAATATTCCGGAACCAGAATGGGCAATTTTCCCGAATGACCGAAGCCGCCGGTCTGGACCAATACCGCGGCTGGTGGAATACCGTAGCCGTAGCGGATCTGGATGGCGATGGGGACTCAGATCTGGTACTGGGCAATCACGGATTGAACAGCCGCTTCGAAGCATCTTCGGAAAAACCAGTGAGTTGTTACGTGAATGATTTTGACCAGAACGGAACGATCGAACAGGTGATCTGTACCTACAACGGAGCGGATGCCTATCCCTTAACGCTGCGGCACGATCTGACAACGCAAATGCCGGGATTAAAGAAGCAGTTCCTGAAATACGAGGATTACAAACTCAAAAAGATCGAGGATATCTTCTCAAAAGACCAGCTGGCCGGTGCCCTCGTCCACTCGGCAAATTTTCTGCAGTCCGCAGTAGCCATTAACGACGGTAACGGTCATTTTCACCTGGAAGCTCTTCCTCTGGAGGCTCAGGTTGCACCGGTATACGCCATTCACATTACGGATCTGAATACCGACGGCATTCCCGATCTTCTGCTGGGAGGGAATTTATTGGAAGTAAAACCGGAGGTCGGACCCTATGACGCAAGTTTCGGGACCTGCCTGCTCGGGCGTGGCGATGGCACCTTCCGGCCGGTTGCCAATGCGGCCATCGGTTTGAAACTCGAAGGACAGGTTCGGGATCTGCGTCCCTTCCGTATTGGAACCAAAGAATTAATTTTGGTGGGTACCAATAACGCCAGAGTGCAGGCACTGGAAACGATTAAGGCAAACCGTTTAATTACTGCCCAATGATCAAATGGCCTACGGTTTTGGTGTGTAGCGGATTCATTGCGCTAAGCCTGTGGAGCTGCCGCAGTCGGGAAAAGCTTTTTACCGCTCTACCCGGGGCACAGACCGGAGTCGATTTCACCAATCTCGTGGTTGAAACCGATAGTTTCAATATCAATCAGTATCTGTACGCCTACAATGGCGGCGGAGTTGCCCTCGGTGATATAAATAATGACGGACTGGTTGATATCTACCTGGGGTCAAACCAGGGATCCAATCGCCTCTTCCTCAATAAAGGAGACCTGAAATTTGAAGATGTAACGGAAAAAGCCGGTGTCCAGGGATGGATCGGCAAGCGGTACTGGACGACCGGTTTGTCCATGGTAGATATCAATCACGACGGCTGGCTGGACCTATACGTTAATCAGGTGAGCAACACCAGTCATCTGGACGGTCACAATTTGCTTTTCATCAATAATCAGGACGGTACATTTTCAGAGCAGTCCCGGACTTACGGCCTCGACTTCCGCACCTTCGCCCAGCAAACGGTCTTCTTTGATTATGACCGGGACGGCGACCTCGATGCCTATCTACTCAATCATTCGCTTCACGAACTGGACGTTTACGTAAAAACCGCCAAGCGGGATCGCCCGGATCCGCTGGCCGGCGATCGTCTCATGCGCAACGACGGAGGAGTTTTCAAAGATGCAAGTAAAGAGGCGGGCATCTACAGCAGTGCCATGGGTTATGGCCTTTCGGTTAGCCTGGGTGATGTAGATAATAATGGTTGTCCGGATATTTATGTTTCCAATGATTTTCACGAGAACGATTATCTGTATCTCAACCAGTGTGATGGCACTTTCCGCGAACAGATCCGATCTCTACTCCCCTACTGCAGCACCTTCTCCATGGGTAGTGATATGGCGGACCTCAATAATAACGGCTGGCTGGACATCATGAGTTTGGATATGAAACCCGAAGATGAAGTGATCCGCAAGCAGTCTTCCGGCGCAGATCCGTATGATGTTTACAATTATAAACTGAGTTTCGGCTACCACGAGCAGTACCCACGTAATATGCTCCATCTGAACCAGGGAACGACGGCCTCCGGCATGGTCCCCTTCACGGAAGTTGCCCAGCAACTGGGCGTTGAGGCCACGGACTGGAGCTGGTCGGTATTACTGGCCGATCTGGATAACGACACCCATAAAGATCTCCATATTACCAACGGTATTTACCGGCGCCCCAATGATCTGGACTACATCAATTACACCTTTCACGAAGGCAATCAACAGCGCTTGTCGGCCCTCGAACTGGTTTCCAAAATGCCGGATGGCCGGGCCGCAAACTATGCTTACCGCAATAGAGGCGGCTTGCAAATGGAAAATGTCTCTGAGCAATGGGGCCTGGACCTGCAGGCCTACTCCATGGGGTCGGCTTACGGGGATCTGGATAATGACGGAGACCTGGACCTGATCATCAACAACCTGAACGCTCCCGCGACCTTATACCGGAATAATACCGACCAAATTAGTCCCAATCAGCACCTGACGGTTAAGCTGGAGGGGCCGGAAAAAAATCCCCGGGGTATCGGAACGCGCTTGGAACTTTTTCTGCCGGATCAAAAACTTATGCAGGAAGTATATCCGGTGCGCGGCTGGTTATCTTCCTCGGATTATTCGGCCGTTTTCGGATTAGGCACCCACCAACCGGACAGCCTGATCGTACGCTGGCCGGATGGGAGATCACAAACGATACGCACACTGAGTCCCGGGCAACCTGTTAGCCTGCAATACGAGGCATCCACTAATGGCTCCCGGCCATTGGTTAACACAAACAACCTATTGCAAAAAATAGCGGACCATCGTGGTCTGGAGTTCAGTCATCTGGAAAATAATTTTACGGATTTTGACCGGGAGCTGTTATTACCCCACGAAATTTCCCGGGAAGGACCGCCTCTGCTGGTTGCGGATCTGAATGGTGATGGTGCCGAGGATGTATTTATCGGAGGAGCAGCGGGCCAGTCCGGCCGGCTCTTTTTTCAGGATGAGCGCTCCAGACGGTTTGTGGAGCGTATACCTGAACCGTTTATGGAGGATGAGGCCAGGGAGGATATTGACGCGGTCTTTTTCGATGCAGATGCGGATGGTGATCCGGATCTGTACGTCGTCAGTGGCGGCGGACAATATGTAGGCGATCTCAATGCCGACCGTTTGTATCTCAACGATGGACTGGGGAATTTTTCCCGCTCAACCCAGATCCCGGCAATCACGGCCAATGGCGCCTGTGTGGTAGCCGCTGATTTCAACCGGGATGGTTTTACCGACCTGTTCATCGGTAATCGTTCAGTGGTGGGCAACTATGGGTATTTACCGGATGCCTACTTGCTTTGGAACCGCGGCAACGGCCGGTTTGCAGCGGACCGCTCGGAAAAGACCAGTGCGCTTCGGTCCATTGGAATGATCACGGATGCCTCCTGGGACGAAAAAGCGCAACAACTACTCGTGGTTGGAGAATTTATGCCCATCAGTATCCTTCGTTTTCAGGACGAGGAACTAAGCCTGGAAGCTTTGGAAAATACTCACGGCTGGTGGAATACGATCCATCCGGTGGATATTGACTGGGATGGCGATCTGGATTTTCTGGTGGGCAACTATGGATTGAACAGCCCCCTGCATCCCAGTTCCTCCGAGCCGGTCCGCCTGATCGTCAAAGATTGGGATAATAACGGGCAGTCCGATCCAATGCTTACGCATTACCGTCAGGGAAAAGAATGGTTATACCACGGTCTGGATGCGGTCAAAAAACAAATACCGGTGATCCGCCTGCGGTTCAATGATTATCACCTTTATGCTAAACATACCCTGGATCAGACTTTTTCGGAAGCGGACCTGAATACCGCGGAAATCCTGTACGCTGAGACCTTTGAGTCGGTAGTATTGATTAACCAGGGAGCAGATGGCTACATCATGCAGGCCCTACCGGCCGAAAGCCAGACGGCTCCCATCTTTGCATTCTATACCGCCGACCTCAATGGCGACCAGCTGACCGACGTGCTGGCCATGGGCAATACCGAAGTGAATCCGCCCTCCATCGGCAATCAGAAGGCATCTACCGGGTTCTGCCTGCTGGGAGCGGGAAATGGGCAATTTCGTGCGCTGCCCCCGGGCGAGAGCGGCCTGGCCGTTACCGGATCGGTGCGAAAGATCCGGGGTCTGGACCTGCAAAATGACCACTGGATACTGGTGGCTAAAAATAATGACAAACTGGAAGTGTGGCAAAGTCAAAGCAAGCAACGGAAAATGACGGTAGAAGGTAATATATCGGCCGATCTCCCGGAAAGTAGTGAGGATCATGATCTGTAATCTCGTTGTCGCTAATTTTTGACTATCGCCTCCTTTCCCATTATTCAATAAATCAAAATACAATGATCAGTCTGAAACAACTGAATTTACGGAAGGCAACAGGTAATGCCTGGATCTTCCTTTCCTTTGGATTGCTGTTTAGCCTGAATGCCTGTCAGCAAGCCGTTGAAGAATCGCCGGTTGCAGAGGAAGATAGCCGGCTCCACGATTATCCCATCCAACCGGTAGATATCCGGCACGTAAAGCTAACCGATGCTTTCTGGCTGCCCATTGTCCAGCGGGTACAGGAAAAAACGATTGAGTTTGCCCTGGAGAAATGCACAGAAGAAGGACGATTCGAAAACTTCCTGATCGCGGGCGGCGAAATGGAAGGCGATGTCCGCGGATACATGCCCTTTGATGATACCGATGTCTACAAGATCATTGAAGGAGCCTCCAATTCCCTGATCAGTTCTCCCAATGAAGAACTTCAGGTCTTACTGGACTCCCTGATCAGGATCATAGAAATCGGCCAGGAAGACGACGGCTATCTGACGACCTGGCGGACCATCGACCCGGCCAAACCACCCGCTGAATGGGTAAAGGTGGTAGACGGCAAACGCTGGGAATCACTGGAAATGAGCCATGAGCTGTATAATGCCGGTCACCTTTTTGAAGCGGCCGCCGTGCATTACCAGGCTACCGGGAAACGCAACTTTCTCGACATCGCCCTGAAAAACGCCGATCTCATGGTCCAGACTTTTGGGCCCGGCAAGATCGAGACCGTACCCGGCCACCAGATCATTGAAACCGGTTTGATCAAGCTCTATCGGATCACCAAAAATGAGGATTACCTCGAACTGGCCCGTTATTTTCTAGATACCCGCGGAGATTATTCATCAGGCCGTTCCAATTTCGGTCCCTACGCCCAGGATCATCTGCCGGTGGTGGAACAGGATGAAGTCGTCGGCCACGCCGTACGCGCCGTATATATGTACGCCGGCATGACGGATATTGCGGCGATCTACCAGGATTCCGGCTACGCCGCTGCGGTTGATAAACTCTGGGACAATATGGTCTCGAAAAAGATGTACATCACCGGAGGGATCGGAGCCCGCCACGAAGGCGAATCTTTTGGAGACAACTACGAATTGCCCAATGCTACGGCCTATAATGAGACCTGTGCCTCCATCGGTGATGTGTACTGGAATCACCGGCTTTTCATGCTCTACGGGGATCACAAGTACTACGATGTCATCGAAAGGACCCTCTACAACGGCCTCATCTCCGGACTATCGCTGGATGGAGAGAAATTCTTCTATCCCAATGCCCTCGAATCGGACGGTGAGTACAAATTCAATCAGGGCGCCTGTACACGGAAATCCTGGTTTGACTGCTCCTGTTGTCCATCCAACCTCATCCGCTTTTTGCCGGCGGTGCAGGGGCTGATCTACGCCAAGGAAGCCAATGACCTCTACGTCAACCTCTATGTAGGCAGTGAGGCCGAAGTAGACCTCAACGGCCAGAACGTGCAGATCAGTCAAACAACGAATTACCCCTGGGACGGCAAGGTAACGATCCAGGTAACCACTAGCGATGCGGTGGATATGGATCTGAAACTGCGGATGCCGGGCTGGGCCCGGGGTGAAGTGCTACCCAGTGACCTTTACCAGTACGTAAACAATCCTACTGCTTCTCCCAGTCTGGCGGTCAACGGTGAAGCCATTGAATACGCTCCCGAGGCGGGTTATGTCTCTTTAGACCGTAAATGGGAAGGAACAACGACGATCACCATTGAATTCCCGCTGGAAGTACGGCAGGTGAAAGCCAGTGAGCTGGTGGCGGAAGATCAGGGGAAAGTCGCCTTGGAGTACGGGCCGATCGTTTATGCGGTAGAATCCATCGATAACCCCGGTAGTTTTAATGCCGTTGCGGTGGGTGCGGACGAAACTTTTCAGGTCAACTGGGATCCAACCTTGTTGGAGGGCGTAAATGTACTGGAAGCTGAGAGCGATCAGGGCAGCTTTAAGGCTATCCCCTACTACGCCTGGTCCAATCGGGGAATTGGCAAGATGAAGGTTTGGTTGCCGGCGGCGATGTAACCTGATCATAATGACGCCCTTTCTTTTTTGGTGGGAGGTGTCAGGTGGGAGGTGTCAGGTGCGAGGTGTGGGGTGTCAGGAGGGGCGTCATTATTTCTTGTTTGATCGTTTAATGCTATAGAAAACATTTTTAGATATCCGATCCAGATGATACCAGTTTTGCTTCGATCCGTCCTGTTGCCACTATTGTTTTTGCTCTCTGTAGTGGTTTATTCCCAGGATACCTTCTCTATCGTGGCCGTAGATCCCGAAACCGGAGAAGTCGGGGTCGCCGGCGCTTCCTGCGTGGACGGGGCCGGGTCTTTTGGCGGCGTCCGCATCATCAATCGGCTCATACCCGGTCGTGGCGGTGTAAACGCTCAGGCCTGGATCTGTGTCAATCCCAATGTCAACCTGAATAATGCGATCACACGCATGCAGCAGGGCGATGCTCCCAACGAGATCATCGACTGGCTGATCGCCAATGATGCCTGCGAAGCGCGAAATTTCGATCCCCGCTTCCGGCAATACGGCATTGTCGATCTTGGGACGGACGGTAATCCACGGGCGGCAGCCTTTACCGGGAGTTTAGCCGATGATTATAAAGGGCACATTACCGGACTTAATTACAGTATTCAGGGAAATATACTGATCGGACCGGAAGTATTAATCCAGATGGAAGAACGCTTCCTGAATACCAGCGGAAGCCTGGCCGAAAAACTGATGGCAGCCATGCAGGGAGCAAAGATCCCGGGTGCAGATGCGCGTTGCCTTTCCCGGGGCACCACTTCCACGTCGGCCTTTCTCCGGGTTGCCCGTCCGGATGATCCGGTAAATAATATCTCCCTGGACCTCAATGTCTCCGAAGTGAATTTCGGGAAAGAACCCATTGATGCCCTCCAGAGGATCTGTTTGATCAACAATTCCCGACTTCCTTAGTCGCTCCGGTACGGGAAGTTGTTACGGTCCGGCTCTTCCCCAATCCGTCACGGGAAAATTTATCCATTTCCGTAGAAAACGGAGATATAATACAGATACAGCTTTTTAACTACCTGGGACAACTTCAGCTACACCAGACTTTTGCGCCTGCCAACCAGACCAGTGTCGACATCAGCTCCCTGCCTTCAGGCCTGTTTATTGCCCTGGTTACAGACCAAAACCGACGGCAGCATCTTCTGAGATTCACAAAGAACTAAAAAGGGATTTACCGGGCAGTTCGTTCCAGGTATTCACAAAGTATATTGACATTATAGTTGAATAAGCGGCTGGAAATACGGTCGGCGGTGCGGTATTCACCGTTCCACTCCGTTACGGCGATCTCCTCCCGGAAGCGATCGTTATGTACGATCCAGCGGCCTTGATCATCCTGAGCACTTATGATCTTCGCTACCATCTCCTGCAATTGCTCATCGCTGATCCCCGCCTGCTGGTATTTACGGTCTTTGCTAATTTCCAGAAAACGGGTTTCCACGGCTTTCAGTGCCCCTGTAAGATCAACCTCATAGCCATAACCGGTACGCCGTTCGAGGGAAAGCTGGTGAAGCGAATCTACCCGGATGCGCCCACGATCGTAGTAGAGTGCCTTATTGGTGCCCAGCTCCAGAAATCTCCCCCATTTGCCGTTCGGCAATTGCGACGCCTTCAGCCAGCGGATGGCATCCGGGATCGCCTCCAGGTACACCCGCTGCCCGGTATGGGCGTAGAGGTCCATCAGACTGTGTAGGTTATTGATGGTGGCCGACGGACATACCGCGGGTGGTTCAAAGGAGCGGGCCCAGGCGGGTTGTAGATATTCATTGTACTGCTGCGCCCAGCCGGGTTGCGGTGGTGGCAGTTGGGAGATCAGCATAAAGCGGGCTACCTTTTCCAGACTTTGCTCGTAGGTCGGCTGCTCATAATAAGTATCGGCTTCGATCATCACCCGAATGCAGTCATTGATACCGTGATCATTGAAGGTCGCGTAGTCGTGATAGTTCCCCTGTATCGGATACTTATGGGGCCAGCCTCCGTTGTCCAGCTGGGTCAGGACCATCATTTTCAGCGCCTTTTCAACAGCCTGGCTGAGTTCCGGACGATCGATCTCCTGGTCCAGCGCCATCAATAAGCTAATGGCGCTCTGGGTTTGGTTATCATCAAAGCTCACTTTATTCCCTTTAGGGCGATCGAAATAGATCTTATGGTCCCAGCCACCGAGCTCATTTTGTCCTTTAATTAAACCATTGGCCGCTCCCTCCGCTCCCTCCAGGAAAGCAGGTTCCCCGGTAGCGCGATAGGCCCGCAGCATACTCATCCCAACTGCCGGGGTACCGGGCGGTTGCACTTCAATTGTCCGGTCATCGGTTTTACCTTCTCCCCATTTTTCCTTCCCATCCAAAGTGTAATGGTAAACGTAACCACCTTCAATGGCCAGGCTTTGAAAAAAGTTAATCCCTTTTTTTAGGCTTTCCCGGGCGGCTGAGCGTAGGTCCTTGCCTTGCATTCGTACAGTGCTCTGGGCGGATGCCAGGCTAAACGATGCGAGTAATACGGTAATCAGTAGGGCAGATCTATTCATAGCTTGCTTTTTGTGATGCGGAGGCCGGGAACCAAATTGAACAAAGGCCCGGTATTTCTTTGTTGTTTGTTGTGTAAACCTTTGATAAATAAATCCTTAACCAAATCCAGTCGAATATGAAGAATGTATTAATCCTTTTGCTGTTCCTGATCCAGACCTTTGCGTTGACGGCCCAGAATACGGCCGGAATCAGTCCGATGGATGTCGCGAAGATCCAGTCTGTCGGTCAGGTAATCCTCCATGAAGACGGTGAATTGGCGGCTTACACTGTAAGCGTCCCGGCCGATCCGATGAAAGAAAATAAACCCGCATCTTACCGCCTGTATGTGGTCAATCTGGAGAATGGCGTTTCGGTGCCGATGGTGACCAGTGGGACGGTCCGGAATATCGCTTTTCGCCCCGGTCACCCCAGCATTACTTTCCTGGCCAAAAGAGAGGGTGATGAAAATACCCGCCTGTACGAGATCTCTCTAAATGGAGGCGAAGCCCAAGCCCTGTATACCTATAAAAATTCCATATCCGGTTATCGCTGGTCTCCCGACGGACGTCATATCGCTTTTTATGCGAACGAAGATCCATCGGAGGAAGCAGCCGAAAAGTCCGAACCCGCATTACCCTACGAACCGGAGATCTACGAGGAAGGCCTTTCGTTGTCACGGGCCTACGTGGCGGATGTAGAAAGTGAAAAGATACGCGCCATCAGTGTTCCCGGCAGTATATCCCACCTGGAGTGGAGCGATGACGGAGAACGGATGGCTATCGCAGCTGCTCCAACTTCTCTGGTGGATGATTTCTATATGAAGCAGGTGATCCACATTGTGGATGCTGAGAACCTGAAGGTGATCCAAAAGATCGTCCACGAAGGTAAACTCGGGGATTTTGCTTTTAGTCCAAATGGAAAAGAACTGGCCATGATCGCCGCGGCGGACATTAATGATCCGATCGCCGGAAGATTATTACTGGCGGAAGATTTCGGAAAAGCACCGAAAAACCTGCAACCGGAATATCTCGGAATGTTTGAGGAAGTCATGTGGTCGGATAACGATGAACTGACGTATCTGGCCAGCCAGGGGGTACATTCCGTACTGGGCACGATCGAACCCGACGGCGATGATCTCGAACAGATCATTGCTCCCGGAGACGAAATGATCATTAATTCATTTGCCCGCGCCGGAAAGGGCACCATTGTATTTACCGCTTCCAGTGCCCGTTATCCCGGTGAATTGTTCGTTTACCACCGGGGAGACGAAAAGCCCAAACGTCTGACCCATCTGAATCAATGGATGGAAGAAAAGCAGCTTGGCAAACAGGAAATGGTCTCGTATAAAGCCCGGGACGGTCAGGAAATCGAGGGATTGGTTATTTATCCTCTTGATTACCGCGAGGGACAGCGCTATCCGATGATCACGGTGGTGCACGGTGGCCCGGAATCACATTATGATAATGGCTGGCTGACGGCCTATTCCATGCCCGGGCAAATGGCCGCCGCGAAGGGCTATGTTGTCTTTTATCCGAATTACCGGGGTAGCACCGGGCGCGGAGAGCAATTTGCCAAATCGAGCCAGGGAGACCTGGCCGGAAAGGAATTTGACGACATCGTCGACGGCGTGGACTACCTGATCGAACGCGGCCTCGTCGACGGCGATAAGGTGGGCGTAACCGGTGGATCCTACGGTGGCTATGCGACCGGATGGTTATCCACTAAATACACCGACCGCTTTGCTGCCGGCGTGATGTTCGTCGGGATCAGCAATAATATTTCGAAGTGGGGAACCAGTGATATTCCCGAAGAACTCTACCACGTGCACGCCCGCAAACGGGTATACGATGATTACCAGTTTTTCCTGGAACGCAGTCCTATCTTTTACGCCGATCAGACCAAAACACCACTGTTGATCATGGCGGGTAAGGAAGATACCCGGGTCCATCCCGGCCAGTCGATCGAGCTTTACCGACACATCAAAACCCGGACCGAAACACCGGTACGTTTGATCCTGTATCCGGGAGAAGGGCACGGCAATCGCAATGCTACCGCTCGTCTGGACTATAGCCTGCGGATGCTTCGCTGGTTTGACAAATACCTGAAAAACGACGAGTCTGTACAATTAGACACCAAATTGGATGTGAAAGGACGGGACCGTTAGGATGGTGATCAACCGACTCATTTCCTTTCATGAGTGACGGATCGCGTTAGGTGCAATACTGTAGAGGCTGCACCTAACGCGATATTTTTTCTCTATTTCGCCTGTTGGAAATGCTGCACATGTTTGGCAATGTCCCGCATGGGCGCCACCCAGATCTCACTTTCCCGTTCTTTGAGGTACCGTAGCAAGGTCCGGTGTGCTTCCAACGATACGTTCAGATTGTGCTCTCCTCCTACCCCGTGAAACAGGAAGACCAGTAAAGTGCCCTCGGCTTCCGCCTTTTGCACCAACTGAATCAGCTCCTCTCCGCTCTGACCGTTGATACTGTAGCAGTCTACATCCATGAGATCCACTTCTTCGATAGGATGCATTTCGTGGCGGACCGCCCGGGCCGCCAGGAATTCGTGCTCCATTTCCTGAATAAAGGTACCCTCCGCGACCGCCTTGTGGCCACAGGTAAAGGCAAAGGTACGATCCTGCCGGCCGTCGATCGCTTCCAGATAGGCATTGGTCATTCTTAATTCCCTGGTGATCCTATCAAGCGAATACGTGCTCAGATCGTATTCCGGCCTCACCCAGGACATACCCGGTCGGCTGGCATCACAGGGGTGAAAAAGCGTATGGTTGCCCAGCTCGTGTCCATCAGCGGCGGCCCTGCGCCAATCCTCGATCCTTCCAGAACCGGCCGGAGAGGAAGCCGTAAGGTAAAAGGTGCCCTTGAGACGTAGGGAATCAAGTAATGGGATGGCATTATCCAGGTGTACATTCAGTGCATCATCGTAGGTGAGGGAAACTGCGCATTTTTTCCCGTTCCAGGCTATTTCATCAACTCCCGGGAAAACGGATACCTGAAAGGGCGAAGCCGGTAGCCCCGCCTCATTGATCAGGTTAGCGAAACGCGGGTTATCCGCCCAGGCGTAGCGCACGAATTCGGGGTGTTCAATGCCTTCCTTTCGAACGGTAATCTCATGGGCTCCGGTAATTTCCGCATCTGCCCACACAAAATGCCGGTCGGCTCCGGCAATAGCAAAATGGGCCGGCTTATCACCTTTGGAAAGGGCCAGGTCGCTATCGTTGGCTTTGAACTGGAGAACGATCCGGTCCCCATCTACGCGAAACGTTTCCAACAAAGGTCCGGAATGTACCAGATCCTGCTCTCCGTAAGCAAGCTTTCGGGCGCCCAGTGCGAGTCGAACGCCCACGTCCTGTTTGTTGAGAGGGTGAATATCGTTCCATTCTCCGATATCGATGGCTACGGCCATCGCTGTATTGGGCACCTGCAATCCCTGAAGCTGGGCATCGCGCAGTACCGCCCAATTGCTTTCCACCGGCAGATAGTCTACTTCCATAAAATTGGTCAGTTGCACGTACAGGAAAGGAAGTGGTCCCTGATCCCATAGCTTACGCCAGTTGGCGATCAGTGCCGGCAGGAGATCGTAATAGGGCCGCGGGTTCCCGCTGTTGCTCTCTCCCTGGTACCAAAGCCAGCCTTTGACCCGCACAGGCTGCAGCGGAGCGATCATGGCGTTGAATAGTGCCGTCGGCTGGTTCTGCCGGGAAAAGTTGCCACCACTTCTTTGGACGGGAGGAAAAACCTCACCTACCCGGTAGTGCCAGGTGCCTTTCAGATCGATATCCCGACCGTTGGCCGTCAGGAAATAAGGTTTATCCGGTACAAAGCCTCCTTTATTGCCGTAGTTGAGCACCCGGACGGTGATGGTGTTTTTACCGGCTTTTAGTACGCCGGCCGGAATGGTATAACGCCGCGGAGGATATTGGTAGGTGATATTGCCCACCTGGGTACCGTTGACGTAGGCGAAATCGGCATCTACGATCCGTCCCAGGAATAACTTGGCTTCTGCCCCCGCCATTTCCTGCGGAATATCGATCTCCTTCCAGTACCAGACCACGCCGTTGAAATCCCGCAGGCCCTGGTCCTCGAAGTAACCGGGTACATTGATCGGATGCCAGTCGATCGGCTTGTAGCCCTCTTCAAACCATTTGGGTGATGCAGCCAGACCGGCATCTTCCGAAGTACGCATTCGATTGCGCGGCAGGTTATTAATAGAGTCGATATAAGCCTGATCCTGATTTTGCTGCACGGTCGACATCAGATTTGGGAATTCCTGCAGACCGGATTCGCCGATCCAGGCTTCGATCGGTGTACCGCCGACACTGGCATTGATCAGTCCGATCGGGACCTGATAACGATCGTAGATATGCTTTGCGAAAAAATAGGCCGTTGCGGAAAAGCCCAGTACATCTTCCCCCTTTGCCATTTTCCAACTACCGGACGAAAGATCCGGGGCGGGACCATCCAGATTGGTAGCGGTCGCAATAAAAAAATTGCGGATCTGCGGGTAATTTGCGGATCGAACCTCTTCCGGGTAATTCTCCTTAACTCGTTCCATGGGGAGGACCATGTTGGACTGGCCGCTACAGATCCAGACATCCCCGAAGAGAATATCCCGGACCTGCAATTCATTATTCCCACTGATCGTCATTTCGTAAGGACCGCCGGCCGGCTGTGCGGCTAAGGGCACGGACCAGTCTCCGGCCGCATCGGCGGTAGTTCGGTAGTTCTTTCCCCGGAATGATAGTTTGATCTTTTCGCCGGGATCCGCCCATCCCCAGATCTTGAGCGGGGTGTCGCGTTGGAGTACGAGTCCGTCGGAGATTAGACGTGGTAGCCGAATATCAGCGTGCAGGTTGAGACTGGCGCAGCAGAGGGCACTGAGCAATAGATAAAATTTCCACTTGTACATTAGGTCTTTCGTTTGTTGTTGTTGTTTTTCTCATTCAAGGTCTGAAAATTCAAAGCAGTGGCCAAGGAATGAGCAGATTTTTTCCGTTCCTTCGCTTTAAGCCGGGACAAATTGCAATAGTCAGCGCGATTTTTATTTAATTAACGGGTGAGCGGTTCTGATCGATCATTTTCATTCAATTCCAATCCACTTCGTATGCCAATACACTTTACTCTGGAAGGTACTCCGAATAGTCCGGTACTGGTATTCTCCAATTCCCTGGGCACCGATCTCAGTATGTGGGATAAGGTAGTCCCGTATCTCCTACCCTATTTTCGCATATTACGCTACGACACGCGGGGGATGGGGCAAAGTGAGATCACAGAGGCGCCTTACACAATGGATCAGCTCGGCGGGGATATCATCGATTTGCTGGATGAACTCGGCATTGAAAAATTCTCTTTTTGCGGCCTTTCCATGGGCGGCCTGATCGGTCAGTGGCTGGGCATTCATCACACGGATCGCCTGGAACATCTGGTGCTCTGCAATACGGCCGCCCGGATCGGTACGGAAGCTGCCTGGAATGACCGAATCCGCTTACTGAAGGAAGAGGGCATGCCGGCTATCCTGGACAATAGCATGAGGATCTGGTTTACCGAAGAATTTCGGAAAGATCACCCGGAAAAGATGCGCCATATTGAGGAGCGATTTTTACAAAACAACGTTACAGGATATATCAACTGTTGTGCAGCCATCCGGGACGCGGACTATCGGGACCAACTGGACCGGATCACAGTGAAAACTTTGGTTGTGACCGGTAGTAAGGATCCCGTAACCATGGTAAAGGATGCCCGCTTTCTGGTAGAACACCTTCCGGACGCCGAAATGGAAGTTTTACCGGTGAAACACATCACCAGTATGGAGCAGCCCGCTGCGCTGGCGGAACTGCTGATCCGCTTTTTGGTCGGGCCATCGGTATTTGACCGGGGCATGCACGTGCGACGGACGGTGCTCGGTGACGCCCATGTAGACCGGGCCGGTGCTGGAATGAATAGTTTCAATGGCGATTTCCAGCATTTCATCAGTCATTACGCCTGGGGCGAGATCTGGACGCGACCGGATTTGGACAAACCCCGGCGCAGTATGATCACGCTGGCGATGTTGATCGCGCTTAACCGGCAGGCTGAATTCCGCATGCACATTCGTGCGGCCATTCACAACGGGGTAAGCGTGCGAGAAATCCGGGAACTCATCCTGCATTCCGGATTGTACTGTGGTTTACCCGCAGCCAACGAAGCCTTTAAAACGGCTCAGGAAGTATTGCAGGAAATGAATCTAATGGATCAGATATGAAAACGATAAAAACGCAGGTAGGGATCATTGGTGCAGGCCCCGCCGGACTTATACTGGCCCACTGGCTAAAGCAACACGGCATTCACGCAGTGATTCTGGAGCATCGCAGCCGGGAATACGTTGAAGGCCGGGTGCGGGCCGGACTGCTGGAGCAAAACACCGTGGATATTCTTCGATCACTGGGACTGGCCGAAAGGCTGGAACGGGAGGGATATACTCACCATGGCGTTTATCTTAGTTTCGATGGTATGCGTATCCGGGTGCCTTTCGGTGAACTGACCGGAGGACGTAACATTACGATCTACGGGCAGCAGGAGGTCATCAAAGACCTCACCGGTGCCTGGCTGGAAGCTGGTCAGGAGCTCTATTTTGAAACTGCAGCAACGGATATTCAGGATTTTGCGACCGATCAACCCAAGATCTATTTTGAAAATGAGCAGGAAGGAAAAGGGGTGATCCATTGTGATTTCGTTGCGGCCTGTGATGGATTTCACGGCATCGGCAGGCAGGTCCTGCCGAAAGACAGCTACCGGGAGTACACCATCTCATACCCTTTTGGCTGGTTGGGTATTCTGGCCAACGTTGCCCCTTCCACGGATGAACTGATCTATGCATACCACGAACGGGGTTTCGCCCTGCACAGTCTGCGATCTGAAAGCGTCAGCCGCCTCTACATTCAGGTGGACGAACAGGAAGATCTGGAAAACTGGTCCGACGACCGTATCTGGGAAGAATTGGCCATTCGCCTCGGGACCGATGGCTGGCAGCTCCAGTCCGGCCCGATCTTCGAAAAGGGGATCACACCCATGCGTAGCTATATGATCGATAATATGCAATCCGGTCGTTTATTTTTGGCGGGGGATGCGGCCCATATCGTGCCGCCAACCGGAGGCAAGGGCATGAACCTGGCTATTGCCGATGTCAAACATCTGGTGGATGGATTAGTCGATTTCTACCGGAACAATTCCCTGGACGGACTGGATCGTTACTCTTCCACCGCTCTGCACCGGATCTGGCGGGCACAGGATTTTTCCAATTTTATGACCCAGCTTTTTCATAAGCAAAGTGAACACGGTTCCTTTAAATATCGGCTGCAAAAAGCCCGCTTCGATTACATCCGCTTATCCGAAAACTACGCCACTACCCTGGCCGAAAATTATGTGGGTTTGCCATTTGAGGCCTTCGGAAAGCTCTAATTTTATCAATTTCAGGAGCCAGTTCAAAGAGCACTTTCCACCAGTTTAGTTTCAATTTTCCATTTCATCGGTACTGATTAGTGGTGCTATTTTGACCACTATTTTTCCAGCATTGACCATTCAGGGTTAATAAGTGTATTTTTTACACTTTATTGACAACTTTTCCCTCATCTTTGTGTCCCATTAGTACTCAAATCAATGTTCTAAAAGTAAATAGAACGCTATGACGACAAATTGGAATATGAAAAAAACGAACTGGTTCTTGTTAGTGCTGATGCTGACCCTGACTTTCGGTCAGACGGCATTCGCTAATGATAACTTACCCGATAAAGGCATTTTTGATCTTTGGAATTACCAGGAAGTGATCGACGTAAAATTGACTTTCGACCTAGATGAGGTATTCAACGATCGACGCGGTGAAGAAGACTATCCCGCAGAGATCAATTTCAAGGATGAAACTGGTACCAAGCAGGACTGGCAGATCAAGATCAGCACCCGCGGAAATTTCCGCCGTCAGAAATGCAACGAAACGCCGCCGCTCAAACTCAACTTCAAAAAGGGCGATCTTCGCGCAGCGGGACTGGCGGATTTCGATGATTTTAAACTGGTCACCCACTGTATCGACGATTATCAGGCCGCTAAAGAATTATTGCTCAAGGAATACCTGACTTACCGGATGTTCAATCAACTGACGGACATCAGTTACCGGGTACAATTGGTCAATATTACCTATGAGGATAGCCAAACCGGTAAGCGGAAAAAGCAAATGGGATTTTTGATCGAGGATACCGCCCAACTCCGGGCGCGGATCGGTGCGGATAAGATCGAAGAACTGAGAATTGTGGAGCAGGAGAAATACGAGCTGGAATACACCCGTCTGGTGGGAATGTTCCAATATTTGATCGGCAATACAGACTGGGGGATCACCCACTCCAAGAACATCAAATATGTGGAGAAAGACCAAAAGGTACTGCCGGTACCCTACGACTTTGATTTTGCCGGTCTGGTGGATGCACCCTATCTATTGATGGCATCCCGTTTTGGCCAGACCTCCCGCTTCGACCGGGTCTATCTGGGTTTTGAACAACAGGAGAACGAATTGGGTGAGGCCATCGAGATGCTGCAAGCTCATAAAGAAGATATGTACCGCACCGTGCAGAATATGAAAATGCTGAAGCGGTCTTCACGGGAGGAAATGATCGCCTATCTCGATACCTATTTTGAGAACGCCGAAGGGATCAGATTTACGGAGAACTGGTATTAAACGATAAGTGCCGCTGGGAATGAAGGTATCATCTTCCGGCGGCACTTCCTACCTCATCTATTCTTTCATCAGTTGCTTCAACTGATCCGGACGGTCGGTAATGATCCCGTCTACACCCGCCGTCATCATCTTTTCCATATCTTCCTCTTCATTTACCGTCCAGACGAGCAATTTGTAGCCCGTATCGTGCACTTTCTTGGCCCGCTCTGCGTCGATACCCGAAAAGTGGACCGCAATGCCGTTATAAGGCAATGGTGTACTACTGGTGCTTTCCGAGGCCAGTTCTTCGTAGAAGTCTGCAAAATTCTTTCCCATCAGATAGTAAGTGATCAGTGATGGATCCATCTCCCGGGTGCGAAGGACGGATTTTTGGTTAAAAGACTGCACGACCACCCAATCACCGGCATCAAATCGGTGAATAGCGTCAACCACTTTCTTTTCCAGACCGGGATAGGCTTCGTCTCCGTCTTTGATCTCGATCAGGAGAATGGTACGACCGTCAATGGCTTCGAATACCTCATCCAGCGTCGGCACTTTCTCACCGGCAAAACGGGCGTCAAACCAGCTACCGGCATCGTACTGCCGGATCTCCTCGAGCGTCATTTCCTTGACAATGCCTTCTCCGTCCGTGGTCCGGTCGATCTTATCGTCGTGGATGACGATAACTTCGCCATCCTTGGAAAGGATAACGTCGATCTCGATCATATCCACACCGAGTTCTACGGCCTGACGGATAGCCGCCAGCGTGTTCTCCGGAGCCAGTTTGGCACCACCCCGGTGGGCGATCACCTGCACGGGTGCCGCTTCCGGTGCTTCAGCTGTTGATTCATTGTTCGTATCCATATTTCCGCAACTTGCCAGCAAAAAAAGGGCGGCCAGGCCGGCCCAGCATACTTTTGATGTCATATTTAATTGGTTTCGCGTTTAGGCCGCTAAGCTAACGGAAAATTCCGGCAAACTGAATTTAATGAAAAGCAGGACCTGCCAGATTTATCCCAGCTGGTAGTGCTTTGAGCATAAGAAATCTAACCCGCCGCCGGACTGATCACCCCAAGATAACGCCCCAGCCAGTACGGCAACAGCCAGATATCTCCCGCACTGTACTCCGAACGCCCGTCGTTGCCGCCATCCAGCGTAAAACGATTGGCATTGTGGCGGGAAATCCGCAGTTCATCCGGAGGCAGCACCGCTTCAGTGAACTGTTGCCGAAAATTGGGCTCCAGGAGATCAATATCCTTGCGGTGACTGTTGTTCATCGTCCAGGTAATGAGATCCAGCGGATATTCCTGTAAGTACCAAACGGCTTCCGCAAGATCGAAACTATCCGTTCCGGTCATGGCGGTGAACAGGTTCCAGGCGCCTTCCTTTTCGGGACGTTCGGCTTCCCAGTGATCAATGATGGCGTCCTTGTACATCGCCTGTAGGGTATCGTTAAAGGCGTACCGGTACAGGCCCCAATAACCGAGGAAGTACATCTCATCGTCGGAATGGTTCCAGTTTTCGGAAAGCATTTTACTCCAGTCGTCGGCATCCTCGGGAGCGGTGCCGATCTCACTAATTGGACGCATCAGGTTATCGAGGTACTCGTGTTCTTCCATCAGCTCGAACGCTTTTTCCTTATAGATTTCTTTGCCCGTAAAATGGTAGGCGGTCTGCAGCATAGCGATCAGATTGGACGCGTTCAACTTCCGGTCACCGACCATTTTGGGTCGTGCATTCACGTATTCCGGGTTCCACCGCCCCCAGGTGGTCGGTTTGCCGTCAAAATCGACGAGGTAAAGATCATTATCGATCACGTGCTGCATCAGGGTATCGATGAGCGCAATGGATCGCTGCTGCAGATCTTCATCGTCCACGAGTTCGGCCATAGCTCCGTACACGAAAATGTGCCCGATGGCCTCGTCGCTACTGGTCGTAGATTTCCAGTCCCATTCCGGATCACCGGTGGGTTGCCAGCGGTGGGGATCGGAAAGCTGTTCGATGTAACCGCTGCGCTCGAAGGAGCGGGAAGGGAAACCCGGCACATTGTTGATAGTGAACAAACGTTCCATGGCTTCAAGTGACTCCCGGCAATTCTGTAGGGCATCCGGTGCTTTGGTGACCGCATACCGGAAAACCTCTCCGCCCAGATACATGGAGGTCCACAAGCCATCATTATCGGAATCACTCAGGTAACCGGTGGTGATATCTCCTCCGTTCATTCCGCTGAGGCTGGCGTTGAAACCCAGGCGGATATGCCGGTCCCGCACCTGCTCTTGGTAAAAGGAGGCCTTTTCTTCCAGGGTCATCGTATCAAAATGGATCTGGGCCAGTCCTTCATCCGTGAGGATCAGAACACTTTGCTCCGGCCCGGCGGTGATATCGATCACGGCCGATCCCGGTATCCAGCGTTCCCCGTGGTAATAGTCGTATGTACCATCCTCACGCAATGCAAATGCTCCCATATCGGATCCGAACCAAAGCCGCCCGTCAATCTCGCGAATACAACTGATGTCCGTTGCGGGTAGGCGGCGCTGGATGGCTCCGATCGGCTCACCGTTGGATTTATCGACGTAGAGAAAGCCGTCGGAAGTTCCCAGTACGAGCTTGTCCTCCAGTACTGCCAGCGCCGTCAGATCCGGTGCGGTATACACCTGGCGCCAGGATTGCGATTCCGGCGAAAATACATCGACCCGATCCGCTCCGAGTACCCAAAAAGCGGCTGTCTGGGGATCAAATCGGATCACTTCAACCGTTCCGGCGGGAGCTTCTCCCTTCCAGATGGAGTTGCCGTTTTGCAGCAGTTCCAGGGAGGTGCCATCGGAGATCAGGAAACTGAGATCTGGGCCGCCGGCGATCAGCCGGGGCGAACTTAGAGCGTGCTCATCAAAGAGCTTTCCGGCCCAGGCGTTGCTGTAAACCGCCTGCTGGTCTACGTAAACCAATTGTTGATCGTAGCTGGTGATCCCGCTGATGATCTTGTGCTTACTGGTCCGGTAGCGCGTATCCGGCACCAGGGTTCCCGGATAGAGGAACTGCCCTTTTCGGGGTAGCAGTAGTCCGGCCGTAGAAAGCACCCGGATCGCGCCGTTCCGATCGCTGGCGATCTGTAACGGCCTGGTGTCTTCCTGTTCCAGCGTGTACTTAATACTGTAATCCTGAATGAAGGGTGTATCCTGATGGATCTCCTGAGAACGGTTTTCTGAACTGACAGATTCGGTATTGGTCTCCCCGCAGCCCAGGAGCCCCATCAGGCCGCATAGCGCAAAAATAGATACTAGTCTGATCAAAACAAGTTAGGTTTTAGGTGTTTTGGCACCTGTACGGCGCCGACATTTCAATACAAAAAAGGTGTTTATACTTAAATCAATTAGGGCGTTTATGCGGACCTTTCCCTTCGGATACGGTAGTTAAATGCTGATAACAGGTTACGGTTTGTAATAAATTGATTTAAAGTAATTTAGCTGTGGTGTTCTCAATGTTTTATTCCAGGTGTTTCTGAAAAAACTCGTCCATATAGTACTGACAATAATTGTTGATCTTCAAACTCAGGTCCATGGTATGGGGCCAACCGTCCAGCCGGTGATAATAACTCGCAATGTTTTCTTTGCGGAGCGCTTCATCCAGCATATCGGCCTGCACGATGGGTACAATATCATCGATCGTGCCGTGGAAGGTAAGCGTCGGTGGATCATCGGGGGTGATAAACGTGATCGGAGAACAGGCCTTATAGGCACTTTTGGTCTCACCGGAGTATTCCATACCGATCAGTTGCTGCACACTAGGATGATTAATGGCAAAATCGGTAGTCAGGTCTACGGGTCCGTAAAGATTGACGATAGCTTTAACCCCGGCGTCCGTTTCATCGGTTGCACATTCTCCCTGGTAGTTCTCATCCCTTGCGTGGTAACCCACCATCATTGCCAGATGCCCACCGGCCGAGCCCCCAATTACCGCTACCCTTTCGGGATCGATATGGTAATCGGCCGCGCGGCTCTTCAACCATTTAATGGCGCAGACCACATCGTCAAATGCAGCGGGGAAAGTAGCTTCCTGGGAAAACCGGTAGGCCACAGTGGCCGTCACGTATCCTTTTTGCGCGTAATCAACGAGATAGCGCCGGTAGTCGTCTTTATTCCCTTTTTTCCAGGAGCCTCCGTGAATAAAGACCAGTAGCGGCCGCTCTCCGTCGAGAGAATCGAGATGATAAATGTCAAGCTTCAGGGTTTTCTCCTGGGTTACCTTATAGACCAGATCCCGGCTGACTTTGATATTGGCCGGTACTTCCGGCTTATCCTCGATCAGCTTCAGCATACCCGTGGCGTAGGCCACCTTGAGCGTGTTATTATTCGCATAACCTGCCGGTGGCTCCGGAGCTCCGGAAGCCGTGCTTGAAGTACAGGATGGGGAAAGCACCAGACAGTAACTGAGGATTACGGGCAGTAATACCAGCAGCGAACGAACGGGGAAAGAGGATTTCATGATGCTTAAATTTTGGGCATTAAGGAGGTTACAACGCATTATTTCCTGGCAAAAGACCCAGACATCGATCGTTAACTTTTGATGCCCTTCGGGTCAACTACAACGTGTTTAACGGTTTTACGATTCCAGGTGTACACAATATGGACCATTCCATCTTCGGTCTGAATAATGGACGGATAGGAATATTCATCTTCTTTGGTGGTTTCCGGATTGGAGAGCGATTCCAGCTCCAAAATATCGGTCCAGCTTTTGCCGTCGGCGGAAACGGCCAGATTCAGCGGCACCCGGTCTCCCCATTCCCCACCGGTTGGATTGTATACGAGCAGATGGCGGCCATCCGCCAGGGTGACTCCGTCAATACCCGAATTCGGATTGGGAAGATCAATGGCTTTCATTTCACTCCAGGTGCGACCGTTGTCTTCGGACCAGGCTTCCGAAACGAATCCATTTTCGGTGCGGCACAACATTTGTAATACACCGCCCGGATGCTCAAAAATGGTGGGCTGGATGGCGCCGATGGTTTTTCCGTCGTTCAGATCGCCGGTATTTTCCCAGGTTTTGCCCAGATCGGAAGTTCTTTCCACCTGTACTTTCCAACCGTCGTGTTCCGTACTGGTCGGGCAAAGCAGGTCGCCATTGGCCAGTTGTACCGGTTTATTTTTAATCGGTCCGTAGATCCCCTCGGGCAGCTGTACGGGTTCAGACCAGGTTTTTCCTTCGTCATCGGAAGTCACTACCAATCCCCACCATTCCCGCGGATTGGGACCTACCTTATAGAACAGCATGAGCGGCCCTTCCTCCGGCTGGAACAATACCGGATTCCAGCAGGGATAGCGGAGCGTATCGTTCTGTACTCCGTTGACCACCTCCCGCGGTTCGGACCATTTGCCATCTTCGTAAATGGAAGTCCAGATCCCCACATCGTCGTTTTTCTCGTGGGTCCCTCCAAACCAGGAGGCCACGAGTTTGTCGCCGGTGGCGGCAATGGTTGAAGCGTGGCACTGGGGCGTTTTTGCGGCGGCAATTTCGTAAACGAATTCTTCTTTCACGATCACCTCCGGATCAGATTGCCCGCAGGACGCCAGCAGTAATGTCAGAAATAATACAGCAGTTGGTTTGATCATAGATGTTTTGCAATTCATTTTACACAAAGAAAAGATAAGTTACCGGGTTTCCCCAAATAGTTTTTTCGTAAAAAACTATGATTTTTTACCTCTGCTTAATATTGATTAAACACCAGGTTTTCACTCCCTTAAGAAGTTAAAAAACCACATACATCAATCAAAAAACCAGAAGGAAAGCGAATACTGATCTTCCTATCTTACCAACAGGTAGCCGGGAAATCGATCCGGCACCGCACACCTAAACAACAACCTTATTGCCTATGCAACGATTACACTCATTAATCTGCCTGATCGCCGGCGGATGCCTTTTCCTTCTCGTTTTTCCAGGCTGTGAGAAGGAAGCAGTGGTCGAGCCACCCACTGCGGGTATCTTCAGAAGTATTGTCGGTAAACAGGTTGCTTTTACCGCACTTACCCTGCACGCCGATGAATGGCTCTGGGACTTTGGGGATGGTTCCACCAGCACAGAACAAAACCCGGTACACGTCTACGGATCAGGCGGGGTTTACAACATTACCCTCACTGCCAGCAACGGTATGGGCAGCGCAAATGCTACCACCCAGGTCTCCCTTGACCTCTCCCCCATTGAAATGCTCACCGGCGGCGCCAACGCTCCTAACGGAAAAACCTGGAAGATCAGTGCGGCTCACTCTGAGCACGACGCGATCGCCCTGGCGAATGCCGACTTTACCGTCATTCAGGAAGTGCCGGCCGGTGCTTTGGGGCTTTTCCTCGGCCTGGGTGAAGAATACGAAGATACCTTCACCTTCCGCGCGGACGGCGGTTATGTACACGACAACAAGAACGGCGGCTCCTTCGGCGGGCTGGTTTTCGGCGTCGTTAATCAGGTGGATATTGTAAATGTCACCGAAGAAAGTCAGAGCTTCGGATTCGCCTCCCTGGCTTACACGCCCGAAGCGAATGCTACTTTTACCTATACCGAATCGGAAGACTTTACGGTGACCGTCGTGAGTCAGGCCGACGGTGAGACCACCGGCGACATCACTTACGAAGATGTCAGCACCCTGGATTTTTCCGGAACGGAGTTTATCGGATTTATGGACTTCCACCGGAAATGCATCATTCAGGAGATCAGTCCCGAAAAAATGCGGCTGGCCATGTTCATGTCCGCCACGCAGGGGGCTCACTTCAATAAACCCTCCCTGGTCGTGATCTTTACCTTCGACGCGGTACAGTAATCTTAATTCCCTAATGCACAATAGAACAAAATGCGTAAATATATACACTTCACTATAGTACCAGGGCCCCTGCTGAGTTCGGTGGCCTTGGTTATTTTACTGCTTGCAGTGTGCCTGCCCTTTCCTACATCGGCCCGTACCAGTTTTGCACCGGCTTTTACGGTGAGCGGGCAGGTAACGGACGAAAGTGGTACCGGACTCATGGGCGTAACTATTCTGGTAAAAGGTTCCGGTGTCGGTACCACTACGGATGTGGACGGAGCCTATCAGATCGAGGTCGCCACCCGGGAAGATGTACTCATCTTTTCCTACATCGGCTACGAGAGCCAGGAGATCGTGGTGGGAAACCAAACCCGGATCGATGTAAACCTGAGTGAGAACGCCGAAACCCTGGATGAGGTCGTGGTGACCGCTTTGGGATTATCCCGCCAGGAGCGTTCCCTTGGCTATTCCGTCGGACGGGTTGATGGCGAAGAACTCACCCGGGTGACCCAGGAAAACGTGCTGAACGGCCTTGCCGGTAAAGTATCCGGTGTGACGATCAATTCCACCGGAGGTACCGGTTCTTCGGTGAGCATGGTGATCCGCGGGGCTACCTCCCTGAGCAGTGACAACCAGCCGCTCTTCGTAGTGGATGGAGTGCCGCTCGTTAACACCCTCAACAACATCACCCAATTCGGTAACCGCAACAACGTGGATTACGGCAACGCCATTTCCGACCTTAATCCCGATGATATCGCCGATATCTCCATACTGAAGGGCCCAAGCGCGGCCGCTCTGTACGGCTCCCGGGCGGGTAATGGTGTGGTTTTAATCACGACCAAATCCGGAAAAAAAGGCCAGGGCGTACGGGTATCCGTGAGCTCCAATACGGTATTTGACCAGCCTTATCAGTTCTTTGGACGCCAGACTCGCTTTGCGCCGGGCTATTTCTCCTTTACGCCCGACGATCTGCCTCCGGGAACGGTATTTTCCGTGAATCCCGCCGAAGCGGCCGGGGCGGGTATCGAATTGGATCAGGGCTATTTCGCCGTCCAGTGGAACAGCCCCCGTGATGCCAACGGGTTCCAGGTTCCGACCGAATTGGTGTCCTATCCCGATAACGTAAAGAACTTCGTACAAACGGGGATCACTACGACCAACACGGTGTCTTTGTCCAACAATACGGACATCATGAACTACCGGATCGCTTACACCAATATGTCCAACCGGGGTATTATCCCGAATTCCAACTTATCCCGGAATAACCTGTCTATCGGCGGATCGGTCAAAGCGACCGATAAGCTGACGGTCAGCAGCAACGTCAATATCAATAGCTCGGGCTCCGACAACCGACCCTCCAGCAATCGGGGGACCAACCCACTGCAGTGGGCGTACGCCGTACCGGCTAACACCAATATCCTGGATCTGAAAGACTACTGGGAACCCGGACAGGAAGGTGTACAGCAACGTACCCCCGCCAACGGCGTGTACAACAACCCTTACTTCCTGGCAAACGAAGTGAACAACAGTTTCAACCGGGATCGGATCTTCGGTAACCTCAAGGCGCATCTGCAGCTTACGCCGACCTTCAGTCTGCAGGGACGATACTCTCTGGACCGCTATTCCGAAAAGCGCGAAACCAAGATCGCTCCGAGTTACACCCGGGAGACCAATAACGGTGCTTACGGGGTCGTTGATCTCGCCAATTCGGAACAGAATATCGATGTACTGGCGGCCTACGATCAGCGATTCGAGTCCTTTAGTCTCAATATCTCCGCCGGTGGTAATATTCTGCATGCAACTAGTTCCTTCATCAGCAACTCTTCCAAACCTTCGGTTGGTTTGATCGTGCCCAACGTCTATACGGTTGGCAATATCAAAGCCGGAGCGCTGGATTACAGCAGTGCGCGGACGGAGAAGGTGATCTACAGTGCTTACGGTATGGCCAGTTTCGGCTTCAAGGATATGATCTACCTGGATCTGACTGCGCGTAATGACTGGTCGAGTACCCTGCCCAAAGAGAATCAGTCCTACTTCTATCCCTCTGCTTCACTGAGCCTGATCGCCAGTGAAATGATGGATTTGGGCCGGAACATCAGCCTGCTGAAGTTCCGCGGCGGATGGGCCCGGGTTGGTAACGACGCCAACCCTTATCAGCTCTATCCGACCTACAATGACATCGGACAGTGGGGTGAATCGACCCGCCTCAGTAAATCCGGTACGATCCTGACCCCGAACCTGAAACCGGAAGAAGCTACTTCCTGGGAACTGGGTATGGACCTGGCCTTATTCCAGAACCGGCTGCGTTTCGAAGGTACTTACTACCATGTGGACAACCGCAACCAGATCATTCGCAATATCCCGATCGCCGGATCTTCCGGGTATGACCGGATCAATATCAACGCCGGTCTGATTTCCAGCGAAGGCTGGGAATTCGGACTAGGAATTACGCCGGTACGTACCGCTGCCGTGAACTGGGACCTGAATGCCAACTTCACCCGCAACCGGACCACCCTGGAGGCGCTTTCGGACGGGATCGAGTTCATTCGCTTCTGGAGCGATGCCAAAGGCGGTGCCTGGACCTATGTCGGCGACCAGATCGGAGATATCTACGACGCAGCTATTTTGCGGGTAGAAGATCCTAACTCTCCCTATTATGGCTATCCCATCGTCGGTGGTGCGGATTTCGAATGGCAGGAGGTGAATGCGGAAAACACCCGCAATAAGGTCGGCAACTACAATCCGGATTTCATCCTCGGTTTACAGAACAGCCTTTCCTTTAAGAATTTTACGCTCAGTTTTACATTGGACTGGCGGAAGGGCGGACAGTTTATCTCCCAGACCTACCGCTATATGGCGGAAGATGCCAGCTCCCAGCACTGGATGGATAATCTGATCAATCCGGGTGGTCGTACGGGCCGGGAACTCCGGGACTGGCTGGTGGCCAATCAGGAAGAATTCATCATCAACGGCTTTAATGTGGTGGGCGGACCGTCGGTCAATTTCGGTGGTTTCCCCGAGGATTTCAGCGGAACGGTGGTTTACGACGGAACTTTCGTACCCGGTGTGGTACAACTTCCCGACGGGAGCTACGCCGAGAACCTGGGTGAGAACAACCTGATACCCTACCTACCCTACGTGGTCAGCTACCCCTGGGAGTTTGCTTCTCCGTCTATGTTTGATGCAGATTTTATTAAATTGCGGGAAGCCTCACTGAGCTATCAATTACCGGCCGGAGCGCTGAAAGCGCTGGGAAACATCCGCGAAATGAGCCTGTCGCTGTACACGCGGAACATTATCCTCTGGACCAAAGCCAAGATCGGTATTGATCCCGAACGGGCTTTCCAGGCGGAAGCTTCGCGCGGTAATCGCGGAACGCAATTCATGCAGGGCATCGAACGCTATAACGTAGAACCCTGGGTATTGCCGATCGGCTTCAAGCTGAACTTTACTTTCTAGCCAAAAATCCAAGAACATGCTTTCGATTAAAAATATATCTACGAGTCTGCTGGTCCTCCTTCTGATCAGTGTGACCTCCTGTTATGACCTGGAGGAGGTCAATATCAATCCGAACGGAGTTGATCCGGCCAATGCCCATCCCAATCTACTGATGAGTACCGTGATCACCGGCGTGGCCCAAACGGTTGTTAACCTGGGCTACGGTGATATCGCCGGTGTGGTGCAACATACCCAAAAGGACGGATGGTCCGGTAGCCACAACAGTTACGAATGGTCCGATCAAAGCTGGAATTCTTACTATTCCATCCTGCGGAACAACGATGAGCTGTATAATAAAGGCGTTGAAATGGGACTGGAATTCCACCAGGGAATGGCGCTGGTGATGAAATCCTATGTCTTCGGCCTGATCACCGATCTCTGGGGTGATGCGCCCTATTCGGCCGCTCTTCAGGGAGAAGCTGGTGGCGCGGAAAATATCAAACCGGCATTTGACGCGCAGCAGGATATCTACGCCGGTATCCTGGCGGATCTGGAAACCGCCAATACGCTGCTTTCCAAAAGTCAGGATGCTTATTCCGATATCAATTCCACCCAGGATGTGCTTTTCCGGGGAAATGTCCGTCGCTGGCAGCAATTTGCCAATTCCCTGGCTCTGCGCTACTACATGCGGCTCTCCGAAAAAGATCCGGGAACAGCCAGAGCCGGAGTGGAGAAGATCGCCGGCGATCCGGCAACCTATCCACTGATCACCAACACGGCGGATGACGCCACGGTAGATTTTGTCGGCAACAGTGATGCCGACTCCTGGCCGGCCAACACGGTTTTTGATGGTACAGGTGGCAGTAATTTCCGTCGGCTAAAGATGTGTTCCACCCTGATTGAAACCCTCCAGCGCTTGAATGACCCACGCCTGGGCGTTTGGGCCGAAAAGATCGATATTCCGATCGTGGTGGACGATCAACTGGAATCGGGAACGGATGAGATCATCGAAGGGATCCGCTACGTGGCCCGTGATATTGCCCAGCAGTACGAGAACTCGCTCGGTTTTCCGGTTGATACGGATCCCAATTACGTAGGATTACCACCAGCCTGGTCGATCGTACCGCAGGCCTATAACCTGAATCCCAACCTGGAACAGGGGCCGCAAAACCCCCATGCTTCCCATCTGAACGATCGCTACCAGAACCCGGCCGGAGAACTCCTGAAATCCCGACTGTTGTCTGCCGCAGAAGTTCACTTTATCCTGGCCGAAGCTGGGATCAAAGGATGGTCCGTAGGCGCCAGCGCGGAAGAGCACTACTACGCAGGGGTTGCAGCTTCTCTGGAAGCCTGGCAGGTGAGCGGTGATTTTGCGGACTACGTTGATGGATCCAGTGTAGCCTTTGCCGGAACGATCGAGCAGGTGTTGGAACAAAAATGGATTGCCAGCTGGACGGCGGCAGCCGAAGCCTGGTTTGACTACCGGCGTACCGGATTTCCGGCGCTTGAGGCCGGTGTGATCGTAAAACGGCCGGCTCTGCCACTGCGCTTCTACTATTCACTGGACGAAATTGATTATAACCCGGAGAATGCGGCGGCTGCCATCAGTAATTTGCAGGAAACGAGCTTTACTGCTCCGGATGGTAAAAACAGCGCCTGGTCAAAAATTTGGGTGCTGCAGGGAACGGGGAAACCGTATTGATCCTCTTTACTGTATGAAAAAGGGTCTGACGAACGATCGTTCGTCAGACCCTTTTTTTAGGCTTTGCTTACTGCGGCATATCAGCTTCTTAGAATTCATAGCGCCGCTGCATACCTTCAAAGGCCTCATGGGTATTCATGGCAATGAGCGCGCATATGGCCAGGATGGCCAGCATGATGAACAATAAACGCCCCCATTTGGCCGGCTGTGGCGCCTGTGGATTGAAGTAAGGCTCCGATCTACTGATCAGGAAAAGGACAATCGCATAATTTACCAGATAAAGGTATTGTTCGATCCGGTAACCACTCAAAAAGGCCCCGGTAAGGAGGAGGCTAAACAGAATGTAAACCAAGAAGTAGCCCCGAAAGAAAAGCGTGGCATCCTGCTGGCTAAAGCTCACAGCTGGGTCTTTTCTTTTGAAAAAATACCAACCGGCCGCGATGGTGGTTAGCACTACGCCCAGACCTACGAGGGTCTGGACGGCAAAGGCAAAAGAACTGACCTCTAATCGTTCCGCAATTTCATTGAGCCGTTTGGTCGTAAAGGATTCCTGCCAGATCACCAGGGGGATAAGCAGGCAAAGGAAAAGAAATGCCCAGAAGTGGCTGTTCCAGTGATTATCGCTTTCGCTTTTTTCCCACTCACTGGTATAGGTACCGTAAGCCATCCCCAGTCCTCCGAAGAAACCAAGCGAATATTCCATTACATTCCAGAAATTGAAAGCGATATCGGTTTGTTTGCCCAGCACCTGTAGGAAGTTGCCGAAAGCGAAACCGAATCCCGCGCCCAAACCGGCAAAAACGGCTACCCGCAGGGCGGCGTGCTGATGATGGTGGAGCAGGTACCAGGTTAGCGCCAGCCCCATGCCCAGGCAGGCCGCCCATAGCTCCGATCGAGGCGGCGTCATAAACCATTCCAACTGATAGATCAGGAAAAAGTAGACGATAATACCACCCGCTACCAGTTTAGCCGCCAGATCCAGCCATTCTACCGGCCGGTCGGTGGAACTGGCCAGCGCCAGTCCAAACAGGCCGCCTCCCAAAAATCCGTAAAGGCCGCCAATAACGAATAGCATGGTGAGCCCGTAGTAGACATTGACAAAATCGACGCCATTTCCGTAGCCTACTACCACGCCGTAACTCATCATGCCGCCGAGGCCCCAGCCGATAGCTGCCGCCAGGGTGGCTTTGAACATTTTGGCATTCCAATCTTCCCGACGGGCGATCAGCAGCGTACAGAGCGCTCCTACCCCACCGGCCCAGGCTGCTCCCTGCTCGTGACCGAATTGTCCGCGGATGGCCCAGGTGGTGCCCAAGGCCATGCCGACGATCAGCAGGTTCAGCCCTATTTTTTTGCCGTCCATACTCAGGAGTTTTTAAAGCGTTCCATGATCTCTTTCCAGTTGGTAAAGATCAGGCCCTCCTCTTCAAAGAATTGTTTCATATCCGGATCGGCGAACATTTCCGCTTCCCAGGCCCGCTGTTGCCAGGAGTTCGTAATGGTTTTGAGGTTGTCGGTCAATTCCGACGGGTGGAAAATGATCTCCGTCAGCCCGGGCTGCAGGGACTGGATCAGCTCTTTGAATTTGGTGGTCTTTTCTTCGTAAGTTTTACCATTGGGTGCCGAGTAGAAATAGTCCAGCTTCGGCAGGGAATAATTATTGACCATATTGACCATCTCATCGTTCAGCGGATATCCCTGCTGACGGAATCCTTCCAGCACTTCCGGTTTGGTCATATCGATCACCATAGCCGGTATCTGGTATTCTTCGGCTACTTTCAGATAGGCTGCCGTAAACAGGTGGGAGCCGTAAAGCGTGCCCATGTGGGTGTCGATGTGGTCCGGGCGGTATCCCCAGGCAATAGCCTGCTCGACCTGCGCCCGGATCTCCTTTTCTACTTCTTCCGGTTTGGCGTTCTGTACGACCTGGATCACTTCGTGCCACAACTTCCCGTCTTCATCCAACAAGCCGGGCGCTTCCTCCCCACTGGTCAGTCCCGGCCAGCGGTAGGTCTTCCATTCGCTGGTCAGGGTGAGGTGCAGGCCGACATCCTCCTGAGGATGTGCTTTGGCCCACTCAATGAAATCTTTTGCGTTGGGGCAGGGCATCATTACGGCGCAGGATTGGATGTGATCCGATTCCAGATAATTCCGGGCGGAGATATTGGCCTCCTCGCACATACCGATATCGTCGGCGTGCAGGATCACGACTTTTTTTCCGGCGGGGAAACCCAGCCTTTCGGCCCAGGTGCCGGGCGTGGATACTTCGGCGGTTTCCGTTTCGGTTTGCTGACCGGAAGTAGGCTTGCAGGCCGTTTGCAATAAAAATAATGAGCTCAGCAGAAACAGGCTCCAAATAGAGAATAAGTTCTTCATAATAAAAAGGTGGGTTTTAGGTGTTTGGTTTTCAAGGCTTACGGTGTCGGGAACCAGGGGTAGGTTGGAGGATAGTTGATCTTTTGACTAGTATGTGGAACCCAGCCCCTGATTCCCGACGCCCTGCAGGCTACAGTACCCGTTCGGCATCGGCTACGAACATCCGGGTACTTTTGGTGTAATGACCTCCGTTGGGATCTTCGTATTCCAGGTCCAGGTAAAATGCCCGGTAGCCCGAAGCGGGGTATTCCACTTCGGTTTTCAGACGTTTAACATCTTGCTGATCCAGGTCTTTTTTCTGAAACTGTTCGTCCCGGAAATCCCGATCCTGCGAATCGGCCCACCAGAGAGCGGCCGCTTTCAACTGATCGGAAGTCGCCTTTACCGTCAGGCTGGCACTTTTTCCGTTCGGCCGGATATTCCAGGTGGTAACGGGATATTTCTCTTTTCTGAGGGTTTGACCAAAGAATGCACTCAGCGCCCGGAGCGCCTGCTCGCCCCCGCCCAGATCGTGTCCGGCGTTGGGAACGTAGTGGATATAATTTTCACCGGGGATGTCTGCAAAATAATGCTTCACGGCATCCACGGGCCAGTACTCATCGTTGGTGCCGATAAAGATCAGTTTCGGCATATCCAGATTAGCCCGGTAGGCGTAGGGATCGATCATTCGGGTGATCTCGGGACCCCGGCCCGTTTGCATTTCCTGGACGATCCCCAATTTGACGTAATCCTCGATCTGTATACTGTATTCCTTCCAGACTTCAACCTGATAGTTGAGGTTAACGGGCATATTCAGCACATCGATCACCATGGGAGCAATGGCGGCTACGCGGTCATCACTCGCCCCCGTGAGCCAGGTGGTCCAGCCGCGTTTGGAGGCCCCCGTCACCACAAAGCGATTAACGGAGCGTTTTAATTCCTGTTGGCTGAAAGCCTGCACGGCATCCATGGCCTTGGTCGCACTTTTTACCATCGGAAATAAGAGCGGCCAGGTAAAATCACCGTCCGCTTTGAAGTTGTGCAGGGTGTAGGAGATCAGGGCATCCTCCGTCAGGCCGTCGTAAAGTGGTTGATTGGGTGTTTGCCACAGAATGGTGGTAATGGCTTCGTTTTTCTGGGCCATGGCGGCTACGGTCCGGGTGAGGCCGTCGTCGTGTTTACGCCAATCGGGCTGACCGTTTTTCAGCCCTTTACCCGTAATAAACAACAGGGCCCCATCGTAGCTGACCTTGTTGGGTACTAATACCGTAAGCTGATGCACCCAGGTGTGTTCCCGCCATTTTTGGGAAGTGAGCAAAACCACGTAGGCCTTTACCGGGCCGAGATCATAAGCCTCCTTAATTTCCCAGTCGAAGGTCTGGTCATCGTTATGCAGATACCGCGACAGCGCATTTTCGGCGGTTGTCGGGCCGCTGGTATCCAGAGATTTTTGGTTGGTTTTACAAGCCGTAAGGAAGAGTAAGACGACGAAGAATAAGATTGATTTTTTTCGAAACATGGTGCTTTATTTTTTTGCTGCGGGTACGGGTTGTTCCGCGATCATCCGCAGGGCATTTTTGATCAGGATCTCCCCCGTCATTTCCCCCAGACTGGTCCGGGAAACGTACTCATAGCGCTCGAAGCTGTTGAAGTCCTCGCGGGTAAGAATGTACCCGAACGCATCATTGGTCAGGCCGAACAGCAGATTTTGCTGTCCCTTCATTTTCCGTTTCAGGTAGTATCCGATATTTGGTAAAGCCTCCCCGGGTATGGTCAGGATCTGAGCGGAACCGACATTCAATAAATTGATCTGAGTGCTTATCTGATGATCTTCCGATATCTCGATCCCCAGCGGAGAGTATTGAATAATGAAACGCATCATTTCCGAATCGACGGGAAACTGTACGCGTTCGGCCCGGCAGCGAATGCCCGGATTACTCTGGATCGGTGCATCGGCAACGATCCGCAGTGCCTCATCCGCCAGCAGTTCTCCGATCCGTTGGCATTCTTCCCAGGTACGCGCTTCTTCTTCGGCCTGGGATTCCAGCCGGTTGTCGGCCGTCACCATACCTCCCTGGGCACCATTCATAAAGAGGGCCATCCCACCCGTTTTTGCTTCAATGCGATTGTAGAGCGGACCGCAGAGATCCGGGCTCAGTATTTCCCGCTTGGATCCAATCACCTCAGGGTGGATCGCGTAGTTGACGAGCGTGGCGATCACTTCCTCTTTCCCGTCGGTTCCGGCCCGAATGGCCTGAATAACGCCGCAGCGCGGATCGTATAGACGCTCGGCGTAGTAGTTGTAGGCGATCTTCCCTTTGGCTTCCCCTTCGGCGATCTTCAGCGCCGCCGGCTCCAGTTTGGATGTTGCATCGTTTACCGCATCGGCTACCTGCTGGACGCACCAGTCGAGATACTTCATATCGGCTCCGGTCTTTCCGGTCTCATCCGGAAAGGCATAAGCATCCGGTCCGCTGTGGGTATGGGTGGCACCGATCAGGATGTTTTCGGGGCGGATGCCTTTGATGAGCTTTCGGGATCTGTCTCCCAGGGCCGCGGGCCAACCCAGGTTATCGATATTGACGATGGCAATTTTTTCTCCCGCTTCTTCCAGTACCAGGGCCCGAACGTAGAGATCGCCCCGCTTCACTTTGGAAGGTTTGGGGGTACCTACGCCACCGGATACCGGCAGTAACGGATCCGGAGTGATCACGCGCAGCGCAGCGCCGGCGCGAAAGCTACTGCTATCGTCCGGATCTCCGGCTTTTATCCAGTCCTCATTCAGTTTTAGATATTTGATATTTTCAATTCGTCGGTTGTTCTCGTCCTGCTCGGTGTAGCTGTAAACGACGTGCAGGCTTCCATCATCGGAACTGATAATGGATGGGTAGGCACCGGTATTTGGTCTTTCTCCCGGATCCAATTCGAGGTGGCGGGTGTAGTCCCAGGATCTGCCTTCATTGGTGGAAAGGGAAACGGCCAGGCTGTGTCTTCCGTTTTCGGTATCGTTGTAGGCAATCGCCCAGTTGCCGTTGGGCAGGGTAACGACATCCGATCCCGATCCCGGATTGAGCAGATCACTGTCCCGTACCGGGCTCCAGGTCTTACCCTGGTCCGTAGAAATGCTGTAGGGATGCCGCTGGGGAGGAGGACCGTTGTCCCGCATATAAGTCACCAGGGTACCGTCTTTTTTCTTGGCGACCGAAGCCTGGATATTGGCAATGCCGACAAGGGGCGTACTGAATTCCCAGTGCTTGCCAAAGTCATCCGTAATGGCAAAGAGGGACATTTCCAGCCCGTCGGAATAAAGCGGTAATAGAATCCGGTCTCCGATCAGGACGGCCTTGTTTTTCGTCTGCCAGCCCATGCGCCGGAAATAGGGATACCCCAGACTCTGAGAGGACCAGGAACCATCTTCCTGATAGAGGCGACCGGAGCGTACCATATTATCGCCGCGGGCCTTGGCCAGGATATCCTGCTTAAAGGCCACAAAGCGTTCGAAAAGCTCCGCGCTTGTCCCCTGTTCCAGCAGATAGTCGCCGTAGGCATCGTATTGCGCTTCGACCTGCCTGACGAATCCATCATCCGGCTGGATACCCCGCTCGGTTGGGCCGCCGGGTTTAACGTGAATAACGTCCTGCCAGTGCCATTCGGGGGCGCCGTCCTGCGCTTCGTAATTCTTACTGATCCTATATTTTAATAGGGAAGTCTCCCACTGGTTGGCCATTACCGTGTACCATACCAGCCAAAGCTGATCACGGGAGTCGAGGAAAAGTACGGGATTGATATCCGGGAAATCGGGTACATCCGCCATGACGAAAGGGGCTGACCAGGCGGTAGCGCCTTTTTTCAGACGGGCACCCAGAATACGGACATCATCGGCCCAGCGTTCACCATCGCCTTCAAACCAGGCCGTCAGCAGATCACCGTTCGGTAACTCGACGATGGTGGAGCCATGAGTATGTAGATCCTGAAGTGGAAAGATCGGTTCTCCGACCGATATCTTTTGAGCCTGGAGGGCGGAAACCGCAAATAGTAAGAATAGCAGTGAATGGTATAATCTCATGTTTCTCGTTTTGTATCTGACGCGAAAGCGACCTTTAGTCCTTAAAGAACAACGCCTCAGGTACCAAACAAAGAAACACCATTCACTAAGCCTCTAATAGTGATATTTTGCCTGTTTCCTATTATTTTTTAACAAGTGCTCAACGAAAGACTTTCCGGTAATCGGAAGGCGTCTTCTGCATAATGCTGCGAAACTGGTGATTGAAATTGGCAATGTTGTTGTAACCGCTTTCGTAGCAGATCTGAGAAATCGCCTTGTCCGTTTCCGCAAGCATTTTGGCCGCCAGCCGGATGCGCACACTCTTCACGTAATCCATGAAGGTGCGGTTGGTTTTTTTCTTGAAATAACGGCAGAAGGCCCCGGGCGTCATATGTAATAATGCCGCCGCTTCTTCCTGACGGATACCGTTCTGAATGTTCTGGAAAACGTATTTGTAGACCAGCTTTACCTTTTCCAGGTCTTTGACGAAACTCGGTGAGTAGGCCGTGTCCGAAAGGTATTCGTAATCATCCATCTGCAACAGCAGGTTGAAGACCTTCAGCAGTTCGATGTAACTTTCCAGTCCCTGGAGGGTGACCAGTCTTTCCAGACATCCGGCGATCTGCCGGATCTTCCGGCCCTTGAACCAAATCCCTACACTGGCCTTTTTGAGTAATTCCTTGACTTCTTCCAATTCAGGAATATTGAAAAAGTCCGAGGAGATCAGGTCCTCGTAGAAATGGATCACAATGGAAGAAGTAGATCCGTCTTTTTGGGAATTAAAGGCGTCCCAGCAGTGGGGAAGATCGGGCCCCAGCAACACGAGGTCGCCGTCTTCAAAACTGGAAATGTTGTTGCCAACGATGCGTTTCCCGGATCCGGTAACCACAAAGTTCAGTTCAAAATTCTTGTGGGAATGGATGCGCGGGGGGCGATCATCATGGTGGTGTTTCCGCACGATAAAGGAGTGCCGGTGCGGTACGTGAATTTTGTCGAAAATCAGCTCCATTGAAAGAATTTTAACCAGAAATGAACCATTCATTAAGAAATCATGAAGAATGGGTTAAAATACCATGTTAAGCTAATAAATTATTTTGGCACCTAATATTTATTTGCCGGATTTTTTCCGGGAATCGCCGGGGATAGCTTCGCCCGGAAGAAAGGTTAAAATACCACATGAATTTCGTGAAAAAACAGAAGGAATCGCCTTAGTCTCTTTTTTATATTTGTTCGAATGGCCAGCTTACAAGCGGCCCGGATCATAATCCCGTCAAGTTTTACTCGACGCAAAGCGGGCTGGGATTTCCCCGGATCGCTTCGGTCAGTAGGCAACTTTAATAATTTAAATTCACCAATTTCTGATTTGACTAAACGAATTTCACTGTCCCCTAATCTTTATGCAGAGGGAATTGTGTCTATTTTGCACAATTCCTTCTCTTTTTTTGACAATAAACGAAACCAACCAAAACGAGCATGACCAACGAATTAAAAACGATACTGGAAAAGATACGGAAGGTAAAGATCGCCGTATACGGAGATTTCTGCCTCGATGCCTACTGGATACTCGATCCGGAGGGCTCCGAAATATCGGTGGAAACGGGACAGCAGGCCGCTTCCGTCGGACGCCAATACTACTCCCCGGGAGGCGCCGGGAACGTAACGGCCAATCTGGCGGCACTGCAACCCGCGAGCATCCGGGCGATCGGAGCGATCGGCAACGACCTCTACGGCCGGGAGCTCAAACAGCAGGTACAGGATTTGGGGGTCGAAACTGCCTCCCTGGTCGTTCAGCCTAAAGATTTTGATACTTATGCTTTTGTCAAAAGTCATCTGGACGAAGAGGAGATCTCCCGGGTAGATTTCGGCGTCAACAATCAGCGCTCCGCGGCTACGGATCAGTTACTGCTGGAAAGTATCCGCCGGGCCCTGGAGGAGGACGATGTCCTTATCTTTAACCAGCAGGTACCGGATAGTATCACCAATGCGGCCTTTATCGAAGCGGTCAATCAGCTGATCGCCAAAAATCCCGGTAAAACCGTACTATTGGATTCCCGGCATTTCAACGATCAGTTTCAAAACATCCATTTAAAGATCAACGAAGTAGAACTGGCCAGAATGAACGGCAAAGGCATCAGCTATCAGGATTACGTCAGTACCGAGGAGATCGAGATATTCGGCAAAGAAACTTTCAAGCGCTACCGCAAACCCGTATTCGTGACCTGTGGTGACCGTGGCATTATTGCCTTTGATGAGGAAGGCATCCACCGGACGGGCGGCCTTCAGCTGAGCAGCACACTGGACACCACCGGCGCCGGAGATACAGCCATGAGCGCAATTGCCCTGAGTCTGGGTGCCGGCTGTAGCCCGGCCCAGGCGATCCGACTCGCCAATTTGGCGGCGGCCGTTACCGTCCAGAAAGTGTTTACCACCGGAACGGCGAGCGCGGATGAGATCCTGCAACTGGCGACCGATCCAAATTTTGTCTACCAGCCGGAGCTGGCCAAAAGCCCCCAAAAAGCGACCTATCTGGAAGGAACGGAGATCGAGCTCTGTGGATACGTTGCCGGCAACCGGGCCATTCCCATACAGCACGCCGTATTCGATCACGACGGAACGATCAGCACCCTGCGGGAAGGCTGGGAACGGATCATGGAGCCCGTCATGATCCAGGCGATCCTCGGTTCCCATTACCAGACGGCCGATCCCGGCCTGTACGAAAAGATCCGGCAGCGCGTTATTGCCTACATCGACCAGTCGACGGGCATCCAGACCATCATCCAGATGGAAGCCCTGGCGGAAATGGTGAGGGAGTACGGTATGGTCCCTAAAGATCAGATCCTCGATAAATTCGGCTATAAGGAGATCTTTAACGATGCCCTTCTGGAAATGGTCAACAAAAGAATGGAGAAATTCCGGACCGGACAGCTGCACCTTGAAGACTTTACGATCAAGGGAGCGGTCGATTTTCTGCATACCCTAAAGAACAAAGGCATTACGCTCTACCTGGCCAGCGGCACGGACCGGGATGATGTGATCAAGGAGGCGGAACTGCTCGGCTACGCCGATCTATTTGACGGCGGCATTCACGGTTCGGTGGGCGACGTGGCGAAGTATTCCAAGAAGATGGTACTGGAAAAGATCATCCGGGATAATGGACTTAAAGGGGAAGAACTGATCGCCTTCGGGGATGGTCCCGTTGAAATTCAGGAGTGCCGGAAAGTGGGTGGGATTACCGTGGGTATTGCCTGCGAAGAGCCCCGCCGATATGGCCTGAATCTCGAAAAGCGTAGCCGCCTGATCCGCTCCGGAGCCCAGATTATCATTCCGGATTACGCACAGCAGGATCGTTTGCTGGAATTGTTGTTCTAAATTCAGCTAAAAAGATTAACGGCGGCCGGCGTTCCATTTTGTTGGAGCGCCGGCCGCTTTGTTACTATCCGGGAATGGCCTGCAGTACCTTCAGCGAACCGTCGGCTTCAAACCACATTTTGGAAATGGTATCAATACTGTGGGCTTCCTCCTTCGAAAGTTTCCGGGAATACCGCGTGAGCGCCTGGATGGGCAGGCCCCGCTTTTTCATCAGGTATTTTACGCCCGAAGGATGGAAAGATCGCTGCGCCAGTTCCATCGCGCACAGGACGCTATTCAGTTCATCCGCGGTGGGATCATTGGCCTCTCCCCTTCTGGCGACTTCGATGGTCAGATCGGGCAGCCAGTTAGCGACCACATTCATGGAGCCCTGGGCGCCCGCCCGGATGGAATCCAGGAGATACGGAATATTAGCCTGCAGGAACGCCAGGGGCGTATCCCGGGTGCTGTCGATGACGGCCAGGATCTTGTCCAGATCACAACTTGTTTCCTTAAACGCGAAAAAACGTCCGCTTTCCGCCAGCTTCCGGATCAGGTCCAGTCCGAGATGATAAGAACGTGGAAAAGGGCATTCGTACAATCCCAGCGGCATTTCCGTTTTTTCGGCAATGGTGAGAAAGTAGGTCTCCAGTTCCTGATCGTTATCGTAGTTTTCGGGAACGGTCAACATAACGATATCGGCCCCGGCATCGGCTGCTTTTTCACAAAAGGAGATGTGGTCATCGATTGTTTCTCCGAAGTTTCCCGTCACTGCTACGGGCGTTTTCCCGTTGACGGTCTCCACAGCTTCCCGGATGAGCAGCAGCTTTTCCTCATCGTCCAGCTCAAACATTTCACTGGACAGGCAATTGGCATAAATACCCCCGGGATTAAAACTCAGGTGCCACTGCAAAATATCGCGGTAGGCAGCCACATCGATCTTCAGGTCCTTGTCGTAGGGGGTAACGAGTACCGGCCAGATACCTCTGAATCTATTTTGGTTTTTCATTGATTTACTGTTTGATGAACGGGATTTATGGTTCCGGGCAATCGATTGCCCGGCGGTAAACACTTAGAGACTATTTGACAACCTCTCACTGGGTTGCCCATACGGGCCCGTACCGGGGCAAAACGCGGCTTTTACCGCCACTTTGCACCTATTTTTAACTCCGTAGCTGGGCTATGCAGTGAAAAATAGCTTTCAATTGACGGCAAAATCCGGGTTTTTCTCCGGCAGAAGAAGTTGTCAAACAGTCTCTTTAGGTATATGGCTAGGGAAAAATGTTTCTTAAAATGGCAGTCGGTATCGGCCTGCTTTCCTTTTCGGAAAAATACAGGCACCAGAGATTGCCCCGTGCTGTTTGTGCATTTGGAATCTAAAAGGCTATACCTGGTAACAACTCGCGTTGGTTGATGCTTAATACATGAGAGGATCAGCAGTATCAGTGCTCAATGGGCTGATCATCCTGCGTCCAGACCGTTAAGTTCGTCAGGTCGCGTTTTTCTTTGGTTTTGTTCATCAGTAAGAGAGCTGCTACCAATGCTGTAGCGAATAGCAGTATATGTCCTAAAAATGGTGTATAGTAAAGATCAAAAGGCACCTTGAGGCTTTCCGGTAATACGCCCGTACTGCTCAGTACCGTCCAGAGCGAGAACAGGAAAACCGCACCGATGCCGATCCAGACCGCCAGGAAATTACCGATCCGGGTGAGGAAACCGAACATGTATAAGCCGAATATCCCGGCCGCCACAAATCCAATCAATATAGTGGCCAGATCCTGTAGCGTTTTGGTTTCAGTCTGGTTGAGTAAGATGGCTCCGAGGATCATGATCACCGAAGCAATACTGGCAAAGATGTGGGCCATCTTCAGGTAATGCTTATCGGTTGCTCCGGTCACATAATGCCGGCGGTAAATATCGTGGATGCCTACGGTCGAAATGGCATTGATACTCGAATCGAGCGACGACATGGCGGCGGCCAGAGCCGCTGCGATCACGATCCCGGTGATTCCCGGAGGCAAATAATTGATCACAAAATACGGCAGTATCTGCTCCGCTTTCTGAACGCCGTTCAGCATTTCTCCGGCATCCTGGGTTGGGAATACCTGAAAGAAAACGAAGAGCGATGTACCCAAAAACATGTAGAACGCCCAGATCGGTACATTGATCATGGAAACGAACATTGCCTTGCGGGCTTCGTGAATATTTCGGGCCGCGGCGTAGCGCTGCACAACATTCTGATTGGTACCGTACTCCTGCAACCAGGTGGACAGCCCCAGGATCAACATCATGGTCCCGGTCTTTTCTGAAAGGCTAAAAGCCCAACTGGTTTCCTGCACCTGCCCGTCCACCACTTCGGCAAACGCCAGTTTATTATTAGCGAAAGCGATGTCCAGCAACTGATCCAGTCCGCCGGGTAACGTATTAATGATCACAAAGATGCAGATCAAACCGCCGAGGATCAGGACAATGGTCTGGATCACGTCCGTCCAGATCACGGCGTCTATTCCTCCGATGACGGTATATATGCCAACAAACACCCCCGCCAGCAGGACACTCATCAGCGCACTGACCCCGGTGATCTCGTGGATCAGCAGAGATAACAAATACAGAATAATACTGATCCGCAGCAACTGGCCGATAATGAAGGTAACCGCTCCGTAGACCCTTACCGATGGCCCGAAGCGATGCTCCAGGTATTCATAAGCAGAAGTAGTTTTGGTTCGTCGGAAAAAAGGTAAGAAAACGTAGGCCGCAATTAGGATGCCGATCGGCAACATGACGTTGGGTAAAAACCGAAGCCAGGCAGTTTTGAAACCATCTGCGGGATAGGCTAAAAAGGTAACCGAACTGATGGAAGTCCCCACCATACTCAGCCCAATGACCCAGCCCGAATAAGATCGTCCTCCGACAAAATACTCCTCCGTGCTGTTGTTCCTTCTGGAGAAATAAATCCCCATCCCAATGAGTGCTCCCATGTATACGGTCAACATCAGGATATCCAACCAGTGTAAGCTCATCCTATTTGCTTGCTGTTTTCGTTATTATGCATGGGGTAACACCATTATTACAAAGAAAGACTATGTTAAGTCTACCTAATTGTAGTATTTTGTTAAATTCCCATTGTTTTTTCACAAACGACTAAAAGCCTATCCAGAAACCGTTTTTGCTGTCGAAAATGACCAGATTTGGGTACTCATGAAGTCATTTTCGAGTTTCGTAGCAGCGCTACGGAAGGAGGAAATGACGAAATGAGGTTCTATAGATGGTTATTATAAGACCAAAGGATGGTTTTTGGATAGGCTCTAAATTAAAAACGAAAAGCAAACTTTTATGAAAAATCCTCAACAATCCGGGCTTTCCCGGCGCAGATTTATCGGAACTTCAACGGCTCTTATCACGGGCGCTGCCGTCGGTGGGCACTCACTCATTGGCGCTCCGGCTATCCTGAAGCACTACGGTAGCTCCGGTTCCAAGATCAACGGCGTACAGATCGGGGTGATCACTTATTCCTTCCGCAGCCTGCCCGATCAGAGCGCTGAAGCTACCCTGCAATATATCGTAGATAGCGGTATCAGTGCTGTCGAACTCATGGGCGATCCGGCGGAGTATTATGCCGGCAAACCCGAAAATCCGGTAGATCGCCGGGCTTTCTTCGGCCTGATGCGGGCCAGTCGCAACGGGGAACTGACCGACAACCAGAAAAAGGAAATGGAAGAGATGCGCGCCCAGATGAATGCCTACGACAAAGAGGTGGCCATCTGGAGAGCTACTGCTTCCATGGACAAATTCAAAGAAGTGAAGAAGATGTTTAAAGCATCCGGTGTCAAGATCTACGGATTTAAACCGAATGCTTTCGGCAAAGGCAACACCGATGCGGAGATCAACTACGGTATGCGCGCGGCCAAGGCGCTCGGAGCCAGCCACGTAACGCTGGAGCACCCCAGTGATGACGCCCACACCATGCGGCTGGGCATGCTGGCAAAAAAGAACAAAGTGTACGTAGGTTACCACGGTCACGAGCAGCAAACGCCCGACTTCTGGGATACGGCGCTCCAGCAATCCAGCTACAACGCGCTGAATATCGATATCGGGCACTACGTTGCGGCGGGTAACGACAAACCGCTGGATATCCTGAAAGCCAAGCACGACCGCATCATGAGTATGCACGTAAAAGACCGCCAGACGCCGGCGAACGGCAAAAAGAACCTGCCCTGGGGGGAAGGAGATACACCCATTACCCAGGTGCTGCAGTTGATGCGGGATCAGAAATACAAATTCCCGGCGACGGTCGAACTGGAATACGAAGTTCCGGAGGGATCGGATGCGGTGAAAGAAGTGAAGAAGTGCCTGGAATACTGCCGGAAGGCACTGCAGGCATAAATAAGAAGGACGTTAAGAAGCTTTCCGGCTTCTTAACGTCCCCATTCAACATCACCGTTCGGTGATTATCTCAAGCTATTGATCCAGTTTGCGATCTTCAGAGCTTCGGCCCGGGGCACCTGTGGCATCGGAGCCATCGGCGTAGCGTAGCCGGGCCAGTTGGCCGGTTCCGGATTGTAGATCAGTTCCACGATCCTTTCGGGCGAATATTTTCTTTTGGCGATTTCCTTATAAGCCGGTCCTACCTGTTTGGAATCCACTTTGTGGCAGGCGAAACAGGTATTCTTCTCCAGCAACGGACGTACCTCGTCGTAAGTCGGCGCCGCAGCGGTGGCTTTGGGTGCCGGTTGGCTTACCTTCGGCTTGGCTACTCTTTTACGCTGAGCGGCAGCCTTGGCCTTTTCCGCAGCTTCTTTCGCAGCGGCTTCGGTGGCGGAGCTATAGGTGCTCAATTCCGCAACCGGAAGGGCCGCACCCGAAGGAATATTATTCAGCGTGTAATAAGCAGTCGGGTGCAGCACACCTACGCCACTTTCGGCGGCCTTTATTCCCGGCACGTTGATCACATGCACGTAGTACTGCCGCAGGTTTTCCACCACGACGCGAACTTTCATACCGTCTTCGGATACTTTCACGCCTTTGATCTTCAAGGGTTCCTCGTTGATCGTCGGGCTACCGTATACCGGATGGTATTTGTAGATGAAACTGCGACCGGTGTAGCTGTCCACATCCTTGGCGGTTTCGGGATCAATTGGCTGGGTGAATTCAATCTCAAAGCCGTCAGGTTTCGCGTGTACGGTCTGCATCTCTAAGGGCACTTTCCCCGTCCAGACGAGTTTTTCCAGACCGGAATTGGTCGTACCGGCGGAACCCCAACCGCGGTTGGTCTCGCCTACGTACAGCGCTCCGTCGTGGCCCCAGGTCATCCGCAGTACACCAGACTGAAAACCGGTGCGGAAATCGATGGCTACTCCCTGGTAGCTACCCTTCACTTCCTCCAGGTCCACCCGCATGATCTTACTTTGTCCCTGGTCACCCACAAATAGCTGACCGGTAAAAGGACCAAAGTCCCCTGCGGTGCGATCTTCCAGAATTTCGGAATTGGAGATCCCCATCAACCCATGCGGCAGCCACACTGCCGGTAGCTGGACCTGCGGGAACTTCTCCTTAACTTTGTACAGGATATCCGGATCTTCTTCATCCTGAATATTGTCCGGTTTTACGTAACGACCATTGACGCGCACCTGGCGTTTATCGACCTGATCGTAAAAAGCTTCCGCGGTAAGTTCCAGCGGTGAGTTGGATTCCTCACTCCAGCGCAGTCCGGCGGGGTGCCCCATAAAAGCACCTTTCTTCACGTGCCAGACACCACCGGATCCCATCCAGTCGCCCTGGTTGTCCGTGTAGAACAATTCACCGTCAAAAATGCCGAGTCCGCAGGGTGAGCGCATCCCGGTGGCCCAGGGCTGCATTTCTCCGTCTTCGGTGATCTGCATGGCCCAACCTCTCCAGGGCACCCGGCTTTCTCCTCTCCACCATTCCTCGTTGCCGAAAGCAACGTTGCCGGTGACCATCATCGTGCCGTCCGGCAGGAATTTGGGGCCGTAGGAATATTCGTGGTAGTGACCGGATAGCGGCCAGGCGTAGATCGTTTCGTAAATATCGGCGGTGCCGTCCCCGTTGGTGTCCTGCAATTTGGTCAGTTCTCCGCGCTGGGCTACGTATAGGGCATTGTCCCGGTAAGCCAGTCCCAGTGGTTCGTGCAAACCATTGGCAAAAAGGGTATAACGCGGTTGTGCGCCATCGTACAGGTCCGGATTCTCAACGATCCAGACTTCTCCCCGGCGGGTACAGAGGGCAATACGCCCGTCTTCCAGCGTCGTCATTCCACCGACTTCCAGGAGCATGCCTTCCGGTACCGGCATGGTGATCATCCGGTAGTATTCATTCTCCAGTTCGGAAAGATCCTGAGCTATACCTGGAATACAGGTGAGTAGCAACAAAATATTGAATATGAATAATTTAGTACCTTTCATCTTTATAAGAAATAAAATAATTTACCAATTAATTGTGTAGGTCAGGTCCGAACCGGCCAGGTCGCTGACCAATTCCTGCTTGCCGTTCTGCGTACGGATCACTGCAGTATGTCCGGAATCGATCTGAATGTAATATTGCTGATCGATCACATAGATACCGTTGGGCAGCTTTTCGATCTTTTCCCCCTCCGCCAACTTGGCGAAATAGGAAGTCGGCTTCGTTTCATTCTTAAAGCTGATCGTACGATTCAGGGCGCTTCCGCTTTCGTCCGGACTGATCTTGTCTTCCAGTTCCAGATCCCCCTTGGCGTAGAGGAAGATCGGCAGGCCCGTTGCCCGATCGATCCGGTATCCTTTATTGGCAAACTGACCGATCTCATTCAGCGTAGCGGGAAAAGCGGCATCTGCGGTTTCCTGCATGGCTACGGATGATCCGGTGAAGAGGAATTGCGCTGCACCCCGGGGACGGAAAGAACCGTCTCCGCGACTATTCCACATGGGCGTAGCGTTGATGAAATCTCCCCGCCAGACACAAACCGGAGTACCGGCTTTCAGATCATAGATGAAGTGAGTGCCCTGTGGTGTGCCTACTCCGATGGTATGGGTGAGCCGGCGGCTGCGGTCGCGATCAAAATCGAGGAACGCACGCAACAGCCGGGGCTGGGCCCCTACCTCCACATAAATGGGAGATGCTCCCCTGCCCGTGCTCGGGTAAGAGTCGTAAGCGTGCAGCGCACGGGGAAAAGAACCGACTTCAAAGAGTCCCAGACCGGCGTCAAACCAGGCATCACTTTTGTAATAGTGAATGGTGAAAGGATTTTTACCGGCAGTCAGGGATGGTGTGAAATACTGGTCTCCACCGATCCGGTAATTGCCTTCGTAGGTCTTACCGCCGATCTCGATCCGCACCGCGCCGTTGTGGTTGATCCGGAGGGCATACGGGCCGGCAGCCGGAACTTCCAGGTTCCCCTTAATGATCATGCCGAACTGCTCGGTTGGATGTTCCCCCTTCACATTGAGTTGCTTCAGCTTTCCGCTGGCCGTGGGTTCCATTTTGGTGAAAGCCGCAAAATCATCAACAGGACCGTTATAGTAGGCATATTCCAGATCGCTGAGGCTAACTGTCTTTTCCTCCAGGGGAAGATACTGGATATTGCGGAAAGCAACCGGACCGTGATCACCCTGGATCATCAGGGGACCTTTGGCGGCTTCATTCTTCTGGATCGGTCCGCCGGTAGGCAGCGGCACTTCTACATTTTCGTGAATGCGTACACCGTTCAGATCGACGTGGATAAAACGGGCATTTTCCGTCTTATTGCCCTGGCTGTCGAAGCGTGGTGCCCGGAATGCAATGGAAAGGTGCTGCCAAAGGCCGGGGGCTTTCGCCGCATTGGTAATGGGGGCTTTACCCATGTAGATCTTGCCTTTTTCGCTTTCCCAGTTGCGGTAAATACCTCCGATATCGCTGAAGGCCGGATCTTTTACGCCCCAGCTATCGAGGAGTTGTACTTCGTAACGTCCCTGCAGATAGATCCCGGAATTGGATCCTTTGGGGATCATTACGTCCAGTTCCAGCAGCAGGTCTCCGTGTTCCCAATTTGTCAGCAGCTGGTCCCGGATGGAATCATTGTTCATATTGAGCAGAATACCCGTACCGGCTTCGAAGATAACCGCTTTGGGTTTGGGCGGCGGTGGAGGTGTTACTGCTTCATTTTTACGTTTGCGTCTTTTCTTTTTCTTCTTCGCTTTTTCGTCCATCACCGGCGGTGGTGGCGGTGGCGGTTCGTGAATATCGACGGCCGGGTTCATCATAACCTTACCAACGATAGACCAGTTACCGGCCTGATCCTCAAAAGCAGAAAGATCGTCTAGTTGCAGTGGTTTAAGCTCATGTTGAGCGTAAATGGATGATGCTGTTGTTATTAACAGCAGCAAAAGGAGCGTTCGCATCATATGTTTTACCTAGTTTAAAAATTGGATGGTCGGCAAAACTAAAGTTTTCCCACAAAGATGCGCACAATGGAGCGGGACAAAATTGAAATCTGCCTTGCAGTCTACAGACATTGATCCCGGCCATCGCACCGTAGGATAGCCGGGATCATTGATACTAAAAAGGAATATTCCCGGGAATAACAATGGGTGGTAAGGTAGATCCGGAACGAATTAAATACCCTCGTCTACTCCCTTAGATGCAGAGCTGTTCAGTTTCAGGAATTGCTATTTGATTCTTTTAATTGCAGGCCCAATTAAAGGTTGGCCATTTGCTTTTCGCCTGATTCTGGCTTCTTGAATTTGCCATTTTTCATACACTACAATATGAGCACTGAACGATCCTGCCGCACCATCAGGGCGTTTCCACGATCACTCCGGCGGAAGGATCCCATTTGTCATATTCCATGTAATGAGCGGTTGCTTCCGCCGCCGCCCGGCCGTAGAGTTTTTCCACTATGTGCAAAGCCCCGTCGATCCCGGCGGATACACCGGCGGTAGTGATGATGCGACCGTTGTCGACCCAGCGGGTATTTTCCAGTACTTCAGTTTTTGGGGCCCGGGCTTTCAATCCGTCGATGGCCCCGTGCCAGGTGGTCGCTTTGAGTCCATCCAGTAATCCCGTCTTCTGGAGAATAAATACGCCAGTACAAACGGAGATCGCCGCATCCAGATCGGGAGCGACGGACGTCACCCATTCAATAACTTCCGGATTGTCTACGGACGACCGGGTATTACCGCCCGGTAATACAATAATATCCGGCTTGGGCGCATCCTTGATGCTGTATTCCGGGAGAATACGCACAAATCCCTGGCTGATGATCGGTTCTTTAGTGGCGGCAACCGTATAGACGTTCATAGCGCCTCCTTCCGGATGAGTGGCCGCGAAGACCTCACCGGGACCGCTGAAATCGAGGATCTCTACCCCATCGTAAATAAAAATGGCAACGTTTTTCATCATACTTTCTTTAACGAGTTGCATGCCGCAAACCGGACAGCTGCCCGCTTCGGCATGCGTAGCGGTATCGCAATTTCCATCCCCGCAGGGAGGGCAAATATAGAGGTCCGCCGAAGCGGTATCCTGAGCCGGAAGGGTCACTACTCCCGACAGCAGGCAAAACAGTAGGGTAATTTTCAAAAAGATTTTCATGTCGAATGATTTTGATTGGAATAAAAATAAGGCCGATTGGTAACCGCGTATTCAAAGTGTCTTTTTATGACCTTTAAAAGTCTTAAATTGTCACTTTGAAAAACATCCGGCCGATCATGAGGAAAAAACGAATTGCTTTCCTGCTCTTTCCCAAAACGCAACTGATGGATTTCGCGGGCCCGGCCCAGGTCTTTTACGAAGCCGGACAGGTAGGTGGGCGTTCCTACGATCTACAATATGCCTCCGTGACGGAGGACATTGAAACGGAGCAACAGATCCGATTTTCTGCACTTAGGGAATTTACCCAGCTGAACTTACAGCAGGGGGATCTGATCTGCCTCCCGGGCATCGACTTCAAAAGCCTGCAGGCCGGGGTAGCGGATGCAGCCATCAGAGCAGTGACTCCCTGGATCAAAAGACAGCGAAATAACGGCGTGGAAATTGCGACCATTTGTACCGGTTCGCTACTGCTCGGTAAGATGGGTTTGCTGGACGGGATCCAATGCGCTACGCACTGGAAATGTGTGGAATATTTTCGAGAGCAATTCCCGCGGGCCCGCCTCCGCCAGGATCGGCTGTACTGTCTGGATCAGGGCATTTTCACCAGTGCGGGTATGACCTCCGGGATCGATATGGCCCTGGCCCTCATCGAACGCTGGGATAACCCCCTGATCGCCGCGAGAGTTGCCCAGGAAATGGTGATCAATATCCGTCGGCCGGATACGGAGGAGCAGAAAAATATATTCCTCGATTTTAAAAATCACTTCAACCCGGACGTTTATCAGATCCAGGAAATACTTTCCAGCCGGCTGGAGGTAGCCTTCACCATCCAGGATCTGGGCCGGCAAATGAATAAAAGTCCCCGCCACCTCTCCCGCCTCTTCAAGGTGCATACCGGGAAAACCATCCAACAGTATCGTAACGAAGTGCGCCTGCAACACGGGCAGCGTTTATTGCTGCATTCGGAGATGACCGTCAACGAGGTGGCCCTGGCTTGCGGCTTTGATAATGTGCGTCAGTTCATCCGCCTTTGGAAAAAAAGTAAAGGTGTGCCGCCCGGGCAGTTTAGAAAAATGACAGCCTTGCCCTAAAGTTTTTTATACAAATGTTAATCTAATCAAATTTTGTTTCATACATTTGTTATACAAATACTAATGAAATACCTCATGACCTACAGCTTAGGACAGTTGGAAGAAAGCGTTTTGCTTATCGTAATGATCCTCAAAGAAGATGCCTACGGCGTATCGGTTGCCGAAGCTTACGAGCAGGAAACCGGCAACAGCATTTCCATACCGGCCATTCATACGGTGCTCAAACGACTGGAACAAAAGGGAATGCTGCGGTCCGAGATGGGAAGCGCAACGGCCGAAAGGGGCGGACGGCGGAAAAGGATATTTGAAGCTACGCCGCACGGGTACCGGGTGATCGCCGATCTCCGCAAAACCCGCTTACGTCTCTGGTCACTGATCCCTAAATTAGGTCTTTACAATGGATAATCCGAATCCACAAAACTCCGGCCCGCAACCTCCCCGCTGGGCCCAACGCTTCCTGCGGTGGTACTGTGATTCCGACCTGATGGATGAGGTACAGGGCGATCTGCTGGAGATGTTTCAGCTGCGGGTAAATCGATTCGGTGCCCGTAAAGCGAAATTCCTGTATATCAAAGAGGTTCTGCAGTTCTTTCGGCCGGCCACCATCAACCGATCACGATTCAGTTTTAAATACCCGACTACTATGTTAAGCCTTTTTAAAAACTATCTGAAAGTGGCCTGGCGCAATATGCTGAAGTCCAAGGCCTTTTCTTCAATCAATCTGGCCGGACTGGCCATTGGACTGGCGGCCTGCCTGCTCATTTTCCAGTACGTGCATTTCGAATCGAGTTACGACCAGTTTCACAAAAACAACCCGGATATTTACCGGGTGCAACTGGACCGGACCTATCCGGACCGGCATGATCAAAGCGCTGGTTGTACCGCTTTTCTTGGGCCCGCGCTGAAAGAGGAGATACCGGAGGTACGGGACTTTACCAAACTTTGGGGAACCTCACACGTGAATAATGTAATGGTCTACGAAAATGAATCCCATCTGGAGGAATCGCTTTTCTACGCCGACGCTTCTTTCTTCCAGATATTCTCCTATCCTCTGGTCAGCGGTGATCCGGCAACGGCCCTCAGTGCCCCCTACTCTATCGTGCTGACGGAAAGTACCGCTAAAAAGATATTCGGCAATGAGCCGGCACTCGGCAAATCAATCCGTTATTCCGGCAGCTTCGGCACCGACAATTACCGGGTGACCGGAGTGGTACAGGATCTGCCCAAAAACACCCATCTGAAATTTAATACCCTGGTGTCTTTTCAGACCCTGGTGCAGCAAACGGACGGCAATGCGCACAACAGCGATGGCTGGAATGCCTTCCTGACCTACCTGCTACTCGAACCCGGTACCGATCCCGATCAACTGAGTGCCAAATTACCGGCTTTCGTCGATCAGCACTATACCCGCTACTTTGAGAACGGTACCAAAGTGGCCTTGCATTTACAGCCGCTTCCTTCGATCCACCTGAAATCTAATATTCGTTTTGAACCGGGCGTAAACGGCAGCAACAAGATCGTACGCATTCTTTTGTTTACTGCCATATTCATCCTCGGAATAGCCTGGATCAATTATATCAATCTCGCCACGGCCAAAGCGATGGAACGCGCCAAAGAAGTCGGAGTAAGAAAAGTGGTCGGTGCGGAAAAAGGAGACCTCCGGCGGCAATTCATGACCGAGGCGGTACTATTGAATCTGATCGGCCTGGTCTTTGCCGTAGCCATCGCCCTGGCGGCCCTGCCCCTCCTGAACCAGCTGACCGGCATCCAGATACCCGCATTTGAATTCCTGCGGGATCCGAAAACCGTACTGATCCTTTCCGGAATTTTCATCCTTGGGGTGATCCTTTCCGGATTTTATCCGGCCTTTATTACGGCATCTTTCTCTCCAACCCGGGTACTCAGTGGAGAAAAAGGGGCGGTGAAGGGGATCAATTTCCGAAAAGCCCTGGTGGTTTTCCAGTTTAGTGTATCGATCATCCTGATAGCGGGCAGCTTTATCGTATCCCGGCAGGTGAATTATATGATGAAAAAGGATATCGGTATGGATATCGACCGGACCCTGGTACTGAAAGGACCGGGAGTGATAGACAGTACCTACGAACAGCGACTCGCCGGCTTCAAGGAGCGAATGAATCAATATGGCTTCGTATCTCATACAACAAATTCTACTGCGGTGCCGGGCAAGGAGATTCGCTGGGTCAACAATTCGGTACGTTGGGCCAGGCAGCCGGAGAATAATTTGGTTTCCCTGCCTTTTGTGGGTGTTGATGACGATTTTTTCAACACCTTCGAACTCCCATTGATCAGCGGTCGGGTTTTTGACGAGCAGCACCAGGCCGAATCCAACAAACTGGTGATCACCCGCGCTGCCACCCATCTTTTCGGATTCGAAACGCCCGAAGCGGCCATCGATGAGGAAATAATTGACAATGGGGATAAGTTCCAGATCGTAGGTGTGGTGGACGACTACCACCAGGAATCGCTGAGTTTTGATTACCGGCCGATCGTCTTTCGTTATCTGGAAAATGCGAGCAGTTACTATAGTATCAAATTCAATACGGATCAACTGGAGGAGAGCCTGGCTACCGTAGAGCAGGAATGGAATGCATCTTTTCCCGGCAACCCCTTCTCCTATTTCTTCCTCGACGAATTCTTTGACCGCCAGTATCGTTCGGACCAGTTGTTCGGCCGCTTATTCGGCATATTTACCGCTCTAGGGATCTTTGTAGCCTGCATCGGTCTGTTGGGACTTTCCTCCCATACTGTGCAAAAACGAACCAAAGAAATTGGTATCCGAAAAGTGCTGGGCGCCAATACCGAACAGATCCTGGTGTTAATTTCACGAGAACACCTGGGACTCATTCTGGTGGCAGCCCTGGTGGGCACTCCTCTCGCCTACTGGATCATGACCCAATGGCTCGGAAATTACGCCTTTGCGATCGATCTTCACTGGTATTATTTCCTGATCCCGATCGGGATCTTGTTCGTGATTGCTATGCTGACGATCAGCTTCCACGCGCTCCGGGCCGCCCTGGCCAATCCGGTAGAGGCGATCAACTGAACCGGTAGCAATTAAATCAGAAGAGGTTGAACGTTGTGTATTCCCCGGCAGGGAACAGCTACAACGTTCAACCTCTTTTCTTTTTACGGTAGGTCGAAAAACTTATCCGCCGAAGGGTATCAATACTTTAATACCAGGGAAGGATCAACGGCATACTGCCCAAATGACTTCCCGTAAATCGCCACGCCACCGTTGTCTTCGGCTGCGATCCGCACGATCAGTTTACCGTCTTTGGCCGCCTGCCGCAGCATCCGCTTATTCACCGGTACCTTGATCAGGTATCCGTAGGAACCGCCTTCCCGGATTTTACGATCCTGGGGCTGATGGTGCCAGGATAAAAAGCCACGGTGGTCCGCGGGATCATCCGGAAGGATAGCCGTCATCATTTTGGTGCCGTCCACGGTAATTGAAACGGTGGATGGCGTTGCCGTTTCATCCGTCATCGGATATGCATTCGGGTTACTGCTGGGCGCAACGCGCGATCCCAGCATGTAGTCCTGATCGTTATCGAATTCTTCCATGTCCTTCACGAATTGTTGTTTCGCGGATAGCTCAAACAACAGGTAGGATTGCTTGGAGCGATTGACTTTTACATCATCCGGGATCTCCAGTTCGTATTCGAAATAGCCTTTGCCGGCACCATTTACCTTAAGCCCATCGAGGACCTCCCACTGTTTTTTACTCCAGTCGGAGCGGGAAAATGCGTTGGGAGCGATGCTGACCACATCGGTTTTTTCCAGCTCCTGATCGCTTTCTATTTCAAAAAGCATGAAGTTGCGGTGCAGGGTCTTCCCACTCTGATCTTTCAGGACGAGTTTCAAATTACCCGTTCCGGCTACATCCGGCAGGGGTACACTCAGCTCAGTTAATTTTTCCTGCATCCAGGGCTGGTAATCGATCTTCAGGGTGCCGGCGTGATTCTTCTCCGTTTCACCGATATAATTGGTGGTGTGCAATTCATAATGCAGTTCGAGTGGTCCCAGGGCATCACCCGTCATAGCCGAAATATAAAGCGGGACCTTCACCTCGGAACCACCTTTGGCCGTCAGGCAGATCTCATTACCAGTCGAGATGTAGAGCGGTGCGTGCAGATCATTCAGGCTCATCCCCTCGACCATGTCACCGAGTCCGGTTTCTTTTTCCGTGCGGTCAAAACGCCAGTAGCCGTTCCACTCGTTGATCACATCGTGGTGCTCGGTGTACAACCAACCGGCGATCTTGGGGAAGATCCGGAAAGTATTCATCATCCGGTGGTAATCCCAGCTCCAGTCCACGTCTCCGGTACTGCCATCATAACCCCAGACATTACCACATTCGGAATTAATGTTCGGTTGCTTACCCTGCTGGAAACCATCTTCAAAATCAAAGTCGCTGCCGGCATAGGTATTGTCACTGATATTTTTCAGATGCTCATCCCATTCCCAGCCGGGAAGGTAGGCGTGCCAGGAATTGATATCCGTTTCGGTATGGCCGGCACCGTAGCAGATGGAGTTGTCTTCCACCAGACGGGTCGGATCCAGCGATTTGGCCAGGTAATACATGGAAGCGACCCAGTTCTGGGTAGTCGGAAGATATTTTTTTACCATTTTATCGCCCTCTTTCACTTCCGTGCGCAGTCCCCAGGTTTCATTGAAGACGATCCAGGAGAAGATCGAGGGATGGTTGTAATCTCTTTCGATCATTTCGCGAAGGGTATACTCAGAAGCTGCCTGCATTTTTTCATCCGGTTCGCCCCAACTGTTCGGCAGGTCGGCCATGACCAGCAGGCCCAGCTTATCGGCCCAGTACAGTTTGCGGGGCACTTCCACTTTGATGTGTACCCGGATGCCGTTGAGCCCGATTGATTTACTGCGTTCGATCTCCTCTTTCATAAACTGATCGGACGGGAACGTATAAAAGCCTTCTGGGTGGTAGGATTGATCCAGTGCCAATTGGACGTATATGGGTTCGTTGTTCAGGGCGATGTAGGGATACTCTGTGCCCGGCATATTCATCACGGAGACCTTACGCATCCCGAAATAGGTACTAACCTGATCCGATCCCAGCGTAGCTTCCAGATCATACAGGAAAGGATCCTCCAGGCTCCACCGGTGAGCATTCGGCATGGGGATCTCCACACTGTATTTGAACTCGCCGGCCGGAATGGTCACTTTTTGGGAAATAGCCGGTTCGGCATTGGGGATCTCCAGTTGCAGTTCGAGGTCCCTGGTGGAGGTTTCCGGTAGGTAAGCCGTCACCGTGGCGGTATTTTTGTCAATATCCGGGAGCACGTGTACCGCGTCCAGATAATCGGTGCCTCTGGCTTCCAGATAGATCGTCTGCCAGATGCCCCGGGCATTTCCGTAGCCCTGTTTGCCGTAAAGCGTGAAATCTCTTCTTTTGTCATCAACGCGGATGACCAGCTTCTGGGCGGTTCCGTATTTTAGTAGCTCCGTAAGCTCAAAAGAGAAAGGAACATACCCACCGCGGTGAGAACCGAGCAGCTGGCCGTCCAGCCAGACGTGGGTTTCCCAATCCGAAGCGCCGATGGTGAGAAAAGTCCTTTTATTACGCCAACCGGCGGGCACCGTGATCTCTTTCTGGTACCAGCCGATATCGGCTTCATCTTCCAGTCCGGATAATTTTGAACCCCAGGGAAACGGGACCAGTATTTTCTTGGAGAAGTTGCGGTCGCCTTTTTCCCAACCGGAGCTGAGTCCGGTGTCTTCCGGATCGAAAGCAAAGTCCCAGGTGCCGTTCAGATTCTGCCAGTCGGCACGTTCGAAATCCGGTCGCGGGTGCTCAGGTAATGGAATATCGGTTTGCGAGAAGATAGTAATGGGCAGGAATAAAAAGGCCCATAGAAGTGCGGGGGGATAGGTCGAATTCATAGCCTGTTTAAGTTGGTAAATCTCGAGTATGTCGGCATGAATATAGAACAAAAATCCTAGCCCAACTTCATCGCGGGCTTCTAAAAACTGAATTTCAAGCGCATAAAAGCCGCCTGAATGGGACTGGTATAGCGCTCATTCCGGTTGAAAACCAGCTGTCCCACCAGGTCCAGATCCCAGTTTTCCTTGATCGAATAGGTCAGGGATGGATTGATAAAAAGTGGATGTACGGGCACCGGGCTATAGATCAACGCCAGGCCCGAATTCAGGAGCGGGGTGATCGGTTTGGAGACCTGGGTAAAGATCGCCCAGCGGTAGGGATACAGATTGCGGGCCGATAGTTCAAACGAGAACAGGCCACCGATAGGCGCCGTGGTACTACCCTGATCGTTATACAGCAGTCCCAGGTTGACATAGGTAGAATTGGCGAATGAATAATCCAGGCCAATGGTAGCGGCAAAGGCATCCTGTAATCCATCCTGGAGTCCCCGGAAATAATTGAATTCCCCTTTAAATCCGGCGGTGCTGATATTCCCGGCCCAGCCGCCACCGAGCGTCAGAAAACCTTCGGTATAGCCTCCCAGCAACTGAAAGTCGTATTGCCATTTATTGAAGCGCCACAAGCCGGCAATAGTGGCTTCATCCCAGTGGTCAAAGGCTTTAGTGACGATCTCTACGCTGGAAGCAAAACCCGTGTAGTAGCGAACGCGCAGCGCATCGCTCCCGGGCCGTTCCTCGTAGTCAAAATCCGTAAATGAAAAAGCGTTGAAAACATCGTTGGGATTCCAGACGGTGCTGATGCCCCAGTTGACCCGTTGGCGTCCCAGGCGTACTTCCCAGTTTCCGTTGACGTACTCCAGATAGATCCGGTCCAGCATGGTATGGATCGCCCAGCCGTTCTGGTCCAGCAGGACGGCAGAAAGATCAAAATAATCATTGTTCACATCGTCGATCTGCCGGCCGTAATCCGGAGTGGCTTTGACCAGATCACCGTAGAAGATCCGGTTCCGGGCTTCGGCGTAAAAAGTAAAATGCTCATTTGGATACCACTGGAAATTGAGTCGGTTGTGAATGAGGTTATCCTGGAGAAAGGTATCCACCAGCCGAAAGTTTTGCAGGTCCGGGTAGGCGTCATTGAAGAACAGCAGGGTTTGCAGGTTTTTTACGTACCCGCTCAACTGCCAGTTCTTTTCCTTTTCGGTGTCCTGCCCAAAAAGGAATGCCGGTACTAGCAGCAAACTCAGGAAGAAAAGCTTTCTCATGCCTCCGGTCTTATTTCATCCGATTCGATCTTACCGTCCACCAGCGTAATGACCCTTCTGGCCCGATCGATCACCCGCTGATCGTGCGTAGAAAAAACGAAGGTGATGTGTTCTTCGCGGTTCAGCCGGGCCATAATATCCAGCAATTGGGTAGTGGAAGTTGAATCCAGGTTGGCGGTCGGTTCGTCCGCCAGGATGAATGAGGGTTTCGGCGCCAATGCCCGGGCCACGGCTACCCGCTGCTGCTGCCCGCCGGAAAGCTCGGAGGGGCGTTTGTCCATTTTTCCTTCCAGGCCGACGGCTTTCATTAATTCTTCCGTGCGGGCTTCCCGTTCCGCTTTGGAACGGTTTTGCAAGAGCATAACGAATTCCACATTCTCCCGGGCCGTCAGCACCGGGATCAGGTTGTAGGCCTGAAAGACGAAACCGATCTTATTCTTACGAAAATCGATGAGCTTGTTATCCGAGAGCCGGGTGATGTCTACCCCACCCACTTCTATCTGTCCCTGAGTGGGATGATCGAGTCCGCCGATAATGTTGAGTAAGGTCGTCTTGCCCGAACCGGAAGGCCCGACAATCGCGGTGAATTCACCTGCTTTGATCTCCAGATCTACGCCGTTGAGGGCGTGTACCGGGATCTTATTGGGATTGTATACCTTTTCAACTCCCTGGGTTTTGATAACTGACATAGCTTTTATTTTAGCGCCAGCAGTGGGCTCCGTTCTGATGTTATTTTCCGGATGGGGCCACCGTTGATCTGGACATGGTAATCGTAATTGAGATCTTTCAATGAGTCTGCGTAAGACTGACTAATCAAACTTTTCGAATCGCCTCTACCGGTCGCAACCTAATGGCTTTCAAGGCCGGATAGATGGCAGCGATTAGGGCCGTAAGCGCCACTCCAATTGGTATCTGCCAGTAGACGATCGGATCAACACCGAGATAGACGATATTGGACATACCGTATTGTTCTATACTATTGCTGTAGGCGGACAGGTCTAACCCTCTGTTGCCCAGATAGCTTATAGTGCCCCACCCAAGTAGCAGTCCGAAAGGAGCAGCGACCAGACACAGCATGAGGGTTTCCAGAACGATCATGGCGAAGACTTTCCCTTTGTTCATGCCGATCGCCATCAACATCCCCAGTTCCCGGTATCTTTCCAGTACGGCCATCAGCATCGTATTGATGATCCCGAAAAGCAGGGCCAGCATGATTACGGTGAGGTAGATCAGGGAAACGTTTTTCATCTGCCCTTCGTAAAGCTGCAGGTCCGGAGAGATCTCGCGGTAGGTTTCTACCTGAAGCTTCGGAAATTCCTTCCGCCATTGTTCGGCGATCGGACTCACCTGGTCGATATCCTGGAGTAAAACGGCAATTTCGTGTACAATGGGTTCATCGCCGCCGGTGCTCACCGCGCCCAGCAGTCGGTTGAGGTCATCCCGTTTAACGAATACCTGGCTTTCATCGAACGGCTTGTTCTGTGATTTATAAAGCCCGACCACCCGGAACGCAGCGGAGGTGATATTTCCGTCCAGATCCTGAAAAGTGAGGACGACCTTTTTCCGGACGTCTACTTTAAGCTTTTCGGCCAGTCTGCGCCCCAGCAGTATCTGATTTCCCCGGCTTTCCCCGAAGTATTCGCCCGCTACGACCATTTGGTCCAGCTGGCGAATGTCCCGCTCCATTTCCGGCACGACACCGTTGATCTGCACGCCACGGGTCGTCTGACTGGAAGCGATCATGCCGTTGGAAAGGCTACGCACACTGATCGCCCGAACTGCCGGATCGGCGGCCAGGGTTTCTTCCAGCATTTCCGGATCGGCTATCCGGAACTTAACATCCTTGTCCCGCTGAAAATCCGGATTGTGGATCTGAATATGAGAAACAACCTCCTCGATGGCATTGTCGATGTAGCTGTTCATCATGCCCGTTGCGAAGCCGCTCATGAACAGGGCAGCCCACACGCCCATGGCGATCGCTCCGATCACCACCCAGGTACGGGTTCGACTCCGCCAGATGTTTCTCCAGGCCATTAATGGGATCATTGGAATTTATTTTAGGTGGTCAGTGCCGAAATAGTCCCTCTCCTTTTCAAGAATGACCAGACGATCGCTGACCGACATGTAATAGCATTCAATTATATCACTAAACCAAAGAAGCGCAAGGCAATCACCCTTCTCCCCTTCACCCAGTCACCCACTCTCCACCTTCTCCCCCTCACCATCAATCCCGCATCGCCTCCACCGGTTTCAGCCGCTGCAGTTTCCAGATCGCGTACAGGGCCAGCACCGAAGTGATCAGGACCACCACGATCGCCTGCACGGCAAAGATCTCTACGTTGAACTCCGCCGGGAAGATGGGTTCAAATCCGAATTTCTCCATCGATTTGGCATACTCACCGGAAAAGCGGATGGGGTTTTGATGGAAATAGAGTACAACCGGAATACTCGCCAAGATCCCGGCCACGGCGCCCAGTAATCCCAGAATGACCACTTCCAGCCAGACAATACCCGCCAGCCGAAGTCGGCGCATGCCGATAGCTACGAGAATTCCAAATTCGTATTCGCGCTCCTTGGTCATCATGAGGATGGTTCCGAAAATGCCGAACGCGATGATCAGATAAAGGATAAAGTAAACGATGTAGTTACCGGCGCTGTCCAGTTCCTTAGCCTGAACGAGATCCGGCAGCAATTCCTGCCAGTCCATAACCTCATATTCATTGCCCGGGAGGGCGGCCTTTACTTCCCGGACGGCCGATCTGATGTGATCCGGATCATCAATTTTCAGGGCCAGGGAAGTGACCATGCCTTCCGCACCGTAGAACCACTGGGCTTCTTTTAAGGGCAGGTATACCATCTGCTTGTTCAGCTCCGGTGATCCGAAATGCACAAATCCTTTGATGGGATATTTGCCGGCCGCATTGATCCCGTGGTAACCCTGACTGATCAGTACCAGCGTATCGCCGATACCCAGCTGCAGGTGTTCGGCAATGCCGTCGGCGATCAGTACGGCCTGTTCGTCGGCTTGCAGGTAATCGCCTTTGGTGATGCGTTCCTGCAGGCTGGTCATTTCATTTTCCTTTGCCGGATCGATCCCTACTATGAGTACGCCCATGGTCTGATCGCCAGTGGACGCCAGCCCGAAGGATTCGAGCCGGGGCAGCACCGCGCCGATGGCCGGTATTTCCTGCTCGAAGTGCTGTAGGGAATCTACCAGGGGAAAAGCTTTGTCTATGGATTGTTCCTCCCAGTAGCCGTTCTGATGGATTTGCGCGTAGCCGAAATAATAATTGACCACGTTGTTGATCATATTATTCCAGGCTCCTTTCTGGATGGACTCCATAAAGCTGGCAAAAAGCACGGCAAATAGGATGGAACCCATCGTGATCAGGGTCCGGCGCCGGTTCCGCCAGATATTTCTCCAGGCTAGTTTGAAGATCATGCTTTGAGCTTTATTTTACCCTTTTCAAATTCTGTAGCGAAAAGAAGTTTTCCGAGATGGGTTGGTCAAACTCCATACTTAGATATTCTACTACCGTCTTGTGTCCTTCCTCCTCGGCCGGGATCACTTCCATACGAGAGGCCAGTTTTTTACCCCCCAGCACTTTGATGTTCTTGCCGAGCATGGTATTGACCAGATAGCCGTCTTCATCGTAGAATTCGGTTTTGAGCTGGATGAAATCCGTCTTGTCGATCCAGACGATCACTTTACCCCAGACCACGGGTGCATCTTCATTGGGGATCAGTTCGATCTTATAGGTCGGCAAACCATCGATAGTTTCCGAGCCCAGCAGACGCTGGGCGTAGTCTTCCACGACCGAAGATTCCCGCACCAGGTCATCATTGGTGAAGTCCGACCCCAGCCAGGACTGCATCATCATGGACGGTGGCAGTTTGATCACCCGGTCAATGGAAGGCTGCCAGTTCCATATCTCTTTGTCGCGTTTCAGGGTGGCGGTTCCTTTATCCCGGGCTGGCCCCGTCACCAGGATCAGGCTGTAGTCGGTGCCTTTGCTCCAGGTCTTCATGCTCATTTCGCGGGTCCAGGTCGGGCGGATGATCGTCATTTTCATGCTGCCCTGACTGGTTTCCCCGCGCACTTTCTGATCGGCTTTCGCAACGATCTCCCTGGCGGAGAGTTCCTGGGCCGCCAGTGGTTTCCAGGCGGATGCGATCAGGAACAGGCAGAATAGATAGATTAATTTATGTCTCATGATTGCTGCTTAGGTTTAATTTTTTTCAAAATGTGTTGCTTCATTTTCTCCAGCGGATAATTCTCTTCCATCTGCATATATTGGAGCATCATCCCGTCTAACATGGCTCCAAACACCATGGCTTCTTCCAGAGGTTCCTCGACGCCCAGGCGCTCAAAAAGGCTGACGGCCTGGACCATGGCATTTCCCTGTTTTTCCTGCATCAATTCTTCGAAACCTTTGAGCACATCCATCTGAAAGGCCAGAGAGGTGAGCAGTTTCCAGTGGTGCAGATTTTCCGTAACCCATTTGATGGACATCTCTACGATCTGAACCAACTGTTCGTAGGGATCCTCCGAAGAAGCGAGGGCTCCGTTTAATAAGTGCTCCCCCTCCTCCATCGCTTCCAGCATGATATTGTACAACAGGTCCTGCTTACTATCGAAATAGCTATACATGAGTCCTTTGGAGACTCCGGCGGCTTTGGAGATCTGACTGATCGAGGTACTGTGGTAACCAAACTTACCGAACAGTTCCAGGGCTGCCTCTTTGATCGCTGCCGCCGTTTTCTGGCGGATCTCTTCATTCTGTTCTTTTGTTTTGGGCGACATATTATTTTTTGACTGAACGTTCGGTCAATGTAATGCTTTTTAGGATTTCTGTCAAGTTTTGAATCGGTTTTCGGGGGATTTCTCGATAATGGGAGGGAAAAATTCGACGGAGGGCAGCAAATAGAAAAGGCCTGTCAGTTCAATCGCAACTGACAGGCCTTCAGGCAGCCTTGATGCACTACCCTATTGGTCATTCATTTTTAATCATGGATCGTTTCAAATCCAAAAAATCAGCACTAGTTATCGGCATATTCCGATTCGATTAACCCCAGCGCTTCATCGATCTTATGGTCCCACTCTTCCTGCAGATCGGAGCTTAGACCGTGTACGGTGGTCTTATCGTAAGACTTGTCAAAGTTTACGTATTCCCTGAAGAGGGGTTCGATCACCTGTGCTTTTATCCTCGGATAGTTGCGCGGCGTAATATGGTGATCCTGCAGTGCGGTCCGGATCTTGCGGGCGTATACCTCAGCGATGTCGAAATGACGCTGCTCGTGGTTCAGCAGGTAGTCACTTTCTTTGGCTTTGTCCTTTGCCCAGGACCGGTCACAGCGGAAGATCGCTTTCACATCCACTTCGATCCGATTATTAAAATAACCCGCTACGCTCGGAGTCGCTTTGATCGTGGAATAGGTTACCGCTCCGGTGATTTGTCGGCCGGACGGAATACCTTTAAAATCTTCCCAGCTCAGACGGCGGTCGCCGGACCAGACGATCTCTTCTTCGAAAGATGCAGCATTGGGAGCAAAACCAAAATGAGTGGCCAGGAATGGAAACAGCAACAGTAGGAATAAGTGATTCATCAGTGTATCAATTAAATGTGTTTCCAAAACAACGACCTTAAATCGAAACTGCATGCCCTTTTCCACTGCATTAACAATACCTTAAATCAATTTGCCAAACCTTTAAATTTTTACTCACATTTCCACCCCGCTCACCCTCAGTCGGATAGCCGGACTTTCCACCTTTTTCACATCCGTTTTTAGAGCCGATCGTGGATAAAAGGTTGGTCTGAAATCCAATTTTCGAGGCCGAAATGGAGTAATATTAATGAACGAAAGAAAGTCCCATACCACCACCCGCGCTCTACGGTCCAAATCTTTTGCCAACAAATTTCTTAACCATAAAATCCCGTTAGTATGCCCAGATCTTTACCCGTAAAGTCCAAGCCGAAAAAGATGATCCGTCAATGGCTGCTGGCAGCCGGAGGACAGATCCGGATCCAGTCCGCAGAATTGCAGCAATGGATCCACGCCAATTGGTTCCGCCTCCTGATGATTGGTCTGCTGACCCTGATCTTTCTGAAAAAGGATGTACGGTTCCAGTTGGATCTACAGAATGGAGCCTATCAGGTATCGCCCAACCAGCTACAGGAACTGATAAAAACGGTACCGACAGCTACTACTGCCGAAGTGGCCCCGGTCCATAATCCGCCCGTATTGAACGCCAAAGACCAGCAGCAGGCCTCTTATGTCGATCGCTTTGCCAAAGTGGCCAGAAAAGAAATGACGGAATTCGGAATACCGGCCAGCATCACCCTGGCCCAGGGTTTATTGGAAACCAATGCCGGAACAAGCCCGCTGGCTACCGATCACAATAATCACTTTGGACTGAAATGTTTCAGCCGCAGTTGTGATAAAGGCCATTGTGCCAATTATTCCGATGACTCTCACAAGGATTTTTTCCGAAAGTTCACCTCTGCCTGGGAAAGCTACCGGGCGCATAGCCTTTTGCTGGTCAACAGCGAACGATACGAAGATCTTTTTAAACTTCCCCGTTCGGATTACAAAGGATGGGCCCGTGGATTAAAGGAGGCAGGATATGCGACGGATAAGCAATACGCACGGAAGCTGGTGCGGCTGATCGAAGGGTTACGATTGTATGAATACGATGTATAAAAGGAGCAGTGCCGCGTAATGAACCACAATACGCGGCACTGCCAGGTTGTTTATTCTTTTCCTTTGGCCATTGCGATCAGGGCAAAAGCGAGGATACCCAGAGCCAGGATCAGCAGTAGATCCATGCGCAATCCAAGTATTTCACTGGGCACTACGCCCAGCAGGGAACCAATGAACAGGAGCAAACCGATCAGAGTTGCTACGGGCAGGATCTTCAACTTTTCCGGCTGCTTGTAAAAAATGGCGCTAAAGATCATCGGCGCCAGCAGGGAAGTACCTGCGAAACTGGTACGGGCCAGCAGGGCCAGTTGATCACTGCTGACAATGGAGAACAACAGGGCTACGACGGCGAAAATACCAATACCGATCTTGGTGGTTCGTAGCATTTTTTCGTCATCGCCCATTCTCAAAATGGAGCGCATCTCCGTACCGAGGGCAAAGATCTGGGAGTCGGCGGTGGAGATAGCCGCAGCCAGCAATCCGATAAGGACAAAAGCCGCCAGCGTGGATGGCTGGTCCCGGATGAGGGCCTGACCGAGAAATTCGAACGCGCTCATATCCGGATATTTCAACGAACCGTACAAGCCGATGAAAGCCGTTGGCAGGATGACCAGAATAGCGAAAGTACCCACCCCCACTGCCATGCGATACATAGCCCGGTTATCCTTCATAATTGCCAATCGGATGGATACCTGTGGCTGGGTGAAGGGGATCATCAGGATGGCGACTGCAGATCCAATGAGGAACTGGGCACTGAATAGCCCTCTGGGGCCCGGGGTGGAGAGCAGTTCCGGGTTTTGTGCCTCCAGTTGGGTGTAGCCCGCTTCGATGCCGCCGATACTGTTCAGACAACTCAGTCCGACGATCCAGATCACGATCAGCAGAATCAGGCCCTGGATCGCATCATTGTAAATGATCGCTTTCAGTCCTCCGATCTCACTGTAGACCATCATCACCACCACCATGATCACCGACCAGCCCCAGATGGGTAAAAGGTCGGGAAAGGCCTGGTCCAGGAAATCGGAAACGCCCTTGATCTGGATGGCTACGTAAGGGATCAGGAAAACGAAAACACCGAAGAAGGCCACCAGGCCCGCCAGTCGGTTTTCGTAACATTTCGTCAGAAATCCGGCCATGCCCCAGTAATTACCCTGACCTTCCTGCAGGGCCTTCTTGCGAAAGTAAAACCCGGCCCAGATCACGCCGAAGATCATGGCCATATCCGATACGGCCAGAAAGGTCCATGCCCCTACCCCATGGGTTCGGAAAAAATCCGGCATTCCCAACAGGGTAAACGTACTGAACAGCGTAGCTGCAAAAGTAAAAAGCCCGAGTACACTACCCAGACTTCCGCCGGCCAGCAGATAGGATTTACTATCCGAAGCCTTTTTCCTCTGCCAGAGAGAGATTGAAATAAGAATGACCAGATAGATCAGGCCAACAATGAGTAAGGATTGAAGCATGGTGTTTCGTTTGCATGATGCCGGCCCCTATCGTTGGGAGCGCAAAAAGTCGGCACCGGTTAGCTTTGATTTCAGTTAAAGTAAGGCCGGTCAATATTTGGGAGCCGGCTCCGTCTTTGCTAGTTCTTTTCGTGGCGATCGCCAAACAGCGGATCCCTGCGTCCCGGATGCACCAGAGTGGCTACGTAGGTGATCAGAACCATCGCAATACAGACCGCAATACCCGACCAAAGGGTATAGGGCATCCCAAATAGCTTAGGCTCGAACACTCCGGTTGGAATAAAAACGGGCGAAAAAGCAAGTACCATCAGCAGGATGGCCAGGCCGCAGCAAATTCTCCAGATGAGTTTATCGTTTTTCATAAAACCTTATTAGTCAGTTGACCACCGGTCAACCGTTTGATCCGGTACCAGGGACCGGAAAAGTTACATTAGAGCTAAGGTGCCAGATCTACAGTCTCTGGGAGGTCAGCCCCCCGTCGATCATGATCACCTGTCCGGTAGAATACGGGAAATCTCCCCTTACCAAAGAAGCTACAGCCTTGCCGATATCTTCCGGAAATCCCCAGCGAGGCTGGAGCGTCAGACCTTCGGAGATCAGTTTGTCGTACTTCTCGGTAACTACGCTGGTCATATCCGTTTTGATCACGCCCGGGCGCAATTCGTATACGGGAATGCCTTCGCCGGCCAATCGGGTGGCGAACAGTTGGGTCATCATCCCGATCCCGGCCTTGGAGATACAGTACTCTCCGCGGTTGATAGAAGCAACCGTTGCCGAAATGGAAGACACATTGACGATGCAGGCTTCGTAGTCTGCGTCCGCACGTTTGTGGTCCAGCATCTTATTGGCGATCGCCTGCGTCAGAAAGAGCGGCCCTTTCAGGTTGACGCCCATGACCCAGTCGTAACTGTCTTCCGACATGTTCAGCAGGTCATTGCGTTCTTTGGGAGCGACTCCCGCATTATTGACCAGTACATTCAATTGCCCGAAGTGATCCCAGATTTCGGCGATCATACGCTCGCGATCGGCTTTTTCGCCGATATCTCCCTGCGCGTATATCACATCCACGCCGGTACTGCGCAATTCCTCCAGCGTTTCCGTTACCCGTTCTTCGGGCCGGACCCCATTGATCGCCAGCTGTACACCTTCGGCGGCAAGGGCCCGGGCAATGCCCAGGCCTATGCCCCGACTCCCGCCGGTGACGAGAGCTACTTTCTTATTACTCATGCTTCAAGATCTTTTACCGGCAGCAAGCACCGTTTTTCCCAACTTTCCAGTCCCAATTCCGCCAATTGTACGCCTTTGGCTCCCTCCAGTAGTCCCCACGGGAAGGGCGTGTCGAGCACTACATGTTGCAGATACAGTTCCCACTGGGCTTTGAAAGCATTGTCGAAATCCTCCTGATACGGAACTTTGCTCCAGTCTTCGTGGAAATCGATCGGCTGGGGAATATCCGGATTCCAGACCGGCTTCGGCGTATTACCGTAGTGTTGGATGTGGCATTCCCGCAGGCCGGCAACGGCCGAACCTTTGGTGCCGTCCACGTGCAGGGTCAGTAGGTCATCCCGACGAACGCGGGTAGTCCAGGAAGAGTTGAACTGGGCGATCACACCACCTTCGAGTTCGAATACCGCATAGGCGGCATCATCGGCCGTAGCTTTGTAGGGTTTGCCCTGCTCGTCGATCCGCTCGGGAATGTGGGTAGCACCCAGGCAGAATACACTTTTTACGTTGCCGAAAAGGTTATCGAGTACATAGCGCCAGTGGCAGAGCATATCCACGATAATGCCGCCGTCATCTTCTTTACGGTAGTTCCAGGAAGGCCGTTGGGCCGGAATGGAGGTACCTTCGAATACCCAGTAACCGAATTCACCGCGAACGGAAAGGATCTCACCGAAGAAATCGTTTTCCATCAGTCGTTTCAGCTTCAGCATCCCCGGCAACCACAATTTATCCTGCACAACGCCGTGCTTGATCCCGGCTTCTTTGGCGATCCGGTACAGGTCCAGGGCTTCCTCGGTAGTCGTACCGCTCGGTTTTTCACAATAGACGTGTTTACCCGCTTCAATCGCTTTCTTTACGCTGGCGTAGCGGCGACCCGTGATCTGGGCATCAAAATAGATCTCGTAAAAATCATCGGCCAGGACTTCATCCAGGTCGGTTGACATCCGCTCGATACCGGTCTTTTTACAAAGGGCAGCCAGTTTTGCCGCGTTCCGGCCTACCAGCACCGGTTCCGGATAAATGATCATTCCGGAAGGGGTCTTTACACCTCCCTGCTGACGGATAGCCGCGATCGAACGCAGTAAATGTTGGTTGGTACCCATCCGGCCGGTCACACCGTTCATGATCAGGCCGATGGTTCTAGTATTGCTGTTATCAGACATTTTATTTTAGTTATTATGTTGTGGACTGGTCAGGAGCCGTCCGGTCCCCGGGGGAACCGGCCACTGCTAACCGGTAAAATATTAACTGTGTTTTTTGTAAGCTTCGATGATCTGCGCGAGGAAGTCGTCCTGGTCCATGGCCCAGTAATGATTAGAGAAGATCTCTACCTCATTAAAGCCGTCGAATCCGGCTGCTTCCACCCAGGAGCGGATCAGGGGGACATCAATGCAGCCCTCTCCCATCAGGCCCCGGTCCAGCAGCATATCACTGGTCGGGACTTTCCAATCACAGACGTGAAAAGCGTAAAGGTTCCCTTGCTCGCCGCAGCGTTTAATTTCCTGCTCCAGTTGATCATCCCACCAGAGGTGGTAAACATCAACGGCGATCCCCACCTGCTCGTGGCTGATCGCTTCGGCTACTTCATTCGCCTGGCCCAGGGTATTGATCGCCGAGCGGGTATCCGCGTACATGGGATGCAGGGGCTCAATACCCAGCTTCACCCCGCGTTCGGCCGCGTAGGGGATCAGGGCCTCGATCCCGGCCTGGATCTGCTTACGACTTTCCTGCAGGGATTGCTTGGGCTCGGCGCCACAAACCAGCACCAGCAGCGGTGCGCCGAGCGTGGCCGCTTCGTCTATCATCTTTTTATTGTCGTCGAGGGCTTTGAGCCGGGCTTCCGCACTGTGGTTGGGGAAAAAACCGCCGCGTACGTAGGAGATCACCTCCACTGGCGAAGCTTCCACCAGATCGCGGGCTCGTTCCTGGCCCACTGCCTGGGCGGCATCCTGCCAGATGCTGATCCCGCCGACTCCGGCGGCCGCGTATTTATCCAGGGCGACATCCAGAGACCAGGGCTTGGTAGTAATAGAATGGATACAGAGTTTTGCTATATTTTCGGGCATTGGTGTCAATTGAAAGGCTCTGAAGAAAGACTTTCTAAGTTTTCAAAACTTAGAAAATCTGAGTCTGTACGATTAAAGAATTATTTCACACAACTGTAGAAGGTATAATAAGGCTTATCTTCCAGCAGTCGCTGGGCGTAAAGCACCAGTTCCCGTGCGTGGTAGTCTCCCCACATACTGGATTCGCCGTTGGCCACTTTGCTGCCTTCCGGCACGTAATCCCAGCCATTGGGTTCGTGGTAGATGGAATGCAGGATCAGCCCCTGGTGGTTGGGATCCTTACTCAGATAAGGTTCCTGCAGCAGGGTTTCCAGAGAGGTCAGGCCCGCCTGGAAATACTTTTTACCGGCTTCCGGGTCCGTTTTTTCGAGATACTTACCCAGGCGTAGCAAACCTTGCGCTCCGATAGCGGCCGCCGAGCTGTCGATCGGTTCAAAGTCATTATAAGGATCGGAATCCCGTTCCGTATAGTTGCCGAGCTTGTGTAGTTGGGGCGCTCCGGTATCCCAATAAGGAATGCCGTCCGCCGCGGTGTTATCAATGAAGAAATCACAGGTAGCCCGAGCGGCTTTCAGGTAGATCGCTTCCAGTTCGGACCGGCCTCCGTAGGGTTCCAGGAGGTCGTCGGAAACCGTTTGCAGGTATTCCAGTTCCTCGGGGAATCCAACCATGGCCCAGGCCAGACCGCGGGTCCAGGTCGTGAAGCCGGAAAAGCCCTGTTGGGCGTTCGGGCACCGGAAGTTACCGTCATTGGTATTGAAAATGCTTTCGTGGGCGGTACGTCCCCATTCGTCGTAACTATCCCGGCCTTCTCCGTAATAGATCGCGTATTTAGCCGTGGAGATGGCGTGCTGGATAGACCGGCCTAACAAACTGACCTGCACATCATTATCTCCCATTAATTCATGGCCAAGTTCATGGCTGACGATGAGTGCCCGCACCGTACGGATCGTATCGACGAATAGCGAGTGCGGTCCGTTGAAGGAATACAGATAACCGCCGCCGGGAATGTCAGTCCAGCGTTTGGCCTGCACCGCTCCGGAAATCTTGAGGGCCAATTCGTAATAGTCTTTTTCCCAGGCATTCTCTGGGATCCGGCCTTCGCGCATCAGGCGCAGCAGGTTACCGTAGGTGCTCACATTGTTGAAGCCGTGATCATGCACCCCAAAATGGCTGACGTGGGAAGCCATTTTATCTACGGTTTCCTTGCGGCCATATTCCAGGAAGGATTCGTCACCGGTGGCATCGAACTGCAGGATCGCAGATCCGAATTGAAAACCCTGGGTCCATTCGGTCCAGCCACGGGTAGTATACTCCCCTTTCACGGTAAATACCGGAGTACCTTTTGAGGCATTGTAATTATTCTTGATCGATTCGATCTTGGCACCGGAATAATCCCAAAAAGAATGGATTGAAGACTTCAGGTCTTCCAGTGTCAATGCTTGCTTGATCTTCATAAGTAGAGTTGTCGATTATTTTGGTATTTGCCAGTTAGACGGCAAAAGATAGATTTACACCTACGGTTAATTCTGAAATTTTCGGGATTGATAGTTTTGCTAATTGGCGATTTAATTGACATCCCGCAGCATTTCCTCCACGGCGCGTTCCAGTTGCTGATCCCGCCCGTCGTCGATCACCCCGGGCATATTTTTGATCATAATGGTCGGTTCCGTCTGGTTATTTTCCATCCAGTTCCCCGCTTTATCCTTAGCGCTCACGGGCACAACGCCCCACACCGATCCATCGGGCAGACGTTCCCAGCCCGCATAGCTACAGGTGCCGGGTACGGGCATGCCCACCGTCTTTCCGATCTTCAGGTCCGTGTATCCGCAGGCAAAACAGTGCCCGTCCGAATACTGACTTTCGTTGATCAGGGCCAGCGTCGGCTTGGTCCAGCGGGAGGTCGGTTCTCCGCCAACAACTTTGGCTTCGGTCTCGTAACTGATAAAGGGTACGCCGGTGAAAAACATCGCCAGGTCCGCCACCAGATCACCACCGCCGTTAAAACGGGTATCGACGATCATCCCCTTGCGTTTGAAATATTTGCCCATCATATCCTCGTAGATATTCCGGTATGGTTCATCTCCCATACCGGGGATGTGGACATAGCCCAACTGCCCGTTGCTCAGTTTTTCGACCTCCGCTTCGTTGATCTTCACCCAGCGTTTGTACAGCAGTTGGTTTTCCGCTCCCAAAGTGATGGGTTTAACCGTGATCACCTTTCGTTCTTTCGTCGCGGGATCCACCAGTTCCAGCAGAGTAAAATCACCGGCCTTCCGATTGAGATAGCGGGCAATATCCCGGTCGGGAGTAATGGTTTCGCCGTTGATCTTCTCAATGATCATGCCGGCCTTTACCGCAAAACCGGCCTTGTCCAGAGGCCCACCGGTGATCACCTCGTCGATCAGGATGCCGTCTCCGGTGTGATCGTAATTCATAAAGATGCCGAGGGAAGCGGTAGCATCCTCATTTTCGAGTTTGTATCCTCCGTAGCGACCCCCGGCGTGCGACACGTTGAGCTCTCCCAGCATTTCGGAGATCATTTCCGTAAACTCGTAGGAGTTTCCGATATGCGGTACGAATTTTCCGTATTCCGTTTTCATCTGATCCCAATCGATACCGTGAAAATCCGGGTGGTAGAAGATGGCATTCGTGCGGATCCAGACGTGATCGAACATGGAGGCCCGCTCCGCAGCTACATCAAACTGCATCTCTCCTTTGATCTTGACGGCTTCCTTTTTCTCTTTTTCGGGATCAATCTTGGAAATTTTTCCACCACTAAGCAAATAAAGGTTCTTCATCCCTTTATCCCATTCCAGACTCCCCGAACTGGCGCCTAATTTCAGTACCATCTTGGTTTCCTTCGTACGGAGGTCGGTGCTCCAGAGGTTCATCTTGTCCTCGAACTGGCTCAGGTAGTAGAGTTTATCTCCATCCTTGGAAAGGACTGCATCCCCCAGCCGGGAAGAGTGTATGGTGAGACGGGAAGTCCGTTCGTCCATGTTTTCCCAGTCAAAAGTCAAAGGTTTAACCGTTTTTTTCTCGTCCTTTTTCTCTTCTTTAGATTTATCCTTATCTGCCGTTTCTTTCTTCTTGTCTTTTTTGCTTTCCTCTTTGATCGCCTTCATCAATTTGTACTCCTCATCGCTCAGATTGAAGGTATCCCAGGCCGCCTGGGTGAAGAACATGCTGTAGACATCGGTCTCAAAGCGTCCGCTGGTAGCGTAGGACTTCAGGCCGTTCCGGTTGCTGAACCAGAGCATTTGCTTGCCGTCGTCTACCCACTTGGGATTGGAGTCGTAATAGCCGCTCTCGTTGAGATTGACCCGTTCCGAACCGTCGGCAGCCATCAGCAGCACTTCGCTGTTATTGAGAGATTGATCCCATTCCACGAGTAGCCACTTACTGTCGGGGCTCCAGGTAAAATACTTGTCGCCGTCTCTCATGTGGAACAAATCCTCCGGCCCCAACAGGGTCACGGTTTCTTTGCTGGACAGATCGAGTACTTTTAAGGAGCGCCGGTCTTCGACAAAGGCTAGTTTTTTCCCGTCCGGAGAATAATTCGGCAAATAGTTATCGGAAGTATTGGTGATCACGACTTCCTCTTCGATCAGAGTTGAAGCAAAGAAAAAGGGTTCTTCGCCCCGGACCTTTTCGGCTTTGAAGATGCTCCATTTGCCGTCCCGTTCGCTACTGTAAACGACCGATTTACCTTCCGGGCCCCAGCCGACGAAACGCTCCCGCTCGGGCGTGTTGGTCAGCCTTTTGGTGAAAGATTCCTCGACAGCCGTGACAAATACCTCACCCCGGGCGATGAAAGCAATTTCTTTGCCGTTCGGGGATACCGCCATCTCTTCGATACCGCTGTCGATGGAGATGAACTGATCTTCATTCGATTTACTCTGGGTCCGGATCCGAACCGTTACTTTCTCCGGGGCGGCACCTTCCCGCATGGTGTAGATCTCGCCGTCGAAACCGAAGCACAATACGCCTTTAGCCATACTGAGGAATCGCACCGGATGAAGTTCAAAATTCGTCAGCTGTTGCTTCTCGGACGGATCTTCGATTGACAGTTTGTGCACATTGAAAGTGCCGCTCTCTTCACTGAGGTAATAGAGGCTCTTTTCATCCTCACTCACAATGGGCTGCCGATCCTCTCCGGCAAAGGAGGTGATCATTTTATGGCTTTTATTTTGCACATCGTATACCCAGATGTCCCGGGCGATGGAGGAAACGTGGTGCTTTCTCCATTCGTTTTCGCCGCCTTTTTTATCCTGATAGTACATCAATCCGCCGTTTTTGGTAAACTGGACGTATTCTGCCGGAACCGTCAGCAATTGCTTCACCCGGCCACCTTCAGTCGGTACCGCGTATAATTCGGATTGGGAGCGGTGCGGATACTGCCGATGATTGACGGCATCCTGACGCAGGGCGCCAAAAACGACCTGCTGATCATCCGCCGAAAAAGTATACGGCATTTCATCATTGGAATGAAAAGTCAGCCGTTCGGCCGGACCACCCTGGGCATCCATCAGATAGACATCGAAATTCCCGTAGCGGTCGGAAGCGAAGGCCAGTTTACTACCGTCTTTATTCCAGACGGCCATGTGATCGTGTGCATCGTGAAAGGTAAGCTGGAGCGCATCACCACCACCAACCGGCACTTTGTAGAGATCACCCTTGTAGGTAAATACGATCTGGGTGCCGTCGGGAGAGATCGCCAGAGAGCGCATCCACAACGGATCTTCCTGTGCGCTGATCGAAACGGACCACGCCATCAGAAAAAGTAAAAAGATATTCTTCATGCGGTAATTGAACTGTTTTTGCGAAGGTAGCAAAATATTAGAATCGCAAATAGAGCTCGTTCTGAGGGGATCGGTTAAGTATCGGATACGACATGCCCAGAATGTTTCGATTCTCAAATGGGAACCAGTGTAAAATGGCAAAAACAACTTCAATCACTCGCCATCCGGCGTAAGATCCAATCCCGCCGGATGCTTCCATCAGGGCTTTTCCGGACCGAAGTCCAGGTAAAGGTCGAAAAAGGGCAGCATCGCGTTCGGTACCCGTCCTTCTCTGGTAAAAATGCCGCTCACATGCGTACCTATATACTCTTCCGCAAAGTGTTCGACACCTACATTTTCGAGTCTCTGACTGAACATGTCACACTGGATCGTAAATCGGTCACCAGCATTACGCCCCCAGTCCATTTTGATGGCTTTCAGTTGCTTCAGATTATCCAGATTATCCAGATTATCGTCGATCATGTGTAAAGGCATATTGGCGTACCATTTCTCCAGTACTTCCGGATGTACGACGAGTTCTTCCCTCACGTATTCAAAGGGGATATCGCAGTAAAAGGGCGGATTATCCGGATTGGGCGACCAGGAACGCGCGAAGGCCACGATCACTTTGGGGAAATAAGTGCCCATGACGGCTTCCATGGTTTTTATGGCGGCGAGCTCCCGGTAGGTGCTGCTGTTGGGACCGTATTCCCGAACGACGGTTAAAGCGCCCGGACTGAGTGCATAAACGCTGCTGAAAATATCCGGATGGTGCATGGCTATTTTGAGGGCGCCGTATCCACCCATGCTGTGCCCGGTAATCCCCCGACTGGCTTTATCGGCCAGCGTTCGGTAGTTATCATCCATGTACTTCACCAGGTCGTAGGCCGTAAAATCTTCCCAGTTACCGAAGACCCCCGAATTGCTGTAAAAGCTCCCGTCGTAGGTCGTTTGCTGATCGGATACTACCAGTATAAAGGGCCGTACCCGGTGGTTAGCGATCGCGTAGTCCAGTACCTCCACCATTTCGGGACGCAGGGTGTGATTGTTCAAAAAACCGTGGAGATAGTAAATGACCGGGTATCGCCGGTCATCGGAATCATAACCAGGGGGCAGGTAGACGGAAAGCGCCCGGGTCGTTTTTTCCCCGAAGTCATTTTCCAGATTTTTGGAATAAAGGGAATCGATGATCACTTTTCCTTTGGCAGATTGCCCCTGCAGGGATAGGCCCGTTATCATCACGCATAAAGCAAGCATGAAATATCGCATAGATCAATTTTCTCGCAAAATAGGAAAAACGGAATAGTATAAAAATATTGTGCTTTTATTAGGTCAAAATCGATAATAACGTATTTTTATTTTATTTCATACAAACCAGTGCCCATGCGATTATCTTCCTTTTTTCCAATTGTTCTAGCAATACTAATCGGACTACAGCTATCCGCCCAGACGGTTACGCCCTGGCTAACCAGAGGCGATGCCAGTGTTTTGCTGAGCCCGCAGACCGTCACTGCCTTCAGTACGAATTCCAGTAATGCCAACAATACCATTACCCTTAATGAAAGTATCGGATATCAGTCGATCGAAGGATTCGGTTTCTGCCTGACCCAGGGTAGCGCCGAGGTGATCAACGGTCTGAATGCGAACGAACGGGCGGCACTTCTGGATGAGCTTTTCGGTCCCGATGGTTTGGGGATCTCCACGCTGCGGATCAGCATCGGAGCTTCGGACCTCAGCAATTCCACCTATTCTTACAATGAGGTATCCGGAGACGTCAATATGGTCAACTTCAGTCTGGCCGGTCCCGATCTCACCCACCTTGTGCCCTTACTGCAGGACATACTCGCGATCAATCCCGATCTGCTGATCCTGGCTACTCCCTGGACCGCTCCCACCTGGATGAAAACCAACGGCACCTGGATTGGGGGTAGTTTGGATCCGACCTACTACGCGGCCTACAGCCTTTATTTTGTCAAATATCTGGAAGCCATGCAAAGCCACGGTATCGATATCTGGGCGGTCACGCCCCAGAACGAACCGGAGAATCCCTATAATGAACCCAGCATGCTGATGTCTGCTTCCGAGCAGACTGATTTTATCAATAACCACCTGGGGCCGGATCTGCAACTGGCCGGATTTACAACGAAGATCATTGCCTTTGATCACAATTGCGATAATACCGCCTACCCGATTTCGGTCCTCAATAATAGTCCTTACGCCAGCGGTGCGGCATTTCACCTTTATGCCGGAGATATTTCAGCCATGTCCACGGTGCGGAATGCTACGGGTAAGGACGTTTATTTCACCGAACAGTTTACCAGTTCCAACGGCAGCTTTATCGGAGATTTTGGCTGGCATTTACGCAATGTAGTGATCGGCTCCATGAATAACTGGTCCCGCAGCGTATTGGAGTGGAACCTGGCTACGGACAGCAATTACGGCCCCCGAACACCGGGCGGTTGCACGGAATGTCTGGGTGCCGTTACGATCAATAGTCCGACTAGCTTTACCCGGAACGTTTCCTACTATATCATTGGGCAGATCGCCAAATTTGTCGCTCCCGGAGCACTGAAGATCGATGCGGCGAGTGGTAGTAGTTACATCTACGCGACCGCTTTTCGCAACGCTGATGGTTCAACGGTAGTGCTGGCCTATAACGATCGGCAGAAGACCGAAAAAGTATATATAACCGATGGGATCAACGGTGGTTTTGAATACGACATTCCCAAAAAATCGGCTATGACGTTTATCTGGACCAGTTCCGCGCCGCCGCAAACCCCACCGGCGGCTCCCGATAATCTTAACGCTACTGCTGCCGGTTCTTCAGCTATCGATCTTAGCTGGTCCGATAATTCGAATAATGAAGCCAATTTCGAGCTGGAGCGCTCTCCGGACGGAAGCAGCAACTGGATGAATGTGGCCAACCCTGCGGGTAATACATCCAGCGCGACAGATAACGGGCTGAGCGCCGAAACGACTTATTACTACCGTATCCGGGCTACCAATGCGGCCGGCAGTTCGGCCTGGTCCAATACCGCCAATGCAACCACCGAAGCGGATCAGGGTGGCGGCGGTATCACCGGTACTTTCAATATCATCGCCCAGCACAGTGACAAAGGTCTGGATGTGATCAACCAGTCCGGTAACAATAACGCCAATGTACAACAGTGGGAGGTGCTGAATGGCGGGGGAGATAATCAGCGCTGGCAGGTTTCCGAAAACGGAAGCGGGGCCTACCTCATTCAGGCGGTTCATTCCGGTAAATGCCTGGCCATTTTCCGACCGAATAAAACCAATGTCGTCCAACAGAATTGTGACGGAAGCGACCAGCAGAGTTGGTTGATCACCGACCTGGGAGGCGGATATTACCAGCTGGAAAATGTAGAGAATGGCTTATCTGTGGGCGTTGAGAATGCCGACCTCAGCAATGGGGGGAATGTCGAAACCCAAACCTTCTCCGGCGCAACGCACCAAAAGTGGCGTTTCGAGCCCGTTAGCAGCAATCGGATAAGTCCGGATCGGGGGCAATTGGATAGCCAAAGGCCTCGGAGCGATATTTTGTTATATCCCAATCCGGTCCAGGATCGTTTGCGGATCACGTTGCCCGCGGGAACGTACCGTACCGCCCAACTGGAATTTTTTGATCCCAACGGTCGGCTCGTACAAACTTATCCTCTGGAAGAAGGCATAAGCGGAGATATTTCCGTTAGTGTGCAAGCCCTGCCGGTGGGGACTTATGTCTTAAGTCTCAATACTTCCGGTGAGGTGCGTTATTCCAAACGATTCACAATCAGTCGGTAGATCCAGGATCGGGCTTACCTATTGGTGCATCCATAATTTCATTTTGCCGGCGGCTTTTCACCCGTAAGTCAGATAAAGCAGGGTGATCCCGAAATACAAAAAGCCGCCGGCAAAAATGATCCAGGCCCACTTATCATTCTGCAACAGACGCATCCACATGATGATGCCGGTGATGGTGAAAACGATCAGACTCACCGCCAGCAGATCCAGTAAAAAGGCATACAGGGAATAGGTGATCCCACCGCCGTAACCCCGCTGGCGGTGTACGCCGATAATGGCATTAGCCGTGCTTTTGGTATTGCGGCTTACCTCTACTCTACCCTCCTCCGACAGGTAGGTGATGCGGTCGGAGCCTCCGGCGTGTGCGTATTCCCGAACCGGATCGCCGGTGGCCGTTTCCCGGGTACGTACCAGTCGGCCGGCGATGTCGTGTTCCCGGGTCCAAAGTTGCCACTCGCTGTCGTTGGCGGGAGCGGCAGCCAGATCAAAGTAGAGCGTTTCCTTGACGGTTTCGTGATCGAACCAGTCGTGGTGGATCATCATGTAACTGGTGAAGATGAACATGACCAGTAAGGCCGCCGTGGACAAACAGGCATAGAGGTGGATCTTCTTAATCGTTTTATAATTGATCTTCATAGCAATTGCATTAGCATACAGGAAATGATGAATAGCCCCCCGAAAACGTAGAGCTCCCAGGTTTTATGGCTGTACCGGATCCAAAGCCATAGTCCCAGCAGCAGAGAGATAAAAAGAACGAGTAAAGTGAGCCACTGGTAAACGATCCAGGTACGCAGAAAAACGGAGCATTGGGTATGCGACCATTAAAGAAATGCAGGCCGTGCAGGACCGCCAGTAAGCCTTTGGGTTTTTCACTGGCTTGCACCGCTCCGCTTTGCAGATCGAGTTCGAGTTGGGTGTCTTTGGCTAGATGGGTAATTACGCAGCTAAACTGCAGGGAATCTCTTTTGTACTGCCAGGGAGGTAACCAGCCCATGAGGCTGAGTTGATCCCGCAGTTCTTCCGCCAGTTCCTGATCTGTTTTGCCGCCCACTACTTCGATCCGGGCATCCCAGGTATCGGTGACTTCGGTATGGTTTAATTCCACTTGATGGTTGAGGATCAAGCTACTGAAACCAAAAGCGATCAGATAAAATGAGGTAAACAGGCCACAGTAGAGATGCAGCCTGATCCAGGTGGATTTTTTCATAATAGGGCAAGTTCTAGGTTATGAATACCGAAATGATGTCCTAATGGAATACCAGCTTTCGGGTGGTTCTTTTGTCTCCACTGGTAAAGGTGAGAAAATAAATGCCTTTGGACCAACCTGAGGTGTCCAGCCTGATCCGGGCTTCCGTCAATTTATACTGAGCTATTTCCCGGCCCTCGTAATTGGTGATCTTCAGACTGGTACGCGGCCATGCTCCCGGCTTTTTCGATTCGATCAGTAGACCGCGATCACGCCCTTGCAGGGGATTGGGATAGATGAGAAAGGCTCCGTCATCCTCCCGTTCCAATACCGGTGAAACCATATCCTCCGCTTCACTCAGGTTCTGGATCTTAATATTATCGATGAACGCAGAGTACGGGCGTTCTTCGGGCCCATAATCGTAAGCGATCACGATTCGGTCGATCGTTTTTCCGGCCAGCCAGTCGCCGATCTTACTCTCGATCAGCGTCCATTCCTGGATCGTGCCCCGTGGAGCACCGGGATGCAGATCGTTACCGTTGCTGTCTACCGCATCGGAATCCCGGAGATTGCTTTCGTCCGTCATGATCAGATCCACCGCAACGTTACGCCCGCCTTCGTTCTGTGGGTTGATCAGGTAAGACAAATAGGTATCCGGCCCGATCGGGATATCGACATCAAATACCTTGAAGTAGGAAAGAGAAACCGACGACGATCGGTCCAATCCCTGAATGTGCATGGACTTTTCTCCCTGAAAGGCTTCGGAATCGGATAGTTCACAGCGTGGATTGCCCGTTCCGGCCGGTCCGGAAGTATTCGTCAATGCAGTAGTTTCTTCATTGGTGTTGATCCAGTCCGGTTGGGCGTCGACTTCGGCCTCAAAGCTGGTCCGGAAGAAATAGGGCGCCTGGTAGGAAGCGGTAGAAAAGTCTGCAGATGGGGGATCATCACTGCCAAAGAGATCCGTAATCTCGCCCGCCAGTCGCAGGTAAAAATCAGCCGAGCGGTAACGGCCGTCGGCCGCAAGGGTCAGAAAATACTCCCCTTCCGGAATACCGAAATAACTATCGGCGGCGGGCATAATTGCGGTGGCTTCGTCGTATTCGTCAAACATAGCGATATAAGCGCCGGGAATCCCTTCGGACCGGATATTGTACGCCTGCCGCCAGAACAGGTCGCCACCCGCCCGGGGGATCTCATTGCGCGGGCCGCCGTTCCATTTGGACCAGGCAAAACCCGGGAACAAGACCGGTTGATAGTGCAATCCGTTTTCCTGACAATATGTATAATCTCCCGCCAGTGTTTCCTGCCGGTAATGATCAGCCTCATCCGGATGGCCAAAACGGCCGACCGTCCAGGGCGAGAGCATATCCATGGCCCGGAAAACTTCCTGAAAACCCGGTTTGGCATCCCGGTCACCGCTTCGCCAGTAGGTCGGTATCCCACCGATGACGAAGTATCCCCTTTCTTTAAACCAGTTAACCAGGGCCAGCGATTCCTCTGCCGTGCCGTGGGTGTGGGTAAAACCAAGCCCCCAGATGGCTACCACCGGCTTTCCGTCCTGGTGGGCATAGGCCGGCGAATCGGTGATCTTTAAATCGGTTTCCATGCGGGTTTGCCAATCCTCGGTGATCGTCCGGAACAGTTCGTCCCGGATACCGGAGATGTCATACATGGTGTAGAATATCCGGCCGTGGTCCTCTGCAGCCCGCGCGGCCCGAGCGGCGATGCTATCCCGGGTGGCCATGATCTGCGGTTCGGGTACATGACTGATGAAGCGTTGTACGGCAACCCCGTCTATTCCGTAAGTTTCCATCCAGTTAAAATGCAGTTGGATGACCCGCTCCGGGTAAGAGGAGAAAAGCTTCGCATCCGCGCCATTGCCCAGTTGCGGAAAATTGGTAGCGTAAAGATCCTGCGAATCGTATTGGGAAACATCGGGAAACAGCTCAAAGGAGAGTGATGAAGGGCCGGGTTGGGAAGTAGCCCAGTGCACCCATGTATTCAGGGGCGAACCGTCACCGGCGCAATTGAACCAGCCCTGGTACCCGCAAATGACCTTATTGTCGATGCGGGAAGCGTCGATACTTTGCGAAGTGGAGGTAAAGGAACAGATCAGTAAAATGAACAGAGCAGGGAGGCGGTAGGACAATTTCATCATTTTTGGCAAGATTGAAACCAAATTTAATAAAATTATCTCAGGTCTTAACTGTGCCCTACCGGAGCGATAGATCCCTTATCACCGCTTCTCAAACTTTGTTTTTACTAGGATTTCAGCCTAAGGCTTACACTGATCGTAGAGAAAATCCTCCTCGGAAGGATTATAACTGTTCCCCCGGATATTGGTCCGTTCATTTTCCCGATTAAGGAAATCAGTATTGGTGAATAGTTTGTTGAGTGGACAAAAATCCGCTAATAGTTCATTGTTGGTGATCGTAAATTTAAAGCTTACGAAGTGGAGATTGGACAGTCCCTCAATGGATACGAGCGCCTCGTTATCGCTAATCTCCAGGCCGTAGCCGCCGATAGAGCTTATGTTTTCCAATCCGTCCAGGGATGTTAGGTGATCATTGCCAATGATCTTCAGGGTACGGTCGAGGGTTTGCAGGCTGCTGAGCTCTTCCAGTGAGGTAAGGCCGGTTCTCCATATCCCCAAAAAACCACCGATGCTTTCGACATTATGTAATCCTTCCAGAGAAGTTAAGGCACTCAATTCCTCCAGACCGAGGCCACGGGGAAGGCTGGTGATATTTTTGAATACCGCCAGGGAATTGATCAGGGGACTATAGGTGATGCCAAGGTGTTCGAGTTTTACCAGGCTTTCCAAATGGTCGATTGACCCGAGTGATTCATTGTCGCGTAACTGCAGACTGCCAATTGATTCCAGATTTTCGAGTCCCGCAAAATTCTCCAGCTTCGGGTTGAATTCGATCGTAAGATCGCCGGGGATCTTGGTAATGCGTTCCAGCCCCCGCAGAGAAGCGAGCTGCGAGTTGCCCTGGAGGATCAGATGGTTTTCGATCGATTCCAGGCCGGAAAGTGCCTGGATGTTTTCCAGAATAGCATTGTACTGCAGGATGATCGAACCGGCAGTATTTAATGTCGATAAGCCGGCTAGGCTCGCCAGCTCCGGGTTGTTGACGATCTCTATATTCCCCGAAACGGAAATGATCTCCCGCAAGGGCAGTAAACTCACAATATCCGTAATTCCAACAGGGGCGCCGTAAGGCCCGAATCCTTTTCCGATGTGCAGATTCCCGGTGATCACGTTGTAGCCCTTTTCTCCGAATTCGTCAACTTCCGCCTGGGATCTGAGGAATACATCGCCTTCAAACGGATTGGGCGTAAAGGCACTTTTGTTGCAAGCAACAAATGAAATACCTGATACAAGCAGGATCCAGAGCATGGAGGTGGAAAATGGCCTTTGCATGAAGAGGTGCATTTTTGAATGAAGGAATAGTTTGAACAGCAAAACGGGCATGGAATAGCCTTTATAGAATAGACCGGCAGAAAAAGCGGTTCGGTTGGGTAGGATTGCCGGTTTTTCTCATTTCTATCGTTGGTCTTGTCATGGAGAGTACAAGCTCCCCTACTCCTTCTCTTCCCGTAAGGCTTTTCTGGATGCTCGGTCCACCCGGCTAAACAGTTTTTCCAATTTGCTTTTTTGACCGGCCGGCAGGTGTCCCTTTACTTTCTCGAGCCGGCAATCCAGGGTATCGATCAAAGCGAAAAACCTGCGGTAAAGGAGATGGTGGCGCAGCAGCTTATGATCTTTTTTACGAAAATCCTTTTCCTCCAGGGACTGCCGCCGGTCCATAAGTCTAAGAATATTCTGAGAATCCGTATAAGCTACAATTTGCCGCTTTTGCCCCTTGATCTGTTCGAGCGCCCAGATCAGGGTTTGCAATTCCAGTTGGGTTGAAGAGGTGGATTCGAAACGATGGGTCACTATCGGATGGAAATCCGTTTCCATCGTGAGCTGCCGTTCTTCCAAAAGGAGATACGCTCCGTATCCGGTTTTAGATTGCGGGGAAACACTCCCATCGGTAAAGAGTAGCAGTCGATCCATTACCAAACTGGCAGGATTGCTGGTTGATAAAAATAGAAATAGCTCATTCTGACTTACAATTGGTTTGGAAAAATCCCAAGCCTTTGCGTGAAGTGTAAAATCAGCAGAGGTTATGGTGGTAATTGACATCACCACCATAACCTCCTGATCACAAAACACGCCCGGTGCGCTTAGCGCAGGGAAGGACGTCTAAAATTTCACCACTTTCCGGTAGCCTTTATAGCCGGCAGCCGTTTCGAAAGAGATCCAATAGACACCACCCGGAAGCTCCGCCAGGGAGAGCCGGTGTTCCCAGACACTATTGGCTACCTGGATCTGTTCCGTTCGGATCAGATCACCCGTTCCTGACCACAATTTTATGCGGACCGGCTCGGGATCGACTCCGTCAAAACGGATATTGAGCTGGTCGCTGGTCGGATTGGGCCAGATGGTCAGGGCCGAAAGGAATTCAGGATCAACCGTGGCGTTTGGAGTACCCACCACAATGATCACCGAATCCGAGAAGGCACAATCCGATTCCGGATCGCCAATGGTATAAAATACTTCATAGATGCCTTCTCCGGCTTCTTCAACGTTAAAGGTATTCTCGAATACAAAGGGACCGGAATACAGGCCACTGTCCGGGAAGCCCGTAGGTAATTCGATCAGACCGGCATCCAGCGGTACATAGACCGTGTCCGCATCCAATACCACTGCGATGGGGGTCGATAGCGGTAAAACCGTAATCATTTGCTGCGCCCGTCCCGCGTTGCCGCACTGGTCCGTTACGATGATGCTCCGGGCCACCAATCCGGTATCCGTACAGCTTACCGGTACCACCCATTCATCCTCATAGCCGATGCTGTTGGAGACATAACAATTGTCTTCGATATTCGTCGGGAACCCGGTTGCGCTCAGCCGTACCAGATCACTGGCTACAACCGTAACCGGTCCGGGAGGATTGAAAGTCGGTGGTATGGAATCTTTCACCTGGATCACCTGGGAGTTGGTCACTTCCAGGCCGCATTCGGTCCGCACTTTCCATTGTCGCTGGTACAGCACTTCACAAGGCGAAGCCGATACCAGATTATCCGAGTAGGTAACTTTCGTATTGGTACAGAAGTAATCCGGGAAGAAAGGACTACCCGTCAGCGTGGTATCCTCTGCCTCCGGCCGGCAATTTACCCGCACGAACGAAGGCGGCCAGACGATGGCCGGCGCGGAGCGGTTATCGATCTCAATGGTTTGCTCAGTCTCGGTGACGTTCCCACAGGGATCTTTTACTTCCCAACTCCGGATGATCTGTTTCAGGCAACTGATCGAGTCAAATACCTGATCCGTATAGGAGAAACTCAGAGCCGGATGATCGTCAAATTTCAGGGATGGAATGCCGCTCACTTCCAGATTGGCCGCATCTTCCACACAATCCAGTCGGGTGATCCCGAACGGATTCAGTTCGGGTCCGAGCGTATCCCGGTAGAGGAAGATCTGATCCGCCACTCGTTTATTACCGCGGTTGTCAGTTACTGTCCATCGGCGGGTGATGGTTTCTTCACAGCCGCCGATCGTAGTGATATCGTCCACATAAGAGATCGCATCCACCTGACCGCAGAAAGAGAAAACGTTTTGGATCGTTCCCGTTATCGAAGTATCCTGCAGGTCGCTGAAGCGGGCGATCACGATCGGATCCGGCAATTCCAGGTTGATGGGTTCCTGGTTGACCAGGAAGTGCTGGTAAGCGTAAGTGGTATTGCCGCACAGGTCGGAGATCGTCCAGCGCTTGGTTACCGCCGCAAAGGGGAAACTATCGTTCTCATAGATCGTGTCCCGGATTGACGCGAGGTCTTCATTGCCCCGGATATTATCTACGATCAGGCTCCGGTTGATCTGGCTGGGTATCGCGGCCAGATAGGCATCTCCCAGACAGGGGAAATACATGGTATCCGGCGCCATAAAGGACGGTGCGAGCGTATCCACGATGTCCACCGAAACCGGTCTGGACTCCAGAAAACCGCATTTATCGTCGTAAACCTCCGCCACGAAAGAATACCGGAAACAGGGATCTCCCCGATTCTCCATCGGTAATGGCTCCCGTACCTGTGAGGTGTAGCGGATCTGGGCATTATCATTACAGCTGGTAAATTCTATATCGTATTCCAGTTCACCGACCAGACTATCCAACTGGTTCATACTGATGGCCTGGCCGTTCAGCAACTGGGCGGCAAGAGTAGAATCATTCATAAAACTCAACCCGGAAGGTACGGAACCGGCAATGAGGTCTCCGGCCGCAATAAACTCGATACAGGAGAATACATCCACGCTCAATGCGTAGGAAGCAGTTACGTCGCCGGCTTCATCGAGGAAGCGCCACACAAAGTCGCTGGCCGCACAGGTCGTATCGCTGGGAACCACCTCTCCCTCGTAGAAAAAGTCGATCTCTTCGTGATTGCTGCAATCTGCGTTACTCAGCAGCAGTGAATTGGCATCGAGTAAATTATACAGGTCATTGACATTCTCTTGACTGACCCGTACGCTACTGCCGCTAAGCGTGCCGCCGGTAGCTTCGATCTGCTGTCTCACTGCGGGTTTGAGGCCAACAATGATGGGATCCATCCGGGAATCGAATACCAGTTCCTGCTGGCTTTCCGCAACATTACCGCAGCTATCGGTAAAACGCCACGTCCGGTCGATCCGGGCGAAGCAACGGGAAGAATCAGAAACCATATCGGTGAAGGTGGTATCTACAATAGGATGGTCGTCGGAAATAACCTTCGGAATGCCTACGATCGCAAAATTGGTTGTATCGGACAAGCGGTTGAAGGTCACTTTCGGCAGGTGCTCCAAAACGGGATCCACCGTATCTTCGTAAATGATCAACTGATGGTAAGACCGGCGATTGCCCACGGAATCCTCGGCCGTCCAGGTGCGAATGACCGTATCCCGGCAGGCCGTAATAGTAGGTTTGTCGTCAACGTAGAGCGTATCGGTGATCGGGCCGCAAAGGGAGCTGATATCCATCAGGCTGCCGGTGATGCGGGTGTCTCCGATCAGCGAAATCCGATTGACGTAAGCCGTATCGGGTGCCGTGAAAGAGATGGGTTCTTCGTCCACGATAAAGCGTTGGAAAACCTTGCCCTGATTACCACAGGAATCCACCAGCGTCCATTCTTTGGTTACCTCCAGGAAACTGGGGTTGTTGCTCAGATAGACCTGGCTGTGAATTCTGGAGGTATCCTCATTGCCGACAATGTTATCCACTACCAGCGAAGTGTCGATCAGACTGGCGTGGGCAGCGGCGAAGGCATCGTCCAGACAGGCAAAATGCATGGTGTCCAGCGGCGGAAGCGTAGGCGGCAGCGTATCCAGAATGCTGATATAGAAAGAGTCCTGGGCCGGTACCACAAAGCCGCAGACTTCATCGAACAGTTCCACTTTCAGCAAATACTTAAAACAGGTATCCTGCCCGTTTTCGTGGGGTACCCGGATCCGCTCTCCCAGAATATATCGCTCCTGCGTATTATCGTTACAGGTAGTAAAATCAATCGAATAATCCAGATTGCTCACCACCTGATCCATTGCATCCAGATCGAAATCTCCGTTTTCATTAGCCAGGACCATCAGGCTGAAATCTCCTGATTTCTGCATTCCGGGTCCGACGGAAGAAGAATCGATCCCCACCACCGCATTCAATTCGATACAGGTTTCCAGTTCCAAACTAATGGTATGGGTGAGCGAAACGCCTCCTTCGGAATTAAAGAAATCCCAGGCAAAGAAGGCAGCAGAGCAACTATCAACCGTCAGAGGATCTCCCTGGTAGGCGAATTTAATGCTGGAAAAAGAAGCACAGAGGTTATTGGCCAGATCGAGGGAGTTTTTGTCCAAAATGAGGAACAGTTCCAGAGCGGCTCCCTGATTGATATAGATCGCATCACCTTCTACGCGACCGCCAATCGCCGTGATCTGGTCAACCACAATGGGTTTCAGCCCGGCTACGACCGGAGTTTCTACTTTTACCAGTTCGGTGGCCAGGTATCCCAGGATACAAGCTTCGCTGGGTGTATACAGTGAATCGCCGACGGCGACCATACAGGTATCCGCCGCTGCGATCAGGTCATCACAAGCGTCCGTATTCATCAATCGCCGGTAGGTCGCCGCCTGTTCGACGATCATGGGTTGTTGTTTGGCCTGGTACTCCAGGATCATATCCTTTTGAAAGAAGCTGCGAATGAGCAAACTGTCCGACGCATCCGAACTCAACATTAACTGGTCATTGTAAAAGATCTCCAGTCGTTCTGAAGTCCGGTCGAACAGAAAGGACAGATCATACTCTTCCACTCGTGCCGGGTTCAGCGGCAGATCAGCCATTTTTGTGGTATCCCCATACAGGAATACGACGCCCGTCCGGTTGAAGAAACCATCACTCATCCGGACTTCGATCAGCTGCTCCATATCGTTCTTCAGGAAGATATTACCGCCGAAATTGCCCAGTGGATTGGACAGGCGGGAAAAACTGTTCACCCGGAAACGGTTGGTGTTTAACTGATTGAGCGAAAAGGATACCTGGGCTTTGCCACCAGTGGGAATAAACAGCTGAGGGTTAAAATCCTCCAGCTCATTCGGTACGATGATCTCCGCCTTATCGAGGATCGGATTCTGGACCATCCATTTCTGCGAGTTCATTTCGATCTCTCCGAGTGGATGCGTGTCGAAATTATCGCAAAAAACCGCCTCCCAGGATGGAGACAACTGGCAACTATTGACAACGGGCGGTTCCTGAATACAGATATTGTCCAGCTCGTAGTATTCTCCCGAGCGTCCGACAAATACCGCCGTCAGGGAGTGATCGTTATTGATATTGACCACACTGTCCGGCAACGCCCAGGAATGCTGGAGCGTACCGTCGTGGTAAAAATTGAAATTCCAGGAAACGGTATCCACCAGAATGCTGAAATCCGACAGTTTACCCGACTTAAATTCCTGTACATTATAATCCGGCAATTGCTTGCGGTTAACGCGGAGCTCGACCGATTCGATCCGGGATGCATTCTTCCGGAAACGAAGATTCAGGATTTCCTTTTTCCGGGCGCTGTCCAGATAGAACCGCATACCTCCGCCACCACCGATGCCGACTCCGGCCTCGAGCAGTGCCTGAAAAGAATAGACAAATTTGGAAGAAAGGTTATTCGGTAATATGTGGCCAATCGAGTCGGCCATATTGATCATAACGTGGTTCAGACCATCCTCCTGGACCAGTACCCCGGTTTCATCCGGGCCGTTATAGGCTCGCCATTCGGGAGTATTGTTGGACAGGAAAGGCCCCAGGAAATAATCTTCGAAAGTATTGCAGTAGATATTGGTCCAGTCATCAATGCCGCAGGCACAATTTTCCTCCGGCACCTGCACCGAATGGCACAGATCATCCAAAACGTAGTCATTAGACCCACTGGTAAAGACCATGTAGCCCAGATTGGCAAAGGAGTAAGGTAAGGTGGCCAGTCTTTCGTCGTTTAGCAGGAAGAAAGCGGAATCGATCCGGGTATTGAAGTATACCTCGAAGTGATCACCACCCGGATCCGGGCCCCAGGCGTGGCCGGCGATCAGGTTGCCTTGATGCAAAAACTTCAGGCTATCCTGCCGGATGGCAATAGCAACAGCCTGGTCAAAATTGCCGGCATCATTACTCAAGAAAATGGTATCGAACTCGTTTCCGGTTTGTTGGAAAGCCAGATCCCATTCGAGATGGAACTGGTTGTCCATCATCAGACTAACCTGGGTGAGGTTCAGGATCGCAACGCGTCCGGAATCTACGGCCAGTTTTCGGTCCCCTTCATCCACGCCGGGAACGACTACGGCATTGAGCGAGTCGACCGGATGAGCGTCCCAGCGGGAACTCAACTCGGCAATGGTCAGACCGGGCTGATACGTATCAAAGCTTTCGCAAAAAAAACGGAATTCATCCGCAGGCGGAGCCAGGGACTGACTCGAATGGGATGTGAATTGGAATTTTCCTTCATGGGATATGACCTTGGAAAAGATTCCAATGCCTAACAGGCAGACTAAGGAATGCAGTAAAATTCGGAGCACTACGCTTACGGTTTATGGGTGTAACTTTCTCTAAAAAAAGGTCGTCTGGATCTGATCGTTGAAATTTGTTGCCGGTCCTTTTCCCTCCATTTCGGCTATCCGATTAGGAAGTTAAATGGTAAAAAAGGTCTGTTCGGATAACGCTAAGTGTTGGAAAAAAGGGTCTTAACTATTTCGAAGCATCAAATTCAAACGGCTACTAATATCACAAGGCAAAAGGGAGCTCTATCTATAGGCGATCAAAGATAGAACAATTTACTTATTTACCATGTGACAGCCAGTAATACGATTTTTGGATAATAATGTTTCCTTATCCACGGATAAGATTAGGTCGCCAAAAATTTCTTTGGTTATATTCGCGTTTCACACAACAATATTCAAAACAAAATTATGGAACCAAAACAAGCGTCTAGTTCTCGCAGGAAATTCATCAAATCCACAGCTGTGGCAGCGGGTGGAATTATGATCGTGCCCAGGCATGTTTTAGGAAAAGGTTTTATTCCCCCGAGTGATAAACTGAACCTGGCCAGTATCGGAGCCGGAGGTAAAGGCTGGTCGGATATCCGTAATGCCTACAATGACGGCGCCGAAAATGTAGTAGCGTTGTGCGATATAGATACCGCCCGTTGCGCCAATGCGATCAGTACCTGGCCCAAGGCAAAATTATATAACGATTTTCGGGTAATGCTCGAGGAAATGAAGGACACCATCGATGCAGTCACCATTTCCACGCCCGACCACGTGCACGGCGTTGCCGCCATGACGGCCATGCAGCTGGGTATGCACGTGTACGTGCAGAAGCCGCTGACCCACAATATCTACGAAGCCCGTAAACTTACCGAAGGAGCCCGGGAATACAAAATCGTCAGCCAGATGGGTAACCAGGGCGCCTCCAACGGCGAGCAGGTCCAGATGCAGGAATGGTTCAAAAAAGGGCTGATCGGTAAAGTACACACCGTACACGTCTGGACAGACCGGCCGGTATGGCCCCAGGGGATCCCCGTACCGACGGACAAACCACCCCGCCCGGAGCCGATCAGCGCTGAAGACTGGGACCTGTTCATCGGACCGGCCAAACCGGTAGATTACCACCCCTTATACCATCCGTTTAAGTGGCGGGGCTGGTGGAACTTCGGTACCGGTGCATTGGGAGATATGGGCTGTCACCTGATCGATCCGCCTTTCCGCGTATTGGGTCTGGGGTATCCCACGGAAGTGGAATGCAGCGTCGGTCAGATGTTCATTGAAGACTGGAATCCGGTATACATTCCGGAAGGTTGTCCGCCTTCTTCCCACGTACAGCTCAAATTCCCGAAAACCGCGAAAAACAAATCGGAAGTGACCATGATCTGGTCGGACGGCGGCATTCGCCCCTTCCATCCGGACCTGATCCCGCCGAGTGATCCGATCGGTGCGGAAGACAGTGCCAACGGCGTCATGATGATCGGTACCAAAGGCATCATGACCTGTGGCGTTTACGGCCGTAACCCGAAAGTATACCGCAAAAACGGCGAGGTATTAACTATGCCGGAGAATTACGATAGCGGCAGCAAATACGTCAATATGGCGGAATACGGTCACCAGGTTGCCTGGACGGATGCCTGTAAAGCCGGTTTTGACAGTCCGGAACACCGCAATCTGACCTCCTCTTTCGATTACGCTGGTCCACTCACGGAAACCGTACTCATGGGTAATCTCGCGATCCGGAGTTATCAGACGGCCAAGGTGAATGCCGAAAACCGAAGAAGTTTTGACGGCCGTAAACGCCTGCTCTGGGACGGCAACAAAATGAAGATCACCAATTACGATCCGGCCAACCGATTTGTTACCCGTGAATACCGGGAAGGCTGGAAGTTGATTTAACCCTTGCCACAGCCAGCAACTGAATGGCATGGCGATTTAAGAGAGATTACAACAATGCAATTACTGAATAGAGAACGGGCCGGCCTGGTTTCCAGCCGGCCTGAAAGAGTTATGCAATTCGGAGGTGGTAATTTCCTCCGGGCTTTCGTAGACTGGATGATCGACCACCTCAATAAAATCACGGATTTTTCCGGAAATGTGGTGATCATCAAGCCGACGGAGCGGGGAGATTACCAGGAACTTCGGGATCAGGACGGCCTGTTCCACGTAGTGCTGAACGGGATCCGGCAGGGAGAACTGGTTCAGGAAAAGACCCTGGTGGATTGTGTGAGCCGGGTGATCCATCCCTACCGGGAATGGGATGCGTATCTAAAGCTGGCCGAACAGGAGGCCATGCGGTACATCGTTTCCAATACCACGGAGGCGGGAATTGCGTTTAACGAAACCGATAAATTTGCGGACCATCCTCCCCGGGAATTCCCGGCCAAGCTGACCCACTGGCTGTACCATCGCTATACTCACTTCAAGGGAGATCCCGAAAGAGGCTGTGTTCTGCTGCCGGTAGAGCTGATCGAACAGAACGGCGACGAACTTCGCAACTGTATTCTGCAGTACGCGGATCACTGGGGCCTGGAACCTGGATTTGCGACCTGGGTGCAGGAACACAATGTATTTTGCAATACGCTGGTGGACCGCATCGTGTCCGGCTATCCGGATGCTGAGGCCGATGACCTTCAGCAGGAACTGGGCTTTACCGACAAATTGCTCGTAGCGGGCGAATACTACCACAGCTGGGTGATCCAGGCGCCGGAATGGGTAGCCCGGGAAATGCATTTCGACGAAACGGATCTGGAAGTGAAATTTGTCGATGACCTGACGACTTACCGCATTATTAAGGTACGGATGCTCAACGGCGCTCATACCGCCATGGTACCGGTAGGCTACCTCAGTGGTATGCGGAGCGTGCGGGAAGCGGTGGAGGAACCGCATATCGGGAATTACATCCGTCAGTTGCTGCACCAGGAGGTTATGCCTACACTGGATGCCCCTTCGCAGGAATTGCGCGATTTTGCCCAGGCGGTGATCGATCGTTTTCTCAACCCGAGCATTCACCACCAGCTGATCAGCATAGCGCTCAACTCGACGTCGAAATACCGCACCCGACTGTTGCCGACGCTGCTGGCTTATCAGCAAAAACAGGGTAGCCTGCCGCCGCGGGTGGTACTGGCCCTGGCGGCTTTAACGGTATTTTACAAGGGAGAGTGGCTGGACGAAAAGATCCCGCTACAGGATGATCCCGCCCGCCTGCGGTTCTTCGAGGAACTCTGGCAGAAAAAGGACAACGATCCGGAAGCGATCAGCCGCCGGGTACTCGGACAGTCGGAATGGTGGGATACGGACCTGAATGAAGTGCCCGGACTGACCGACATGCTCGCTCGTTTTATCGAACTCATTTGCACCAAAGGCATGTACAAGACCTTGCTGAAATTACAGTAATAACCGACGATTATGATCATTGATGCGCATCAGCACTTTTGGCAATACGACCCGAAACGACACGAATGGATAGATGACAGCATGCAGCTTATTCAACGGGATTTCCTGCCATACGACCTGCAGAAAGTTTACGAGGTGGAAGGTATTGAGGGCTGTGTAGCGGTACAGGTGGATCAGACCGAGGCGGAAACCGAATACCTGCTCGAACTGGCGAAACTCTACGATTTTATCAAAGGGGTCGTCGGCTGGATAGACCTGCGGGCGGATGATATCCAGGAGCGACTGGATCATTTTTCCCAATACAAAAAGCTCGCCGGTTTTCGCCATATCGTTCAGGGTGAGCAGGATGTCAATTTTTTGCTCCGTAAGGATTTTATGCGCGGGATTAGCGAATTACTGCCGTACCATTACACCTATGACATATTGGTGTTTCCGCACCAGTTAGGCGCCACGCTGGAGTTTGTACGCAATCATCCCGAGCAGCCCTTCGTGATCGACCACCTGGCGAAGCCCTACATCAAGGACGGCTTTTACGACGGATGGGCCCTGCTGATGCGGGCAATCGCCCGGAATGAGAACGTTTATTGCAAATTGTCGGGCATGGTGACCGAAGCCCACTGGGAAAACTGGACTTACAAGGATCTGGTGCGGTATATGGACCTGATCTTTGAAGTGTTTGGTCCGGATCGTATTATGTACGGTTCCGACTGGCCGGTTTGCCTGGTGGCCGCCGACTATCCGATCGTCAAAGGTATTGTGGAACAATATTTAGGAAAACTCAGCCCCGATGAACAGGCTAAAGTCTGGGGCGGGAATGCAAAACGATTTTACAACTTAGAAGATTAATGGATTTACAATTAAAAGATAAGGTATTCATCGTCACCGGTGGATCCAAAGGCATCGGCGAAGCCATCACCCGGGGCATCGCTGCGGAAGGTGGCATTCCGGTGATCGTAACGCGTTCGAAAGGCGTCACCCAGGATCTGGTGGATGAACTCCAGGCTGCAGGGATCAACGCGCACGCCATTCTCGGCGACCTGCAGGAGCTAGGCAACTGTGAGAAGGCCATCCGCGAAACTGCCGAAAAATACGGTCGCATTGACGGCATCGTCAACAATGCAGGAATGAACGACGGAGCCGGACTGGAAAAAGGACCGGAAGCATTCCGGGCATCGATCAACCTGAACCTGTACCATTATTACGATCTCGTTTATTACGCGCTGCCCTACCTCAAGGAGTCCAAAGGATCGATCGTCAACATCAGTTCCAAAGTAGCGATCACGGGCCAGGGCGGTACTTCCGGTTATGCCGCTTCGAAAGGGGCCCAACTGGCCCTTACCCGGGAATGGGCGGCGGAGCTGCTCCCCTACTCCATTCGGGTGAATGCGATCCTGCCGGCGGAAGTCATGACGCCCCTCTATCGGAAATGGCTCGATAACACCTTTGACGATCCGGCGGCTCAGGAGGCTTCCATTGTGGCGAATATCCCTCTGGAAAAACGGATGACTACCGCGGAGGAAATTGCTAATATGGCGGTATTCCTGTTGTCCAAACGTTCGGCCCACACCACCGGCCAGTGGATGATCGTTGACGGCGGTTACGTGCATCTGGATCGTTCGCTGACCACCTAGCGAATGTCTATCACTGCATTGAGCACTTCATTTTCCAGGTGCGCCAATAGTATACCGGTCTTAGAGGAAAATAAGTTATGCGAATCAGGAATTAAAATTCCCGTAGGGACGAGATATAGGTAGCCCGTCCTACAATTTGGGAGGTTCAACGTGCCGTAGGTATGCAATATGGTTTTACATGGCGTACCTACGGCACGCTAAGCCGGAAAATGGTCATTTTGCTACCTATACTTTGTGCTTAAAGGCACATTGATTCCAAGTTTAACCCCTGATTCGCATAAGTCATCCTAAATTTTTTCAGGACTCAAAAATGACCTCGTAAAGGTTAAACATTCGTAAAAAGATAATCGAAATGCTGGTTTCGATTCTCTGAGTTTATACACCGCTTTTTATAAAATTCGGGTGATTCATGTTGTCCAATTATAAAACAATAAGATGCCAAAACATTGCCTTGCGCTGGACCTGAAAGACGATCCGGAACTGATCGAACGGTATAAAAGCTACCATGCGCCCGGAGGCGTCTGGCCGGAAATCACCCAAAGTATTCGCGATGCGGGTATCCTGAATATGGAGATCTACCTGACGGGCAACCGGATGTTTATGATCATGGAGGTGGATGAAACCTACGATCCCAAGCAAAAAGCGGCCATGGACGTCGGGAACCCCAAAGTTCAGGAGTGGGAAGAGCTGATGTGGACTTTTCAGCAGGCGCTGCCCTGGGCCAAACCGGGAGAAAAGTGGATCGAGATGGACCGCATCTTCAGCCTAAGCGATCAGTCGGAGTAACCGGCCGGGTTTAGAACATCAGTTCGCGGTCAACCGAGAACTTTAGTCGATAGTCCAGTTCCTCCCGGATCAGTTCAAGGTGTTCGTTATCCCTGTAGGACCGGTTGATCCGGTAGGGCGTATCACGGATCTGTTGCCCGTCGATGAGTCGGCGGGGGGAATGCTTCAGGTAGAATTTGGTCCGGTGGATATTTTTGGGCATCACCGGTTTTCGGGTAGTGACATCTACACTGTACAGGTATTCTTCATCACCGTCTACCCATTTCTGTATGCCGGTTTCTTCCTGAAAATAGAGATAAGCACACTGACCGTCTATCCGCAGCATAATCCCGAATAACTCTGCATTTTTCTTTTTCAGATTGGATATCCGGACATTATCGGGGTTGAAGGAGGTGGTTTCGTAAGTTTGTCGCTGCCGGTATTCCATCTCTCCATTTGCGTTTGGCAGCCAATCTTCTCCGTGGTAGTAGGCTTCCGAGAACCAGATCGCCTCACTCTCAATACTAAAATCATTCTGTTCACACAGCGCCATGTAAAATTCGGCAATCTGCTCCGGTTCCCTACCGTAAATGGTAAGGTAACAGGGTTTCGGGTCCAGGGTATGGATAATCTCCTGTTTCATATGCGTGAGCCGGTGATCCCATTCCTGCAACTCCTGTTGTACCTCCGGATTATAGGGAGCCAGATCGAGGCAGGCGAGCCCCAGTTGCATTTCCTTTTCGTCGATCTCAATCGCCAGTCTTTCCGTTTTGGCGATCAGATCCATGTATATCGCATAGCTTCGTGCCTGCTGCGCATTTTTCCAGAACTCTTTTTCAGAGCGTTTTTTGGAGCGTTCCATGAGGTCCAGCTCATTTTCCAATCGGATAAATACCGGCGATTCGCGCAACTCGGTCATCTGTCGACGCAGGCTGCCGGCGTAGTCGGCATAACTGTTGCGTTCCAGTTCCTCGATCAGCAGTTCCAGGCCTAAGGGATCCAGAGTGGTCTGGATGGCTACCGCACCATCCTGGAGGTCCACTTTCATAGAAAGCTGTTCCTCCACATCCTGGAGGTTCAGTTGTTCCGCCATGGGTATGATCAGTTGTTCCCGGATCACTCGCTGCAACTGCCGTGCTCCGTATTTAGGATCATAGCCCCGGACGGCGAGATGATCTTTTACCGCTTCGCTGATATCCAGATCCATCCGACGGAACTTTACCCCTTCACGCTGGTGCAATTGCACGATCTCGCGGTCCACCACCCGGCGAACCACCTCTTTGTCCAACGGCCGGAAAGGAATAACGCGATCGATCCGGTTGAAGAGCTCCGGTCGGAAATGTTTTTCTACTTCGCCGAGAAAATGACGGTCAATATCTTCCACATTTTCCTCCCGCTGCCAGCCGATACTGCCGCGTTGGTATTTTTCGGCGCCAATATTGGACGTCATAATGATGATGGTACTGCAGAAATTGACCATTTTTCCCTGGCTGTCGGTGAGCCGTCCTTCCCCAAGGATCTGCAATAACAGATCGTAGAAATTGGGGTGGGCTTTTTCGATCTCATCAAAAAGCAAAACACTGAAGGGTGTCTGCCGAACCGCTCCGGTCAATACCCCTTCGGATTCGTAGCCCAGGCCGGTGAGTCGCAGCACCGAGTAGTAACTGGAATATTCGCTCATATCGAAGCGGATCATGCGGTTGCGGTGGCTGAACATAAATTCCGCCAGTACCTTGGCCAATTCGGTTTTTCCAACTCCGGTCGGGCCAACGAAGAGGAAGGACGCAATGGGTTTTCCGGTCTGGTTGAGCGCTGCCTTTACCGTGATCAGAGTATCGATCACACTTTCCACGGCCAGCTCCTGCCCAAACACCTGCTGGTGAAAAAAAGTACGGACCTGCTCCGGGGATAGCGGCTGGCCCGGATCGACCATGAATTGCGGCATTCCGGTATCCTGACAAAAGCTTTGGATCACTTCCGTTTTATCCAGGACGATCCGGCGATTACTGCCTTCATCGCGCTTATTGATGAGGATACTTTCCAGGAAGCGGATGGGTTTACCCGGCATGCCGGCGTAAGGGGTGAAACGCTGATTCAGCCGGATCACCTCCCGGATGGCCTCTTCCTCGATCTTGATACGTTTGTGCTGGGCAATATTCTGGGAACTCTGGATAATGATCTTTTCCAGTTCTTTTTCGGGAGGAGTTTCCAGCCGGAGGATCTGGAAATTGGAGAGATAATTGGGCGTTTTAATTTCAATAGCAGCCATTTCTTCCTCCGTACATTCGCTGATCATGGCCAGTTCTCCCCGGCTGAGGTAAGGGAGCAGGTATTCGGCCATACTCGTTTCGTTGCCCTGGTATTTGCCGACCTCGAATAGTTCCATCAGGTTGCGTACAAAGAGAATATCATCCTTTTGGTTCAGCTCCTGACAAAGCATGGCCATCCGGTCCTGCCAGCCGGTTTCTCCGGAAAGCTCTTTGATCATGGTGGATGCGGTGGTTTCCCAGATGTGCCCCTTCAATCGCAGGCTGGATTTTTTCCGGGCCATCTCCCAAACCAAAGCGGTCTTCCCTACTCCACCCGGCCCTACCAGTAAGACATTCCGGTTGAACTTATTCCGGAGCATGAAGGTGAGCTGTTCCAACTCTTTTTTTCGACCGTAAACTTGTTGTTTTTCAATCTCCAGGGGAATGGCGATCTCTCCTAAAAGTTGCTCTTCGGGTCTTTCGGAAAGCTGATCGACTTCCCGGGGAGATGGGATCTTCAGCGTGATCTCCTGTTGCAGTAGTTCCACACGTTTGTACCAGATCGCCGAAATGATATCCTGAACACTGGGCATCCGGCGGTCCTGACTCAATAATTTAACCCGTACCCCTTCGCGCAGGCTCTGCTCCAATTCTTCCTGATCAATGCCGAAACCTTCCAGGCCCAGCGCCGGCAGGATACCCCAGAAACCTCGTTCTTTCTGATTGAGATAATAATCGAATTCCAACTCGACCGCTGGATAACTGATCCCGTCGCGGGAGCTGCCGATCCGGACCATCAGGCTATGGGGGATGAAATCACTGGTCTGGACTTCTTCCAGCAGGGCCATGAGCTCGCCTTCGTCCAGCATTTTGCGCTGCAGGTGGTTGCGGTACTGATCCGCCAGCCGGGAAATACTCTGGGAAAAGCGCAGCGCCTCCAGGTCGTTCAGGGGCGTCAGCATACTGCCACTGCCGGGGAGGTGTAATTTAAAGCCGTAAAAAGGTATGGTTATGGGGAATGGCATGCTTCTGTTTATTCTGGTCTGCAATGAACTGTATATTTCACACAATTCTTTGGAGCCCTAAAAATGCAAAATACATCCTTTCCCCACAACTAATTCTGCCGGAATCAGACGCTGAGCAATTCAGTTCGTTTTTCCTTTACGAACATATCGTGTAGAATATGGAAGCCCAAAAGATGGTTCAGTAAGGCATCTTTCCGCACCAGGGATACGGGATCCTTGTCGTTGCGGTAGTCCTCCATAAACTGGCTGATCTTCTTCGGACTGAAGAAGCCGACTTCTTTCACCTTCTCCTGACTCAGGAACTGATCGGTCAATTCCTTTAAAGCCATTTGCTTGCTGGTGGAGGTGTGACCCGGAGGAGCCATGAAGGCAAATTTCTCCCGCTTGTACAATACTTCCGGGAGAATGTTTTTCATAGCCTCCCGCAGTACCCACTTTTCCGTATTGCCTTTGATGCGCAGTCCCGGCGGGATCACCTTGGCCACGTCGGCTACATAATGATCCAGAAAGGCCGGACGGCTTTCCATCGAGTTGGCCATATCCACCCGGTCGCCGCCCCAGTTCAGGATCTGACACTCCAGCATGGTCTTGATCCAGGTATACTGGGCTTTATCGAGTACATGACGGCCTTCCAGCTGGCTCTGGTCGAAGGAAGCGGCGATCGCTTCGATCGGATCGTAGCCTTTGAGTTCCGCCGCAAGGTCGTCGCTCAGCAAGGGCCGGGCGATCCCCAGCGTTTGTATCCAGGACTGGATCCAGGAGGGCGTGAATCCACAGGCTGCTTCCAGGGCCGGATGGGTCACCGGATTTTCCGCAAGGATAGCTCCTTTAAATATCTCGTTGGATTTTTCCAGTTCGCTCAGGCGGCTGGGGTCATTTGCGTAGGTGTATTTCAGCATATCCCGCTTCAGGGCCGGATAACCTCCGAACAATTCGTCGGAACCTTCTCCCGTTACGACCACGCGGTAACCGCATTCGTTCACCCGCTTACTCATACACCACTTGGCTACCCCCAGGGTGTTGTAGAAGGTCCTTTCGGCATGGTACATGGTCTGGAGGAAGTTCTGACCGTACAACTCGTCCGCCGCCAGGAAGATCTCTTCCTGATCAGCGCCGGTAGCTTCCGCCATGCCGCGGGCGATCTTGGATTCATCGTAGTCGCTGTGATCAAAGCTGATGGTAAAAGCTTTGACCGGAGATTGCTGCATCGTGGAGGCCAGTCCCAGCATGGAGCAGCTATCGATGCCTCCGGAGAGATAACAGCCTACCGGCACGTCGGCTTCCAAACGGAGCGCTACGGCTTCCATGAGTGAATCCCGCACCTGTTGTACGTGGTGATCGGCGGACTTGCCGTCGTCCCGGTCCGCATCGCGGGGGAAATCAACATCCCAGTACTTATGGTCGCGGATCTCGAACCCGGTACTTTTTCGCTGCACGATCAGTAAATGGCCGGGCTCCAGGGCATGGATATTTTCAAAAGCAGTGGTACCGGGTACCATAGTGTGCATCATTTGATGCAGTACGCCTTCCTTGGACAATTCCCGGGGAACTTCCGGATGGGCGAATAGCGCCTTGATCTCGGAACCGTAGTAAAATCCCTGCGGTCCGTTGTAATAGAATAAGGGCTTAACACCGAAGCGGTCCCGTACCAGGATCAGACGATCTTGCTTTTTATCGTAGAGGCTGAACGCGAATTCACCGCGCAGATGCTCCACAAAATCCAGACCGTGCTTGCGGTAGAGCGGGATAGCAATCTCACTGTCGGATTTGGTAGTGAAGCGAAATCCTTCCAAACGGAGATTGGTGCGAATACGCTTGTAATCGTAAAATTCTCCATTGGCCGTAAGGACCAGATCGTTGTTCTGACTGTATAATGGCTGATCTCCTGTTTCCAGATCAATGATCGACAGGCGGGCGTGGCCCATTCCCAGACCGTTCTTTTCATCCATATGAAACCCGTAACCGTCCGGTCCACGGTGATGCAAACTGGCGGTCATAGCTTTCAAATGGTCGATCTGGTTGTGTTGTAGTGGTTTTTGGCTCCAAAAGCCGGCGATTCCACACATATGTAGTATTTTTTAGTTTTTCAAAGCTGTTAGTCGAGCTTCTTAGTTTTTTGACATTTTAGCCGCAATGTTACAAGTATCGTGTAGTGCTCCGGATACGAAACTTTCTAGCCGATCCTTCCAAACTTTGGGTATCAATTTTCTGACATTAGTAAATAGGTTGACTGGTGTTTTTTGCCTGGACTCCATAAAATCCCTGGATACTTCCAACTGCAGCAAACTGCCGATCAGCAGGTCTCTGTCTAATTGAGCTTCATCCGGATTGTGGCTGCCTCCGTAGCTTCTTTCGATCTGCAGGATCTGTCCGGATTGGGCCAGAGGATACGGCCTTAGCTCCTGCTCCACTTCACGTGCAACCTGGAGTTCCATCGCGGTACAGATCTTTTCGAGGGCCATCCGGGCTTCCAGTAGAAATTCGGTTTTGATCTTATCTTCCGCGTAGCGGATATCAATCGAGAGATCCACCCGGTTAGCCAGGCTAATAAAGTTGATGGGATCTACCGCTTCCAGTACTACGCCCTCTCCACCAAAGGCTACGGAATCCAGTAAAGTGTCGACGATCCAGGATTGTACCTGCAGGCTCAAATGCTCCATCTCGGAGATGGCCGCTGGGCCGTTCACCCCCAGGGTGAGCAGTGCACTCCCCGGTATCACGTTGCGATTGGTGCCGGGTTGCAGCTCAATCTCCCCGATCACCGGCTTCAGCTTATCAAACTTGTTGTTTTGATCTTCATTGAAGCGTTCAACAAAATTTTCCGCCAGACGCGCTATGGCCACTCCGGGATCCCGCCGATCTTCCATTAGGGTAGCTCCGGCGTGGTTGAGTTCTCCCCGCATCCGCAGGCGCATACCAAAATCCAGTTCTTTGGCGGTTCTTTCTTTCGGATCTCCCTTCATGATCCCGACCGTTACCCGGAGGTTCCGGTATTTGTCCTGCTGGGAGATCTTGCGAAGCTGCCGGTTGAAGGCCAGTGCGCCCTGCTCGGACATCAACCCCTGGAATAGGAAATCTTCCTGGTGGATCCCCATAATGGTATCTACCAATACCAGCGGTACCCGCTGGCGATCCAGGATCGGCCCCTGTTCGATGTGACGCTCGTAGGTGTGGGGACTGAAGAATTTCTGCGGATCGTAACAGGACTGTAGCAGACTCGTTCCGTCAGTGGCTTCACTAAAGTCGTTCATCAGCTCGATCCGGCCGTCAGACTGGGCTTCCCGGAAGGTCTGCAGCATGCCTACCAGCTTGTCCCGAAAGATCTCCCCGGCGCTGTTTTTCATTTTGTGTACTTCGGCGGGAGTGGTAGAACCCGCAACAGCCGAGCTGCCCGGCATAGAAATACCGCGACCGGTAAAGGTCATTTCTTCGCCGATAAAGGCCGTGACCATCAGCGAACGGGAATTCCTGCGGGCTTTCAGCTTGAATTTAAAATAATGCTGCAGGTCCGCAAAGACATGGGCGGCTTCGATCCCGGCCAAAACGCCCAGGCGGCCGTCGTATTTCCCGGCGTCGAAAACGGTATCGATATGGGAGCAATGACAAATACAGCTGGAAGCAAAACGTTTCAGGCTGGTTCCGTTCCCATTCAGGGTACGGAACTTTTCGTTATTCCCCGTAGGCAGTAACAGTCCGTGGATGTTCCCCACCTTATCGATAAATACCGACAGCCCGGCATCATTCATCTGCTTGATGGTCTCAAGACTGGCCTTCACAAAACGATCGTTCAAGGCCCGGGCATCGATCTTTTGTTCGGTGGTTTCACTGACTTCGGCCAGTTTTTCAATACGGCGCCGTAGTCGCATACTGATCCCGGCCACTTTTTCCAGTTGCAGCGGTTTACGGAAGATCTCCTGCATTGGTAGCCCCTGACGCCACCAGTTAAACAATTGTCTCGATGCCCGGTAGTAGGCGATGATCAGTTCCACCTGGGCCAAAGGAGCCAAAGCTGCTTCCGCCCGGCGGGCGTCTTCGCGGATCACTTCCCGCAGTTCGAGCTTTTTGACGAGGGCATTGAGCTTATCCCGCACCATCAATACCTCTCCGCGTTGGGATTGTCGGGCGTTTATGAGTTTGCTCAGCCAGTTGTTCAACACATCCCCTTTTCCCGTTAGCTTCTTTTGCTTCCGTGCATAAGCCCCGGTGCCGCTGGCAATATTGTTTGCATAGGTCCAGGTGTCCGGATCACCGATCGAACCTTCGCCGGCACCGTTGATGAGACGAATAAAGGCGTCGTGCCGCTTTTTGGCCAGTCGTTTCATGGACCTGGCAAGATCGGAATCGTAAAGCTGTTGCCGGTGCCAGAAAGTGAGGTACCGCTGATCCAGCCGGAACTTACCGAGTATTGGAGCGGTGAAGATCAAAGCTTCCTCGTCGTGCAGGAGATCCCGGAGTTCTTCCATTTCAATGAGCGCTTCCGGATTGATGGTTGGGTCGAGTACCAGTTCAACCGCCTCGTTCTTTTTTTCCTGCCAGAAAGTGATCACCGAAAATATGTGACTCCGCGCCTGAATGAACTGCAACTCCTTGTGATGATGCAGCAGATAAGGTCCCACCTGTATCTGGGATTCCCTAACCTTTACTTCCGGCAGTTTATCTTCCAGCATCTGGAAAAGGATCTCTTTGTAAAAATCCTTGGGATGATAGAGGGGATTTTCAATGATCAGGGCGTGTGGCCGCTTGGTGTAATCCTTTTGCCGCAGCGCCCGGTCGGACATATCCTTCTCCATGATCATACCCCGTTTCAGGGCATATGGAGGAATGCCCAACTCCATCAGTTTATTGAGGATAATGCTGCACTTTTTACCACAGCCATACTCCGCAACGGTATAGGGCAAGGAGAGATAGGTCCGGATCAGGTCCAGTATCTTTTGCCGCTCTTTGAAAAGTGGCAGGCCGGTAGCGTCATCAAAATGAATGACCAGGTCCAGCTTCGTATTTTTATGTCTAAACCTTAGCAATAGCTTACGTTTTTAAGGGAATAGATTTCGACGGCAGGCGGTCAAAGCGATTGAGTATTGATATGAATAAGGCCTGGCGGACAAATACAGCACCGTGCGCCTGGGTAAAGTACAGGTTGTGGTTGGTACCGTCGAGGTTGGGATCCAACTCGTCGAGCCGGGCCAGCGGATGCAGCACCACTGCATCATCTTTCAGGTTACTTTGAGCATTCAGTTTAAAACGGGAATCCAGGGTCTTGTAGCTATCGCCCAGAAACGCGATCGAATTCATATACACCACATCGAGGTCCGATAAAACGTCGTTGATGTCATTGGTAATGGTGAACTCCATGGTCGATTCCTGGAGCATCGTTTCCAGCTCGGGCCCCAGCGGATCCGCCAGTTCCGAGATGATGGATATCTTCCGTATACCCGATTTAAACAAAAGCGACATCCGTAGGAAACTATTTACGGCCCGCATGCTACCCGGTGTGCCGAGTATGCCCAGGTGTATCTTGTCATCATCCCGGATATTATCCATTTTTAATTTCGGCTTCCATTTCAGGATCGCAAACCAGTCTGCCAGGGCCTGCGTGGGATGTTCTCCACTACCGTTGCCCGCATTGATGAGGGGCAGGCGCAGATTCTGCATGATCTCATCCAGGGAGTCCGTTTGGGTGTGTCTTACTACGACGAGATCGCCGTAGGCGTTGAACATTTCGCCGATATCGGACAGCGATTCGCCTTTAGCGACGCCGGTCACTTTGCCGGTTGGTATGCTGATGATCTTACCGTCGAGCCGAAGCACGGCACTTTCAAAAGAAAGCCGCGTACGGGTACTGGCTTCGAAAAATGCGGTAATAATGATCTTACCGTCCAGCGGATGGGAAGACGCGATTTCGGTGGATTCGAGTAAGGCGGCAAATTTGCAGATCTCCAGGACCAGTTCCTTATCGAACTGATCGACGGACAGAATGGATTGTCCGACCAGCCGGTTGAGAATACCCAGATTGATGGAGTCCTGCGCGTACAGGGATTCGGGGTTGGGATAGAGGCCCTCTGACGTAAGCGGATTTTCCTTAGGTGCTTTACCCTTTGATTTAAACTTTTCAGTTACCATAGGTTTTTGGTTTTAATATCTCTCAGCAGCATGACGATCAACGCGATGGCGGCGATGCTCATCAGGAACAGCGATGAGAGAATAAGCAGTTCAAAGATGGATTCTGGAAAAAGCATGGTTCTAAATTATTCTTATCCGTTAGGGCCAGATTGAGATTCATCCAGTAACTTCCACTGAAATTCCTCTTTATTTATTTTCGCAAACAAAGTTGTAACTACTATAGAGACTGCCGCGCCGATCAGGGAGGCGGTATACCATCCTAGATTGAAATAGGCGATCAATCCGGAGAGTGATCCCAGTACCATCGCCCACAAAGCGCCTTTTGGGCTTGCCGTTTTCCAATACAAACCCATGGCAATGGGATAGATCGTGCTCGCCACCATCGGGCCGGCAAAGAAAAGTACGGTCGCCAGGGTGCCGATCCGCGGCAGGCAGACCAGCCAGGCAAACACCCCCAAACCGATGATCACAAACATGGAAATACGGCGAATGCGCTGCTCCTTCGCTTTCGGGTTGATCATCTTTTTGTAGATGTCCTCCACGATAAGATCGGAAGTAGCGGCCAGCAGACTGTCGATACTGGAAGCCAGCGAACAGAAGAAAACGATAAACACAATGACCGCACCGACCTGACCCAAAATATGACCGGCCATCAGCGGGCCTACCATATCCGGGCTCGTAATGTTAACGCCCAGTGATCCGCTCGTCAGCGCGATAAAACCCGCGGCGATGGGCACCGGCAGCCAGAACAGGCCGGCCAGGGTGTAAGCTTTCTGGCCAACTCCCTTCCGCATGGCGAAAGCCCGACTCCACCAGACGTTGCTGTGAAATACCTCACCGATACCAAAAAGCAGGTTGTTGAAAATTGCGATCAGGGAGGCCGGCAACAGGGCGTCGATCAGCATGGGTTTCTCCGTTTGCAGATCGCTGTATACCTGTTCCAGGTCTATGGAATACAGTACCGCAGCACCCACTACCACAATGCCGATCATTACGATCAGGGATTGGATGTAATCGGTGCCGATCACGGCGTATAAACCTCCGAAGAGGGTGTAGAGCACACAGACCAGCAGGATCATGGTCATGCCGATCTCGTAGGGGATCCCGGCCAGGGCGTTCATCAGAATTCCGCCCGCCATTCCCATGCTGATCAGCCAGGTAAATCCGTAAAAAATGGAAATTGCCAAAAAGATGTACCAGGCCGTATTTCCGTAACGAAGCCGGATAAAATCACCGCTGGTGTATCCTTTGGGCATGAGTTGTTTGATCCGTTTCGCCAGAGGGGCGAACAGGAACAGGCCGAAAGCGGCTGTCGAGTAGGCAATCATACCCCAGATGCCCAGTTGCAGGGCAAACTGCGGCGCCAGCATGGTAGTATTGGAGGTGATCCAGGTGGCCATAGCCGTGGCCGTACCGAAGGCGAGCCCGACATTTCGACCGGCGAGCATAAATCCGTCGAGGTTCTTGGCTTTTTTCCCCCAGTAGATCCCGAGGTAGATCCATAAAATGGCCAATAAAATAAGTAATATCCATCCCGTGGTGGGGGATAGTATTTCCGACTGGTGTTCCATGTGTTATTATGGGTTTTGCGTCACTTTCCGGTTTCCCTGAACGACGATGCCCACGGTTAACAGAAATACCAATGCGCCTAAGCCAAATAGCGTAAAAGCTAAAGATAGGGAATGGTGTTGGACCCGAACCAGCGTTGGTTCGGACCAGGCACTCCAGGGGCCGCCCTCTTTTACCCGTACCCGATAATAGTAATCACCATTTTTCAGGCCGGATAAAAAGGTGGCAAAATCTTGTCCTTGATAAATAGCGGTGGAAGAAGAAAACTGTGCATCCGGAGCCTGTTGCAACTCAAACTCGTGGCCGTTTGCACTTTCAGCGCCGGGAATCCATTCCCAACTCAATTTGATATAACCAGATTCAGTAAAGTTTTCCGGTGGATTTTCGAATTGGGGAGGTTCAGGATCTATGGCTTTCAGACCAAGAGTTAAGAACAGGACCAGTAAACACGTGCTCAAGGCTTTCATGTTTCCGGGTTTTCATATAGAAGTATTCAGGTGCTACTCTTCTTTCTTACTTTCGATGTAAGCGGCTTTCAGAACTTCTTCACGTCTTTTTACAGATGGTTTGGTAAAATACTTGCGCTCACTCAGCTCTCTTCTCAGCTTAACATTGCGGTGTTTTCTCTTGTAACGTTTGAGGACTCTTTCAATACTTTCTCCGTCTTTTCTGTCGATTATTAGCATAAATTGATTTTACAAATAAGGATCAATACTTTCGTACAAAAAAAATCCCACCAAAACTTTCTAGTAATGGTCGGTTCATTTTTTATTAGAAAGTAATTAACTGCCTTATGATTTTAAATGAAGTACAAAGGTACAAATAATAATAGTTTCTACAGAAACAAAACAAGCATTTCGGCAAATTGTTTTGCGATGGTCCGGATTCCTCCCTACTATAACATCACCTTAACAATTCGGGCCCGTACCAGTGTTTACGGGCCTTCCAGGGAGCAGGAAATGCCCATTTTCGGACGCCGGGAAGGGCTTGTTCAGCACCTGTTAAAAGAATGGTCTTATGGTGCCGAATGCGCATTAGGATCAATATCGACGTCGGAAGTAATGATCGGCGCGGCATCCACCGCCTCGATATCCAGAAAACCGATTATGAGATCGAATGCGTCGTCCAGGGCCTGCAGTTGCCGGGGAGAAAGTTGCTGGAGCCGATGGGTCAGACGGTCGTGGAGCGGATCGGGTGTGGATTCCAGGAGTTTGATGCTTTTGGCGGTGAGCGCCACCAGTCCGATGCGTTTATCGTGGGGATTGGGAATACGGGCGACGAGGCATTTCTTCTCCAGCCGATCAATTATTCCGGTAACGGTACTGGCGTTCAGTTGCAGAAATTCTTTAATCTCCTTGTGGGCGGACTGGAAATCCGGCTGATCATTCAGGAAATAAAGACAGAGCAGTTGCGGGATACTGATACCGTGCTTTTTCTCAATGCGTTTGCTCTCCAGGTTGACCGACCGGATGATCTTCCGGATACTGATCAGGATGTGCCTGTGCTTCATGTTGGATTTGCTATTTGACCGTCGCCTTAAATATATGTTTTTTTTGGCAGGGAACTGAGCCGGGGGAAAATGCGTCCGGCGAAAAGTAATTTCCTTAACTTTGGCTTCCATATGGAAAATAGTACCCTGCAATGGACGACGTCCGACGGTCTGAAGATCTTCGGAAAATGCTGGCCGGTGGAACAGCCGAAAGCCGTGCTGAATATTGCCCACGGGATGGGCGAGCACATTCAACGCTACGAACACGTAGCGGCCTTTTACAACCGTCACAATATTGCGGTGATCGGTAACGACCACCGGGGCCATGGTCTCAGTGAAGGCAAAAAAGGCCATATTCCGGAATACAGCGCCCTGCTGGATGAAATGGATCAGCTGCTGGAACAAAGCCGTCAGCGCTTTCCGGGAGTACCGCAATTCCTGTTTGGACAAAGCCTCGGCGGCAACATCGTACTGAACTATGCCTTGCGGCGTCAACCGCAGCTGGCCGGAGTGATCGCATCCAGTCCCTGGATCCAGCTGGAATTCCGACCGAATCCGGTCAGTGTCATGGCCGGAAAACTGCTAAAGAACCTCTACCCTACTTTTTCGCAACCGACTGATCTTAAACCGGAGCACTTGTCGACTGATCCCGAGGTGGGACGGATCTACCAGGCCGATCCTCTCGTACACAGTCGCATCACGGCCGCAATGGGTACGGAGATGCTGGACGCTGCGGATTACCTCCACCAATATTCGGGCAAATTTCCTTTGCCCCTGTTGATCATGCACGGCACCGAAGACCACATCATCTCCTTTGATGCCAGTCGTCAATTTGCCGAAAGGGTGGATGGTCCGGTCACTTTTATCCCCTGGAAAGGGCTTTATCACGAATTGCACAATGAAACCCGCCAGGAAGAAGTTTTGAATACAAGCCTGCAGTGGGTGCAGGAACATTTGTAAAATTAAATTAGAACTATGTCCCGCAGGAAATATATTTTACTGGGTATGGCCATTATCTACAGTGCAGTGCTTTTCGGCCAGGATATGGATATCGATGTTTGCTACTGGGTGAGCTTCAGCGATAAGGCACAAAGTGAATACCAGGTGGAAGCTCCGAACGAATTTCTCTCCGAGCGGGCGCTGTCCCGCAGAGCGCGTTTCGGCATTCCTCTTACAGAAACGGACCTGCCGGTCAATGCGGCCTATCTGGACAGCCTGAAAACAGCGGGTACCCGCATTCAGTATACTTCCCGCTGGCTGAATGGCGCGGCAATGGTCGCGACTCCCGCCCAGGCCAAAGCTTTGGAATCACTCAGCTTTGTCGATTCTATCCGCTATATCGGCCCCTATTTCGGAGCCACTTCCGCCCGCAATTACAAATATGTCATGGACAGCACGGGTATGAAAATGGAGTCCAACAAGTACGGTCGCTCGGGACGCAACATTCAGATGCTGAACGGCGACTCCCTGCACCAGATGGGCTTCCAGGGCGAAGGCATGTATATAGCGGTGCTGGACGGCGGGTTCACTAATGTCGACAAGATCCCCTTCTTCGATACCCTCCGGCATTACCAGAGCCTGGATCATTTTTATGATTTCACTAATGCCGACCGGGATGTATTCGAATCCAGTACCCACGGTACCTCCGTACTTTCGGCCATGGCCGCTTACAGTCCGGGCGTACTGGTCGGCACCGCTCCGCGTGCACGTTATGTTTGTCTCAAGACGGAAGAGGTGCGGGGTGAACACCGGATGGAAGAATACAACTGGGTAGCCGCCCTGGAATACGCCGACAGTCTCGGTGTGGATGTCGTAAATTCTTCCCTGGGATATTATGCCTTTAGCGACCACAACATGGATTACCATCCTCGCCAATTGGACGGCAAAACATCCCCGGCGAGTCGGGCTGCAGAAATGGCTTTCGACCGCGGAATGATCATTGTGGTAAGCGCCGGCAATGAGGGCGACAGCCGCTGGAAATACATTGATATTCCCGCTGATTCACCGAAGGCACTGGCGATCGCAGCGGTGATGAATGACGGTCAAAAGGCCGGTTTCAGTTCCTACGGTTACGATTCCCTCGAAGTGATCAAACCGGACCTGGCCGCACCGGGGGTTAATGTACCGGTGCCGAATGCGTATCGCAGTCGGCTGTCGGCAGCCAGCGGCACATCTTTGGCCGCGCCGATCATGACCGGATTGGTAACCTGCCTGTGGCAGGCATTCCCGGAACTCGCCAATAGCGAAATTGTGGCGGCCCTTAAAGCCAGCGGTCACCAGGCCGAGCAACCCGATCTGGCGCTCGGATACGGGATCCCCGATTTTATGAAAGCCTACCGCATCCTGCAGGCCAGGAAAACTGAAATGGAATCGAAACAAAGTGAGTAGCGAAACTCAAGGACAAGTAAGATTGAAAGCAAGGACCGTTTGCAGGGTAATGCTCATGGGTATGGTATGGGTATTAGCCTGGGCATTGGTAGCCTGTGAATCGGGCGGTGGTGGAGAAGCGCTCGTCGAAGCGGATTACAGCAATTGCCGGTACGAAAAACCCGAAGCGATCTTTTACGACGGTTTGCCGCAAATTAGTGATCATCGCTTTGAGCGGAGAGGGCGCGGCAGCGAGGAAAAGTTTACGCTGTCCGGCGGGATCGCCGTTACGATCCTGCAATACGGTTGCGATGACCGAACCCAGGAATTCATTTTTGAGCTCAACCAGCGCAACCTCTGTGAAAGCACCGAAGATTGCACCCGGCACATCGCTCAGTTGTTACATGCCCTTTCGCGCCTGGGGCCGGAATTCCACGTTTTTCGGGCCTGGAGCCAGGCGATCAGAGAGGTGGCCCCTAGCCTGAGTTTTGGCGAAAGCGCCGAGTTAGCGGAAGGCTTTTGGGTAAAGGTTGACCAAAAAAGTGGCTTTGGGAATACCACCTTAATGCTTACGTTATCCGAAAAGCCCTGAGATTTTCGGAGCATCGGTCCACCGGCCCATGAGTTTGTGGTTCAAGGGGTTTTGAAAGTAGGTAAAATTAATATTCAATAATTTTAAATTTATAAATCACTACAAAACAATTACCTTAAACAAAAAAATTACATAGTGTAAACACGCAAATCCAAATAAAATTTTGCTTTTTTTTTTTGCCTGTCCGGCTCAATAGTACTAATTTTACCCTGCAAAACGGAACAGCAGACTTTAACCAGCAGTCCAATCTTAAATCTTTTCGGCATCCAATCGACTTTGACCTGAATAAGGCAATACCAATATCACACTGTCGAAAACCCCGGATACTGCAACAATTGTGCAAGAGGACCAAAAGTTGCGTTCCCAACCTGTGTCTACAACCCTTTGTAAAAGATAAATTAGTATCAGTAAGTTAGTGGCTCCGCTGCGTTCGCAGCGGGGCTTTTTTCGTATTGGACCTTAATCGTTTAGGGAAACCGGAGGCGCTGTACTACTGAACACCGCCTCCGGTTTTCCAACGAAAAAGGCCTTATAAGCCGAACTGTTCGAAGTGGTGATGGATGTGTTTCCGGGAGATCAGCTCCCACATATAGCGGTCGAGATGTCCGTAAATGGGATGAGGTACCGTGGCGTCCGGATTATTTTTGAAAAACGCCTCTATGTCATCCATGGCTCTTAGCAACGCCGTCTTGGCCGATTCCAGATCATCGTAGCGGAGATCTTCCAGCTTTCCTTTCCGAAGCAGCGGATTTGCATAGTTGTGGACTATGGGCTGATAGGTGTAAAGCCAGTCCTGGTATTTTTCAATCTTTTCCGGTGGGGTCAGGATCGGTGCCTGGATTTTCTCCAGTGCGATCAGGAAGGCCCATTCCAGATGTTCTACCATATGCTGCGGAGTAAGGCTACCCCACTGGGCGGTATGCTGCTCCGTAAGTTGGTACAGTTTTTCCTGCACATAGTCTTTACTGTATTCTGGAAAGGGCGATTTCTTTTGAACCAGGGTAAGGATAGTGGCCATTGCGACCAGTTCCTGATCCTGATCAAATACTTCCACATACCATTTCACCACTCCCGAAGGATGCTCCCTCCCCTTGGTATCCCGCTCCCGTTTTTCTTTACAGGTCAATCGGACCTGAATGGTATCGTCGTGGTAGACCGGCCGCAAAAACCGACATTCGTCAATACCGTAATTGGCTCCCACCGGACCCTTCGCCGGCGATACGAACAGGCCGGCCGCTGCCGCCAGCAGAAAATACCCGTGGGCCGCTCTTCTTTCGAAAATAGAACCTTTCAGGGAGGTGATATCTGTGTGGGCATAGAATACATCCCAGGTCAGATTGGCAAAGTTTTGGATATCCGAATCGGTGATGGTTCGTTTGTGGGTGAGGATGGACATGCCGACCTCCAGATCTTCAAAGTGGTAGCGGAACGGATGACGTTCGGGTTCTTTCACTTTTGCCCCGGCCTGGTAAATTCCGGTGACAGCGGTTAGCGTACTTGGAGTGCCTTGTACTGCACAGCGCTGCAGATAGTGCTTGATACCGCGCATACCGCCCATTTCTTCGCCGCCACCGGCTCGTCCGGGGCCGCCGTGCACCAGATTAGGCAGCGGTGAACCGTGGCCGGTGCTTTCCCTGGCATTTTCCCGGTTCAAAACGAGGATACGACCGTGGTGACTGGCCGCACCGATAACAAATTCCCGGGCGATCTGGTCGTCATAGGTGGCAATGGAGCAGCAAAGAGAACCTTTACCCATTTGCGCCAGTTCGATCGCTTCGTCCAGATCCTTATAGGGCATCAGGGTACTGACGGGACCAAAGGCTTCGATCTCGTGTACGCCCTGATTTTTCCGGGGATCTTTTTCCAGCAAAAGGATCGGACTCAGGAATGCGCCCTTTTCAAAATCGGCGCCCAGGACCTCAACTTCATCCAGGCTACCGTAAACAATATCGGCCGTTTGGGTCAGTTCCCGGATCTTTTGTTTGACTTCCTCCACCTGATCCTTACTGGCCAGCGCGCCCATACGAACACCCTCCACCGTCGGATTCCCAATGGCAACTTTACTTAGGGACTGCCCCAGAGCGATTTGGACGTCTTCCAAAAGATGTTCCGGAACAATGATCCGCCGGATGGCCGTACACTTCTGTCCGCATTTGACGGTCATTTCCTTGCGCACTTCCTTCACAAACAAGTTGAATTCCGGGGAACCGGGTTCGGCATCTTCTCCGAGTACGGAACAGTTGAGGCTATCCGCCTCCATGTTAAAGGGAACAGCCTCCTGAATAATCCTTGGGTGCGCTTTTAGTAAGCGGCCGGTTTCGGCTGAGCCGGTGAAGGTCACGACGTCCTGAGACTCGACACCGTCGAGTATAGAGCGCGCCGAACCACAGATCAATTGTAATGCGCCCTCCGGCAGAATGCCGGAAGCAATGATCTCGCGCACCACCGCCTCGGTGAGAAAGGAGGTGGCGGTGGCGGGTTTGACGACGGCCGCTACGCCCGCCATCCAGTTGACCGCACATTTTTCCAACATACCCCATACCGGGAAATTGAAAGCATTGATATGGATCGCTACGCCCCGCTTGGGCACCATGATGTGGTGGCCCATAAAGTTGCCTCCCCGGGACAGATCTACGGGTTCGCCGTCTACATGAAAAGTCTGGTTGGGGAAATTGCGGCGCAGGGATGCATTCGCAAAAAGATTACCGAAGCCACCCTCAATATCGATCCAGCTGTCCGTACGGGTTGCTCCGGTACGGTAACTGATCTCGTAGAACTGCTCTTTTCTTTTCAGGAGATACATCGCCAGTTTCTTCAGCATATTGCCCCTTTCCTGAAAAGTCATCTTGCGTAAAGCCGGACTGCCCGTTGCCCGCCCGTAGGCGAGGATGTCGGAAAAATCCAATCCCTTCGCGGTGGCCGCAGCGACTACCTCGCCGGTTACCGAATCGTAAAGCAAAGTACCGTCACCGGCACCTTCCGTCCAGTTGCCGAGTATATAGTTACCTAGTTTTTTCATATATCAAATTTATTAGGGCGTTCAAGTTATTCACTGCTGCCGGCTTCCTGGTCTAATACGGGAGTACTTTTCCGGTAAACCGTTCCCCGGAAAAAGTAATAGACCTCTCCCCCACCGTTCATGACCCGTACGTCAAAATCTGCGGTTTTGAAACCAACGTGCAGCGCTTTTGCTTCGGCGAACAATTCCTCGCCTTCGCGGGCGGACCGGGCGTAGCTCATACTTCCATTGATAGAGACTGCCACTCTGCCATAAGAATTGGAGGCGAAAGCAAACGCACTGTCGGCAAAGGCAAAAGCCATACCCCCGTGCAGGATACCGTATCCGTTCAGCATTTCGCGTTTGACCGTCATTTTGATCCGGCAAAATCCCTCCGCTATTTCCACGGGTTCGATACCCATCCACTGACTGCAATAGTCGTTTTCCATCATCTTCTCGTAGACCGATCGCGCGAGGGAATTATTCATTTCAGGCATTTGAAGTAATCAAAGGGTTCGAGACAATCGAGACACTGGAATAATGCTTTACAGGCCGTGGATCCGAATTGACTGACGAGTTTGGTATTTTGGGAACCACAATTGGTACATTTGACCACTTTGGATCTTCCCAGCAAGGCCTGTTTGTCGGCGCTTTCTTCCAATGGAGCCGCAATGCCGTAAGCTTCCAGTTTCTGACGGCCGTTTTCCGTGATCCAGTCGGTAGTCCAGGCCGGAGCGAGGATGAGCTCAACATCCGTCGGGTATCCGGCCTGTTCCAGGGTGTATTTGATCTCCATAGCAATGGTATCCATTGCCGGGCAACCCGAATAGGTCGGCGTGATCTTGATGTGTACCTTCTCTTCCTGGATCTCAATATCCCGCACGATCCCCATATCCATGATCGATAATACGGGGATCTCAGGATCGGTGACTTCCACCAGCAGCTTTCTGATATGTGCTTCTTCCTTGGTCAAGATCTGTTGCAAAATGTATTCTTCTGAATTATTTAATTCAAATTCGGTACTTGAATTGAAAAGCGTAGATGGTAGAGCGTAGAGAGACTGCAACCTTTAAAATGAGCGATTTTGCTCCATTTTACAATAGGTAATCCCTCAACCCTCTACTCTATACCCTCTCCCTAAGTTAAATAGCAACTTAGATTATTCAAGCAATTGCAGAGCTTACCAGCTCATATTCGGGTAAGCGCGTTGCATATACTGCAAATCCGAGAGGATATATCCCAGATGCTCGGTGTGGATGCCTTTTTTGCCCCCGGCCTGAAACCAGCTATTTTCGGGGACCTCCAGCGTAGCTTCCCGCAATATTGCGTTGACCCGCTCCCAGTAAAGCGGCCGGATCTGCTCCAGATCAGCACCGATACCCTGCTGTTTCATTTGTTTTTCCAAGGGCGATTCCTGCACGAGTTCTCCGGCGTAGGGCCATAAGTGATCAAGTGCATCCTGCATTCTTCGGTGGCTTTCCGCGGTGCCGTCGCCCAGGCGTTTGACCCATTCCGAAGAAAAGCGGGTGTGGTATTTCACCTCTTTCAGGGATTTATGGGCAATAGCAGCAATTTGCTCGTCCTTACTATCCCGGAGCGCTTCCAGCAGGAGTTGATGGAAGGTATCGAAAAACATTTGCCGGCCGATGACGTGGGCAAAATCAGTATTGGGTTGCTCGGTCAGCAGCACGTTGCGGTGCTCGTGGGCCAGCCTTAAAAAAGCAATATCATCCTCGCTCTTTCCTTCCGCCTGGACTTTGGCTGCATACTGGAAGTAATTTCTGACTTGTCCGAAAAGGTCCAGGGAGATATTGGTCAGTGCAATATCCGTTTCCAGACTGGGGCCGTGGCCGCAGAGTTCGGACAGGCGGTGGCCGAGGATCATCGGACTGTCTCCCAGGAGTAAAAGGTATTGGTATAATGCTTGCTGATCGTTCATCTACATATGCTTTAATTCGTCCGGAAGATCGTAGAAGGTTGGGTGCCGGTAAGCTTTATCCATGGACGGCTCGAACAACTCCCCGCTTTCGTCGGGATTGGAAGCGGTAATGTGTTTGGAGGGAACTACCCAGATGCTAACGCCTTCCTGGCGCCGGGTATAGACATCCCGGGCGTTTTCCATGGCCATTTTCGCGTCGGCGGCGTGCAGGCTGCCGACATGGCGGTGTTCCAGGCCGTTTTTACTTCTGATGAATATTTCCCAGAGGGGCCATTGTTTTTTCATAAAGTCTGTTTTTTTGAATCTGCATTAAACCGCTGCGGAGACGGCGGTGCGTTCCGCTTCTTTTTCGGCGTAAGCCAGGGCCGCCTCGCGTACCCAGGCGCCTTCTTCCCAGGCTTTGCGACGGGCTTCGAGCCGTTCTTTATTGCAGGGACCATTCCCTTTGACTACCCGCCAAAATTCGTCCCAGTCAATCTCACCGAAATCATAATGCCCACGGCTTTCGTTCCATTTCAGGTGCGGATCGGGAATGGTCAGTCCCAATAATTCCGCCTGGGGAACCGTCTGATCGACCATTTGCTGACGCAGTTCATCGTTGGTTTTCAGCTTGATCTTCCATTTCATGGACTGCTCCGTGTGGGTCGATTCGGCATCGGGCGGTCCGAACATCATCAGACAGGGCCACCACCAGCGATCCAGCGCATACTGGGCCATCTGTTTTTGCGCCTCCGTACCCCGGCACAGGGTCAGCATGATCTCAAATCCCTGTCGCTGGTGAAAACTTTCTTCCTTACAGATCCGTACCATGGCGCGAGCGTAGGGGCCAAATGACGTCCGGGTCAGCATCACCTGGTTAATGATGGCCGCTCCGTCTACCAGCCAGCCGATAGCGCCGATATCCGCCCAACTCAAAGTGGGATAATTAAAAATACTGGAATACTTGGCCTTGCCTGCCAGCAGTTGTTCGGTCAGTTCATCCCGCGTGATGCCCAGGGTTTCGGTGGCACTGTATAAATATAGTCCGTGCCCCGCTTCGTCCTGTACCTTGGCCAGCAAAGCCACTTTTCGGCGCAGACTCGGAGCCCGGGTGATCCAGTTACCTTCCGGCAACATCCCCACGATCTCCGAATGGGCGTGCTGGGAGATCTGCCGGATATGGGTTTTCCGGTAGCGATCGGGCATCCAGTCCTTGGGCTCGATCTTCTCTCCCCGGTCAATGCGGTCCTGAAATGATTGTTCTAAATTTTCGAGACTGTTGGACATGGTATTTTATTTCTGTTGTTTGTTGATGGAGTTAGGTGTCAGGTGTCAGATTTCAGGTGTCAGGTTTTATGGGTCAGGGGGTTAGGCGTCGAAATCTACTTTTATTGTATCGCTCATCGGAACGGCCTGACAACTAAGTATATAACCAGCATCTAACTGTTCTTGTTCCAGGGCGTAGTTGACTTCCATATCTACTTCACCTTCCAGTAGTTTGGCCTTGCAGGTGCAGCATACCCCGCCTTTGCAGGCGAAAGGCAGGTCTGCGTTGCGACGCAGGGCGGCGTCCAGAATGGTGCCGGCTCCTTTCGGTGCCCGGAATTTGATCTTTTTACCTCCTTCAATGATCTCTATGGACGACATGGAACCGTCGGTGGGCACCGTACGCCGCTTCTTTTTTTGTCCATTACTTTTGATCCCATCCGTATTGAATAATTCAAAATGGATGTGCTTCGGATCCACCCCGGAAGCCGTCAGGAAATCTTTGATCGCGAAGATCATTTCCGCCGGGCCACAAATGAAGAACTCATCGGTGGCTTCCCGGTCTACGAGTGACCGGAAGATCAATTCTAGTTTTTCGGCATCAATGCGACCGTTAAAGAGCGGCATGTTCCGTTCTTCCTGGGTCAGGAAATGATACACTTCAAAACGGTCCAGGTATTTATTCTTCAGGGATTCGATCTCTTCTTTCAGAATGATGGAGGAAGTAGCCCGGTTAACGTAAAAAAGCTGGAAACTGCTTTGCGGCTCCCGCTGTAGATGGGTCTTGATGATGGAAAGTATCGGGGTAATACCGCTACCGGCGGCAAAAGCGACAAAATGCCGCTGCTGGTCGGGATCGACTTCCACGTAAAATCGGCCGTTAGGTGGCATGATCTCCAGGGTGTCCCCCGCGCGGAGTTGTTCGTTGGCGTAGGTGGAAAAGCTGCCCTGCGGCACTTTCTTGATCGCTACCTTCCACTCGCCGTCCAGCGGGGAGGAACACAGCGAATAGGACCGCCGAACTTCCTGTCCGTCGATCGTGGCCTTCAAAGTGAGGTGTTGTCCTTGTTTATACTGAAAATCGGGCTGCCATTGCTCTTCTACGTCAAAAGAGATCACGGTGCAGTCCGATGTGGTCTTCTCGATCTGCTTGATGCGTACAGGATAGAACTTTTTGGTCATATTGGTCAGGTTCTACTATTACAACAAAACTAACGTTTGTTAGTTTACTATGCAAAAAAATATCAGGCTTTTATTCCACCCAATAAAGTAGCGATCATTTCCTCCTCCAGTTTCTCCGCTGGATAATCGCGGTTCCGGCTGTACCAGGAGTACAACCAGCGCAGCGAGGAAAGCATGGAAAACAGGGCAATATCCGTTGCAAGATCCCGCAGTAATCCCTGCTGCTTTCCCTCGTTGAGAATTTCCTTGAATTCAGCTTCATAACTATCCCGCATACGGCGATACTCCTGCAAATGCGGCTCTTCCAGGTGGATCCACTCACCCGCGATCAGTGCGATCGCATCGGTGTGTTCGATCGTCAGGCGGACGTGCAGCCGGATCAATTGCTCCAACTGCCCTACCGGATCGGCTCCGGAGGTTTTGACGGTTTGCATGCCCTGGGTGAAGAGCCGGGCCATGCGCAGGAGTAAGCTGCTCAGGATCTCCTGTTTCGACTTGAAATGGTTGTAAATACTGGCGGCCTTGATCGATTCGGCTTCGGCAATATCCCGCATGGAGGTGGCCTGGTATCCCCGCTTCCGAAAGAGGCGCGCCGCACAGGCACTGATCGATTCTTTCCTGGATCTGACCATGGTGATTGATGAGCGTTGAGGAATGAGCAATGATGATAATCGATCCAAATTTAATAAAATGGAAGCAATCTCCCATCGGATCATTTATCGTCAACGCTCATTCCTCAGGTCGGCTTCTCTACCCGGCACAACTTACACATTCCCGGAAACGGTTCGCCATCTCCTGGGCTACCGAAGAAGAACGTTGGTAGTACAGGCTCTTAACTCCCAGGCGCCAGGCCTCGATCATCAGAGCGTTTACATCCCGGGCCGGCATCTGCGGCGGAATGTTCAGGTTCAGGGACTGGGACTGGTCAATATGCTTCTGGCGCGTAGCCGCCTGGATGATGATCTCCTGTGGATTGATCTCCCGGAAGGTTTTGAAAACGTCCTTTTCGTGCTCGGTCAGTTCTTCCAGATGCTGCACCGAACCATTTTTCAGTAGAATGGAATTCCAGATATCGTCCGTATCCAATCCTTTTTGTTCGAGCAGTGCTTTCAGGAACTTGTTCTTGCGCATGAAATTGCCCTTCGCCAGGCCTACTTTGTAGTAGTTGCTGCTGTAGGGTTCGATCCCCGGAGAAGTCTGCCCAAGAATAGAGGAAGAGGATGTGGTAGGAGCCACAGCCATCAGGGTGGAATTTCTCCGCCCGTAACCTTTCAGCACTTCCGGCTCACCGTAAGCTTCCGCCAGTTTTTCCGAGGCGCGCGTCGCCTGGGAACGAATGCGGGAAAATGCCTGCGAATTGAAATATTTCGCATCCATACTCTCGAAAGGAATGCTGTTCTTTTGCAGGTAGGCGTGGTAGCCCATTACCCCGAGGCCCAAAGCGCGGTGTCGACTGGCAAAGCGATGCGTCCGTTCCATATAGGGCTGATCCGCCGATTTCCGGATGAACTCTTCCATAACCGCATCGAGGAAATAGATGGCCGTTTCCACTGCATCCGTATCCTTCCAATCGTCGTAGTATTCCAGGTTCATGGAAGACAGGCAGCAGACAAAGCTTTCGTCCTCCGCTACCGGCAGGGCGATCTCCGAGCAGAGGTTCGAATTGTAGATCGTCATTCCTTTATCCTGGTAGACATCTGCCGCTCCTTTATTCGTATTGTCGCTGAAAATCACATACGGCAATCCTTTTTCCTGCCGGCTGTGCAGCACCTTCGCCCAGATATTTCTCTTTTCCTGATCACCGGCGATCATCTCTTCCATCCAGCGGTCGGAAACGGTTACCCCGTAGAAGATATTCTGGATCGCATTACCAATCCCCTTGATCTGCAGAAAATCAGAGATATCCGGGTGCTCGATGTCCATATAGGCCGCAAACGCGCCGCGGCGTACATTGCCCTGACTGACCGTATCGATCATCGCGTCGAACATCTTCAGGAAAGAAACCGGTCCGGAAGACTTTCCATTGTTGCGAATACTAGCTCCCCGCTCGCGCAAATGGCCAAAATAAGCCGAAGTACCGCCGCCCAGTTTGGTCATCATGATACATTCGGACAGGGTCTTGGTGATCCCTTCCATGCTATCTGCAACGTAGGATCCGAAACAACTGATGGGAAATCCGCGATCGGTCCCCATATTGGCCCAGACCGGAGAGGACAGCGACATCCACCCGCGGGCGATCAGTTCTTCGAATTTTGGTTGCAGGTCCGGCCGTTCCAACCTTTTGGCGGCAGCGTTGGTGATCCGGTAGATGGCATCTTCCAATGCTTCTCCGGGTAATAAATAACCCCGCTGGAGTACGGTCATGGACTCGGCGGTGGCCCAGTGGTAGGGAGCTAGCGTATCTGTCATTTAGATTTATTTAGGTCGGCCGTTGACGTAAGGGCCGAAAGTTTATTTATGAGTAGAATCTTTACATCGTTCTTCAGCGGTAGGGCGATAACTCAGAAGAGCGAATCGGCCGTAAAGGACTGGTTGTGCTTGGAATATTCAACCGGGCGTTTGGCGAAGAAATCATCCAGGGTATTGGCGAAAACTTCTTCTTCGAACCAGTTCATTTTCTTCAGTTCCTCCTGATCCACAGTGAAAATGGGTTGCAGGTTAATCTGTTCCAGGCTGGTATTGATGCGGTACTTCATGAAGTTCAGCAGTCTGGCCTTTGGCAGGTGGTCGAGTTCGCCGGCTTCGAAGATCCAGTCCAGGATGCGGCCTTCCTGCTCGATGGAATTCCGGGCGGTGTCGTAGATCACCGACTCGTATTTTTCGCTTAGCCAGCTGGGATTTTCTTTAATGATCTGCTGGAAAATGTAGATGCCGGCATTGGCGTGCAGTTGTTCGTCCTTACTCGTCCAGGCAATGATGTTGCTGGTATTTTTCAGCAACCCACGGAAATGCGTGAACGACAGGATCGTCGCAAATTGGCTGAACAGGGAAACGTTCTCCACCAGAATGGAAAAGGTGATAAGGTTCAGGCCGAAAGCCTGTTCCGGTGATTCTAATTCGACCCCATCGGCGCGGTTACGCAGGAAATTGATCCGCTCCAGGAGCATGCCGGATTGCAGGTTCTTTTCGAATTCGTCCTCCAGGCCCAGCACATTCAGCAGACGGGCGTAGGCTTCGGAGTGCCGGAACTCACATTCGGCAAAGGTACTGCCCAGCCCGTTGAATTCCGGTTTCGGCAAATGTTGGTAGAGATTACCCCAGAAGCTTTTGACGTCCACTTCAACCTGAGCGATGGCCAGCAACGTCCGTTTAATGGCATTTTGCTCCTGCGGATTCAGATCTACCTTAAAATCCTGGATATCTCCGGTAAAATCGACTTCACTGTGCACCCAAAAGGTCTGATTGATCGGATTGATAAAATCCATTACCTCCGGATACTCGAATGGCTTGTAAGCCAGGCGGCGTTCAAATATTCGGCTCATCAGCAAGGTTTTTGTACGATTCAGGAGTGCTCAGGAGATGGGTGTGCACGGCCGGGCCCCAGACAGCAGCTCGGCGGCAGTCACCACGCAACCTTTTTTCCCGAAAGTTCGCAGTTAAACAAATGATCCAATGGCCGGTATTCTGACTTGCTCCCGTTTTCACAACCTTCCCACCCCGTTTCCGAAGCAGTGGTATCTCTGTGAAACCAATCGCAGAGCTTACAGCAGCGGGTACTGTTCAGGATTTACACCTGATTCCCTTTTCCCGGATTATTTCCCTGGTGATGGTAAAGAGGAGGGCGAAATGCGTTATAACTGAATAACAGATCATTAGCTTTATCTCCTTCTGTCTTTTTACAATTTTGTTGAAAGCGAGGGTATAAACCGTAGGATAACCATTGGCCCTGCAAGTTAATTTGCTGTAAAGTAGCTTGCAAAAAATGTTATTAACAATTTGTGGATAACTTCGAATCAAACAAGCACACTGAATTGATATTCAATTAAATAAGTCAAATGTGAAGATTGTCCAAAAATGTGGATTTCGTCAAATTATTGTTGAAAAGCCAAATGCAGGCCTGATTGCCAAATGGTGTCTGGTAAGCGCTGGTAATCAGTAGAATGCAGGTTTGAGGTGGTGGGGAGATGGAGGAGACATGGGGACTTGGAGATAAGGTGATGGGGAGACAAGGGGATGGGGGGATGGGGTGATTTCCGGTCTCCAAGTCAGCCGTTCTTTCTCTAATCGATTCCCTTCCATTTGCGGCCGGTCTCCTCTTCAAATTTATCAAAGCTTACGCGCTGGTATTCGAGTCGCTGCCCGTCGTTGACCAGAGTAAAGTGATCTGCGTCCGATACGCTGAGCGTGCCGATCGCCTTGGGCCGGGACAGAGAATCGTTCTGCAACCAGACGACCAGCTGGTTGTCCTCAATGCGGTAGCCGTAGGGAAAAATATAGCTGCTTCGATCGTACCAATACAGAATGATGGAGTCATTGATCTCGGCGTACATGTCGTTGGACTCGCCGTTTTGCTGGATTTGATGTACCTTCCAGAATCCCTGAACATGCTGGTGCAATGCCGAAGCGGTATCGTTGCCACAGGCGGTCATTCCGGAAAACAACAGGAGCAGTAAGGTGTAGGTCTTGAGTCTTTTCATGAGATACGGAGGTGTTTCCAAATTTCAGTGGGCAAAGATAATATACCGGAAGACCTAATAAAATTATCATAATTGATATCTTTGCCGCGTTTTTCGGCGAACTGTACTGATACTTGACCTGCAGTTTAAAACCAAGAGCCCGAAGGACCTGTTTCCAAAATAGACTAATACTACATTTCCGAACTATTAAAATAAAAGATATGAACTTCGACCTTATTGTTATCGGCAGTGGCCCGGGAGGTTATGTGGCGGCGATTCGAGCAGCTCAACTTGGGATGAAAGTTGGCATCGTAGAGCGGGAATCTCTGGGCGGAATCTGTCTCAACTGGGGTTGTATTCCCACCAAAGCCCTGCTGAAGAGCGCTCAGGTGTTCGAATATATTCAGCACGCAGAAGACTTCGGAATTCAAGTGAAGGATGCCCAACCTGATTTCGATAAAATGATCAGCCGCAGCCGGGGTGTTGCTGACGGCATGAGCAAAGGGATCAGCTTCCTGATGCGGAAGAACAAGATCACCGTAATCGAAGGTACCGGTCGTTTGCTTCGCGGCAAGAAGGTGGAAGTGACCGATAAGGACGGAAAGAAGACGAGCTACGAGGCCAAGCACATTATTCTGGCTACCGGAGGTCGCGCTAAAGAACTACCCAATCTGAAAATCGACGGCAAAAAGATCATCGAATACCGCAAGGCCATGTCCATGGAAAAACAACCTAAGAAAATGGTTGTGGTGGGCGCCGGTGCCATCGGGGTGGAATTTGCCTATTTCTACCACTCTATCGGGACGGAAGTAACTATTGTGGAATTCCTTGAGCAGGGACTGGTACCGCGGGAAGATGCGGATATTTCCAAAGAACTGAGCAAGATCTACAAGAAAAAAGGCATCAATGTACTGGGCAATACTTCCGTTGAAAAAGTAGATACGAGTGGTCGCGGTTGCAAAGTGACCGTGAAGAGTCGCAAAGACGGCAAGACCGAAGAGATCAAGTGTGACGTAGTGCTTTCTGCAGCCGGCGTAACGCCAAACACCGAAGATATCGGACTGGAAGCACTGGGTATCAAAACCGACCGCGGCCTGGTGCTGGTGGACGAGTATTACAACACGAATGTAGCCGGAATTTACGCCATTGGGGATATTATTCCCGGTCCGGCCCTCGCCCACGTGGCCAGTGCGGAGGCGATCCTGTGTGTAGAAAAGATCGCCGGATTGAGCCCGCAGCCGATCGACTACAACAACATTCCATCCTGTACCTACTGTGTGCCGGAAGTTGCCTCCGTTGGTTATACCGAGCAGGCGGCCAAAGATGCCGGTTACGATATTAAAGTCGGAAAATTCCCGTACTCGGCTTCCGGAAAGGCCAGTGCCGCCGGTCACAAAGAAGGTTTCGTGAAAGTGATCTTCGACGCGAAATACGGAGAGTGGCTGGGAGCGCACCTGATCGGCTACAATGTAACGGAAATGATCGCCGAAGTGGTGGTTGCCCGCAAACTGGAAACTACCGGTCACGAGATCGTCAAATCCATACACCCCCACCCCACCATGAGTGAGGCCATTATGGAAGCAGCCGCAGCTGCCTACGATGAAGTAGTGCACTTGTAATGTATACTGCATCCGGCGCGCCGGATGTTGTTCGATATAAATACGATCGGGCCGGGATACTCAATATCCCGGCCTTTTTTGTATCAAAGAGCCGGAGATATGCTTCATCCAGGCCTGCCGGAGAAATAGCCTGCTTCGGATAATTAGGAACACAGTACTCCTCTGCAATTTTTTTTGGCAGCTATTGCTATCTTGCGTTTATTCTTTGTTTATAGAAAATAAACAGTAAAGAAAATTCTAACTGAGTAAAATACTGATATAAAAAACCAACTTGAATATATGAGATGCTTTCTGTCTATACCTCTAGCCCTCCTACTCTTCGGCCTGTGTACACCGGCTTTTAGCCAGGCCGTCAAAAATTTCGAGGCTTCGGAAGAACGGCTGACCTACGGCTGGCCGGCCCAGTGGATCTCCCACCCTACTGCCTCCGCTTATGATTTCGGTGTGTTCCATTTCCGGAAATCCTTCGATCTGGATACCATTCCCCATCAGGTGCTGGTCAACCTTTCCGCCGACAACCGCTACCGGCTCTGGATCAACGGCGCTTTTGTGGTGGCCGGGCCATCCCGGGGAGATATTTTACACTGGCGATTCGAAACGATCGATATTGCACCCTTTTTACGTGCCGGAAAAAATACGATTGCCGCTCAGGTCTGGAATTACGGCCTGGATCGTCCGGTTTTCCAGATCAGTCTGCGGACAGCTTTTTTGCTACAGGCAGAGCATCCTGACTTCCAGTACCTCAATACCGGAAAGGACTGGCTGGTGATCCAGAATCGCTCCTATAAGCCGCTTACCGGGGCGCGCGAACGGCTGAACGCCTATCTGGTCACCGGTCCGCGGCTGGAGATCGACGGAAAAAACCATCCCTGGGGATGGGAGCAACCCGACTATGACGATTCGGCCTGGGTAAACGCCAGGAACATCCGTAACGCCCATCCCCGGGGTAACGGCACGGAATTCACCTGGGAACTGGTTCCCCGGGAAATCCCCCTGATGTACGAAGAAATGGAAGGTCTCATTCAGCAGCGGCGGGATGGAGCGACCATACCTTTCCTGCAGAATGGTTTGATGATCATTCCCGCCGACACCACTATTGAGATATTACTGGATCAGACTTATCTCACCAACGCATATCCCTACCTGCAGGTAAGCCAGGGGGCCGGCAGTAGCATCAAACTGGAATACGCAGAAGCGATGTTTGACGATAAGGGATTGAAGGGTAATCGCAATGAGATCGAGGGAAAAACCGTACAGGGATACTTTGATCGCTTCCTGCCGGACGGCGGGCGTCGGCGATTGTTTACCACTCCCTGGTTCCGGACCTGGCGGTACATCAATATGACGATAACGACTACCGAAAAGCCCTTATTGATCGAAAAATTCTACAGCAAGCGCACCGGCTATCCCTTCGAAGAAAAAGCGGTCTTCCAGTGCGATCAACCTCAGATCAGCGACGTTTGGGATGTGGGCTGGCGTACCGCCGAGCTCTGTGCCGGTGAGACGTACTACGATTGCCCCTATTACGAGCAACTCCAGTATGTGGGTGATACCCGCATTCAGGCGCTGATCTCCCTGTACGTGTCAGGAGACGATCGACTGATGCGCAAAGCGATCCGGACCTACGATGATTCCCGCCTGGCCAACGGACTGACCATGAGTCGGCATCCCGCTTATCTCGGTCAGATCATCCCCCCCTATTCACTGTTCTGGATACACATGGTAAGCGACTACTGGATGCACCGTTCGGATGATGAATTTGTAAAGTCCATGCTTCCCGGAATTCGCACGGTGCTGGAATGGCATCAGGAGCAGATCGATCCGGAAACCCAACTGCTGGGGACGACCAAATTCTGGAATTTCGTCGACTGGACCGATGAATGGCCCTGGGATCCGGTGCGGGATGAAGGTGGCGTTCCACCGACGGACGGAGGCAGCAGTATCCTGAGTTTGCAACTGGCCTACACCCTGCAGGCGGCTATTCCCCTGATGGAGCAGTTCGGTGAAGAGCATTTGGCTGACGAATACCGGGAATGGCTGAGTCGGCTCAAGGCAGCGATCAGGGAACACTGCTGGGATGAAAAACGGCAACTATTTGCCGATACGCCGGACAAAGAGACCTACAGTCAGCACGCCAACATCATGGCTATTCTCAGTAATATGGTTCCGGCCGGTGAGCAGGCCGCTTTACTGGAGCGAAGCATGCAGGAGGAAGATCTGATCCAGGTGACGTTCTACTATCGTTTTTACCTGATGCAGGCCCTTTTTCAGACGGGAATGGGCAACCGCTATTTGCAGGCCCTGCAGCCCTGGTTTGATATGCTCGACCTCGGGCTGACCACCTTTGCCGAAAAACCGGATCCGACCCGCTCGGATTGCCACGCCTGGAGCGCCAGTCCGAATTACGACCTGCTGGCCACGGTGGCCGGCATTCGTCCGGACGGTCCCGGCTTCAAGGAGGTCCTGATCCAGCCATATCCCGGCGATCTGGAACAGTTTACAGCCAGTATGCCTCACCCGGACGGCACGCTCGAAGTAGCTTACCGGAAAGAGAATGGGAAAGATCATTTTACGATTAAACTGCCCGAGGGGATCACCGGCAGATTCGTCTACGATGGGCAGGAAAAGGCACTCAGCGGTAAGGAAACACTGGAATTTGAATTTTAAATACCAAGTGCTACCGGCAGATTCCGCTGCCGGTAGCACTTGGTAAACGATCTTTATTCCATGATCAGGTTAAACGCTCCTTTGATGAGGACGGGATCGCTGACATCGATGGCACTCCGGATCTCGGTCATACCGTTTACCGTACGTCCGGTTTCTACCAGTTGCCGTTCGAAAGTATAAGCTTCCGCAGACTGATTACGCTGTACCAGAATGTAGGCATCCTCTTCCAGACTGACGACCGCCGATTCCGGCAGGGCCATAACGGAATCAATAGCCGTTTCGATCATCGCTTCCACGTACATTCCCGGGATCAGGCCGTTCTGATTCCGCTCATCTTCCAGGTGTCCGTGCACCCGTACAATGCGGTTTTCCCCCTCCACGATGCTACCGATCAGGTGGACAGTGGCCCCATAGACAACTCCCTTTGAGCCCGGTACCCGAAACTGGATCTTCTGGCCTTCCCGCAGGAGGTGGACATCTTTTTCGAAAACATCCAGTTCGAGATGCAGGTGATCCGTACTCGTAATTTCCAGTGCCACGTCCGAAGCATTGAGGAAACTACCGCTGCTGGCATTCACGCGGGTAATGAAACCGCTGATGGGCGCATAAATGGCCACGGTAGAAACAAAATCCCGGCCCTCTACCCTATCGATATCTACGCCGAGCATCTGCAGCTTTTTCTTCAGCCCTTCGATACGGGCCTGCTGGACCTGAAAATCCGATTCGGCCTTCAGAAAGTTTTTCTGCGAGGCGATATTCTCGGCCGCCAGGGTCTTCTGTCGCTCGAAATCGGACTCTAAATACCCCAACTGCGCCTTGCTTTCCAGGTAATCCTGTTGCATCTGTACAAAATCGGGGTTTTCGAGCGTGAACAGTACCTGGCCTTTGCGGATGCGTTGCCCGGGTAGCAGGTCCAGCCCCTTAATGTAGCCGCCGTAATAGACGCTGACGGCCGCCCGGCTTTTGGGAGGCACATCGATGACGCCGTTCGCGGAAATTGTAAAGGGGAAAACGGCGGATGACAGGCTGCCGGTTTCCATTTCTCCCATAGCAAATTGCTCTTTGGTGACGATGATCTCATTATCCGCCACCGGCAGGTCGACCGAGGCCGGTGCGGTAGACAGTTCTTCTTTCTCCGTATCCTGACCGCAGGCAGCCAACAGAAACACCAGAGCGCAAATGGTTAGTATATTTTTCATGATTAATTGGTATCAATTGGTGATGTAATTGATCTCCAGAACGATCAGGTTATACTGGTACAGATTGTGTAGATAATCGATCTCGATCTTGCGGGCCTTATCCAGGCTCAGTATGTATTGAAAAAAGTCAATCTCACCTTCCCGAAAACTCCGTTCCGCAGTTTTCTGCAATTCCGCCGCAAGCGTCGCCCCGTTCTCATTGTAAAAATCGAGGGCCTGGCGGTGCTGTTCCAATTCGGCCAGCAATTGCTGTTGCCGGGCTTCGAGCCGGTAAGAAAAATTGTCCGCCTGGGCCTGCCACCATAGCCCTTCCACCGTGGCCGCTTCCGCGCGGGCTTTCTGCGCCTTAAACCAGATCGGCACACTGAGCCCCACCTGGAAACCGCGGAAAACCGGACCCTCGCGGTTCTGGTTGCTACCCTGAAAGTATTCGAGTTGCAGGTCCGGCAATAATTTCTGACGCGCCAGCCGCTCCCGGATCAGGGATTGCTCACCTCCTTTTTGGTAGTACTGAAAGCCGGGCAGGTCGGAAAAGGCGGTCCGCTGAGTAGCAGCCATGGGAGATAATTGATCTTCCGTGACCCGATATGCCCGATCCGTCTGGATCCAACGGTTGAGTTCCAGATAAGCCGCAGCGATCGCCTGCTGGTTCTGGTTGATCATCAGCCGGATTTCCTGCTGCTGCGTCTGAGCGGTGAGGCGTTCCAGGTAATTGGTCTCTCCCAATTCGAATCTTCGGTCGGCCGAGCGGGCAAAATTAGCGTAAAGCGTATCCAGTGCCTGGTATTCGCCAGCCAGATGTTGCAGATAAACGATCTGATAATAGGCCTTAGCAACTTCCCGACTCAGGGATCGGCGGGCGATCGCGTATTCCTGGCGGGCCAGTTCGACCTGATTATTTAACAACTCTTTTTGTAATCCAAAAATCGTTGGAAAGGGAATGTTCTGCTGGATGCCCCAGACCTTTAGCGGAAAGCCGTTCGGGGCAATATTGTTCTGGTCGAAGTTGTAATAGACATGGGTCTTTTCCAGCTCAAAGGCCGAGGGTAACAAGCTGGTCTGCTGTTCGATCTTTAGGGTATGGACCTGCAGATCACGGTTATTAGCCTCGGCAAGGCTAATGGCTTCTTCCAGGCTGTTGATCCGTACTGATTCCTGGGCCTGGCCCGGTATTGCCAGGCTCATAGCCGCGATAAACAGTACCGCTGTGATCGCTTTCGGATCCATCTTTACCGGTCGGCGGCTATCGAAGATCGAATACAGAACCGGTAATACGATCAGGGTAAGCAAGGTAGCCGTGATCAACCCGCCGACCACTACCGTTGCCAGTGGTCGCTGGACTTCGGCACCCGCGGAAGTAGAGATCGCCATTGGTAAAAATCCAAGCGCAGCTGCGGAGGCCGTCAGCAGAACGGGCCGCAGTCGCTGCCGTGTACCGGTGATCACCCGCTCTTTGATGTCATCCATGCCCTGGTGTTTCAATTCCTTAAAATGCTCGATCAGTACGATACCGTTCAGCACGGCAATTCCGAAAAGGGCAATAAACCCGACCCCGGCAGAAATACTAAAAGGCATATCCCGGAACCAAAGCAGAAAGACGCCCCCCACTGATGACAGCGGAATAGCTGTATAGACCATCAGCGCTTCTTTCAGGGACTGAAAGGCAAAGTGCAACAGAATGAAGATAAGCACCAGGGCTACCGGCACCGCGATCAGTAATCGTTGACGGGCCGCCCGGAGGTTTTCAAATTGCCCGCCGTAAGTAACCTCGTATCCGGTTGGCAGACGAATGTGCTCCTCAATGAGTGCCTGCACATCTTCCACTACGGACTCCAGGTCACGATTACGGACGTTGACGCCGACTACGATCCGGCGTCGGGTATCATCCCGGGAGATCTTGGCCGGTCCCTTGGTGTATTTGATCTCCGCGAGCTCCCGCAGCGGGATCTGACCGCCTCCCGGAAGCGGTACGTAGGTATTCCGCAAATGATCGATATTGTCCCGGAAATCTTCCTCAAAACGGATCACCAGATCAAACTGTTTCTCGCCTTCAAATACACTGCCTGCTTCCAGTCCGGCAAATCCCATGGAAATAACCCGGTTTAGGTCCGCCACATTTAATCCGTAGCGCGCGATACTCGCCCGATCGTAACGGACACTCATCTGGGGCAAGCCGGCCGTTTTTTCCAGGGTGATGTCCGCAGCTCCCGGTACATTCTCAATCAAATTTTTCACCTCCAGGCCTTTCTCGTAGAGCAGATCCAGGTCCTGACCAAAGATCTTGATGGCCAGGTCCGCCCGAACTCCGGTGATCAGCTCGTTGAACCGCATCTCGATCGGCTGGGTAAATTCGTATTCAATCCCCGGCAGGATGGAAAGTGCTTCCTTGAATTTTTCCGCCAGTTCGTCTTTGGTTTCGGCCGTGGTCCATTCGGATTTTGGGATCAGGGTAATGATCACATCACTTTCCTCCATAGACATGGGATCCGTCGGTACTTCGGCCGCACCGATGCGCGTCACGACCTGCCGCACTTCGGGAAAAGTCTTAAGCACCTTTTCCATCTGAGTGGTCAGCTCCACGGTCTTACCGAGGGAAGTACCGGTTTTCAGGACCGGCTGGATCACAAAGTCACCTTCATCCAGAGTAGGCACAAATTCACCTCCCATCCGGGAGAATACAATACCGGTCACCACCAGCAGGAGAATCGCCAGGGCGATCACGATCGCCCGGGCATTCAGGGCCATTCGGATGACCGGCGTATAAAGGCGGTCCAGAGCCCCCATAATACGTTTGGAAATATTCTTTTTATCCTGTTTAGCCGGCTTCAGAAATACCGCCGAGATCATGGGCACGTAAGTAAAACAGAGGATCATGGCTCCTAATAGGGCAAAGCAGAAGGTCAGCGCCATCGGCCGGAACATTTTGCCTTCCACATCAGCCAATGATAAGATCGGAATAAACACGATCATGATGATCAACTGCCCGAAAATGGCCGATCGCATCATTTTGTTGGCGCCGGTGAGGGTAATGCTGTCGATCGCTTCCTGCCGGTCCGACCGGTCCAGCGCCAGGATTTCCTCCCGCCGGGCGGTGATCTTATAGGCGATGTATTCGACGATGATCACGGCACCGTCGATAATGATCCCGAAGTCGATCGCTCCCAGGCTCATCAGGTTGGCATCTACCCCGAAAATATACATCAGCGATAAGGCAAATAACAGGCTAAGCGGAATAACCGAAGCGACCACCAGGCCGGAACGCAGATTCCCCAGCAGGATCACCACCACAAAGATCACGATCAAACAGCCGAGTACCAGGTTTTCGGTAATGGTGAAAGTAGTTTTACCGATCAGTTCGCTACGCTCCAGGAAGGGATTGATAAAAACGCCTTCCGGCAGGGTGTGCTGAATAGCCGCGACCCGTTCCTTGACCCGGTCGATTACCGCTTTGGAATTGGCATCCTTCAGCATCATTACCTGCCCCAGCACCTTTTCTCCTTCGCCGTTGCCCGTGATCGCTCCGAAACGGGTGGCACTGCCGAAACCCACCCGGGCAATGTCCCGGACGTAAACCGGTATGCCCTCGCGGTTGGCCACTACTATATTTTCGATATCCTGGATGGAACCCACCAGTCCTTCACCCCGGATAAAATAACTTTCATTCGTGCGTTCTATATAACCGCCACCGGCTACGTTGTTATTCATTTCGAGGGCAGCGTAAACTTCGGCAACGGTCAGGTTTGCGCCCTTGAGTTTTTCGGGATTTACCGCTACTTCGTACTGTTTGAGAAACCCGCCCCAGGTATTTACCTCCACCACTCCGGGAATACCGGAAAGCTGCCGGCGAACGATCCAGTCCTGAATGGTCCGCAATTCCATGGGCGAGTACTGATCGGCATATTCGGGCTCTACATCCAGGATGTACTGGTAGATCTCTCCCAGACCGGTGGAGACCGGCCCCATGAACGGACTGCCGAAACCGGCCGGGATGTTTTCCTCCGCGCTTTTGATCTTTTCGGCGATCAGCTGCCGGGGCAGGTAAGTGCCCATCCGGTCTTCAAAAACGATCGTTACCACGGAAAGGCCAAACTTGGAAATAGAACGGATCTCTTTCACGCCCGGCAGGTTGGCCATTTCCAGCTCCACCGGATAGGTAATGAACTGTTCTACATCCTGGGTGGAAAGATTGCGGGAAGTGGTGATCACCTGTACCTGATTATTGGTGATATCAGGAACTGCTCCGATCGGGATGTTGAGCAAAGCATAAATTCCAAAACCAACGATACTGGTGGTGAAAAGTGCAATAATGAGCTTATTGCGGATACTGAAACCAATGAGTTGCTCTAACATATTTGTAGCGATTAAATAGATTACAAATATGCCGGTCCGCATCTAAAACCCGCCTAAATTCATCCTTAAGATTTGCTTAATTTTGGAAGCCCGCCAGCGGAAAGCTCAGATTTACCTGGGTGCCTTTGCCCAATTGGCTTTGCAGATCCACGTGGACCTGGATCAATTCACCGATCTTTTTGACGATGGCCAGTCCCAGGCCGTTGCCGCCGATCTTTTTGTGGGATAGGGCGTCCGAGCGGAAGAAGGGCGTATAGACCTTATCTATATCCTCGGACCTGATCCCGATGCCTTCATCGCTGACTTTGCAGACCAGGCATTCTTCCACCTGTTGGAAAGAGATATTAACAGCGCCTCCTTCTTTGGAATATTTTACCGCATTGGAAACGATATTGTCCATCAACAGATCGACCAGATTGGGATCGGAATAAATAACGGTAGAGGGACCATTCTCAATCCGAAATTTGATATCTTTTTGTTGGATGGATTTGCTGTAACGCTGTACGATCTCATCCAGTAGTACGACCAGATTGATCTCCTGCTGGTTGTTGATGCGCCGCATATTGTCCACCCGGGCCAGGGTCAGTAATTGTTCCACCGAATGGCCCATCCGGTTGATCTCCTGGATCGCATCCTGTACTTTTGACTCGTATTCCTCCCGTTCACGGGGTTTGCGGATCAACACTTCGAGGGTACCTTTCAGAACGGTGAGTGGTGTACGCAATTCGTGGGACGCATCGGCGGTGAACTGCTTTTCGCGCTCCAACGCCTGTTCCAGTCGATCCAGTAATCGGTTGATGGAAGTGGTTAGGGAGAACAATTCATCCCGGTTCTTGGGCAGTTCTATCCGTTCGTTGAGGTTATTGCGGGTAATATTATCCGCCGTCTGGGTGATGACACTGATCGGTCGGATGCTCTGAGCCGCGATCATCCGGGTAATAAAGAAAAGCAGCAGCAATACAAACGGGAAAGTAAACAGAAGGATCATCTGCAGGCGGGCCAGTACCGCCAGGCTGTTCTCCAGGGACATCGCCGTTACCAGATAGCCTTTCTGCCGGTCGTTAAAGTTGAGCGGGACCTGTACCTGCCGGATACTTCGGTCTTTCAGCAGGGCGTCAAATGGCTCGGACGCGACGGTCGTTTCACCAAAATCCAGAAAGTCTTCCTTGAGGTTGGGAGATTTATCCATCACCTCACCTTGTAGTCCCACCACTTGTAGAAATACCGGATTCACTTCGGCTTCGCGGTGCTCCCGCTCCTCCCATTCCGCCTTATTGCTAAAGATCACCTGATCCCCCTCGAGCTTGATCAGCTTGGTGTGTTTGTAGGCTTCGTACAGCAGATCGTTATCTACGTGGAGATAAACCGAACTTCGCACTACCTGAAAAATGATAACGAAAACCACTGCGGTCAGTGTTGCCGTAGCGATCAGATAGTGAAGTGCAATCCGATTTTTGAAAGATAAGTTCATGTTCCGTGAACGCTATTCGATTTCTTTGGCAATATACCCCACCCCACGGATGGTCTGAATGTAATCCTCCTCTTTATTGAGATTCAGCTTTTTACGTAGCGCATTGATATAAACGTCGATCACCCCGGTGTTGTAATCGAAGTGAATATCCCAGACATTCTCAATGATCCGCGTCCGGCGGCATACCTTGCCCTTATTGCGCAAAAGGTAAGCCAGCAATGCGAATTCCTTGTGGGTCAGGGCGATTTCCGCTTCCGCTTTCAGTACCTGGTGGGTCTCCAGATCCAGGGTGATATCGCCGAGGGTGAGCTTGGTATCTTCACCGCTTTTCGGACGCAACTGCACCTGGATCCGGGCCAGCAGCTCCTCAAAATGAAAGGGTTTTTTGATATAGTCATTAGCCCCCATCTGCAAGCCAAAAACCGTATCCTGAACGGTATCCTTCGCCGTAAGGAATATGATCGGCGTGACTGAATCCTGCTTTCGAAACTGGCGGCACACCTCAATACCACTCATACCTGGAAGCATCCAATCCACCAGTAACAAGTCATAACTTTCCGAAGTGGCCAGGTCGAGCCCTTTGATCCCATCGTCTGCAAGGTCCACCACAAAAGTCTCTTCTTCCAGGCCCTGTTTCAGGAAACTGGCAATACCCGCTTCGTCTTCAATTACTAAAATTCGCATAATTCGGAACTCTACGTCTACAAATTTACTCCCGGAAATCTAAAAAGCGGCTTATCCCTAGCTTAAAATCTCCTTAATTTTACGGTCCGCCGTCAAGGTTTTATCTTTATTGGCGACGTATATTTACTATTTCCACTGCTTTCGCAAAATCATTTAAAGTGTCCGGATACTCCGCAACTCCACTGGTAAAAAAGCTCGGCATTAAACCTGGCTTCTCGGTCTATTTTCACGCAGCACCCGATCATTACAGCGATCTGCTCGGGCCACTGCCGGAAGCGGTAGATGTCCGGAAAGCGGCCGGTCCCGGGCTGGATTTCATTCATCTTTTCGCCCGGAATAAAGAACAATTGACCGCTGACCTGCTCTGGCTGAAGGACCTGATCCAAAAAAATGGTATGATCTGGGTGTCCTGGTACAAGAAAAGCTCTAAGATTCCGACGGATATCACCGAAGATTCGATCCGGGAAGTGGCCCTGCCCCTGGGATTGGTGGACATCAAAGTTTGTGCGGTGGATGAACAGTGGTCCGGATTGAAACTGGTGTGGCGGAAAGAGTTAAGATAAGCTGTGGCCGGTAGGATCTGCTCTAAAACAGAATCGCTCCGATATCAACTATATCGGAGCGAAACGAAAAGCAACTACCAAAATCTTTTAATCTCTGACAGTTTTCCTAATTACAACGACGACCTTAGAATTGACTGTCTTTCCGGAGATTAGCTATTTTTAACAAATCATTATTAAAGCATTTTACTTATACATTTCCAAAAAGCGTGCCAAAAAATCAAATGAGGATTTTTTTTAAAGTTTTTTGGCAAAAAATATCCGAATCCCCTGGGAATAGGCGACAAAGCAGCGGGTCCACTCACCTACAAAAACACTCTTTAGAAAATTAGCTGAACTTCCTCACCCATCTTATTTTCCTTTTGCCTATTTTTGCCCGCTGAAAAACAATACTAACGGTAAAGTGTTACGAAGATGTAACACAAAAATGATTTTTGCTCATGGCTATAATGATTACGGACGAATGCATCAACTGTGGAGCCTGCGAGCCGGAGTGCCCGAATAACGCTATTTACGAAGGCGGAATTGAATGGGCGATCCAGGACGGAACCAATGTATCAGGTTCCTATGAACTGGAGAATGGCCAGGAAGTGGAAGTGGATGATGCACAGGAGCCGATCTCGGACGACTTGTACTACATTGTTCCCGATAAATGTACCGAATGTGTAGGTTTTCACGAAGAACCGCAATGTGCTGCGGTTTGCCCGGTAGACTGTTGCGTACCCGATCCGGAAAGAGAGGAATCGGAAGCGGAACTGCTCGCCAGAAAAAGCAGACTGCACATCTAGTTCCGGTACCTACCGCATAAAAACGGTCTTTAGTGGCAACTGACTCACTAAAGACCGTTTTTTTTGTTGATATATGATCGCTTCTTGATAGGTTGTTGTTTTCAAGTGAATTCGACCAACAACCCAGAGCCTCAGGAGAAAGGTTCAGGACTCTATTGAGCAACCAGTCCCATCTCCTTACCCTTCTCCAGCATAAACGCGACCGCCGCTTCCCGCTCGTTCGGTATCTCTCCGTCCAGAATAGCTTCCCGGATGGCATTTTTGATGAGCCCGATCTCGCGCGAAGGTTTTAGACCGAAGGTGGCCATGATGTCCTCTCCGGAAACCGGAGGTTGCCAATTGCGCAGCCGGTCTTTATCCTCCACTTCCGCCAGCCTTTCCCGGACCATTTCGTAATTCTCCAGATAACGCTGGACTTTACGCGGATTTTTGGACGTAATATCCGCTTCGCATAACTGCATAAGTTTGTCGATATCGTCGCCGGCATCGAACAACAAGCGGCGCACCGCGGAATCCGTGATATTCTCCTTGGTCAGACTGATGGGACGCAGGTGCAGTTGCACCATTTTCTGCACAAACTTCATTTTGCCATCCATCGGCAGCCGAAAACGCCGGAAGATATTCGGCACCATATTAGCGCCGACCACTTCGTGGCCGTGAAAGGTCCAGCCGTATTCCGGGTGGAAACGCTTCGTGGGTGGTTTGGCAATATCGTGCAGGATGGCCGCCCAGCGCAGCCACAGGTCTTTGCTTTTTCGGGACAGGTTGTCCAATACTTCCAGTGTATGGTAGAAATTGTCCTTGTGGCCGATCCCGTTCCGTTTTTCCACGCCTTTCAGAGCGACGAACTCGGGGAAGATCAATTCCAGTAATCGGGTCTTTTCCAGCAATTTGAATCCGACAGAAGGTTCGGAGGACAAAATGATCTTATTCAGCTCCGAGGTGATCCGCTCCATGGACACGATCTTGATCCGGCTCCGGTATTTTTCGATGGCGTCCAGGGTCCGTTTTTCGATGGTAAAACCCAGCTGGGTCGCAAACCGGATCGCCCGCATCATGCGCAGGGGGTCATCCGAAAAGGTTTTGCCTGGTTCGAGCGGAGTGCGGATGATCTTATCTTCGAGGTCCTGCAGGCCATTGAAAGGATCGATGATCATTCCGAAGTCCGCATCGTTCAGGCTGACCGCCAGGGCGTTGATGGTAAAATCACGCCGATTCTGATCGTCTTCCAGGGTACCTTCTTCCACGGCCGGTTTGCGGGAATCCGAGCGGTAGGATTCGCGACGGGCACCAACAAATTCCACTTCTATATCGCGGTGTTTGATCATTGCGGTACCGAAGCGCTGGTAGATCGTGGTGCGCGGAATGGGCCTCATTTTGGCCGCTACATTCTGGGCCAGCCGTATACCGCTGCCTACACATACAATATCAATATCTTTAGACGGCCGGGCCAGAAGCCGGTCCCGGACATAGCCTCCCACTACATAGGCCGGATAATCTAATTCGCTGGCTGTTTCCCCGATCTGGATAAACAGTTTTCTTTCGTGTTCCTGAATATCAAATACCACTGTATCTGTTTCTAATTCTATGATCAACTAGGAGGCCATCTCCAGCTCCTGCTGGCTGAATACCTCTTCTATTTCATCTAAAGTCGCGAAAAGGGTCGCCGGTTCCATTTCGGTCACCAGGCGGTGCCGGAAGGGTTTGATCCCGGGATATCCCTTGAAATAATTGCTGTAATGACGGCGCATCTCCACTACACCGAGCACAGGACCTTTCCATTCCAGCGAGCGGCTCAGGTGCCGGCGGGCCGCATCTACTCTCTCGGCTACCGTGGGCGGTGCCAGGGTTTCGCCCGTGGCCAGATAGTGCTTGATCTCGCGAAAGATCCACGGATAACCGATACTGGCGCGGCCGATCATGATCCCGTCCACGCCGTAGCGATCGCGGTAGAGTTTGGCTTTTTCCGGGCTGTCAATATCACCGTTGCCGAAAACCGGGATCTGGATCCGGGGGTTTTCCTTCACCTTGGCGATCAGGCTCCAGTCCGCTTCGCCCTTATACATTTGCTTGCGGGTACGGCCGTGAATGCTGATCGCTTTGATACCTACATCCTGCAGGCGTTCGGCTACTTCCACGATATGTTTGGACTGCTCATCCCAACCCAGGCGGGTTTTGACGGTGACGGGCAGATTAGTTGATTTGACGATCGCTTCGGTGAGTTCCACCATCCGGGGAATGTCCTGGAGGATACCCGCTCCGGCCATTTTGCAGACCACTTTTTTGACCGGACAGCCGAAATTGATGTCCAGTACCTCCGGCTGGGCTTCTTCGACGATCTCCGCCGCCCGGCGCATGGAATCCAGTTCCGCACCGAAGATCTGGATCCCGATCGGACGTTCCTCTTCGTAGATATCCAGCTTTTGCACACTTTTGGACGCGTCCCGGATCAGGCCTTCCACGGAAATAAATTCCGTGTACATCATGTCGCATCCCTGCTCCTTGCACAATGCGCGAAAAGGCGGATCACTCACATCCTCCATCGGAGCCAGCAGTAAGGGAAACTCCTCAAAAGAAACCGTATCTCCAATTTTAACCATATCACTTAATGCTATTTGAACCCACAAAATTAGGATTTAATGCTGACATTTCCCCATATTCATTGGTCCCAATTCATATAATGCCTATATAGTTCCATAAAGATTGCGCTTCGGGAATTTTTCGAATAAAAAAATCCCAAAACCCTAAGGCTACTTAAGGAAAATTCTATTTTTACGCCATACGACCAAAACTATTAACCAACATGCTAACAGCAATTGTACTTTGCTTTATTCTGGGGTACGTTACTATTGTATTTGAACATCCACTCAAATTAGACAAAACCGTACCGGCCTTATTAATGGGTTCCTTGTGCTGGGCCCTGATGTCTTTAGGTTTTCACGGGGGCTCCTTATCCATTATCGACACGCACGAACACGTCTACTCTCTGGCAAACGGGGTAACACACGAAGCCGAAGAGGGTTTTGTGAATGCCCTGTTGCACCACCTGGGTAAAACCGCCGAGATCCTGGTATTCCTGATCGGTGCCATGACGATCGTTGAGATCATCGACCTGCACCGCGGTTTCGAGATCCTGAAAAACTGGGTAAAGACCAAAAACAAAAAGCGCCTGCTCTGGATTCTGGGCGCTCTGGGCTTCATCCTGTCGGCTATCATCGATAACCTGACCGCTACGATCGTACTGGTCACGCTGCTGAGAAAATTGATCCAAAACAAAACGGAGCGGCTCTGGTACGCAGCGCTCATTGTAATTGCGGCCAATGCCGGTGGTGCCTGGTCTCCGATCGGGGACGTAACGACCACCATGCTCTGGATCGGCAACCGGGTAAGTACTTTCGGACTAATCGAGCACCTGGTGATCCCCTCCATCGTTTGTTTCGCCGTTCCTTTCTATATCGCCTCTTTCATGACTCCGTTCAAAGGGGAAATTGAAATGAAAGATACCGGGGACGACAATGTCGCTCAAAAGCTATTGAGTAGCCGCACCATGCTTTTCCTGGGACTGGGCGGTATCATCTTTGTACCGATCTTCAAAACCATCACGCACTTACCCCCCTACATGGGAATGATGCTCAGTTTGGGTGTGGTTTGGCTGGTTTCCGAGTACATCCACCCGGAAGAAGACTTTACCGAAGAACGCAAACATCAGTATTCGGCGCACAAAGCTTTGTCGCGGATCGAGATGTCCAGTATTCTGTTTTTCCTTGGTATCCTGATGGCTGTGGCCGCGCTGGAAACGGTGGTAGTCGGTGACGTCGGCGCGCTGCGTTATGTGGCCGAGCAACTGCAAAATGCCATTCCAAATCAGGACGTTGTCGTCATTATACTAGGCTTTATGTCGGCTATTATTGACAACGTTCCGCTGGTGGCGGCCTCGATGGGTATGTATTCCCAGCCAATCGATGCCAAACTGTGGCACTTCATCGCTTATTCTGCCGGTACCGGTGGTAGTATGCTGATCATCGGATCCGCTGCGGGTGTAGCGGCCATGGGTATGGAAAGGATTGACTTTATCTGGTATCTGAAAAAGATCGCTTGGCTGGCTTTTGTCGGCTTTATCGCCGGAGCTATTGTCTTCCTGATCCTGTATCCGTTCCTGCCCAATGCAGTAGGTGGCGTTCCGGGCGCTCATTGATGACCATCCGGTGAACCATTATTGTAGGGGCGTAAGGAATTGCGTCCCTACAATAATAAATATTCCAGATCCTCCCGGCTGAAATCCATTTTTCCGGAATTGCCGATTATATCTTCCGCCAGTTGCGCTTTTTTATCCTGCAGCGCTAATATTTTCTCTTCAATACTATCCCGCGTAATAAATTTAACGGCGATCACCTGTTTATCCTGGCCAATGCGATGTGCCCGGGCAATAGCCTGTTGTTCCACGGTGGGATTCCACCAGGGATCCAGGATAAAGACGTAATCTGCCGCCGTGAGATTCAGCCCCGTCCCTCCGGATTTTATGGAGATCAGGAAAGATTCAATGTCCGGATCGGATTCGAATTTTTGGATCTCCCGTTGTCGCTCTTCGGGTTTCAAACTACCCGTTAACCAGGAGAACTGTTGCTTTTCCGACTGGAACTGGGTTCGGAATAACTCCAGATACTTTACAAAGGAGCTGAAGAAAAGCGCCTTATGTCCGGCTCTTCGGATCACGGACCAATGTTCCAGCACATCTTTGAACTTACCGCTTTCCTTACCGTAATCCTCCAGCACTAATGCCGGATGATTCGCCATTTGCCGGAGTTTAGTCAAAGATTGCAATACCATAATGCGATACTGCGGATCGTTGGGCAGGAAATTCTCCAGCAGATAGTTGCGGGCGGCGGATTTCTCCTTTTCGTAGATCTTCTTCTGTTCGGCTTCCATATCCGAATAAAAGATCTTTGTGATCAGCGGCGGTAGGTCTCTGGCCACTTCTTCCTTGGTTCGTCGCAACAAATAGGGCTGAACCATCGTACGCAGGCGGTCTTTTTTCAGATCGTCCTGCTGCTTCTCGATCGGCGTGATGAACTCTTTTTTGAAGAAGCGGAAACTGCCCAGCAAATTGGGATTGATGAATTGCATCTGGGACCAGAGATCCGCCAGGGAATTCTCGATCGGGGTACCGCTCAGCGATATCTTATGACCGGCGTTGAGTTTATTCACCGCCTGGAACACCTTGCTTTCCCGGTTCTTGATCTGCTGACTTTCGTCCAGCACGACGTATTCAAATTCCATTCGCTCCAATAACTCAATGTCCCGCAATGCGGTCTGGTAAGTCGTAATAATGACGTCAAAACGGGAAAGGAGACGAACGTCCGTGTGTCGCTTGGGGCCGGTATGATTGTACACACTGAGTCCCGGAGCAAATTTATCGATCTCCTTCATCCAGTTGAAGATGAGTGAAGCCGGCAGGATGATCAGGGCATTGAGTGGTTTCAGGAAATCCATATCGGGCGCCGGTGCACTGAAGAGGTCCAGTTGCGCCCCCGAGTTAACTTGAGCCGGTGCAGCGGTCGCCCGGCGTTCTTTGGCGTATAGTAAAACGGCAATGGTCTGCAGGGTTTTCCCCAGTCCCATATCGTCCGCCAGACAGGCTCCCAGATCGTTCTGGTAATGCTGAACCATCCAGCGTACGCCATCCAGCTGATACGGCCGCAGATCAGCCCGCAATCCGTCGGGTAATGCGAAATCTGCTTCCACCTCCGCCACATCAACCATAGCGGCGGCTTCGATATCCAGTTCGGATAAAAGCGTGAACTGGCTTTTGGCAAGATGTAATTTATCTCCTTTAAACCGTCCGAATGCGACGACCTCCCGGTAACGGTGCATCCACTCTTCCGGGATCAGGAAAAAGGTGCCGTCCGGCAGGGGGAAATAGCGGTTTTCCGCCTTGATGTAGCGGGCAATTTCCAGAAAAGGAATGCGGTGCGGACCAAGCTCAATCTCCCCGTGGATATCAAACCAGTCGTTATTCTGGCTCGCATTGAGTTGTAAGCTCGGCCGGTATAAGGCGATAGGTTTGCCCTCCCACTGGGGAGATCTCAGGCGAAAGCCCAGTTCTTCGAGTTCTTTCCGGCGATCAGCCAGCCAAAACAACAGGTCCTCGGCTTCTGCGTCTTTCGGAAGTTGGAAATAACTGCCATCCTGATTGACCAGGCCGAGTTTGCGCACCTGAGCCATGTATATCCCTTCGGCGACCTTATCCCGCCGTACCTGCAGGATAGAGATCTCATCCTGCCCCTCCCCCATTTTCAGACTGGTAGTTTGTTCTTTTTTATCGCTCCAGTTGAAGCGGGCCAACTGGTAGACCATATGTACCGATAACCCCCAGGCTTCGCTGAACAACAGTCGAACCGGTTCCAGTTCGCAGGCCTCCAGCTTGTTGTATTGCATGACATCGAAACCCTCGGCAATGATGTCCGTTTTGGAAGCCACCTTAAAAATGAATTGTTTAAAATAGGTACGAACGGAAGAACGCGGGATACGAATGGTGTCTTTCTGCCGGAAGGGCTTGACCATAAATCCGTTGATGTGCTCCACCTGGTACAAACGATAGCCTACGATGATCCAGGCCGGAACGTTGGTCAGTACGGTCACATCCTTGGTGTGAATGGGCCAGACCTGCCGCCCTTCCCGGAGGCGCAACTGGTAGGTAACCCCTTCCCTGGTCCTTTCGAAGAACAGTTCCGGTTTCAGATCCTGTTTGCTGGGTTCGAGCAGCAGATCTCCCACCAGTGATTTCCGCTCTGCTTCCCAGCTTATCCCGTATCCCTGTTCCACACAGATGCGCAGGATCTCATCCAGACGCCGGTGGACATGGATCAAAACTGCCTTTTTCACTTCCTGGTCTTCGAGCAGTGTGCCGATGGGTTTCACCTTGCGGCGCGGCGGGCAGAAATGTTTTTCGATAGTTTCCAGATCCAATTCCTCCACCAATTCGAACAAGCGTTTGAGCTTTGGCGTTAGCTCTAAGTGGAACGCCCCCAAGGTGTCCGGTAAAGCGCGTTGCTGAATATAGGTTGGGCTACCGTGACGGTCGGTCTTCACGATGAAGGCCAGCGGAAGAAAAATGTCCGGAGCCGCTTCCGATAAATTGAAGACGATAACGTAAGGCTTTCTGGATGTGGAATTGCCGCGCATATTGGTTAGTCTAAAAATTTGGGGCTGCAAGTATACGATCCAATCGGGAAATAACCTGACCAAAATAACTATTTTGCGGTCCAATATCCGAGTATCCTTATGATTGAAACCTTTACCCTGCACCTGGCTGATCACATCCTGTTTTTACTTTTGGGCATTTTACTCCCCTGGCGAACCGTCGGCGCCCAGAAAAAATTAAAAGACCTGAGTTTTACCAGCCGCATGCGGCAAAGCCTCTATATCGGCAACAGTATCGGCCTCTGGGTGATGGCCCTGATCGTGCTCGGTCTGTGGTGGTGGCTTGATCGTCCGTTTTCTTCACTGGGGCTGCAATGGACGCCCAGTACGGGTAATTTATGGAGCGTAGGTTTCGTCATTGCCTTTCTCATCATCTATGTGATCGATGCCGTAAGGGATATTTCTACGCCGAAAGGAAGAGCTCAGGTAGAAGAGAAACTAAGCAAGGAACTCGGCATCCTTCCCCGAAAATTCAAATCCTACCTATTTTTTATTCCCCTGGCATTTAGCGCCGGCATCTGCGAAGAGATCGTATTTCGGGGTTTCTTTATCGGCTATTTCGTCAGTCTGTTCGGGACCGGTATCGGCAGTCAGATCCTCGCTGTAGCCATACCCGCCGTGATCTTTGGATTGGTCCATACCTACCAGGGCATCCAGGCAATTTACAAGATCGTCGGTATGGCGGTGATCTTCGGGACCATTTATGTGCTGACCGGATCAATTTACCTGCTCATTATTCTCCACGTGGTGGTAGACCTCATCGGCGGTGCCGTCGGGCTTTTCTTTCCCGAACCGGAGCAACCGGACGGCCCGGTGGAAGATTGGGAATATCCCAATCCGACCTGGGAGGAAGAATAAGCTTTTCGCCGGGCAACGCCCAGGTATAATACCGATATAGACGAACGAATAAACGTTTCGAAATAAGAGAAAAAGCCTGAGAACTTTCAGGCACTAAAACCGTCTTGGATCTTTTCCACTAAAGACAATGCATGCCCCTTCTCGGAAGCATCCGACCAGCCCGCTACGTGCGGGGTGAGCACAATATTTTCCGCCTGCAGCAGATACTGGAAAGGCTCTGGCTGCCGGTTCGGATCCAGATGGGCGAAGGACATTTCCTCGTATTCGATCACATCCAGCGCTGCGCCCCGTACTTTTCCACTTTGCAGTTTCCGGACCAATGCTGCCGTTTCTAATACCAGGCCCCGCGCCGTGTTGATCACAAAGATCGGTTTGGCGAAAGCGTCGAGGAAGGCGTCGTTTACGAAATAATGATTTTCCGGCAGGTAAGGAATATGGAGAGAGATCAGGTCCGCCCGGGCTTGCAGTTCCGGCAGATCTACTGCCTCCGCGTGCGCATCGCCGTAGTTGGTCTTGAATTTATCGTAGGCGATCACTTCCACTTCGAATCCCTGCAGCCGCTGGGCGAAAGCCGTTCCCATGTTGCCGTAACCGATGATACCGATGGTTTTCCCCTTCAATTCCGTAGCCCGGTTCCCTTCCCGGATCCACTGGCCGTCTCTCACCTGCCGATCGGCGCGGGCGAGGTTATTCAACAGGCACAACATCAGTCCGACCGTGTGTTCTCCAACGGTATCGCGGCTTCCTTCCGGTGAGGGTAATACGGCAATACCTTTTTCGGCAGCGTATTCCAGGTCAATATGTTCCAGTCCGACGCCACTGCGACCGATGAATTGCAGGCTTTCCGCATGGTCCAGGAATTCCCGGTCCAGTTTGATCCGGCTCCTGACGATGACCCCATAATACGGGGCCAAATCCGACAGTACCTGCTTACGGTCTTTATCCGCATAGTTCACACAATCATAACCCGCGGCTACGAGCGCTTCCCAGAGCACCGGATGGGTCTTATCGATAAACATGATCTTTTTACTCATGTGATTATTTTTCAAATGATCCAAGTGCGGAAATATAAATGAAAATTGGCAGGAAGCAAGCTATTTACGGTTCAGAATTAAGGAGTGAGCGATCTCCTGCCGGCCCGGCAAGTGTTGGATTTAACCGGCATGCTTACCCCTCGGCGGGGAAAAAAGCTACCATTCCCTAAATTTAACGGCCGGCCAAAAATATGGCCGATGTTCCCTGCGTTAACCTCCATATCGACACCCTCCCCCCGGTTACACTGCTGCCCAAAAAACACAGATTCTACCATTAACCGATTCCCTTACGTCATCGCTATGAGCACCCAACACTATCTGCTAACAATCCTATTGTTACTCTTTCTCCCATTTGTTACCTGGTCCCAACGTAGTTTCCTGGACATCCTGAGCCAGTATGAAACCTGGGACAACCACGCGATCGCCCCCACACAGGGCAACGGTTTCCTGATCGGGAATGATCTCAAATTCCCTCCCGCCGACTGGGAACGCCACGGTTTTTATCTCAGCAAATACGATTCCTGTGGCCTCATTGCGTGGAGCAAAGCTTACGGAAGCCCGGATCAGGCGCTTTTCTTCAGTGATCTTACCGAACTCTCCAATGGCGATGCTATCGCTATGGGACAGACCGGGTTCGATAATCTTTTCCTGATGCGGATCGATCCGGACGGCAATGTCCTTAACCTGTTCACTTACGATACTTCCAATGGCGATCAGAATTACAATCTGGACGTTCATAACGGCAAAGTGATGGTCTTCGGCAGCTATTACGCCGATAATGGCTCCCGTAATTTCCTGCTGGTCGTGAATGAAGACGGGCAGATCGATTGGGCGAAAAGCTTCCACCCCCGGCTCGGTGCCGGCGGTGCGATCAGTTGCGGAGACGGCAGTTTCGTCTGTGTCAACGGCAATATGGTTTATAAGGTAAACGAGAGCGGAAACCTCGAATGGAGCCAGGAGATCGTTTCCCTCAGCCCCGAGGCCGCAAACCTCTCCAAACCGGTGGAAAGCGGCAACGGCTACGTGCTGGCCGTCAGGAATCCGGAACGGGCGAGTCAATACCTGATAAAACTGAACCGGTCCGGTCAGGTCCAGTGGCAATCCGACGAGATCCCGTCGGGTTTCCTGGCATCCAGTGTGGACCGGCTGTCCAACGGTAACCTGGTACTCGTCAACGCCCAGCCCATCGACGGTGAAGGCCTGAGCGGCGGAGCACCCCTCCTGGCGGAATTCACCCCCGACGGCACCCTGGTACAACAATACGGATTCGAACTGGATAATTTCGGACGATTTACCGCTCCGGTCTGCCGGGCGGGTGATAATGGCTCGCTAACCATCAAAGGTTCCTACTACGACCAGGGTAATTTCGACTACATTATCCGGCTGAAACCGGAAGAGGACCTCAGTTGTGCCGGTTACCCTTACGAAGATGTGCTGTCGGAACACACCAGTCTGGATCTCCGTTCCGCATCGGCCAACGTTTCCAATCTGCGATTTTCCAGCGCAGATACCACCGAAGTGCAGGTGATCGACCTGGGACTCAATCCCGAGAATTATTGCGAAAAGACCGTGGACGACGGGGTCATGGATTTTTCGGACCGGCTCCAATGCGTGGATACCCTGACTTTTACCCCTCCTTTTGCGGAGGCCACCTATTTGTGGGAAGACGGATCTACTAACGGCCAGCGGATCCTCAAAGCTCCCGGTCAGTACCTGCTGAAGGCCACTACCTGCCGCACCAAGTTTGATATCGATATCGAACTGGAACTCGGACTTTGCCCCTGCACCTATTACATTCCCAACGCATTCTCACCGAACGGTGATGGCGTGAACGATCAGTTCCAGGCTTTCGCTACCTGTGCCTTCACCAGCTATGATCTACAGATCTTCAATCGCTGGGGCGAACTACTCCACCGCTCGCAGACACCGGAAGACGGCTGGGACGGACGCTCCCGCGGGCGGCTGCTGGAACAGGGAATGTATATGTACGCGTTGAAGTATTCCTGGGAGGTAAAACCGGGTGTTTTCCAGGATCGGATGGAAACCGGTACGGTGGCTATCGTCCGCTGACGTTTACCAGTGCAACCAGTGTCCCTTTACCTGTCCCAGACCGTTGATCTCCAGGGCCGGTGCGGGTATTTTCACGTAATTGATACAGCGAAGAAAGGTCCGGAGCAGTCGACTTTTGGTTTTAATACGCGAAAGATCGACGTCCAGGGAAAGATAGTACTGCCGGTAGCGGGGATAATCCGCAGTAGACAATCGGAACAGGCCACCACTATCCGAATCGGTCCATTTGTTATCGAAACCGCCAAACATATTCTCCGAGCCATAGCCGAATGCCACATTAAGCCAGGCCGGCCAGTTGTTCGCGGGCCCGGCAAAAGAACGGATATTGACGGATGCCCAGATGGTCTGTGCGTTGTAATCCTTAATGAACCGCTCCCCAAAACTACTTCCATAAAGACTGGCTGCACGTTCAGCCAGCGTTGTCGTGTGCATGCCATCCGCGGTCGTCAGGATCTCCTCCGGGTATTGCTTCCCGATATCCGAAGAAACTTTTAAGAGGATCCTTTGCTCCTGCCAGAGGTATTCCTGCCCGACAAACAGGCCCGCGCCGGCCAGGTTGGCGGCCATATCACTCCAGGAAAAGCCCCATTTCTCCGAGAAGCCGTCCATGACCTCCACGGTGGTTTGCAGCCAGAGAGCAGCGCCTACTGCGGTCCAGCGAGCAGTTTTCGGGGGCACTCCCGCCCAACGAGCCCCACTGTAGAGTAAATTGGATTCGAAGTGAGTGGTAAAGATGTGGCCGGCTTTATCCATTTGCTGCCATTCCCGCAGATCATCAAAGGTATGGAAACCGGTAAGTTCGTAGTCTTTATACCAGGATTGGTACAGGCCATAAGCGAAACCGCCGTAGATCAGGGAACCGGCTCCGGCAGCCGACCAAAATCGACCTTTGTGAAAAGTATCGGCGGGAGCCAGAAAGCTCGGTGGAGCATCTTCCTGAGCCATTACACCGATTGGACCGTTTCCCAGGAAACAGACAAGCAGAATAAACAGAGATCTGAAGAATTGGCTCATGGGAAACTTTCGGTGAATACAGGACCAGCCCCTGGAGATCGTGCTAACCGGGGCTCTAACCGCCTGTGGTATGCTGTTATTAGTACAATTCAGGGTGCGGAAAGTTCACCGGTTGCCTTCCCCTCTTAGGCCAGGCCCCGACGTTTCATCTCTTCGTGCACCAGGGCATATTCACGGCCCATGTCTCCGGTAACCGAAGAATTTTCCTGCGCCCGCCGGATGAGATAAGGAACGACATCCCGAACCGGCCCGTAGGGTACATATTTGGCCACATTATAACCGGCCGCAGCCAGGTTGAAGGTCAGGTTATCGCTCATGCCGTATAACTGACAAAAGTTGAGATGTGGATGGGCTTTCGGAATATTGTTCTTGGCGATCAACTCTGCCTGCAGCATCGCGCTCTCCTGATTGTGGGAGGCATTACAGGAAGCAATATCCTTGTAATACTCTACACAGAACCGGATACCCTCGTTGAACGCGGCATCAACGGCCTGTTTGTCCGGCAGGATCGGCGAGGGATAGGATTGATCGGCGGCCCGATCTCTTTCTTTTTCCATATAGGCTCCGCGGACCAGTTTGGCGCCGAGTTTATAGCCCGTCCGTTTGGCCACTTCGTAGGATTCGCGCAGGTATTTCAATCGATCGGAACGGTACATTTGAAAAGTATTGTAAACAACGACGTTCTCCTGATTGTAGCGACTCATCATGCTGTTGACCAGGTAGTCGATCGCATCCTGGTACCAGCTCTCCTCGGCATCGAAAAAGACCCCAACTTTGCGGTCGCGAGCCACGTGACAGATCGCATCCAGCCGTTTAAGCACGTACTGATATTCCTGACGTTGTTTGTCGGTAAGCGCAACTCCTTTTCCCATTATTTCGAGGAGTTCGTTTCTCGCCAGGCCGGTGATCTTGGTACTGACGACGGGAATGGCATCGTTTTGCGAGGCAAACTCGATAGCACGGATGGTCTCGTTCATGGTGAGGTTGAAATCCTCCTCCGTGGTTTTACCTTCGGCCCCGTAATCCAGGATCGTAAAGGTATTCCGTTCTTTCAGTCGATTAATAGTGGGTTGGCATTCCAGGAGCGTAGTTCCTCCGCAAAACTGCTCGTAAATGGTATTCTTGACAATGGATTCTACAAAAGGTAGGTGCAGGCGAATAGCGGCGATCCCCAGTTTGGATCCGATACCTACAAGCCAGTGTTTATTCATCAATCCAAAAAGCCAGGCGGCTTTTTTCAACTCTTTATCCGACAGGTGAGCAAAGGCAATTTCAGTATTGTCAAAATCCAGCTTCGGCATGGCGCCTTCCCCGGAAAATGCTTTTGCCATTGCTTCCATTTTTTCGATATTCTTGGGAACAGGTTTTCCTTCTTTCTTCATAAGAAGATGTTGACTATGTTATAATTGTTGCCAGAATTGCCAGGATCTTTCGGCCTGACCATACAGCATATCCAAACCATTCTGGGTCTTACTTCCCTGGGCGGCTCCAAGCTTCAGGAAGGCAGTTTCCTCCGGATTATAAACCAAATCAAAAAACAAATGTTTGGTCCCGGCGTACTGGTATGGAATCGGCGGAAAGGTATCAACATTTGGGGACATTCCCAAAGGTGTCGTATTGATTATTAGGTGATGTTCCTCAATGGTAGACTGATCTAAGTCTGAATAGGTTAGCTGCCCGGCACCGGCACTCCGCGACACATAATGACTGGCGATCCCCAGTTTATCCATCACGTACTCCACCGCTTTGGCGGCGCCACCCGTGCCCAGGATCAGGGCTGCTTTCGGCCGTTCTTCCAAATCTTCAAAAGCCCGCAGCAGCGACTGCTCAAAACCATACACATCCGAGTTGAAGCCCTGCAGACCGTCGGAAGTGACCTTGATGGTATTCACGGCTCCCACTGCCTTAGCGCCCGCACCGAGCCGGTTCATATAGGGTATTACCGCCTGTTTGTAGGGGATGGTCACGTTCAGCCCCACCAGGTTGGGATGGGCAGCGATCAATTCCGGCAGTTCCTCAATCCGTTCGATGGGGAACAGTTCGTAATAGGCATCCGTAATCCCTTCCCGGGCAAACTTTTCGGTGAAATATTTCTTGGAAAACGAATGAGAAAGCGGGTATCCGATGAGACCAAATAAACGTTGCTCTGCCATGAAAGAATAGATAAGAAGTGGAGGGACCACTCCGGATGAATAATATCCGCAAAAAAAATGAATCTTCACCACTAAGCCCAGTATCCTTCCAAAAAACAGGCATTTAATGTGCCCTCCCCTATTCTTCCGCTCCGCCCGGGCCGATCTGTAAAAAGGTAGTCTGCTTGATCGACCGGAGGATCGCATCGTAATCCACCTCTACTACATCACCGTGAATCAACAGAGATGATGCCCGACCGGCAATTTTCCCGTAAAGCCAGTCGACGATGGTCTCTACGGAATCTTTGGTATCAAAGGTGAGGTACATCCGGATCGTTTCCCGGTAACCGATACTGCTTCCCTGGTGATCTTCGTCAATAATGATGGAAGCGGTCGTATCGGGGATCTTGAACTTATCACCGTACACCAGCCAGCGATAAAAAGTGCCGAACAGATGGTATTTCAGATCCTTATCGGAAGTGATCAGTTCGATCTTCAGTTTGTCGAAAGCATATTGGGCATCGGGATGGAAAGCACGGTCCCGGTCCGTGGTATTGGAGATACCGAGTTTACCCGCGAAGTGCAACTCGATCTTCTTGTTCAGTTGTTCGATGGATTGGAAGCGGTCGGTGGCCATTTCCCGGATCGTTTCATCCTCAAACTTTTCAAAATTGTCCGGGTGGTATTTGGCCAGGATCTTCTTTCTCGTCTTATGGAAGTCTTCCGGCCGCAAAGATTCGATGGGCTGACCGTAATATTTCTGTATGGCGTCTTTCTCCGCCTCTGTCCAGTGATTCGATGGCATATTGTTAAGTCTGATCCAAATAAAAAGGTCAGCAATCGGTAAAAAGTTGAATGCGAGGAAGGATTGTCTCCGGTACTAACCGTTTACCTGCGGCACAAAATAAAAAATGCTTTCCCGGAGGAAAGCATTTTTGTTAACCAAATTTCTTACTAATGACATATACTTAAAAAAGTTACATCCGTTTAGGCCAGTTTCGCCATATCCCGCACCAGGATCTTACCCCGGTTGAAGTAGATCAGATCCGATTTTTTGAGATCATTGAGGACCAGGGTAACTGTCTGGCGGGAAGTACAGGTAATATTGGCAATATCCTGATGGGTCAGGGAGTGTTTCAGCAACATCTCAAAACCCACCCGGCGTCCGCGGTCACTGACCGAATCTTTGATAAAGTCAATGATGCGGGTACGTGCGTCTTTAAAGATCAGCGATTCCAGTTTATTTTCCGCCCGCATTAAGCGCTGGCCGAAAGAACTCATCACCTGACTGCACAGATCAAAGTTTTTGCGCATCATCTGGCGGAAATCGTCGTTTTTCAGGGAATACAGGATGACTTCGTCCCGGAGTACCTGGGCGTAGTCCTGTCTTTCTTTTTCTCCGATGATACCCAGTTCACCGAACATGGCCAGTGGGTGGATCAGGGATTTGATCACCTCTTTACCATCCGAAGAATGCGTACCGATCTTGATGGTGCCCTTCGCCAAAAAATAGATCTCATCGGAGGGATCTCCGGGCATGTAAACCATACTGTAGCGCGTGCGCTTTTCGGTTTTCATCATGCCGGCTAATTCAATTCTTTCTTCCTGGCTTAAACATTCAAAGAGGGGAAATTGCTCAAGAAAATTTGTTTTGGCGTCCAGACTCATATGCATTTCATTTTCGGTGAAACAAACTTATCGGCTATTCTGGAAGCTTTGAAAATTTAATCCTTCAGTGTGGTCGGCTTCCCGGAAAAGGAAATATGCTGTCAGAGAGTTTTCCTATTGATAAATAGCCTGTTCAACTGTATAGACACCAAAAAAGTTGGTCCCCCCTATGGTACGCCAAATTTTAAGAGAAAAATATTGGACAGATCAATAACTTATTGATTCACAATAAAAAGAAACATGGATTTCATGGAGAATTTACTGGACAAACTGGACAGAATCCAGGGAATTGCTGTATCCGGCAAAGATTCCATAGCCGTTTTCGATATTCTCAAAAACAATGACCGGATCGTTCAGCGGATTGGGATTAGAGCCTTCAGAGCGGCTGAGTGAAGTGTAATACAGGTAGTACTCGCGGGAAAGCGTGCGCAGTTCTACGTAAGTCTTACCCAGCAACTGACTGCGGGGATCGATATCAACGGAAAAGGAAATACCGAGGGCCTGCTTTCCGGGTTTATCCTCAAACAGGAGGCCACCGTTGAGGTGGGCGCTGATGCCGTTCTCATTGTCCAGCGGATCGAACAGCACTGGCTGCAGCATGGACTTGGTAATGAGAGTATCTCTGCCTTCCAGCACGTAGTTGTTGATCTGCTGGGTAATATTGAGGTGATAGTAATTCTTGGTCGTTGAAGGATCGTCAAAATCGACGATTGCGGAAAAATGCTTGCGATTGTACGCTCCACCCTGCACGGGCTCGGTCACTACATTAGCCAGATCAAAATCGGTGATCTTTACGGAAGGTGGCACCGAACTCTTGGCCATTACCGGTTTGAAGCCGTCCACCGAGACCTTGATCGTATATTCCAGTCCCGCTACGGGTTTATTTTCCCAGGATTTATAATACGGCGGATAGTTGGGATCTTTGGGGATCACAACTTCCAGTCGCTCCAAAAAGGTATTATTCCAATAAAGGTCTACTTCAGCGTTGGTGAGATATTCTTCGGGATCGACATTACCGATGAGGCGGCTTTTGGCAACGGTAACAATAATGGCCCGGCCTTCAGCGAAATTGCTGATCACAACCAGTTTGGGTTCCAGTTGTGGAAGTTCTTCCAAATCCAGCGGCTCCTCACAGGAATAAGCTATTCCTAAAAGAAGAAGGCTTGATAAGATGGTAAAGATATGCCGAACCATAGGCTAGTGAGATTATCTTACAAATATAACAATTTGTCGGGCAAATTGCTCAATCGCCCTAAAGTATTAGCAGATAAAGTTTTATGCGGGGATGACGTCCGCTCGTTAAGCGCTTACAAAAAGCGGATAGAATAGCTGATAGAGGGTAAAATAGGTAACAATTTCACCTGCACGTAACGCTGCCGTTGGCGCAATTGATATGCTGCGTATACATAATCCGTGCGATAGGAATAGTACAGAGGATTGCGTCGGTTGTAAACATTATATACTCCCAGATGCAGGCGATGCTGCAAACGGTCATTACCAAAAGTATAATTGCCACCGATATCAAGCCGGTGGTAACTGGGCATGCGATCATCGTTTTTTTGCCCGAAACTGGGCACGATCACGCCCTCCGGCGGAGAGTATTCTCCAGGAACGTTCAACTTGTAGGTGCTTTCGGGCAAGCTAAATGCAAAACCGGAACTGATCACCCAATTTGCCGCAAAATCAATTTTATCGTTCAGGCGGTAGGTCATCACCAGTTTCAGATCGTGGCGACGATCGTATTTGAAGGGGTACTTTTCTCCAAAATTGATCCGTTCGAATTCCCGGTCGGTAAAGCTCAGCGTGTAGGCCAGCCAGCCGGTCAGCCGGTCCCTTTTGCGGCGCACCATCAGTTCGATACCACGGGAGGTACCACTGCCGGTGGTTACATTATTTCTCCAGTCCGCCAGGTAATTCGCCCCTTCGGTGAAAGTTACGAGGTGGTTCATTGTCTTGTAATAACCTTCCAGATTGACCTCCCACTTGGGATGCGGAAAATAATCGAGGCCAACGGTCGTCTGCCAGGAATTTTCCGGACGGATATCCCCGGTAGAAGGCACCCAAAGGTCCGTAGGCAGCCCCAGATTCGAATTGGACAAGAGGTGCAGGAACTGCGACATGCGGCTCAGCGAGGTCTTAAAACCCAATTTGGGATGCAATTTCCCGTAGATCCCGAGCCGGGGCTGGGCGGAAAAGTATTGCTTTCCTTCTACCCGGTTCAGGGAAAGATGCAGCCCGCCGTTGAACTGCCAGCCGGAGCCCAGTTTCACTTCATTGTCTACGTAGCCGACAAATTCCTGGCTTTCCACCCGCACGTGTTGCGGCTGCCGGTGGATAATGGCATCGTTCTGTCCATTATCCAGCAACAGGGCTCCCGGGTTGAATACCCGGTGATTGGCGCTCCAGCCGAAATTCATTTTGTGACGGTTGGAGGCATAGTAATCAAAATCGGCCCGCAAACCGAAGTCCTTTATACTTGACAGATAATCGGCCGCGATAAAGGGACTCAGGAACTGACCGGTATTTAGACTGATAATGGAATCCACCGACTGGTACTGAGTGTGTACCATCAATTCACTGTAGGTCGCTGAGAAATTGGAGAACAAGCGGTCGTTATGGATATGATTCCAGCGTAAAACGCCAACCTGGTTATTCCAGCTCAGGTTTTCGTAATACCCGTTGAACATCTTAAAGTGGATCAGGTCATTGCTTGAGTTAAAAAAGGCAAGCGTATCGGTAGACCGACCTCCATTCATGAAACCGTCCTGTCCGCGATAGTAACTCAGGTAGAGTTTATTTTTATCGTTCAGGCTGTAGTTGAATTTGGCATTCAGATCGCTGAACTGGTAAGAAACGCCCCCTTTCTCGCCCATTTCCAGTTTATTCTTCCGGCTGTAGGGCACGACGTACCAGTTGAGAAAAGACCAGCGTCCGGCCAGGAAAAAGGAGCTGCGGTCCTTGATCAGCGGCCCTTCCAAAGACAGTCGACCGGATATCAGGCCGGCTTCCGCACTGCCTACCAGTTTTTTGGAATTGCCTTCTTTGGTACGAATATCCAGTACGGAGGACAAACGCCCGCCGTATCTTGCCGGGAAACCTCCCTTGATCAGATTGGCACTGCGGATCGCATCTGCATTAAAAATACTGAACACCCCGGCAGCATGGGCTACGTAGTAGACCGGCACACCGTCGATCAGCACCAGATTCTGTCCGGCACTGCCTCCCCGTACGTGCATACCCTCTACGCCGTCCGTACCGGTCTGTACCCCGGGCATCAGGTAAACCATACGGACCACATCGGCCTCACCGGCCAGCCGTGGGATATCTTTCAGCTGTTCGGGATCGAGCAAATGATTACTCTGGGTATTTCCGATCACTGTATCCTGGGCAATAACGACGATCTCCTGCAGGGTCAGGCTGGCCTGAAGCGAAAGGGTAAACTGTACGTCCTTATCCAGATTAAAAGATAGCAGGCGGGGCTCGTACCCCAGATAGGTAAAACGAAGGTCCGTTTTTCCGGGAGGCAACTGCAGGCTAAAGAAACCGTAATCATTCGTTGCCGTTCCCTGGCCGCTGACCAGGTCCTGTATCGAAGCGCCGATCAGGCGTTCACCGCTATTGGCATCTTCCAGGAATCCGCTGATCGTGAATACGGGCGCGACGACCTGCTCTTTTTTGTAAAGCACAATGACATCACCGCGCAGGCGGAACCCCACCGGAGCATTGCCGATCAAGGCATCAAGTATTACACCCAGGCGAACATCCTTAAAGGAGCGATTGATTTTTCGATCCGGGATCAGATCGTCACTAAAGGAGAGGGAAACGTGGCGCTCTTCGATCAATTGATTGAGGGCTTCGATCAGGCTTACGTCTTTAAACTGTACATCCATCCGGATGTCCAGAACGCGCTGAGCGGAAAGCAACTGCACCGCTACCAGCAGTAACGCAAGTAGAAAAAGCCTCCTCATGATCTTAATGGAGAGTTTTATTCAATACAAGTAATTGATCATTTTAATCCGGGCCCCTTCAAAAGTACGCGTATTCAGTGAGTTATACAAAAAATGTTAAAGCCATTTATCTTTTAACATCTACTAACTCAATCTCGAAAACCAATACCTCGTTGGGACCGATGAGCGGACCTGCACTTCTGCGGCCGTAAGCCAGAGCCGAAGGGTGAATAAAAGTTCCCTTGCCGCCTTCTTTCAGCAACGGAATCGCGATCTGCCATCCCAGGATCAGTCCTCCCAGATTAAAGACTACCGTTTTGTCCCCGGTGGTTTGGTCGAAAACCGTACCATCGAGTAAATATCCTTTGTAGCGTACCTCCACATCGTCCGAAATATTGGGCTGGATGCCGGTACCGGGTTCTTCAATAACGTAATACAACCCGGATGGATCTACCTGGGTATTCAGTCCGGTGGCAGCTACATATTCCTCGATCAGCAGCCGATCTACTTCCGCCTGGTCTACTTCTTTTTTGCAGGCGCTCGCACCAAATACGATAATTAGCAACCCAACAATTATTCGGTTCATTCCTTTTTTTTGCCCAAAGATAGTCAGTAAAAACTTTATGGTATCTTTCGGATTTGTTAATTTTAGCATTTCAAATACCTGAATCATCCTTATGAACACCGAATTTTGTGTATTCCTCGACGCCGGCCACGGCGGCATTGACCCCCATACCGGAAAATACGTTACCGCACCAAGCAAGCAATTTGAGCACACCAGCGGCTCTTTTCACAACGGAAGATGGTTTTACGAAGGCGTATGGAATCGTATCCTGACGGATCGGGTAGCCCAGAAACTGGACTCCCTCCACATCAACTACATCAAGGTTTATCATGATTACGTCGACCTCAGCCTCTCCTACCGGGTAGATGCGGCCAACTGGTACGACCGGTATTACAAAAAGACCCTCTACATTTCCAATCACTCCAATGCCTCCGGATCGGGAAAGGCCCGGGGTTTTGAAGTGTATACCTCTCCCGGAACCACCACCTCCGACAAGGTAGCCGAAGCGTATTTCAAACACGTAGAATCACTTTTTGGTAATACCATCAGTTATCGCCAGGATAGAAGTGACGGCGATCCCGACCGGGAAGCGAAGTTTTATGTACTCCGCCGCACCTCGATGTCCGCCATTCTCGGAGAACATCTCTTTTTCGATAATCTCGAAGATGCCAGCTTCCTGATGCTGGATGAGACGGTGGAGCGGTTTGCGGAGGCGCAGGTGCGGACGATCATCGAATTCTGGAAATCTATCTGATCTCTCCCCTAACCAATACCGAAAAAAATAAAGGGAATTGGATCTGTAAATGGGAAACAACCTTTCCCGCAATCAGATCCGGTTCCCTTTGCATTTTAAAGGATACATCGAGACTAAGCGGAAAGACTAACTGACCTCAGCGAGCCCGGGATCAGGCTATTTTCCCCTCCTTGGCAAATTCCCGATTGATCCCCTCTACGATCGTCGCCTCATCAATGGATTTTTCCTTTCTGGCCAAAACGGTCAGGCAACTGTACTGGACAATGTTGACAATATTGGCGCCGGTGATCTCATATTTCCGGGCGATCGCGGTCAGATCCACGGACTTGTCCGGACTGAGTTCTTTAGGGAAGGTTTGCTGCCACAGGCGATAGCGCTCGGCCGCTTTGGGCGGAGGAAAATGAATGATCGACTGAAAGCGGCGCAAAAAGGCATCATCGATATTACTTTTTAGGTTGGATGCCAAAATAACGAGCCCGTCGTAAGACTCGATCCGCTGCAGGAGGTAGGACACTTCCTGATTGGCGTATTTATCGTGAGCATCCCGCACATTGGTTCTTTTTCCGAAGAGCGCATCTGCCTCATCAAAGAACAGGATCCAGTCTTTGTTTTCGGCCCGGGCAAAAAGGTTGGCCAGGTTCTTTTCCGTTTCCCCGATAAATTTAGAAACGACCATCGAGAGATCTACCCGGTAGACATCCTTTCCGGTGCGCTTGCCGAGCAGGGTCGCGGTGAGGGTTTTCCCCGTACCCGGAGGCCCGTGAAACATAACCCGGTAGCCCGGTTTCAGCCGTTTGCTCATTCCGTAATCGAGCATCAGTTTGTCGTGATATTTCAACCAGTGCTCCAATTCTTCGATCTGACGAAGCGTGGTACCGGGCAACACCAGATCCTCCCATTCCATTTCCGTCTCCAGCAACTGGGCGGGAAACTGCAGGCTGAACTTAGGGCGGCTCATCTCCCCCTGCACCAACAAATCAATATAATCCGATGAGAGCACGATCTTCCCGCTCAGCCGGGGCTCGCCCGCGGGGGGATCTTCCAGCCAAAGTACCTGGTGCTTGCTGAAAAAGTGCTCGGTACTGAACAGTTTACGGTATTGCAGGCGCTTTTCCAGATCGTTACCCGCCAGCAGAAAGATGGCAGTTTCGCCGGTCGGTAAAAACCCGCGGAACTGTTGTCCCCGCAGCCCTCCCAACTGGGGGAAATCACCGGCTTTGCTTAGCTTTTCGGTAAAGATGTTATCCAGAAATTCCGGTGCGATATGGGGGCATAAAGCCAGAATGAGGACAAAGCGCTCTTCCACGCCCCATGCCTCAATTTCAGATTTTCCAAAAACGGCCCGGAGCAACTGTTTGCCCGGAGCTTTGGGGAAAGAAAAATCTGCTTCACCGTTCAATTGGTCAAGGCGGGATTCAATTACCGCTTTTAACCATAACAATTCTTTTCCGATCTGTAGCCAGCGGTCCTTTGCCTGCTTCATGTATTACGCGGATCTTTGGATGAGAGATATAAGGTTGGGTTCAGGAATCATTCTTCTTTTTGGCAGGTGCTTTTCCCTGCTGGACGACATGGGCCAGTTCGTGGGCCAGTAGATGGAGGCCATGCTGCGTTTCCGGACGGTATTTGCCGTTATTGAAATAGATATCCCGACCAAAGGCGAAGGCCTGGGCATTTATATTTTTGTTCATAGCCGTTGCTTCCCGGTCCGTATGAATACGCACCTCACTGAAATCGGCTCCGATGGCCTGCTCCATTTTTGCCTTTACAGCTTTGGGTAGCGGTCTTCCGTTTCCTTTATTGCGATTTAGTTTCTTTTTAACCGTAGCTTTTCGGTTGTTTTTTCCGCTTCCGGGTGCGGGCTTGGTTTGCATGGCTTCTTCTTCCTCCTGGGCCTGAGGCTCTTCCTCTTCCATCATTTGCAGACTTTCCTCTTCTTCTCCTCCTTTGGATTGCAGTGCCTCTTCTTCTTCGTCTTCCTGGGCCTGGGGTTCTTCCTCCTCCATCGTTTGCAGGCTCTCTTCTTCCTCTTCTCCTTTGGATTGCAGGCTCTCCTCCTCCTCGTCTTCCTGGGCCTGGGGTTCTTCCTCCTCCATCATTTGCAGGCTCTCTTCTTCCTCTTCTCCTTTGGGTTGAATGGATTCTACCTCTTCCATTTTTTGTAACCCGGGTTTCTCCTGGATGGCCTTGTCCTTTTCCATCCGTTGGGTATTGGTCCCCATTTCGTCCTCTTTGGCGTTGGTCATATACCGCTGGACGTCGGCCTGCGGGCCGGTTTTACCCTGGGTCCGGGTCTGTTTGCCCAGGGTTACCGCATCGGCGACCTGATCGGCTTCCTTCTCGTAAGCATCTCCGGGATTACCCATTTTGGATTTGGCTTGAAAAAAAGGAGTTCGGGCGCTATTATCCGCCTGCTTTTCCACCGACTGTTTTTGAAAGAACGGCTTTTTCTGCTGCTCTCCCTGTTCGGGATTACGGTGACGGCGGGATCTGGGTCTGGAAGTTTTCATAAGGTCAATTTTTTAAGATTGGTCAAAATCCTGGGACGGAGTGACGCCTCGTTCCCGTAGTCTACGGGCTATGCTGTTGCCGATGGATTCTTTGAGTTCCTGCTGACGCTTTTTTTCTTTGCGATCGATCTCTTCGGCGAAAAAACGCCGGTGCAGGTCCTGGGACCAGGCTTCGAGATTTTCGGGATCTTGGGGTAGGTCAGCAAAAACATCTCCCATGATCTCTTTTATGAGATCATTCGCCTTTTGATTTATTTCCTGCACTTCAGTTTCAGGAAAAAGCGATTCAATGGAAAAGTTTTCCCCGACAGGCAACTCATCACTCATTTCTTTTAATAATTCTTTCAGTCCGGCCTCACTATCATTTTCTAGCTCAGTTAAATGGGTGAATTTTTTCAGGCTTGACCACGCATTTTTCGTTTCCTGAAGCGCCAGGCGCCAATTTTCTTCTAAAATCCTATATACCTGTTCTTCCGTTACCTGAAATGCCATCAGTTGCCCCAAACTGACATATTTTAAATTACCATTGAGATCCCAAACCTCATCCGGACCGGGAATGATCACTACATCTTCGGGTAACTTGAAAAAAACATGTTTATGCTTTCCTTTTTTATCGTATAAGATCTGCATATCAGCAATTATACATTTTAGTCATTTTTCCAGCAATCTACCGCAATCAATCTTATGGGCCTTGCACAGCTCAGGATAGCTAGCGTTCGCATCCAATCCGGCCAGATCGAATATCTTTTTCCTGACGGCTTTATCGTGAAATCTCAGATCAGCGTTCATTAAAGAAGTTTTATCACGCCAGAATTCGGGAATCAATTCCTCTTTTCCGGTATATTTAGCGATAAGATCAGAAAATATTAAACCCGACAGTATTGTTGGCCGGCAATTCAGCGCATCAGCTTCTGCAGTAGCAATCGGGATAGGTATTTCTATTTCTCCTTTCACTAAATGAATTTTTCCTTCAATATTCAACAGATATTCCGGAAAATCAAGTTCTTCCACTTTAACCTTCCCGACGTCAACCTTTTTCCAAGTCCCCTCCTCTATCGCCTCTCTATCAAAAAATTCGCCCTTAAAAACGTATTCCTTTGATTTTAGGGAATTTTGTTCCGTTTTGTTAAACTGGTCAAATCCTGCTACCAGCAAACAATCACTGAAGAATGATAACTGCTGTTTGGAAGAGATCAGTTTCCGATCCAACAGGTCTTTTATATCCAATAGTATCTTACCATAAAAAAAGCCATTACTATCATCGAGAGCGTGGCTAAAGATCGTACCTGGTGAGAAAGTTTTTTTCATAGAATTATATTTACAGGCAAGGCCCGATAAATAGATGCTTGTGTTTTTGATAAGTTGTTACTTTGAGGATCGTATGTTTATTTAACCCATTCGTGCCGATTGCCCCGTGCTTTATCGCTAAATGACGTTCGGTAATGGCCGCACCAATCGGATTAAAAGTTCCCCTGCCAAGTTGCTGGACTACAAAGCGAGGACGGCCTCTGAATTTCTTTTCCATGTTTGCTTTCCAACTTCTGGGCTTCTTTCTTCCTTCGTCAATATGTTCCTGGTATCGCTTTGTGTAGCCGCCTCGCCCAACTTCGGCTTGTCCAACATATACTTTCCCGGTAGCCATATCCGTGATCAGATAGAAATCCACCTGAACCGTATTGATACTCTTAAAGTTTGGCCTTTTTTTCCGTGCCGTATTATGAACAAGAATGCCTGTTTTACCTACAAAAAAATTACTGTTTCCCGCTACCGTCAGATTATAAGCCAGTGATTCGACGTTTGAGAAAGATACTTTTCCGATCTGATGGAGTTCACCTTCTAGATCTCTCAATGTCATACCAGACTCCAGATGCTTAGCTTCAATCCAATCACTTCTTTCTTCCACCCAAAAAGGATGTTTCCCGGTACTTTGGATAATTTCACCACTATTCAGAAAAATATCAAATAAATGAGTGGGGTGAGTAAAATGTACCTGAGTCACAGGTTTTAATTCCATTTTTGATTTTCTGACATTCCAAGTTTTAACTATATCCCCAGCTTTGATTTCTGAAATAGGAATATCCCCAAGCTTTGTTTTTACAAGGGTGCTGCCGGGAAAACAGATCGATCCACTGGTTCCTAGGTCACCATAATCCATATCTCGCACCCGGTCGCCTCCCGAAGTAGTTGGATCATCGGCCTTAGCAGCTTTGATTCCTGCATCATCGGGGTCCATATTCCGTAATAGCTTATCAGTCGGTGCTGTCGCTTCATCTATTAAACGTTGAGTTTCCGGATCAAATTCTTCGTAATTCCTTGGACGGAAACCATCAAGTGTATCATCGAGAATACAAAATTCATCCGAGAACCTACACCATTTTCCGTTTTTCTTCCGCTTGTAAGTATGCCCGTTTGGCAATTCAACCTCCAGGTCATATTCGCCCTTTCCCCTTCGGACTTTACCATTAGCGAAGCCTTCATGGAGCTCATCCCTAAGTTGTTTGGGTGAAAGTTCTTCTCCTTTCAATTTACCCGTTGCCTCGACTTGTTTTTTCCTACCTGAAGGTGTACTATCCGCGCCATCCGAGCTATTCTTACTTTTTGCTGGTTTCTTACTACTTCCCGGCACATTCCCATCCGATTTCGGCGCCGAAACGTCGGCTCCCGAACCCTTACCACCCGACACTTTTACATCCGGGGCCCCGGTCTTAGGCTTAAATCGGTTGGAGATCTTGCCTTTCAGGAAGCTGAAACTTCCGGTCCCCAGGCTAACCCCCGCACCGATACCGGCACCGATCAATACACCTTGCAGCGTAATGGGATTGCCCACCGCCAGGTCACCCAGAATACCGCCGGCCGCATCGAAAGCCATCTCGATACCGCCCCGCAGTACGTGCTGACCGATCGTTAGGCTGGCCGCCTGACTACCTTTTACGAGCACCTGGGCAAAATGCCCACCCAGTCCACCGAACGCCCCACCGATGGCGCCGAGGATAATGGCCTTACCCACGCCGTCCGACCATTTCTTGCCATCGATCAGATTGTTGCCGATCTGGATGACCGCTCCGGCCACTGCGCCGGCTACCGCTCCCTGGACGACCGTCGCCAGTAAGCCGCCCGCCGGACCGAGCACAACGATCATGATCACGATCACGACGATCACGAGCAATATCTTCAGCACGGTTTTCCACCACGGCTGAACGGCTTTGGCGGCTTTCTCCGCTTCGACGCAGACCTTCTGATCCAGGTCCTTCTCCACGCTGTCCCGCATGCCCCCCTCGATATTCTCTTTGTTGGTCTTGATCCGGTTGGTGATCTCCGTATTGATTTGGGTAAACAGGCCATCCAGGCCAGTAAGTACCGCGTCGTAGGTACTCATGGCAGTTGCGACCGTGTTGTCGACCTGTTGTACGAATCCACCGAGTAGTTTGGCGTATCCGGCGATGGTTTTGGCCACGCAGACGTTGACCGCCTGGGTAAATACCGCTGCGGTTTGTTTGCTCGCCGCAATTTCCGTATCCGCGTAGGTATCCAACGCACTGGTAGCCTGCTGGCCGCCACCGCCCAGTCCCTGATCTGCCGCGCTGTATCCCTGCTCGAAACTGGTCATAACCGCACTGAGCGCTCCGTCAAAGTGCGTACTCATCACCTGTACCTGCGCGCGTACTATCTCGGATTGGGGAGCCTCGTTGGTCAGCACCATATCCCGAAAACCAGTAATGAGCGTAAGTAATTTAGCCGCCGCTTCATTGGCTCCCGATAAAAGGGACGTGATCGCCATCTCCGCATCCCGCTCGATCGCCATAGACTGGCGGATCCCGAAATCCTTGATGAACTGCAGTTGGATCGCTTCCTGTTCCGTCAATTTACTGAGAGTGGTAGTCAGGGTACTCTGAACAGCAGTCAGCATTTGCGCCTGCAGGGCGGCCGCATTAGCCAGGCTGGATTGACGCTGGGTGGCGATACCTTTCAGGGCATTATCCAAAGTGCATTTCAGGCTTTCGGCAGCCTGGGTAGATGCAGCGTGGACTTTTTCCAGATCTTTCGGTTTATCACAGACCAACTTATCCGCCTGGGCCTGGGACTCCTCCACCATGCCTTCGCGGAACTGCTTGCCGGTCTCTCTGGCCGATTTTGCCCGGGCTTTATACCGGTTGTAGGTCAGATAACCGTCCCAGAAACCGTCCTTGATCTTGTTCTTGACCTTTTTCTTGACCTCAGCATCATTGGAACCTTCCGCATTTTCGTAGGCGACCGCGTGCTTTTCAGCCCGGGCCTTCGCCTCACCGCCAACGGTGATCCCGATGTTCCTGATCTCACCGTAGGCTTTATTGTAAGTAGCATCAATGGCCTGAAGTTGGGCGGCCTTTTTTTGCGCCAGTTCCTGGGACTTCAGCGCGTATTGCATCTGCACCATGAGAGTGGACTGCAGTGCCTTGGCTTCTATTTGTTGTACGGTAGTCTGGTGCTGGGCATTGATCATGACCTGAGCCTTAGCCGCTTTGATCAGGGCCGCAGCTTTCAGTTTGGCCGTATTGCTCTGTACTTCAGCCCGACGTGTTTTTATCTTTTCTTTGATCTCCCCCTGCCTGGCCGCAACCGTCGCCTTGATCATCTGGGACTTCTGCATGGCGGAATCAATAAAAGCATTCAGCTTGAAAGCTGCTGAATGAATGAACCCACCCGCCAGTACGGAACTTAACTGGTGATTGGCCAGTTCTTCGGCACGAGCCTGGTTCCCGGCTCCGTCGGCAGCCGGCTGCAGGTATTGTACCGGCGTGAATTGTAAACCAGTAGCGTGCACCCGGGAATTCATTAGTCCCCCGGTGGCCACCATCGCCCGTGCCCGTTGGGTTTCCCGCTCTACCATCAATTTTGGGCTCGCGGCTTCGCCCAATCCCTGGGGTTTGACCGTATCGGGCAATGCACCTTTTTTACCCGCCGTTTTTTTGCCTTTACCTTTTTTCCCTTTTGCTCCTTTCCTTTGTTTTTTGCCGCCTCCTTTCTGCGGTGCGTCCGGACCGTTTTGTGGCCCTTCTTTTTTAGCGGGAGGTGGAGCTGCCTTCGCCGGAGTGGCTTTGGCGGGCGTTCCTCCGGCCGCTTTGGCCCCTGGTTGCGGACCACAGGGCCCGGCCGCTGCTTTGGCATCAGCGGTAGCGTCTTCGGGAACCGCAGCCTGTCCTTTTTCGGGCGGTGGAGCGTTCTGCTGGCGATCTCCGACCGAAGCCCCGGCTTTGGCTCCTACCGCTGCCGGTTTTTCATCTCCCTTGGGTTTGTCCTTGCCTTTAGGTGGTTGCTCCGGTTTAGGATTTTTTTCGGAGCACTCCTTCTCAATGCTGGCGGTTTCTTCACTTTTAGCTTGTTCCTTGCTGCCCTTCTTCTCCGTTTTTTCTTTTTCCTTGCATTTATTTTTCTCCGCCGCCGTTTTCACACTATCCCAGAAAGCCGCCTGAATATCCGGCACGGCATCTCCATCCTCGGGTTTTCTCCGGACGCTTTTGCCCTGCTGGACCGTATGGGGCAATTCGTGCACCAGCAGGTGCTTACCGGATTCTGAGCCCGGATCGTACTGTCCCTTATTGAAATAAATATCACTGCCGTGGGTAAATGCTTTAGCTCCGATCTGCTGGCTCAGTTCGGCGGACTCGGAATTATTATGGATCCTCACTCCCGAAAAGTCGGCCCCGATGGATGTTTCCATTTCCTTACGGGTGCCTCCGGACAGGCCCTGTCCACCCCCTTTCGTGCTTTCTAAACGGGAGGAAAAGTTACCGCCTCCGGAATTACTGCCGGCATTAGCCTGCGCCGCTTTGGGCTGAATACTTTCCTCAGCGGCCTCACAACTGGCGCATTTCCGTTGGATCATATTATCCCTGCCTCCTACATGGCCTTCCTCCGGCATTCGGCGAACCATACCCTCTTCTTCCTCCGCGCATTCGGCACATTTCCGTTGGATGTTTCCCCCTGCATTGCCGGCGGCAGGATCATCACCTTCGCTTTCAAAGATGGGTTTCCGACGGATTCCTTCCGGCTCCGTGTTTTCCTCTTCCTTTTTCTGCAACTGCTCTTTCTGTTCGCAGTGCGCGCATTTCGCCTGGACGGCGGGCGGGGTATTATTTCCGGAATTTTCGACAGTTCCGGTATTGTTCTTTTGTTGGCTGATTACCCGGTCGGCTACCCGATCTGCTTCCTGTTCGTACTGATCGTTGGGACGTCCGATGCGCAGCCCGTTGTTTTGGGCCTTTGCCTGAATACCCGGTGAGTTCGCACCGCCCGGAAAGAATGGTTTGGTCTGAAGTGATGGACGATCCGAAAAGAAGCCCTGTTCACTTTCCGGTTCAAAGAAGTGAGTAGGTTTGGCCTGTTGTTGCCGGTTACTACTGGTGCTATGGTTTTCGGTCGTTTTCAAATCATTACCATTCAACAAACATCTTTAATTCCATCCAGGGCAGTTTGATCACGCCAACGCCCCAGGGCAATTGCTCCAGTAGGACATCCTGGGGCTTGCGTTCCACGATAAGTTTCCATCCGTCGGAAGTGTACTGCAGCTTACCGGTGCGCAGCAGGAAATTGGCTCTCAGACCATCCGTTGAGGTGGTTCCCAGGGCTTTCCAGTAATTGAGGATCACGGATAATAATCGGTCCGCTTCCTCTTTATCACTTTCATCCAGAGTGACCCGTTTGCGAATGGGTTCGTCCAGGCTGAACCCGCAAAGGACCTTATTGAATACCATCTCCGCTTCGGGTACCTCCGTATTTTTGGCGGCGAGGTACTGTAGGAGGTGTACCGCCTTTTCCCGCGCCGTCTGATTCACGAATTCGCCCTGACGGCAAAGTCCAAGTTTTTGAAAAAAGAGCGACAGATAGGGATGTAGAAGTACCAGTCCGGCGTTGTGGATATAGATACCTTCTCCGGGGTAAGTAGAAACCCGGTCTTCACTTTCAATCAGATCCTGCGCTTGCAGATATTTCAACAGATCGGGATCCACACCTTTTATCTCATTTAACTGCCGAACCAACTTGTTTTTTAGATCTGTACCCAGAACGTTAGCCCCGCGCAGCCAGTCTTTCAGCATTTTTTGTTCCTGTCTGGTCAACTGGAAGTTATTCATGTAATTCGCCAGACGGTTTCGATTTTCTTTATCCGTTTGATCTTTCTCCCGTAGAAGTTCTGCTTCTTTGGACGTAAGCTGCCCCTGTTTTACCAGGGAATCAAGCCGGGAAATCCAGTGTGTATCTTTAGAACGGAGCTGGTACTGTGCGTCCCAAAAGGCCCAGGCTGAAGCCCGGAGCAAGAAATTATCGTCGCCAGTTAAGCCGGCACCCACCCGCGCCAACAAATAATGCCGCAGGCTTTCTCCCTTGTGATCGCGGAAAGCGGGGAATATGCGAAGCAGCTGTACCCCTAGTTCTTCCAGACCTTGCCGGGCAGAGTCCAACTCACTTTTACCCCAATACGCTTCCAGTAATTTATCCTGCAGCTCCGGACTTAATTGTCGAAGGAAACGTTGACGGTTTCGTTCCCGATCCAGATGGAATCCCGGAAGAGCCCGACGAATTAATCCGGCCTGTTGTCCGATCAATTCCTCCAGGCCTGATTCCAGTTGCTGCCAATTGCCGTTCTCCCACCACCAGGGGTAATGCCCGTGGTTGATGATATAAGCCAGTGTTTCGAGTAGATGACCGGCTTTAGAGTAATTTTGGGGGTTCTCCGCCTGCATTTCCTCCCGCTTCTCGGCTAGCCGTTTGGAGATCGCTGTTGTGAGCCGGGGGACCAACTCTTCAAGATTGAGTTTTTGCCGGTCCCAGTCCAGGTTGACGTCGAGCTCATCCAGTCGCAGATAGGTGTCGGTCGGGGCCACCTGGTTAAAGACCTCCTCCAGACCGGGCAATAAGGTCTCTTGCAACACCGCAGTCAGTTGACGACTCAGATGGTCTGCCTCCTTTCGACTACCCGGCAAATTGATCTCCGCCCGGAGTCGCTCGATAATATGTCGCTGCTGGTCGGCCATCGCTAGCAATTAGGAAGTTATGACTTCCAGGATACGTTGAATCCGTGAAAGGATCTGAATGTCCTTGATCTTGGTTTCGGCCAGGTACTGCTTCAGGTATTTGATCAGCAGGGCTCCTTCGAAACCAGGCCCGGTGCCTTCCTCAAAATATTTCGGGAAGCGGGAACGAATGATCTTCATATGCCGGTAGAAATCATTGAGTAAGGATTGCAGAGCAAAGTCTTCGCGCAAGCCTTCCTGACAGCCGATCAGCGCCAGCAGCAGCCGGAGCAGATAGGCACTCATGGCCCGCGCGGAGGCAGCATCTTCCGTTTGGGAGCTGAGGTATTCCTCCATGACGGCCGCCAGTTCGGTGATCGTTCCGAAGATCTCTCCGTTCAGACGGCCGGAGAAATAGAGTGTGCGGCTCTTTTCGTCATCGAGTTTCTTGTAGAAAGATTGCAGGGTTTTACTAAAGGCGACTTCTTTGAGGAATAAAGGCTTCTGTAGCAATTCGATCACTACCTGACCGTCCGTTTCGATCACTTTCATACCTTTTTCCATACATTCCGGATCTACCTTGATCAGGGAGGACAGGTCAATCGTGATCTTTTCCTCTTTGGTTTCGGAACACTCGCCGTTGGTGACGATCAGCCGGATCGTCAGTTCATTGGAATCCTGCAATTCGAAGAAACTGAACTGATAGGTATGAGTCGGGCTCTTTTCCCGACTGGTATTTCCGTCGCCGAAACTCCAGTTCCACGTTAGTTTTTCGCCTTCTTTTTCAACCGTACTATTCTCCAGACTCACGGGTACGATCACCAGTTCGCCTTTTTCACTCGGCGTTTTCAGGTTAACCTCAAATTCGGGTTCCGGCCGGCGGTAGATGCGCAGACTGGTATCCGTTTCCTGATCATTTACGGTAAACCGAATGGTGGAATTCAGCAGGTCTTCGGTAACGGCCGACGGTTCGAAGAAATAGCGTTCTCCGTCGCGAACAACCAGTTCGGCATTGTCGACATCCGGCTCTACTACCCCATCGGTTGGCGTCACTTCGAAAGGCAGACGACCCGGTGCGTCGGAAAGATCCTCTTTGATGCAGATGAAGGCCACCGGCAAACGCAGATCCACCCGCTGGCGGGGCAGTACGAATACCATCGGCGGCAAATCAGAACAACAGCGATACGGCAGGCAGAAGTCTGCGATGACCGTGTAACGCGACACATTGGGTTCGAAACCGTCCGTGTTACCCAGCGTGATCCCTTCAAAAACCGCACCCTGAATGAGTCCCACCAGATTGTTGCTCACGCCAGTGACCAGTTGGTAGTCCTTGATGGTATTTTCTACATTGATCAGTTTGTGGTTATCGATCAGGTATTTAGCAAATTCATCGGGCCGTTTGGTTAGTTCTTTACGCTGTACCTTTTCGGATGCCCGTTTGATACTGAGGCCCTTCCGCAACGCGAGTTTTTGAGAACGTTCCTGCAGCAGGTTGGCTTTCAGATCAGTTACCGCAAAATTTTTCGGACTAATGGCGTTACTTACCCCCTTGAGCAGGTCCAGTTTCGGAGCGATGGGGGCGATCGGCTGTACCGGCGTCAGGCCCGGAATAACCGTAATGGGCGGTACTAGGCCGGTCTGGGCTTCTTCGTCTTTATACACCATTACGAATGTACCGCCGGTGGGCACCCCGCCTTTGTGTTCCAAACCCGGATGTTTGGTCGCGTAGTTCGACAGATTGGTCAGTTCCAGGATCTGTTCCCGCCGACGCAGGAATTCGTCCATCAATACCTCGATCTTCTTCGCCGCACAGGCATTCAACTCCAGTTGATTGAGCAGCAGGAGATAATCCCGTTCGTAACCCTTTTCTTCGTATCCGTCCTCGTTGATGCGCGCCAGGACTTCCCGTTTGGCCCGTTGCACGGAACTCACCAGGTCAGCGATCGCTTTTTTATAGGCGGCGATCGATTCCGGAGTGAGATCGCTCAGGTCTTCGGGTTGCTGGTCGGCCATATACTGCAGTCGCGATATGATATTGACCGGCACTTCTACCCCGATCACCAGGTCCGTCGGGCTTAGGGTAGCTATGTCGATCCCCTTTTCCTCAAAACCTTTGTAAACATTATCCAAAATACTTTCCCGCCATTCCGGTCCGGAGATACTGATCTTTTGATCAAACACCCCTTTCACCTGCTTACCGATCGCTTTATCGTCAGCGACGATACTGTCCTTGACCGTGCGGTTCTGAATGGCTACGCCCCCCACCGGGGTAAATATCGTATCCCCCTTGACCGCACCGCTTAAAGCCGAGGCCGTAGTGGCAGTTGCCGTCGGTGTCAGTTTGGCCAGGTTTAAATTGGTGGCCGTCAGCAGATTGGTAGCGATATTGGAAGTAATGCCGAAAGTCTCCACGCTGCCTGCACTGACCGTCCCCACATTGAAAACCCCACCGGTAGCGATCCCCAGATTCGTCCGGCCGGAAAACATAGTGGGCGTGCTGGCCCGACGCATGCCCGTGGTCAGGATCGGGTTAATCGTCAAACCGCCGGTATAATTAAGGTGCGTGCCGGGTTCTTCCATACTGAAAGCCGAGAAAAAGCCGGCTGCATTTTCGGAGAGGCAGGTTTGTTCCGCCTTCCAGGCATCCAGTAGGGCTTCCAGGTCCTGGAAGAAATACCGATAATCCTCCAGGTTAAATTCCGTGCTTTCTGCGCCCAGCCTGAGGGCAACGATATCGAAGGTCAGTCCTTTTTCCGAACGCAATTTTATCAGTTCATCGAGCGCATCACCGTAGGAACGTCCCAGGTGACCCTCTACCCGGTAGAAATCATTCCCTTCGTGCTCAAAGTCAAGCGGACTGCGAACCGAAGCCTCTTCGGAATATTTATCCGCGTGGTAGGACAAGGTTTCTTCCTCCTGCCCGCGCTGGGTATTTTTAATGTTCCAGTTTTCCAGCAGATCGGCGGAAACATCGTAGTAATACGGTATGGCCTTTTCGGATAGTTGGGTGGAAGCCTTCAGGCTCGGCGTTACCCGCAGATCATCAAATAGTTTCTGCGGATCGGTATAATCCGTCATCAAGTAATTTAGTCGCAAATAAAGGCTCTGTACCTGGAGCAGGCGACGATCATTATTGGTGTTGACCGGTGAAGGGTAAAAATGATGACGGAAACTGATATCTGCCGAGGGTTCTACTGCGGACAGCAAGCCCAACATCAGGTGATGGGGGAATGCGTCTACTGCCGGCAGGCACTCCACCAGTACTTCGTACAATTCATCTCTGATCTCCGTATAAGCCTGCACCAGATCTTCGTAGTGACCGTAACGGTACTGGAAAGCGATCGGCAACTGGCGACCGCTGATCGTTGTCGGAAAAAAATCATCAAAATGTTTTTCCCACGCGATCGCTTCCACGGCTCCATCGGGATCCAGCACAGCTCCAAAACCGGAAGCCAGATCATTCAGACCGTTCAATAGTCTTTCCCGGTTTTCCCCGATTGCTTTGGCGTAGGCATTTACCAGGGTCCGGTAGGAAGCCGCTGCTTTGCCGTCAATCGCCACCCGGGGTGCCCGTAGGCGCGGCAGATTAAAGTAGGATTTCAGCAGATTCCCGTACTTTCGGTAAATGGCATCTGACTCTTCAATAATGGTCCGGGCGTCCGTAGACCGGATGAGCAGGAAACGCAAATCAGCCACCTGCTCTTCTCCCTGATTATTACAGTCCTGGGGGCTACAGATATCCAGTGACCGGGCGTAATTGTCCAGATAAGCCAGGACGACCATGTCTTCCAGGTCCACGTTCGTCTCCCCGGTAAAGTCCGTCAGGGGATGTACTTCCCGGTCTTCGTCCTGGGTACCGTCAACCAGTTCCCACAGTTCGAACCGCTGGGTATCGGAATCTTTATCCCAAAATGCGGGGTATTTGGCTTTATTATCTTCGAAAACCGCGAATTCCTTCAGCGTTTTGTTCTGAGGTAAATGGATCAGATCGCCGTCCGTCGTGACCCCACAGCCGCTACTGACCACGATAGCGTCGGCGGCCTCATTAATCTGCAGTTTCAGACCGCAAGCAATGCCAACGCCCACGAGGCAGGTCCTGGTCAGGCGGTGCTGAGTCTCAAAATAGTCGATCAGCCGGTTCAACTGGCCTGCGGTGAGTACCTGATTATCCTGAAACCGGAAATATTCCCGGGCCGGCTGCTGTAATTTAATCGTTGTCGGCATGCTTATCTTGGTTTTGGAGATTTCCTAAAAATGTTCTGTTCAAAACGACGGGATTGTCTTCTTCCTCTTCGCCTTCATCTACACAATCGTGCAGGGTGCCCGGCCAGTAAACCGTTCGCAAACTGTCGAGCTGGCGGAGGAATTCCGTGAGTAATTCATCGTCCACCTGCTGATCCGGCTGATTCGCCCGCGCTTCCAGCAACTGCCGGTAGATCTGTTCGAAATCGCGCATCTGCTCCGGTCCGATCCAGCAGATCTTCGGCATGATATGGGCCGGAGTTTCCAAACGGATGAGGCGTTCCAAAAACTGCCGGTAATCCGGATCCCCGAACCGGCGGGTCCACCCGGGCAGTACAATGCTGACCCGGAAAGAATAGGGATCCAATGGCTGGCATTTATCCTTTAACAGATCGACACAGGTGGGGTAAAAAACTTCCGGTGGAGCATCTTTACGTTCGATATCCGGACGAAGCAGTATGTGTTCGATCACGTACATGCCTTCGATGGCGATATGTTTTCCGCTCAAAAAATCAGCCACGTAATCACGGGCCGCGATCGCTTCGGCTTCACTATTGAAATATTCGATCCGGCGGCCGATCACTTCGCCGGCGCCGTCTTCGACGTTGAAATACCACTGTTCTTCGTCCTGGGTCTTTTTAACGGTCATATTGGCGGGGTCCTGGGCCTTTTCGAAGGTCAGTTCAAGTTCTTCCACCGCTTCCGCTTTAACCTTATAATGACGGCTGCTGCTCAGAATGATCTTAGCCTGATTATCGCGGATCCGCCACCGGAATTCACTGATGTCGTCCACATCCACTTCCTGGTAGAATTCGTAAGAGACGCCGAAAAGGTCTTCGCGCCGGATCGTATCGAAACCGGCCAGACGCCCCAGTCTGCGCTGCAGGCCGGACACATTGTCCGTATCCCAGAAAGCATCCAGTGATTCGTAATAATTGTAGGCACAGGCCCGACGGGAACTCAGGCTGGGATAATCCCGGAGAAAGGCCTCCTTCTGCCCGATCAAAAAAGCCGGCACCTTAGCGTCAAAGCGGTCGTACAGCATAAAGGCGTAATCGCTGAACCGCTCGGCAAAGCGGGCGATCAGATGATCGAGTTGCTGGTGCCTTCGCTGGTAAAAGTCATCATAGTTGGCCAGTAGGTCATTCAGGCGATCTTCGGCCTGCTCGTAACCTACGAAGATATCTCCCAGGTCTTTCACGCTCTCTACCGCCTGGGTGAAGTAGGTAGCCTTGAGCTCCTTATCCGCACTCAACAGGTTTTTGACTGCTCCCAACTGGGCAAAGTAGGTAGCCAGGATCTGATCGAAGAAATTCAGGTAGGCTTTCAGCTGACGGGCTTTGGCCAAACGATAGGGTCGCTCTTCTTCCGGCACCGGGGGTAATCCTTTGGGGCCTACCCCGTAGGTATCGGGCAGGTCGTTCTGAAGGCTGTAATATTTTGCCGGATCACGGTATCGTCCCATAGGCATCGGCAGATCCTGCAGGCGTTGGTCAAAACGATCCTGCTGCTGATCATCCTCTTCGGCCAGCCACAGTTGTTTTACAAAAGTCTTTCGAACGTTGACCGGCAGAAAATCTTTAAAGAATTTAAAGTTGGAACCGGTGAAACACAGCACCGGCTGTACATCCGGCGGCAAACAGATCTTCCACTGCAGATCGGCGTTGGTGATCTGCCCGCATTTACAATCATCCTCATTTTCCGCCGGCTCGCAAAGACTGATGATCAGATCTCTAACCTCTTTCACGCCTTCCACTTCCTGGAGTAAATTGATCAGATCCGATACCCGCACTTCTCTTCTCAGTCCAGCCGTTCTCAGTTCCTCATCTTTGATAAATCCGTGAAAGGCCAGTTGATCGTACAGGGCTTCCCGGATGAGATCCAGGTTGCCGGCGGGATCGTCCAACAATTCATCGCTTCCCAGCAAACCGGCAATCGTTTCTGGCTGATCCTGAATAATGGTCAACAGATCTTCCTGCCCGATCAGTGCGTGTAGCAGTGCATCGTAGGCCAGCGTATCCTGCATGAACAGCGGGCCTTTGAAAATAGAATCTATCGACAATTCCGGATCGGCCAGCATTTCCTCCAGGGAATAAAAGCGAACGGACGGCGTCAGATAATTTTGGATGACGCGCAGCATACGCGCATTGGTTCGCTCGGCATTGGCGGTAGGTTCCAGTTCGATCTCACCGCAAACGACGATCTCCTGTTGTGCCACCGTTTGAATATCTACCAGATCTTCGCACAGATTCCGGTTGCGTTGGTACACCTTCCGTACCTCGTCTTTGATCCTGGCTTCGGCTTCGGCTCTTTTCGTCTTGGACAGCAGGCGCAGTTCGTCCTCGTACTCGATCTTGATGGCATTCAGCCCGCGGAGCCGATAGGAACGTACTTTGGGAGAATCGGGAAAAGGCTGGTAGCTGCTCCTCGGCATTTCTTTTTCATCGTCTACCGCAAAATCCACCTGCACCTCCGGTTTCACCGTGGATAACCAGGCATTTTTTACGCCTCGGATATTGATCAGTAATTTCCGGTAATCCAGCGGGGTCAATGGAGCGTTCGGGAGGATACGGATCGCCGAATGGAACTGGCGGTGCATCTCCAATAAGTTATTGTCTTTGGACGCCAAAAGGTCTTCCACCGGCATCCCGATCCGCATGCCCAGATCCGTCAGAGCGTAACACAGTACTTCCAATAGGGTAATGCCGGGATCAGAGGCATTGTATTCCGTCCAGTACTGGTTCGCCAGTCGTTCAATATGAAGCCGTCCCTCCTCCCGTAAGCGGTCATAATCCCGATCGGGAGATCCCGACACGTCCTTCGGTATGCTCAGTAAACTCGTATTCATGGGCAGTCGGTTTGTAGGATATCAATTTTATGTTGGTTGGCCGAAACCAGTATGGCCCGGGCATTCGAAGCACTGACCTGGCGCAGTTCTCCGCTGGCGACCGTATTACCCGCTGCATCGCGATGCGTGATCTTAAGGTCCGAGATGTAGTCGACGTATTCCAGTTGTTCCAGAAACTGGATGATCGCACTCCGGTAGATGGTCCCGCCAAATCGGATATCAGCCTCGGGGTCGGCGGCCCAGGGAGACAGGAATCCGATCAGAGCCGTATTCAATTCCTCCTGGTAGAAATTGGGATCGTAATCCTTCCGGAATCGGACTGCAAGATCCAGTTTTACGGTTTCGAACTCTGCATTGACCGCATCGAATTCCACGTGCATACTGATCCTTTCGGCCAGAAAATCCTCAATTTCTGTGAGCAACTGCTGACTCGCCCGCGGCCGCAGGCGGTCGAAGGCATTATCCGGATGGATCCGGGGAATGATCACCATGGAAACGGCACCCGGCATCCACTCCCGGCCCGCTTTGGCATCGGTATGGCTCAGACATTTAACCTTGTATACTTTTGGGAACTCCTGAAGCACCAGGTGCTCATAATCCCAGATGGTTACCGCCCGGTCTTTGTGGCGCAGACGCTCACTTACCCGCTGGTAATATTCGGATTCCGTTTCGGGAGAGCGCCCGCCGAAAGAGGCGTAGGGTTGTTCCACTTTCTTGATGCGCGCCAGCCGGTCCTTAAGTTTGCTGATAGTGCCCGGAGCCAGTCCGGTGACCAAATGACTGAGTTCATTCCCCTGGTTGAAGAACGTAGCGCTCACCGCCTGTGGGTGAATTCCCAGAAGTCGGCACACTGAATCCAGCGGAGCATTCAGTCGCGCTCGGATCCAGAAATACCCGGCCTCCAGTCGCCGGTTGAAACGCGTGGCCTCCGGCGGGATCAGTAATCGTACGATCCCCGAGCGCAGAAACTGATTGGTAGTATCTTTGAGTTTGTATTCAGGCTCCAGCGGTTTCCATTCGTCGCTACACAACACCGACCACTTGATTCCGGTATCATTATTTAGCGGATCTCGGAGAGGGTTCTCGCTCCCTTCCGCTACCTGGATCAATAAACTGACGGTCTGGTTAAGCTCTGCATCCTCCAGGGCCAGCAGTAGTTCTCCACCCTGACGGTATTCAGGCAGTAAACTGATCTCTTTATTTACCGAAAAGGTTCTTTGCTGCTGCTTGAGGAAAAGATGCTCCTCAGTCTGCCCAAACACCTGATCGTGAAACAGTTGTATTTTTTTATCTGCAAAATCACTGTAGATATCCTGATTACTCCGGCTGGTGGTAGTATAGGTTTGGCGTACTCTGGCTACATAATCCAGCGTGAGCGTTTCCATTTCCGGGGTGTACGGACGGTTGGGAACCGGCAGTTTATCATCCTTTCCGGTAAGGGATAAAGCGCTTAACTCGGGGAAGGATTTATGAAAGAAATGCTGGTTCAGGCGAAGTTTCAGGAAACCGGCTTTCGGAAAACTGCTCCAGCTCAGCGACGGTAATTGAAGCAGGGCCGGGGTCAATTGGTAATGCGCCAGCTGAAAGGTCGGCTTCGGCATCGTTTTGGCCTGCAGAAAATGGCTCAGATTAGACCGAAAAGCATACCGGGCCTTGATCGTTCCGACGTGGTTCAGCGCATTGCGGTCCAACCTTCCAGGTTTATTCGTGACGGGTTTGGTGCTTTGTTTATCAAATACGATCTGCCGCGTATTGGAATCGGCCACGAAAAGGGGTACCGGATTGTCTTCCGGGATCCACCGTCCGTCTTTGCGGTAAGAGGTGGCGACCGTAAAATGACTATCATTCGCTATGTATTGCTGGTATTCCGTACCGTCATCTTCAACTTCAGTGGTGGTACGGAACAGTCGTTTGGCCTCTCGCTTCAGGCTGCCGTCGGGTCTCAGGTACTCTTCGACGTAAGCTTCGTAATGATCCTTAAAATTATTGGGTTTACCTTTCCAGGCGATATTCAGCCGGATCTTTTCCCAGCCCTTATCAAAAACCTCGGCATTGCCGACGTAAAAGTTCGAGCCTACCGTGGGCAAGGGGCCGAACGGGATAAAAGGTTTAGCCGGATCCATCCGGGCATTATCGTTCTCTACCGTATTTTCCCGCAGGCCGTGCGCCTCTACCTGGATCTCTACGGCATCCAGTTTTAGCCCCCGCAATTTGCGATAGGCCTCTACGCCCGTTCCGGTCACCTCATTCAAAAGTAGCCGGAGGACGGGGTGCTGGGTATTGTATGATTCACCGTGCAGTTCGGCTTGGTAGGGCATTACCGGATCATCACCTTCCCGCAGTTGAATATAAAATGACAAGCCATTCTTAGGCTGTTTCTTTTTTTCGGCCAGCTGGTCGATATCTATGGCTTCTTCGGACAAGAGCGCGTAGGGCCCAAGCCAGCCTTTTTCTCCGGTCAGGAAAACGGAACTGTTTCCCATCAGGGCCGCACGGACCTCATCCTTAACGGTACGGGTAAAAAAGAAATCTACCCGGATTAAACGATCTCCCTGTTCGAGTCGCAATTCCCGGGCCGCCAGGGCCAGGCCTATCCGGCCGGCCGGGAGATCGGCATTGCCGAAAGCCGGCCACTGCGGGTTATCTTCGGGAAGTTCTGCCCCCAGGCCATCGGCTGAGTTGGCAACCGGTGCGTGTCGCAGCCCCAATTGCTCGTCAAAAAATATCTGCCTTAGATGGGCTATTTGAATTCGGTTGACAATGAGTTCTTCATCCGTTGTATACAGTAGCGGCTTTCCCAGTACATCTTTTCCGGCATCCAGGAGACTGCCTTTGGGAAGTTGTTGCACCTCGGCCCGTTTCGCCAGTTCGAACAGCACGTGCACCTGATCGGGCCGGTGCGGCAATTCCGCCAGTTGGAGAACCCGACGGTAATAAAAATCCAGATGACGCCGGCTCAATTGATTGAAATGGGACCGGCTGTGTTCCAATAATCGTAGGAAACTCAGGTACAGGGCCAGGTGCGGCTCCAGATCAGACCGCTTATCGATCTGCTCCAGTAAAGCTTTCACCCCCGGCTTATCGGGCCAGAAAGACTGCCAGTCGCCCCGGACAAAATCCGGTCGGTCGGCATCGTAGAACCGGAGCAGCGCACCCATTTCGTGGGTAAAGTTCAACCAGTCTTCCCGGTTCAAGCCGATCAGTTCCAACTGGTCCGGTAACAATTCCTCGATCCGGCGGCTTTCCTGACTGAGGCCGTCTCTGATTATCGGATGTTTATATGTTTTACAATTTTGGGACATAATTACTGGTCAGCGCCTTCTTTTTGGTAAAAGGGGTAAACAAAGTTGAAGCGGGAATTCGTCGCCCGCACCGTAAACTGCACTTCGATCAGTACGACTCCTTCGTATTGATCGGCAGTGTTGATCACCACGGCATCCAGTTCGATGCGTGGTTCGTACTCGATAATGGCCGTTTCTACCAGATCCGCCAGATAGGTTTTCAAACTGATATCGACATTTTCGAACACCAGGTCGTCCATATTGCAACCGAAGGACGGCAACATCACGCGTTCGCCGACGCGCGTGGACAACAGGATCTGCAGGCTTTCCTTGATGTCCTCCACACCTTCGGAGATCCGAACGCCTCCCCGGCTTTTATTAAATGTGGGAGGAAATGACCAGCCTTTTCCTAAAAATTCCATATTGCTTATTTTTTAGCCGCCAATGATCACCGTGGGTGCACCGAGAATGATGGTTCCTCCGTGGGCCGTGGTGTCTCCCATGCGTACGGCAGGTTTCCCACCGATCAAAACCGTGCCCGATCCCATGGCGGTCGTATCGGGTGGTCCGGTGCATACACAATTATCCCCAACCACGGCGGCCGGCATTCCGGCGATAAGCACCGTCGGTTCACCCGGGCCGGCGATCGGACCGCCCACATGGGGGACGGTACCCGTCACCATGGGGCACACATGCATATCTCCTATTCTTGCAGCTGGTGGCATATCTTTCGGTTTTCCTGGTTCAATTCAGTTGTATTTCACTAATTACTCTAAGTTGCATCGCAACTTAGGTAGAGGGTATAGAGTAGAGGGATTACCTATCGTTAAAATGGAGCAAAATCACTCATTTCAACGGTTGGAGTCTATCTACGCTCTACAATTCAAGTATTACAACTTGAATAAATTATCGATCAATTGATCTGTACCAATGCGCCTTTAATCACTGTAGTCGCACTGCTGCTGATCTCCGAACCGGCACCGCCTTCTCCTTTGAGCTGGGCGCTGGCTTTCATATTGATATTGGTCCCTTCCAGATTCAGGTCTCCCCCGGCTTTGATGTTGATATCACCGGAAGACTCCAGACTGATGCCACTGCTCTCCATCACCAGCTTATTGCCGTCTCCGTCTTCCAGCGTAATGGTACCGGCATCATCATCGAGGATAAATTTGCGACCGCCGGGCGTCTCCACGGTAAAGGAAACCAGATCATCATTGAAGATCATTTTCATTTCACTCCGGGTCACAAAACCTTTCTCGTGATTGTCATCCGAGCCGGGGATCGGCGCCGGTTTGGCGCTGCTGTTCAGCATACCCAGTACCACCGGATGGCGGGGATCGTCATTCAGGAAGCCGACGATCACTTCATCGTCGATCTCCGGACGAAAGAAAGCGCCCCGATTCTCACCGGCATCCAGACTGGCCACACGGGCCCAGATGCCCTCGTCTTCCGGAGAAATGATCGGCAGCCTCACCAGGATCCGGTCTTCACCGTCGGGATCACTCTCCAGTTGGCTAACTACCCCGATCTGTAATCCCCGAACCGCGGCCAGGAGGCCTCCGGCTTCCGGAGGGGTGATCTCGTAATCCTCCGTAAACCATTCCGGGCGAAAACCCAGTTGAGCATCGGTCCACCAGTCGCCCCGGCTGATGTGGTGGAAAACGCCACCGACGTAGGCTTTTCCATTGAAGCGATCTCCCAGGCCCTGCAGGTCTACGGTCATGCCCGGCTCCATGGCGGCAAATCCCTGAAAACGGGCACGCCCCTGGACTTTGGCCAGTTGGCGTCGCAGTACCTGTGCATCGGCCCAGGCCTGTATTTCCGGAGTATTCAGACTGCCTCCGTGCCGTAAGGCCCAGTTGTCGGGAGCAGCGACCTGTGACAGATCCGACACACTCAGATTACCCGGCAAGGTAATTCCGGGATCGGAACCAACAGCTTCGATTTTTTCCTGATTAGCAAAATCCCAACTGTAGGCCGTTACCGTGCCGAGTTGATGCCGGGCATCGATCTCTGCATCCAGCTCGCGGATGGTAGCGCCGTAAATAAGGCTAAGGACGGGTTCCTGGGCGGTATCCGGGGCTTCAATCAACAGATCGGAGCCCGACGTCCGGCAGATCAGGCCGTTGGCTTCCGCCCGGGCCAGTACAAAATCCCAGTCGGTGGAATCGTACTGGATCAATGCTTTATGAGTTTCAGAAGTACTGGTTACCTGAGCCGGCACACCGGCGTCACCCAATATTTCTTCCATTACCTCACTATCCGATTTTTCGTAAAAGTAGCGGCTGTTGCGCCCCAGCGTCATTTTGATGGCCGCATGGCGGCAGTCCAGGATCAGTACGGAATTGCCGTTTCCTTTGATCTTGATGCTGTGCTTGATGATGATACCTTTGAATAAGGAGGTATTATCTCCGTGGTAACCTGCCTTGATCTCGATCTCCTTGCCGGGCACAAAATCATTCCCGTTGCTGGCGGAAAAAGTTTCCTCGGCCGGGTCACCGTCGATCAGTACCACCTTTGCACTGGCAATGCGATTCAGCACACTCGTTACACTGACGGAAGCAACCTGGTAGGCAGCATCGATCTCGCTCCCCGCAATCAGGATGGAAATACTGACGATGTCCTGCGGTTGATCACTCGGTATGTTTCTTTCGTTCGGCAATGGGTTTCGTGGGTTTTGGTTTTTAGGTAACTATTTTTCAACCGGCGGAAATCGCAGTTCCATACCGGGTTCCAGGTCGCGGAACCCGAAAAGCCCGTTGGCCTCGGCTACGGAGAAATAATATTTGGGATCTCCGTAAACTTCGTAAGCCAATAGCGGCAAAGTATCTCCTTCCTTGACGATCCGGACGTGGGTCACATCCGGGGATTGATCGTTCTGCTTTTTGACCATCCACTCGTTGCGCATGAATTCCAGGAAGGTGGCTTTCACCACGGCCCGCAGCGGCACGCCTTCCGGATTGAATAGCTTGTAGTTGATGCTCATGGATTCCAGTACGCATTTGAAGAGGAGATTCCCCCAGCGCAGCTTGAGGTAGAACGGCCGGTGCTTTTTGCCGTCGTACGCTACCGTCAGCTTCTTCAGGTCATTGATCTTGGCATCTACACCAAGATCGCTGCCGGAAGGCGGATCTACGGCCCCGGTATCGTCTACCGTAAATTCCAGATCAAACTTCTGTGGGTTGATCTTACTGAACTTCATCGGACGGGCGGAAGATCCGGGCGCCTGCTTCTTGCTGTATTCCACCTGAAAGCTGGTACTGTAGCTTTCGGGATTCAACTGGGCAATAAAGCGCCCTTCAAAATCCTTTTCTTCCAGCTTCGGACTGCTGAAGGAATCGATGAACAATCTCTTATCGGCAGGAATTCTACTCATCTTTCTTTGCGGTTATCCAGGATCTCGAGGATCTGTTCAATGATCTCGGCCATAAGTTCTTCCCGGTCGATATCGGAAGTGTTATCTCCGTGGGCGGAGGATTCTTCACTATCCTCTCCCCGACCGCGAACATTTACCCGAATGTTTAATTCTCTGATCTCAATGGGCATAGCGGAAATGGATTTTGCCGTTTAAGCGGATTAATCGGAACCGATCGTCAGGGTGTAATAGCGATAGGTGAGTTCCAGGCTCTCTATCGCCAGTTCACTCTTCTCGGCGTTCAGGTCCGACACCGACCACTTTTTCGGCCAAGCGTGTACGACTTTCCACTTCAGCATGGTCTCGCCCTTTTCGTTGAGCAGATCAATATCCAGTATCTTCGGTTTGATGACCATCTGCTCGAAGGCTTCCGTACACCATTTGATGAGTTCTGAATCTTTGATCAGGCCGCGTTTCAGCACCAGATCGGCGTATTTGGTGCGGCCGGGCAGTTTGTGTTCGTAGCGGTTCTCACCTCCTTCGCGGTAGGTTTCCATCTGGATCTCGGTACTCAGACCGGCTACCGACTGGAAGTGCGTATCGTAAGTTGCTCCGAATTCGCTGCCCTGATTGCCGTTCGGTTCTTCATCAAAAAAACTCACACGGAAATAGAAGCTGACTGGTGGATAATCGTACATGGGGCATTAATCGTTTTGGATCGTTAAGCCTTCGTGGACCAGTTCCATGCTCTCGATGGCTATCTCGTTGCCGTCTGCTTTGAGATCAGTAGACTGGATCTTGATCGGCCAGGCGTTTTTAATCTTCCAGACCACTACCGGCTCGTGGTTCTCGTTGAGCAGGCTGATCGTGATATCCCTCCGGAACTTAGAGCCGGTGGAATTACCCTCCTGGAGAAAGTAGGTTTGTTTCCACCAATCGTAAAATTCGTTATCCGATTGGAACGTCCCTCTTTTCAGCGTGATGTTGCTGAACTTTTGCATGCCCGGTTGCTTGGTCTTAAAATATTCGGCGCTGGCTCCGTGGCGGTATTCAATGACCTCGGTCTCGACATCCAGTCCGGAAACTTCGGTGAACCCGATCTTCGCTCCACCCCAGTCTACCTGAAAGTGAAATTTGGGTAATGGATAATCTGCTGCCATGATGATGGATTTTTATGGGTTTAATAATTTTATTTGCTGATATTAGTTATTCTGCATTTTGTGGGAGAAACGGAGGATGATGAATTCCGCCGGCCGCACCGCTGCCAGTCCGATCTCCACGATCATCCGCCCTTCCAGGACATCCTGGGTGGTCATGGTCTCTCCGAGGCCGATCTTTACGAAGTAGGCATCATCGGGAGTAGCTCCCATCAGTGCGCCCTGCCGCCAGAGGATGGTCAGAAAGTTCTCGATCATGGCGCGGATCTTGGTCCAGGTATTGGCGTCATTCGGTTCGAAGACAAAGGGCTCGGATGCCTTCATTACGGATTCTTCCACCATGTTGTAGAATCGCCGAACGGGCACATAGCGCCATTCGTTGTCATTACCGGCCAGGGTACGGGCCCCCCAAACCAATATTCCCTTACCGCTAAAGGCGCGGATCGCATTAATGGATTTACCGGTAGAATGAACGTTCAGATCCCGCTGGTCATCGTTGCTGATCTTGATACTCGGGGCCGAAACGTAACGCAGGCTTACATTTGCCGGAGCTTTCCATACCCCGCGGGTGCGATCCACAGTAGCGTAGATCCCGGCGATCGCCGAAGACGGCGGCAGTTCGATGCGAAATTCGCCCAGTTTTGCTTTCACCTGCGTGGCAAAGGCATTGGTATAATAAGTCTCTACATTGGGCGCCGTAGTGCCGGTCAGTCCCCCATCATCCCGAATCCCGGTCACGGCCTTCCCGGCCTCCGTCAATAAGGTATCCGTATGGGTTTTAAGGCCGTCCAGGGCGGTATCGAGTTTGGCTTTCGTATCGTGGGTACCGGTACGGATCGTTTCGATCTCCCCGACGGCATCTTCCACCGCCGTAAGCGAGGTAGCATCTCCCCAGGTATCCGCCAGATTCTGGATCTTCGGCAGCAGCGCGTCTACTTTGGCCAGGGCATCGGCCAGATAACCCTCTTTTTCTTCTTTGGTATTCGACCCCGGTTTACCGTCCGTTATGATCTGATCCAGATCGGCTTTCACCGTATCCGCCAGTGACTTGATCTCCTGCGCATCTACATAGGCCGCAGCCGCAGCCATGGTGATCCCATTAAAGGCATTCGCCCCGGCATCGTGCTGGAAAGTAACCTGTGCGGCGGTATAGTGATAAGCAATACTGGTTTTGAGATATGGGTAATAAGCGGCCCCGTACTTCAGAAAGGAGGTCCCGATACCGTTCCGAAAATCGGTCACCGTTTCTCCGCCGGTAGAACGGACATCGAATAGGGCGAAGCGATCCTGATTACTCGCGCATTGGGCCAGCATTTCCTGGTAGAGGGTATGATAATCAGCCATACCGAGACGATCGGCTTCCGGGATCACCAGTAAGGTAACTTCGTCCACTTTTTTCACCGCATCTAACCCGCCCTTCAACTCATCGAAATCATCCACTGCGTCCAGACTCGGTGTTGCGGTATCTCCGCTGTAATCACCGACGGAAACAATGTAACAGGGGCCACCACCATTGCCAAAATACATTTCCAGCGCATGGAACATCCGGTAGGGCGTGGCCGTACCCAGCGTTGCCTCGAGAGGTAGGAACGGGGCGGTATCCGACAGGGTGACGGTAAAGGGTTGGGCGGCCGCTTCGCCGAAAAAGCGCCGGTAATCCACCATGGACGTAATGCGGGTCGGCACATTCAGCAGACTGCCGCCTTCACTGTTCATTGCGGTTTCGGTATAGCCGATAAAAGCCGGAATGGCCGTTGCCACCGGAGCTACAGATGCCGGAAGCAAAGATATTTCTTCGATATAAACACCGGGAGTTTTATAATTCATGGTCTTGTTTTTCAGATTTGATCAATAGGTTATACTTCCATCATCTTATGCGAGAAGCGCAGGATGATAAACTCGGCCGGGCGTACAACGGCCATTCCGATCTCTACGATCATCCGGCCTTCCAGGACATCGATACTGGTCATGGTGGTCCCGAGACCGACCTTTACGAAAAAGGCTTCTTCGGGCGTAGCCCCCATCAGGGCACCGGCCCGCCACTGCAGGACCAGGAAGTTTTCGATCATCGCCCGTACTTTCACCCAGGTATTGGCGTCATTCGGCTCGAAGACGAATGCTTCGGTGGCTTTTTTCACCGATTCCTCTACCATATTATAGAAGCGGCGAACCGAAACGTATTTCCATTCATTATTGTTACCGGCCAGTGTCCGGGCACCCCAAACGAGCACACCTTTCCCGGTGAAGAACCGTATGGCGTTGATCGATTTTCCCGTGGAATGGATATTCAGGTTTTCCTGATCGGCACTGGCAATCAACACCGCCGGTTGGCGAACGCTGTTCAGGCTCACGTTAGCCGGAGATTTCCAGACGCCGCGCGTGCTATCCGTACGGGCGTAGATCCCGGCAATCGAACTACTTGGAGCCAGGATCAGATTGATGCTGTCGATCAAACGGCGGATCGCGAAATAAGTAGCATTATCCTGGTGAAATAAGGATTTCGCCCTCAATTCAGCGGCTTTGGCATCCGCAGCCACCTGGGCCGCTACCGGATCGGCGATGCCTTCTTTTGCTTCCGCCATGGCGTCGGCGATCTCTATCTCGGTATAATTCAGCTGAATATCCGCGGCACCGCCCCCCAGGTCAATATTGACGACCACTTCACTTTCCCGGTATTCGTACCCCAGGGAAGTGATGAGATCGGGGAAATAGGCGGCTCCGTACTTGAGATTACCGGTACCGATATTGTCCCGGAAGGTTTTCGCCGCATCATTGATCGGATCGGTGCTGGCCGGGGCCGCCGGACGCACGTCACAGATGGTAAAGCGGTCCTGCAGATCGGCACATTGCTGCATAGCGTTCACGTACAGATTGTGGTATTGGGTAGCATCGGTCAGATTGTGGATGTCCGGGAAAAGAATAAGGGTTGGTTCGTCTTCCTTTCGCAGAACGGTGAGTCCGGCATTGAGCTCTTCAAAATCAACGCCCGGTGTCGCTTTGTACGCACCCGCAGATACGATGTAACAGGGGCCACCACCATTGGCGAAATACATGCGAAGTGCATAATACAGGCAGTAGACCGGCGTATTGGGAATGCTGATGGCCGTGGGCGGATTGGCGCCGTCCTTCATTTTAACGGTCGTCACCCCTCCGGATGTTTCGACCACAAAATCGGGCAGCGCTTTGGCCGGACCGCCAAAAATATCCTGGAACTCCACCAGGGATTTTATCCGGGTGGGACTGAGGGTTGGTCCCGATTGGGTATAACCGATAAATGCAGGAATAGCCGTTTCTACCTGGGCTACGGAAGGTGGTAATAAAGAGATCTCCTCTACATATACCCCTGGAGTCTTATAACTTGGCATAGGTGATGATTTTTATCCTGATGATGAATATTTAGGTTTTAATTTTTGACAAATAGATCTCCGAATAATACCGCCCCTCCTCATCCTCGTGCACCAGCAAACTACCTGGATTGGGTAACAGTACGGTTTCATCAATCTCGGTGGCCGGTTTATCGTGCTGGAAATATACCTGCGCGAGCGAGCGGCTCAACGGAACCGGTTCCTTCGTGATCAAGACCTTTTTACTGCCCGGATCCAGGAATTCGACATCGGCATTGCCGGCAGGATTCGGTGGATCCGATTGATTGAGTACATACTGCCAGTAGGTATGCCGGTTTTTGATCAATATTTTGAAAACCGGGAATTCGGTCTTATCGTCATTGTTGCGGCGCAGGCTTCCATTATTTTCCAGCAGGCGAAAATCTCCCATAGCTCCCTGCTGCCCGATCTGCAATACGCCAAACAGGGACGGATCGTAGAGCGTATCGTTCAGGTATACCTTAATCAGATCCTCGTAGCCGGAATCCGACTGTACCTCCAGAGTATAAAATCCCGTCGAAACGTCACGGAAATCCAGTAGCCACTGTTGGATCGCTTCTGCCTCATCAAAATTGATCGTTTTGACCGTGGTATTGTCCAGCTCTTTCAGCGTAAAACTTCCCTTTTTTATGGTCTTATTCTTCAGCGGACTGAATCGATAGGAAAAGCGCGATGGCAGCAATACCTGATCTTCCGTACTGCAGAACTGATGGGGCAGATTCTGGTTAAAAACGAACAGTCTCTGCCAGTGGATCCCGCCCACTCCCGTCGGATTGTTTTTGGTATCGATGGCCCTCTTGGCCATATAGATCGCCTGGTTGGTACGGGCAAGTTCGCCCATTTCGTAGGCGCGTTTATCGTTGTATCCCGGTAGCGGCCGGGCCAGAAAAGGTGCGGTCAGGTCGCCAAAAACATTCAGGTTGGAGAAAAAGTGAATACCCGGCACGTTCGGTCTCAATCGCTGATTGGAATAATTGAGCCAGTCCGGCTGGCGGGCCTTTAATCCGAATTCCAGCATGCTGCCCTCTTCTACCGGCACCTGCGGATGGTGTTCGAGGATGGCCCCGGCCGGCTGCTCCATTACCCGCTGCGCCACACTGATCCCGTAGGAATCTATCAGGAAGCGGGCTCTATGGCCCTTCAGCCAACGCCGGGTGGGCTCCGTGGGTAACACCTCCAACAGGTCTTCCAACTGGTAACCCGCAAAATTTGCGGGGTTAAAGTCCACCAGTCGGTCCGCCCGGTTAAGGAAGAAACCGTGCAGTAACTGTACCTGAAAAAGTCTTTTATAAGTTATCGCAAAACTCATGATCAGTTGATGCCGTTTAGGGATCCGCGAATATCTTCAATTGCCGTACCACTACCTTTAGTCTGCCGGTAGCGCACGGAGGCCAGTCTGGCTTTATACATGACAAAGGGTGCCTGTTTCCCGCCCAGAGAACCCCAGAGGTGATTGATCTGCTCAAAAGTCATGGTGTACAGGTCCAGAACCAGCCGCAAATTGCTGAGTTCTTCATCATCCGGATCTACCCCGTCGGCGAAATGGGTAGCATCCTTCAGGGTAAACTGATTGCGGTGTTGGAAAAAACTGACCACATGACCGAGACGCTTGATCGCATTGTCATAATTGGTTGGCCAACAGGCCGTAAAAAGCAGGTATAGATTGAGATTGACGGGTGGGTTTTCGTAGAGGATCTTATCGCCTTCCTGGTAGCGGGGAAGCTTGCGATTTTTCAGGGCACTCTCCTCTTCCACGTTGACCAGGGTAAGCACGACATTTCCGTGGAGTTTATCTCCATCTTCCGTATCCAATTGGGAAATGTTGCCGAGGATGACCTGATCATCGGTAGTATTATCATCCAGGGATTTAATGAATGCGTCCAGTTCTTCCCGCAACAGGGAAAGTGTAGCATGAATCATTAGGGCTGACTTTAGGTGCGCCGCAAGCATATTGTTACGGCTATAGTATTTTAGCCTCACCCGGCACCAAATTATCCGGATAAGTGGAAAATCAATTTTGTATGGCAGATACTTCAGGTATTTGCACCAAAGAGCATCAGAGATATCAGGAACGGCAAAGCCATGCCGGATAGGACACCTTTACTGTGCGTACAAGTACCAGAGGAAGCAACAAGAATTTTTTATAGGGCTACACGAAGTAGCAAAACGTAGGCTTAAATAACTTACTAAGCTAAGGCTGTTCGAAAAGGCAATTTAAATGGAGGATCGTTCTTCTATACGATAGTAACTAAAAAATGATGCGTAAAAAGGGTAGGAAGATTAAGTCTTCATGGTTTTAGGTTTTCGGGAGTTCGAGAATTTACTTTCAATAGGTATACGCTAAAATATAAATTTTATTTCATTTAAACGGAAAAAACTTTCAAAATATATCGGATTCCTCCCCTTCCGAAAATAACATTATTCTAACGCGCCCTAACCATTCCTTAACCAATAACTCTCCGTTTGTAAACGCTATATAAGTGCAAACAAAAAACATTCACACCATATATTCAGATACTATGCGCATTAGAAGCTTAGCATTATTTTTACTGGGTTTTTCTTTTATGTTCACGAGTTGTGAACTGGAAGATTTTCTGCCGGCCGATCAGGAAACTGCGGCCGAAGCGGAAGCGACTCCGGAGGGCATGTCCCAAATGCTTTCCCTGGTGAACGAATTGCGTAGCGAAGGCTGCCGTTGCGGCTCCAAATATATGCCGCCGGTAGCTCCGCTTAGCTGGGATGCCGATCTCGAACGGGCCGCGCTCCGTCACGCTTACGATATGAAAAGTAATGATTTCTTTGACCACACCGGCAGCGACGGTACGGATGTATCCGACCGGGTATCGGATGCCGGATATTCCTGGCAGGCCGTCGGTGAAAACATCGCCTGGGGTTACCGGGATATTCAATCGGTCTTCGCGGGCTGGCGGGACAGTCCCGGCCACTGCCGGAACATGATGAACGGCAATTTCCGCCAGATGGGCAGCGCCCGGGTCGGGAATTACTGGGTCCAGGCCTTCGCCCGCCCGCGGTCCAGTTGATGCGGCAATATGGAGATGCTGCCATACCGGATACTGTGAATTCTCATTAAAGTATCGTAGTATTGTAGCATCTAACTATTATCGTATCGATTCCGGATGGCAAAAGAACGGCAGAAAGCCTGGAAATACTGGTCAATTTTCATGAAGGGTGTCCTCCTTTTCGGAGTGGGTACCCTTATCGTTTTACTATTTCCCAACAATGTCAAGTTCAAGTACCAGTTCGAGCGGGGACAGCCCTGGCGCTACGAAGAACTGGTGGCGCCTTTCGACTTCCCCATTAAAAAAGCCGAGGAAGAGCTGGTAGCCGAACGGGACGAGCTTCTCCAGAATTTCTCGCCTTATTACGAACTGGATTACGGTATCGGAAAAACGGCCGTTCAGCAATTCAAAACGGAATTTCAGCAGCAGCTGCAACAATCGGAAACCCAGGAGCAGTTCCAGGATGTGACCCGTCGCCCGGATGCCTACCGGGAATTTGGCACCACACTGCTGAACAAACTTTTTAACGAAGGCATCGTCAAGATCCGGGAGGAAGATGAAGAGCGGGAGAAAGAGTTTGTCATTCAGATCGTAAAGGGAGGATTTACCGAGCGACAAACTCTGGAGCAGGTCATCCGGCCCGAAGATGCCCGGGATTTTCTGGGAGATACCCTCCCCTACAGCCAGTTATCCGAACCGGAATTTCTGTTTCCCATTCTGGAAAATACCATTCGACCGAATGTTTACTACAGCGATACGCTGACCCAGCGCTTCAAAGAAGATCTGCTGGCCGGCGTAGTTACTTCCCGCGGCCGCGTCAGTAAAGGAGAGCTGATCATCCCCAAAGGCGGGGTGGTTACCGATGAGATTTACCAAAAACTGCTTTCCTTCCGGGAACAATACGAAAAAGAGATCACCGAAAAGCAGTCCTCCCGCGGCGTGCTGATCGGTTACATTATTTTGACCTTTCTGCTGCTGAGCATTTTCGTGACCTATCTGCAAAACTTCGCACCGGAAGTGTTCAATAAGAACAAGCAACTGGTCTTCGTTGCTCTGTGGCTGGTCGCCTTTAGTTACCTGACCTTCCTGGTGGAAAAAAGCGGCGTACTGAGTCCTTATCTGATCCCATTCGGCATTGTGCCGATTGTGATCAAAGCCTTCTATACCGATCGGCTGGCGTTGTTTGTGCATCTGATCATCGTGCTCTTCGCCAGTTTCATCACATCCCAGGGGTACGAATTTACCTTCATTCAAATTTTGGTGGGGATCATTGTAGTATTGAGTAATATCGACACCCGCAACTGGTCGCGTTTCTTTTATTCCATGCTGTTCATTTTCCTGACGTATGCCCTTTCCTACGTCGGCCTGGAACTGATCCGGGACGGAAGCCTCCGGGACCTTAACCTTACTTTCTTCGCCTGGACCGGCCTGAACGTATTGTTGACTTTGCTGGCCTACCCGCTGATCCCGCTTTTCGAGCGCTTTTTCAGTTTCATTTCTCCGATCACCCTGATCGAGCTGTCCGATCTCAACCGGCCGCTTTTGCAAAAACTGGCAACCAAGGCCCCCGGTACCCTGCAACATTCTCTACAGGTAGCCAACCTGTCGGAAGCTGCCGCCCGGGAGATCGGAGCGGATCACCTGCTGGTTAAGGTGGCCGCGCTTTACCACGACATCGGTAAAACCCTTAAACCGGAATACTTCATTGAAAACCAATCGGGGCAGAACCCCCACGAAGATATTGACGATCTGACGAGTGCCAAAACCATCATTGAGCACGTTACCGAAGGTGTGAAGATCGCCCAGAAGGCGAAGTTGCCGGACATTCTGATCAATTTCATCAAGACCCACCACGGTACGACCAAGGTGGAATATTTCTACCGGAAACATCTGAAAGAACATCCGGATAGTACGGTAGACGAATCGGAATTCCGCTATCCGGGGCCCCTGCCGCGCACCAAGGAAGAAACCATCATGATGCTGGCCGATTCCATAGAAGCCGCCTGTAAAAGCCTGAAAGACCCGACAGAGAAGGAACTGATGGCTTTTATCGATAAGATCATCCAGCACAAGGCCACCCAGGGTCAACTGGATGATTCCGCTATGACCTTTAAGGAACTGGAGGCCTGCACCAAGGTTTTCAAAAAGATCATGCGCTCGGTCCACCATCTGCGCATCGAATATCCGGAAGAAGAAAAGCAGCAATAAGATGTTCTGGATTGTTCTCCAGGTAATGGTGATGCTGGGTTTTCCTTACCTCAGTTATCAATTGCAAAAATGGCCCGGCTGGCCGGAATGGCTGAGCCCAGTGGTGCTTTGCTACGCTATCGGAATCGCTATCAGCAATCTGAGCATTCTGCCCGTTCATACCGGGATCGCCGTGCAAACTTCGGAAGTCAGTATTCTACTGGCCCTGCCGCTTTTCCTTTTCTCCACTAATTTTAAAGCGGTGCGCCGACAGGCCAAAACCGTCCTGCTTTCCTTTATGCTCTGCGTGCTGAGCGGTATTTTACTCAATACGATAGCCTCCTTTTACTTCCGGTCCGAGATCCCGGAAAGCTGGAATATCGCCGGGATGCTTACCGGCATCTATACCGGTGGGACGCCGAATATGCAGGCCATCGGGCTGGCGCTGGGTGTGGATCAGAACACCATCATTCTCGTCAATGCGGCCGATGTGATCCTCGGTAGTGTGTTCCTGCTTTTTCTGATCACCGCTGGGGTACGGCTGACCGGCAAATGGTTGCGCCCTTATCCCCGGGAAAAGGAGGATGAGGCCGAGATCGTGGCCGATGACCTTCTGCGCAATCCGGTTTCGCCATTCGTTAAAGTAATGGGTGTACTGCTCTCCGTACTGGTGGTTGCCCTCTCGCTGGGGATCGTCTGGCTGATCAGCGGGCAACTGGATCAGGTAGCGCTGATCATTCTCGGTGTGACCAGCATCAGTCTGCTGTTTTCCTTTTCGGCGCAGGTCCGGCAGTTACCCGGCACTTACGCTTCCGGGGAATATTTGTTGCTCATTTTCTGTGTGGCGCTCGGATTACTGGCCGATTTCCGGGCCATCATGGACGGTGGACTGGAATTATTAAAGTTTTCTGCATTCACCTTGTTCGGTACGGCCCTGCTCCATGCTTTATCGGCTCGTTTTTTCCGCATTGACCGGGATACCTTTCTGTTCACACTCACTACAGCGCTCTACGGCCCGGCCTTCATCGGACAGATCGCAGCCGTGACGGGTAACCGCAGTCTGATCTTTGCGGGCATCAGCATGGGACTGCTCGGTTATGCCATCGGTAATTACCTCGGCATCAGTATGGCTTATCTTTTGGAATGGTGGATGGTTGGCTAGTGTTTTGGGAACCGACTACACCTCGATATCTTCTTCCGTGATGATCCGGCCGTTCAGGCAGCGAATGATCCGGGCGGGAAAATTCTCAATGATCCGGTAGTCGTGGGTAGCGAACAGGACGGCAGTATTATGCTTTTGGGCCAGTTGCCGGAGTAGCAGCAGAATATCATCGGAGGTTTCCGGGTCGAGGTTTCCGGTAGGCTCATCCGCCAGAATGATCTGCGGTTCGTTGAGCAGCGCCCGGGCGATCACTACGCGTTGCTGTTCCCCGCCGGAAAGTTTGTGCGGCATGGTGCGGTATTTTTCCTGCAGGCCTACCTGTTGCAACACCTCCCGGATCCGCTCTTTGATCTTACTTTCTTCTTTCCATCCCGTGGCTTCCAATACGAAGCGCAGGTTCTCCTGGACCGAACGGTCCGGTAAAAGATTGAAATCCTGGAAAACAATTCCCAGTTCCCGGCGTAATAATGGAATGGTCTTACGGTCTAAGCTACCGAGATCATACCCGGCGACTATACCCTTGCCTACTTTCAGGGGCAGGGCGCCGTACAGGGTTTTGAGCAGACTGGATTTGCCGCTGCCGGTCTTTCCGATAAGATAGGTAAATTCACCCCGGGAGATCTTGAGGTTCACCGCGTTTAACACCTGGTGCTTTTGCTGAAATATGCCTGCCTCGTTTAGCTGTACGATCAAATTACTCATTACCCAACAACATTTTACCGTTTTTTGACTATTGTCAAAGCCGCTCGACCGCTAAAGTAATTGTATTTTTGCAGCGTTTGCAACAATTTAGGCGTCTATTGTAGAGAAAGACCACTTAAAATAAAATAACATTATGAAAAAAGTCCATTTCATCGGTATCGCAATGATCGGTATTGCCATCTTCCTGCTCAGCCAGGTTGCGGGCGATATGAGTACCTACGCTACTTTCCACGATGCCGATCAGGCCGGAGAGAAAGTTAAGATCGCCGGGCAACTGGCCAAGGATAAGGAGATCGTCTACAATCCTGAAAAAGATCCCAACTATACCAGCTTCTACATGCGGGACTCCGAAGGAGAAGAGCGCAAGATCGTTCTGCTGGCGGCTAAACCGCAGGATTTCGAACTATCCGAACAACTCGTTCTGACCGGATCTATGGACGGCGATACTTTCGTCGCTACCGATATGCTGACCAAGTGCCCTTCCAAATATAAGGATGAGGAGATTTATATTAAGAGTGAGAAGAAGGGTTAGGGAGGTGCGAGGTGCGAGATGTCAGGTGCGAGGTGTCAGGTGTGAGGGGTCAGGTTGGTCTATCTACCTGAAACAAACATCAACACATTAACACTTCAGCACCTTAACACATAAATTGAGATTGGAATTGAGCCCAATTTGACAAAAAACAATAAATGGATACCATCCAATATGTAGGAGAGCATTTGTGGCCGGGAAGACTCGGGCATTTTGCCATTATTCTGAGTTTTGTAGCCGCTTTGCTGGCATCGCTGGCATATTTTTACGGCACCCAGCGTCGGGGCCTTCCGGAAGCGTCGCGCTGGAAAAATATTGGCCGGGCTGCTTTCGGCGTACACGGGATCAGTGTATTCGCCATCATCGGTCTGATCTTTTACGTAATGATCAACCGGTACTACGAATACCAGTACGCCCAGAGCCACGTTTCCGACGATCTTCCCTTTCGCTATATCTTTTCGGCTTTTTGGGAAGGCCAGGAAGGCAGTTTTCTGCTGTGGATGTTCTGGCATGTCGTATTGGGAGTCGTTTTGATCCTGACCTCCCGCAAGTGGGAGTCTCCGGTGCTATCGGTGCTATCGCTGGTTCAGGTATTCCTGATGTCCATGATCCTGGGGGTATACGTTGGCTTTGGAGATGAGGCCGCCCGGATCGGTAGCAACCCGATGATGTTGCTGCGGGATGTGATGGACGCCCCCATTTTTGCCAGTGCGGATTATACGGAACTGATCAGTGGTACGGGTCTGAACCCCTTGCTACAGAACTACTGGATGACCATCCACCCTCCTACCCTTTTCCTGGGGTTTGCCTCTACGGTGGTTCCTTTTTGCTTTGCCATAGCCGGACTTTGGACCAAAGACCACCGCGCCTGGTTAAAACCGGCAATGCACTGGTCGCTGTTCAGCGCCGCCATTTTGGGACTGGGTATCCTGATGGGAGCCGCCTGGGCTTACGAAGCCCTTACTTTCGGCGGTTACTGGGCCTGGGACCCCGTGGAAAACATGTCATTGGTACCCTGGCTGGTCATGGTTGCCGGTATCCACACCAATCTCATTGCCCGGTCTACGGGTTATTCTATTCGCAGTACTTATGCCTTTTACCTATTGTCCTTTGTACTGGTGCTCTATTCTTCCTTTATGACCCGTAGTGGCGTACTGGGAGAGACTTCCGCCCATGCATTTACGGAAATGGGACTGGAATGGCAACTCGTTGCACTCAATGTGGCATTCCTCGGCCTGGGAGCCGTGCTGCTGGCCATGCGCTACAAGAGTATCCCATCTCCGAAAAAAGAAGAAAGTACACCCTCCAAAGAGTTTTGGATCTTTATCGGTACGCTGGTACTGCTGTTCTCCGCTTTGCTGATCACCGGATCTACTTCGCTGCCGGTTTTCAATAAGATCTACCGCTTTTTCGATCCGTCGTTCAAAGGCTTTACGGTAACCGATCAACTGGAGCACCACAACAAATACCAATTGTGGATCGGGGTGTTCATCGGTATTCTTTCCGGTTTGGCGCAATACCTGCGATTTAAGGAATTCAACTGGGCTAAATACAAGAATAAGTACTGGAAACATCTGGGCATCGGCCTGGCCGCAGCGGTGGGAATTACCGCGCTGACCGCGCTTTGGGTTGAAGCCCGCGCCTGGCAGTATCTCCTGCTACTCTTTGCCGGCGTTTTTGCAGTAGTAACGAATGTAGACTACATCATTACCTTTCTGAAAGGCAATTTAAAGGCCGCAGGATCGGCCTTTTCCCACATCGGTTTCGGATTGCTGATCGTAGGGGTGCTGGCATCCGGATTGAACAAACAGTACATTTCGTCCAATCCCTACGTGATGACCGGCCTGATCGAAGGTGCCGAACAGGATGCCCACAAGCGCAATATCATCCTCTTCAAGGATATCCCGATGAGTATGTCCGGCTATAAGGTGGAATATACCAAGGATACCATCGACGGTTTTACCCGTACCTATACGGTAAACTTCCAGAAAATGGATGAATCCGGTGCCGTGAAAGAAAGCTTTCAGGTGCAGCCCAATGTATTGTACAATAATGAATTCACCAAGATAGCGGCGGTGAACCCCAGTACCCGTCGCTATTGGAACAAAGATATTTTCACCCACATCACGAGTCTGCCCGAATCCGAAATGGATGTAGAGGCGAGAAAAGCGATTGAAGACAACCTGAAGTACCAATCGGCAGATCTCACGCCCGGGCAGGTATACCAGTTCCAGGATACCGTAGCGGTGGAGGATCAGGATACTTTCAGCATTCGCTATTTCAACCTGTTGGTGGACGGGATTGACCGGAATCCAAGTCACCCGGATTATCATCCGGAGGAAGGAGATATGGCCATCGGTGCCCGGCTGCAGATCCAGCAACGCGGCGACGATACGGTATATACGGCTCTGCCCGTGATCGTACTGCGGGATCAGCTGCTCTATACGTATCCGGTGCAGATCAATGATCTGAGTACCAAGGTTAGATTAAGTGAATCCATCCTGGATGACCTCCTGATCCCCGAAGAATCTCTGGATTACCAGGAGTTTACCCTCAAACAGGGAGAAGTGGCTCAATTCGGAGATTACCGGATCACTTTTGCTCAGTTTAACCGGCAACCTTCCCATCCGAACTACGAACCGCAGTCGGAAGATATTGCGGTCGGCGCCACCGTACAGATACAGGATGCGGCCGGCAGTAATTATATCGCCCAGCCGATCTATCTGATCCGGGGCAACCGGCCGTTCAATGTCAAAGATCAGATCCCCGAAATTGGGTTCCACGTTCGTTTTGCATCTATCGATCCGGGAACCGAATCCATCAGTCTTTTGGTCGCCCAGAACCAGAATGCTACCAATACCGTGCCCGTGGAAATGGCTACTAATTCCGTACGTTCGGATTTCCTCGTACTGCAGGCCATTGAATTTCCAGGTATCAATCTCGTATGGTTTGGAAGTTTGCTGATGCTGGCGGGGATGGGCGTCAGTCTGTGGAATCGCAGAAAGGAATCCCGCAATACAGAGCCGGATGCTGCTTAAACAGGTCGTGCTCATCGGGGCCGGAAACGTTGCCTGGCGACTGGGATTGCGACTGCATGAACAAGGCATAAAAATAGCGCTGGTCTTTAGTCGTCGTATAGCAAACGCCCAGGCACTGGCCGGGGAGCTAAACTGCCCGGCCACTGACAGCCTGGATAAAATACCGGCACTGGATAACTGCCTTTATCTGCTGGCGATCAGCGATGATCATATTGCCACCGTAGCTGCCGGCTTAGGCCACCTGAACGGGCCCGGCCGGGTGCTGGCCCACACTTCGGGTGCGGTGAGTAGTCGGGTCATTGCCGGCGACTTCGATCAGACCGGTGTGTTTTATCCTTTGCAAACCCTGTCCCGGGATCGTCCGGTGAATTTTGAGCAGCTTCCGGTCTGCGTCTACTCTGCGGACCCAAAAGTGCAGGACGGCTTGCTCCAGCTAGCCTCCCGGATCACGCAACAGGCCCGGGTCATCGATGACGAGCAGAGGAAAAAACTGCACGTAGCCGCGGTATTCGTCAACAATTTCAGTAATCATTTATTCAGTGTCGGACAACAGATCGTCGAAGCGGAAGGACTGTCCTTCGACCTGCTTCGGCCGCTGATCGCCGAAACGGCCGCCAAGGTCATGGAGCAGGATCCGAAAGACATGCAGACCGGCCCGGCCCGGCGGGGAGATCAGCAGACCATTTTGGCCCACCTGCAGTATCTGCAAAAGTTTCCGGAATTACAGAACCTCTACCGGGTAATCAGTCATTCGCTGCAGCAGATGTACCATCTGAAGCCATAGGCCTAATTATGGGATCTAAAAACACTGAAACAGGACAAAAAGAAGATTTATGCGCATTATTGGCTATATCGAGCATCCGGAGCTGAAGATCACGATCTTTAAAATGGATACCCGGATATCGGTAAAATTTGAGAAGGGATATCTGGAACAGACTTTTAAGTTCAGGCAGGCGAACGGACTGGAGGGGGCAAAAGAAATACGTCAGCTGGTCGATGCTAAGTTTTTGGGCCAGGTTGAAGATCAATTTAGTCAGATGGAAGCGCTGCACGAAGCCGCGATAACCACCCATTTCCCACCGGAACCAGCTGACGAGTTTGATGATATTATCTAAGTCTCTGGTTGATTAGACGGCGATCGATCTGTTGCAGCTTATCGCGCCGGGCGTCCAGAATACTGGTCATATTTCGGATCTGTTCTTCTACGGTAGTGAGTTCACGATTCTTTTCGCGATTCTCTTTTTCGAGTTTAGTGATCTTATCCAGGTTATCGGAAATATCGTCGGACAGGTTCTTCCGACGGTCAATCAGATCTTCGAGTTCTTCTTCCGTTTCCTTAACCAAATTTTGGTAATGGTTAGGCAGGTAACTTCCGATGAACGCTTCTACGGTATTCTGTAAGCGCTGGAACTCTACGGGGTAATCATTTGCATTCAGGTAAATATCATGACCGAGTGATGCGAAGACGCACATTTCGGTCAGGTTTCCCTGTTCGACAACCCGGGTGTAGAGATTGATCCCCTTATCCGTAATCTCGGGAAAATTCACGCCTTCGGCTTTCAGCATATCTTTATTGGAAAGGAAGCCGATGCCTTTGAGGTCGATATCATAATTATCGTCCAGGTAATCGTGCCAGGCCTTTTTCACTTCCTTGGGAAGCGGGTCCATCTGTACCCGGATACAGGCCCGTGGCTCATCATTATGCATGAGCGTCCCCTCTTCGATCAGTAAGGTCTGGGCGGATAATTGGAAAGTGCTGAATACGATCAGGCAGATCGTAGTAAGTAGTAGATTTTGAATACGATATGGCATTTTTCTATTTACTTTTTAACAAGTAAATCCTCTGCCATGTTCGTTTTTGCGCCTACAGGTAATCCTCTCTTTTAATTCCCAGTTTACGCATTTTGGACATCAGCGTCCGGTCGTTGAGCTCCAGTAAACGGGCGGCACCTTTAGGACCGGTGACCCGCATATTGCACTTCTTGAGCGCTTCGAGAATATGTTCTTTCTGCATTTCCTCGAAACTGAGAAATCCTTTTTTGTCTTTGCCTTTACGGTGGCTTTCGCGCACCAGGTCGAAACTCGCTTTCAGGTTCAGCATACCATCCTTAGCGAGGATCATGGCCCGTTCTACCATGTTCTCCAGCTCCCGGATATTGCCCGGGAAATCGTATTTTTCCAGCTCGGCAATATCCGCCTGGGATATCTTATCGATCTTTTTCCCCATACGCTTACCGTATTTCTGGGTAAAGTGCTTGATCAGCAAAGGAATGTCTTCCTTTCTTTCCCGCAGCGGAGGATTGGCAATCGGGAAAACATTAAGTCGGTAGAACAGGTCTTCTCTGAACGTCCCTTTCTCCACCATTTCCTCCAGATTCCGGTTGGTGGCGGCCACGATGCGTACGTCAACGGTAAGCGTGTTCGTTCCGCCAAGGCGTTCGAACTCTCCCTCCTGCAATACCCGGAGCAGTTTAGCCTGGAGATCCAGCGGCAGTTCTCCGATCTCATCCAGGAAGATCGTTCCTTTGTCGGCCAGTTCAAAACGGCCCTTCTTTTGCTGGACCGCACCGGTAAATGCCCCTTTCTCGTGACCGAAGAGTTCGCTTTCGATAAGGTTTTCCGGAAGCGCCGCGCAATTCACTTTTATGAAGGGTCGATCCTCCCGGTCACTCAGGGAATAAATAGCCCGGGCCAGCAGTTCCTTTCCCGTACCGGTTTCTCCCTGGATCAGTACCGTGGCATTCGAATCAGCCACCTGAGCGATCTGCCCGAGTACATTCCGGTAATTTTTATTCTTGGTGATAATGTTATTGAAGTTGTAATTGGAATAGATCTCTTCCCGCAGCAGGACATTCTCATCCTTTAGCTTCAGGGACAATTCTTCGATCTTCCGCTTACGTTCAACTAGTTGCTGTTGGTTCTTTTTGCGTTCCTGAATATCGCGGACGATCATACAGGAATAGCGGTTCCCCTTAAAGTGCGCCGGGCTGATACTGATCTCCACGGGAATGGCTTTACCGCTCTTACTGCGGAATTCCGTCTCGAATTGCTCTGCACTTTCTTTAGCCAGTATCTTTTCCAGATTGATCCCGGGATAGATCTTGGTGATATCCTCTCCTTTCAATTCTCCTTTCCGATACCCCAGCTTGCTCCTGGCGGCTTCGTTCTTGTAGGCGATCTTCAGGTTTTCATCGATCCAGAAGATCATATCTCGGGCGGAATCGAGGGCATTCTGCGCGAGAAAGAGCTGTACATCCCGCTTTTTCTTTCGGCTCCAGTCCCGCATGTAGATGCAGATAAAGGCCTTGGTGCCGTACTGAATGTGATTGAAGGTGCAATAGATCGGCATGGGGCGATCATCTTTGGACCAGAGCTCCGCCTCCATTTCGAACTCTCGCAGTTCTTTGAGTCGCGCCCAGTTATCCACTTTTAATCCGCTCAGTTCATCATTTTCCAGGATGCTGAGGATGTTGAGCTGTGGAATATCCTCCTTGTCGTATTTCGTCTTTTTCCGAAAAGCTTCATTCGCATAGAAAACGGTGCCGTTGTATTGCACCCAGAGGATCATTTCGTGCGAATGTTCAATCGAGAACTGGGTGAGCTTTAACTGATCGTTTTCCTGTTCCTGGGCCGTAATGTCTTTGGAGAAAGCGCAATTGTACTCCACGCCCTCGTAGAGGAGATAATTATTCGAGGAAAGGACCGTAACAACCTCCCCGGACTTCGTGCGTAAGTTGAATTTTCCTTCAATATGTTTTTTAGCCCGTAATTTATCCCAGAAGATATCCCGGTTGCTGTTTTCCAAACCGGTAGTGATCTGGCTGGTCTTTAGTTCCAGCAGCTCCTTACGGGTGTATCCAAGGCGATCGCAGGTTGACTGATTAACGTAAGAGATGGTGCCGTCGTTTTTCACCCAAAAGACCAGATCACTGACGTGATCCAGGCTAAATTGAGAAAGGTAGCTTTCTTCTTCTGTATTGCTGTCCGCTTTGAAAGCCCGGCTGATGGTCCCGTACAGTTTGCTGGTAAAGTTATCCGTACGGAATGCCTTAGCGGAAATGTGCAGTCGTTCGAAACCATCATCAGCATGATTGAAGAGAACGATCGTTTCGAAACTTTCCCCCTCGCCAATGAGTTTACCCGCCAGTCCCTGTACTTTTTTAATGTCTTCAAAGGAGATGTGATCCGCAAAGGCTGCCTTCACTTCCTTAATGGGAAACGTATTTTGCTCGTAGGGCAGCCCCAGTAGATCTTTCAGCTCTCCGATCAGTAAAAGTTCCTGTCGGGTAAGGTCGAGTTCCCAGCTGCAGATATTCCCCGTCTCAGCGGTAGCGCGCAGCAGATGAAGGTACCGTTGGGAATCCAGCAGGAACTCAATATTGATCATGGCCCAGGTGCTCCCTCCGATTTCCTGATAGCGTGTAGTGGTTTTGACCGGTACCAAAGCACCTTCGGAGTGCATGTATTCAATATCTTCGACCAGCGATTCGCCGGACTGAATATTCTTCCAGAGTTTTTTCCAGCTGAGTAGAGTAAGGTGAGGATTAACGGTGAAGATGAGTGATTCTGACAAATCATCGGGCTGATAGCCAAGTTTCTGCAACAACGCATCGTTGGCCAGATGGATCTCACCGCTCTCATTTGCAAACAACACGCCATCCCTGAAGCCGTCGAAAGCGCCCTCAAGAACCTGCAATGCTGGATAAATTGCAAAAGAGATTGGCATCATGCCATCCACATTCAGTGATGATGAAAGATTCTTCAAATAAAATTATGATGTGGGACCCGGAACAAATCTAATTCTTTAGAATTAATTTTCCAACATTTCGCACAAGTACCACCGGTACGTATGGAGACTTAGATTAACTCGTCCATTTTAAGCTCATCAGAATCCTGTTCGTTCAGTAGAGTCGCGATCTCATCCGGACTCATATAGTACTTTTGAATCCGCTTCTTATAATGATCCGGAAGGGTAGATTGTTCAAGAATAAATGTTTTGGTGGCGAGCAGTGTATTTCCGAATCCGCGATCAATGGCGTAGATATCGGCCTGGCGTTCGGCACCGATCCGAAAGGTGGGCATGAGGAGGTATCCCAGGCCGAAACGGATCATCCCGAAAGCGCTGCGGTGCTGGTAATCGACGATGTGCCCCAGTTCGTGGGCAAACCAACCGACCAGGACCTCTTCGGGCAGATCGGGAATGGGTACGTGTTGTTCCAGTTCCGTGTGATTGCTGATATCGATCCGGTAGTGCCTTTTCTTACGGTTCCAGAAATCAAAATTGATCACCGGCTGGGCACGCATTGTTGTGTCGCTTACCGGCTTACGGCGGACAATGATGGGATGAGGGTCCAGTATCTTGTAGGGTGCATAGGCTTTTAAAAAAGCGTTTCGGACAAATTCCGACTTAATAGATTCAAATGTAATGTTGCTTGGGTGGGTCATATTATCTGTGTATAAAGAACAGTTCCCTTTTCGAACACGAGAAATTCAATTGGTGTTCTTAAGAAAAAAAAATCATGAAATCCAATCAACCCATATCGTCTGATACACTGCTCATTATGTTGTTAACGCTGATCTTTCCGATCATGCACCGGGCACAATCCTCCAGTGAAAGCGTATACAGTGACCAGGCTTTTGATCCGATACGGACAGAGGTGTGGTACGAAGATCCTTTTATTTGGGGAGCTGTTATTATTCTGGCGGGAATCGGCTTTTTCTGGCTGCGTCGCAGAAAGTAATGCAGCGCGAAACGCCCGATTAGATCTTAATGGTTCTGGAAGTGCTGAGCTGGTATTTATTATTGACCGGCTTGGTCTTATTCCGGGATACAAATTTATACATCACCTTAGCTCCCCGCTTACTCGATTTAGTGGGGAGCTTTTCTAATACCTTTTTGTATACTTTTCTTCTCTTTCGCATTTACGTTGCCGGACGCGTCCGGATATCATTGGGTGATGGATTATTTAGCTTTTTGCTGGCGGTAATTGTGGACAAAACTTTTCGGTGAGATCGGTTCTATCTCTTCCTTATCTTCCATTTCTTCTTCTGCCAGGTGTTCTTCGCTGGCGGCAGTTGCATTAGCTGATGGGTGTTCCGCAGCGGGATCTTCGGCTACGGTGTTTTCCTGATTGCTCTCCATGGCCTCTTCCGCTTTGTTTTGGGCCACAGCGGTCTGGTATATTTTAATGATGGATAGCAGGATACTGAAGTAACTCAGCCAGGTATTCTTTTCTACATTGTCCTTTACCTGTTCGGTTTCTTCTTTCTGATCTTTTCGGTCTTGTGCGGCTGTATCGTCCCGGTTTTTGTCAAAGAAAATGAATTTAATAGCCAGGGCCGCAACGGCACCAACTCCCAGCGGAAGTACTACCCGCTTAATAACATAACCGGTAGCATCATGACGCAGGGTACCAATGTGACTGGCGAACTCTCGTTTCGACAACTTTTTCTTGATCGCCAATTCCTTTTTGGCTATCCTTAAATCTTCCAAACTATGAATTCGTCTCATCTTCGTGTTGATCAAAAAATAAATGAATAACGGCTGTAACTATTTTGTCAGTAATCAGCGTTTTCCTAAAAAGATAAACAATAAAAAGCAGAGCTAAAAATATTCCGGAAACGATAAGAAAACCCAGGGCATTGGAGTTGAGGCGGGTGCCGATGTAGAATGCCAGGGCTATAGAAGCAAAAATGGCGACAAAGCCGCCAAGTGCAGTTAGTACCACACTGGTAATAACTGTTGAAGATGCTATGGAAATTTTTTCGGCTACCTCCAGTTTAACGGATTCTACTTCCTGGGAAATAAAGCCCTGGATATATCCAATGCTCTCCCCCACATCTTCCATTAAAACGTCGGTTTCCGTTTGTGGTTCCTGTCTATCCATTAGGTATTAGGTAAGATAATTGAAGTTGCTACGTAACGATACAGGAAAGACCTGCACTACAAAGGTAACAACTCGATCTAAAACAGTCTATGGATGCTGATCAAATATCAGCATCCATAGAAAGGGTTTTTTATAAAGGGTCATGATCAATTGGCGCGAGCCTCCAGGTTGTTAGCCTGCTTGTTTACTTTAGCTTTAGCCTTTTTCATACCTTTTTCGAGGCTGTTTTCTGCGCTTTCAATTGAAGCTTCGGCACTGTTGGCCGTGCTGGAAATGGCGTTTTTAGTGTAAGTTGTGAGTTCATTCAACAACTCCTGGCCTTTTTCGATAGCACTGGTCAATCCGCTTTGCGCCTGATTAATGGCACTATTTACACCGGTGGAAGCCTGATTGTACTTCTCTTTGGTGTAGGCGGTAGCCTGATTGGAATAAGTGTTGATTTGGTCGGTAGTATCGCGGCGTACTTTTTTACCTTGTTCGGTGTTCAACCAGTATCCCAAGGCTGCTCCGGCAATAATTCCCAAGCCAAATTTCCATCCGTTATTTGAACTGCGATCGCTCATAAAAAAAATGTTTTTTGATTAGTAAATATATCTAGGTGCGTGTTTTACTTTAACACCTTATCACCTATAAAACAGACAGGAAGGGGGTCGTGTTCGATCGCAGTTTGATTATTTAACAATGATCCTCATCACCCTATGGCTCCTGCTGAGCGAGCTTTTCCTTGGGCACAAAATCCATGGAAACGGAATTCATACAATAGCGCAAGCCGGTGGGCTGCGGCCCATCGTTGAATACGTGGCCGAGGTGGCCGTCACAGCGTGCGCACAATACCTCGGTTCGGCTCATCCCGTGACTGTTGTCCGTTTTTTCGGTAACATACTTGGCCTTTAGCGGTTGGTAAAAGCTCGGCCAGCCCGTACCGGATTTAAATTTGGTAGCTGAATCAAACAGCGGTAATCCACAACCGCGGCAGGTATAGATCCCGTCGGCCTTATTATCCCAGAGGTCTCCGGTAAAAGCCCGTTCCGTGCCGGCTTGCCGAAGCACCCGAAACTCAAGGTCGGAAAGTTCGGCCTGCCATTCGGATGCCGGTTTTTCGATTTTTTCAATGTCTCCTTCTGATGGTGGTGCGTACTGCTGATCCTCCATCGCTATTTTAGAGGAAGAGGAAGTTGTTTCTTCGCCAGAAGTCGTATTTTGTGCCCGGTTACAGGCCGCAAAGACAAACAAACAAAGACAAACAGAAAGCCAATATTTCATGTTTTGGATTTTAATGAGATAATGTGATTCCCCGGTAAAATACCATGGGGTTTCCATTCATTCTTATAAACAAGGAAGCGGATCATCTGTTTTGTCCGCCGGCCAAGCAATTTACATTTAGCGTGTATCTGGGAATGATCAATGCCGCTGCAAACGCCACTTTTTTGTTTTTCCCTGCAAAATGAGCCCTGGCTAAACGAAAATTGGCCGTTTTCATCGCAAGGAGAAGATCTCAAACACCTTTATACCTACGTTCACCCTAATAAACCACACATCATGAAAAAGTTAATTGTAATTCCGATTTTGCTGTTCTGCCTCTACGCGACTGCACAGGTGCGGTTCGGTCTCCGGCTCGGTCTGAGCACCTCACAGTTAGAAGCAGAGGACTTCAACATTCTTCAGAACGGTACCGAACGCTTCACCCTTGCACTGAAGGACGCGCAATACGGCATTCACGGTGGTGTTGTCATTCAGGCCGAAATGGGTAACTTTATTCTCCAGCCGGAGGTACTTTTCAATTCCAATTCCGCAAATTTCACACTGGATGATTTTCAGAATCCGGGAGAAGTAGCGCGGAAAGAAAAATACCAGTACCTGGATATTCCGGTGATGCTGGGTTACCGGCTAGGCTTCCTTCGACTGAACGCCGGACCGGTCGGACACATTTTCCTGAACAGTACCTCCAACATTACCGATGTGGACGGATTTGAAGAAGACTTTAAAAAACTCACACTCGGCTGGCAGGGCGGTCTCGGTCTGGACATCGGCCCCATTGCCGTGGATGTGCGCTACGAAGGCAATTTCAACAAATTCGGGGATCACATCAACTTCGGCGATCAGGAGTATTCCTTCAGCCAGTCGCCGGCACGTTTTATCGCCGCGGTGACTTATATGTTCGGTGACCGAAATTAAGCGGAATACAGACCGCCATCCGGGACCTTGGAAAGCAGCCGGGGAATAATTTCCGTTTTCTTTTCAAGGTCCCGTATCTTACCGTCCGGTTTTCAGGATCCCAATTTTTTATCAAACAACATTTTCCCATGCCCCGACCAACCCTTTTAAGCATCACTTACTCTTTAGTACAAAACAACGGCAAAGCGCGATGCCTTTAACCATCAGCATGACGGAAGCCGAACTGATTGACGGATGCCTGGCCCAGGATCGCCTCGCCCAAAAAACACTTTACGATCGCTACAGTCAAGCCATGTTTACGATTGCTTATCGTATTACCAATGATTACGAATTGGCTGCGGATGTATTGCAGGAGGGTTTTTTGAAGGTGTTTACGAATATGCACCAATTTAGGCGGGAATCGACTCTGGGAGCCTGGATCAAAACGATCGTGATCAGAACGGCCTTAAGTAAGATCAAGAAAAGGATCATTTTCGAACCTTTGGAGTCTTCTCATACCAGTGGCTGGGTAGACTGGGGAACCCGTCTGGATACGGAGTACCTCGAAAAAGCTATCCAGGGTTTACCGGAAGGCTATCGGGCCGTTTTTGTATTGATCGAAGTTGAAGGCTATTCACACAAGGAGGTGGCCAGTATGCTCAACATTTCCGTGGGCACTTCCAAGTCGCAATTGTTCTACGCCAAGAAGAAACTCCGTGAAGCATTAGCCAAATATTAAAAAGCGGAAGTGCTATGGAAGAGTATCTGGAAAAAAATAAAAGCATCCTGACCGAAGCGATTGCCCGGCTTCCCGTCCACCGGCCTCCTACCCTACTGTGGAAGGAGATCGAAGGGCAACTGGAACAACGGGATAATCAGCAGGCGGCACTGCGCAATTTGCCGCAGCACGCTGCACCGCCACAGGTTTGGGAGCAGATCGAACAACTACTGGACCAGCCGCAGGCACAGCCGGCGGTTTTCCGTGTATTGCGCGGGGCGCGTCCCTGGATCGCAGCCGCCACCCTATGCGGACTGGCATTGGGCACCTGGTGGTTCTTGGATACGGATGTACCGGCCAAAACGAGTATCGCTTACGCCGAGGAGCAACAGATCCGGGCGGAGTTTGCCGTCGACTGGGACGATGAAGCCGCCCAGATCGCCATGGTGCTGGAACAGGTGGAAACCTCTCCCGTTGCGGACCCACAGGCTGTGCAACGCCTGAAACTGGAATTTGACGAACTGACCGATGCCCGCACCGAAGTCGAGGATATGCTGAAACGCTACGGTGAAGATGAATCACTACTGAAAGAAGTAGCCCGTATTGAGAGAGAACGCTCCCAGGTGATCAAGGAACTGGCTACCTGGATATAAATTACGTAAGAAAAGATCAAAAAGGTTTTGTGAACCGTTTCAAACCCAACCGGAAAATGTCTTTAAAAATCGCTATGACCAAGTCGATGCTACTCATAGTGGGAATTTTATTTCAACTGCCCGTTTTTGCCCAGGTAACCGTACAGGTCATCACCAAAAAGATCGAGAAAACGTACAATTATCAGGACGGTTACGAGCTCAATATTGAAGGTGAAAAAGCCCAGGTCTCCATTGAATCCTGGGACCAGGATAAAATTTCCATTACGCTGGAGATCACGGCCAAACACCCGGATAAAGCCATTGCCGAACGGGATCTGGAAGCGATGCAGTATCTGACCCAAAAGGTTAAAAACAAAATATACCTCCGGAATTATCTGTCCCCAAAGGAAGGAGCTCCCGCACCGGAAGCCTCCTTTGAGGCCGTTTACTACGTGCGGGTACCACCGGCTTGTCCGGTCTACCTCAAGAATTACTTCGGAGTTGCCAATATCAGCAATCTGAACAATCGCTTTCGCTTTAACGGGGAGTTCAGCAAGATCGACCTGGAAAACATTAGCGGTAGTATTGATCTGCGCTCCCGTTTCGGAGATATCTTCGGAAACCATCTCGACGGGATCGTCAATATCTGGTCGCGGCGTTCAAATGTAACCCTGAACGATATCCGGGGTAGTTTCGATATTACGGCCCAGTACGGTACCCTGCGCATTTTTGCCGAGGACCGCCTGTTGAAACTCAATATCGATGCCGAAAAATCGGATGTGTACTTCTTTAATCCCAATCCGGAATTCTACGGCTACACCCTGACGGCTAATAACGGGAACGTCGTTTTCCCCGGAGAACTATCCTACGAAGAGGAGGATAACAAAGCCGACCAACGGAAGATCAAGTTTAAACCACCGAGAGAATATTTCGCTAATATTACCATTACCGTCACCATCGGGGATATTCACGTTGAGAAAGCTACCCAGCCGAAGATGTGATCCCGGCGAGGTGTTTCATCGGAAATTTTGTAGATGCGGGCTTTTGCTGTAAATTGGGTGGGACACCTTGTCAGTAAAAAAGCACCGGATGAAACACTTCGCTCTTCTCCTTTTTATTACCATTACTTCTTTCGTTTCCGTAAAGGCACAGGTTCCGAACTGGTCGGAAAACGTGGCCTGCATCATTTATAACAATTGCGCATCCTGCCATACCACTGGCGGAATTGCGCCCTTTCCCCTGCTTTCCTACGATGATGTCAAGTTGTACGCGGGGCTCATTAAGTCGGTCGTGTCCGAAGGGATCATGCCGCCCTGGCCACCCGATCCGGACTACCACCCGTTGGCCGACGAGCGGATCCTGACCGATGCCGAGATCCGGACTATCGTCGATTGGGTCGACGGCGGCACCCCGGCGGGAGATCTCCTGCTGGCCCCGGACCCTCCCGACAATCAGGGCGCAGAGGTCATCGCTGATCCGGATCTGGTCGTGCAGTTACCGGCCTATACTTCAAAAGCGGTAAATGGGGACGAATACCGGTGTTTCGTTTTCCCATCCGAACTGCTGGAAGATCGCTTCATTACTGGTTTTGAAGTAATCCCCGGCAACCGCAATATCGTTCACCACGTACTGGTATTCCAGGATCAAAGTGACCGGGCCCTACAGCTGGATGCCGGTGATCCGGCTCCGGGTTACCTCTGCTTCGGGGGAGTCGGCAGCAATTCTGCGGAAATGATCGGAGCCTGGGTACCCGGCCAGGGCGCCCAGTATCTGCCCCGGGATATGGGGATCCGGATCCCGGCCGGCAGCAATATCGTCGTGCAGCTCCATTACCCGGAAGGTAGCGCCGGCGAGGTGGATAACACCAAGATCAATTTTCAACTGAGTGATCGTTCCGATCTCCGGGAGGTCAATGTGGATTTTATCCTGAACCACTTTACTTCAATGGTGAACGGCCCCCTCTACATTCCGGCCAATACCGTAAAGACTTTCCGCCAGGAATTCAAAACGCCGGTGCCCGTCACGGTAATTGGCGTAGCGCCCCATATGCATCTGATCGGCCGGTCTATAAAGACCTGGGCGCAAAGGCCAGATGGCAGTATTATTCCTTTGATCGATATCCCGGAGTGGGATTTTGAATGGCAGGGATTTTATCGTTTCCAGGAACCGGTCACCATTCCTGCCGGCTCCTTCCTACGTTCCGAAGCAGTATACGACAATACCAGCGCCAATCCCCACAACCCCAATGATCCGCCACTGCCCGTTTCCGTCGGCGAAGCGACCACCGATGAAATGATGCTGGTGACCTTTACCTGGCTGTTTTATGATTTTGGGGATGAGCAACTGTCGCTGGAACCGGAGGTACCGGTAAATGGCTACAGCTGCAATGCGATCAGTACGGATACCAACGATCCCGCCGAGTGGCAATCGCTCACCTTATCCCCTAATCCAGCCCGGGAACAGATCCGTATCGAACTGGAAAATGAGTGGAACGGTTTGCTGGAATTATCCGTACGAAACACCTTCGGGCAGCTACTCAAAAGCCGGAGCCTGGAAAAATCCGGCACCCGTGCAAGCTGGAACCTGCAACTGGACGGACTGCCTCCGGGAGTTTACCTCCTTCAGCTCACCAATGGTAAAAAGAAAATAATAAAACGGATGGTGATTAATTAATTGGGAATGACCGGCCTTAGGAAGTGACCCGGCGGAAGTTCTCAAAGATCCATTCGATCAGTCGCTTGCGGTCCGTAACGATCTCTACCGTTCCGACCATTTCCTGACTGTTCTCGATCTGATATCCAGTATTGGTGATCAGCCCGTTGGGGAACTTTACTTCCAGCGGAATGCGATCGTCTACGGGGATCTTGCCCTTCCAGGCTACTTCTCCCGTCAGAGCACCGAATTCCTGGAAAGGATAGCTGTTCAGTTTAATGATCGCTTTCTGCCCCACTTCAACTTTTCCCGAACCGTAGGGGATCAGGCTCACACGGCCGATATTTTCCTTCGTGACCCGGGGCATGATCACCATGAGGTCTTCTTCCCGCTGCACGTAGGAATTATTCCGAACATTATCATTGGTGAGTAGAATCACTCCACTCGTAGGAGCTACGACCAGATTTTCGGCTTTCCAGGTATCGATGGCTTTCTGCAACTTGACGAATTCATCGATCAATCCCTTGGCCGCGGTATTTTCACTGGCACTGGTGCTGCGCTCCACGCCATTGATCTCTTTGCGGTACAGATCGATCATGTCCTGGTTGGTCTTGATCTCGGATTCGACGGCCTGGAGCTGGCGTTCTTTTTCCAGTTTATTTTCTTCGGCCTGTCTGACCTTATGGGAAGGCGTTAGATTTCGCTGGAGTAGGTTGTCCTGCCGCAGGTACTCCTGTTGGGCCAGGAGATACTGTCGTTCGAGCGTTTCCCGCTGTTTCTTGGCGTATTCGATATTTTTCTGGGCGATCCGGATCTTTTGCCGCAACTGACTGAGATCGAGTTGCTGTCCGTCTCTTGATTTTTCCAGGGTCAGTTCCTCCTGCTTTTTGAAGAACTGGTAAAGATTATCCCGCAAAGATCCCAGTAGCAGGTCTTTACCGAGATTAAACTGTAGCAGTTTTTCTTCCGTCGGTATCTCTATCGCATCTACAGCATTTTCCAATACCAGTACGTCGTCTACATTGGCGTTACTGTTGTAAACCAACAGGACCTTACCCGCAGCAACCGTATCTTCGTTCTGCACCAGCACCTGGGTGATCAGTGCGCCCTGGGGAGCTCGTAGCCTCCGGGCGGGATCGGAAGAAGTAACCCTTACTTCGGCGGTAACCACATCCGGGTATTTCACCCAGTATCCCATCCAGCCCATTAAGACGAAGAACACCAGCGCCATCAGGGTGCCCCAACGGGTGATCCACTTCGGCGGAGTGCCGAGTATTTCCTGTACTTCCTCGCTTCTAATTTCGATATCTTCCGCGTGCATGGCTGTTATTGATTAAATACTGATGAGGAAAAGGATAACCGAATTGATCGGAGATATAAGGTCAAAAAGATCAGGCGCCCAACTCCAGCTGGTTTCTCACCAACTGGTAATAAGCACCGCGTACATACGTGAGTTCTTCGTGCGTTCCCTGTTCTACGATCTCTCCTCCCTCGATCACGATGATATTATCGGCCTGCATGACCGTGTTCAGGCGGTGCGCTACGATCACGACGGTTTTCCCGTAGAAGTGTTCTTCCAAGTTTTCCATGATGATCATTTCGTTGTAGGCATCCAGGGTATTGGTGGATTCATCGAGGAACAGATAATCCGGATTCTTGTAGACCGCCCGGGCGATCAGGATACGCTGGCGCTGTCCCTGACTCAGCCCCAGACCTTCTTTGCCGATCTTGGTGTTGTAACCCAGTGGAAGCGATTCCACAAAGTTCTGTATATTGGCTACTTTCACGGCCTCCAGCAATTTCACTTTGTCTATAATGTCGTCGCCCAGAGCGATGTTTCGGGCAATGGAATCATTGAAGATGTAACCATCCTGGATCACCACGCCGCACTTATCCCGCCAGAGCCGGTTGTGAATGTTGCTCAGGTTGACATCTCCCAGGCGGACCGAACCTTCGCTGGGTTTGTAGTAATTGAGCAGTAATTTTACGAGCGTACTTTTACCACTACCACTCGTACCGACGATAGCCGTAGTCTTTCCTTTTGGGATCTCTACATTGATCTTGCGGAGTACGGTCGGAGAATTGGGACCGTCGTAGCGGAAATACACGTTCTCCATGATGAGATCCCCAAATTCGGGCAGGAGGGTGATCTTGTTCTCTACCTCCTCTTCATCATCCTTGGTATGGATCTCGTTCATCCGTTCGAGACTGATCCGGGCCTCCTGCAGGTTACTGATGAACTCCACGAACTGATTCAGTGGAGCATTCATCTGCCCGACCATGTACTGGATCGCCACCAGCATACCGATCGTCATTTGTCCATCCAGCACCGCCTTGGCGATCACAAAAATGATGAGCAGGTTTTTGGAATCGTTGATCAGTACAGCGCCGGAACGCTGAAGTTGTTCAATGCGCAGGGACTGCATCCCCGTACGGAACAGGCGCGCCTGAATGCGTTCCCAGGCCCAGCGCTTCTGCTTCTCTGCATTGTGCAGTTTGATATCCTGCATGCCGTTGATCAGCTCCATAAGGTTGCCCTGGTTCTCTACGGACTGGTCAAAGCGTTTGTAATCCAGATCTCTCCGGCGTTGTTGCAGGATCACTACCCAGGCCAGATGCAATAAAGTAGCCGCCCAGAATATAAAAAATACCGTCTTGCTCCAGAACAATAATACAATGGAGAAAGCGATAAAATTGACAAAGGAAAATACCGACACCAGCGTGGTGGAGGTCAGGAACCGCTGTATCCGCTCGTGGTCGGCGATGCGCTGCAGCAGGTCTCCCGTGAGCCGGGTATCGAAAAAGCGGATCGGCAGCTTGGTCAGTTTCACCAGAAAATCCGAGATCAGGCTGATATTGACCCGCACGCCGACGTGCAGCAATATATACGACCGAAACAGTTCTATGGCTGCCTGCGTAACAAACAGGATCAGCAAGGCCGTAACGATCAATCCTAAGAAAGTGACGTCCACATTACCAATACCGACATCCACCACGGACTTGAAAAAGAAGGGAAGAATGATCTGGATCACACTGCCCAGAAACAACCCGAGAAACAACTGACCGATCAGACCGCGATACCGCTTAAAATAACTGAGTACGTATTTCCAGCTGGACTTATTGATCTTTTCACCGTCACGCTCGAAAAACTCGGGCGTGGTTTCCAGCAAAAGCAATACGCCCATACCCTCTCCGTCCTCGGAGTGGCTGAGCCAGTTGGATAAAAATTCTTCGCGGGTCAGTTTGAATTTGCCGGCGGCAGGATCGGCGATCCATACGTGGGTGTTACTTACCCGGTAGATCACCACAAAATGTTCCTGGCTCCAGAAGGCGATAGCAGGCAAAGGGATATCGGACTTCAGGCGGTCGAAAGTAGTTTTCACCGCCAGCGACTGCAGACCGATCTGCTCGGCTGCATCACTAATTCCCAAAAGATCTACCCCCTGTTTGCCAATATGAGTCAGCTCCCGCAGATACTCCAGCGAGTAAAAGCGACCGTAATGCCGGGCAACCATCCTAAGACAGGTGGCTCCACAATCCATGGCATCCAACTGCTGGTAGAAGGGAAAGCTTTTGCGCATAAATGTCCCTGCTGTCTGCAAAAAAAGAAAATTTGGTGAAAGTCAGTTTAAATAAAACGACTGGTAATCACTTTATTGTATATGCAAATTTATACTTCTGACTGAAAATTAGGGAATTCTGAGCGAAAATTTCGCCCCTGACTGGGGTAAATGTATAATTTTGGGCGAATAGTTTCAACACATTCTTTACAATTAGACGTCAATTCCGTCTCAAAGTAACGTAGTTGTCAAGAAAACGAGTATGTTCAACACCTTTTTATCCCTGATCAATGTCGTTAACAGTCCGGATGAATCCGCTTTGTTACCGGCTTATCTGGAAGGGGTTTATCCAGTGCTGAAAGAACATTTCACCGATTATGAGATCATTCTCGTCAACAATCTGCCGGGACGACAACTGAACAAGGACCTGGAAAACCTGCCTCCCGCGATCAAGCAACATCTCTTTATTCTAAATCTTTCTTCTAAAACCAATAAGAATCACGCCTTCGTTGCGGGCCTGGACCGGGCGAACGGAGACTACACCATCATCTTCGAATTTGATTTTTATCAGCAGCCCGGGCTCATTCTCGACTTGTTCCGGAAGACCCAGGAACATTACGACATCGTTTACCTGCAGGCCGGCCGGCGGGTTACCAGGCCACAGTTCCGTTGGCTATACGGCATTTTCTACAGTATTCTGCGGCGCTATTCCAACCTCCGGATTGACGACAAAGCCCATAACACGCGGATCATTTCCCGCCGGGCCCTCAATTCGCTGCTGCGACTGCGGGAGAATTTGCGCTACATGAAGGCGATCTATTCCATCGTGGGCTACAATACTACTTCCATCCCCACCGACCAGCCGATCCAGGATGAAGACACCGGGTTCCGCGAGCGCTTCGGCGCTTCCCTGGTTGCCATCAGTTCCTTTACCACGTTTCTGAGTTCGGTGCTACTCTGGATCTTCATCATATCCCTGCTGTTCCTGATCGTAGTGATCATCAATGCGCTTAAGGTCAAGTTCGCCGGATTCGATCTGCTGGGTAATCCGCAGGAAGCCGTCACGGGTTGGACATTCCTGGTGGTACTGATGTCGATCTTTTTCGCCATCACCTGCCTCAATCTCTACATCATGTCCATTTATCTGGCCAATATTTACCACGAGATCAAAAAACGGCCGTTGTATATCATCGAATCGGTCCAGCGACTCTGACCGCTTATATTTCCCGCTGCACCAGGGTGTTGCCCAGTTGTTTGACAAACTCCTGCATGAAAGGCGGTTGATCCGCATGCTTCATCCGGGTGGAATACCAGGTCCGTTTTACTTTCCGGGCCAGCGGTAAGGCGATCAATTCGCCCCGCTCTACGTAGGGCCGTATCGCCCACTCCGCCAGGATCGCCGCTCCCATCTGGGCCTTGGTCATTTCGATCACCGCTTCCGTCAGTTTCAGACGGAGGATGTTAGACGGCCAGGTGCCGGACGCCTTAAAGAATTCGTTGAGGATGATACTATCCTGATCCGGCACATCGTACATGATGAGCGTTTCTTTTTCGAAATCCCGGGCCCGGATCTGTTTCCTTTCTATCCAGGGATGATCGGGTGCAACTACCGCCATCAATTCATCATCGAAAAGAGATTGGAACTCGAGGTGGGCATTGTCCGGCCGGTCGCTGACAAACACCAGGTCCACCTTGCCGTCCAGCAGATAATCGAAAGCATTATAGGTAGCTTCCGGAATAACCTCTATTCTAACGTTGGGGAATTTATCTTTAAAGGTCCTTAATACCGGCGACAACCAGTGGTAGCAGGTGTAACAGCCCGTGGTGAGGCGCAGCGTGCCGGCGTCCTCCCGGCTCATGTGTTCGATATCACATTTTACTTTGACCAGTTCGGTCAGTACATTTTCAGCGGTTTCCAGAAAACGTTCTCCGGCCTGGGTCAGCACCATTTTCTTCTTGGCGCGAATGAATAGCTGAGCGCCGAGTTCTTCTTCCAGTTCCTTCAGCTGATGACTGAGGGCGGACTGCGAAAGAAAAAGCTGCTCGGCCGCTCTGGTCAGACTGCCCGTAGCCGCCACGCTTTCCACCAGCCTTAGATGACGAACTTCCATCTATTAATTTTATTCATGAACCTGGCAAAATCATTTCATTTTACTCATACAAATATTTGCTTTATTTTTGGATCATGCAAGGGTTAACCGGGGAAATACCCGCAACCCATTCCAAAACCAATACGCAGCTGAAAGTCAGCAGACTTTCTATTTCGATTAAACACCAAAAACATGGTTGAAGAACAATTGGATCAACTGAAGTACCCGATCGGCCACTTTAAGTTCCCCGGCGGATACGACGAAGCTACCCGCAGCAAATTGAAAAAGAGCATCGGCGAACTACCCGCCAAACTCCGGGCGGCGACCGAAAACCTGAGCGAAGAACAACTCAACCTCCACTATCGTCCCGGTGGCTGGACGATCCGGCAGGTTGTACATCATGTAGCGGATAGTCACCTGAACAGCATCATCCGTTTTAAACTGGCGCTGACGGAAGATACTCCGTCCATTAAGCCCTACGACGAGGCAGCCTGGGCCGAATTGCGGGACACGGCGGTTACGCCGATCGAAGTCTCGCTGAAATTACTGGAAGCGCTCCACACCCGGTGGATCAACTTGCTGGATGGATTTTCTGAAAAGGAATGGCAAAAAAAGGCCTATCATCCGGAAAGGAAAGCAGAAATGGCTCTGGAGGAATTTTTAGGTTTGTACGCCTGGCACGGAGAGCACCATCTGGCCCATGTAAATCAGGCCCTAAAGTAACAGCGATGACTATCGCATTGATCTACATATGAAGAATTAAGATCTCTCTTTTTTAATTATCACCCGACTGTTAGGGGCGAATCGTACCGGATTCGCCCTTTTTGTTTTTTCTATACCCTCAAAATTATCAGGCGGCAATTTTCATCGCCACTTCGCGGCATTCCTCGGCACATTTCCGGCAGGATTCGGCACATTTCTGACAGTGCTCGTGGTCGTGGGCAGCACATTGCTCGGCACACCATTCGCAGATCTCTGCGCACAGTTCGCAATATTGAGCGGAGTATTTACTTCCCCGCGCCAGGGCCTTGGCGCAAAGGTCACAGATATCAAGACATTCGCGGCAGCAGTGCGGACAATCATTATGGCTGTTTTTACCGATCATTTTTTCCAGGCAATATTCGCAATCGGTCATACATTTCAGACAGGCGTCAATACATTCTTGGTAGTTCATAGTGGATGTTTTTTTGTCATTTGAACCGGCTGAAAAGGATACGTGTTCGTCGGGCCGGAATAATCCCGCCAAAATTGTCTGGTGATTAAATGAATTTGGGCGAACATGCATCTAACAAAGTGGTTTAATTGTTAGATTTACTGTAGGCGATCACCCTCTATCACACATGTTAACTTGAACGTAAAAAAAATTTTAAGAAGGATTGTCCGAATAGTCCTTTGGCTATTCCTTACCATCGGAGCCATCATTCTCCTTCTGGCTGGATTGTTGCAGTTACCGGCTGTACAGGATCGCCTGACCGATCAATTGGAAAAATCCTTATCCTCCCAACTCAACACTGAATTAAGCATCGGTCGTGTAGGTCTGGACTTTCCCAAGTTTTTCACCATTGAAGAAGTTTATCTGGAGACTCCGGCGGGAGATTCCCTTTTTACCCTCGGCAAACTGGGGGTAGACATTGATATGATCCAGCTTTTTCGCAAGCAGGTAGTGATCCAGAAGGTAAAAGTGGAAGATGTTTTTGCTAAAATCATGATCACCGACAGCACCTCCAATATTCAGTTCCTGCTCGATGCCTTTGTAACCACCGATACCTCTACCGGCCCGGCCACGCCGACCGACCCCGTTGACACCACCGCTACCAACTGGGCGATCAATTTTCCCAATACCTCACTTAGCCTCCAACGCGCTGACATTTATTACCAGGATGATCCCACCGGCATACTGCTGGACGGGCAACTGGAAACATTTGAGTTATCCACGGATAATGTAAATCTCGAAGATCAGATCTTTGACATCGATAAAGCCCGCTTGATCGGCGGGAATATTCTACTCGAAATGAAAACCAGGGAGAGCACCGTGGACAGTACTGCCACTCCGCCCCCTACCCTGCCGATACAACTGACCAGTCGATCCCTTACCGTGGAAAATACTGTTTTTCGCATGCGATCGGAACCAATCGATCTACTGGTGCAGCTTCCCGAGACCCAATTGGAAATGGCCCAACTGCTGATCCAGGATTCGATCCGCTTCGAAGCGGCCGGTTTTTCCGTAGTCAACGGAAGGTACGCCATGGATCTGCCGGCTCCCGAACTGGCCCGTGGCTTTGATCCCAACCACATGGATCTGCAGCAGATCAATATCGAGGCCAATGCCATTCAGTATACCCTGGATTCGGTACTGGCTCAGATCGATCTGGCCCAGGCGGTCGATAAAAGTGGCCTGACCCTCGAAAAACTGAGCGGGCACGTCCGCTACCAACCCGACCTGTTGAACATCCAGGATCTGGAATTGGCTACCCAACGATCGACCATCGATATTCCCTCTTTTCAAATTCTGTATAATTTTCAGGAAGCTTTCGATCCGACATCACCTCTGGTGGTTAACAGCCTGGCCGAAGCCAATCTCGCCGTAGGTGATCTGCTGTTCTTCCTGCCTCAGTTGGATACGGTGGACCTGCTACGGCAAAACGCCGGTCAACACATAAAATTGCAACTCCACGCGGAGGGCGATCAGCAATTGCTGCGGGTGGACCGGATCCTGCTCGATGGTCCGGGCCTTCGCCTGCGGGGTGCCGCAACTGTGCGCCAGATACTCGATGTGGATGCCCTTACCGGCAATTTTCAAATTGAAGAACTGTCCGCCATTCCCGAAGGCATAATTCCGCTTTTACCAGATAGTTTATTACCCGCCTATATCGACTGGCCGCAGTATCTGCGCATCAGCGGTAATCTGCGCTACGCCTCGGACGATGCTAATTTCAATCTGCGGGCTCTGGAACAAAGGGACAGCAGCCCGATAAACAGTGTACTGGCCATTAGTGGTCAGGTACAGAATATCCAGCAATATCCGTCCAGCAGTGTGGATGTAACCATCGACACGCTGCGGGCCACGCGTTATTCCGCTTTAGCCTATTTACCCGAAAACAGCATTCCCGCGGGCTATAATTTGCCGAACTTCCTCAAGGGGACCGGCACCATTAAAGGTCCGATCAATGATCTCGTAGTTGATCTGGTGTTGCTTACGGAATCAGAGAGGACGCAGGTCAACGTAAACGGCCAGGTCCGGCAGGTTCTGAATGCAGACAGCCTATACCTTGATCTGAATATTCCGCTGATCCTGGTGGATATTCCCGAGTTACGGGAAATATTGCCGGATAGCACCCTGCCATCCGACCTGAATTTCCCGGATTTCCGGATCACGAATGGTGCGCTGGACGGTACGTTGGAGGATCTGAATTTTAATCTGCCGATCAGCACGATCAACGGTGAGGGAATCATTGCCGGGCACTACGCTCCGGAAGACTACAATATCGGCGCGGAGGTCAATGGATTCCGGCCGGAGAAGCTCTACCAGGGTGCCCGGGCGGACAGCCTGGCCCTGCTCGATCTCGATCCCTTACGCATGGAATTGAAAAGTTCGGGACAGCTCGAGCCCGAGTTGGTGGCTGACCTCAATCTCACGATCTACGAAGGCAGCAAAGGTGCCCTGCTCAATCTGGAAGGAACTGCCAGGAGGGATACTTTTTCCGGAGAGATGACTTTTAGCCACGCCGACCTGCAGGGATCCGCCACCACCACTTATATTCAAAAAGATTCCCTACAGGAAATAGAAGGCTCCCTGCGCATCAAGCGGGCCGATCTGGAGCGCTGGCGACTGAGTGATCGTCCGCTGTATCTGTCGGGAAGTAGCAAGTTCAGCACCAAAGGACTGCAACTGGATAACCTCTCGGCGCGACTGTCCATGAACGATATCTTATTGCGCTCGGATACTTCCTCCGCTTTTGTGGATACGCTTTCCGCCTACGCGGAAATGCACGACGGCAATAACGAAATTGAAGTGTTTTCCGATCTGCTGAATTTTTCCCTGGAAGGGAGTTTCCGCCCGGCGCTGGTGTTCGGCGAGATCACCCGCTTTATTCAGGCGTACTGGCAGGAAGAAATAGTTCAGCCCGATCCGGTGGTTTACGGAAATTACATGAATGCCTATCTGGAAATACGGAACCCCCGGCCGCTGACCTCCGGAGTGATCCCCGGATTGCGCCGCCTCTCCCCCATGTCCGCCAATTTTATATACCGCGAAAGAGCGCCGGAACTGTTATTTACCGCCAGTTTGCCGTTATTGAACTATGCCGGTATTAAAATGGATAGCCTGGAGATTGATACCCGGGGAAGTCAGGGAGAGATCCAATACCGGGCCGACTGGAAAAATATCAACCTGTTCAATCAGGTGATCCTGGGCAGGACGCAGATTAAAGGGCAGAATACGGCAGAAGCCATGGAGGCTAATTTCCTGGTCTACAACGAAGCGGGCACGCCCCGTCACCATATTCAGCTGGAAATTGATCCGGAAGAAGATTCACTCCTCGTTCGGCTGGGGCCGGAACAACTCATCGACAATACCACCTGGACGATCCCCGGCAATAACCTGTTGCTCCTATCCGGGAGGAATATCCGCGCCAACAACTGGACGCTCAGTCACAACGGTCAGAGTATATCCCTGAAGACACCCAATTCACGGGAATTACTAGCGGAATTGAACGCTATCAACCTGGCTCCTTTCAGTAGGCTTATTCGTTCGGAGGAAGAAATTATTGTCGGAGTAATGGATGGTACTGTTGAAGTAAAAGACCCACTGGGGGAATTGCGATTTGATGCACAACTGGATGTCAAAGACTTATCTGTATACAGCAAACTGTGGGGAGATCTTTCCGTTGATGTCGCCAATCAAAACGCGCAGACCTACCGGGTCAATGTTCAGCTTGCAGAAGCTACCAATGAAGTCTCCATTGCCGGTACCATAGTGCCCGACGGGGCTGTGGACCTGCAGATTGATATCGGCAAACTCCAACTGGAAGCGGTCGAACCCCTGTCTCTCGGATATCTCAGCAACGCTCAGGGGCATTTGGCCGGAAATGTAACTATCGGAGGAACTTTTTCCCAACCCAGTTATCAGGGAGAATTGCGTTTTGTGGATGCTGCCATTGATGTGGCCTTATTACAGACCCGTTTCCAGATCGAGAACGAAGCCATCCGCTTTAGCGGACAGACGATCACCATCGACAACCTGACATTTTATGATCCGCAGAACAATGAAGCTACCCTGAGCGGTTCGGTATACGCCGAATCCCTGGCCAATTACCGGTTTAACCTTTCGGCCCGGGCGCGGGACTTTCTGGTGATGAACACCAACAAAGAAGACAATGAATTGTACTACGGTTACCTGAAAGCGGATGCCGACATAGAGATCAACGGCGATATTTACCAACCCCGGCTCGAGGTCACCGCATCGCCCAAAGAGGGATCGAACCTGACCTACAATCTGATCCAGAATACAGTGCCCCAGGCAGAATCTCGCCGAGGGGTAGTTCGCTTCGTGGAACAATACGAATGGCAACAGACCATCGTGGCCGACAGCCTGGAACAACTGGGATCCGGCGAATCCCGCGGATTCGATCTGATCACCAACCTGAATGTCAATCCCGGCCTTAACTTCACGGTAGTCATTGACCCAGTCACCGGTGACCAATTTACCGGCAGGGGCGCCGGAGATATCGTTTTCCATCAGTATCCGGACGGAAGAATGGAAATGACCGGGCGTATCGAGATGGTAGAAGGTCTTTATGATTTCACCTACCAGGGCCTGATCAGTCGCCAGTTTTCCGTTGAAACGGGAAGTTCCATCACCTGGCAGGGCGATCCGATGAATCCCAGTCTGGATCTGACGATTTCGAGTTTCATCCAGGCTTCCCCTTACCCGTTGGTGAATGAGTTTGGCACTGCGACTGCCTCCAATCTGCGGCGCCAGCAGACTTTTGCCGTGCGGATGTATCTGGACGGTACGCTGGAAGAGATGCAGGTGAATACCGACATCATCTATCCGGAGGATATTTCCGGAAATTCCGGGCTGCCGGCCATCGAACAGTCCCTGACCCGACTGCGGACGGACCAGAGCCAGCTGAATACCCAGGCCTTCGGCTTGCTGCTCTTCAAAGGATTTGTCAATTTCGGCGACAGTGGTGCCGCGCCGGGTGGCGGGATCGATAACAGTGTCCAATCCGGGCTCGATAACGTTCTGAGTCAGCAGCTCAACAACCTGGCCAATCGCTACATCAACTTTGTTGAACTGGATTTTGGGCTCGAAAGCTTCAACACCGCCCAGGGCGGACGGCAGCGTGACCTGCGGCTGAGTCTGAGAAAACGACTGTTCAACGATCGACTGATCATCAGCATTGACGGTGTGACCCAAACGGGCGAAACCGATGAGAATAATACCCTACCCCAAACTTATCTGGATAACCTAACCGCTGAATTTCTGCTTTCCAAGAATGGGGGCCTGCGGCTGAAGGTGTTCAGCGACCGTGAACTCGACCAATTCACCACGGGCGATGTGGTCCGCATCGGGGGACGGCTGGCCTTTAGTAAGGATTTTGATCGCTTTTTCTGGTCCAGCGACAAGAAACCGGCTAAAGATCCTCCCAATGATAAGTCGGCTCCGGAAGACGGATCCCGGGACGGGGAACAAAAAATCCAGATCGAAAAAGAGTGAATTTGAAAATCCTACCCTACATATTATGCGGTCTGTTCACATTAATGCTACTGCAAGCCTGCTCGGTCAGTAAGCATCTACCCGATGGACAAAAGCTCTACACCGGGGCCAAGCTTACGATCGAGAAGCCCGATACGCTGGTCGCTACCGATCTGCAGGCCGAATTGGATGCAGCCATCATTCCCGAGCCGAATGCCCGGCTATTCCGCTTTCCCTGGAAGGTCTGGTTTTACCTGAAATTTAAGACCGATAAACAAAAAGGATTCAAACACTGGTTGAGCACCACCATCGGAGAGCCTCCCGTACTGTACGATCCGGCGCAGGTGGACCAGGTGATCCGACTGTTGGAAAACCGGGCGCAGAATATGGGCCATTTCCGGGCCCGGGCGGACGCCAATGTAAAAGAGGGACCGAAAAAAGTGAGCATTGATTACGGTATCCGGGTCGGTCGCGCCTACCGGATCGACAGCATGCAAACTCAGATCCGGGATACGGCGCTGGCCCATCACATTGCTACCCTGCAACCGGAATCACTGATCCAGTCCGGGGCCATTTTCTCGCTGGACGACCTGAAAGCAGAGCGCCAAAGGATCGAAAATGCCCTGAGGCAAGCCGGATATTACTATTTCACGGCCGGCAACCTGGAATACTTTGCAGATACGGTCGGTTTCCGCAATGAAAAAAGCGTCAATCTGCTGCTTAAACTCAAAAATGATCTTCCCCCCGAAAATCTGAAACCGCAGCTGATACAAGAGATCAACATGTACCCCAATTACCAACTGAGTGGCAGCCGTAGCAGGCAGATCGATTCTACTCAAATCGAGGGACTTACGATCTATTGCAATGATTGTCCGCTGCGGCTGAGTTCTCTCACCGAAGCGATGGTCGTAGAACCGGGAACCTTCTACGAGCCTTCCCGGCACCGCAAAACCCTCGAACGCCTGAGTAACCTGAATACGTTCAAATACATCAACCTAAACTACGAACCGGTACCGGGATCGGACAGTCTGCTGATCCTCAACGCCTATCTGAGCCCACGGGCCCGGAGGACCATAAAAGGAGAGGTTGGTGTTTCTTACAATACGGGCCAGTATTTCGGTCCGGAACTGAGCGTACAGTACATCAACCGAAACTTATTTAAAGGAGCAGAGTATCTGACGCTCGACGGCCGCTATTCGTACAACACGTTTCTGGGTGCAGAGGAAGATGCGATCATTCCGGACTGGACCAAGATCAGTTTCGGCGCTACCGTATCCATTCCCCGTTTCTGGCTCCCCAACCGGGAAAGGCTCAGTAAAAATCTACAATACGCCAATACGAGGATCCGACTCAGTCTGGACAACGAAAGCCTTGGATTTCGCCTGGCCAATCTCGCCACGCAGATCGATGATCTGGGACTGACCTCGCTACAGGAAAAGCTGGAAGTCGACTCGAGTTTTACGCCTCCCGTACAACTCTCCAATTACCAGCTGAAATACGGTTACAACTGGCAACGGATACCGACCATCCAGCACGAGATCAATCCTTTGGTCTTCCGTCTCCAAACGGTGGGCGTCGATGATTCCGAATTGCTGAGATTATTCCGCGCATTCAGCGTAGGTGAGCAATCGAGCCTGGTGCGCCTGGAAAGGATGCAATTGTTCAGCCCGGATTATACCTTCCTTTACGATTCCCGCAAGGGAGAACTCAAAGAGCGAAACCTTTTCTATCGACAAAGACTGGCCTTCAATATAAACCGGGTTACGCCTCTGAATAACGACGGGGGGGCTGAATCCGAAACGAGTTCCTTCCTGCAGTGGGAAACTGATCTGCATTATTACTTCAACCTGGGAAATCGCCGGCAGCTGGCCAGCCGACTTCGACTCTACACCGGTTACCCGATCACCAAAACGGCTACAATCCCCTATTTTGACCTGTATACGGTAGGGGGAGCCAATTCTCTGCGCGGCTTTCCACCCCGGGGAGTAGGGCCCGGGACCATAGCTCCCGACCGGAGGGAAGATTTCACGATCTTCACCGGTTACGGCAACGTGTTACTGGAGGTCAATCTGGAGTTTCGCCAACGCTTTGGCCCCTATCTCGAGCTGGCTCCGTTTATAGACGCCGGCAACGTCTGGCAATACCGTACCCAGTCCGATGTAGAGAAGGCCGAGTTCAGCCTGAAAACTTTCGCCAGCGAACTTGCGGTGGATGCCGGATTAGGCTTCCGGTACGATCTTGAATTTCTGATTATTCGAACGGATTTCGCCTGGCCGGTTACCAAACCGTGGCTGGAACCGGGAGAACGGCTGGTCATTGATCAATTCTTTAGCGGCGGCGGCTGGTGGTGGGACAACCTCAATTTCGTGCTGGCTTTCGGTTATCCATTTTAGGAAATGTTCTTAAAGGTTAAAAATTCCTACCGCTTGGCTTTTAATCTTAATTTTGCGGCAATTCCAAAATATAAATCGAAGTTGAATGGAAAGTCCGAAGGCTCCGGAAAACGAGGGAGAAAGACGAAAGGCTCTGGAGGAATACGATATAATGGACAGCTTACCGGAGGAGGATTACGACAATATTACCCGCATAGCTTCCCAGATCTGTAACACCCCGATTTCGCTGATCACGCTGATCGATGAAAACCGGCAGTGGTTTAAATCCAAGTACGGTCTGGATGTAAACCAGACTCCGCGGGAATTTTCTTTCTGTGCCCACGGTATGCTCAATCCCAAACAGCCTTTTATCGTTCGTAATTCTCTGGAAGATCCCCGGTTTAAGGACAATCCTCTGGTAACTTCCGATCCCCATGTAGAGTTCTATGCCGGCATCTCTCTGGTCACTCCGGAAGGCTTTGCGCTGGGATCTTTATGTGTGATCGATGACCACCCCCGCGACATTTCCGAGCAGCAGGTGGAAGCGCTGAGAGCGCTGGCCAGTCAGGTGGTCAAGCTCCTGGAATTGCGCAAGCTCAATTTCAAACTCAAACGGACCGAAGCCCAGCTGAAAGCGTCGAACGAGAACCTGAATGAATTTGCCAATCTGGTTGCCCACGACATTAAAACACCGCTCAACAATATGAAAATGCTGTCGGACATCCTCCTAGCGGATCCCAGCCTGCAGGTGGGTGAGGATGGACAGCTGTGCCTGAACATGTTGGGACGCTCCGCCCAGCAGGCGGTCGATTTTGTAAACGGCGTACTCAGCTATTCCAAATCCACGAATTTCCTGCTGGAAAATAAAGAGAAGATCGATCTCCAGATCTTTTTAGGAGAGATCATTCAGCGGGCCGGCGGGCCGAGCCATATCAGCTTCCAACTGCCCGATGTATCCATTTCCGTTTTCACTTCTAAGATCGCCCTGTATCAGATCCTCTCCAACCTGATCGGGAACGCCATTAAATACAACGATAAATCGCACGGTGTGATCCGGATCGAAGCCCGGCAGGAACAGGACATCTATTACTTTCAGGTCCAGGACAACGGCCGGGGTATTCCGACCGACCGGGTGAAAGGGGTATTCAATCTCTTTTACCGGGTAGATCCGCAGGATGAGCAGAGTAGCAATAGTTCGGGCATCGGATTAGCGATCGTTAAAAAACTAATTGAACAGCTCGGCGGTAAGATTACCGTCAGTTCCGTTCCGGGAGAAGGCACCAGCTTTAATTTCCATCTGAAAAAATAAGGATGGTCACCGCGATCATTCCGGCGGATCTTCCGTCATAGCGATCACGGTTAACACTGCGTACATATTGAACGATTCGGTAAAGGCCCGGGAGTTCTCCAGGCCGATATACTGGGTGCCGCGGCAGAGACTGGGGTCGTCAATGATCATACCCGAGGCCGGGACATTTCTCCGGGAATATTCTCCGTAAAAGAAGTAGGCTCCTCCCGCCACCATGAATTTTTCCGTATCCGATTTATTCTTCAAGAGATAAACCGAGCAGACACCGTCTCCCGGATATACCGGCTGCGGATCTTTCTTTCGGAATTTTCGCTTGGTAAGGAGGTCCGGAAAGACCTGATATATGGAGGGATTCCTCCTCACCGATGCTGCTTTTTGCGGGCTTTTGGTAGCCGTCACGGTATAAAACCAACGCACGGTATTTTCCGGCAACTCGATCTCTAAAGTGGTACTTGGGGTACAGCTGATCACACCCAGGCAGTAGGTCTGGTTTAAAACTTCGACGGTTTTGCTTTGAGCATGCCCGTTTACCGTAAAAAACACCAGGGATAGTAAAATGGAAAGCGCCTTCATGTCACGTATTTAGTACCTGCCTAAATTAGGTAAAGTGGGTCAGAGTGCAAATTCCCTGGATCTTTTAAGACCATTTTAACCCTTAAGCACCACTTTTTTAAGTACTTAGCTCGGCTTCGTACCGGAAGTCCGGTGATCCCCAAAAAAATAGATAATGTGAACCCAACACGACCAACGGAAAATCGACTCATCTCAAACCTGAATTACCGGTCAGTTCATTTACCCCCCAAAATCTACAGCTCATAATTCGGCCGCAGCATCTCGGCGTGCTCTCCGTACCAGTCGCTGATGATCTTGATCACATCCGCGGGATCGTCCACGATCGGCAAGAGGTCGAGATCCTGGGGACTGATGTTGCTTTCCTGTTCCAGCATGACTTCCGTGATCCATTCTTTCATGCCGTTCCAGAAGGAGGATCCGACCAGAATGATGGGCACTTTGGTGATCTTTCCGGTCTGCACCAGGGTGAGTACTTCGAATAATTCGTCCATCGTACCGAATCCGCCCGGCAGGGCAACAAAAGCCTGAGCGTACTTGACGAACATTACTTTACGAACGAAGAAGTAGCGGAAATTCAGATTGTTGTCCGGGTCGATAAAAGCATTATGACTTTGTTCGAAGGGCAGATTAATGTTGAGGCCTACCGACTTGCCACCGGTCAGAAAAGCGCCTTTATTGCCGGCTTCCATGATACCGGGGCCGCCACCGGTGATAACGCCGTATCCTTCTACGGTGAGTAAACGGGCAATCTCAACGGCGGTTTTATAGTAAGGATGATCCGGCTTGGTTCGGGCCGAACCGAAGATAGAAACACAGGGTCCCTGGGAATTGAGGGTTTCAAAACCCTCCACAAATTCGGAGATCACTTTAAACATGGTCCAGGAATTCTCTCCCTTAAGGGCTTTCCCCCAGGTCTTCATGGGGTACTTTCCCCCTACATTTACACCATTATCTTTTTTCATAGTCCATCAGTTTATTCCGGCCGGAGCCGGAAGATCGTCGGTAGTTTGCTGGTTCTTATTGGTAATTTTTGGTCAAAACTTATTCGGGCAAAGGCTTTTACTACCGTCTACAGCAGCGAAAAGCCCGCCGATGGTAACGACGGGCTTTCCCCTTTTGTTTGTCCGCAATGGGCTATTTAGGTCTTTTTTAGCTAAAAATCAAATAATTCGTCCATTTAAAGGGCCTCAGGATACCAAATTGGTGTATTCCCGATAGGCCTTCTCCACGTAGGCTTTCAGCTCCTCCACGTTCTCAAATCGCCTGAACAACTCCTGCAGTTCCGCGCCGCGTTTGGCCGATGCCGGCAGCACGTATTGCTCCACATCTTCCTGCTCTACCGTTTCTCCACTCAGGATGATGAGGCGTTCTACCACATTGCGCAGTTCGCGGATATTTCCGGTCCAGTTGACCTGTTGCAGGCCCTGCAGCGCCGTTTCGGAAAATTTGCGGGCCGGCAGACCGTATTCCTCACATATCTGCTGATTGAAATGGTCGATAAGCAGGGGGATGTCATCGCGGCGGTCGTTGAGCGCCGGCACTTTGATGATGATCACCGCCAGTCGGTGGTAAAGGTCTTCCCGAAACCGACCGGCGGTGATTTCCTGGCGCAGATCCTTGTTGGTGGCCGCGATCACCCGTACATCCACGTTGATCTCTTTGTCCCCACCAACGCGGGTGATCCGGCTTTCCTGGAGCGCCCGCAGCACCTTGGCCTGCGCCGAGAGGCTCATATCGCCGATCTCATCCAGAAACAGGGTACCTCCGTTGGCCTGTTCAAATTTGCCGATCCGTTGTTTGACGGCAGAAGTAAAAGAGCCCTTTTCGTGACCGAACAGTTCACTTTCGATCAATTCGCTCGGGATGGCGGCACAGTTGACCTCCACGAGGGTTTGTTCCCGCCGTGGGCTGTTCTCATGGATCCAGCGGGCTACGAGTTCCTTACCGGTCCCGTTGGCGCCGTTTACCAGCACGCGGGCGTCTGTCGGTCCTACCCTTTCGATCGTTTCCTTGATCTTTTGGATGCCTTCGGATTCGCCGATGATCTCCTGGACCTTCGAACGGGCAACCTTGCGTTTGAGGACTTTCGCTTCGGTGATCAGGTTGGATTTATCCAGTGCATTCCGGATCGTGATGAGCAGGCGGTTCAGATCGGGCGGCTTCGAAATGAAATCAAAAGCGCCTTTTTTCACCGCCTCTACCGCCGTATCGATATTGGCGTGACCGGAGATCATGACTACGGGAGTTTCCGGAGCAATTTCCTGTATCCGTTCCAGGGTATCCATACCGTCCATCTTCGGCATTTTGATGTCCAGCAGCAGCACATCGTATTTGTTTTGCTTTAGCTTAACCAGACAGTCCATACCGTTGACGGCCTCTTCCACTTCATACTTTTCAAACTCGAGTATGTCCCTTAAAATTCTACGGATGCTTTGCTCATCGTCGACTATGAGTACTTTTGACATTCCTACGGTTTTTGTTCTAATGCCCCGCCGTGGCGGGTCAGTAGTTTGTAAATTTGTTAGTCATCAGGAAGCGCCTAACTTTTCTATATACGGAAGAAGAAAATAGATTGTTACACTGGTCGGGCAACGGATATCACCACTTTACGCTATCAGGTCCAGCTGCCGGATATTAGACCATCAACTCCCGCAGAGCCATCCAGGCCATCAGGCCCGTACTTACCTCCAGGCAATCTTCATCCACATTGAAGGTATTCGTATGAATGGGGGAAGTAATACCTTTGGCGGCATTTCCGGTGCCCAGCCGGTAAAAACAGGCCGGCATTTCCTGCGAGTAATAAGCAAAATCCTCTCCGGTCATCCGGATCGGCAGATCCACCACGTTTTCGGCCCCCAGATATTCTTCGGCGTACTGCCGGGCCGATGCCGTCAATTTCTCATCATTTACAAGATACGGATAACCGCCGAGAATTTCCAATTCTGCCCGGGCGCCCATGCTTTCGGCAATACCCTCCGCCATTTTCTTCATCCGCTGGTGAGCGTCGGCCCGCCAGGGCTCGTCCATCGTACGGAAAGTACCCTTTAGGGAAACGGAATTGGGAATGACATTATTAGTCCCTCCTTCCGAAGCGATGTACCCAAAAGTAAGTACAGAAGGGATGGTCGGATCCCCCTGACGGCTCACCAGTTGCTGGAGTGCGGTCAGGATCTGGGCGGTAATGGTGATCGGATCGATACATTCCTGCGGAATGGCTCCGTGCCCTCCTTTACCGTACACCGTTAGGAATAACTCATCTGTGGAGGCCATGTATTTGCCGGGACGCATCCCGATCTTGCCCACCTGCAGCGGCGGATGAACGTGCTGGCCAAAAATTCCCGTTGGGCGGGGATTTTCCAGAGCGCCCTCTTTGATCATGATGGAAGCTCCGCCCGGCGCTTTTTCCTCAGCCGGCTGGAACAGTAATTTGACCGTTCCTTCGAACTCTCCCCGGAGGCTTTGCAAAATGCGGGCCGACCCCAGCAGAGAGGAGGTGTGCACATCGTGCCCACAGGCGTGCATGACGCCGTCGTTCTGGGACCGGTACGATACCTCATTGGCTTCCAGAATGGGCAAAGCGTCGATATCTCCGCGTAAGGCCACCACTTTTTTGTCGGGATTTTTTCCTTTTATCAAACCAACGACTCCATTTTCGGCAATGCCGTGTTGGTGTTCAATCTGATATTCTTTGAGTTTGGCGGCGATATAGCGCCCGGTCTCCACTTCCTGGTAGGAAAGTTCCGGATGTTGGTGCAGGTGACGACGGATCGCGATGGTATCCTGATGGTAGGTTTTGGCTAGTTGTTTGATCTTGTCTTTAAGCATGGTATGGTATTCGATACGCAGTACCGGATATCGATGGCCGGCACCGTAAAAACGCAAATATACATGCTTTCCCGGATCGGACCGGCTGCCAAATGATCAAATTCCGGTCATTTATTCGGGTAGAGAACAGCACACCAAAATCCTCTGACAACAGGGGATCAGACACAACGTATTTTACAAGAAAAATAAAAAAAAATAGCTTTCATGACATTTTCCGAATTTCAGGACAGCCTGCAAAACGATCAGCCGCCCGCTGGCTTATCCGACGCTCTACGCGCCCTTTGGTACGCGGGTAAGGACGATTGGGATCGCTCCCACGATGTTGCCCAGGATATCCACACACCCGACGGTTCCTGGATACATGCCTATCTGCACCGTTGGGAAGGTGACGACTGGAATGCCAATTACTGGTACCGGCGCGCCGGGCGCACCATGCCCAAAACCAGCCTGAAAGAGGAATGGAAGCAAATTACCGAAACGATCTTATCCATCTGAACAAAGGCCTTCGGGGAGATATGGAAATACGGCGGGCATCCGGTCCTAAATGATCGGATGCCCGCCCGTAGATCTCGGGGGGCTACTCGTCCTTAATCGTACGCGCCGGGTTCAGGATAGCCACCCGGTACGTCTGATAGCCCACCGTCAGGAAGGCAAAACTAAAGAGCAATACCGCAGCCAGGATCAGGCTCAGCCAGGGGAAGCTGATGCGGTAGTGATAATTATTCAGCCATTCGTTCATGCCCACGAAGATCAGCGGCATGCCGATCACCACCGCCAGCAGGATCAGCCAGAGGTAATCTTTGAAGAACAGTACGATAATACTGCTGACCGAAGCACCGAGTACCTTGCGAACACCAACTTCTTTGGTCCGCTGGTTAGACAAAAAAGCTGCCAGTCCAAACAGCCCTAAGGTAGCCACGATAATGGCCAGGATAGAGAAGTTAGCAAATAGCTGGCCAAAACGTTTTTCTTCAATGTACAACTGTTCAAAACGCTGGTCCAGGAATTCGTAGCTGAGGGGTGCGTTCGGGAAGAAACGGTCCCAGGTGCCTTCCAGTTGAGCCAGCGTGGAGCCGATAGTTTCGTCCGATAGTTTCAATACCATGCTCCGGGTAAGCGGACTGTAAAAGAACACCGTCGGTTCTACCTGATTTTTTAGGGTGGTCCGGTTGAAGTTATTGATCACCCCGACGATCGGGAACTGGGTATTGTCTTCGTTCCGGCCAAACTGCAGCTTTTGGTTGATCACCGACTCCGGATCGCTTATTCCCAGCAGGCCGAGGAGGGCCTCATTAACGATGATGCCGTTGGTATCGGCAGCGATTTCCCGGTCAAAATTGCGTCCGGCTTCCAGCTCGATCGACAGGGCGTCGAGCAGTCGGTCGTCCATCCGGTTGATATATACGGTGGCTTCTACCCGATCCGTATTACCCACGATCCGCACGCCGCCGCTGCTGGAACTGATATTGGAACTTCCCCCACCGGGCAGGCTGGAAATACCGGCCAGGCTTTCCACCCCATCCAATCGCAACAGTTCATTGGAAAAGGCTTCGTACTTGCTCGCGAACTCCGCCTCCCGATCCGAATCGAAAGATGGATTTTTGATCCCGATGGTCTGATCGATCTGCATGCCCAGGTCTTTACCGGTCATGTAATTGATCTGCTGGTAGATGATCATGGTACCGGCGATCAGGATCAGCGAGGCTGTAAATTGCATCACCACCAGCGCTTTCCGCAAAAACACCCCTCGTTTGGAATGGCTAAACCGACCGCGCAGAATACCGATGGGTTTAAAAGAGGACAGCAAAACCGCCGGATAAGCTCCCGCCAGAAAAGTGCCAAGCAGGAAAAAACCGCCCAGCTTCAGCAGGAAATCCTGATTCCCCCAGATGGTAGCCAGAATCTCCTTGCCGACCAGATCATTGAAATAGGGCAGCAGGATCTTGGCCAGTAAAACGGCTGCTATGGCACCCAGAAAGTTGATCAACAGGGATTCGGTCAAAAACTGGCCGATCAGTTGTTTTTTGCGGGCGCCGACTACCTTTCGTAATCCCACTTCCTTAGCCCGTTCCAAAGCCCGGGCAGTGGAGAGATTAGTATAGTTTACCCAGGCAATGATGAGAATGAATAAAGAAATGATACTCAAAAAACCTACGGCCTTCGCACTACCGTGCACTTCCGGCTCAAAGGTAAAGTCCGAATGGAGGTGAATGCTTTCTACCGGCTGCAGGTTGAAAACCAGTTTGGATTCCTCTCCCAGGTATTTCCGGCTGAGCGCGGGTAGACGTTCGTTCAGAGCCGCCAGATCGGCCTGCTTATCCAAGAGCAGATAAGTGTAATAATTGTAGCCGTTCCAGCCGTCCTGCTGGATCTGTTCCTGTACGCTCTTCAGCGAAAAAAGCATATCGAACTTGTAGTGCGTATTCTCCGGCGTATCTTCCAGGAGGCCTACCACTTCAAGTTCGGTATTGGAGCCGGTCAGCATTTCCATACTCTGGCCAATGGGATCCTCCGAACCGAAGTATTTTTCGGCCATGCTTTGGGTCAGGACAATAGTGTTCGGCTTGCTGAGCAGGTCTTCGGCATTCCCGGAAACCAACGGATAGTGGAAGAGCCGCAGGAAACTGGAATCAACGGCCAGCAGTCCTTTTTCCTCCACCACTTCCGCTCCCTTGCGAAAAACCACCGAATTGGTTTTCAGCGTGGTCGTATAACTGAGTACTTCCGGAAGGTCATTCATTAGGGCGGCACCGGAAGGCGCAAAGGACATCGCGTCCCTTACCTGAATTTTTCCGTCAACAATATTGTCCGTGGTTAAGCGATAGATCTGATCGGAATTGGTGTGGAATTTATCGTAACTTTTTTCAAAGCCGATATACTGATCGATCAGCAGAAAAGCGGCGAGGCCGATGGCCAGGCCCAACACATGGATGAGGGTATACCATTTGTGTTTGAGTAGGTTGCGTACGCCTACTTTCAGATAGTTTTTTAACATGTCGGGTGATTTCGGTTGAAATAATTCCTAAAGTAAAAATTATTCAGGAAGATAAAAAGGCATCAAAGCGAAACCACCCGATTCAATGCTGAAAATAGAAGAAACGCAGGGGGAACCTATTCGGAACTGAAGGTACCGACCATGATCCCGGTGAACTTACTGAAGGTCCGGCGTTCTTCCGGATCCAGGCTTTTGGGCGTGCCCACACCGACCACGACTTTGTTGCCTTTGTCGCGGGTGTAGTAAAAGATCAGCGGCTCATTGATCACTCTGCCATTGTTGTAGGATTCCACCACGTGGTGCTGACCGCCGAATGCCGCATGAAAACTGATCCGGGTAATTTCGCCCTGACGGTTGTATTCCACTTTGGTGCCGTCCAGGTCGACCCCGGTTTTCTCCAGTCGTAAAAAAATGGTATTCACGTCCTTTTCGGAAAGTTCACCGGAAATTTTCATGTAGATGCTCTGTCCCGGCTCGAGGTCGAGTACCATATCCGAATCGGAAACGTTGACCTGTACTTCCTGTCCGCTGACAGTCGACTGAAAGGCCAGCAGGAGCAATAAAGTGAGTGGAAGGAAAGAAAAATAGTTAAGTAAAAACAGTCGGGAAGATCTCTTGCGATTCATCATTACAATACGGGTTTTTATATGTGAATAATTAAAGTGATTAACCGACCGGACCATTGCGTCCGGTACACTTATTTTTAGCAGATCCAGCTGGTAATTTTTCCGATCGTTGCCGGCGCTGAGCACCGCACGATCGGCGATAAATTCCAGATTCAGTTTTACCTGCCTTTTCAGTTGCCAGGCTAATGGATGGAACCAGAGCACTGCCGTAAAAACCTCCATAAACAGGATATCCAGGGTGTGCCACTCCCGCACGTGCACCTGCTCGTGCTGCAGGATGTGGTGGAGTTCCTGATCCGAATGCCCGCCAGGGTGCACCACCACATACCGGAAAAAGGCCAGTGGTGGGATCGATAAGGGCACCCGGATCAACGTGAACGGACCGAAGCGCTCGGGGGTTCCGCTTTTGATCAACCGGCGCAGGTTATTCAATTCCAGGCCGGTGCGGAACAGATACCAGAGCAATCCCAGGCAATAAATACCGGCGAGGAGCAGGCCCACTCTCCCTCTGGCCTTCCCAGCCGGCTTTTCCACAACGATCGCCTCTTCCGCAGCTTGTGCAGTAGTGGTTGCCGCAACGTCCTGCGGGAGACCGATCTCGGACCATCCGGAGCTGAATTCGACCGGAAATTTCACGTCCCAGTTAGCGGGAAATTCTATTAGCGGAAGCGTCAACGATACAAACGCGATCGCCAGCAATACGCCCCGGTTGATCTGGTAGAAAGTCGATTTCCGGAGCAAAAGCCAGAAAAAACCGTAGAGCAAAGCCAGGCAAAGGCTGATCTTTAACAGTAGGGTGATCATTATTTATTCTGATTTTCTTCTCCTTTTTCGATCATATCAATGATCTCCTGGAGTTCGTCCTTGGTGATCTTATCTTCTTTGGCAAAGAAGGCAACCACATTTTTGAAGGAATTGCCGAATAGCCGGGCCATTTTCGGACTGAGCTGGCTTTTGGTGTATGCCTCTTTGGAGATTATGGGATAAAAGCGGAAAACCGATCCGAAATCTTCGTGATCCAGATATCCTTTGTTCTCCAGCTTTCGGATCACGGTTGCGATGGTATTAATGTGCGGTTTGGGATCCGGGAACTGCGCCCTCACCTCTTTTACAAAGGCCTGCTTGAGTTCCCAGATGATCATCATGATCTCTTCTTCCCGGTCAGTAAGTTTTTCCATGGTTTCAGATTGTGGTACAAGTATAAAACTATTTTTATAGTTCTGCCAACTATTTTTATAGTTTAAAATATTTTTTCTGCTCTAGCCAACAAATTATATATCTTTGCGGCCTCAAAAATTACGCTATGGCTTTACAGTGTGGAATTGTCGGCTTGCCCAATGTTGGAAAATCAACCCTTTTCAATGCCTTGACCTCGGCCAAGGCCCTGGCCGCTAATTATCCTTTTGCAACGAAAGACCCCAATGTGGGCGTCATCACGGTACCGGATCCCCGACTGAATAAACTGGAAGAACTGGTCAATCCCCAGCGGGTGGTACCTACCACCATTGAGATCGTGGACATTGCCGGTCTGATCAAGGGAGCCAGCCAGGGCGAAGGTCTCGGAAACCAGTTCCTAGCCAACATCCGCGAGGTAGATGCCATCATTCACGTTGTTCGCTGCTTTGTGGATGACAATGTCGTGCACGTGGACGGTAGCGTCGACCCGGTACGCGATAAGGAGATCATCGATACCGAACTCATCCTGAAGGATCTGGATACGGTTGAAAAGCGACTGGAAAAGCTCAAGAAGCAGGCCAAAAGCGCCGATAAGGAAGCACTGCGGAACGTCGAAACCGCACAGAAAATAAAAGCCCACCTGGAAAGCGGCGCGCCCGCCCGTAGCGCTCAGCTCGAAGAGGACGAAATTGCCCTCTACAAGGATATGTTGCTGCTGACGGCTAAACCGATCCTCTACGTTTGCAATGTGGACGAAGACTCAGTACACGAAGGCAACGAACTGACCGAAGCTTTTAAATCGGCTGTGGCCGACGAAAACGCGGAAGTGATCTACATCAGTGCCGGTATCGAAGCGGATATCGCCGAACTGGAGACCATGGAAGAACGCCTGGAATTCCTGCAGGATATGGGCCTCGAAGAACCGGGTGTGAACCGCCTGATCCGCGCCGCTTATTCCCTGCTCAACCTGATCACCTATTTCACCGCCGGTGAAAAAGAGGTCCGCGCCTGGACGATCCGTCGGGGTTTCAAAGCGCCCCAGGCCGCCGGTGTGATCCACTCCGATTTTGAAAAAGGCTTTATCCGCGCCGAGACCATCAGATACAACGACTTTGTTTCGCTGGGCTCCGAACAGGCGGTAAAAGAAGCGGGAAAAATGAGTGTGGAAGGTAAAGAATACGTCGTGCAGGACGGAGACGTAATGCACTTCCGCTTCAACGTGTAAGCGATTTGCGTTTCATTTGATCTTTTAAGTTGGGTGTTGTTGTCAAGTCGGTTGGAGGCCGGATCTTCCCGGTCTGGTTATTGGCAAATTTTGTATATTTGACAGGCAAGCGGATAAACTCCGATGCACTAATTTACCGACTGTTTATTTTACGACTTAAAACACACCCGACATGTTAAACTTGACTATTCCCATTCCCAATCTTCCCGGAAAACAGGACATCGAAATTGAAATGAAAATGAACGGCCACCGGCAAAAACTCCGGTACCGGGTAGAGGTCATCGACTGGACCGAATGCCTGGTCTCCGAGGACGGTGACCGGGTTGACTGCATCCGGGAGCTCATCAATGAATACGATCAGGACTGGATGATCTACCACATCGGTGCCCCCGGCGAGGACTATGTGCCGCTGACGTTCATTCACAAAGAAGACTGGGCTGCGCAACACCGCTGGCTCTGGGGCGAAATGACCGTGTGATTAAGCCGGTCATTGAACTGGCTCCTGATCCACGAAAAATTACGGTATCAGGGGCTGTATTTGTTCAGCGCAATAAGTAATCTAGAATTCACCGCAAAGACGCCAAGTCGCTAAGTTTTTATGATTTTTGCCTCCGGCAAAATCACAAATCTTTGCGCCCTCTACTGCGAAGGCTGCTCTCGGTATGGGCCCATTTGGGATTGACTTTGAAAAATTTGCGAATGCAAAGTTTTTCAAAGAAAGTTGCCATAAATCTTTGCGGCTTAGCGTCTTTGCGGTGATAAATACGCTGAACAAATACTGCAAACGCTGCCTCGCTTCTTTGAGCTCATTAACTATCCGCACGATAAGTCAGACCAATCTTCTCCCGCATACTATCCAGCAGCTGGATCAGATCCAGACTAAAGGACAGCGGCAGGGCCTCGCTTTCTTTTTTCCCTTCCGCCAAACAACTCATCACTTCTTCCGCCTCGTAGGCATAACCGATACAGGGATAATCAAAAAATACATCCTGTGGTCTTTCCCCCGGCAGCAGTAAGCTCATGCTCGTCGGTTCGTGCCAGCGCGAATGGATATGGATCACGCCTTCGCTACCGTAGATAAAGGCTTCCGTTTTGGTATCCGCGCGAATGGTGGAATGTATCTGGGCCATCTTCCCACCTTCGTAGGTAAATATTGCCGCCATCTCTTCATCGATACCGGTAGGACCGATCACGCCGTGCGCCAGTATCTCCTGCGGTTTTCCCAATAACAGCAGGGACAGGAAGGTGGGATAGATCCCGATATCCAGCAGAGAGCCGCCCCCCAGTTCTTTGTTGTAGAGCCGGCCTTCCAGATTTCGTTCGGCCTTGAATCCGAAATCGGCTTTAACCGACTGGACTTCGCCGATCTTTCCTTCAGCGATCCATTTCAGCGCCTGCCGGGTGGTGGGTAAGAACCGGGTCCAGATGGCTTCCATCAAAAAGGTGTTGGAGCGACGGGCGGCCGCGATCATCTGTTCCACCTCTCCCGTATTCATGGCGAAAGGTTTTTCACAGAGTACGGGAATGCCTTTATCCAGGCACAAGATGGAAGCAGCGGCGTGGCCGGGGTGCCGCGTGGCTATGTAGACGGCATCCAGTTCCGGGCAATCCAGGATTTCTTCGTAGGTGCCGTAGGCGTACGGAGCACTATATTCATCCGCAAAAGTCTGGGCCCGGCCCTGATCGCGGGAGGCCACGGCAGACAAGCGGGCATTTTTGATGGTCTTGAGATCGGAGGCAAATTTGCGGGCAATTCTCCCCGCACCAATTATTCCCCAGTTGAAGGTTTCGGACATGATCGAAATTTTAAATTCTGATCGTAAACTTAATCGTCCCGTTCGGGAATTTCAAATATATCCGTCAATTCACCGCATTTTACCGGGGCTTTCCGGCCATCCACAGCAATTTAGGGGCAGTTCACAGCAATCAAAATGGGGACGGAGCAAATTGCTTGTATAAACAACAATTAACCTTTATTTTGCCCGGATTACATCATAAACTTTAAACATGACAAGAAATGAACAAAAAGCTTAGCATCATTTTATCTCTTGCGCTGGTCTTTTTCTTGTTTCAAAGTTCTGTAAGCAGTGCCAAAGATCCGATGCCTGCTAAATTCAAGTACACCAAGAAGGTAGATGAGCTGATCCACAGCAAATGCTACGGCTGCCACAGCGCCGAAGGTCGCTCTGACAAAGCTAAAAAAGCACTGATGTGGGATGATATCCCCAAAATGACGGGTGCCGACCAGGCTCACATCTTGGAAGAGATCCTGGATGTAACGGAAGAGCGCTCCATGCCGCCCAAGGGAATGGTGGAACGCAAGCCGGAATTAAAACTAACCGACAAAGAAGTAGCCACTTTCCAAAAGTGGGCAAAAAAAATGTCCAAGCGAGTGAGCAAGTAATTGCTAAGCCGCTGCTGGTCAAACTTAGAGTGAATTTGGGATTTTTTCTTTACGGCGAAAACAGTCAATTTTATTGTTAATACTTTAGTTATTTTGAAGTGCATACCTGAGAGGTACGGACTGAAAAATAGCTAAAGTATTAACAATAAAGTGGCGTTTGCAGCCCGATTAATAATTCCCAACCTCACTCTTTAAGCCTTTTGGAGTTTTGTACGAAACCCAAAAGGCTTTTTTATTATATTACATTTTAGGCTAACTTTGTACACCAATATCGGGATTCCTTTCGTTGTCTGATATATTAGATGAATTCCCTTATTTTTTTGATACAAGTCGCTAAGTTATTTCCATGAAAACCAACTTATCCTTCCTTATTTTACTGATATCTACCATATGCCTTTTTCTTAACCAGGATGTGCAGGCACAACGCATCGGCAAATACAAAGACCGGATCGATGAATATCGCCGGGAAAACTGGCCGCCGGAGCGCAACTACTCCCGGATCTCCCTGGGATACGCCCTGCAGCGGATCTTTAAGAAACATACGGACTATTGTGGGTTTACCATTTCGGACAATAAGCGCGACTATGTGCCCGGCGACCTGAGCAAATTTCTCGGCCGGCGGGACCTCCGTACGAAAGTAGAAACGGCCAACATCCGCGGCGGCGGGATGTTGTACTATATCTTCAATCCGGACGACATCGAAAAACCTTTCGATGAGATCAATTTCATGTCCACCCGGGTCTTCCAATCCAGCTCGGTCAGTGATCCCTTTGAAATGAATCCGGATGAAAATTTCGACTCTTTTATTCTGACCAAGAACTGTTCGGGTTACCTAAAGGCATTTCTGGATGCGGGTATCGAGCCGCCCTATTTCGCCTTTAAGAAAGCGCTGGAAACGGACGGCAAACGGGAATCGACCGTTGTGGCTCTTTCCGGCTCCTTTATTTCTCCGATGAAAACCCTGCTGGAGGCCAATGACTGGCGCACCACCGAGGCTATGATGAATCTCTGGCAGTTCTACCGGAATAATGCTGGTATGATCAACCAGGCCTATTATCTCCGCGAATTTGAAGGCGTCATGGTGAAACATCTGTCTACTGCCGAAGACAACTTCAAGATCGAAGCCGAAGTAGGGATGAATGTCAACCTGCCCCTGGCCGCCAAGATCAAAGGCAATGTGGGCGTAGGCCGGACCAATTCCACGGCTTTTTCCGGAACGGACTGGGAAACCATCATCTACGCTGACTTTGCCGGACGTTATACCAAGCAAAGCCTGTTTAGCCGCCTCCCCTCTCCTACCGACATCAAACATTATTTCCAGGCCATCAAGCCGACCTTCCAGCAGGCAAGGGATTTTCCGTTGATGACCGAAGGAGCCGAACACACCCACTATCTGACGGTGGAAGGCGTTCCGCCCAATATGACCAACAATTTCTGGGTACTGGATGACGTCCTGTCGGGAGTATACGATGGGCAACCGACCCTTACCGCCGAACCATTCCAGGATGAAGACGGTACCTTTGGCTGCCGCTTTATTGTTCGCGGCCGTCCCCTGTCCAGCAACTTTTCCGGTCCGCTGGCCTACCGCCCCGGTAAGCTCGGGGTTGCATATACCATCCGAAGCCGTTATCCCGTAGGCGGCGAATACATCAGCATCAAGGTCAACGAAGAGATCCAGACCAGCGCGCACCCCATTGCGATTCTCTCCCAGGGTGAATTCGACCTGAAAAAGCGGGAAGACCGTCGTTTCGCCTTCCAGTGGAAATTCGTTATCAATCTGGAAGATGAAGCCAATCCGGTTGACCTGAACCTAAAGCCGTTCATCAATAACCTCGTTGCCCGCCGGAGTGATTCCAAAGTGGACATTCTGCTGACCGGAGTCGAGCCGGACCCACAGCGCCGACGGTATTACGTAACCGTAGAAAGTCTGGATACCTATCCGCTGGAAAAAATTGACGATACCAACATGGTCAATTACAACCTGTCGATGGACGTCCATTTACAGAGCAAGCGATCGGCGGCAAGGTCCATCCGACCGGTAAAAGGTATACTTTCCTTCCCGTCCATCAAACCGGATCCGGCCCCGAAACAGGAAGCCAAAGCCGGAGAACCGATCAGCATTCCACTGGCTCCGACCATTGAATCCGGTAAAACCCTGGATCCGAATCATCCGATCCTGATCCCCAATCCGAACGGCAAGCAGGAAGGCGGAAATTAATTCTCAATTCTAACTGGCCTTTAAGGGGTAAAGCGTGCTCAGTTTATCGGCAATTATGCTTATAATTGGCCCCGGTTAACTATTGTATTAACCCACATCATCGACTACTTTCTAGGCTTATGAAATGTACCATTATCGGCGGTGGGATCATCGGACTGAGTTCCGCTCATTATCTCCGTCAATCCGGTTGGGAGGTTACCGTTATTGACCGTTCCGATTTCCAAAACAACTGTTCTTACGGCAATGCGGGCTATGTGTGTCCCAGCCATTTTATCCCGCTGGCCTCTCCGGGCATCATCAGCCAGGGATTGCGCTGGATGCTGGACAAAAACAGTCCTTTTTACATCCAGCCCCGGATCGACTGGGGACTGATCAACTGGGGGCTCAAATTCATGGCCAAGGCCAATTCCGAACACGTTGCCTACGCCGCCGAACCCCTCCGGGATATTGCGCTGCTCAGTCAACAGCTTTACGAAGACCTGGCCCGGTCGCCCCGTTTTGAATTTGGGTACGACCACCGGGGACTGATGGAATACACCCAGACGCCGGAAGGCCTCGATCACGCCAAACACACCGTAGAAAAAGCGTTGGAACTGGGACTAGAGGCCGAATTCATGGACGAGGCGGAAGCCCAGAGCCTGGAACCTCATCTCAGGATGAACGTCAACGGCGGTATTAAATTCAAATGCGATGCCCACCTCTATCCCAATCAGCTGATGCATAGTCTGTTAGCCAATCTGGAAGAAGATGGAGTGAATTTACGTCCCAACGAGAATTTCAAAAGCATCGAAAAACAAGGCGATCAGATCCGATCCGTCCGGACGGATAAAGCAAGTTACGATACCGACCTGGTGGTACTGGCCACCGGTTCCTGGAGCCGGGAAGTGGGTAAACTCATGGGCCTGAATATACCGCTGGTCGGCGGTCGGGGCTATTCCATCACCCTGGAAGACAGCCCTTACCGAATGAACTTCCCCAGCATCCTATCCGAAGGGAAAGTTGCGATCACTCCTCTGGACCAGCGCCATATTCGTTTTGGCGGCACCATGGAGATCACGGGTACCGGCGCTCCGCCGCAACCCTCCCGGGTACAGGGTATTCTCAATTCCGTACGGAAATTCATCCCGGATTGGGAGATCCCCATGCCGAAAATGGAAGAGGTCTGGTACGGGTACCGGCCCTGTTCTGCCGACGGACTGCCCTATATCGACCGGGTGCCGCAGTGGCAAAACTGTATTGTCGCCACCGGTCATTCCATGCTGGGTATCAGTCTGGGAGCAGGTACGGGCAAGCTGGTCAGCGAACTGGCCAACGAACAGGCAACCAGCATTCCGGTAGAGGCTTACCGCCTGGCTCGATTCTAATCGATCCTTCCCGTGCACGGATAATGAATATTTAGGTCTAAATTTACAGCATGCTCATCCCGGTAAATTTAGGTAGGTCTTTCTGGGCCGTCTTTCTGCTCTGGCTTGGTGTATTGCTCCGTCCGGAAGGAATTGCCGCCCAGGAGGTCCGTGAATTCATGGATCTCCAGATCCATACGACCATGCACATCCCCTACTGGTTTTTTGGAGATGGGCTGGAATATTTTGACCCCGAAGATCCACCCAAGCTAAAGAATAAGCATCGCTTCAAAAATGTCAATTACGCCAATTTCCTGGAGGATAATCCCGGCGCCCGTATCTTTGTAAACGGCACGATCCTGCCAGAACTTATCGCTTCCAAAAAACGCGCCCGGCGACTCACCCTGGAACAGATCCGGTACGTCAACGATTTTGCGGATGCCCATCCCGATAAATTCGTCGTGGCGCGCACCCCGGAAAAAGTCAGGCGTTACGTTCACGAAACAGACAAAACCATTTTCATTCACTCCATCGAGGGCGCCAAGCGATTGATCAACAGTGCAGAGGATGCCCGCTTTTGGGCGGATCAGGGAGTTGCATTTGTCACTTTGCTCCATCTGGTAGATACGGAACACGGAGCCTCCGGCATCAAGCCGGGCTTTCTCGGCGGTGTGATCAACTTTAAGGGCACCTTTAAAAAACTGTTCGGAGCAGCAAAAAAGCGCGGGCTAAAGGAAAAGGGCAAACAAGCTATCCGCTGGCTCGCCGATGCGGGTATCATGATCGACATTACCCACATGTCCGAGCTGACCCGCCGGGATGCCCTGGATTTTATGGAAGCGGAAAATATACCACCCATCGCTACCCACGATCTTTTTCGGCCCATTCAGCAGCACGCCCGCGGACTGAGCCGGGAGGATATCCGTCGCATTTACCAGCAGGGCGGTTTCATTGCGTTGCCACTCAGCGGGGAAGTGTTGGAGCCCTACCGCCCCGAAGCACCCTATCAACAAATGCTCGAGCAATTGGACAGGCACTGTACCGGCTCCATTGATGAATTTAAATTTACTTACCAGGCGGTCAAATCCTTCCTGGAGAACGAGCTGGTTCTATCGAATTACCAGGAGCCTTTTTCGGATCTGCCGGAGGCCCAAAAAGTTGATTGGGCCATCGGATTTCAGAGCGATTTTAACGGCTGGCTGAGTCATAGTCGGCCCCGTTACGGGGAACGCGGTTGTTACGAAGGGCGCCCCTACCCCTTGCAACAGTTGGAGGTTCAGGGGCTGGTCCATCCCGGATTGCTGGGAGAACACTGGGAGGTCCTGCGGGCAGAAGAAGTCGATCTGGAGCCTATACGCAGGGCGTCCGAAAAATTCCTGCAATTGTGGCAGCATTTTATGGATCATAGACAGCAAAATTGATCCGACTGAATGGATACCGGATCTCCGACGGTATCACCTTTTTCTGATCTCCTGAATCTTAATGAGGTTCCCAAAATCCTGACAGGGTCCGGTTAAGGGTTCGTATCGAAGGTCCACCGCCAGCGGGAAATTGGGTTCCGGATCAATTTCAAAGGTGTCGGGTAACTGAAATGCGCGAACGGTATCCTGATCCACTTTTATAAACCACCCACCGCAACAGGCACAAAGGGTATAATCTCTTCCGATCAGGCTCGCTTCCTGCCATTCTTCATCAGCAGTAGCACTTTTCTCTTTCTGACAACCTATAATCATTACGGCGGCAGCGAACCCCAGATAAAGCAGTAGTCTGTTCATAAGCATTTTTCAAAGGAAGACTGCCAGGAGCAGGATATGGGTTGGGTACCAGACTAGCGCAATAAGGTAACCGATCCCTGGATAATAGAGACATTCCCCTGTAGATCGACCACTTCCGTAAAATAGAGGTAGATCCCGGAAGCTGCCGGACGTCCTCCGGGCCAATTGCCGTCCCAGCCTGTATCATTCCGCCCCTCAAATACCTGACTCCCCCAGCGGTCAAAGATTCGTACCGAAAGTACTTCCGAGATCTCCGGCCCCGGGAATAGGGAAAAATGATCATTGACACCGTCGCTGTTCGGGCTGAATATGGAAGGAATAAAGATGAGCTCTTCGCTGGCCACGGTGATGAGGATACTGTCGCTCACCGTACATCCATTAACGTCCGTAGCGGTAGCCACATACCGGGTGGTGCGATCCGGCCGGATGGTCGTAGCAAAAGCGGTCGGATCAGCGACGGCCGTCTCGGGAGACCACACGACCGTGACCGGATTAAAATTGGTGATCGGATCGATGCGGACGCCCTGCCCCGGCTGCACCTGAATATCGAAGCCAAGATCCAGCATGAGATCATTGCCGTTACTGCCTACCGGAACCACCATCTCCACGGTTGTCTGACAGTTTTCCTGATCTTCAAATACCAGATTGTAATTTCCCGGTACCAGATCGGTCAGCAGGTAGGGGAAGTTATCCAGAACGCGGGGATCACCGGAGGGATCCAGTCGGACCGAATACGGTGGGGTTCCTCCGCTCACATCATTAATCTGAATACCCCAGTTCGAATCGCAGCTCAGGGATTCCATCAATTCGAGATCAACTTCCAGCGATCCGGGTTCCGGTAACTCGAGGGATGAAGTAGCGGTACATCCGGCTTCATCGGTCACCGTAAGTTGGTAGAGACCGGCGGATAAATCAAATAATTCATTTCCACTCAGGCCGGCAGGATCCCAGACATAACTGACCATCCCCTGCTGACCGTTTACCGACGCAATAATCGATCCCGATCCCGGATCACTGCACACCGGGGCTACGCCTTCCAGTTCTACATTTATGCCACAATCCGGCCCCATGATCTCAAAAGTGCAATCCTGGGTACATCCCGCGGCATCTGTGAGCTGTGCCCGGTAGGTCCCGGCAACATTCAGGCCACTTATGGTGATCGGTGCGGAGCCATCACCGGAAACACTGCCGCTGATGCCGCTTTCGCTCGTCCAGGTAATGGTATAGGGTGGAGCACCGCCGGTGGCAGTAAAAACCACGCTTCCGTCGGGTGCATCGGCACCGGGTTCGCAGGTCAGTGTCGGCGGAGCCGATGACACCACCAGATCCGCTCCTGATTCAAAATTGGAGTATACCGGGCAGGAATCAATGTCTTCCACCCGTATTAGGTGGTAAGACACACTCGTGTCCACCGGCACCGGCACCTGAGCTCCGGAATTTACCGCCGTCAGTCGAAAAGTATCCATACCGTCCGTATAGTCCAGCGTAAAGGGGCCGCCGGAAACCGGCAGAAAAAAGGTAAGCGTGTCGGTGTAAGCGCCACAGGACTGGCAGATGGTACATTCCAGATACATTCCACTCGGACCGATGGCCAGCGTGGCCGGTGGGTCCTGATAAGCCGGGCAATCATCGTAGGCCGTCCAGTTAAGCGGATCGGATATGCGCGCGATCCACTCCATCTGGGTAGCCTGGGTCTCCGGTCCGGTATAACTGGTGAAACTGGTCACACCACTGGTAGGTGCCATATTAAAACACGACATTACTTCCGGATGCAGGGCCGAATTCTGGGAATCGCCCAAAAAGCCGTTCCAGGTACTTTTGGAATTAAACCCGAAGAGGACGTTCCCTCCGGTATAGGTGGCATCCTGGTCGCCGTTGCAGCACCCGAATACGGTACCGTTGTCCCAGGTACCGCCCTGCATGAAGTAGATCTGATCACCGCTGTCGTTAAAATTCAGGGCGTTGGTCCCCAGCACCAGGAAATCCCATTCGCCATCCGGGCTGACCGCCTGATAATCCGCCTGGGTGGGCGGAAACTCAAAGGTGATCACCGTACCCGCCGGGATGGTGCCTCCCCCGCGTACGGCCCGGACAAAGCCTTCGGTATTGCCCCACAGTCCGGGCTTTTCCCGTTCCCAGCCGTTATCCGTGATATCGATGACCGTACCGTTGGTAATATCCTTGAAACACACAAAGCTGACCCGGTCCCGACCCAGGAACTGCCCACTGCCGTCGGGCGTACAGTTTCCCAGATCACCGCCGGTGTTTGAGGCCAGGCCTACTACCGCCAGATCACCGGGTTGCAAGATAGTCTGGGCGGAAAGCATGGATGCAATTGCCAGGAAAAGAATAAGGGAGGGTAAACGTTTGATCATTGCCTTGGGCTTAGGATTTCCATTTCAACGGTAAAAGAAATAATTCTAGTTTATTTCCGGGCTTATCTCTGTATTAAATTTAATTTAAGAACGGCTGATACCGGACCGGATGTCGGGGTATTTCGGGCTCCTTTTTCGCTATTAGTCAATCAATTACCAGGAGTCCGGCCAGCTGGAAGGTTTATGATCTTTCATTTCCCTAAAAAGAAGCGCTCCAATAAGACAAAATATTGATCCCCTTTGGTATTTTGACGACCGGCCGGCGACGGAACGGCCGCTTGTTACAAGCCCTTAAAGTATCCAGATGAAGAACCATTTTCAGCAACTGTTATCAAACATCTCCAGCTTTTTTATCCGGCGTTTCGGACTTGCGGAAAAAGGCAGTTCCAGGCAGGACGTCCATGACCTGGAAGTAGAGCTCCGCCACGAACTGCTGGATTTCTTCTATCTGCTCATCGGTATTCTTTCCGCCTCCTTCGGCCTGGAAGCGTTCCTGATTCCCAGCTCTTTTATAGACGGTGGCGTAACGGGCATTTCCCTGATGGTACAGGAGCTGACGGGCATTTCCCTCTCTATTTTACTGGTGATCATCAATCTGCCGTTCCTGATCCTGGCTTTTTCGGCCATCAGCCGTCGTTTTGCCATTAAGAGTATCCTGGGAATTGCCCTGCTGGCATTGGCCGTGCATTTCATTCCCTTTCCGGTGGTCACTACCGATAAGATCCTCGTGGCCGCTTTCGGCGGTCTGTTTCTGGGGCTGGGAATCGGCATGGCGATCCGGGGTGGCGCCATCATTGACGGTACGGAGGTACTGGCTATTTACATCAGCCGGAAAACCAGTATGACCGTTGGGAATGTCATTTTAATTTTCAATATTATCATATTCCTGACTGCGGCCTATGTTTTTTCTACGGAGATCGCCCTGTATGCTATTCTCACTTATTACGCTGCCTCCAAAACCGTGGATTTTGTGATCGACGGCGTAGAAGAATATACCGGTGTGACCATCATTTCCGGCGAAAGTGAAGCCATCCGCGAAGCGATCCTGGAAAATCTCGGGCGGGGTTGTACGATCTTCAAGGGACAAAAGGGGTTTTCCCAGAAGGGAGATGCGAGCGGGGAAACCAATATCGTTTATACGGTGATCACCCGTCTGGAGATATCCAAACTCAAAACCGAAATTGACAAGATCGATCCGGAAGCTTTCCTGATCATGACTTCGGTGAAGGATACGCGGGGCGGAATGATCAAAAAGAAACCGATCAGTAAGATTAAATAAGTATAGAAATTATGTTTGACAAACAGGCGCTCCGACTTAAAATGGAAACACTGCGGGAACAACTCAATCCAGGACAAAAGGCTCGACTGGATGCCCTCATCTGCCGGGAATTGCAGCAGCTGGTAGAGGAAAGAAAATTCACGTCCGTGCATACCTTTTTACCCATGGGTACGGAAGTGGACCTTTACCCCTTTATCTCCTACTTACTGGCTATGGAAATCCCGGTATTCTGTCCAAAAACCTTACCCAAACGCCAGTTGGAGCACTTACGGCTACACTCGCTGGAACGCCTGGAGGCCGGCCTTTTCGGTACCCGGCATCCGGAAGCCAGTCCGGATAAATTGGATGCCTATGATCTGATCATCGTGCCGGGTCTGGCTTTCGACCAGCACAATCACCGGCTTGGCTACGGAGGCGGCTATTACGATATCTTTCTTGGTGAACAGCCCGGAGCGTATAAGGTAGGTGTAGGTTATCCGTTCCAGCTCATTCAGGATCTGCCGCTCGAAGCCCACGACATTCCGTTGGATAAGGTCATTTGCTGACCAGACTTGCCCGGAAAACGCCCTATTCTTCAATCAGATCGTTCAGAAGGACGAATTCCCATTCCAGACGAAGCTGCTCCGGATAGTGCCGGAAGATCAATACCTGATCCGGATCAAAATTGGTGACGTACTCCGGTGCGTTCTCCCGTTTGAGGCTATTATTGATCCCGGATCCCAGCAGCCAGATGCCGTCGTCCGTGCGGTATTCAAACGACTTGACCCGCATGCCGACATCGCCACCCACCAGAATTACCTTTACACCCCGCTGCTGGGCGGCCACCAGTTTTGGATAGATCAACGTAGAGAACTGGTCCTCCAGATCGCAGGAAACCGCCATCATGCCCGGATCGATATTGAAAGCCTCCTGTAAACTATCCGGCTTTTTATCCTTCAGCAGACTGTGGTGGTGCAGGATCAACAGATGCGAGGACTGTTCAATGGTATCCAGCACGGATAGCATCATTTGCATCTGCTCACTTTTGAGATCGCAATCTTCGGGAGGCGGTTCGGAAGGCCAAAACCAGAAGAGATTGGTGTTTAAGACCATCAGGGTAATATCGCTGCCCAGGGGTTCGGTATAAAATGTGGGTTTACCGGTCCGGTCGGTGATCTGCTCAACATTGCCGTACATGACATCGTGGTTACCCAGCGTCCATTGTACGTGATCATTGGAAAAGTCGAATACACTGTCCAGATAGCTGACCGTTCCCGGCTTTTCGGTCAGCCGGCTACAAACGTCACCGCCCAACCAAACCTGCGTGTATTCGGTATAATCGATGCGTTCCAGTCGCGGGTCCAGGCGGTAACCGTCGTTCCAGTCGTAAGGATGCCCCAAAAACAAATAACGATAGCTTAACGCTACCTCTTCCTTGCCACAGGATGCGAGCAATATGATCAGGGTGATCAATAATGACCCTCTGGAGCCGTATTTCAGCATTTTATGGTCTATCTTCATCATCCCTGCAGATCAATCCAGCGACCACCCTCGGCAACGGACTGACGGATCGCTTCCACGATCCGGATATCCCTCAGGCCTTCTTCCCCGGGCACCATCAGGTCCTGTCCGTTGATGATGGCCAGGCAGTCATCATCCATTTGTCGGGCCTGCTGATTCCCGGCTTCGAAAGCGATGGGGCCGTTACTGCTTTCCCCGCTAATGCCATTGTAGGCGGAAAAGGGATCCACCCGATACCAGCCATTGTCCGCATTTACCTGCAGGTAGTTCATACCGACGCCCAGACTTGTATGGAGGTTGGCCAGTGCACCACCTGGGAACTGTAGTTGAAAAGAAGTGAATTCGTCCACCTCGCTAAAGACATCGGGCCGGCGGGTATATTGTTGGGCGGCAACTGCGACCGGCTCCTCCCCCATGGCGTAGCGAGCCGCCTGCAGGGAATAAACGCCCATATCCATCATGGCTCCGCCGCCGTAAGACTTTTTGTTTTTCCAGTGATCTCCCGGATTATCCCAGCGCCAACCCGCTCCGGCGGTGATCATCCGGATCGGGCCGAAAGTATTTTCTTCCGCAAAACGCATCAGTTGCTGCGTGTGGGGCTCGTGTTGCATCCGGTATCCGATGGCCAGTTTAACGCCATTGTTTTTACAGGCGTCGATCATTTCCCGGCAATCCGCTGCCGTAACGGCCATTGGTTTTTCGCAGAACACGTGTTTCCCGGCTTTCGCTCCCCGGATCGTGTACTCCTTATGCATGGAATTGGGCAATACGATGTAAACCACATCGATGTCCGGATTATCCTTGATCTGGTCAAATGTCTCGTAGCTGTAGACATTTTTCTCCGGGATCTGGTACTGTTCCTGCCACTTCCGGGCCTTGTCCGGCGATCCCGTCACGATCCCGGCCAGGTAGGCATGTTGGGTTTCCTGCAGGGCCGGGGCCAGAAGATCCGTACTGTAGTATCCGAGGCCGACCAGGGCAATTCCCAATTTGTCTTTCTTTTGGGTATTCCGGCAGGCGCTGGTTACGGGCAGGCTCAGGGCCAGGGCCCCGGCTGCCATTCCGGAAGTATATAGGAAGGTTCTGCGGTCCGTTGTTCGTTTGGAGTCCATAATGGTAATAAATGGTTTTGGATAGTATACCAATTGACTTGCTGGCTAAACCGGTCAGCTCACGTGTTTGATCTGATCATCTTCCAGGATCGGTTTCCGTTGGTAGCGCAGGAAAAGCTGGGCCGTAGCCAGTACATCTTTTTCGCAATACAGCGCGATGCGCTCCAGATCATCTTCCTCCCAGAATACCCGGCCCACTTCGCTGCCGTCGATATCGTCTTTAGGAGAAGGGAAACCCAGTACCGCCGCCAGGAGTTTCAGGGAAGTATAGCTTTTGTAATCACCGAATTTCCAGAGTTCCATGGTATCCAGGAGATGTTTCGTTTCCCAGGGCTTTTTGCCGTACAGGTCCAGGGTAAACGGCAGGGCCAACTGATTGACGACCATCCGGCGGCAGATATAGGGAATATCGAACTCCTTAATATTATGGCCGCACAGGAAATAGACGTTGGGGTTGCCGTAGTATTCATCTACTACTTTGGCAAACTCCTCCAGGAGTAGTTTTTCATTACGATCCGCAAAGGATTTCAGCCGAATGGCCAGTCGTTTGTCAGCTTTATCCCGTCGGACGATCCCGACGCTGATACATACGATCTTACCGAATTCAGCATATATGCCGGCTTTCTCCGGGAAGAGCGCCGCGGCCGTTTCGGCATCGATCTCTTCGTCGTACTGGCGCAGAATAGATCGGCATTTCAGACGCCATAACGCCTGCATGGGTTCCGAAAGTTCTTCGTAAGTAGCTACACCGGAAACGGTTTCAATATCCAGAAAAAGCACCTTGCCTACATCAATTTGTTCTATCATAATAGCTGGTGGAATTTGGCTAAAAATACTATTGGAAAAATATAAGGAGGTCGTTCTATACAATTTTTTTTAAAAGTATGACGTTTTTAGGTCATCATTTGCAAACACGCTTATTTGTTAACCAACTTTTTTTTATTATGGCAACCACAAGTTCAAGTCCAAGCCCGAATCCTTCATACCAATCTTCAGGTGGCGACTCCAACAACAAAGTACCTTACATTGTTGCGATCGTTCTCCTGGCTTTGGCTACCGTTGGATTAGGGATATTCTCCTTCTCAAAAAGTAGCGAGAATGAACAGGTTTCTGCTATGTACGATGAGTCAGAGCAGTTGAAAGCGGAACTTGAAAAGCAGTACTACGAAGCACTTTCCGAACTGGAAGAGCTGCGGGGTAGTAATGACGAAATGAATGCTTTGATCGAACAACAGAAAGTTGAACTGAAAGATCAAAAAGACAAGATTACCGGTCTGTTGAAAGACAGCCGTAACCTGGGTGCTGCCCGTAAGGAGCTGAACGCTCTGAGAGCACAAGCTGAAGGTTACATCGCTGAGATCAACCAGTTGCGCGAGCAAAACGAGGTGTTGACTTCCGAGAACACTCAATTGTCTGAAAACAATCAGCAATTGAACATGAGCCTGGAAGAGCAACAAATGGCTAATGCTGAACTATCTTCAGAAAGAGCCGTACTCGTTAGCGAAAAAGAACAACTGGAAGAAGTTCGCCAACAACTGTCCCGCAAAGTTAACATCGCTTCCGTGATCAAAGTCGACGGAATCGAAGTTACCGGTCTGAAGACCAAAAAAAGCGGTAGAGATGTGAAGCGTTCTAATGCTGACAACATCGACAAGCTGCAGGTGTGCTTCAACACCACTTCCAACGACGTTGCTGAAGATGGTACCGAAGTATTCTTTGTACGCATTATCAATCCATTAGGTGAAACGCTGGCCATCGAAGAAATGGGTTCAGGTGTAATGACCAACAATGCCAATCAGGAGCAGGTATTGTACACCCAGGCTAAAGAGATGGACTATTCCGGCGAAGCTGGTAATCTTTGCACACTGTGGACTCCTAACCAACCGCTGCAGGAAGGTAGCTACGAGTTGGAGATCTACAACAAAGGTTATCTGGCTGGAACGACCAGTTTCCGCCTTAAGTAATTGTCAGGTGATTTTAAAGGAAGGAACTTTCAGATTTTCTGTTAGTTAAAAAAACACAGCCGGAGATGCGCTCGCATCTCCGGCTTTTTTTTGCCAGTCTGCTCTGGTTTTAGAGAAGTGTTTTGAACTTTAATTATCGTTTCCAGTTATTGAAGTTGTTTACCTTTGTGTTATAATTTCCAACATGGCCGAAGAGAAAAAAGATCAAAAGCACGAATCGTTTATCAATCCGATCGATCCCGATAAGATCACGGAAAATCCGCATTCCCTCCCTTACGCGCATACGGTAGGCGGAGCGGTCATCAAACCCGAAGATCGCGGTAAGATCAAGGGCCGTGCCATGGCCGCCATGTACGAGCAGACCGACATGCACCTCGGGCAGATCCGGGAGCAGATAGAGTTGCTGGCGCGGCAGGCTAAAAATATTCAACACCGGGTCCAGATTTCGGAGGAGATCTACCGGGCCGAGTTGAATTTTGAGCCCATCATTGCCAAGGTCTATTACCTGTACCGCCGTTCCAATGGCAAATCCGTCGTTTCCATGGTGAGCCCACCGGAATGGGGGAAGAATCCGCCCTTCCAGTTCATTGCCACCGTCCAGCTTCTGTCCGATCATACCTGGGAAGTGCTGGAGATCGTGGACGACATTTACACACCGGAATAGATATTTGCCCGATCCGCATCGGATCTTTCACTTTTGCAATTCTGCTACATGAAGTCAATACAAGTTTTTTGCGGTTCCAGTACCGGATTAAATCCGATCTACGCCCAGATTGCCGGGCAAACCGGGACTATGCTGGCCGAACGCGGTATTCGTCTGGTTTACGGAGCCGGCAGTGTAGGCTTGATGGGGATCATGGCCGATGCCGCGCTGGCCGCGGGTGGCCAGGTGACGGGAGTGATCCCGCATTTTTTACGGGATATGGAAGTTTGCCACGAAGGACTTACGGAACTGGTGCTGACGGATTCCATGCATGACCGCAAGGTGGAGATGCTCCGCCTGAGCGATGCCGCCATTGCGCTGCCGGGCGGATTCGGAACGCTGGATGAGATCTTTGAAGTGATCACCCTGGTGCAGTTGCAGCAGACCTTCCAACCGATCGGGTTTCTGAATGTGAACGGGTTCTACGACCCGATGATCGCCCATTGCCACAAAATGCACGAAGAGGGTTTTGTGCGAAAGATGCACCTGGATATGATCCATTTTGCGGCGGATCTGGAAGAATTACTGGAAAAAATGAGCGTATCGGCGCCCATTACCGCCAAAAAATGGTGGAAATAAACCAGGGTGATTTCCCGCTCAAAAGCATAATTAATCAGGCGTTGATAAACCCAGCGGGAATACCTATCTTTGCAGCCAAATTAGACCATTCAAATTTGCAAATAATTATAACTGATGTCAAATACTGTAACCGAAAAGAATTATAAGGTAAAAGATATTGCCTTAGCTGATTGGGGACGCAAGGAGATCGAACTTGCTGAAGCTGAAATGCCGGGTCTGATGGCCCTGCGGGAAACCTACGGTCCCCAGCAACCGCTGAAAGGTGCCCGGATCGCCGGTTGTTTGCACATGACCATCCAGACGGCCGTTCTGATCGAGACCCTGCAGGCGCTGGGAGCCGAAGTGAGCTGGTCTTCCTGCAATATTTTCTCTACCCAGGACCACGCCGCTGCCGCCATCGCTGCTGCCGGTGTTCCCGTTTACGCCTGGAAAGGTATGAACGAAGAGGAATTCTGGTGGGCGATCGAACAGACCCTCTACGCATTCGAAGGCGGTAAACCGCTGAATATGATCCTGGATGATGGCGGTGACCTCACCAATATCGTACTGGATAAACACCCCGAACTGGTAGATGGTATTCGGGGCCTGAGTGAAGAAACCACTACCGGCGTTCACCGCCTGTACGAGCGGATGAAAAAAGGCACCCTGCCGATGCCCGCTATCAACGTTAACGATTCGGTCACCAAGTCTAAGTTTGACAACAAATACGGTTGCCGGGAAAGCTGTGTGGATGCTATCCGCCGGGCTACGGATGTGATGCTGGCCGGTAAAGTGGCCGTTGTCGCCGGATACGGTGATGTAGGTAAAGGTTCAGCTGCTTCCCTGCGTGGTGCCGGATGCCGCGTGATCGTTACGGAGATCGACCCGATCTGCGCCCTGCAGGCAGCCATGGACGGATTCCAGGTACTGAAAATGTCGAATGCCGCACCGCAGGCCGATATCGTGGTAACTGCTACCGGTAATAAGGACATTATTTCCGAAGAGCATTTCCGCCGGATGAAGGATAAAGCCATTGTCTGCAACATCGGCCACTTCGATAATGAGATCGATATGGCCTGGTTGAACGGCACTTACGGTGACAGCAAAGTAGTTGTGAAACCGCAGGTGGATAAATATACCATCGACGGTAAAGATGTGATCATTCTGGCCGAAGGCCGTTTGGTTAACCTCGGCTGTGCTACCGGTCATCCTTCTTTCGTGATGTCCAACTCCTTCACTAATCAGGTGTTGGCCCAGATCGAACTCTGGAAAAATCACGATCAGTACGAAAACAAAGTATACATGCTGCCGAAGCACCTGGATGAGCAGGTGGCCCGCTTCCATCTCGAAAAAGTGGGAGCCGAACTGGAAGAACTTTCCGAAGACCAGGCGGAATACATCGGTGTTGAACAGCAAGGTCCGTTCAAGCCGGATTACTACCGCTACTAAGGAATATAAAGGAACGGGCCATTGGGCCTTCCTCCAAAAAAGAAACCCGAAGCCTTGCGGCTTCGGGTTATTGTTTTTTAGCCGGCCTGCTCGCGCAAGCCGTCTTCTCGTATTTGGTTTATACGCCGGCTGATACCGTTAATTTGCCAGATCCGCTCCGGGTTGATCCGGTAACTACTGCCCATAGCGGCAGATTCGTGTACCACACATCCCGTTTCACAGAGTGAATCCAGTTGCATTTCCAGTTTAGCCGGTGATACACCGGTTTGTAAGTAAAGTTCTGCTAGAGAAGTTGTTTCCTTTTTCCGAATGTGCTCCAGAATGGGAATATTTTCCTCGTTGCAAAGGGTTTCGAGCACCTTTAGTGCTCTGGTGAGCCGCGTCCGACTCGTACGTGTAATAGTGTTCCATGTGTCCATAGGAAATGGATTTAAAAAGTAGTTAATGAATATGCATCTTATACAAGTGTTGGGACAGATAAATATCGCCATTACCCGTACGGGGCAATGCCATAGTGCTCATTTCCTATTTTGTAAATAAGTCAAAATTGCCTTAGACCAGGTATTAGTGGTCAAGGACTTTCCAGATTTGTAATGTAGGAACCTCTAATTTTGATAGCCTCTCAAAAGGGATTACGAATAGGGAGGGATGAGTGGGAGGAGATTCAATTGATTTTGTGGGAATACTATATTTGTTACGGCTTTTCATTTTTTAGGTTACACATAGCATAAGTTTTTTTCATCTGTTTGAAAGGGCTACTTGAAGTATTAATACGTATGACGTTAGATATCAGAAAGATAAAAGGCTAATTTTTTTCAACTTTTTTTAGAAAAAAAATTAAAAAAAATGCAGAAATCTACCCCAAAACTTACTTTTTAAGCACGATCGGCGGCTCTGGATAGCACAAAATCAAACAAAAAACGCCCTCCCTGGCGGGAAGGCGTTATACGTAACAATCGTCTGTATAGGGGGAACAATTGTCAACACATTTACACTGTATCTTAGAACTTAACCCCCAAACTCAGGGTCAGCATATTGTTTTTTCCGTCCACTCCTTTAAAGAAATTAGCCTGTCCGATCTCATAATTCAGGTCGGCGGTCAGGAACAGTACATCCACTCCGACGCCCAGGTTATAGCCCCAGGTGAGGCGGTTCAGGTCTTCTATACTCAGGCTGTAAGATTCGGTTTCCTTGACCCCCGTTACAAAGGTCGGCACAAAACCACCTTCCGCGCGGATACCCAGAAACTTATTGTTACCGGTAAGATTGAAGCCGATATTAATCGGTGTTTTCACACTCTGGATCGTCGTTTCATCCTTCCACATGTCGAGATCCGGATTTTCAAAATCACGCATCAGACGGGCCGTATTGCTGTAGTAGTGAGCACCCGGGTTCAGATAAATAAAGCCTTCACCGATCCGAAAGTCGACACCGGCATTCCAACCGGCTTTGGCCTCCGTTCTCAGGTCGCCGATCTTGGCGTCAAGGGCCGATACGTTTACCCCGACTTGCGGGTTCACCTTCAACTGAGCCTGCGCTTGCCAGCTCACCAAAAATATCATACAGGTAGTTAATACAACTGTTAAGCGTTTCATCTTCCTAATTTTTTATCCGGCATGCGATGCATCCGGCGGTTTGTAAAATCGAGTGATCTTTGTGATGTAATACAAGCCTAAAACGTCCGCTATCCAGGAAATATGTGTGAAGAAAATATGAAACTGTGTTAAGGAAAGAATAAAGACCTACCCTACACGGTATGAGCGGTAGCCTACGGTACACTTACTAACTTCTAACGCTGTAGATAATAGAAAAGGAATTGGTGGAGCGATCGGCGGCAAAGCACCAATCCTTCAGGGTGACGTCCTTATTATAGTCCATGGTTTTACGGCTCAGGAGCCTTTAAAAGCTTCCTGCATCAATCACCATCCAACAATCGCGCTCTTTCCCTTATGCCACGTCCGGTTCTTCCTCATCAACCGGAGTCTGATCCAGAAACCAGACGATCAGAAACCCGATAATGACCAGAACGATCACGCCCAGCACCATCGGCTCGCCGTCGTAAGCAGCCGGTAAAACACTCTTCTCCAGAAAAGGCACCTCTTCACCGTGACTATCGATCCGGTATTCGATCACATTGCGCCAGGGCCAGATCTTATTCAGAGAGCCCACCATAAAACCGGTAAGAATAGCCATGGTCAGACTACGGTGGTGCTTAAACGCCCACGAAAGGAAGCGGGAAAATGTAGCCAGACCGATCAGAGCTCCCACGGCGAATACCCCCAGGATCTTCAGGCTGGCGCTATCAAAGGTTGTCAAAGCCGTCTTCACCGCGGGAATGATCACCGTGTACATGCCCATCAACAGGAGGATGAAGCTACCGGAAATACCGGGCAGGATGAGGGCGGATATCGCGATCATACCACAGATTAGGATGAACCAGAGAGAATCGATCCCCTGGGCGGGAGCAGCTACGGTAATGTAGTACGCCAGGGCTGCGGCTGCAACCAGACCGGATATCTCTACTACCGTCCATCGGCCCACCCGCTTGCCGATGTACCAGACCGAGGCCAGGATCAATCCGAAGAAAAAGGCCCACAGCAGTTGCGGATGACTTTCGAGTAATCTGGTGACGATAAAAACCCCGGTAACCAGACCGAAGGCCATTCCGGGTAATAATACGGCCAGGAACGGACCATTTGCCTTTTCCCAGACGGCGCTGAGACCTCCCTGGCGGAACGCTTTGAAGAGATCCGGTCCGAGAATGCTTTTGATGGTATCCAGTAATTCTTCGTAAATACCGGTGATGAATGCCAGGGTTCCACCCGATACGCCGGGGATCACTTCAGCCAGGCCCATGGCGGCACCTTTCAAAAAAAGTAAAAGTCTGTTCCTCATGGGCGCTAAAATAGTTTTTTTCGGTAAAGAAGCTATTGGGTAGTCTAATTTAAAATAAATGCGATCGGGGAACTGCTGACAGTAGACAATGTCCCGGAGATAAAAGCCCAGCCCTCACCGGGAGACTACAAAAATTATTACTCGTGAACCCGGCTTTTGACCCTGGGGTCCGGGGGCGGGATGATCTCATCGAGGGGAATTTCCGATCCAAGTTTACTGAGGTCCGGTTGCCCGGCATTTACCCAGGCGGTAAACCAGGAGCTGCCGATCGCGCGGATAGAGGCGCGCATCCGTTCTTCCACCATACCGTCCATCGCCTCGTGGTAGGCTCTGGAGTAGGCTTCGCATTGCGTACGGATGGTGGCGTCAAGCCGGTCCTCATAACAGAACTGCTGATCGCGGGGGAATTGTTCGCTCAGACGTCTTTCAATTTGCAGCACACTGTCTACCAGCACGTGGCTGGCCAGTACGGTTTCCCAGAATACTTCGTCCGGGCGTTCCCAGTATTCGGCCGGGCCCACGAAAAAATCGTAGTTCTTATCGGCAAACAATTCCGGCAGCCGGCTTTCCCAAAATGCATGGATACCGGGCTGTCCGGTCAACTGGCCGTTGTAGTTTTCGGTAGTATGCAGCGGCACGTGGGCGTCTCCGATATAATGTCCCATTTCCGCCGAGAGCCGCAAGATACGCCGGAGGTCTTTCTGTTGGAAAGCCCGGGTCAGGTCAAACTGCATTTTCTCCAGATGGTACGGCAGGATACCGTACTCCGAGAAGTGTTCTTCGGCAAAGGCCGACTGACAATCGATCTCCCGCCCGAACAGCGTGCTTAGGTCAGCACAGGTGACCGTCCATTCGTCCGCGTAAAACTGAGGAAGGATCTTTTCCAGGAAAAATTGCCGGTATTGTTTGGTGGGAACCGCGTAGGTATTGCTCTCCGAATGATCCCGAAAGGTCAGATATTCGAGATCCCGGGAAAAGGTGTCCAGCCCAAAAGATAAAGTATCGCCCCCGCCATTGAGTACATATATAGTTGTATGGCGGATCAGGGCATCCGTCCAGTTTCGCGGGACCTTTTCAAACGGATAGACATCCCAGTGATCGATATCAATATAGTGGCGGACCGCCTCGTGTTTGGTCGCGTAGCGGCGTTTATCGGGATCGACCGCGTGCTCGGTGATGTATTCCAGGTGCTTTTTGTAAAAGCGACTCATTTCCGGCGGCAGGGTAAATACCGCCATCCGGTTGATCCGGCGGTGGCCGAAAAAACCCCACCGGGGTGCAGTGGCCGAAACAGAAATGCAGATAAGCAGAAAGAAAAGCAGCCTGCGGTATGTAAATAGATGGTTCAGACCAGATAGTATTTAAACGTTGAGATTCGGAGATGCCGGTCAGACCCGAGCGACCTCCTCATCTCAACGTCCGGAAGGATCATTTATTTTTCAGGGCCAGCACCGGTGTATCGGCGTGATAGGCCATCTGTTTGGTCTTGCTGTAGTGAAACAACTCCTGCAGGAAATTCCTCTGGTGGGTCACCATCGCCAGCAGGTCAACATGGTTGGCCTCCATGTATTTGGTGAGTTCTTCGTTGATATCGGTGCCGTCCAGTACGTGAAACTCCATGTTGTCGTATTCACTGAATATCCCGGCAAAGGTTTCCATCTTTCGGGTATACGCTTCGGTATGGGCCAGATCCACATTCAGACAGTGAATATGGGGTTTGAAGGGGGCAAACATTTTATTCAGTAAGTGCAGCGTCAACTGTTCTTCCTCCGAAAAAGTAGTGGTGAAAGCGATCTGATCGATCTTGCCGTCGAAAGTACTCTTTTCCGGAATAGTCAGTACCGGGCAGGGAGCATTTTCCATCACCTCACCGGCGGTACTGCCCATAAAGATCTCTTTCAATCCGCGGGCACCGGTCGTACCCATTACGATCAGGTCGATGGCATCATTCACGGCCACTTCCAGGATGGCCGACTCGGGGTCTCCCTGTTTGAGCACGTGTTGCATGATGATATGGTCGAATCCGTGCGCCCGGGCGGTATCCACCAGTGGAGGAATGGCATCGCGGTAACTCTCGAATTCGTAGAGGTCCATATTATCGTAAAAATTGCGAAGCGACGGCGTCAGTTCCATATCGCTCACCTGCGGCATTTCGTAGGCGTGCAGGGTGGTGATCTCCGCGCCAAATTTATCCGCCAGATGCAGGGCATAGATGAATGCCTGTTGGGCAGCATCGGAAAAATCGGTAGGAAAGAGTATTTTATTCATTGATCTGCTATTTGACTCGAAAAGGTAAGGATAAATTTAAGTTTCTCCGCCCATTTCGGCTACGGCTTGTACCAAACTTAAATTTCAGTTTACATCTTCCTGGTTAATAAATTCGGTTTTCTTGCAGCAGGTCCGGATGACACAGATCACCATCCGCTGTGATTCGGATCAGTGCATGCCGTCCGTTACCGGCCTATCTTAGTGCCATTATTAAACAACAGTAGTAAACAACAGTTTGGTTATATATCATAGTCTATTGGGTGTTCAATTGTTTGCAGGTGGTTGAATTAGGTTGAACCAAGATAAAAAACCACCTAGCGGCCGCTCCGAGTCATCGGGGCGGCCTTTTTTTTGGTCTGCTGAGATTCTCCATTCGTAGAAAATTAATTTCAATACGGGCCTGAACGCGCCAAGTTCCGTAATTTTATAAGGAAATCATTCGGACTTTCGGCACTGCACGTCCAGCCGGCGGCCCGAGGATTTAATGATAGCGAGAGAAAATCTACCAACACCAAATATTCTTAACCAAAAAATGCACTTATGAGGCAGAGTTTCACCTTATTGTTATTGACTCTTTTTCTAATGTCCGGTACAAACCTGGATGCCCAGAAAGCATCTTACTTCAGTCCGGACGACATCGAAATCCCCTATCAGAAATTTGTACTGAACAACGGTTTGACCCTTATCGTCCACGAAGACCACAAAGCGCCGATTGCGGCGGTCAACGTCTGGTACCACGTGGGATCGAAAAATGAAAAACCCGGGAAAAGTGGTTTTGCCCACCTGTTTGAACACCTGATGTTCAACGGTAGTGAAAATTACGATGATGATTATTTCCAGGCACTGGAACGGATCGGCGGTACGGACCTGAACGGTACCACCAACAACGACCGGACCAATTATTTCCAAAACGTTCCGCTGGCCGCACTGGACCAGGTGCTCTTCCTGGAAAGCGACCGGATGGGCCACCTGTTGGGCGCTATCGACCAGGAAGTACTGGACGAACAGCGTGGAGTGGTACAAAATGAGAAACGCCAGGGAGAGAACAATCCCTACGGCAAACAGTGGGATCTGATCACGAAGGCCATGTTCCCCGCCGGTCACCCCTATTCCTGGACGGTGATCGGAGAAATGGAGGATCTGAACGCGGCTTCGCTCGAAGATGTACACGAATGGTTTAAGACCTACTACGGACCGGCCAACGCCGTCATTGCGATCGCCGGTGATGTGGATGCGGAAGATATTTACAAAAGAGCGGTCAAATACTTTGGTGATATTCCGGCCGGACCGGCTCTGGTTCGCCCGGAAGTAAATATCCCTATCCGCACCCAGGAGACCCGACAAAGCTACCAGGATCGCGTTCCGGAAGCCCGGATCAATTTTGTCTGGAATACGCCGGAATGGGGATCCAAAGAGGCCGTACTGCTCAATCTTGCGTCGAGTGTCCTGTCCAGCGGTAAAAACTCCCGTTTTTACAAGCGACTCGTTTACGACGATCAGATCGCCAGCTCCGCTAATGCTTTTACCTGGGAAAAGGAGATCGCGAGTAATTTCATCGTACAGGCCAACGTGAAACCCGGGAAGACCGTAGAAGAAGTAGAAGCTGCCCTGAACGAAGAACTGGATAAGTTCCTGAAAGATGGTCCGACCCAACAGGAACTGGACCGGGTAAAATCACAGTATTTTGCCGGTTTCATTAAAGGCATCGAGCGGATCGGTGGCTTTGGTGGTAAATCCGACATCCTCGCTCAACACGAAGTGTACGGCGGTAGTGCAGACTACTACAAGGACATCCTCCAAATGGTAGCGGATGCCAAACCGGCCGATGTGCAAATGGCCGCCAAAAAATGGCTGAGCGCCGGACGCCATACTCTGATCTGTACGCCTTTCCCCGAATTCAGCACCATCGCATCGGATATCGATCGCAGCAAGGGACTGCCGGAAATGGGAGCTCCCGCGACGGTTAAATTCCCAGACCTGGAACGCACTACCCTGAGTAACGGCATGGAAGTGGTGCTGGCCAAACGCCCGGGCATTCCGACGGTAGTGATGCGCATGATGTTCGATGCGGGTTATGCATCCGATCAGTTTTCCAAAGCAGGCACGGCTTCGCTTGCGATGGATATGATGGATGAAGGCACTAAAAATAAGAGCGCTCTGGAGATCAACGAAGAACTTCAGACCCTCGGCGCCGGTCTGGCCGCCTATTCGGACCTCGACGCTTCCTACGTCAATCTGAACACCCTCAAACCTACACTGGAACCCAGTCTGGATATGATGGCCGATGTGATCCTGCGCCCCTCTTTCCCACAAGAAGATTTCGACCGGCTGAAAAATCAGACGATGGTCCAGATCCAGCGGGAAAAATCCCAGCCGGTGCAGATGGCCATCCGGGTAATGCCTAAGTTCCTTTACGGTGAAGGACACGCCTACAGCCAGCCGTTGACCGGATCGGGTTACGAAAGCACTGTACAATCCATGACGCGGGACGATATGGTTAAGTTCCACGATACCTGGATCCGCCCGAACAACGCCACGCTGATGGTGGTGGGCGACCTGGATATGGCCGAACTCAAGCCCATGCTGGAAAAACGGTTCGGAGACTGGAAGAAAGGCAAAACGCCTAAGAAAAACATCGCTGAGGTAAAAGAAAGCAATAAGGGTAAACTGTACCTGATGGATCGTCCCGAAAGTCAGCAATCCGTGATCATCGGCGGTTACCTGATCGATCCGTACGGCAAGGTGGATGAAATTGCCCGGGAAACGGCAGTTAATGTGCTGGGTGGTGAGTTCACGGCCCGGGTAAACATGAACCTGCGGGAAGACAAGCACTGGGCCTACGGTGCCTATACTTTCGTCCAACAGGCAAAAGGGCAACGCCCGATGCTGGCCTACGCTCCGGTACAGACAGATAAGACCAAGGAATCCGTGCAGGAGATCATCAAAGAATTTGAGATGTTCGTGGGAGACAAACCGGTTACGGAGGAGGAATTCACCAAGACTACCGGCAACGCCATTCTCGCACTGCCCGGTCAGTGGGAAACCAATAATGCCGTGATGAGTTCCCTGAATAATCAGCTCAAATACGACCTGAATGATGATTATTACCAGACCTACGGAGACAAGGTCCGCAACCTGGAGCTTTCCGACGTTCGTTCGCTGAGTAAAAAGATCGTTCGGCCCGATGATATGGCCTACTTCGTGGTAGGCGATAAAGAAAAGATCCTGCCCGCGCTGAAAGAGCTCGGTCTGGAGATCGTACTGGTTGATGCCGACGGAAATCCGATCCCGGAATCCAAAGCAAAACCATAAGGATTTAGCATTGTTGAGCGACCGGAGTTTTCCGGTCGCTCAGCAAATTTTGCTTCTACCCTTCCTCCGTATCCGTCAGGATAAATCCACTTCCGTATACATTATTGATCTTGATCAGGGGATCTTTGGCCAGGTATTTTCGCAGGCGGGAAATGAACACATCCATACTGCGCCGGGTAAAATAATCATTGGTATTCCAAAGGGTATTCAGTACCTGCCGCCGCGACAGTAACTTGCCTTTATTTTCACAAAGGAGTCGCAACAACTGGGCCTCTCTTTCCGTCAGGATCTGCTCCTCCTCATCCAGCACCAGTTTCTGATTGCTGAAATCGAAATGGTAGGCGCCTACTTCGTACGATTGTTTCTGCGGACTGGTATTGCCCTTGCTTCTCCGCAGGATCGCTTTGATGCGGGCCAGCAATTCTTCCTCGTCTACCGGCTTGACAATGTAATCATCCGCCCCGAGATTAAAACCTTTCAATTTGTCGACTTTCAGCGCCTTGGCGGTGAGGAAAATGATCGGCACCCCCGCTTCGATCGCGCGCAGTTCGCCAGCCAGGGTAAATCCATCCATTTCGGGCATCATCACATCCAGAATACAGAGATCGTAGGCTCTTTTTTTAAAAGCCTTCAGCCCGGCTTTACCGTCCCGGGCCAGTTCCACCCCAAAATCCTTCATTTCAAGGTATTCCTTAAGAATGTATCCGAGGGTTTCATTGTCTTCTACGAGCAGAATGTTATTCATGACAGATCAATATGGGTGAAGAGAGATGTGGCGCTGGCCGTTTATTTGCAATGGAATATTTGGTACTGTAAACCAGGATATTGTCGTTTAATTGTAGAGAGTAGATGGTAAAGCGTAGAGAGACTGTAACCGTTAAAATCAGGGATCTTGCTCCATTTTAACGATAGGTAATCCCTATGCCCTTTACTTTATACCCGCTACCTAAGTTGCAACTTAGGTTATTTATAATCACCGGGAATGGGCAGAGACACTTCAAACCGGCTTCCTTCTCCGGCTTTACTAAAGACTTTGATTTGTCCCCGGTGCGCCTTTACGATCTGACGCACATAGTTCAGCCCCAGACCAAAGCCTTTCACCTGATGTAAATTGCCGGAAGGCACCCGGTAAAACTTCTCAAAGATCTTTTGCTGCTGGTCGGTCGCAATCCCAATGCCCCGGTCCAAAACACTCACCACCAGCCAGTCTTCCTCATCGCGGGTACTGATCTCTATGAACGGTTCGTCGGTCTGGTATTTTAGCGCATTGTCCAAGAGGTTCTGGATCACATTGCGAAAATGGACCGGGTCCACTTCCACCCAATCGTTAATAGCCTTAAGCTCGGGTTGCAGCTTTCCGCCCCGGGCCTGTACCTGGGGACCAAAGGAACTTAAAAGCTCCCCGATCAGATTATGCAGGGACAGGCGCTGCTTTTCCATCTGGTAATTTCGTCCTTCCAGTGAGGCCAGTTCCAGCACCCGTTCTACGTGGCCTTTGATCACTTCGTTTTCCTTTTCGATCAAAGTAGCGTATTCCTCAACCTTTTCGTTCTGCCCCTTGCCAACCGCAGTTTTCAGCATCCGGCTCAGCATTCCGATGGAAAATACCGGTGTCTTCAACTCGTGGGTCAGGTTATTGATAAAATCATTCTTTATAATGTCCAGTTTCCGCTGATGATCGAGGTAGTAGATCAATAGCCCCAGGCAGATCGCGAGGAACAGGATAAAAATGACCGTAGGGATAATCAGATAAGCCAGACGGCCCACCAGATAATTTAGCGTATTTTGAATGTGCAGCCGGAAGTAGGGCCGGCAATTACAGGCCCGCATCGCCAGTCCACCGATCGGACGCTGGTAACTTACCTGCGTATCGTTTTCGGACAGAAAATCCTCAGTAGCTACAAATACATGTTTTTCATCCTCATCCGTCAGCGCAAAAGCATAATCCATCCGCAGGCTGTCCGCTCCCAGGAATTCCCGGATCAGGAAATGCAGCGAATCCCGTAAACGATCCGGCAGGATCAACTCGGGACTGGCCAACGGATTTCTTTCGGTCACCAGCATACGAATGGTCATTTCCCGCACATTGTTCTCCCGCACCAGTTTGAGATACATTTCATCCAACAGGTGCTCCATTCGCTGATCCAGCCGTGCCCGCTCCAACAACAGTCCCGCCCGGAGGTAACTGTATTGCACAAATACCAAACCGAGCAACGAAATGATCACGATACCGACTATAATCCAGTTCCTCACCGCTTGAAATTAGCTATTTTCTATTCTCCCGACCAAAGCTTAACCTTCGTTTACGGGTATTAACTTTTTGTTGGGATATCGATACCCCGGTATTTTAGGAAGTTGGGATCTTGGGTGTAATGACAAGAAATAGACTGATCCTCCTGATGCCCCATCTGCCAAACATCCTAATGGTTTATGCCGCCACCATCCAACTTCCGGAAATCCTCGAAATTCCCCATGCGCAAGGATAATTCCGGATGGTAGTACGGATCGCCCGCCTGGATAAAGTTCCGCCATTTTTTCCGAAAAAACCGGATTTCTCTTTTGGCGCGTTTCCTTTTTTCCCCGGTATCCTCGGCCCCGCGACTGATAGATTCGTAATGATAAAGCTTAACGAAAGGGGTGTAGACGATCCGGTACCCGGCCTCATGGATCTTCAGGCACAGGTCTACATCGTTAAAAGCGACCGGTAGCTGCTGCTCATCAAAGCCCCCCACGGATTCAAAAACGGAAGTTCTAAGCATCAGGCAGGCAGCCGTACAGGCGCTTACATTCTGTACTTTATTCGCCCGGCCGTTGTATCCGCCAAAATGGTCGGGATAGTGTTTGTGCGTATGTCCGGCGATCCCTCCGATACCCGTAACGATACCGGCGTGCTGTACGGTATGATCCGGATAGAGTAATTTGGCACCGACGGCCCCCACCCTTTCGTCCGCGAAGTAACTTAACATCCGGGTGATCCATCCACTGGTGATCACTTTGACATCATTGTTCAGCAATAGCAGGAATTCCCCTTTGGCCTGTTGGGCTGCCCAGTTATTAAGCTGGGAGAAGTTGAAAGGATGATCCCGGCGAAACCATCGCACCTGGGGAGAAGTTTGTTGCAGTGTTTCCAGAAATTGATAGGTTTTCGCTTCCCGGCTGTTATTACTGATCAGCAGCAATTCGTATTCCGGATATCTGGTGCGGGAGAAAATACTTTGAATACATTGCTCCAACAAATCCAGTTGATCCTTAAAAGGAATAATGATACTTACTTTGGGAGTTCCCTGCACCGGCTGCAGCACCTCGCTGCTGCCCGGAACCAGTCCGGGATTCAACTGAATACCCCGTTTGGCAAAGTGCTCCGTCCGCACCTGGATCTCCGCTGCCTCTTTCCGGGTATAATGAACCAGCCCTTGCTCCGTACGGTGCAAACGAATCCCCGGCAGACGGGCAAAACGGTCGGTGATCTCCATTGTCCGTAGTAGAAAGTGGTAACCTCCCGAACGCAGATCCAGCGCTGAGAACCAATTGAGTTGTTTTGCGAGCCGGAAGCTAACGCAAAAATTGGGACCGATGTAATTATCAGCGGCAAGGTATTCCGGGCTGAAGGCCGGTTTGAAACTTGGGCTATGGAAGTTGCCATCCGGATCCAATAAATCTTCGTCGAAGTAGATAATATCGGTCTCCGGGTGCTTGCTTAAAAAGTGTTGCAGCGCCAATAACAGCTTAGGTGGCAATACCGTATCCTGGGCGTGCAGTAGCAGATATGCTGCTCCATCTGCCTTAAATTGCTCTGGGTTAAATATGCTTGCACCACTTCCCGAAGATGCCCATTGGTGCGTAAATAACCGAATATTGCTGCTATCGGGAGAATTGGCAGCCAACTCAGGTTCCGCTTCATCGTAGGCAAAGAAACGGCCGATTGGTAGCTCCACCTGGTGCCCTTTACGATCGGTGAGCCCCAGTTGCAGATCACTAAAGATCCCATTGAAGGGCAATTGGAAAAGAAACCCCTGCTGCTCGAAATCAGAAAATTCCGAAAAAAAGGCCGATAATTCCGGTTTGAAAAAAGTATCTGCTTTTGCAGTCAATAGAAGATCGCCGACAGATAATTCCGGTAGCTCAATCTCGTTTCGAGCCAAAACCCATACGATCACTTTCAGGATACCAGCCTCTTTACGGCAGTCCAGTAAATAGACTTTCAGGTCTTCATCGTGCTGTAGGAACTTATCGGTGTAGGCGGATTGCCCACGTCCACGCCGAAGCATTTTGAGAAAGTTTTCCCAAATGAGGCCGGGCGGTTCCTTCCTGATCGCTTTGAAAAGGATCCTGAAGTTGTGAAGTTTGAATAGCTGCCGAATATTCATATGGTCCGGGATCAGAGCATAAAGTCGTCTTCTGGTGTAAAATCGTCTTCTACCACCCGGGTATTTGTCAGGCTGTCGTGCCACCCGGTCGGGGCGCCGAACAGGAAAGAAAAAGGATCAAAGGGGATCAGTCGGGCCAGGGTGCGCTTCACTACGGTCAGCAGGTCCGGCTTCGATCCATCCATCATGACCACTTTTGTTTTAGTAATGGATTTTCCCGGTGTTTTTCCGAAAAGATATTCCGTCCCCGTCCAGTAGAGGAATACCAACAGAAAAGATAGCGGCACGATGACCCGCCGGGAGTTCATCATGTTCTCGTCGAGGATTCCGATGCCCTCCAGTAAAGCCAGCACGGCCCCCTGGAATAAAAATGCAAACAGGAGATCCAGCATCAGATTGGAAAAGCGCTGATTTTTACTGGCCATGTAGTCTGCGAGGTAGGTGGCCTCATTCGTCTTGTAGTTATCGGTAGGTTGTTGCTTCATCTTTTGGATTTAATTCAGCCGGAAAGTAATTATTTTTTTGCAGTAATCAATTGGTGGGCGGTATATCCGACACCGCTTTTATTAGTCAGCGCGAAGTTGGCAGATTTTTCAATCAGCCTTTCGGGCAGGTACTCCTTTAGCATAACCTTTTGTAACACCAGGGAATTTATAACGTCTAGGGGCCTGATCTACCAGGAAATGTATCCATCGTTTGTATACCAAATTGCACAAATCATTATTCAGGCAAAGGTGCAGCGCACCGTCCTGGCTCCAACATAGAACGGGAGGGATTTTTCCAGGTGCAGCGCACCGTCCTGATCATTTCCCATATCTATCGATCAGGTCGCTACGCTATAGCTCTAGGTGTGTTCAGATCAAGGGGAAGAAAATAATAGGGTGCGCTGCACCTGTAATTTGAAATGTTTTACAATTTGGATTAATTGGGGTTTTAACGCTTCACCCCATCTTTATTGATGATCGGCGGATCCAGATACCGTTGGAAGAATGTGTACATCCGGATCAGTTCGGGGCCGGTTTGGGGAAGCGAATGACCTGTGCCGTAATCCACCATCGTGGAAACGGGTACGCCCAGAGATTCCAGTTGCGCCTGAAAATGCAAAACCTGATCCCGGTAATAGGGCTGATCATCCGTATTGTAGAAAAACAAAACGGGCGCAGTTGCTGCCGATTCGACCAGATAAGCCGCTCCCATGCGCTCCCAAATCTCGGGGTGCTCCTCCAGCGATCCCCACACCCACGGACAGCGGGTTTCCAAATTAGAATCGCCATCCCCGGTAACGGCATAAATGCGGGTAAAGTCAAACACGCCCGGACCGAGCGCAGCGGCCTGTACCTCATCCGACACCTTCTGGTAAAAACCGGCATTTTCAAACTCAGGCACTTCCCGGTCACCGATCGCCATGGAACCGGCATCCGAACCCCGGGAGAATCCATAGATCCCGATTTTACCGGAAAGTCCCAGGGAAGTCCCGAGCGAACGCAGGGTACGTACAGCCGACTTTACCTTTTGCGCAGCATCCGGATTGGTCTGATAGGATTTGTAAGCATCATTGGGCCCATCGATTGGTTTGCCCTTGCCCCAGGGACAATACTTCGGGTGGTCGGCAATCGCCCAGGCCATGCCGGCGGCGGGCGCCCCCTCCAGAAACGAATCGTTGAATCCAGCGAGGGTATACCCCAGGTTCAGTCGCTGGTTCCGGTTAGCATCGGTAAACTGCTTGCTGGCGGCATCGTAGGTAGCGTAACTGTTGCTGTAAGAAAAGGATAAAATGGTCGGGACCGGCTGTACCGGATTGGCCGGATAAATGATATCCATGCGCAAAGAATCACCGATTAGGTATTCGGCGGGAGTATTGTAGACGGTTGGATCATCCTGAAAATAGGGCACGTTGCGGGCAATCCGATAACCTTCGAAAAGCACGTAAGTCTGATAATGCGAGCTGTTTTGCAAACCGCAAAAGTCACCCGCAGCAACCGCATCATTGATCGCTATGATGTCCCGATTGATATTGGGAGTAATCGCGGCCGGATGGTGCGCATAATCCAGCTCGATTACCCGGTATCCCTGAGCAATGAGCCAGGCAACATCCGTGGCATTGCTATTGCCGCCGATCTTTTTAAAACCCAGATGCTTGAGGTAAACGACGGTCAGGTACTTGCCGGCAACATCGCGGAGCGGTTCCGGGGATTCGGTAACGATAAATTCTAGCGGCCGGCCGATCGCCTGACTGGGCCAGGTCCCGTTCTTTGCCCCAGCGGTCGCAGAGGTAACAAGCGTAAAGAATGTCCAAACCGTCACTATTTTTCTCAGCATCATAGAATCTATACCATTAATAATGCGTGTGATTGGCTACCCTCGCTTGCAGATAGTCCGGCGTCTTTGGCCGCTGCCCATTCGGGGCAGGCGCATTTTTATAGCCGTAAACCCGCAGCAAATCCCGTTGCAGGGTGATCACCTCTTCTGCCGGCCCTCCCATAAAATCGAACATGTGATAAACCGGCTCGCCAAAGTACAATTTTCCAGTACCGTTTTCGAGTAAGCGAAACTTAAACCAAAATAAAGCCTCCTTACCGTCGCCACGCCAATCCCCTTTGATAAAAACCGGGTTTCCATTCAGTGGATTGGCCGGCCATTTTCGGATCAGTTTGCCTTTCGGATCGAACCAGTGCACCTGCGACCAGAGGTAAGGAATGCCAAAGCGGCGATTTCCGTAAGTCCGGGCACCCACCGCAATCTGGGGCCCGGGGACATCCTGCAGGAAATTTCCGATCTCCAGTTGCTGGGCGTGTTCGGAAACATTTTGCCACTTTAATTTTCCACTCATCGCCCCGTAGGCAAATACACCGATCTCACTGTGGGCGGAGACCATATCTAATTTTCCGTCCTGATCAAGATCGGCAAATCGATAACTATCGGCATGATCATGGTGATCGAAAAACAGATCAAAGGCGTTCCAGATCTCGGTACCGTCACCATCCAGCACCAGCGTGCCCACCACGACTTCATCCGTGCCATCCTGATCCAGGTCTATCGGGTACAAGTAATGGCCCAAATGGTCTTTCTTTTTATTTTCTACATGTTGCCAGACTTCCCGTAATTCCGGATCGTAGGCCGTCACGGAGATCTTTCCACCCATATCCGTGAACGCGAGAATATGCCGAGGATAGCCGGGCGTCAGCCGGCCGATGGCCAGGCGAAAATTATTGTATTCGTGGGGGTAAGCTTCCGTCGGCCACGGACATCGTCGGATGATCGCTCCCGTACGGCCGTCGGCTACGGTTAGCCATTCTCCTTCGTCATCCTGTCGCCAGTGGATCACTTCCGAGTCGCCGTCCTGGTCCAGATCCCATACTAATCCCGGGGCCTCGAAGGAACGGCGCTTTTCCTCTCCTTTTTCCGGAGCCGTATAGGACCAAAGGGCCTGACCGCTAAAATCAAAGGCCTGGGCCGAATAATCCCGACTGAGTACCAGCAGATCCGTTTGTCCATCTCCGGTAAGATCCCCAAATTTCACACAGCTGGAAGGCGGGATCCGGTATTCACGTAAGAGGGTGACTTCCTCGTCCAGTTCCCGGGCTTTCAGATCATCCAGGGTGAATTCCGGGTCCTGACTGAGCACCAATACATCCAAAATGGGGTTATTCTCGATGCGCATCACTCTCAGGTTGACCGTCCCGGCCGCCAGCTCAAAAGTGCCGGCCTGCACGTACCGAAGGGAGTCATTTCCGAGATCATCCGGGATCACCTGCTCTCCGATGGCTACCCGAATGGTACTGCCCGGACGGCCGTGACTGCGTGCGTACAGATAATAGGTGCCCGTTACGGGTATCTCCACCCGTTTCAGATAATTGGATCGGGTGGTCATCAGCAGTCCGGTATTATTGAATAACCAGGGGACTTCCAGTTGGGAAGCATCGATAATGCGGTGTCCACTGGGGATCTCATCCAGCAGATCGGAGGCATCGATTACGATAGTGACTGCGTCGGACTGGGCGGTACTTTGACCAGGAATAATAATTCCTAGTAGCAGTAGGAACAGGTATAACGGAAATAAAGGGTGTTGCAGGTTTTTCATGATATTTTGCTAAAGGTTTGACCAGGATGAAGCAGGTGTACTAAAATTAGGACTATCCGCTGAATCCATTCCACCGGTCTTTACGCTACCGGGAGGTCTTGGATTGGAGGACTAAATTGTTATTTTTAAGAACTTTTCATTTTCCAGTATGATAGCCGCTTCCGAGCGGCAGTTTTTCTAAATCTTCCAGTATTCGAAACATGCATCATTATTCTCTTTCTTATTACGTAAGCGGCCTGCTCCTTCCCTTAATGTTGCTTTCCAGCGGCATGATGTTTACCGCCTGTGATAATTCCGAAGATCAGGAGGAACGGGCGGCAGAGCTGGCCGAATTGCGGTCCGTTTATCAATCGTATCAGGAAGAACTCGCCGGCAAAGAAGCCGAACTGGAGACGACCGAATCGGAAGAGCAAAGAGCAGCCTTGGAGTCAGAGATACTGGTGCTGAAAGATCGGATGCGCCTGGTCCGTTCGAGAATGGATGAATTAGGTGGAACTCCGGAAACGCCTACTGCAGCTCCACCTCCGGATGTCGGCCACTTTTACTTCGACAGTTTACAAAATGATCTGAAGCAGTTGCCCACCTGGGCGCAGAGCAGCGCGCACGGCGGCATCGGTGCGACCTCTTTTATTGTGGAGGTGAAAGTCCGGTTTCGGCAGTCCCAAGAGGCTAACTGCCCGTGGGAAGCAACGCTGACCACCTTCAATGTCCACGTATTCGCCAGCAGCAATATGAAAACCAGTTCGGTACTGGGTCTTTCTACCGGTATCCACGAACTGGTCCACGTCCGGCAGATCAAAGAAGCCTGGGAAGCGGCAAAAGATGACTTTATCGGAAAATTCAGGATCTGTGGGAAAAATGAAGCAGAACTTCGTCAAAAGGTGAAAGGCCTCCTGACGGAATGGTTTGCACAGTTTAACGCCAATTACACCGGGAAACATTTTACGGCAGCTAATAAAGCGCGCTACGAACAGATCCTTGGTCCGGGTTACGAAAGCGAGCGCTCTCCCCGGGAATGGGAGGCCAGAGCTGAGCAAAAGGTTTTCCGCGACCGTTACGGGCAACAGTTAGCTCCCGCCGTTCAGGCCATTGAAGGGCTGGAAAAAAGCCTCCAATCCCCCGCCGCCAATAGAAAACTTTCTCCCAATTACCGGGAAACTCCGGGAGACCGGATCCACCTGTACATGGTTTTTGAAAACTAGAATGGGTAGAGTATAGATGAGCCCTGTTTGCCAATACGCAATTCGGTTACTTCATGGAAACAGCGCTCATCCCTTACTATTCTCTTATTCCTCCGGTCGTATTTGATCCCGGAACCAGGCGATGAGTTCCTCTACGCTACCAGACCGCTTCGGTTCGTGGATCCGTCCGGTCCGGCAGTCCACCATCAGCGGGAAAAGGCCGTGCAGTGGAAGCCGTTTGGTGCCTACCGTAGTCTGGAATTTGAAATAAAAACCTTCCGTAAATGCAACGGTCGCATCCCGGTTAACTGCTACCTCGACGGGCATCATTCCGTTCAGATAATTTGAAACAATGTTTTCGGCCTGGACTAAAGTTACCATAGCGGAGGAATTTTGAATTTGGCTTATTCTTCAATCGTGATGTTCAGGATCTCATCTCCCATACGAATGTCATTGACCACATCCTGGTCACTTTCATCCACGACTTTTCCGAAAACAGTGTGTTTTCCGTCTAGCCAGGGAGTGGGCTCGTGGGTAATGAAGAACTGACTGCCGTTCGTGCCGGGGCCGGCATTGGCCATGGAAAGAATACCGGCCGAATCGTGGCGCAGCGAAGGATCGAACTCGTCTTCAAAAGTGTAGCCGGGGCCTCCCCGGCCACTACCGTGGGGGCATCCGCCCTGCACCATGAAGTTGGGAATTACCCGGTGAAAGGTCAGGCCGTCGTAATAGCCCTTTCTGGCTAACTCCAGAAAATTGGTTACGGTTTTGGGCGTTTTCGGCCCGAATAAGGTTAAGTTGATATCCCCTTTGTTGGTGTGTATGCAGATCTTTACGTCATCATCGTAAGTGGTTTCCTGCATGACCATCTGGATCTCAGCGGGATCGATTTTGTCTAGTGCGGACATATTTATTTAGATTTGAGGGGTAAATATAAATTAATTTTTAGTAGTGCCGACTTCCACTCGGTGAAGTATGCCGACTGAAAGTCGGCATTACGAGGGGGAGTTCTGGGAAATTGGAAATGAGATCGTCGTTATGACTGATGACCAGCGGTGTCGATGAGTATTTGGGTCATGATAAGGGTAGCGGACACATATATATCGCCGAAGGTACAAACTTCGGCAAGCGGTGTAATTTTCAGTATCGCCGACTTCCAGTCGGCGAGGTTTAACGACTGAATGTCGGCGTAACATGTCAGAATCCTGCTAAAATTGGATAAGGGATCGTCGTTATAAACAATGACCAACGGGCATTATTAAAGGAGCATATTATAACAATCAACCAATTGAATAATCTATGGCTATTGTTGACTTTAAGAAAAACGCAGTCGTTCTAAAGATAATTGACGAAAGACGATTAAGCGTTCAAATTGAGGAAAAAATTTTAATAGCTACAATATCATCCCGAGTTAAAAGTGGTCAGAAAGAAATTGAAGTTGGAGACAATATTGTTGTTATAACAAATCCATTTGATTTAGAAAGAGTCCGTGTGCATAAGGACACTTGGATAGATTTGAAGACCTAATAATTTGAAGTGTTCCCACCCGCTACCCGTAGCTTTCCTTTCACCGAGCTTTCGAATCAAAACTGGGAACCTGATCGCTCGGAGGCGTTTGTAACGCCGACACTATATCCAACCGCCAAAGCAAGATCAAATCTAATAAAATTTGGAGGGTAAGTGTGTAGAGCCGACTTCCCGTCGGCAGAATACACCGACTGAAAGCCAGAGGTACGCCTCTATGAATTCCCGTAATTTTTCCCCATCTCGGTTTTCTGTGACCTCTTTTTGCAAAAAATTATGGAATTTCCCGCTGATTACGTCTTTATATCGTCCGTCGAGATCTATGGAAGCAGCAAAGACAGGGCTCATAGTTGCCCCTGCAATCTCGAAGGATAAATCCCCCTATTCGAATTAAAACTGTATAACTTAAAAACCCATTTCTATGAAAAAGAGATCAACCTGGATGATACTGGGCCTCTTGTGTAGCCTCCAAGTGCTTTGGGCACAACCAAAATTAAGTGTAGAAGGAAACGGACTCTTCACCAGTCCCGCCAGCACCAACGTCGATATCCAGAATACCGACGATAATACCAATGCGCTGGTCCGTTTTGGCGACAACGGCGCCTCGGCCGTATCGCTTGGATTCAACGGCAATCAGGATGTTTTTAAAATTTCCACAGCCGCCACGCTGGGAGCAGATGACTTCACCATGGGCCTTACCGGACTGATCGGTATCAACTCCCTGCCCGGCAACCACCGTTTTCTGATCAACCACAATTCAACCTCCGGTGTTGACGGATCCGCCCATTTGACGCTACAGGAAAATAATACCGGAGATTTTGCCCGACTTCGGTTTGGCAACCTGGGCAGCGACGGATTGTGGACCATTGCAACCCGCGCTACCGACGGCAGCTCCCGCATGAACTTTTTTTACAATGACGGCTCGAATTTCGGCAATGTCCTGTCGCTGGACGGTGATCTTTTCCGGGTGGGCATTAACAATACCGATCCGGAAGCTTACCTCCACATCAAGCAGAAAGATGCCGGCATCAGTGCTTTGATCCTGGAGAACGACGATCAGACCGGTGCTGAGAAATGGGGCATGCAGATTGGCAACACTAATCTGGACTATTTATTCGAAGGGGTAATTCGCGGCTCCTTCAGCAGTGCGACGGGTGCTTACACGGCATTTCCACCTCCCGCCGCTTTTAATGATCCTGCTGAGGAAAACCAGGAAGCAGTACTGGCAAAAGTACTGCAGCTCAATCCGGTAAGAGTGCCACAGGAAAAAAGCAAGGGGCACACGATTAGTCTCAATCCCCGGGAAGTGGAACAGGTCAACCCCGATTGGGTAGTGCGTTCAGAAGATGGCGAACAGATCGGTATCAACTACCAGCAATTCGTGGCGCTGGCCATCAAATCGGTACAGGAACAACAACAGCTGATCGAAAAACAGGAAGCGGAGATCGCTGCCCTCGCCGCTGAGGAAGCTGCTTTCGAAACCAGACTGGCTGAACTGGAAGCCAAATTGGCCCAATCCACCGGGAGCGCGCCCCCTACCCTGCCGGAAGCACCAGTCACCACACCGGCCAGTCCGCTGGATTTCCAATTGAGTCAAAATCGTCCTAACCCTTTCCGGGAAGAGACCACCATCGAATTTAAACTTCCGGAAGCTACCGTGAATGCGCAGATCCAACTTTCTGACATTAATGGAAAAATAGTGAGAAAATTCAATCTGAGTAAAAATCAGACTCAACTAAATATTAAGGCCAAAGATCTGGAAAACGGTACTTATTTCTACTCCCTGATCATTGACGGGGAAATAGCCGGATCCCAAAAGATGATCCTGCAGAAATAATGACCCCAATTTCCAACACTAAAAATTTAGCCTTATGAAAATGCAAATTACCTTGATATGTTTCGGACTCTTGCTCTTAGCGGCATCCGGCCGAGCTCAAACTCCGATGGTCATCGAGGGCAATGGTCTGTTCCAGGGAACCAACAGTACCAATCTCGATATTTTTTCCACCGATGACAATACGAATTCCCTAATGCGATTCGGGGATAATAGCACGAATAAAGTATCCTTCGGCTACAATGGCAATAACGATTACTTTAACATTTCAACTGCCGCCACCCTGGGAGCGGATGATCTGACCCTCTCCCTCACCGGCCGTATCGGTATCAACAGTGCCCCCAGCGATCACCGGATGCTGATCAACCAAAATTCAACTTCCGGCCTGGACGGAGATGCCCAACTCTATCTGCAGGAAAACAATACCGGAGACCAGGCCAGACTCCGCTTTACCAATGACGGAGACGATGGCTACTGGGAAGTAGGTGCAGCGGCCATTTCCGGCGCCTACCAAATGGATTTCTTTTATACCGACGGCCTAAACGATGCGACCTTGCTTTCCTTAGACGGGACCGCCGAATCCGTCGGTATCCACCAGACGATCCCGGAGGGCTACCTCCACCTCAAACAGCAATTTGCCGGTGCGGATGCCCTGGCCTTCGTCAACGACAATAATGCCAACAAATGGAGCATGCGGATCGGTGATGAAGACATCCTGATCTACTTCAACGGCGACATCCGGGGTGGATTTGACGTATCTACGGGTAACTATAATAATTTTCCGCCCGCTCCGGCTCTGGCCACAGCCAGTAAAATGGATGATGCCGTTCTGGGTAAAGTCATGCTACTGGAACCAAGAGTCGGAAGCGCCCAGAAATCGCATTCAGCCGCACTCGGTTTCAATCCACAGCAGGTAGGCAAAATCAACGCAGACTGGGTCGTCCCCTCGGAAGACGGCACTCAACTCGGCGTAGATTATCTGCAGATGGCGGTGCTGGCGGTGAAGACGATCCAGGAGCAGCAGGCGGTAATTGAGGCGCAACAGTTGCAAATCCGGGAAATCCAGGAAAGAAGAGCAGCCCAATTAGAGCGATTGGAAAACATTGCCCGGCTGCTGGATCGTTAATTTAACTTTCAAAGAAGAATACCGGGTGCCATGATTTCCCTCCTGGTGCCTCTTCAATAAGGTATTATTGGCAGGAGCTTACCGTTAGATCCCTATTGATCTGTCCGTGAGCTCTTGCCGTTTTACAACTTATTTGCTCCCTTCTTAAAGCTTATATAGCAATAGTTTTCTACCTTTACTTTTACCAAATTTTGAATTTATTTCCAGGAGATTGACTGGTTCTCAAAAGCGTGTTCATCCAGTAAATACTTTCCCCGGTATCGAAAGAAAATCCAGCTGAAAATATTGACACTTTCTACTGTTCAATGATTAAGAGTACGTTACGGGATAATTTTCCTTTTTGATACCCGGCATTTTTTGTTGAATAATCCTCAAATGAACGTTGTTTTGACAAAACAGGAGTTAAAAGAATTTTTAAAAGATTTTAAAAATATCATAGTTAGCGGGCCTCAGCGCAGCGGCACCACATTTGCAGGATTCGCCATCTCGGAATTGCTCGGTTTACCCTACTATACAGAAGAAGCGTTTGGCGTTCACAACGAAAGCCGATTTTTTGACCTTACCAAGACTAGCGACAAAAAAGTTATCCAGTGTCCGGCCTTATCCCATGTACTGGATAAAATTGAGTCAAAGGAAGAGACTATTGTAGTATGGATGGTGCGACCGGTGGAAGATATCATTCGGTCGGAAAATCGAATCAACTGGCAGGAGGAAGGCCGGGAAAAGGCCAAGTATGTCAGTAGGCTCAATGCATTCTTTCGCAAGGAAGAACTACAGGGTATTCATTTTCGGCAACCTATTTCCAGCATAAAATATCAATTCTGGGAGGAGTATCAAAAGCTGCAGATCCCCCATTTTATTGAGATACAGTATGCCGAGCTTTCTACTATTTTTTCCGACTCCTGGATTGATGCCCAGAACCGGAAAGAATTCAACTCCCGGCAAATAAATCAAGTAGCAGACCCCGCTTTCCTGAGTCAAAGGCTCTTTCTTTGTCAGCTATTTATCGATTACGGAGACGGGTACAACGAGAATTTTTCCTATCTCAGTACCGTACACACCGGAAACAATAAGGTAAGCTTTGAAATTCCTACGGTGCCTGGCAAAAAAGTCCAGTCCATACGGTTTGATCCGGCCAATGAGCCCGTCATTATTGAGATTCAATCGATTGTTATCTCTCCGGATCATCAGGCATTGCATTCTCGGGCGGAAAATGGTCAGTTTAGCTTCCAAAACCGCTACTATTTTAATCATAATGATCCTCAGCTAGTTATTCAGATCCCCGAAGGACTGGAAATCTCAGGAGGTCAGGTGACCATTAATCTGGTGGTGGAAGCTATTGGAGCAGACGCTCTTCAACAGCTCTATGTCGATCATACCCAAAAGCTCAGAGAGGAAGGCAGCGCTGAGAATACGGAGTTGGCAACCCAGATCCAGGCCTATAAAAATGCGCATGAAACTTCGCTCGCAACCCTTCAGGAAAAGGAGGCCATCCAGCAGAAGTTACAAGCTTATATCGATCATTTGCAGATCGCTCATTCTACAGAACAACTCTCCAGTGCGCAAAAGCACCAGGGTGAGTTGGGACGTAAGGATCAAGAGATCGAGGAGCTGAAAAACACAAATTTATCCCTGGAGGAAGGGAACCGTGATTTAAATGATCGGATCGCCGAAGAGAAAAATTTACGTCAGCAGGAGGCAGCAACAAGCAGTGAGCTGCGAGCAAGATTAACCGAGCTTGAAGCGGAAAACGACCGGATTCAAAGTGAGTTATCCCAGGAAAACCGGGAAAAAGAAGCTCTAACCGCACAGATCAGTGAAAAATCCACCTTGATATCGAGTCTGGAACAAAAAATCGACGAGATAAACATCTTGCATGCCCAACTGCAGGAAACGGCTAAACAACGGACCGAACAAAGTCATGCATTTCAGCAGCAAGCCGAGGTTTCCCGGCAAAGGCTGCAAAATTTGACAGACCATGCGGATCGCCTGGAAAGTGAAAACCATAACCTGCGAAATTCGTTAAGTTTCAAGGCCGGTTGGTTGCTGACCGCACCTTTTCGCTGGATCTATGAAATCTTCAGAGGAAATAGAATTGGTCTCTGGTTTAACCTGCTATTAGTAGCGATCCGTAAACCTTTTACACTCATCTCCAAACTGCGGTGGGAACACTTTCGCATTCTCAGCCAGGCTATAAGAAAGGAAAGCCCCGCTCAGATCATTCACAATTTCCAAAAATTCCTTACCGGCGCGCCCTCTCAGACAGCAAACAATACATTACCCTCCCCGCAATCCCAGCAGGCTCTGCCCGCCGCCGAAAAGGAAAAACCGGTCTCCTTGCAGGTAACTCCCGCCTCGCTTCCGGTGCCGGTGGATGCATCTCCCAGCATCATCCGGGATATTACGAAGTTTCAAAACCCTGGGCCGGAATTTCTACCCAGGCTGGAAAAAGAATTGAACCTCGATCCGGATCCACTCCTGAAACTGATCGCATTTTACCTGCCTCAATTTCACACCATTCCCGAAAATGACAAGTTTTGGGGTAAGGGATTCACCGAGTGGACCAATGTAACCAAGGGGGTGCCTCGCTTTTCGGGTCACTATCAGCCTAGACTGCCGGCTGATTTTGGTTTTTACAGCCTATCTAGTCGGGAAACCATTGCCCGTCAGGTAGAGTTAGCGAAAAAAGCTGGCTTATTTGGATTTTGTTTTCATTACTATTGGTTTTCCGGTACCCGCCTATTGGAAAAGCCTTTGGACCTGTTTATTGAAGATCAATCCATTGATTTCAATTTTTGCCTTTGCTGGGCCAACGAAAACTGGACCAAACGTTGGGACGGCATGGATCAGGAGGTCATTATCAAACAGGATTTCACAGCCGAAGACACGGTAGCGTTCATCGAAGACCTGAAACCTTACTTAAGAGATAAGAGATATATTTATCTGAACGGACGCCCGTTGATCATCATTTACCGGCCTCAACTGATCCCCGATATTAAAAAAACCGCAGCTACCTGGCGAATGAATCTGATTGAAGCGGGTATCGGTAATCCGATACTCTGCGCTGCCCAGGCGTTTGGGCTCCACGATCCGGAAGAAGTCGGATTTGATGTGGTTGTGGAGTTTCCGCCCCATAAACTGGCCTTTGACAAAAAGAATCGGAGAGACGAATATTACATCTACGATGAAAACTACCAGGGTGTAATCATCAATTACGAGGATATTGTCGCTGCCTCCATGAGCGAAACGACGCACCCCTATCCTTTGTTCCGGGGGCTTTTCCCTTCCTGGGATAACGAAGCCAGGAAAAAGGGAAAAGGTGCCACTTACCACGGTTCCAGCCCGGAACAATTTGAGCAGTGGCTTCAATTTGTCTCCGAATACGCGCTCGCCAATCCAGTACAGGATAACAGTCTGGTTTTCATCAATGCCTGGAATGAGTGGGCGGAAGGAGCCTACCTGGAACCCGACCAGTATTTTGGGTATCAATATCTGCACAGGGTACAGTCCGTATCGGAACGATTCAACTTTCGAAAACATAAGGTTATTGTCGTTTCCCACGATGCCCATCTGCACGGTGCCCAACTCAATGTACTGGCAAAAGCTAAAACGCTCAAGCGGCAGTTTGGTCTGGAAATAACTATTCTTCTACTCGATACCGGAGCCCTTGAACCCGAATTTGAGCGAGTTGCGCGAACTTATAATATCCGGGATTATGTGCAGGCTGACCGGACCGGTTTGCTTCATCTTTTGAAAAAACTAAAAAGGGAAGGCTACGATTACGCCATTGTAAATACCACCGTTGCGAATAATATTTTGCCGGAACTGGACGCCGCTGGTATTCAAAGCTTGTCACTTATTCACGAACTGCCCAACCTCATCAAGGAATATCGTCTGGAAGATGAAGTTCGGTTTGTGGCAGAAAAAGCCGACCATATTTTCTTTTCCACCAAAACGGTGGAACGCGGGTTCCGAGGGTTCCAGCCGCAGATCAGCGGCAGGGTCAACATCAGGCCCCAGGGTATTTATGCCTTTGATTTGTACGCGGTGGACACCATACCGGCAGGAGCCCTCCGAAAACAGTTGGATCTGGGCCCGGAAGATATCGTGATCGCAAGTCTGGGATTTGCCGATATGCGAAAAGGTATAGACCTCTTCGTGCAGGTTGCCGATTTTGTCAGTCGACGCAATCAAAACTGCCATTTCGTTTGGATCGGTAATATTCACGGGGTACTCGATCCCTGGATCCGGCACGATATTGAAAAACTGCCCTACCGGGAGAATATCCACCTGGTCCCTTTCCACGATAAGATCAGTGAATACATAAAAGATATTGACATTTTTGTCCTTACTGCCCGTGAGGACCCCTTCCCCAGTGTTGTTCTGGAATCATTGGCAATGGGCGCTCCGGGGATAGTTTTTGCCGGGAGTGGAGGAATTGTGGAACTTAATGATCAGTTCCCGGACCTCCTGACCATTGTCCCTTATCTGGATACAGAAGCCATGGGAAAAGCAGTGCTTAATCTGGCAGACCATCCGGAACAAAGACTACAACTCGCCAATTATGGTAAAAAGGTCATGGCCGATCATTTCAGCTACGATGACTATTGCTTTTTCCTGGCGCAACAATTTGATCCCAGCCTGAAAAAAGTATCGGTCATTGTCCCTAATTACAATTATGCCCATACCCTGGAAGACCGGCTCCGATCCATCTGGTATCAGGAATATCCGGTCTTTGAGGTGATCGTACTCGACGATTGCAGCACGGATAACAGTCTGGAAAAGATCCGGGAACTGGCAGAAAAGTACCAGCGAAAGATCCGGATCATCGAAAACGAGACTAATTCGGGCTCTCCCTTTTTACAATGGCAAAAAGGAGCAAATGAAGCCAGAGGGGACCTGGTCTGGATCGCAGAGGCGGATGACCTGGCCGAACCCGGGTTTTTATCAGCTCTGGTACCGCTGTTTGCCAATGAGGAACTTGGACTGGCCTACAGCCAATCCAAACAAATAGACGAAAACGGCAACCATCTCGCCGGAGATTATCTGTACTATACGGATGATATAGATCCGCAGAAATGGAGACAGGACTACGTTATTGAAGGCCCCCGGGAAATACTGGAGGGCCTGGCCGTTAAAAATACTATTCTGAATGTCAGTGCAGTTGTCTGGCGCCTGGACCTGCTCAGAGAACTAATGGCGGAGCACCTGGATGAGCTGCGCGAGTTTAAGGTAGCCGGAGACTGGTTCCTGTATATCAAAGCACTGGAGCGGGCTCAACTTGGATTCTGTGCCCAATCGCTGAACGTCCATCGCCGGCATTCTTCCAGTGTTACCCATAAACTGAATGTGGACCGACACCTGGAGGAGATACGCCTGATCCAGGAAATGGTGAAATCCCAAGAGCAATTTCCCGATAAGCTGGCGGATATTCAGAACGATTATTATTCTTCGGTAGAAACCGCTTTAAGGAACTAACGATTTCAGGACCTGCCTGCAGAGATCCTCACGCGGAATAGTTCAAAACGTATTGTTTCTACCGGATTTGACGAATTTAATAAGTGTACCAAGCAGATCAATGAAAAAGTTATTCCTGCATATCGGATATGGCAAATGTGGTACGACGGCTATCCAAAAATTCGCGTATAACAACTTTAAGCACAATAGCCGGATCTATCTTCCCGAAACCGGATGGTGGAAGCAAGGTGAAGGGCACCATCATCTTGCAGCTAATCTGAATTACGAAGTCAGGGAGGAGGACCTGAGCGAGAAATGGGAAATGGCAGCGAATGAACTAGTTGACTCGGGCGCTGAGATCGGATTTATTTCCTCCGAGCAGTTCTGCTTCCTGAGACCAGCCCAGGTAAAAGTAATCCACAGGGTACTCACCCGATATGATTGGGAGATCAAGATCATTTTCTTTGTGCGATCCCAATTGGACCTGGCTCTTTCATCCTACATGCAAAAACTTAAGCACACCAGTTTTCGGGAACTTGGCAGTTTTGAAAAATTCTTTTCGCTGCACAAAAACTCTTTCGATTTTCAGCACCGGATCGCTGTGTGGGAGGAATTATTCGGGCTCGAAAACTTAATCGTCAGGCTGTATGACAAAGCACTGGTTGAAAATGTGATCGACCAATTGAATGAGATCCTGGAGGTCGATATCGAGCCGGCGCCGGTGGCAGAACCGGCTAGTCCGCGTGCTAATTTTTCCATTATCCCGGAATGTATAGAGCTCATTAAATTTTACGATGAAAATACGCCCGATTCCTCCGCCAAAAGACCGGAGTTTATCAGTAAACTGATCACCCTTTCCCAAAAAATGGCCAGGTGCTCTGCTGGAATTAAACTGTTTGCCAAGGAAGAACTTCAAATCATTGACCACTTCAGGGGGATCAATGAAGATTTTGGTAATAAGTTCTTATCCGAATCCGAGCGCAGGGCGCTGAATCAGAAGTTCACCCGATAAATAGAAGCCATCCGGTTGCTTTAGGGCTCCAGCATTTGGTAACCAAAGTAGGTTAACAGTTCCTGTTGCTTTTCAAAGATCCCGTTAATCGCATGGATGTCCTCCCGGCTAAGGTTCTCAAGTTTAGCCTGATTGAGGTTCTTTATTTTCATCTTCTCCTGTTTTTGAAAATTATGAGCGGAGAATGATCGGTTGATATCTATATCCTTTAGTTCGGGAATATGGCTGGCCAGCAGGGCTACGGCTCGTTCGGGCTCCGTAGTGAGCATTTCGTAGGAGATGACAATGGCATTTTCCAGATGCTCTTTATTGTCCCGTTGGTGTCTCAAGCTTTTCAGCGCAAAGTTTGCTGCATTTTGCGGAGTCACTTTATTTCGCCGCATCAGACTTTCACAGTGCGCATAGGGGTTTCGATAAAATATGATGAAGAAAGCCGGATCAAAAACCTTACTGATCGATTCGGCCCGCACCAGATTTGGGGGGCTTTTTTCCAGGAGAACCGGATAGGTCAGATCCCAGTATTTCATCCATTCCCTTTTGATCTTCTTCCAGTCGAAATCATGCGAAGCGTTCCAGCGGTCTTGGTGATCAAACATAATGGCCCGAACCGTGGGCAGGGTCTGACCTTCCCGGGATCCATAGGCATTGTTTACGGAAACCGCACGGGATGTAGAGATCAGTTCATTGAGGAGTGTAGACCCGCAATAAGGAGGAGATAGAATAAATAGAAACTTGTGTTCTGACCTGGAAGACAAAAAGCTCCTGAGCTTATTATGGAATACGGTGGGAGCATAATTTTTGTAAGCTGGGAATAGCAGCCGGGCGAGTTTCTCCTTTAGGGTAGAATCGGACATTTTCCTAAACTTTTAATTATCTGCCATCTCTTTAAAGGTCCGGTCGAAAAGCACTAAAGGTATAAAAAACATCTGGCCATCAATCCGTAGACTAATGGCCAGATGTATTTTTTATGATCGAATCACTTTACAGTGATTTGATAATTTCCGGAATTATTTTTCCAGTTGTTCTTTCAATGCTTTGTTTTCCTTCTCAAGGTCGGAAAGCCGCTTGTTCATTTCGATCATGTGCAAGGTAAGCTCTTCGACTTTTTCCATCAGGCTGATAGACAGTTCACCCAGTTTAACCAGACCTCTGTTGTTGTCTACATCTTCCTGATTCTGAATATTAGGCAGGTAACCGTGTTCGTTGATGTGATTCTCGATCTCTTCGAGGCTCAGCATTTCGTATTCCGGCTTGAATACGTAATCCGCAACGTCCGCTTTAACCTGGATTTCTTCACTTTCCATGTTACCGTTTACGGACAGCGTACTCTGAGGAACTGAAGTATTTACTCCCAGTCTTCCCTGAGCGTCGAATACCATACTTTTGCCATTCGTTTGAAAACCGATTCTACCGGCCACGTTACTAATGAAATTCAGCTGACCACTTCCTCCGTTGAATTCGAAGGCTCCCTGTTGAACGCCGGCAGCATTATCAAATACAAAAGATCCGACGTTTGCCTGCATTCTGAATTGAGCTGCACCACCACTGGTCTCTCTCAGACGGAAACCGGTAAAACCACTGGCTCTGGTAAATTCTGCGTTGTTGGCACCGGAGCTTGACCCCACTACCCCACCGGGGACGAGGAAGGACTGTGCATAACTGGTCTCTGTAAAGCTAAATTGTGCAATGAGTACTGCTGCAACGATGAGTAGAATACGATTTTTCATTCTTATTTTGGATTTATAGTTTTAGATTTACCTTATTAGCTGACAAGCTACACGCTTTTGTCACCACTTCACAGAAAAAAATTATTTTTTTTTATCCACGGTGACAAAATCCGTCCGAAATGCAGCTAACTAAATGATTATGAAAGCGAGTCCTTTACGTGAAAAACCACAGGATACTTATACTGATGCTCAGGTGATCAACGCTATCCTGAATCACAGGACCGCTAATCATCTGATATTGAAGTGGTTTTTCAACCGGGCCCGGGAGTATGCTTTAGGATATCTGCAGAAAAGCTATACTCAGTTGGATCCGGAAGAATGGGATGTGATCTTTGCCAATACCAATTTGAAGATCGTCTCCAGATTCCGCAAGGGACTGAACCTGGGAGAAGCAGCCACCCTGAGGACCTATTATACAAGTGTTGCAAAATTTGCCGCGCTTGATTTTGTCCGAAGCCGAAAAGCAGACAGCGATTTCCAGGAAGTTGTGGAAGATCAGGTCATAGTAGTGCCTACCGTACAGGAAAACCTGGAGCAATCGGAACGGCTGCAAAGTATTCGGGCCTGGCTGGTCAAAGTCCTCGCCAATGAAGGGCAAGTGGAAGTCCTCCTTTTGCATGCAAAGGGATTTTCCTACCAGGAAATGCTGGATAATACCACTTATAATAGTGAGGGAGCCTGCCGGAACGCTCTAATGAAAGGTAAAAAGAAGATAAGCGAATATCTTCTGCAGTATCCGGTTGAGGCCCGCAAATTGAGAGCACTTTTGGAAGATAGATAATACTGTTTGTTATGCAATACTTCGAATGGATCGAAAAATATAAGGAAGGAAAATTGTCCGCTGCCGACCGGCTTGCCTTTGAGCAGGAAGTCGAGGAGAACGGACAGTTACGGGCCGAGCTCGAAGCAGTCGGTCTTACCGAATCCTTACTGGCCGCAGTGGCCGGCTCGCCGGATGTTGCGCCTTCTTCCCCAACGACCGGCCGGGTAAATTATCAAAAAATTTACACCATAACCATCGCGCTGATATTGGCGGCAGTGGCCATATTTGCCTGGCAATACCGCTCTCCGGAACTAGAGCAGCTTGAGGAAACCATAGTTCCCATGCCCATTCTGCCCGTACCTGACGATTCAGAATCTATTCCAAAAACGCTCGCCCCTAAGGAGGATGACCATAAAAATGTCAAGCGTCCTGTAGCAGCAGCCGATATCGTTCCTAAAGAGCCTGTAAAAGAGAACAATCAAGCCATCTCCCGGCCAATTTCCGCTCCACAGCAAGCAACACCGAAATTGGCAGAAGCTACCGTTAAGGAAAATCCAATTGAGATCCAGGATCCGGCGTCGAAAGAGATTTCCACCGCTCCGGCCCAGGAAAAAATCGCGGTTTATACCGTAAGTGCTGTAATTGATACGGCATTGGCTCAGGCTTCGGATATAGCGCTCACAGCCACGGAAAAAATTGTGCTCAAGCCGGGTTTTCACGCAAAAGCAGGTACTACTTTTAAGGCGAGAGTTAATAACGGGCCGCTTTTTGAAAAGAAAGGAGCTCCCAACTAAGGCATCGTTTTGTTCCAAATTAGTTTCGTTTACCAAACCTTTTCCTGCTTATATTGACGAAACATGAGTCATCCTGAATTTTTTTAGGACTCAAAAATGACCTCGTAGAGGTTAAACATTCGTAGAAAAATAGCAGAATTCCTGGTTTCGACCTCAGCGAGGTCGCACAACATGGAGCAATGTGGTAAATGTGCGACCTCCCTGAGGTCGGAAAACGCTTATCCAGGCTAAATTCTACGAATATTCGACCTCTCTGAGGTCATACATCGCCTTTTATAAAATCCGGGGTGATTCATATTTTATCAAGCAAAAAAAGTCTATCTATACCGTTTTGAATCGAAGTGTTTAGATGCATGTAGAACTATATGAGTTTTGAATCGACAAATGAGGAGTCTGCAAAGAATTCTCTTGAACACAAAGTTGAGGCCGACGCGAAAAAGATCCAGGAGCTTGAAAAACAATTGATCAGTTCCCAGATAAACGCCCGAAGAGCCCAGGAGAATTTATACAAAGCCTACCAGGATCTGCAATCCCGGGAAAGAACTATCCAGGAAATTAAAGATTCGCTCAGCTTTCGAATAGGCTGGATGATCACCGCTCCCTTACGTTGGATCTACGATAAAATCAAAGGAGAAGCAGCTAATAGCCCTGCCAATCGTATTTCAGCCAGTCATCCGGTTAATCATCCTGCTGCTGTTTCCGAAGAACATTTCTTCCAATCGCTTTCGCAAGTAAAACAGTACGATCTCGCGCAAAAATTGGATTTTGCCAATCAGAGCAAACAGTATTTCGGCAGTGCCTCTGAATTCAACCGCGCTCCAATCCTGCTTTTTGTCACGCCCAATGTACCTGCCTATGATCTTTCGAGTGGAGACAAACGTCTGTTCCGGATTCTGAAACTCTTGTCCGAAAGTGCAACGGTTTATCTTTTCACTTTGGGAGAAAATCCCAGGAAGTACGTAGCGGCCCTGGAAAAAAACAATATCAAAGTAATCATTGATGAGGACCTTCACAACCTGAGGAAATCCATTCCCCAGGCAGATGCGGTGATCTTTTGTTGGTACTACACGCTTTTCGATAATTTTGAACTCACCAAGATTTTCCCCGAAGCGAAGATAATCGTGGATTCCGTAGATGTACATTGGTTGCGGGAACTGCGATCTTTGGAAGATGGGAATACACTGACCCGGGAAAGAGCCGATCTGAATAAAGAAAAGGAAATACTGGCCTATAGAGCAGCCAACCAGGTCTGGGCCGTTACGGCACAGGATGGTGCGGAAATCCTTTCGGAGATCCCCGACATCGAAGTTGCAATCGTCTCCAATGTGCACCGGATGGACGAGCAGGTGTACTCAGACGATCCGACGAATACCATTCTGTTCTTTGGAGGTTATCAACACGAACCTAACCTGAAGGCTGTGCAAATACTGGCCGAGCAGATTTTCCCGATCATCCAGTCGGAAATCAGTAATGCTAAACTTTTAATCGCCGGTTCGAAAGCCCCTCCGGAAGTCACTGCGCTCGGAAAAAGGCCGGGGATCGAATTTGTAGGTTTCGTGAAAGAAGAGGAGATCCCGGAAATTTACCGCAAAAGTCAACTAACGATTATTCCCCTGCTCGCAGGGGCCGGTATCAAAGGAAAGATCTGCGAAGCGGTTGCCTACGGGTTAACTGTGATCACGAATGAGATCGGCAATGAAGGTATTGAGTTCATCCATTTGGAGGAAGGCTTCATTGTTTCCAGTCCGCAGGAAATGGCCCGCTATGCCATTCGGGCTTTGCAGGGCGAATATGATCTGAAAGCAATGAATGAGCGGGCACGCCGGAAACTCAGTCAACTGGTATCTCCGGAGATTGTGCAGGCCAACGCCCTCCAGGCGATCTTTCCCGCTATTTCGATCTGTATCGTGACCTGGAACCGAAGAGATCTGCTGGAGCAGTGTTTAAATTCTATCTTGCAACATACCTCCTATCCGAATTTTCGCATCCTGGTCCACTCTAACGGCTGTACCGACGGCACCCGGGAATATCTCCGGGAACTCGCCGCTCAGGATACGAGAGTAGAACCGATCCTTTCCGATACCAACGAAGTTTTTGTGCGCCCCAATAACCGGATGATGGAGCAGTACCCGGAATCCGACGTGGTTTTGCTGAATAATGACGTGGAAGTCAGTCCGGGTTGGTTAATGGGATTATACCGCGCCGCATACCTGTCGGACGAAATCGGAGTAAGCGGCTCAAAGATCCTGTACCCGGACGGTACGCTGCAGGAATTTGGATCCGAACTTTACGCCAACGGCACGGGCCGGAATATCGGTAAGTTCGGAGACCCTACCCTGCCTGAATTCAATCAGTTGACCCAGTGCGGTTATGTTTCCGGTTGTGCGATGTACATAAAACGTTCTACTATTGAAAAGATCGGTACCTTTGACGACCAATTTCATCCGTGCTATTGCGAAGACAGCGATTATTGTTATACTGCCAGAGAGCACGGATTAGCCACGGTCGTAACGCCCGACAGCGTGGTCTATCACTTCGAAGGCGCCACATCGGGTACGGATACCAGCAGTGGTTTCAAAGCCTACCAGACGGCCAACATGGAGAAGTTTTTGGAAAAGCACCGCAATAAACCCAATGGGATCGATTGGGACAGTACTAATTGAGTTAGCTAATATGATTAAAAGCCAGATATCGAATATTCTTACCAAATTGCCGGAAAACAATCGCCTGGAAAGGATTTGGTTGTTGGCTAAAATGGATTTCAAAAGGCGGTACTACGGCTCCTTCCTTGGGTTGATCTGGGCTTTTATCAATCCACTGGGTCGATTTTTTATCTATTACTTTGTCTTTACTTATCTGATTGGTTCTAAAACGCCAAACTTTGCACTTTTCCTGTTTCTCGGACTTATCTTCTGGATCTACTTTTCAGAATCAGCTTTCCGTGGGCTCAATATTATACAGACCAGGTCTTTTATTCTCGAGAATATACAGATCAACAAGATCGATATTTACTTTGCCTCTTTGTTAAGCAGTACCATCGGTTTTGCCTTTAACTTTACGGTCTACTTTGTGGCCAGCATATTTTTTGGGGTGGATATCAATTTCACCGTGGTGCTTTTCCCGTTGCTGTTTATTAATATGGCTATCTTCATTCTGGGTACGATGATCATGCTATCGGTCATCCATATCTTTATCAGGGATATCATTCATATCTGGAATCTTTTTGTACTTATGCTGATGTGGTTCAGCGGCGTTTTTTTCCAGATCGACAACAACAGCGCAGATTGGAAAGAAGCAGCCCTGGCCTACCTTACGCCCGTCTGCGGCATCATTAAAAACACCAGGGCTGTCCTGATCTACGGGGAGGGGTTCGATCTCAATCTTTTTATCTATGACTACGTCTACGCCCTGATATTTTTCTTTATCGCACTGTATTTTCTCAATCGCTCCTATGGTATGGCCCTGGAGAAGCAATAGCAAGTTGCCATGAAAAGTAAAACGGAAGTACATAAGGACCAGGTCCCGGCGGTTAATTGGAAAGAACGGGAAACCGTCATTAAGCTGGAGAACGTCTCCAAAACGTTTTCCATTATTGATGGGGCTCCGACCATGGCCGGTCAGCTTTCTGCCTTTTTTTCCAAGAAATCCCACCGGAAGATCGAGGCTCTGAAAAATATCAACCTGGAGATTAAAAAAGGCGAGTTTTTCGGGATCATCGGTCATAACGGCTCCGGCAAATCCACGCTCTTGCGTTTAATGGCCGGTACCTATCAACCCAATCCCGGAGGCAAGGTTTACCGTAAGGGGAATTTTATGCGGCTGTCTTTAGGCATTGGATTCGATACCGAACTTACTGCCCACGAAAATATTTTCCTGAATGCCTCCATCCTTGGACTGAGTATGAAACAGATCCGGGAGCGTCACGATTTGATCCTCCATATGGCCGGCCTGGAAGAGTACAAGCATACCAAGGTCAAGTTTTTTTCAACCGGAATGATCTCCCGACTTAAATTCGCTATTGCCGTACACGCCGAGGCGGAGATCTTTTTCATGGATGAGTTTTTCGGAGGGGTCGGCGATCTTCAGTTTAAGCAGTTGTCGGAAAGTATCTTCAAAGAATCGATCGTTAAAGGCCGGACCATCATACACGTCAGTCACACTTTGCCCACCATCCGGGAGCACTGCCAGCGTGTTTTGCTGCTCCATCGGGGCGAGATGGTTGCTCTGGGTACGCCGGATGAGGTCATCCCGCAGTACCGGAAATTAATGAAACAGTAATCGTCGTTTATGCATTTCATCGGGTTGAAAACACGCTTCCGGGTCAGATCACTGTGGCTCAAATATGTTGAACGGGCCAGGTACCGTCCGGAGCGCCCCATTTTTTTCATCCATATTCCCAAAACCGCCGGTACATCATTCCGGAATATGCTTTTTCGTCTTATCGATCAGGAAGTTTCTTTTCCAAGTCTGCAAGATCTTGGAAAAAACGATGGAAATTATCTGACTTTTGAAGAGGTTCGGGAGATCCTGCCGCTGGAACAGCGCAAGATCCTTTTTCTGACCGGGCATTTTCCCTTTGCGGCCGGGGAACTTCTTGCCGCCCCGGTTGAATACTACGTTTTTTTACGAGATCCGATAGACAGAACTATTTCCAACCTATTACATTTTCAAAGAAATTATCCCGAAAATAAAGATAGGAGCCTGCTCGAGGTTTTTGAAAAACACCGCGGGCATCTCCAAAACCTGCAGACCAGATTCCTGTCAGTTTCCACGCTCGACCAGATGGAAGCATTCTACCAGCCGGACATGATTTCCAAAAAACACCTGGACCTTGCTAAAGCTAATCTGGAAAAATGTACATTTGTCGGCCTGACCGAAAGATTTTCCGATTCGCTTCTAATGGCGGAACAACTGCTGGGAGCAAAACTCGGCTCCCAACTGAAAAGGAATGTAGCTCCAATTTCGGCGAAACAACAACTTGATCCTCTGCTGGTAGAACAGATCCAACCGTATTTAGAACTGGATCAGGAACTGTACCATTTCGCACTTCAACTATTTGAAAAACGTAAATTGCTCATCCTGAACAAGTAATGAAAGTCGCCATTATCCTGGTCAACTGGAACCAGTCTAAAATTACGATCCGATGCGTTGAATCTCTGTTGCAAAATACCCGGGATGAGTCCACCTTTTCCTTTCAGATCATAATTGTCGACAATAATTCCCAAAGCAGATCTATCCATATTCTGGAGCAATATCTCGAAGATGGGCAGGTTGAACATCAGGTCTATCTGATAAAGAACTCCCGTAATGCCGGTTTTGCCGGTGGCAATAATGTGGGCATCCGCTATGCATTGGATCATTGCCAACCTGATTACATCTGGTTGCTGAATAACGATATTATTGTTCAGGACCAGGCTCTTAACAAGCTCGTAGCCGCTGCCCGAAAGTATCCGATCCCACTCGTCTGGGGTAGCACTATATTCGAGGTTTTTCCGGAACTCCACTTTCATTGCGCGGGCGGTTTCAGTTATAACCCCTTGTTCTCCATACCCCGACCAATATCTTTCTCCCAAGACCGTCGTTTCCCCACCGGACTTTTTCATCCGTTGCCGCAGATGGATTATCCCGCCGGTGCTTCTATGTTTATTCGAGCCGATACCTTCCGCGAATACGGAATGATGAATGAGATCTATTTTCTGTACTACGAAGAACTGGATTTTGTTTATCAGATCGGGGGCAAATCCCATCTCGCCTGGTGCCCGGACAGTGTTTTGCACCACCAGTCCGGCAAAAGTACCGGAAGTAAAAATCCCAATAAGGGCAAAGGTTCCTGGGTGGGTCACTACTACGGGAATCTCAGCGCACTTAAATTCACCTGGATCCATCATCCGCTCTATTTCCCGGTGGTTTTCTTTTTCCGGCTGTTTACCAAAAGTTTTATTTTCATTAAAAATCGGGATTTTCGAAGTTTTCAACCGCTGAGCCAGGCCTACCGGGACTTTTTCAGGTGGCTGTTTTTCAGTGAATCGCCCTATTCCCAATAACCGTCATTTCCGGCCATAAGACCGGCTTCCAAATTCTGAGATTTTAATTTTCCGATCTATCTTCGCCCCATGCCACCACCAATTCCCATCATCATCCTCAACTGGAACGGCCTGGAAGACACCCGGGAGTGCCTGGCATCCCTGGAAGAACAATCCTATTCAAACTATCGGGTTTATCTGATTGACAACGGTTCGGAGGAAGCTGAAGTCGCAGAACTAAAAAGACACTATTCCGATAATCCCCGCATTGTCCTGCGATTCAACGACCAGAATCTGGGATTTACCCGTGGCAACAATCAGGTTCTACGGGAAATACTGACTGAGCACCCTGAATTACCACAAGTGGTACTGCTCAACAACGATACGACTTTGGACCGGCAGTGGCTGGCCACCCTGATCCGGACCGCCGGGGATCATCCCGGTCAAATGGTCACCAGCAAAATGATCAACTACTTTGACCGGGAGCGGATGGATAATGCCGGCCACCAGTTGCTGAATACCCTGGAAGTGCTTCCAATCGGAAATGAGGATTCGGTCCAGGATCATACTACGGTCAGGGAGAATGTAGGTCCCTGCGCCGGTGCCGCCTTATATCCCACGGAGATGCTCCGGGAGATCGGAACGTTTGACGAACACTTCACCAATGGCTACGAGGACGTGGAGTTAGGTTTACGCGGCATCGTTTGTGGTTATCGCTCCGTTTACGCCCCGGAGGCCGTAGTATACCATAAGGTCAGTCGTTCCGTCAATAAGATCCGGGATTTTGAATATACCCTCAATATCCAAAAACACATCTATTACATCATCGCCAAACTCATTCCGGCGGGAGCCTTTTGGGTCTGTTTTCCCTTTTTACTTTTCCGTACGCTGGCCGGTCTGGCGGTCAATACGTTGTTCTTTCGAAAGAAGTATTTAAGGATCCAGTTACAGGCACTCCGCTGGGTTTTTATGGATGGACGTCACCTGCTCCGATCTACCCGCAGACAATTTTTTGCGCAACATCGCGTGATCTCCAGTCTGGAAATGATCAGGAAAATGGATTTTTTCCTAAAAAAGGACCTGCAGCGATTCTACAAGTATCTCATTCGGGGAGAAAAAATGGTTTTTGAAAAATATGACTGAAAGGGCGGATCAAACAACCGGGAACCAGATCGCAGGTAGAGAATTGCGCCGCGATGTCTTTCTCCCATTTTTGGCAAGTCGTCTGGTCCTGATCCTGTTCGGTTATCTGGCCCAGGTGTTTCCCTATTACTTCAACTATCCGACGGATAAAAAAAATCTGGAGATCGGCTGGGAATTCATTTCCTGGAAATGGATCGACTTTTGGGGTCGCTGGGACACCGCCTGGTATCTGAACATCATTGATTACGGTTACGTATTCCAGGGAGATCCGGCGATGGTTAAAAGCAATATTGCCTTTTATCCTTTATATCCCTATGTGGTAAAAACACTGGCTCATCTGCTACCGATTGCTCCGGGCCACCCAGCCTACCTCATCATCGGTCTGGTTATCGCCAACCTCGCGGCACTGACGGCCTTATCCCTGATCTATAAGTTAGCGCTGCATTATATCCGGGACCGCAAGTCTGCGAAGTACACCATCTGGCTGATGCTCGCCTTTCCCAGCGGGTTCATCCTTTCCTGCTTTTACACCGAATCCATGTTTCTGTGTCTGGCAGCAGCGAGCCTATGGTTCGGCAGCCGGCAAAAGTGGGCATTCGCCTGCCTGTGCATTATGTTTGCGGCGATAACGCGTCCGATAGGTCTGGGGCTTGGCGCCCCGTTGGCATACCTGTATATGGAGGCAAGGAACTGGGATTTTCGTAAGATCCGTCCGGACGTACTCTGGTTCCTGATCACCCCGCTCTTGTATATCGGTTTTCTGTACCACATCGAACTGATATCAGGTGATTTCCTAACCACTTTCCAGGTCCAGCAAGCCTGGGACCGGCATTTTTCCATGCCCTGGAAAACCCTGATCAATCCCTACGGCTGGAACCTTTACCATACCCCCATTCAGCAACTGATCACCCTCATCGTTTTCTACGGGGTCTATCTCGCCTTTCGTCACCTGCCCAGTAAGGCGTTGCCGTTGATGGTAATAGTGATCCTTCTGCCTATCTTTTTTACCGGTCGGCTCTCGTCCTGCATCCGCTATTATCTGATGGCCTTTCCGGTATTTATGGCCTACGCTGTGTGGTTACAAAAAGATCAATACCGATGGACTTTGCTGATTGCGGCGGGACTGTTGCAATTGGTCTACTTCATGGGCTGGGCCCGCTTCTACTGGATCATGTAAGGGACCGGTATAATTCCAGGTAAGCCTCAACGGTAGTTTCCAACTCAAATCTTACGAGAGTTTTTTCCTGCCACGCTCCACGGTAGGCAGCCGTCATTGCCTTCGCCAGGTCATCCACGCTGAGCGACTCCATTTCGATATATTTCCCACCGACCACTTCCGGCAGTGCCGCCTGACCGGAGGAAATGATCGGAGTACCGAGGGCCACCGTTTCCACCGCCGCGAAACAAAAACCTTCACTGTAGGAAGGGATCACCACGCAATCCGATTGAACAATTGCCTTTTTCAGATCGTGAAAAGAGAGATGATGCCGAAGCACCACGTAGTCCTCCAATCCATTTTGTTGGATAGCGCCTTGCAGCCAATCCAGAAATTCCGCCGGTTCCTGGGGTACGATCAATTGCAAGCGACTGTCCGGTAGCGATTGACGGATCTGAGCAGCCGCTTCTATCAGTAGGTCCAATCCTTTGGAGATACCCAGTCTGCCAAAGTAGGTAAAGGTGAATTTCGGTTCATTTTCGGAAGGGAGTTCCGGGCGCTCGAATTCCTGATAGTCGATCCCGTTATAGATCGTTTCTATCCGTTTTTCCGACACGCCCTCTTCCAAAAGGCGACGGGCCGTGCTGTGCGAAACGGCCACAAAACGATCGAAGGGAAGTTTAAGCAATAGTTGTTCGAACAGATAATGGGCGATCTTGCCGATACGCCCCATAAACGGCAGCCGGAACCACAATTTCCCCCAGGCTTCGTGAAAGGTGACCACTATTTTTTTGCGGCGTAAAAAAGCGATCAGAAACGCCGGCAGGGCGGCGTTGTAGGAGGTTGTCTGTACCAGATCACAGGTACCGATATGCCGCCAAACCGGCCGGAGCGCCTGCAGCGTGAAAAGGTAGCGATTGGAAACCGGTATGCGAATGATCCGCAAGCCCGGCAGAGATTCGTCGAGCGGGTCATCCGGGTGCAACTGGGAAGTGACCACCGTACATTCGTGATTGGCGGCGACGAGTCTTTCGATCAATATTTTAAAGAGGGTCTCTACGCCACCAATATTCGGGTAGTAATTTTCCAGCACAAAAAGGATCTTCATTCTTCATCTTTTTGGGGATTCCCCTTGGCAATTTCCCGGACCAGTTCCGTGATCTGTCGTTCCAGACGATCCACCGTTGAAGACAAAGAGAAAATGAGGAAAAACAGGATACCGAGACCGATGAAGATAATGGCGTTGACGTTATCCTTGATCCCCAGTATTCTGGCCAATTTCTGGGAAACTTCATTAGGCACCAGAGCAAAAATAGCCAGGCATAACCAAAAGGTGGACCAGATCACGAGGCCTCGGAAAGTCCGGCGGTTGGCCCGGTACTGCATTACGGTCCGGGCGATAAAAAAAAGTGAAACAAGCGGTACCAGCCACTGGTAAATTTCAAATTGAAAATTCATGCTCCCCGTTTTTGAGGCTGAAGTTTAAAAACAGCCCAAAATAAGGATTATCTCCATCCCCGGCTAAACTGATGTGGAATATATTTAATATCTTAGCCCTCCTGTAAATCGCTGAAAATGTTCCTCATTCCAACCATCCTGTTGATAGAAAAAAGTATATAATGTTTGATAAGATCATGAGGATCATCGGGATCAGCTTTGCTGCGTTCTGGATGATCTTTACTTTTCTGGAATATTGGCAATATCACGAGGAAGCGCGCCGGGCTCTTGATTTTTTCCAGTACTCCGAACTGGTGCTCGTGCTCCTTCCGGTGGGCGCTCTGCTGGTTTTTCTATTTCACCGTTTTCGTGGACAAAAATGGATGGACTATACCAGTAGCGGCCTGGGATTAACGGTAATTTCCCTGCTGCTTTCCCTGGTCCTTATCAACGGTTTTTTCTACGAGAATTTAGGTTCCTTTTTGAGTATTACGGAAAATACCACCTTTCTGGGAACCCTCCTCGGAGTTGCCGGCGGCGTTTATTTCATCGTTCTGGTCGTCTACGCCAACGGTAGAGCGCTCCGGCAGATCTTCGCTCCCGATCTCAGCTTATCGGCCCCGGGCCTGGTCTTTGTCGCCCTGGGTATTATTGCCCTGGTTACATTGTTGTTCATTCTGGGTATCTTCGGTGGCCTCTTTGGATTTATACTTTGGCCCCTGCTACTGTTTACGCTTTTTCTATCCTGGCGTTCTGCCTGGCATTTCATTCAGATCAGCCTACTCCGTCCGATCGGTATTTTTAAAGACCTGAATATTTTGGGGCTGAGTATTTACTACTTATTGGGCCTGTTCGTACTTATGAATTTTATCCAGGTTGCCCGTCCCTACCCCACCGGTTTCGATGCGATGACCTTTTATGTAAACCTGTCCTCTCTTATTCGGGATTACCACGGCCTGGTGCAGGGGCACGGCGCTTACAACTGGTCCTTATTTATGGCATTGGGACTGCTCCTGTACAGTAAGATCTCCATCACACTTTCCTTGTCTTTTCTAGGTAGCCTCCTGAGTCTGTTTGCCCTTTACAATTTGGGGCGGAAATGGCTGGATGGCAATTACAGCCTGCTGGTGCTTTTCATCTTTTACACCATTCCCATGATCTCCTGGCTTTCCTACCGCGACATGAAAGTGGATATGGGATTGCTGTTCTATTCGCTGCTGATCGTTAGCGTGCTGGTAGAATGGTTACGTCCGGCTCCAGCACCCCCGAAACGGGAAGTGCCCCTGAAAGCTGTGAAAAAAATCAAAAACAAAAAGGTAAGTAAAAACAGTTCACCGCCCGGTGCCGGTTTCCGCAAGTGGCTGGAGCCGTACCTGCCGGCCATTTTCCGGGAACATCCGCATCTGGTCCTGATCGGTATCCTGACCGGTTTTGCGCTCGGTATCAAACTTTCCGCACTGATCATTTTGCTGGCCCTTATCCCGGCTATTGCCTATGCAAAAGGGAACTGGATGGCCTTTGGTGCAACTACCAGTTTGAGTATGGCCTTCGTATTGATCGCCAGACTCGATAGCCAGGCGGCATTGCGACCGCTACATCTCTGGGCCGATCAGTTGCAATGGCTGCTCCTGTTGATCGGACTGGGCCTAAGCGTTTATCTTTTCCTCAAGCACAAAGCAATATTTCTTCGCATTCTCCGGATGGCAATGGTTTGTGCGGTGCTCAGCGGCCTCTTTCTGAGTCCCTGGCTGATAAAAAATGTGGTTGAAAGCAGGAGCTTAAGTGTTTCGGGCCTGACCAACGGAAAAACCGCCAGCCCAAGTCCGGGCATCCAGGAAATTAAAGAGATCTATCAAAATCAGCAGAATGGGAACTAGATATTTTCAACCTAAAAGGACGAAGTTAAGCCTGCTGATCGTATTGCTTTTGCTATCGATGGTGGGGACGATCAATAACGCCTACGCCCAGGGATCAGCCAATAACGATGCTCCCCGGAATACCAGTGTGCAGGAAGACATCAATGAGTTTCTGGGCTACGAAGACCTGCTTTTTGTTCGCTATGTTTCCCTGCCCTACGACACGATCATGAATACCAACATGGCGGCCTATTTCGTGGATCTGGGTTTTTTGATGCTCATTTTCCTGCCGCTTATCTACCTCATTTCCGATCGGATCAACTGGCTGAATCGCCTCGGCTTTATCCTCCTTTGTACCCTGTTCCTGCTCTTATCCGTACCCTCTGCGTACCTTAATAAAGAACAGCTCTCCGTGGAAAATGCCGTTGCCGCTCTGGAAACCGAAAGCTCGGCGTATACCTTTTCCGACGCCCCACTAGTGACCCTGGCCTACCAGTTAAAAAAACCATTTATCAATTTATATACGGGGCTCTACGAAACGCTCAGTGCTATTTCGGGGCCGAGAGACGGCATCACCTATGTAGCACTGTTTTTGTTCCTGGTATTATTTCTCGTTTTGCTGGACCAAAGGATCAGGCACCACGATGTAGCTACGAGGACCAGCATTCATTTTCTGGTATTATACGTTTTTTTATGGCTACTCCTCTCCTCGGGCATTACCTGGTACGGTTTATTGATGATCCCGCTCCTCTTCCTGTTTGTGGTGATCGGAATGACCACATCCACCGGTCTGCCACCGCTCACCAGGAAGATCCTGACAGGACTGTTGCTCGGAGCCTCCGGGATCTGGGCCCTGGTTGCCTTCGCCTATCGCTTTGCCAATTACGATACAATCAGTCCGGATAAAGCTAAGTACACTTACATGGCGGCGATGGCCGAGTATCAGGTGGGGCGAAAAGACGAAAACAACGTTTTTGACCGTACCTTCCCCCAGTATCGAACCGCTCTTGAGTACATTAACCTGGAGGACCGGAGCTACATTTACCGGGTGGGTACGCTGATGCCCTTTTTTGTGAGTAAAAATGACCGGCGGGTCGTGTCGGACAATTTTCTGGATTTCTTTCGGAATCTCAATCAGGAGTTTCCCAATAAACAGGAACTGGCCCGGGCCCTGGGCGCCTATGGTTTCCGCTATATCATCGTCGACCTGAACCTCGCCGCCAATGACCATACCCAGGAAGGGAGTTTGCGTAATAAATTTGAGCAGTTCCGGAGCTTCCTGTACCAAAACCCCCAGCTACAACTGATCGCTACCGACCGTATCCTGCGGGCCGCTGACGGATCATTGAGACTGGCCGTTTTTCCGGAAGCCAATATGACCGTCGAAAACCGGGGTTGGTTTGCCGTTTATCAGATACTCTGACCAAAATCGAATGGCCCCCATTCCAAATTGATGGGCCGCTTTAACAGTTTATTCCCTGCTGTTTATTAAATTTGTACAGCTTTTAATCTCGACGACCTAAACGATAGCGCTTCCCCATGAAGCTCTGAGAACAAATCTTCTTATGGCAAAAATTTACGTAGTTATTCCTGCCAAAGACGAAGCAAACCGTATTGGTAAGGTGATCTACCAAACCATCCTTCAGGGATACGACCAGGTGATCGTAGTGGATGACGGTAGTTCTGACAATACGATCCAGGTAGCCCGGCAATTCGGGGCCACCGTACTCTCCCACCCCATCAATCTCGGCGCTGGAGCCGCTACCCAGACCGGTGTGGAATTTGCGCTGGAGCAGGGCGCTGACATCATCGTTACGCTGGACGGTGATAACCAACACTTCCCGGATGATATTCCCAAACTGGTACAGGCACTGGAAGAGCAGCAGGTAGATGTGGTGATCGGCAGTCGCTTTTTGTCCCAGAATGATGATATTCCCGCCATCCGGCGATTATACAATAAGATCGGTAATCTGATCACCACACTGATCACCGGTGCACTCATATCGGATAGCCAATCCGGCATGAAAGCCTTCCGGGCCAATTTTGCCCGAAAGATCGATTTTCATTTCAACGGTTACGAATTTTGTACCGAATTCATTTATCTGATCCGCCACCACCGGGCCTCCTACACAGAAGTGCCCATAAAAGTGAGATACAGCGAGGAGACCCTACAGAAAGGTCAGTCTCTGGGCAACGGGATCAAAATGGCTTACCGTTTTTTCAAGCATTTTATATAACGGGGGGTCGCAGTGACCTTCTGTTAGGTAGGGTAATAAAAGAAGCTCCACGGCCGGTCGGCCGTGGAGCTTCTTAGTTTTTGTCCCTGAGCAATTAACTATTGCCCGGACAGGGAATAACTTCTTTGCTTAGAAGGATGACGCACCCTTGTTCGCATCGTTATAACGCTCGGTTACTTCGTGCCAGTTGATCACGTTGAAGAACGCAGATACGTAATCCGGTCTGCGGTTCTGGTAGTTCAGATAATAGGCGTGTTCCCATACATCCAGTCCCAGGATCGGGGTACCGTTGGCCTCAACGACGTCCATCAGGGGATTATCCTGATTCGGCGTAGAGCAGATAAACAGCTTATCGTCGCTGTCTACACACAGCCAGGCCCATCCGGAACCGAAACGCGAACCGGCTGCAGCCGAAAATTCTTCCTTGAATTTTTCGAAAGATCCGAAATCGCGCATGATCGCCTTGTGGATATTCATTTTTTCGGAAGGTACGCCGCCGCCATCCGGAGACATTACTTTCCAGAAAAGATCGTGGTTGTAAAAACCACCGCCGTTGTTACGAACTCCGGCAGGATATTTTGAAACGTTGGCCAGGATCTCTTTGATACTTTTTTTCTCCAGGTCAGTACCCGCAATAGCATCATTCAGTTTGTTGGTATAGCCTTGGTGGTGCTTAGTGTGGTGGATTTCCATTGTGCGAGCATCGAGGTGTGGTTCTAACGCATCGTATGCATATGGCAGATCGGGAAGTTGAAAGGCCATGAAATTGTTTTTTATAATTAAAAAAATAGGTGTTGAAATATTGGTATACCGCCCCGGGTTTTGGGTGTCGACATATCACAGTAGATAACAAGTTATATTTCCCCATTGTTTAGCCGGAGATTTCCTTTTTTCTCCAATGGAAAAAGGAAGTTGATTTTCGACTGATTACCAGCGTATCAAGGCCGATCCCCAGGTGAAACCACTGCCAAACGCGGCCAGGCAAACGAGGTCTCCATCTTTGACGGCACCGGCTTCCCAGGCTTCGCAAAGGGCGATCGGAATGGAGGCAGCCGTGGTATTACCGTACTTCTGGATATTGTTCCAGACCTGTTCATCTTTCAGGCCGAGCCTGCGCTGCACGAACTGGCTGATCCGAAGGTTCGCCTGGTGGGGTACGAACATATCTATATCCGAAGTCTTCAGCCCGGTCTTTTCCAAAGCCTCACCGATCACTTCGGGAAACTTCTGTACCGCCAGTTTGAAAACGAACTGACCTTCCATCTGCGGATAGACCATGGCGTCATCGATCATTTTTTTGTTGACGAACATCTCGCCGTATTTGGTGTCCGGATAACCGAAATCGGTATCCTCACCCATCTTTTCGGCGTGGTAACCGCCGTGGGCACCAGGATTGATCAGCGCCAGCTTTTCGGCGTAGGTGCCATCCGCGTGCAGGTGGGTGGTCAAAATACCCTGGCCCTCCCGGGTACTGCGCTGTAGCACTACCGCACCGGCACCGTCCCCAAAGATAACACTGACGTTACGGCCGCGAGTCGAAAAGTCCAGGCCCATAGAGTGCATCTCCGCGCCAACTACCAGGATGTTCTGGTACATGCCCGTTTTGATGAACTGGTCACCCACCGAAAGTGCATAGATAAAACCCGAGCACTGATTGCGAATATCCAGGGCGCCGACCTCTTTGTTCGTAATGCCCATTTCGCGCTGCAGCAGCACCCCGCATCCGGGAAAGTAGTAGTCCGGACTTAGGGTAGCGAATATGATGAAATCAATATCTTCCTTATCGATACCCGCGCGATCAATCGCTATCTCGGCCGCCCGTGCGCCCATGGTGGTCGAAGTCTCTTTGTGTTTTTTACCGTACCTGCGGCTTTGGATCCCGGTACGTTCCTGTATCCATTCGTCAGAAGTATCCATCACCTTTTCCAGGTCATTATTCGTTACTTCCCATTCCGGTACATAGGAACCGATGCCACCGATTTTAGCACTGAACATATATGTTTTTTTTAAGAAGGATTTGGCGAAAGTAAAATTAAGCGCAACAAAATTATAAATTGCGGGTATTATTATAGAATCGACAATGTACAACTTTTTACCAGATGATAAAACTAGGGATAATCGAAGATGAGCCATTGGTAAGGGAAAATCTGGAGATCTACCTGGCCAGTCAGGCCGATATGGAAATTGCACTCTCTACTAATTCCGTCGAAGACTTTTTAGAGCAGGAAAAATACGTCAAGGACATCAGCATCCTCTTGCTGGATATCAACCTACCGGGCATGTCGGGGCTGGAAGGCATCCGGCATATCAAGAACGAACGCCCGGATATTGACATCATTATGTTGACCTCCTACGATGATTCGGATCGCATTTTCAAGGCTTTATGCGCCGGAGCGGTTTCTTATCTGTCTAAACGAAGTGACCTGAAATCCATCCGGGATGCACTGCTGACCGTGGGCGGAGGCGGCTCCTATATGTCGCCCTCCATTGCCCGCAAGGTGATCAATCATTTTGCTCCCCGACGCCAGGATCCCGACAAAAAACTGACGCCACGGCAGGAACAGATCGTCCAGGGGCTGATCGACGGATTGAGTTATAAACTCATCGCCGATAAATATCTGATATCGGTGGAAACCGTCCGCGATCATATCAAAAAGATCTATAAAAAGCTGGAAGTAAACAGCCGTACAGAAGTGATCAAGAAGAAACTGGACGGAGAAATCTAGCCAACTGTTTTCCCGGCAAAGCTTGAAAGTGGAGGGATTTTCGTACATTCATTTCCCGGAGTAAGTGAAATGACCAGCTTTTGTACGCCGGCGGGTTGCGATAAGGCCGTTGCCGGGCAATGGTGGATCCAAACTGCTCCTACTATAACGAAAAACCACACCAGGCATGATTCAAAGATCCATATTGAATACGGCTTTCCTATGGGCCGTTTCCATGCTTTGCGCCCACGCCCAAAGCGCGGCCGAAGCCTCTGATTTTCTCTTTCCGCAGGACGGGGAAGGTCCCGAATTCAAACTCCACGTCATCAATGCCAATGCGACTTTTAGTTCCTGTGCCGTTATGGACGTCAATCACGACGGACAGTTAGATGTCGTCAGCGGTGGATATTGGTACGAAGGTCCCGACTGGAAGATCCACCACGTCCGGGATGTAGAGATCATCAACGGCCGCCCCGACGGCTATTCCCACCTCGAACTGGATGTCAATTCGGACGGCTGGACCGATCTGGTACACGCCAACTTCCGGTCCAAATCACTGTATTGGTTAGAGCATCCCGGTAAAGAACTTGGCGCATGGAAAAAGCACATGATCGCCGAACCGGGCCACATGGAAACCGCCCGGCTCTACGATATTGACGGAGACGGCCGTATGGATGTGCTCCCCAGTGGCTGGGCTTTTGCCGCCTGGTGGGAATACATTCCCGGAAAAAAAGGAGCGGCACCGGAATGGAAACGGTACGAGATCGGAGACGAAGGCGGTGGGCACGGCAGCGGATTTGGCGACCTTAACGGCGATGGACGAGGCGACTTTATCGGTACCAACGGCTGGTTTGAAGCCCCCAAAGATCCCCGCAGGGAAAAATGGACCTGGCATCCGGATTTTGAACTGGGCCGTACCTCCATGCCCATTGTGGTGGCGGATATCGACGAAGACGGAGACAATGACCTGATCTGGTCCATCGGGCATGACTACGGACTCTACTGGCTGGAACAGCAAACCGAAAATGGAAAAAGAACGTGGCAAAAACACCTCGTTGACAGTACTTGGTCCCAGGGACACAGTCCGCTCTGGATCGATCTCGACAACAATGGCACCAAGGAATTCGTTAATGGTAAGCGGTATTGGTCACACGAAGGCAAGGATCCCGGGGCCTCGGACCCGCAGGTGATCTACCGGTACGAATTTGATAAAAAAGCAAAAAAGTTTAAACGTTTCCCGATCCAGACCAACGGGCCCGCCGGGGTCGGTCTCGATCCTAAAGCCGCCGATCTGGATGGTGACGGGGACCTCGATCTGGTATTTCCCGGACGAAGCGGTCTGTTCTGGTACGAAAACCTCTTGAAGTGAGCAGCTCATATCAGAATTTCGTATCTTTACAAGGAAACATGCTATTAGGAATGAACTGGTCATGCCAGTAAAAAAGTGTTTAAGTTTAAACAGTTAATCGGCAAATATTCTTTTTTTGCTTATGCATTCGTAAAAATACGAACCAATCGGTTTAATTGAACCGACAAGTATCAACAAAAAAAGAACACAATCCGAATTTGCCGCTGAAGATTAAACACTTTCTAAGATAGGTGAAATCCCCATGCGCTTAACCAAATATCTATTTACCTTCTGCTTCTTGTTCTGCCTGGCCGGTTCCGGTCTGACTCAGATAGGGACTTCCATTGCCGAAACCTATTCCCTGCAGGAAGGGCTTTCCGATCGGTCCGTCCGGTCAATCATCAAGGGGCGGGACAGTCTGATGTGGATCGGTACCGCCAATGGGCTCAATAAATTTGACGGCTACAACTTTACCGTTTTCAATTCCGATCCGGATGATTCTCTCCGGCTTCTAAGCAGCAATATTCAGTCCATCCACCAGGATACCCGGGATCAGTTACTGATCTTTTACGAGAACATCACCTGGATGTTCAATATTTTCGATCCGCTCAATTACGAATTGCGGAAGGTAGAGATCAGTCCGCTCACTGGCGTAAAAGGTATCGTCCGGGCCATTGAGGTGGATGAACAGGGCGATATGTTCGTGCTGACCTTCAATGAAAGTGAAGATTCGACCCGCTTGTATCAATTCAACGGGCAGAACAATTTCCTGCCGGTATTTTCGCTGTACCAGCCGCACCGCGTGGAGCAAAATTACCAGGCCGTGCTCCGGCATTTGAGCAACGGAGATTTTCTCATCAACGACAGTGCGATCGGTTTACAATTACTGGATGCCGAAGGCAATATCAAAAAATACTTCCAGGCCAATGATTTTCGCAGCCCCGAAGATCAAAGTGCCATCCCCTACCCCAACCGGATCAATATCCTGCACGAGGATCGCTTCGGTCAGGTCTGGGTTGCCTGGGAAAACACTCCGGGAATTTTTGATCTCCAATACGATGACTTCAAGTTTAAACGGAAAAAGGGCTTCGACCAATCCGGTTTGTACACAGCTATCTGGGAGGATCAACCGGGCAACCTGCTGATCCAGCAGAGTTCACCGGCGGGTATGATGCCCGAGGTAAAAAATGTCTTTGCCTATACGCCGATCGGCCAGATCCTGAATTTCTCCCATCTGCTGGACGATCCCAAAATTATCACTTGCCTCTTCAGTGAAGACTTTTTCAAAACGATCTTTCTCGGTACCAAGGATGGATTCAAGGTCGTTCGGAATAATCGTTTCCGGATCAAGACCTACCTCAATCAGGAGTCCCAGGAAGTAAACAACAATATCGTTCTGAAAGGCATAACCGGCGATGACGACTATGTCTACCTGGCCGCTGAAAGCCAGCACTGGTACCGCCTGGACCTGGCCACTGATCTACTGGATACCCTGACCTTCTGGGATGCTACCGGTCGGCAACTCGATATGGAATGCGGCGTCAATCTCGTAAAAGACGCTGACGGTTTCATCTGGGGAGCGGCCTGCGAGAGCCGGCTCAACAGCAAATTGTACAAATACGATCCGGACCAGTGTACGGTGGAGGATTTTGACATCCCCTACCCGATCCGGGCCTTTACCATTGCGGAAAACGGATCGTTCTGGTTGGGTTGTTCCCCCTCGGAGAGCAACGGCATTCTGTTGAGCTTCAACCCGAATACCGGAACTTACAACGAATTTTACCTGCAGGACAGCTACAACCCGCTGCAAACGTCCATTCCCAACTATGTTTTTCAGAGTCGCGACGGGCTGATCTGGGTAGGGACGGGCAATGGCGTATATACCTTCAATCCGACCAACCAGCATTTTGTCCGCTACCATACGGACGCCGATTCTCCCGAACGCAGGATCAGTCACAATTCCTGTTTACTGATCTACGAAGACGAAGCCGGAAACATTATGCTTGGTACCCAGAATGGATTAAATATTATCGATCGCGAAAGCGGTCAGATCAAAGTATTGCGCCGGCGGGACGGACTGTCTAATAATACAGTTACGGGCATTTTGCCGGACGGGACGGGTAATTTCTGGATCAGTACCAATAACGGGATCTCCTTTTACGATCCTTCGGACGATACCTTCAAAAACTTTTTCCAGGCAGACGGCTTTAGTGCCAATGCATTCAATCCGTTTTCCTTTTACCGTGACGAAAAAGGCCGCTATTACTTCGGCAGTGTGAATGGGCTGAATGTGTTCCTGCCCAAAGACCTCTTGCTGCACGAACCCAAACCCACCGTGCTACTCACCAAGATCGAGCGGTACCGCTCCCGGGATGACAGTCTGATGGTCATGGAATCCAATTTGCACCAGATCGACCAGTTGGTGATCGAGCCGTACGACACCTATTTTGCGCTGCATTTTACCTTTCCGGAATTCTCCCGTCCCGGGAAGAACCAGTACCGGATGAAACTCGGCAACAGCCAGACCTGGAGCAATCTCTATAATGATCCGATCATCCGTTTCCATAAGTTCCCGGCCGGTAACTATACGCTGCTGGTGGAGGGAGCCGACGCCAACGGCAACTGGAGCGCCAAACCATTTGTGCTGCCCATCAAGGTCAAAAAACCGTTTTACGAAAAGACCTGGGTGCTGGTCCTCTTTATCCTGATCATTTTCAGTCTGATCTATTGGGTATTCCAGTCCAGAATGCGGCAACGCCTGCGGATGGAACAACTGCGGACCAAACTGGCCAGTGATCTGCACGATGAGGTGAGCGGACTGTTGTCCGGCATTGCCATGCAATCGGATCTGGTCCAGTTCATGGTAACCGATTCCCGGATACAAACACGCCTGAAAACGATCGGAGAGGTGAGCCGCAAGGCCATGTCCAAAATGAGTGACGTGATCTGGTCGATAGACTCACGCAAGGATCAGTTGGAAGATCTGATTGGCCGGATGCACGAACATGCCGATGAGATGTTGCTGCCCCTGAATATCCGTTACGATATTCAGATCAGTCACAAGCTGGATCGCAGCCAGAAGATCCCCGCCAATATCCGGCAGGACCTTTACTTCATTTATAAGGAAGCGATCAACAATATTGCGAAACACTCGAACGCCAATCGCGTATTTATCAATATGCGCCAATCGGGCAATTATTTTGAGCTCTCGGTCCAGGATAACGGCACACCGGTGCAACAACTTGCACCCGCCCATGCCCACGAAAATATGGGAGATCAATCCGGTACCGCCAAATCGATCGGAGCTGCGGCCCAGAGTATTAAAAAGAAAGGCGGTCAGGGACTTTCCAACCTAAAAATGCGGGCCGAAAGATTAAAGGCTGACCTTAATATCAATAGAAAAGACGGGTATGCTATCCTATTGAGAATGAAAAAATTTATGTGATCGAGTAATTTCCTATTTTCATCTTGAAAAATTACCCATTCATTGAAATTGTACCTAGATTTAGGAAAATAACATTTACAATAAAATAACTATTCATATGGATCCTACTGTATTGTTGCTCCCCTTTTTATTTGTGCTCTTTATTATCTTTTCGGGAATTTTCACCGTAAAACAACAAACCGCTGCGGTGCTCGAACGTCTGGGGAAATTTCATAGTGTCAGGCAGCCTGGTCTGCATTTTAAGATCCCTTTCCTGGACCGCGTTGCCGGACGGATCAATCTGAAGATCCAGCAACTGGATGTCTTGGTAGAGACCAAGACCAAGGACGATGTTTTCGTTAAACTGAAAGTTTCCGTTCAGTTCCGGGTGAAATCCAATTCGGTATACGATGCCTTCTACGAGCTGGAAAATCCCTACGAGCAGATCACTTCCTATGTATTTGATACGGTCCGGGCCGAAGTGCCGAAACTGAAACTGGATGATGTGTTCCTACGCAAAGATGATATTGCGGTGGCCATTCGCCGGGAGATCTCGGACGCTATGAGCGAATACGGATACGTCATCGTAAAGGCACTCGTTACCGATATCGATCCGGATCACGCCGTGAAAAATGCCATGAACCGCATTAATGCAGCCGAACGTGAGAAAGTAGCGGCCGAGTACGAAGGTGAGGCTGAACGTATCCGGATCGTAGCCAAGGCGAGAGCCGAAGCGGAAAGTAAAAGACTGCAGGGTCAGGGTATTGCCGACCAGCGCCGTGAGATCGCCAAAGGTTTGGAGGAATCAGTGGATATCCTCAATAAAGTAGGGATCAATTCCCAGGAGGCTTCCGCACTGATCGTAGTTACCCAGCATTACGATACGCTGCAGGCCATGGGTGAAAACGCCAATAGTAACCTGATCATGTTACCCAACGCACCAAGTTCGGCCAGCGATATGCTCGGGGATATGACCGCCAGCTTTGTCGCCAGTCAGCAGATCGGCGAGAAGATGAAAGAACAGTCGAAAAAACTGGAACTGAAAGAAGCTATCAAGGCTAAGAAATAGATCTTATTAAAACTGTCGGGTGGAAAAAAGCCCGGCAGTTTTCAATCCCACTTCAACACTCCAACACACAACAACTCCAACACAATGATTTTTCTAATCAAGGTCCAGTAGAAATTTCATCGTATCCACTCCATCCGCGTAGTCCCATAGTTCCGGTTCCTGGGCTTTCCCGAACGGAAATTGCTCCACCTCTTCCAGATCCATTTTACTCACGACACACTGAATCTCTTCCTCCCGGCTTTTCAGATCCGTGACCAGTTCCTGCTCACTATCGTAGTACTCGTAGTGCAGGCCCGCAATGTGCGATTGTAGATTGGGATTTTCCGTCAGAATGATACACCCGTTCGCCCGGTAAGGCACCTTATTCAGCATGAAAAGGGCGTAATTATAATCGAAGTTATTTTTGTATTTGCTGTGCGTAATGATGTCCCGGTATTCATGAAACGCCGTCAATAACGGATCAAAATCGTAGCCTTCGGGAACATACAGTTTAGCTACATTCCGGCATCCCAATCCAAAATAGCGAAATACATCTTTACCCAGCGCCATGAGTTCATCGTGATCCTCCGCCCCGTTAAGCACCGCCACGGCATTGCGGTTTTTCCGGATAATGTTGGGATACTTACCGAAGTAGGATTCGAAGTAGCGGGCGGAATTATTGCTACCCGTCGCAATGACGGCATCAAAGTCCTTCAGCTGCTCTACGATCCGAAAATAGGCTGCGGTACGTTCATCGATCTCGTTTAGCCTTTTAAGCAGGAAAGGCAGGAGGTAGGGATCTTTATCGGACAATTTGATCACCGCGTGGTGACCGGCAACGAAGACGCATAATACATCGTGAAACCCGACCAGCGGGATATTGCCCGCCAGTACCATGCCGACCGACCGGATGTTTTCCGGTTCGTGCATTTCATAACGATCCAGCCACTGGTCCAGTTTTTCCTTATCTAGCATTTTGGTACTGATGGCTTCCAGCGCCAGCCGCTGATTTTCTTTGGTGAACCAGGGATTATTGAAAGCCGTACGATGGATCACCGCTTCCCGGTATTCATCCTCCCCTCGGAGACTTTCCCCCAATTTCACCAGTGCATCCAGTCGCTCGTTTAAATTCATATTTCTACTAATTTCAAACTTTATTGTTCCTGTTTGGTCCAGCACTGCCGGATCTGAGCTATCGTCATGGTCCGCAGTCGCTCTACGTTGACCTCCGGTATCCGATCCGGGTCCGGAAAATTATCCACCGCCTTGCTGATACTTTCCTCCCGCAGCAGATGCAGCATCGGAAAAGGGGAACGGTTCGTATAATTAGCGGGATCATCATGGGGAGTGCCCGCGAACTGGTAATCCGGATGAAAGGAGGCCAGCTGCAAAATACCGTTCAGTCCCGCCTCTTCCAGTATATCTTCGGCCACTCCCAGAAAATCGTTGTAATCGAGAAAATCCGTCAGAACGTTCGGGTGAACGATCAAAGTGGTTTCCACCGCTTTGGGATCCGTACGGAGTAAATGATCCAACTCCCTTAATAAGGTGTCAGCCAGCTCTTCGGGATCCCTGCTTTCCTCGAGTACAATGCGGATCTGGTCTTTCCGAAACGGCACTGCGGCGAACGGACAAAGATTCAGGGCAATTACAAAATTCCTGACCCACTCCCTGGTCTTTTTCAGGTACTCCATTCCTCGCAGTTTACAGGGTTTTGCGGCTGTTGACGTAAGTCCGCCACTTCTCCATGACGGCGGCAAAATCTTCGGGAAGGTCCGTTTCAAAATGCAGTCGCTCTCCGCTTACCGGGTGGGTAAACCCAAGAGATTTCGCGTGCAGCGCCTGCCGCGGCATCACCGTGAAGCAATTCTCCACAAACTTTTTGTATTTACTGAACACCGTACCCTTTACGATCTGGTCCCCGCCGTATTTGTCATCGCTGAACAGCGGGTGACCGAGATGCTGCATGTGGATCCGGATCTGGTGCGTCCGGCCGGTTTCCAGCCGGCATTCGATCAGGCTGACGTAGTACATGCCCTCCAATGTCTTGTAATGGGTTACGGCCCATTTCCCTTCATCCCCTTCCGGAAATACCGTAAAGAGTTTTCGGAAACGCGGGTGCCGGCCGACATTGGCGGTAATGGTCCCGTTTGGTGGATCGGGTTCTCCCCAGACCAGTGCCTGGTACGTACGGTCAACAGTGTGATTATAGAATTGCTTAGCCAGGTGGGTCATGGAGTAATCCGTCTTGGCGACCACCAGCAAACCGGAGGTATTCTTGTCGATCCGGTGCACCAGTCCGATCCGGTCCGGATCGTTGCCCTTCATCACCGGCAGATCCTTAAAGTGATAGGCCAGCGCATTCACCAGCGTTCCGTTCGGATGCCCAACGCCCGGGTGAACCACCATGCCGGGTGGTTTGTAGACCACCATCAGGTCGTCATCCTCGTAACGGATATCCAGTGGAATATCTTCCGGTTGTACCGGCCCGAGGTGTTCCTGGGGCGGTTTCGGCAGGATCAGGGTGATCACCTGCCCGGGTTTGACTTTGAAGTTCGGCTTTACCTCTTTATCATCTACCAGAATGGATCCGGAACGAATGGCGTTCTGCAGGCGGTTGCGGGAAACTTTCATCAGACGATCCATCAGAAATTTATCGATCCGCAGGGGAGCCTGTTTGGGATCGATCACAATTTGCTGATGATCCTGATAATCATCCGAATCCAGCCCCTCCTGTTCTTCACTGTCTTGAATGTCTAGCTCTTCTGTGGACATAACTCCTCGTAAATTTTCGCAAAAATATAACTAATGGTAAAGCTTCTCAATTTTCTTGGCATCTTTGCAGGCTCAAAGGACAAAAATATCACAATAGACTATGAAAAAGATCGGATTTGGTTCCCGTTGTGTACACGATATTCGCAAAGAAAGCACCACGGCCTCACACACCCTGCCCATTTACGCTACCTCCTCCTTTGACTTCTCCTCCATTGAGCAGGGAATGGCGGTATTTACCGGCGAGGAAGAAGGACACCTCTACAGCCGTTTTGGTAACCCCACCATTGAAAGTGTTGCCGCCAAGATCGCCGCGCTGGAAGCCTATAAACTGGACATCGAAACTTACGGCTATCTTTTCAGTTCTGGTATGAATGCCATCACAACTTTGATGCTGGCCTGTGTAAAACCCGGCCAAAAGATCCTTACCCAGGGAAATCTCTACGGAGGGACCACGGAACTCTTCAACAAGATCCTGCAACCGCTCGGGCTCGATCCGATCCTGACCAACCTGCAGGACCTCGACCAGGTAGAAAGGCTGTTGCAGCAGGATGACAGCATCCGCATGATCTATTTTGAAACGCCGGCCAACCCCACCCTGGCCTGTGTGGATATCGCCGCACTGGCTGATCTCGGTCAACGGTACGACTGTCTGGTGACTGCCGATAATACCTTTTGCAGCCCTTATGTCCAGCAGCCTTTCGCGTTTGGCGTAGACTTCGTCGTTCACTCCACCACCAAATATATCAACGGACACGGTAACTCTACCGGAGGCGCCATCATTGGAAAAAAAGGCCAGCCGGGAAAAGAGGAGATCTTTATGGGGCTTAAACTCGTCGGCGGGAACAGCAATGCCTGGGACGCCTGGTTGATCAACAACGGCATGAAAACGCTGGAGCTCCGGATGGAACGCCATTGTGCCAATGCCCTGCAGATCGCAAAATATCTCACGGAACATTCTCAGGTAGAGCAGGTCAATTATCCGGGCCTTACCTCCCATCCGGACCACGCTCTGGCCAAACGGCAGATGCGCGCTTTCGGAGGAATGCTGAGTTTTGAACTGGCCGGTGGGCTGGAAGCGGGCAAGGCTTTTATGAACCGCCTGCAATTTTGCAAACTGGCCCCCACCATGGGCGATGTGGATACGCTGGTGTTGCACCCGGCATCCATGTCTCACCTGCGCGTGCCCCCGGAGGTACGCCTGGCCAACCAGATCACGGACGGTCTGGTGCGACTATCGGTGGGTATTGAGAATGCAGAAGACATAATTGCCGATCTCGATCAGGCCATCGGAGCCTGATCCTTTGTGCTTGCCGGTTTTGTGGTAACCGGCAAGCATAAAATGTCAGCTAGGTGGTGTAGATCATCGGCTTGACCAGTTCTACTTCCTGCCAGATCCCATCCAGAAAGATCTTCGTGGTCGTATAACCAACCTCTTGCAACACGCGACTAGCGTGATCAAATCCTTTAGTAATATCATCGGGATGGTGAGCATCCGAACCGATATTTACCGGGATGTTCATCTCCCGGGCGATCTCCAGGGCCCATTTTCCCGGATAGGTCTCTTCCAACTCTTTCTTGTAAAAGCTTTTCGTGTTGACCTCCATAATGACGCCGGCCTGGGCGATCACTTCCATTGTACGGATCACTTCCTCCCTATACCAACTTGCCCGTTCCGGAAAGAACCGGTCTCCTTTATTCAATTTTTTGATGCGGTCCAGGTGAGCAACCATATCCGGCCGGTAATCCCGCACCATGATCCGGATCAATTCATAATACCGCATTAAGGCAGCTTTAACATCTCCCTGAAAAACTTCGTTGATTCCTCTTTCGAATTGCGCTACCGAGGCTTCAAATCCCCAGGGGCGTCCGTCCGGGAAGAAATCGACATAATGGACGGCACCGATCGTATAGTCCAGATCGGCTTCCTTAATGTGCCGGCTTTCCAGACTGATCATCCCCGGTATATAATCGACTTCGAGGGATTTGTAGATCTGGATCCGGTCGCCGTACTGTTCCTTCAGTCGGTCAACTTCGCTGAGATAAGCAGCCAGGTCTTCCATTTTCATCGCCCCAAAATCAGCATGTGGGATCGGTGCGTGATCGGAAAAGCCGTAGAGCAGCAGCTCCTGATCGATCGCATTTTTCAGATAGTCTTCGGGGCTCAATCGTCCATCACTGAAATTGGAATGGGCATGATGATTTGCTAATTGCATATGCTTATTTTTTGGCAAAACTAAGGTCTTCGTTTAAAATCAAAGTTAAGCCAGTGTGAAGCTAATGCTGTTATTAACCCCGATCCGGAGTAATTAGTTCTTGTAATAGGCTTCCGTGGTATTCATCACCGTATTGCAGACCACAGACAGTGCGGCCAGCGCTACCGGATCTACCTTTTGGGACAGCCCGGCTTCGCCTACGCTGACGTACTCACGCAGCGCCTCCGGCCGATCCCGGAAATACGCCAGCTCTTCCTGGTATTGCCGGTCCAGAATGGCCTGCTCTTTGGGAGTCGGCGGCCGGCTGGTGAGTCGACGGAAAGCCTTTTCCACGGCCATTTCGGGATCAGCCCCGGTTTCCAGCAAACTTCGCTGGGCCAACATCCGGCTGGCTTCCACCATTTGCGGATCGTTCAGTAACACCAGCGCCTGGAGCGGCGTGCTGCTGTTCTGCCGGCGTACTTCGCATTGATTGCGGTCATTGGCATCGAAAATAAGCATGTACGGCGGTGGAACGTTGCGCTTCCAGATCGTGTACAAACTCCTTCGGTACAATCCATCTCCATTATCGGCATGGTAGAAAGGCCCCCAGGGATGGTTGGAGACTTCCCGCCAGAGTCCCTGCGGCTGGTAGGGAAATACGCCGGGACCACCGACTTCATTGATCAACAGCCCGCTTACCGCCAGGGCATTATCCCGTACCATCTCTGCATCCCAGCGATAGCGGGGAGCGCGGGCCAGCAGGCGGTTATCCGGATCAAGCTCCCGGAGTTCGGGGCGAACTACGGAGGATTGCTGATATGTAGCCGACATGACCATTAGTTTCAGCATGTGCTTCATATCCCAGTCGTTGTCCATAAAGGTGACCGCCAGCCAGTCGAGCAGTTCCGGATGCGTGGGCAGTTCGCCCTGATTGCCGAAATCCTCCGAAGTGCGAACGATACCCCGGCCAAAGACCAGTTGCCAAAGCCGGTTGACCATTACCCGGGCCGTCAGCGGATTGTTCTTATCGATCAACCACTGCCCGAGGCCGTAGCGGTTGCGGGGCAAATCCTCATCCCAGCTCAAAATGCTCGACGGAACGTCCGGCTCTACCGGTTCGCCCGGTTTATCGTATTCGCCCCGTTCCAGCAGATAGGTCGGTCGGGGTTGTTCCAGATCTCCCATAACCATGATCTCCGTAACCGTGTCAATGGTTGCCAGATGTTTGCGGTGCCAGAATTGCAAGCTGTCGCGGGCAGCGGCAATGGCGGGATCGTGATTGAGCCGGTAAAAGGCCCGCCGCCCTTGCTGGTCGGATCGCCATTTTGCCAAAGCGGGTTTCGGATCGTATACATAGGCCACTTCTACCGGGCTTAATTCATTGTTGAATACCTGCACATCGTCGATCTTCCCGCCCGCAAAATCCGCATCGTAGTGCCGGTTACCGGCTCCCATACCGTTATACGGAATGTAGATATAAGTCCCATTCCGTGGTATTGCACTCCGGTAGATCCGGTTGTGGATGATCCGGGTAGCGACGGGTTCACCGTCCCAGTACATCCTAATTCCTTCCGCCCGGCTGCTACCATCGTAGGTAAAAGTAAGCTGGACCCATTCGTTGAGCGGCAGTTCATTGACAGATTCTACGTGCAGGGATTGGTACGGCCAGGCGTGATTGATCCGGAAACTGACGTGGTTGCTGTCAATTACCACATCGTAACCGCGATATCCCTGCACCCGGCTATTGGCATTGAAGATCACATTGGCCTCTTCGAATGCCTTGGGCGTATTGATGTAAAAGCTAAAAGAAAATGGCTCGGTACGTTCGAAAGTGATGCCGTCTCCCGGAAAATTAACGGTGCCGCCGCTTTCCATCTGCAGCGCTTCCCCCTGGTGTCCCGGAACAACGCTGGTTTCCCAGAAGGAACCCCTCTGGTCCGGATGAACCTCGTTGGTAAACCGGTGATCTTTGATGGCATCGAAGGTGTACCGCGCTACCCTCTTGTCCCGGATGGCATCAGCTAATTGCCCATCGACTGCCTGATCATCCCACCGGGAAAAATCCGGATCCGACTTATCCCGCGCTGTTTCCAAAATTTCCTTTTTCTGATCGATCTTATTTTCAATAAAGCGAACGATCTCCCGGGTTTCTTCCCGCGTTAGGGGCAAAGTCGGCCCCGGATCGATCGCACCGTTGCCCAGAATGCCGTCGCCGCGTTCATTGGTACTATTGAAAAAACCGAACAGTTGGTAATAGTCTTGTTGAGAGATCGGATCGTACTTGTGATCGTGGCAACGGGCACAACCGAGGGTAAGTCCCATAAAGGCTTTCCCGAGGGTATTGGTGCGGTCCGCCACATTTTCAATCCGGAATTCTTCCGGTATGATGCCCCCTTCCGAATTGTGTTTGTGGTTGCGGTTAAACCCCGTAGCCAGCACCTGCTCGTGACTCGCGTCGGGGATCTGGTCACCCCCGATCTGCCACAAGACAAACTGATCGTAGGGCAAATTCTTATTAAAAGCTTCGATCACCCAGTCCCGCCAGGGCCACATCCGCCGCCAGAAGTCGTCCAGATAACCTTCGCTGTCGGCATATCGGGCCACATCCATCCAGTGGGCCGCCATCCGTTCGCCGTAGGCCGGAGAGGCCAGCAGGCGGTCCACCAGATTTTCGTAGGCGTTTGGCCGCTCATCCGACAGAAAGGCATCGATCTCCGCTAAGGTGGGTGGCAATCCGGTGAGGTCAAAGGTCAGCCGGCGAATAAGTTGTTCTTTACGGGCCCGGTCACTGGGAGCGATATTTTCCCGTTCCAGTCTGGACAGGATAAACCGGTCAATCTCATTATTTACCCATTCGGATTGTTCTACTTCCGGCAGCGCTTCTTTCCGGGGCGGAATAAAGGCCCAGTGGTCTCGATATTCCGCGCCCTGATCAATCCAACGAACCAACAGGGCTTTTTCTTCCGCCGACAAAGTGAGGTTGGATTCCGGTGGCGGCATCATCAATTCCGGGTCGTCGCTTAAAATGCGGTGGTAGACCTGACTTTTCGCAACTTTCCCGGGCACCAGGGCAAAACCGTTACCGGATGCCAGAGCGGCGTAGGCATTTTCCGCAATATCCAGTCGCAGTTCCGCCTCCCGTTTATTGGCGTCCGGCCCGTGGCAGGCAAAACACCGATCCGATAAGATGGGCTTGATGTGAAAATTAAAGTCCACCTTTTCCGGGAGCTTATCCGCAGCTGCGGTTACGTCTTCGGGCAATTCGCCACCGCAGGAGGCCAACATCAGCCCCAAAGAGATCAATAAAAAACAGGATTGGAGAGGGTATGATCGATTCATAAAGTATTGGTAAAATCGTTTGACAAACAGACCATCGGGCTAAACGTCAATAGGCAAGCCGGCGGTCCCTACGCGCATGTTCTAGGCCAGGATATCCTTTACCACCTTTCCGGAAACATCCGTCAGGCGATACCGCCGGCCCTGGTGTTTGAAGGTGAGGCGTTCGTGATCCACGCCCATCAAATGGAGCATGGTTGCCTGAAAATCGTGGACATGCACCGGATCCCGGGCAATGTTATAACTGAAGTCATCGGTGGCACCGTAGCTCATGCCCGTTTTGATCCCGCCGCCGGCCATCCAGATGCTGAAGCAGCGCGGATGGTGGTCCCGACCGTAATTCTCTTTGGTCAATTTACCCTGAGAAAAGCTGGTACGGCCGAATTCGCCACCCCAGATAACCAGGGTATCATCGAGTAATCCCCTTTGCTTGAGGTCCTTCACGAGTGCTGCTGATGCCTGATCGGACGAACTGGTCATTTTCTGAATGGCGCCGGGCAAACCTCCATGTTGATCCCAGCCCATGTGAAATAGTTGGATAAAGCACACATCGCGTTCCGCCAGACGCCGGGCGAGCAGGCAATTGGCCGCAAATGTGCCGGGGGTGCGGGCATCCGGTCCGTACATATCGAAGATGTAATCCGGCTCGTCGGAGAGATCCGTCACATCCGGTACGCTGGCCTGCATGCGGTAGGCCATTTCGTACTGGTTCAGTTTGGAATCGATCTCCGGATCACCCCATTCCAGCTTTTGTTCCTTTTCCAGCTCGGTCAGATAATCCAGAGCCCTCCGCCGGGAATGGCGGTCGATCCCGTCCGGATTGTTGATGTACAGGACCGGATCGCGTCCGGAGCGGAACTGTACCCCCTGGTGGTGCGAGGGAAGGAAGCCGTTACTCCAGGCATTTTTATTAAGATTCTGGACATCCTCCCGTCCCTTGGACAGCATGACCACGTAGGAAGGCAGATTTTGGTTCGGACTGCCCAATCCGTAACTGAACCAGGACCCGACCGACGGCCGACCGGTCTGCTGCGAGCCGGACTGAAAAAAAATGAGGGCCGGTTCGTGATTGATCGCCTCGGTATGCATGGATTTGATCACGCAGATATCGTCGACGATCTGGGAGGTATGCGGCAGGAGGTCACTTACCCAGGTGCCGTTCCGGCCGTGTTGCTGAAAGCCGAATTTGGAACCTACCAGCGGGAATGTCGCCTGGGCGGTTAACATGCCGGAAAGCCGCTGGTTTCCCCGAACGGAGTCCGGGATCTCTTCGCCCCAGCGGCGGATCAGTTCCGGTTTATAATCAAAAAGTTCGATCTGGGAGGGTCCACCGTACTGGAACAGATAAATGATGCGCTTGGCCTTGGGCGCGTGGTGGAGCTGTTGGAGGATTCCCCCGTTGGGAATGTTCCCGGGCGATGGAACCGGAGGGCCACTTTGCCGGCCAAATAGTTCGGGTCCCAGTAAGGAACCCAGGGCCAGGGCCCCCAGGCCATTGGTTGTTTTTCGTAAAAAGTCACGACGGGTTTGCTGTCGCAGGTGTTCAGATAAAAAGTCTTGCATACTGGGCAGGTTTTTCGTTGCTCGTTTCGCTTAATAGAAACTGTTTTAAAAATAAAGGATTTTTTCGATTTCACTGTGCTGCCCGTCAATGCATATTTATCTTTAGCCGAAGCCCAGAGAATTAACAAAGGCTTAATCAACCATTTTCACCCTATTCATTCATTTTCACCTTTTTTGCGCAAAAAAATGAAAAACGCCTTAATCCTAACAGTAACGCTATTGGCGCATCTGACGCTAATGGCCCAAACTCAACAGGACACCTTCCTGGTCAAACCTTATTTACAGTTTGCTTCCCAAACCGGCATCTATGTGCTTTGGGAAACTTCAAGTCCGGCCACGACCGTGGTGGAATACGGGAAGGCACTGCTCGATGCCAAAGAGCCCAATCTGTCACTGAACAAGACCATCGACGGCGAACGACTGCTCCATGAAGTTGAACTCAGCGGACTGGAAATCGCCACCAAATACGTTTACCGGATAAAAAGTGTACTGGAGAACGGACAGGAGCTCATCAGCCCGGTCTATACTTTCCGAACGGCGGTGAAGGATGAAGATGCCTATGCATTCGCCTTCATCGGTGATTCCCAGCAGAACGGTCGTACGCCCTGGGCCTGGGGCAAGATCGCTCAGAAGATCTGGGAAGGTCGTCCGCACTTCATTGTGCACGCTGGAGATATTGTCGACCAGGGCACCCGAAAAACGGACTGGACCCAGCAGTTTTTCCCTAATGGCCACGTAGCCATGAGCCGCTACCCAATGTATACCGTACTGGGCAATCACGAGCAGGATGCCCAACACTATTACGATTACATGGTAAATCCCGCTCCGGAATATTACTATACCTTCAAATACGGCAACGCCCAGTTCTTCATGATCGACACCAACCGGGACATTTCGGAAGGCTCCGAACAGTATAACTGGCTGGAATGGGAACTGGCCAAATCCAAAGCCACCTGGAAATTTGTGGTGCACCACCATCCTCCCTACTCCAGTGAGGAAAATGATCATGGCGATACCTATATCGGCGCTTCCTCCTACGGTACCCACGCGCGGGATCTTACGCCTTTGTACGATGCCTACAATGTGGACTTCTGCCTGTTCGGCCACGTACACATGTACGAAAGAAGCTGGCCGATATTTGATAATGCGATTAATCTCAAGGATGGTGTCGTATACATCAATTCCGGCGGTGCCGGCGGCGGTTTGGAAGATTTTGACCCGGCGCGCTCCTGGTTCACCCAGGAATTACAGACCGGCCATCATTACACCACGTTCAATGTATTTGATAAAACCCTGGTTTTTAAAGCTATTGACCATGAAGGCCGCCTGTTTGATACCTTCCAGATGACCAAGGAAGAAGATAACTCCACCAGCATGATGCAGCCGCCGGCTCCACATCTGAATGTCGACCACTTTGTGTTTCAGAAGGAAACCACGGTGGAAATGTCCGCTCTGGAAACCACCCACGAGATTTATTATACACTGGACGGCTCCGAACCCAGTCGCCAGTCGACGAAATACACCGGACCGTTCCAGATCGATAAAAGTGTAGAACTAAAAGTGAGAGCCTTCACTCCGGCGGGTAAGGCCAGTCGCTTGATCCAGCGATCGTTTACCCAAATGGCTCCGTTGCCGGCCCAAAAGACTAAACGCACCGAAAGCGGCCTGGCCTATAAATATTACGAAGGGAAATGGAAACAACTTCCGCCATTCGATGAATTGGAAGTGGTTCGTACCGGCGTCGCTGAAAATATCAGCGTCAACAGTTTCGAACACCGGGACGATCGATTCGCAGTGGTGCTGGAAGGATACGTAGAGATCGGTTCAACCGGTATTCACAAGTTCTTTCTGGCTTCGGATGACGGCTCCCGCCTGTACATTGACGGCCGGCTGGTGATCGATCACGACGGGGATCACAGCAACCAGACGAAATACGGCAGTATCGTTTTGGAAAAAGGGAAACACCAGATCCGGGTGGAGTACTTTGAGGCGTCCGGTTCCGAACTCCTGAGTGCGGGTACGGTGGATGCGGCGATGGGCAAGATGCCGTTCGGGCCTATGAAACTAAGCCATTGAGGGATAGCACTTTAGACTTTCTAAGTTTTCGAAACTTAGAAAGTCTTTTCTTCACCACCACCAGACCAACATGAGTCATCCCGAATTTTGGCCTAGGCTGAAATTCGGGATGAACTGTGTTCCCATGCAAGCAAAAGAGTGAAAAAATTATGCTGATTTGTATTTGAGATAATATCGATTATCAAATTTTCGATCATATTTGATTACCGCAAATACTTG